>NZ_JBIARE010000001.1:903209-1497612 GCF_042889645.1 Streptomyces sp. NPDC002564 | reverse complement strand
CCCCGAAGGGCTTCATCGTTCGACTTGCATGTGTTAAGCACGCCGCCAGCGTTCGTCCTGAGCCAGGATCAAACTCTCCGTGAATGTTTTCCCGTAATCGGGACGACACACACGAGAGCGGAACCAGGGAGAGGAATAATCTCCCGGTTCACAGCGTCCTCGCTGTGCTGCCTGCACGAACAAATGCCGTACAGGACTTTTTCAAAGGAACCTCAACTCACCGGAGTGAGTCGGGGTATCAACATATCTGGCGTTGACTTTTGGCACGCTGTTGAGTTCTCAAGGAACGGACGCTTCCTTTGTACTCACCCTCTCGGGCTTTCCTCCGGGCGCTTCCCTTCGGTGTTTCTTTTGTTCTTGCGTTTCCGACTCTATCAGACTCTTTCGTGTCCGATTTCCTCGGTGCCTTTCCGGTTCCCGCTCAGGCCTTGCGGCTTTCGCGTTTCCCTTTCCGGCGACTCCGACTTTATCAGAGATTCTGAGTCGGAATTCCCGCCCCGTTCGGTCGGTCCCAGGCACGTGCGTGCTCGGGGCTTCCCTCGCTGGCGGAGCCGTAAACCTAACGGAGCGGGGCGCCCCGATGCAAATCGAGGCGCCCCGCTCCGGAGCCGGTGTGATCGGGAGGGTCAGACCTCGACGACCACGGGCAGGATCATCGGGCGTCGGCGGTAGTTGTCCGAGACCCACTTGCCCAGCGTGCGGCGGATGAGCTGCTGCAGTTGGTGGGGCTCGACCACGCCGTCCTGGGCCGACTTCTCCAGTACTTCCTGGACCCTCGGGATGACGGCGTTGAACGCCGAGTCCTCGATGCCGGACCCGCGGGCCTGCACGTGCGGACCGCCGGTGATCTTGCCGGTGCTGGAGTCCACCACCACGAAGACCGAGATGATGCCCTCGTCGCCGAGGATCTTGCGGTCCTTCAGGGCGGGCTCGCCGACGTCGCCGACGGAGAGGCCGTCCACGTAGACGTATCCCGCCTGGACCTTGCCGACGATCTTCGCCTTGCCCTCGACGAGGTCGACGACGACGCCGTCCTCGGCGATCACGATGCGGTCGTGCGGGACGCCGGTGAGGGCGCCGAGCTCGGCGTTGGCGCGCAGGTGGCGCCATTCGCCGTGGACCGGCATCAGGTTCTTGGGCTTGCAGATGTTGTAGAAGTAGAGCAGTTCGCCGGCCGAGGCGTGGCCGGAGACGTGCACCTTCGCGTTGCCCTTGTGGACGACGTTCGCTCCCCAGCGGGTCAGGCCGTTGATCACGCGGTAGACCGCGTTCTCGTTGCCGGGGATGAGGGACGACGCCAGGATCACCGTGTCGCCCTGGACGATGCGGATCTGGTGATCGCGGTTGGCCATGCGCGAGAGCGCGGCCATGGGCTCGCCCTGGGAACCCGTGCAGACCAGGACGACCTCGCTGTCGGGCAGGTCGTCGAGCGTCTTGACGTCGACGACCAGGCCCGCGGGGACGCGGAGGTAGCCGAGGTCACGGGCGATGCCCATGTTGCGGACCATCGAGCGGCCGACGAAGGCGACTCTTCGGCCGTACTCGTGGGCGGCGTCCAGGATCTGCTGGATGCGGTGCACGTGGCTGGCGAAGCTCGCCACGATGATCCGCTTCTGGGCGCCGGCGAAGACGCCCCGGATCACGTTCGAGATGTCCCGCTCCGGCGGGACGAAGCCCGGCACCTCGGCGTTCGTCGAGTCGGAGAGGAGGAGGTCGATGCCCTCCTCGCTCAGCCGCGCGAACGCGTGCAGGTCGGTGAGGCGGCCGTCCATCGGCAACTGGTCCATCTTGAAGTCGCCGGTGGCGACGACCATGCCCGCGGGGGTGCGGACGGCGACGGCCAGGGCGTCCGGGATGGAGTGGTTGACCGCGACGAACTCGCAGTCGAAGGGGCCGAGGTGCTCGCGGTCGCCCTCGACGACCTCCAGCGTGTACGGCCGGATGCGGTGCTCCTGGAGCTTCGCCTCGATGAGCGCGAGGGTCAGCTTGGAGCCGATCAGCGGGATGTCCGGCTTCTCGCGCAGGAGGTAGGGGACACCGCCGATGTGGTCCTCGTGGCCGTGCGTGAGCACGATGCCCTCGATGTCGTCGAGGCGGTCCCTGATGGACGTGAAGTCCGGCAGGATCAGGTCGATTCCGGGCTGCTCCTCCTCGGGGAAGAGCACTCCGCAGTCGACGATCAGCAGGCGACCGTTGTACTCGAAGACGGTCATGTTGCGGCCGATCTCGCCGAGGCCGCCCAGCGGGGTGACCCGCAGGCCGCCCTTCGGGAGCTTCGGCGGAGCGCCGAGTTCAGGATGCGGATGACTCAAAAGACTCTCCTCACCACGCACGCCACGTACCTCCGGGGCACGTGGCGCGCATGACGTTCGTGCATGAGCAGTTGTTGTGTGGGGTGCGGGCGGAAGTCAGCATGTGTCGCGCCCGCGGGTCTCGCGTATTCAGTTGTGAAGTCTGTGGTTACAGCTGTACCCCGCCGGCGGCGAGATCGATCTTGAGCTGGGCCGTCTCGTCGGGTGACAGTTCCACCAGCGGCAGGCGGAGCGGGCCGGCGGGGCGGCCCTGGAGGGCCAGCGCCGCCTTGGTCGTGATCACGCCCTGGGTGCGGAACATGCCGGTGAAGACGGGCAGCAGCTTCTGGTGGATCTCCGTGGCCTTCTGCACGTCGCCGCTGAGGTGCGCCTCCAGCATGGCGCGCAGCTCCGGGGTGACGACGTGGCCGACGACGGAGACGAAGCCGCACGCGCCGACCGAGAGGAGCGGGAGGTTCAGCATGTCGTCGCCGGAGTACCAGGCGAGGCCCGAGCGGGCGATGGCCCAGCTGGCGCGGCCGAGGTCGCCCTTGGCGTCCTTGTTCGCGACGATCCGGGGGTGCTCGGCGAGCCGGACGATCGTCTCCGTGTTGATCGGGACGCCGCTGCGGCCGGGGATGTCGTAGAGCATGACCGGCAGGCCGGTGCTGTCGGCGATCGCGGTGAAGTGCCGGAACAGGCCCTCCTGCGGGGGCTTGTTGTAGTACGGCGTGACGGTCAGGAGGCCGTGGGCGCCGGCCTGCTCCGCGGCGCGGGCGAGCTCGATGCTGTGGCGCGTGTCGTTCGTGCCGACGCCCGCGACCACGTGGGCGCGGTCTCCGACGGCGTCCACCACGGCTCGTACGAGATCGTTTTTCTCCGCGTCACTGACGGTCGGGGACTCACCGGTGGTGCCGTTGATGACCAGGCCGTCATTGCCTGCGTCCACCAGGTGGGCGGCGAGCTGCTGCGCGCCGTCGAGGTCAAGTGCGCCGTCCGCCGCAAAGGGCGTGACCATGGCGGTGAGGACCCTCCCGAAGGGGGTCTGCGGAGTGGAGGTCGGAGCCATGGGTAACACGCTACTCGCTGCTCAGCGCGGGGTCGCCCCTCGGGGGATGTGAGCGGACCTGACAAGTGTGGAGCCCGGCACTGCCTGCTCGGGGGTTCAAGCAGTGCCGGGTCCGTTTGATCAGGCTAGATGAACTTCACGAAGTGCCGCAATACGGACACTTCGCTCGGCGCACCCGCACATCAGTGCCGTATCGCGCCACACGTCCGCCCGTGCGGAGGTCACGGAAGGGGCTCATGGGGTTGGTTTGCGGGTGACAGGGCGGGCAGGCGCATACACAGGCGTCCAGAAGGTGTGGCCGCGGCAGGTTCCCGTCCGGCCATCGGCCGTTCGGTGATCGGCCACGACATTCTTCGACTAATTTGCCGAAACAGGGCACCTTTTGGGCGTTTCCAGCGTCTCTATAGACAACAGAGTCCACAGAGCTCCGTTCGAGACCCGTGAGGAGAAGCGCGCCCCATGTTCCGTCGGCGAGAGCCCGTCCCGTTCGCCTTCATCGCCGAAGCCGACAAGTTCCGCAGTAACGTCACTCCCCCTCCCCGAGAGCGCGCATCGGCCGGCCAGATCATGGGCCGTACGCTCATCGGGCTCACCGTGGTGGCCGGCCTGGTGGGATCCCTGCTCTTCGGGATGCCCGCGATGTCCGCCGACCAGTCACCGGCTCAGCACCAGCAGTCCGAAGCAGCCGACGGCCGCTGACCTGGTCCCGAGCGTCACCGTCCGGCACTGACTCGTCCGGACCCCCAAGGGTGGTAGCAGGGGACGCGGCTCGATAACCTCACCGGGCACAGCCCATGTGTGTGGATCGAGTGAGGATCAGCCCGTGCCCCTGCCCTTCCTGACCGCGGACCGCGCATTCGACGACGTGGCGGACGACGCCGCGCTGCCCTTCGACGACCGCGATCACTGGCGTCGGCCGTACCGGCCGGGCCCCTGGCGGGTGGGCGCCGCCGCGCTCCTGCTGCTGCTCGCCTCGTTCGTCCTGTTCGCCGCGGTGATCATCGCGTTCGCGGACTCCCTCGCGGGCGCCGCGATCTGCGCGGCCCTCGCGGCCCTCATCATCGTCTGCGCCCTGCGGCTGCTGCGCATGGGCACCTGGGTGAGCGCCCAGGGGCTGCGCAGGGTCGGCTTCGTGACGACCCAGACCGTCCCGTGGACCCAGATCTCCGCCGTACGGACCGCGCAGCAGCCGGTGCGCTGGCTCGGGCTGCCCCGCACGGTCCAGGGGCAGGCCCTCGTCCTCGTACGCCGTGACCAGCGGGCCGAGGCGCAGCCGCTGCTCACCGACCGCAACGCCGACTTCCTGGCCCGGCACGAGGCCTTCAACCGGGCGGCCGACTCGATCGAGGTGTGGGCCGACGAGTACCGGCCCACCGCCTGATCCGCCCGGTCCGCACGGTCCGCCGCTAGGCGTTCACCGGCCTGCCCGCGTGCAGGGCGATGGCCCGCTGCATGGCCTTGCGCGCCCGGGGGGTGTCCCTGGCGTCGTGGTAGGCGACCGCGAGGCGGAACCAGCAGCGCCAGTCGTCCGGCGTGTCCTCGGTCTCCGCCTTGCGGCGGGCGAAGACCTCGTCGGCCGAGTCCCGGTCGATGCGGCCGCCGGGCGTGCGCTTCAACTCGTCGACGGGCAGGCCGCCTTCGGCCTCGAGCTCGGCGGCGAGCCGGTTGGCGCGCTGGACGAACTGGGTGTTCTTCCAGAGGAACCAGACGCCGATGACCGGCAGGATCAGCACCGCGACACCGAAGGTGACGGTGAGCAGGGTGCCGTGCCGGATGAGGAGCACGCCGCGGCTGCCGACCAGGACGAAGTAGACGACCAGGACGGCAGCCGTGACGGCGTAGGTGATCTTCGCGCGCATGTCTCTCAGCTCTCGGGTCAGCCGAGGTCCAGGAAGTTTTCCAGGCCGAAGGTGAGGCCCGGAGTGCTGACCACGCGGCGCGCGCCGAGCAGGATGCCCGGCATGAAGCTGCTGTGGTGCAGCGAGTCGTGGCGCACGGTGAGGGTCTCGCCCTCGCCGCCGAGGAGGACCTCCTGGTGGGCCAGGAGGCCGCGCAGGCGCACGGAGTGCACCGGCACGCCGTCGACGTCCGCGCCGCGGGCGCCGTCCAGGGCCGTCGTCGTGGCGTCGGGCTGCGGGGCGGTGCCCGCCTCCCTGCGCGCCTCGGCGATGAGCTGGGCGGTGCGGGTGGCGGTGCCGCTGGGGGCGTCGGCCTTGTTCGGGTGGTGCAGCTCGACGACCTCGACGGACTCGAAGTAGGGCGCGGCGATCTGCGCGAACTTCATCGTGAGGACCGCGCCGATGGAGAAGTTCGGGGCGATGAGCACGCCCGTCCCCGGGGACTCGGCCAGCGCCCCGCGCAGCCGGGCGAGGCGCTCGTCGGTCCAGCCCGTGGTGCCGACGACGGCGTGGATGCCGTGCCGTACGCAGTGGTCGAGGTTGTCCATCACCGAGTCGGGGTGGGTCAGCTCGACCGCCACCTGGGCGCCGGCCTCCACGAGCGTCTCCAGCGAGTCGCCCCGGCCGAGGGCCGCGACCAGTTCCATGTCGTCGGCGGCCTCGACGGCCTTCACGGCCTCGGAGCCGATGCGGCCCTTGGCGCCGATGACCGCCACGCGCAGCTTGCTCATGTCCTTCATTCCTTAAGGGAGTTGGGCCCTCGGGCGGCCTAGGCGACCGCGTCGTGGAGACGGGCCGCCTGCTTGTCCTTGAGCGGGCCGATGGCCGACAGGGACGGGCGGTGGCCGAGCACGTCGCGGGCCACTTCGCGCACCTCGTCGGGGGTGACCGCGGAGATCCTGGCCAGCATGTCGTCGACCGACATGTGCTCGCCCCAGCAGAGCTCGCTCTTGCCGATGCGGTTCATCAGGGCGCCGGTGTCCTCCAGGCCGAGGACGGTGGAGCCCGCGAGCTGGCCGATGGCGCGGCCGATCTCGTCGTCCGTCAGTCCGTGCTGGGCGACCTGGTCGAGCTCGTCGCGGCAGATCTTCAGGACGTCGTGCACCTGGCTGGGGCGACAGCCCGCGTACACGCCGAAGAGACCGGTGTCGGCGAAGCCCGACGTGTACGAGTACACGCTGTAGGCCAGGCCGCGCTTCTCCCGTACCTCCTGGAAGAGGCGGGAGGACATGCCGCCGCCGAGGGCGGTGTTCAGGACGCCGAGGGCCCAGCGGCGGTCGTCGGTGCGGGCCAGGCCCGGCATGCCGAGGATGACGTGGGCCTGCTCGGTCTTGCGGTTGATGACCTCGACGCGGCCCGCGGTGCGCAGGGCGCGGGAGCCCTGGCGCGGGATCATCGGGACGGCGTCGGTGCGCTGCAGGGCACCGGCCTTCTCGAAGGCGGCGCGGACCTGGCGTACGACCTTGTGGTGGTCGACGTTGCCCGCGGCGGCGACGACGAGGCGGGTCGGGTCGTAGTGCTTCTTGTAGAAGCGGCGGATGCGGTCCGCGGTGAGGGCGTTGATCGTGTCCTCGGTGCCGAGGACCGGGCGGCCGAGGGGGGTGTCGCCGAGCATCGTGTGCGCGAACAGGTCGTGCACACAGTCGCCCGGGTCGTCCTCGGTCATCGCGATCTCTTCGAGGATGACGCCGCGCTCGGCGTCGACGTCCTCCTGGAGGATGCGGGAGCCCGTCAGCATGTCGCAGACGACGTCGATGGCAAGGGGGAGGTCGGTGTCGAGCACGCGCGCGTAGTAGCACGTGTACTCCTTGGCCGTGAAGGCGTTCATCTCGCCGCCGACCGCGTCGAGCGCGGCGGAGATGTCCAGGGCGCTGCGCTTCTTGGTGCCCTTGAAGAGGAGGTGCTCCAAGTAGTGCGTGGCGCCGTTCAGCGACGGGGTCTCGTCGCGGGAGCCGACGTTGGCCCAGATGCCGAAGGTCGCCGAGCGCACGGAGGGCAGTGTCTCCGTGACGACGCGCAGGCCGCCGGGGAGGGTCGTCCTGCGGACGGTGCCGATGCCGTTCTCGCCCTTGATGAGGGTTTGGGTACGGGCGACGGCCCGCGCCTCCGAGGAGGTGCGGGCCGTCGTCGTGGTGCTACGCGACGTCACTTGTCGGTGTCGTCCTTCTTGTCGTCGTCCTCTTCACCCTCGATGACGGGGATGAGGGAGAGCTTGCCGCGCGAGTCGATCTCGGCGATCTCGACCTGGACCTTCTGGCCCACACCGAGGACGTCCTCGACGTTCTCCACGCGCTTGCCGCCGGCGAGCTTGCGGATCTGCGAGATGTGCAGCAGACCGTCCTTGCCCGGGAGCAGGGACACGAACGCACCGAAGGTCGTCGTCTTCACGACGGTGCCCAGGTAGCGCTCGCCGACCTCCGGCATGGTCGGGTTGGCGATGCCGTTGATCGTGGCGCGGGCGGCCTCGGCGGCCGGGCCGTCGGCGGCACCGATGTAGATGGTGCCGTCGTCCTCGATCGTGATGTCGGCGCCGGTGTCCTCCTGGATCTGGTTGATCATCTTGCCCTTGGGGCCGATGACCTCACCGATCTTGTCCACCGGGATCTTGACGGTGATGATGCGCGGCGCGTTCGGGGACATCTCGTCCGGAACGTCGATCGCCTCGTTCATCACGTCGAGGATGTGCAGACGCGCGTCGCGGGCCTGCTTCAGCGCGGCGGCCAGGACCGAGGCGGGGATGCCGTCGAGCTTGGTGTCGAGCTGCAGCGCGGTCACGAACTGCTTCGTACCGGCGACCTTGAAGTCCATGTCGCCGAACGCGTCCTCCGCACCGAGGATGTCGGTGAGGGCGACGTAGTGCGTGTCGCCGTCGATCTCCTGGGAGATCAGGCCCATGGCGATACCGGCGACGGCGGCCTTCAGCGGCACACCGGCGTTCAGCAGCGACATGGTGGAGGCGCAGACCGAGCCCATGGACGTCGAGCCGTTGGAACCGAGGGCCTCGGACACCTGGCGGATCGCGTAGGGGAACTCCTCGCGCGTCGGCAGGACCGGCACGATCGCGCGCTCGGCGAGCGCGCCGTGGCCGATCTCGCGGCGCTTGGGGGAGCCGACGCGGCCGGTCTCGCCGACGGAGTACGGCGGGAAGTTGTAGTTGTGCATGTAGCGCTTGCGGGTCACCGGGGAGAGGGTGTCCAGCTGCTGCTCCATGCGGAGCATGTTGAGGGTGGTGACGCCCAGGATCTGGGTCTCGCCACGCTCGAACAGCGCCGAGCCGTGCACGCGCGGGATGGCCTCGACCTCGGCGGCGAGCGTACGGATGTCCGTGACGCCACGGCCGTCGATGCGGACCTTGTCCTTGATGATGCGCTCGCGGACCAGCTTCTTGGTCAGCGCGCGGTAGGCACCGGAGATCTCCTTCTCGCGGCCCTCGAACTGCGGGAGCAGCTTCTCGCCGGCGATCTCCTTGACGCGGTCCAGCTCGGCCTCGCGCTCCTGCTTGCCGGCGATGGTGAGCGCCTGGGCGAGCTCGGTCCTGACCGCGGCGGTCAGGGCCTCGAGCACGTCGTCCTGGTAGTCCAGGAAGACCGGGAAGTCGCCGGTGGGCTTGGCGGCCTTGGCGGCGAGGTCCGACTGGGCCTTGCAGAGGACCTTGATGAAGGGCTTGGCGGCTTCCAGACCGGCGGCGACGACCTCTTCGGTCGGGGCCTCGGCGCCGTCCTTCACCAGCTGGATGGTCTTCTCGGTGGCCTCGGCCTCGACCATCATGATCGCGACGTCGCCGTCCTCCAGGACGCGACCGGCGACGACCATGTCGAAGACGGCGTCCTCGAGCTCGGTGTGCGTCGGGAACGCGACCCACTGGCCCTTGATCAGCGCGACACGGGTGCCGCCGATCGGGCCGGAGAAGGGCAGGCCGGCCAGCTGCGTGGAGCAGGAGGCGGCGTTGATCGCGACCACGTCGTACAGGTGGTCGGGGTTGAGCGCCATGATCGTCTCGACGATCTGGATCTCGTTGCGCAGGCCCTTCTTGAAGGAGGGGCGCAGCGGGCGGTCGATCAGGCGGCAGGTGAGGATCGCGTCCTCGGAGGGCCGGCCCTCACGACGGAAGAAGGAGCCGGGGATCTTGCCCGCAGCGTACTGCCGCTCCTCGACGTCCACCGTGAGGGGGAAGAAGTCGAGCTGGTCCTTGGGCTTCTTCGAAGCGGTGGTGGCCGACAGCACCATGGTGTCGTCGTCCAGGTACGCCACGGCGGAGCCGGCGGCCTGCTTGGCCAGGCGGCCCGTCTCGAAGCGGATGGTGCGGGTGCCGAACGTGCCGTTGTCGATGACGGCCTCGGCGTAGTGGGTCTCGTTCTCCACTGTTCTCCTACGTGTCTACGTTTCGTCTTCTCGCTCCAGGGCCCGTGTGGCCCGGGAGCGGCGTCCCGTCTGCCCTTCGTGGACCGGGACTGGGCGGAGAAGCGCGCCGTGGGTGCGGGCCGGTCTTCGATCGAAGCACCCGGGGATGTACCCGGGGGCCACTACCGAGGACCGGCGGCGGCTGGGTGCGCCTCTCCCTCGTGGGGGTCGTTCCTGTGTCGCCCGGGGCCGGGGGTCGTGTCCGATCCCTGCCCAGGGGGACGTGCTTGTGTCACCAGACTACAAAGCGTCGGTGACACCGCGCATGTACAGCAAAGGGAGCGGCCCCCTTCGAGTGGGAACCGCTCCCTTCACGATGTCTTACTTGGCGCCCGCGGCACCGCGGCGGATGCCGAGGCGGTCAACCAGGGCACGGAAGCGCTGGATGTCCTTCTTGGCCAGGTACTGCAGCAGGCGGCGGCGCTGACCGACCAGGATCAGCAGACCACGACGCGAGTGGTGGTCGTGCTTGTGGGTCTTGAGGTGCTCGGTCAGGTCCGAGATACGGCGGGAGAGAAGCGCCACCTGGACCTCGGGGGAGCCGGTGTCGCCCTCCTTCTGGCCGAACTCGGTCATGATCTGCTTCTTCGTAGCGGCGTCGAGCGACACGCGTACTCCTCGTGATGTCTTCGAGTGCCTCCGAGTGCCCCTGGTCTACATCTCAGGGGGGCTTCCGTGACTCGGGAGGCCGGTGATGATCCGCCGGGCGCGCCCGGTCCCAGGTCGGGTCCGGTCCTGTTGACAGGTCCGGATCCCCGGGGATTCGGGGGTGCGCACAAAGACGGTCGTTACACAGGGTACCAGTCGCTCCGTGGGGGCCCCGCCGTGTGCCTGCGAAACCCCTGAACAGGGGGGTATGCCGCCAGTAGGCTGACCGGACAGCTCTTTCGTACGTCGTGAAGGGACCGCTCCGCCATGACCGAGGCGCAGGACAAGGCACGCAGGGAACGCGAGAAGGACGAGCTCTACGCGCTCGACATCTCCGGCGTCGAGTGGCAGAGCGCTCCGGGCACGGAGGAGCACGAGGAGCGGGTGGAGATCGCGTACCTGCCGGCGGGCGCGGTGGCCATGCGGTCGTCGCTCGATCCGGAGACGGTGCTGCGGTACACCGAGGCGGAGTGGCGGGCGTTCGTGCTCGGGGCCCGGGACGGCGAGTTCGATCTTGAGCCTTCGGTGCGGAACGGGGGCCTTCCGGCGGAGTAGCCGGACGGCGTGCGGACGCGTGGTCCGCGGGCGTGGGAAGGCCACCCCGCGGACCCTCGGCAGGTGGTCGCCGACTCCGCGTTTTCGCTGGAATTCGCCCCTGATTTCCGCTGGTTGACGGTTTGTCCGGGCCTCTTCGATGTACGGGGAACGCTCCCGGCCGGAGCGTGACGCAATGGACAGCATCGGTGGGGTGGACTGCCCTGCCGTGCCGGTGGTTTTGGTGATTAGGCTGGGACAGGGCGCGACGCCAGAACCCTTGAGCGGTTCCTGCGCGTCCCTCAACGGGGAGAGCCAGGCGGATCGGACGACAGGAACGGTCGCCCCCCACCACGGCACGAGGGTGCTCGACCACACCAGGAGGCATTGTGAACAGCGATCGGGACGAGATCCGCGGGGGCTGGGACTCACCGGTCGATGATCAGTCCGACGCGGAGTCCGCTGCCGAGACGACCGGCGAGTTCACCATCGACTACGCGCCGCCCGCCTGGTACACGCAGAACGCTTCGGGCAGTGCGGGTGAGACGCCTTCGGCGGCGCCCGTGTCCGCACCTTCTGCTCCTTCCGCTCCTTCTACTCCTCCTGCTCCCTCTGCTCCCAGTACTCCTTCCGCTCCAGCCGTCCCCTCCGCTCCCCCTGCGTCCGCGCCCGCCGAGCCCGTTTCGGAGGCGGTGGATCCCGCTCCGGACGCCCCGGTCCCGCCGCCGGTCGCCATGCCGTCCTTCTCCGCGCCGCCGCCTCCGCCGCTGCCCGTCAATCCGCCGTCGGCGGGTCTGCCCGGCGGGGTACCGAAGCTGCCCGTGGGCAGCGGCTTCCAGCCCGCGACTCCCGACGAGCGGGATGACGAGCGGGATGACGAGCGGGGTGCGGGGCCCGACGCGCAGGAGGTGCGGGAGGCAGAGGTGCGGGACGCGCGGACCGGCGATGTCGATGCCGACGCGCAGTCCGCCGTTCCGCCGGTGGCCACGGGGGGTGGCGCCGCCGACTGGAGCGGGGCGCTTGCCGGGCCCGCGGCGTCGGTGCACGTCACGGGGGTCGTGCCGAAGAGCGAGGTCGATGCGTTGGCCGAGGCCAGGGGCAAGGCCGGGGCCGACGCCTGGGCCGATGCCGAGGCCACTGCCGGTGCCGACGCCGGTGCCGACGCCGGCGAAGGGAACGGGGAGGCCGAGGCTCCGGCTGCTGCCGGTGCCGGGGGCGTCGAGCCGATTGCGTCCGCTGAGCCCGTGGAGCCCGTGGAGCCCGCCGAGCCCGCGGAGCCCCGGGAGCCCGTCGCGGCCACCGGGCCCGCTGAGCTGTTCACGCCCGTCGAGCCCGCGGCGGGGCCGGTCGAGCCGGTCAGGTTCTCCGCGCCGGTGGCGCCCGTCGCTCCGGTGGAGCCGCCCGCGTCCGAATCGCCCGTCGAGCCCGTGGCGCCGGTCACGTTCTCCCTGCCGGAGGCGCCCGCCGCCCCCGTCGAGCCGCCCGCCCCCGCGCCGCCGGTGGAGCCCGTCGAGCCCGCGGAACCCGTCGAGGCACCCGCGCCGGTGGAGCCGGCCGAGCCCGTCACCCCTGTCACCCCCGTCACCCCTGTCGCTCCCGTCAGCGACGGCAGCCTCGGCAGTGGTGATCTTGAGAGTGGCGCCACCATGCGGTTCTCCGCCCACGCGCTCAAGCGGGAGATCGAGGAGCGGACCGCCGCGGCCGAGGCACCTGTGTCCGTCGCTGAGCCCGAGGACCCGTCCGCTGGCGGTGCTGACGTCGACGACGTCACCTCGGAGGAAGTCAAGGGCGTCAGGGGCGTCAAGGACGTGCGGGACGCCGAGGAGCGGACCGCCGGGGACGCCGCGCCCCTCCCCGCCCCCGCGCCCCAGGACGCCGTGCCCGCCCCCGACGTGCAGGACGCCGTGCCGCCGTCGTGGACCCCGCCGCCGCCCGCGCCGCAGGACGGCCTGCCGCCGCTGCCGCCCGCGTTCCGGCCCGCCGCCCCGACCTCGGCCCCGCAGTGGCCCGGCCACCAGCCGACGCCTCCCCCGGCGCAGCCCGCGCCGGTGCAGGCGCAGCCGCCCGCGCCGGTCCAGCCGCAGGCTCCGCAGCCGGCGCCGGGCGCCTGGCCCGCCACCACCGCACCGGCCGCCGGGACGCCCGCGCCGCCGACCCCGGCGGAAGGCCACGGCTTCCCGCAGCAGGCCGCGCCCGCGGCACCCGGCGCGCCCTTCGCCCCGGCGCCGCCCGCCCAGCACTCCGCGCCCGTTCCGGGTGCCCCCAACCCGCCCGCGCAGGGCGGCAGTTACGGGTTCCCGCAGCCGCCCGCGCCGCACGGCCAGCAGCCGGTCCAGGCCGCACCCGCTCCCGGCCAGCAGCCGCCTCCCCAGCAGCAGGCCGCCGTGCCGCCGCAGCAGACGTACGCGCAGCAGCCGCCCGCGCAGGCCGGCGGATACGGGTACCCGCAGCAGCCCGCCCAGGCCGGTGGCTACGGATTCCCCCAGCAGCCCGCGCACCCGCAGGCACAGGCTCCCCAGCCGCAGGTCCCGCAGCAGCCCGCACAGCCCCAGCCGCAGCCCCCTCAGCAGGAGCAGCAGGCACCGCAGGGCCAGCCGGTCCAGCCGGTCCCGCCCGCGCACGCGGGTCAGCCCGGGCAGCCGCCCGTCGACCCCCGTACCGGTACCGCCTGGCCGCAGCCCGTGCAGCCCGATCAGCGCGAGCGCACCAACCCCGGTGCCCCGCTCGGCTACACCGCCGCCGTCGAGCTGTCCTCCGACCGGCTGCTGCGCAACACCAAGCCGAAGACGAGGAGCAGCCGTCCGTCGGGCGGCGGTTCGCGGTTCAAGCTCGGCGGCAAGAAGGAAGAGGCCGAGCGGCAGCGGAAGTTGGAGCTGATCCGGACCCCGGTGCTCTCCTGCTACCGGATCGCCGTCATCAGCCTCAAGGGCGGTGTGGGCAAGACGACGACCACCACCGCCCTGGGCTCCACCCTCGCCACCGAGCGGCAGGACAAGATCCTCGCGATCGACGCCAACCCCGACGCAGGAACGCTCGGCCGCCGCGTGCGGCGCGAGACCGGGGCCACCATCCGTGACCTCGTCCAGGCGATCCCGTACATCAACTCGTACATGGACATCCGGCGCTTCACCTCGCAGGCGCCGTCAGGTCTGGAGATCATCGCGAACGACGTCGACCCGGCCGTGTCGACGACCTTCAACGACGAGGACTACCGGCGCGCGATCGACGTCCTCGGCAAGCAGTACCCGATCATCCTGACCGACTCCGGTACGGGTCTGCTGTACAGCGCGATGCGCGGGGTGCTCGATCTCGCCGATCAGCTGATCATCATCTCCACGCCGTCCGTCGACGGTGCGAGCAGCGCGTCCACGACGCTGGACTGGCTGTCCGCGCACGGGTACGCCGACCTGGTCTCGCGCTCGCTGACCGTCATCTCCGGGGTGCGCGAGACCGGCAAGATGATCAAGGTCGACGACATCGTGTCGCACTTCGAGACGCGGTGCCGGGGCGTCGTCGTCATCCCCTTCGACGAGCACCTCGCGGCGGGCGCGGAGGTCGACCTCGACATGATGCGGCCCAAGGTGCGGGAGGCGTACTTCAACCTCTCCGCGCTGGTCGCCGAGGACTTCGTACGGGCCCAGCAGCAGCAAGGGCTGTGGACGTCGGACGGGAACCCGCCGCCGCACATGGCCCCGCCGATGCCGGGAGTCCAGGGGCAGCCGTACGGCGGACAGGTGCCCGCGCAGGCCCAGCCGCAGCCGCACCCGGGACAGCAGCCCCAGCCCCAGCCGGGCGGGCAGCCCTACCCGGGGCAGCCGCAGCCGTACGTCCCCCAGCAGCCCGCGCCCGGGCAGCAGCAGCCCGCGCCGGGTCAGCAGCCCTATCCGCAGCAGCCGGGCGCTCCGCAGGGCTGGCAGGGGCAGGCGCCCCCGCAGGGGCAAGCACCTCCGCAGGGCCAGACGCCCCCGCAGAATCAGGCCCAGGCACAGCCGCCCGCCCAGCCCCAGCCCCAGCCCCAACCGCAGCCCGGGGCGCCGTTCCAGCCGGGCGCGCCGTTCCAGGGCGGGGAGCCTCAGCCGCCCCAGCAGTAACACGAGAAGACGACTCCCCCGTGGGCCCGCACCGTTCTCCGGTGCGGGCCCACGGGCATGTCACCGGCTTGGCGTAGTCGCCAGGTCAGGTCGCCCCCGCCTCAGCCGCCACGCCCTCACCAGCCATGCGTCAGTGGTCTTGACCAATGCGGATGAAATCCCGGTCAACTCGTTATTTCCGCAGGCCACATGGGGTTCACCCGCCGTTGACGCGCGCAGACTGGCGCTGGTAAACACACATCAACCAGCTGACGTTCCTTGATCCACCAGCGTGCAACCAGCCATCCCTGTGCAAGCGATGACGCGAGGTCACCGACCCATGGACACACAAGATCAGCACGGCAGAGCAGCAGTACCGAAGTCGGCGGCGCCGCACAGAGCCCGCCCCCGCGACCGCCACCGCCGCCGGGTCCTGTTCGCCGGTGGAGCCGCCGCGTTCACCCTGACGGCCGGTCTCGCCACGCCGCTCAACCCGGCCCCGCAGCAGGCGCAGGCCAAGGACGACGGCAAGAAGGTGCTCACCGTCGCCGTCGCGCAGAGCGTCGACTCGCTCAGCCCCTTCCTCGCCCAGCGGCTGCTCAGCACCAGCGTCCACCGCCTCACGTACGAGTACCTGACGAACTACGACGCGAAGGACAACAAGGCGATCCCCGGCTTCGCCACCCGGTGGGAGCCCTCCGCCGACAAGCTGACCTGGACGTACACCATTCGGGGCGACTCGAAGTGGTCGGACGGCAAGAAGGCGACGGCCGAGGACGCGGCCTGGACATTCAACAAGGTGATGTCCAAGGAGGGCACCGCCACCGCGAACTCCAACTTCGTCACCAACTTCAAGAAGGTGACCGCGCCGAGCCCCACCAAGCTGGTCATCGAGCTGAAGAAGCCGCAGGCGACGATGGCTGCCCTGGACGTGCCGATCGTCCCCAAGCACGTCTGGGAGAAGGTCGACGACCTCTCGAAGTTCAACAACGACAAGGACTTCCCGGTCGTCGGCAACGGGCCGTTCACCCTGACGGACTACAAGGTCGACCAGTACGTGAAGCTGAAGGCCAACAAGGACTTCTGGCGCGGTCGGCCGAAGTTCGACGAGCTGGTCTTCAAGACGTACAAGGACCAGGACGCCGCCGTCTCCGCCCTGCGCAAGGGCGAGGTGTCCTTCGTCGCCGGACAGCCCGCACTCACCCCCGCCCAGGCCGCGTCCCTCAAGAACGAGGACGACATCAAGGTCAACGAGGGGCCGGGGCGCCGCTTCTTCGCCCTCGCGACCAACCCGGGCGCCAAGACGCGCGACGGCAAGAAGTTCGGTGACGGCAACCCGGCGCTGCTCGACAAGAAGGTGCGCCAGGCGCTGTTCCTCTCCGTGGACCGCAAGGCCATCGTCGACAAGGTCTTCCAGGGGCACGCCGTCGAGGGCGCGGGCTACATTCCGCCGCGCTTCTCCGACTACGCCTGGAAGCCCTCCGCCGACCAGGAGCTGTCCTACGACCCGAAGCGGGCGGCCCGGCTGCTCGACGAGGCGGGCTACCAGAAGAACGGCGACGGCAAGCGCGTCGGCAAGGACGGCAAGCCGCTGGACCTGCGCATCCTGTGCCACGCCACCGACCCCAACGACAAGGCGGTCGGCAAGTACCTCAAGGAGTGGTGGGGCGACCTCGGCATCGGGCTGAAGGTCAACTGCCTCGACGACGTCTCGGTGCCCTGGTACGCGGGCGAGTACGACCTGGCGTTCGACGGCTGGTCCGTCAACCCCGACCCGGACTTCGTGCTCGGCATCCACACCTGCCCCGCGCTGCCGGAGAAGGCCAAGGAGAGCGCCGCCACCGACAACTTCATCTGCGACAAGAAGTTCGACGACCTGTACGACAAGCAGCTCGCGGAGTACGACCCCGCCAAGCGTGCCGGCATCGTCAAGCAGATGGAGTCCTGGCTGTACGACTCCGGGTACATGAACGTCCTCGCGTACCCGAACGCCGTCGAGGCCTACCGCACCGACCAGATCAAGTCCATCACCACCATGCCGACGGCCGCGGGCAACATCTACGGCCAGGACGGATATTGGAGCTGGTGGTCGGCCGTTCCCGCGGATGGGAAGAGTTCCTCCAAGGACGGCAGCTCGACCGGTGTCATCATCGGTATCGCCGCTGCCGCGGTGGTGCTCGTGGGCGGCGGAGTCCTGTTCGCCCTGCGCCGCCGTTCGACCGCAGAGGACCGCGAGTAACGCATGACCGCTGACAGCAATCCCGCCCTGCTCGACACCGAGGGCCCGCTGGGCCCCGGGGCCGACGGCGACCCGGCCCCGGCCGGGCCGGCGTCGGCCCGCGGGCCGCGCGCCCGCAACACCCGCGCCTACCTCCTCTATGTGGCGGGCAAGCTCGGCGGCGCGGTCGTGTCGCTGTTCGCCGTGCTCGTCACCAGCTTCTTCCTGTTCCGGCTGATCCCCGGTGACCCGGTCAAGCAGATGACGGGCGGCAAGCGCGTCTCGTCCGAGCAACTGGCCGCGATGCGCAAGGAGTTCGGCCTGGACAAGCCGGTGATGGCCCAGTTCTGGGACTACACCGGCAACGTCCTGAGCGGCGACTTCGGCACGTCGTACCAGTTCCACGCTCCCGTGCTGGACAAGATCACGGACGCTCTCCCCGCGACGCTGCTGCTCACCGGAACGGCGTACGTCCTCTACACGCTCATCGGCATCTGGCTGGGCACGCGCACCGCCTGGCGCAACGGCCGGCTCGGGGACCGCTTCCACACCGGGCTCGCGCTGACCCTGTACTCGGTGCCGTCGTTCTGGCTGGGCCTCCTCCTGATCATCACCTTCTCGGTGGGCATCGGGCCGATCCCCGGCATGTTCCCCACCGGCGGTCTGGAGTCGGGCGGCGAGACCGGCTTCGCGTACGTCCTCGACGTCGCGCACCACATGGTGCTGCCCGTCATCACGCTCGTCGCCGTCGGGTACGCACAGACGCTCCTGGTCATGCGTTCCTCGCTGCTCGACGAGATGGGCAGCGACTACCTGACCACCGCCCGCGCCAAGGGGCTGCGCGACGACCTGGTGCGCCGCCGGCACGCCGTGCCGAACGCGATGCTGCCGACCGTGACGCTGATGTTCGTGAACCTCGGCACGGTCGTGGCCGGCGCGATCCTCGTCGAGACCGTCTTCTCCTGGCCGGGCCTCGGCGGGCTCTTCTACCAGGCGCTGAGCGTGCCCGACCTGCCGCTGGTGCAGGGGCTGTTCTTCGTGTTCTCCGTCGCGGTGATCCTGATGAACACCCTGGCCGACGTGATCTATCCGCTGCTCGATCCCCGGGTGGGCCGATGACGACCGAATCCGCACCGACCACCCCGGCGGTACCCGCGGCCAAGAGCGCACGCTCGCTGGCCCGGACCCGCCGCCGGCACTCCGTCGCCCGCTTCTGGCGGGAGTACCGCACGCACCGGGCCGGGGTCCTCGGGCTCGCCGTGCTCGTCCTGATCGGACTCGCCGCGATCCTCGCGCCGCTGCTCGTCGGCTCGGACGCGCAGAGCGTGACGGCGGCGCCGGGCAAGCCGATGGAGTCGCCGAGCGGTGAATTCCCGCTGGGGACCGACCAGTTCGGGCGCGACCTGCTGGGCCTGCTGGTGTGGGGCGCGCGCATGTCGCTGACCGTGGGGCTGCTCGCCGCCGTGCTGTCGGTGGCCATCGGCACCCTCGTCGGCATCACGGCGGGCCACTTCAAGGGCTGGTACGCCACGGTGATCATGCGCATCACCGACTGGTTCCTGGTGATGCCGACCCTGGTCCTCGCCATCGCGCTGGCCGCGGTGATGTCCGCCTCGATCTGGACGATCATCCTGGCGATCGGGGTGACGACCTGGCCGACGACGGCACGCCTGGTCCGTGCGCAGACGCTCGCGGTGGAGTCCCGCCCCTACATCGAGCGGGCGCAGGCGCTCGGCGGCGGCCACGGGCACATCATGGCCCGGCACGTGCTGCCCAACGTCATGCCGCTGGTCCTCGCGCAGACCACCCTCGTCATCTCCGGCGCGATCCTCACCGAGGCGACGCTCGCGTTCCTCGGCCTCGGCGACCCGACGAGCGTGTCGTGGGGCGGTCTGCTGCAGGACGCGCGCGAGGCGGGCGCGGTCAGCGCGGGCCACTGGTGGTACCTCGCACCGCCCGGCCTCGCCATCGCGATCGTCGCGCTGGCGTTCACGCTGTGCGGCCGCGCCGTGGAATCCGTCCTCAACCCCAGGCTGGGGGCCACCCGTTGAACGACGTACAGCGAGACGAACACCAGGCGCCGGCGCCCGGCCCGGACACCGCGACCGAAGGGTTCCGGCTGCTCGACGTGCGCGACCTGGAGGTGACGTACGCGAACGGCGCGGCCGCCGTCCGAGGGGTCAACCTGCACGTCGACGCGGGCCAGAAGCTCGGCGTCGCCGGCGAGTCGGGCTGCGGCAAGTCGACGCTGGCGCTGGCGCTGCTGCGGCTGCTGCCCGCGGGCGCCAAGGTGTCCGGCGAGATCCTGCTCGACGGCGAGGACGTGCTCGCCATGAAGTGGGGGCGGGTCCGCGCGGTGCGCTGGGCGGGCGCCTCGATCGTCTTCCAGGGCGCGATGCACTCGCTGAACGCCGTGCACCGCGTCGGCGACCAGATCGCCGAGCCGATCCTGCTGCACAAGAAGGCCACCCAGGCGGGCGCGAAGAAGAAGGTCGGCGAGCTCCTGGAACACGTGGGGCTGCCCGCCGCCCGCGCGGACGCCTATCCGCACGAGCTGTCCGGCGGCCAGCGCCAGCGCGTCATGATCGCGATGGCCCTCGCCTGCGACCCCCGGCTGATCATCGCGGACGAGCCGACCACCGCCCTGGACGTGATGATCCAGGCGCAGATCCTGCGGCTGATCGAACAGCTCGTCGCCGAGCAGGACCTGGGCCTGATGATGATCAGCCACGACCTCGCGGTGCTCTCCGACACCTGCGACCGGCTCGCCGTGATGTACGCGGGCCGCGTCGTCGAGGAGGGCCCCGCCTCGGAGGTCTACGAGAACGCCCGGCACCCCTACGGGAAGGCCCTGTCGGCGGCGTTCCCGCGCATCGGCGACGTGGCGTCGCGGTTCGCCCCGCGCGGCCTGCCGGGCGACCCGCCCGACCCGTCCGCCCTCCCCGCGGGCTGCACCTTCCACCCCCGCTGCGCCGTCGCCGTCGAGTCCTGCGCCACGGAGGACCAGGCCCTGCGGGACGCGGGCCCGCAGCACCGCGCGGCATGCGTCCACGCGGGCGCGCCGCTGCCGGCGCAGCCCACGTCCCCGCCCGCGGCGGCGGAGCGCACGCCGTGACCCCCAGCCCCCGGGAAGAGGAACCGCGCATGACCACTCAGGAGCCGGGCGGCGCGCTGCTGACCGCCGCCGACCTGCACATCGCCTTTCCGGGGCGGCGCGGCGGGCCCACCGCGCGGGCCGTCGACGGCGTCGACCTCGACATCAAGGCCGGCGAGATCGTCGCCCTGGTCGGCGAGTCCGGCTGCGGCAAGACGACCTTGGCCCGCTCACTGCTCGGCCTGGTGCCGCCGACCTCGGGGAAGGTGACGTTCGGCGGCCGGCCGCTGGACTACTCCAGCCGCGCCCTGAAGGCCTACCGCAAGCGGGTCCAGCTGGTCCTCCAGGACCCCAGCGGGTCGCTCAACCCGCGGCACACGGTGTACGACGCGGTGGCGGAGGGGCTGCGCATCCACGGGTACGCGGGCGACGAGCGGGCGGCGGTCGCGGGGGCGCTGTCGCGGGCCGGGCTGCGGCCCCCGGAGCGCTTCTTCCTGCGCTACCCGCACGAGCTGTCGGGCGGTCAGCGCCAGCGGGTCGTCATCGCGGGCGCGCTCGTCCTGGAGCCCGAACTCATCGTCGCCGACGAGCCGGTGGCGTCCCTGGACGCGTCCGTGCGCGGCGAGATCCTGGCGCTGCTGCTCCGGCTGCGCGACGAGCTCGGGCTCTCCGCGCTGGTGGTGACGCACGACCTGGGGCTCGCCTGGAACATCGCGGACCGGGTGGCGGTGATGTACCTGGGCCGGATCGTGGAGACCGGCACGGTGGAGGAGGTCCTGACGGCGCCTCAGCACCCGTATACGCAGGCCCTGTTGTCGGTGCTTCCGGAGGCGACGGGGGATCCGGTGGTGCTCACCGGTGAGCCGCCGGACCCCTCGCGGATTCCGGGCGGGTGCCGATTTCACGCACGCTGCCAGGTGCTCGCCTCGGGCGAGGCGGAGCGGGCGGGGGTCGCGGAGCGCTGCCGTGGGGAGGATCTGACGGTGCTCTCCGGGGGTGGGGAGACGCAGGTCGCGTGCCACTGGGCCGTCTCTGGCGGGACGGTCTCTCGCGGGACGGGATCTGGCGGGACGGGATCTGGCGGGACGGGATCTGGCGGGGCGGGATCTGGCGGGGCGCCTTAGGGAGTGCTCTTCGGGTGGCCCTTGGTGGGGGCTTGGCGCGCAGTTCCCCGCGCCCCTGAACAGCGCCCCTCGGGGCTTTGTCAGGGGCGCTTTGTCAGGGGCGCTGTGTCAGGGCTGGGTGTTTCGTGCCGTCTCGATCAGTTCCCTGGAGCGCTTCACGTCGTCCGCCATCGCGACCAGGAGGGCGTCGATGGAGTCGAACTTCGCCTGGCCTCGGACGAAGGCGAGGAAGTCGACGGCGACATGCAGCCCGTACAGGTCCAGGCCGACGCGGTCGATCGCGTACGCCTCCACCGTGCGCTCGGTGCCGTCGAACGTCGGGTTCGTGCCGACGGAGATCGCCGCGGGCATCGCCTCGCCCTCGACGTGCAGCCAGCCGGCGTAGACGCCGTCCGCGGGGATCGCCGTGTGCGGGAGCGTCTCCACGTTCGCCGTGGGGTAGCCCAGTTCGCGGCCGCGCTGCGCGCCCCGGACGACGACGCCCTCGACGCGGTGCGGGCGCCCCAGGATCTCCGCGGCTCCCGTCATGTCGCCCTCGGCGATCAGGCGCCGGGTCAGCGTGGAGGAGAACGGCTCGCCGCCGCCCGCCGCACCGCTCACGTAGAGGTCGATGACGTCGACCTCGTAGTCGTACGTACGGCCGAGCTCGGCCAGGAAGTCCACGTTGCCCGCGGCCTTGTGGCCGAAGCGGAAGTTGGGGCCCTCGACGACCACGCGCGCGTGCAGCTTGTCGACCAGGACCTTGACCACGAAGTCGGCGGGCGACAGCTTCGAGAACTCGGTGGTGAAGGGGAGGATCAGCAGCGCGTCCACACCGAGGTCGGCCATCAGCTCGGCACGGCGGTGGTGCGGGGCCAGCAGCGGCGGGTGGCTGCCGGGGCGGACGACCTCGCTGGGGTGCGGGTCGAAGGTGACGACCACGGCGGGCACGCCCAGCTCGCGGGCCCGCTCCACGGCGCGCCCGATGATCAGCTGGTGACCGCGGTGCACACCGTCGTAGGAACCGATGGTGACGACGCTGCGCCCCCAGTCCTGGGGGATGTCCTCCAAGCCACGCCAGCGCTGCACTTCTTTGCTCCTCGCCGAACCCGTATTCGTCACGTACATCTGTACGTTCCCCTTGCCGATTGCGCAGGACTAAGACTGCCATGCCGACGAGTCGCGGCTCACACCGGAGGGAGTGGCGGGGGTCACTCCCCGCCGGTCCCCGGCCCGAAAGGCGCAGGCCGGGCCGGGCGAGCCGTTGCCCGCCCTCCGGACCGCCCCTAGGCGGGGACGCGCACCGCGCCCGCGAGGTTCTCGATGACGCGGCGGGCGCTGGGCCCGACCAGGGCGGCCCAGTCCTGCGGGGCGGCGGCGATCCAGCCGGTGAGGAGCGCGGCGAAGCCGGTGCGGCCACGGGCCAGGTCGACCAGGCGCCGGTCGAAGCGGGAGGCGCCCTCGGGGGTGCGCACCAGCAGCAGCCCGGTGCGGTGGACGCGCTCACGGGTGCGGTCCTCGCCGCACTCCCCCACGCCGTGCGCCACCGCGTCCAGGACGCTCTCCAGGACGGCGCAGTCCCGCTCCTGGCTGAGCAGGACGTCGAGCAGCTCGCCCCGCAGGGTGCGCGAGGCGGGCGTGCCGGGGGCGGCGAGCACGGGGGCGAGGGCGGCCCGCACCTGGACGTACCGGCTGTGCAGCAGCCCGGCCACCAGGGGGAAGAGGACGGCGCGTACGTCGGGGCCGTGGTCGAGCCGCCGGTCGATGTACGCGGCGGCGGGTCCGGCCGCCTCGGGGCGGGCCTCCAGGAGGTCGTGCACGAGGGTGGCGACGCGGCGGGCCAGGGCGGGCGTGGTCACGTCGGCGAGGCCGCACAGGACGTCGGCCGCGGCCGGTCCCGGCGCGTGCAGCCGGGCGCGGAAGGCGTCGAGGACGGGCTCGGGGTGGGTGGCGAGGGCGGCGGCCAGGGCGCTCGCGGGCAGCCGGGGGTCCCCGGCGACGAAGCGGCGCAGGGCGTGCGGCAGGTGCCGGGAGCGGGTCTGCGGGTCGTGGACGAGCAGGGCGAGCGCGGCGCCGTGCAGGGCGTCGTCGGCGGGGCGGCCGAGCAGCGCGAAGGCGGTGTACCGCAGCAGCTCCCGGTCGGCGCCGGTCCTGGCGTGCGGGGCCGCGCGCAGGGCGTGGGCGGCGGCCGCGACGCGGCGGGCGGGCCGCTCGTCGTGGGCCCAGCGGTCGACGGCGCGGCAGACCGCGGAGGGCTCCTCCTCCGCTAGCGCGGCGAGGAGTTCGTCGCCGCGGGCGTGCGCGCAGTCGACGAGGGCCTCGGTGAGGGCGTCCATGGCGCGGTGCCGGTGGGTGTGCAGCAGTGCCTGGGCGGCGGAGGCGACGGTGGCGTGCGGCGCGGCGTCCAGCGGGCGCTCGTCGGCGAACCACTGGGCGAGGTGTCGCTGTACGGGCGCCGGGTCGGCGATCAGCAGCCCGGCGACTGCGTCGAGGCAGCGGCCGGGGGCACCGGGCGGTCCGTCGTGCACGACCAGCCGCCGCAGCAGCGCGAACCGGTCGGCCTCGGCGAGCGGCAGTCCCAGCCAGAAGCCGGTGCCGAACACGCCCCGCTCGGCGAGCGGTTCGAGCACGGCGAGGTACGGGGTGGCATCGGGAACCCGCGACAACACCTCCCGCACCAACCGCCGGGCCCACCAGACGGCATCACCGTTCACCGCGTCCTGCGGGTCGGGGCGGGGGGTGGCGGGTCCGGGGGTGGCGGCGCGGGGCTCGACGGGTTCGGGGGCGGCGGCGTGGGGCTCGGGGGGCCGGGAGTCCCCGGGGCGGGGCCCGGTCGGCCCAGAGTCCGCGGGCCGACACTCCCCCGGCCCGAACGCGGCGGGGCGGGTGTCCGCGGAGCCTTGCTCGGTGGCGCGCGTGTCCGTGGGGTGGACCGGGGAGGCCGTCAGGGGGTCCGTGGGGGCGGCCGGGTGGTCCGTGGGGGCGGCCGGGTGGTCCGTAGGGTCCGTCAGGGTGTCCGTGAGCTCGGCCGGGGGGCCCGTAGGGACGGTCGGGGAAGCCGTGAGGTCGGCCGGCGGGTCCGTAAGGGCAGTCGGGGAAGCCGTCAGGGGGTCCGTGGGGGCGCCCGGGGTGGCCGTCAGGGGGTCTGTCAGGGCGATCAGGCGTGAGGCCAGTTCCGCCGCGCCGCGCTGGCGGGCCAGCAGGAGCAGGGCCTCGATCACCGGGCCGATGCGGTGGCGCGGGACCGGCACCGGGCGGGCCGGGCGCCGTCGTTGTTCCGGGACCCCTGCGGGACGCGTCGGGGTCAGGTGGCGGTGGACCAGCGCGGTGAGCGCGCCGTCGACGTCCAGATGCATGCCCTGGATCCAGTCGGCCACCTCCTCGTGCGCGAAGCGGTAACCGGTCCCGGCCGGTACGAGCAGGCCCTCGGCGAGCACGGCCGACGCCCACCCCGTACAGCCCCGGAACTCCTCGCCGCCCGCGCCGCCCGTCAGCGCGCCCCACGGGAAGACCTCTTCGAAGGCCGCCCGGTCCAGCTCGCCCTGGCCGGGTCCCAGGCAGCGCCTCGCCGCCTCGTGGACCTGCCCGGACACGGCCGCCGCGAGCCTTCGCACGGCGTTCCCGCGCAGGCCGGCCGCCGCCGCGAGCCGCACGGCGACCCGCAGGCACATCAGGTCGAGCCAGGCGGCGAAGACGTCCTCGCGCCCCGGCGCACCCGGCGGCGGGTCGTCCGGCAGCGCGGCCCGCACCTCGCAGAGCAGCCGCAGGGTCAGCGGGTGGCAGGCGTCCGCCGGGGAGAGCACGTCGTCCGGGACGCCGTACCGCGCGCGGGCCGCACCCGCCTGCGCCTGCGGCAGGTCACCGAGCCGTACGCAGCCGGGGAGCCCCGCGCCGCCGTCCGCCGGGTGCAGCGACGCCGCGTCGAAGTGGGTGCCGGCCTGTTCCCAGTACTCCGCGCGGCAGGCCACGACGAGCCGGGCACCGGTGTCCCGCAGCCACCGATCGGTGCCCGCGCTCCACGCGCCGAGGCCGTGCGCCAGTACGGGCGGCATCTCCTCGGGACCGTCGAGCAGCAGGAGCAGCGGCCGTCCCGCGTCGCGCACGAGCCGGGCCACGCGCCCCGCCGAGATGTCCCCGAGGCCCCGCTCCCCCGCGTCCCCCGCACCGGCCGGGTCCGAGGCCGCGAGGATGCGCCCCGCGCGGTCCAGCGCGCGCTCCACCGCGTCGGCGACGGACGCGTCCGTGCCCCGCAGGTCGGCGCCGCGCAGCCACAGCGTGGGCGCGGGCCGGGCGCCCTCGGCGCGCCGGGCGGCGAGGGCGGCCAGCTCGGTCGTGCGGCCGGTGCCGGGGTCGCCGACGAGGCCGAGCACGCGCGCGGGCCCGCCGGTGAAGGCGGCGAAGGCGGCGGCGACGTCGGGCCGCTCGACCGGCTCGTGGGAAGGCGCGCGGGGCCCGTCGCAGCCCGCCGATGTGGCCGTCAGCTCCAGGGCGCCCGCGAGGTTCAGGTCGTCCGCGTAGGCGGGTACGGTCGCGGCGTTGCGCGCGAGGAGCTCGGCGAGCGGGCCGCCCGGGTCGGCGGCGGCCGCGTCCCGCAGCGTCACCGCGAAGCCCGCGGGGCGGTGCGCGAAGACGTCCTGGCCGATGTCCTCGCCCTCCCCTGCGGAGGCTGCGGGGCCGGGGTCCTGCGGCAGCAGCGCTGTCCCGAGGACGGCGAGGACGGCGCCGGACGCGGCGTCCACGACCGGGCCGCCCGCGGCCCCGCCGCCCAGCCGCAGCGCGTCCGCGCCGTCCGTCCCGATGGCCAGTTCCAGGGCGGCGCCCACCAGGTGGAAGCGGTCCGTGGCGGTGTAGGTCACCGCTGCCGTGCCGAGGACCCGTGCCTCGCGCCAGCCGCGTGCGGCGATCCGCACGTAGCTGCCGGTGCGCACGGCCTGCCGGGCGGCGACCGGCAGGGGCGCAAGGCCGAGGCCCTCGGTGCGGATGAGCGCGAGATCGGCGCCGGGCAGCGGCACGACCGCGTCGGCGGGCACCACGCAGGTGCGCTCGCCCGGCGCGTGCAGGACGACGCGGGCGAGCCCGTCGACCGCTTCGTGGCTGGTGACGACCGTGCCCGTGTCGTCGGCGGCGAAGCCCGTGCCGCGCGGGCGCCCGGCGAGGTCGCAGACCCGCACCAGGGACCGGTCCGGGCGCGGGGCCGCGGCGCCGCCCGGTCCCCCGGGGTCCGCGGTGTCCCCGGCGTGTCCGGTGCCCCTGGCCCGCGGGCCGCGTCCCGCCATGCTCGAACCTCCCCACTCACCCCCGCCCTTCCGACCGTAGGTCGGGGGTGATCAGCGGAACAGAACGCGGCCCGAACGCGCCCCCTTGCGACCCCGCGGTTCACTCCGAGCGCCTGCCCGAAGGGGTGAATGGGCGGCCGTCGGTGGACACACCTCTAGTGGGGGAACCCGGTGGGGGGACGACCGGTAGGGGAAACCGGTGGGGGAAACCGGTGGGGAAAATCGTGGAGCGGCGGACCTCAAGTCCGCCGCTCCACCACGTCTCACCGCGTCACGCGAAGACGGCGAGGCTCTTGGCCTTGCCGCGCGACTCCTCCGCGAGGACCAGGAAGCGGCCCTCCGGGTCGAAGACGGCGACGGCGCCGGCCCCCGCGTACTCCTCGGGCATGTCGATCCGGACGCCGTTGAGCAGCAGCCGGCCGCGCTTGTCGTCCACGTCCCAGCGCGGGAAGGCGCGGCCCGCGGCCTCGGCCACCGGCATCACGGTCAGCTCCTCCTGGAGCTGGTCGAGGGTCCGTGCCGAGTCCAGCTTGTACGGGCCGACGCGGGTGCGGCGCAGCGCGGTCAGGTGACCGCCGACGCCGAGGTCGGCGCCGAGGTCGCGGGCGAGCGCCCGGATGTACGTACCGGAGGAGCACACGACCGAGACGACCAGGTCGAGGACGGGCGTGCCGTCCTCGGCGACGGCCTCGCGGACGTCGTACACCGTGAAGGCGGAGATCGTCACGGGCCGGGCCGGGATCTCGAAGTCCTCGCCCTTGCGGGCGCGGGCGTACGACCGCTTGCCGTCGATCTTGATGGCGCTGACCTTGGACGGCACCTGCATGATGTCGCCGGAGAGCTTGGCGATGCCCGCGTCGACCTCAGCACGGGTGATCTTCGAGGCGTCGGCCGAGGAGGTGATCTCGCCCTCGGCGTCGTCGGTGAGCGTGTCCTGCCCCAGGCGGATGGTGCCCAGGTACTCCTTCTCGGTCAGCGCGAGGTGGCCGAGGAGCTTGGTGGCGCGCTCGACGCCGAGCACGAGGACACCCGTCGCCATCGGGTCGAGGGTGCCGGCGTGCCCGACGCGGCGGGTCTTGGCGATCCCGCGCATCTTGGCCACCACGTCGTGCGAAGTGAAGCCGGACGGCTTGTCGACGATGACAAGCCCGTCCGGCGTGGTGGTGCTGCTCTTGCTCATGCGCGGGCGTCGCCGTCCGTCTCGTCTGCGTCGTCGTCCTCGGGCTTGCGGTACGGGTCGGCGCCACCGGCGAATTCGGCGCCCGCGGAGACCTCCCGCACCTTGGCGTCGGACATCCGTGCCTTGTCGAGCAGGTCCTCGATGGCCCGCGCGTTGTCCGGCAGGGCGTCGGCGACGAAGGCGAGGGTCGGCGTGAACTTCACGCCGGCGGCCTGGCCGACCGCCGACCGGAGGACGCCCTTGGCGCTCTCCAGGCCCGCGGCCGCGGCCGCGCGGTCCTCGTCGTCGCCGTAGACCGTGTAGAAGACCGTGGCCTCCCGCAGGTCACCGGTCACCCGGGTGTCCGTGATCGTCACGTGCGTTCCGAGCCGCGGGTCCTTGATCCCGCGCTGCAGCTTCTGGGCAACCACCTCTCGGATGAGGTCCGCCAGCCTTTTCGCCCGCGCGTTGTCGGCCACTGCTCCGTCTCCCTTATCCCCGGGCATTCCCTGGGCTTGTCTTGCTGTTCAATCATCGTCGCCGTGCAGCCGCCGCCGGACCGACAGCAGCTCCACTTCGGGCCGGGCGGCGACGAGGCGCTCGCACCGGTCCAGTACGTCCGTGAGATGGCTCCAGTCGCCGGACACCGCCGCGAGACCGATCTCGGCCCTCCGGTGCAGGTTCTGACCGCCCACTTCCGCCGCGCTCACCGCGTACTTGCGCTGCAGCTCGGCGACGATCGGGCGGACGACGGAGCGTTTCTCCTTCAGCGAATGTACGTCGCCGAGGAGCAGATCGAAGGACAGAGTCCCCACATACATGTGTGTCCGGATGTCCCGCCGGTACGGGGTCGAGGCCCCGCCAACCGCTTGGCAGGGACACAAGAACCGTACACGGAACGGCCGGGGCCGATCGACGGGATTTCCCCCGTCGACCGGCCCCGACGCTGACCACGCGGATCAGACTGCGCTGCGGCAGTCGATCAGCCGCGCGGCTTCTCGCGCATCTCGTACGTCGCGATGACGTCGTCGATCTTGATGTCGTTGAAGTTTCCGAGGTTGATACCGCCCTCGAAGCCTTCGCGGATCTCGGTGACGTCGTCCTTGAAGCGGCGCAGACCCTCGATGTTGAGGCTCTCCGCGATGACCTTGCCATCGCGCAGCAGGCGGGCCTTGGTGTTGCGCTTGACCTCGCCGGAACGGATGAGGACACCCGCGATGTTGCCGAGCTTGGACGAGCGGAAGACCTCGCGGATCTCCGCGGTGCCGAGCTCGACCTCCTCGTACTCCGGCTTGAGCATGCCCTTGAGGGCCGCCTCGATCTCCTCGATGGCCTGGTAGATCACCGAGTAGTAGCGGACGTCGACGCCCTCGCGCTCCGCCATCTGCGCGGCACGGCCGGCCGCACGGACGTTGAAGCCGATGACGATGGCGTCGGAGCCCATCGCCAGGTCGATGTCCGACTCGGTGACCGCACCCACACCGCGGTGCAGGACGCGGATGTCGACCTCTTCGCCGACGTCCAGCTGGAGCAGGGAGGACTCGAGGGCCTCGACGGAACCGGAAGCGTCACCCTTGATGATGAGGTTGAGCTGCTGGATCTCGCCGGCCTTGAGCACCTTGTCCAGGTCCTCGAGCGAGACACGGCGCACGCGCTTGGCGAACGCGGCGTTGCGCTCACGGGCGGCACGCTTCTCGGCGATCTGACGGGCCGTACGGTCCTCGTCGACGACCAGGAAGTTGTCGCCGGCACCCGGGACGTTGGTGAGACCGAGGACGAGGACCGGGGTCGAGGGACCCGCCTCTTCCACGTTCTCGCCCTTGTCGTCGAGCATCGCGCGGACTCGGCCGTAGGCGTCACCGGCGACCATCGTGTCGCCGACGCGGAGGGTACCGCGCTGGACGAGGACGGTCGCGACGGCACCGCGGCCCTTGTCGAGGTGGGCCTCGATGGCAATACCCTGCGCGTCCTGCTCCGGGTTGGCCCGCAGGTCGAGCGAGGCGTCCGCGGTCAGGACCACGGCCTCGAGCAGCTGCTCGATGTTGAGCCCCTGGCGCGCGGAGATGTCGACGAACATCGTGTCGCCGCCGTACTCCTCGGCCACCAGACCGAACTCGGTGAGCTGACCGCGCACCTTGGTCGGGTCGGCACCCTCGACGTCGATCTTGTTGACCGCGACCACGATCGGCACCTCGGCCGCCTTGGCGTGGTTCAGCGCCTCGATCGTCTGCGGCATCACACCGTCGTTGGCCGCGACCACGAGGATCGCGATGTCGGTGGACTTCGCACCACGGGCACGCATGGCGGTGAACGCCTCGTGACCGGGGGTGTCGATGAAGGTGATGGCGCGCTCTTCGCCGTTCACCTCGGTCGCGACCTGGTAGGCACCGATGTGCTGGGTGATGCCACCGGCCTCGCCCGCGACGACGTTCGTCTTGCGAATGGCGTCGAGGAGGCGGGTCTTTCCGTGGTCGACGTGACCCATGACGGTCACTACCGGCGGGCGGGCGATGAGGGCCTCTTCGCCGCCCTCGTCCTCGCCGAACTCGATGTCGAAGGACTCGAGCAGCTCGCGGTCCTCCTCCTCGGGGCTGACGATCTGAACCGTGTAGTTCATCTCGTCACCGAGGAGCTGCAGCGTCTCGTCGGAGACGGACTGCGTGGCCGTGACCATCTCGCCGAGGTTCATCATCACCGCGACGAGCGACGCCGGGTTGGCGTTGATCTTCTCGGCGAAGTCGGTGAGGGAGGCACCGCGCGACAGGCGAACGGTCTCGCCGTTGCCGCGAGGCAGCATCACGCCGCCGACCGACGGGGCCTGCATGGCCTCGTACTCCTGGCGCCTCTGCCGCTTCGACTTGCGACCACGACGCGCGGGACCGCCGGGACGGCCGAAGGCGCCCTGCGTTCCACCACGGCCACCGGGGCCACCGGGACGACCGCCGAAGCCGGGACGACCGCCGAAGCCGCCGCCGCCACCGGGACGACCGGCACCGCCGCCACCCGGACCGCCGGGACGGCCGGCGAAGCCGCCGCCACCGCCGCCGGGACGACCCGCGAAGCCGCCGCCACCGGGACGACCGCCGCCGCCACCCGGGCGACCGCCGCCGCCGGGACCACGGCCACCGCCGGGGCCACCACCGGGACGCGGGCCCGCGGCGGGACGCTGCGGCATCATGCCCGGGTTCGGACGGTTGCCCGCGGGGCCGCCGCCGGGACGCGGAGCCTGCGGACGGGGCATGCCGCCCGGGGTCGGACGGGCGCCGCCCTGACCCTGCGGACGGGGAGCGCCACCGGGGCCGCCCTGACCGCCCTGCGGACGCGGGGCGCCGCCGGGACCACCGGGGCCGCCGCCGGGACGCGGGGCACCGCCCGGACGGGGCGCCTGCGGGCGCGCCATGCCGGTGGAGCCACCAGAGGTGAAGGGGTTGTTGCCCGGGCGCGGACCCGCGGGACGAGCACCGCCGGGACGCGGGGCGCCACCCTGGCCGCCGGGGCGCGGAGCACCCTGACGGTCGCCGCGGTCACCACGGCCCTGACCCTGACCCTGGCCCTGGCCCTGGCCGGGGGCCGGACGGCCACCGGGCTTGGGGGCACCGGGACGGGCGCCGGGGCGCGGGGCCTGCGGCGCGGCCGGAGCGGGCGCGGACGGGGCGGCCGGCGGAGCGGTGAACTCCGGGGCGGCCGGGGCCGGCGAGGCCGGCGCGGGCTTGGGGGCCGGCGGCTTCGGGCCGGGCGTCGGGCGCGGGCCCGGGGTCGCCGGCGAGGCAGCGGGCTTCTCGGCCGCGGCGGGCTTGGGCGCCGGCGGCTTGGGCGCGGCCGGACCCGGACGGGCGGCCTGCGCGGGAGAGGGCGCCGACGGGGTCGCCGGCTTGGGGGCGGCCTGCTTGCGCGGCGCGCCGGGCTTGGCGGCGGACTTGCCGTTGCCGCCGCCCTGCTGGAATGCGTCAGTCAGTTTGCGTACCACCGGCGCCTCGATCGTCGAGGACGCAGAACGTACGAATTCACCGAGATCTTGGAGCTTGGCCATGACGACCTTGCTCTCTACTCCGAACTCCTTGGCGAGTTCGTATACCCGGACCTTAGCCACTTCGCTCCTTTTAGGTCCGGGTTACGCCGGACCGTCGCTACTTCATGGGCGTACTCATCGCGTGCTCATCGAGTGCTCATCGCAATCTCGACCTACTTCCAACTCGCGGAATACCAAGGCCGCACGGGGTTCCGTGCGACCACGTCTTACGTTGCTGCCGGCCGGTCAACCGTCTCGACGGCTCGGCGCACCGCCTCCGTGTCGAGCGGTCCCCGGGCACGGAAGGCCCGTGGGAACGCCCGGCGGCGGACCGCCAGGTCCAGACAGACCAGGGCGGGGTGTACATACGCACCCCGGCCGGGCAGCGTACCGCTTGGATCGGGGACGCAGGCGTCCTCTTTCGCCACGATGCGCAGCAGATCGCTCTTGGCCGCTCGCTCCCGGCACCCCACACAGGTGCGCTCAGGGCATGCGCGGGCATGCGTCCGGCCAGACACGCTTAAGTCTACCTCCCCGCACCGACCTCACCCCTTTGGGGCAAGAATCGAACGGCTACTCGCCACATACTGTCGTGATCGAAGCGGTGGCCGCCCGGAATTTATTCCCCCGGACGGCTTCGCCGCAGGTCCGCTACTGGTCGGCGGGCTGCTCGGTGTCGGGCCTGATGTCGATGCGCCAGCCCGTGAGGCGGGCGGCCAGGCGGGCGTTCTGCCCCTCCTTGCCGATCGCCAGCGACAGCTGGTAGTCCGGCACGGTCACCCGGGCCGAACGCGCGCCGAGGTCGACGACCTCGACCTTGCTGACGCGGGCCGGCGAGAGCGCGTGGGCCACCATCTCGGCCGGGTCGTCGGACCAGTCGACGATGTCGATCTTCTCGCCGTTGAGCTCGCCCATGACGTTGCGCACACGGCTGCCCATCGGGCCGATGCAGGCGCCCTTGGCGTTGAGGCCGGAGCGCGTCGAGCGGACCGCGATCTTGGTGCGGTGGCCGGCCTCGCGGGCGATGGCCGAGATCTCGACGGAACCGTCGGCGATCTCCGGGACCTCCAGCGCGAAGAGCTTCTTCACCAGGTTCGGGTGGGTGCGCGACAGCGTCACGGACGGGCCGCGGACACCCTTGGCCACCCGGACGACATAGCTGCGCAGGCGCATCCCGTGCGGGTACTCCTCGCCGGGGACCTGCTCCTGCACCGGCAGGATGGCCTCCAGCTTGCCGATGTCGACCAGCACGTTCTTCGGGTCGCGGCCCTGCTGGACGACACCGGTGACGATGTCTCCCTCACGCCCGGCGTACTCGCCGAGCGTCGCGTCGTCCTCGGCGTCGCGCAGGCGCTGCAGGATGACCTGCTTCGCCGTCGTCGCGGCGATGCGGCCGAAGTCCGACGGGGTGTCGTCGAACTCGCGGGGCTCCTGGCCCTCTTCGAGGTCCTCGGCCTCCTCCTTCGCCCAGACCGTCACGTGCCCGCTGTCACGGTCGAGCTTCACGCGCGCGTGGCGACGGCTTCCCTCGGTGCGGTGGTAGGCGATGAGGAGGGCCGATTCGATCGCCTCGACGAGGAGGTCGAAGGAGATCTCCTTCTCCCGGACCAGACCCCGCAGGGCACTCATGTCGATGTCCACGGCTACGCCTCCTCTTCCTTCTTGTCCTTGCGGTTGAACTCGACCTGCACGCGGGCCTTGTCGATCTCGTCGAAGGCGAGGCGGCGGGAGGTGGGCTTGCGCCCCTTCACGCCGGGCACCTCGAGGTCCAGGCCCTCGTCGTCCACGGCGAGGATGCGGGCGGTCACGTCGCCGCCCTCGGTCAGCTGGAACTTCACCAGGCGGTCCACGGCGCGGTCGTAGTGCCGACGCTCGGTCAGGGCCCGCTCGGCGCCGGGCGAACCGACCTCCAGGTCGTACTCGCCGTCGCCCATCGCGTCGGTCTCGTCGAGCTTCGCCGAGAGCAGGCGGCTCACTTCGGCGATCGCGTCGAGGTCCACGCCGTCCTCGGAGTCGATGACGACTCTCAGCACTCGCTTGCGTCCGACCGAGGCCACTTCGATCTCTTCGAGATCCAGGTCCTGGGAGCTGACGAGCGGTTCCAGTAGTTGCCGCAGCCTCTCGCTCTGGGTGGTGCTCATCCGGGTGACTCCTCGGCCGCGTGTGCTGTTGTGGGATCGTCGCGTGTCAGCTCAAAGGGTATCCGGTCCGAAGGGGTGTTGCCGCCCACGGACCGGACGCGACGGGCACGGTTCCGAGCCGCTCGCCGGTGCCGGGGTGGTCCGCGGGTACGGTGATCACCGGGCCCCTGCCCACGATCTTCCCCGCGCCGCCTCCCGTTCCTGTCCCGCCCGCGCCTTTTGGCCTTCCTTCCGAGGACGTCTGCCGTGCCGTCGTATCTCACCGCCCCGCGGTCCCGACCGGGCCCGCGCCGCAGGAGTCTGCTCACCGGGGCCGCGGGCGTCGCGTCCGCGGCGCTGCTCACGGGCTGCTCGGACTCCGCGGGCTCCGCCGACGAGCGCCCCTCCGCCGAGCAGCGGCTGCGCGCGGGGGCCGCCAAGGACAGCAGGCTGCTGCTCGGGCGCTACGACGCCGTGCTCGCGGCGCACCCCTCGCTCGCCGAGCGGCTGCGCCCGCTGCGGGACGAGGTGCAGCGGCACGTGGAGGCGTTCACGAGCGACCGCGCTCCCTCCCCCGCGACCGCCGCGCCCTCCACGGCCGCCACGCCGCAGTCCCCCTCCGCCACGCCCTCGGCCCCCGCGCCCTCGGCGGCGGCCGACCCCGAGGAGGCGGTGCGCGACCTGGCGCGGGCCGAGCGCGACCTGGCCGACCGCCGCGCCGAGGCGCTCCTCGACGCGCCCGCCGAGCACGGCAGGCTGCTCGCCTCGGTGGCCGCCGCGGGCGCGGCCCACGCCTTTCTGCTGACGGACCCGGAGGACGACAAGTGAGCGACGGCACGGCCTCGAAGGACGACGAGCTCAAGGCCCTGCAGGCGGCCCTGGGCGCCGAGCACGCGGCCGTGTACGGCTACGGCGTCGTCGGCGGCCGGATCGGCGACAAGCGCAGGCCCGAGGCGCGCACCGCCTACGACGCGCACCGCGCCCGGCGCGACGAGCTGCAGCGCGCGGTGCGCGACCTGGGCGGCGAGCCGCAGCCCGCGGACGCGGCGTACTCGCTGCCGTTCCCGGTGCCGGACTCCGCGGCGGCCGGGCGGCTCGCCACGGAGCTGGAGGACCGGGTGGCCGGGGTCTACTCCGACCTCGTCCGCGCCACGACGGGCGCCCGGCGGGGCAGCGCGGCCGCCGCGCTGCGGGAGGCGGCGGTCCGGGCGGCGCGCTGGCGGGGCGGGAGCGTAGCCTTCCCTGGGCTCGCCGAGCGGACGACACCGTCCTCCGCGGCGGCCACGCCCAAGGCGTAACGCGCTCAAGAAGGGAACGACTCGCGCATGGCTCTCGAACCGCCGCAGCGCCTCGTCACAGCACTCGGCGAGACGGCGCAGGACGGCGACGACTGGCTTCAGAAGCTGCCCGAGGCAGTCGAACAGGCCGTCGCTCTACGCGAGTTGACCGTCGAGCGGGTGCACGTGCCCGGTGGCCGCAGCAGCCTGGTGCTGATGGTGCGCCGAGCCGACGGCACGCCCGCCGTGCTCAAGCTGGTGCCGCCCCGGTCCCGGCCGCGCAGCGAGCGCGTGGCGCTGGCCCACTGGAACGGACTCGGCGCGGCACGGCTGCTCGACCCCGAGGCCACCGACGGGGCGCTGCTCCTGGAGCGGCTGCACCGGGACGTGTCCGTGCGCTCGCTGCCCGAGGCCAAGGCCCTCCTGGAGGCAGCGGGCACGCTGCGCAAGCTGTGGGTGGCGCCGCCGACCGGGCACCGCTGCGAGACGGTCGCCGAGCGGACCGGGCGCCAGGCCGAGGCCATGCGGGCCTCCGCCGGGACGGACGCCGACCTCGCGCCGCTGGTCGACGCGGCCCTCGCGGCGCGGGACGAGCTGCTCGCCGCGGACGTCGAGCCGCGGCTGCTGCACGGCACGTTCCGGCAGAGCAAGGTGCTGGCCGGGGACCGGCTGCCGTGGCTGGCCGTGGGGCCCGACCCGGTGGTCGGCGACACCGCCTTCGACCTGGCGCGGCTGGTCCGCGACCGGGTGGAGGACCTGATCGCCTCCCCCTCGGGCGCCTCGATCACCCGGCGGCGGGTGAAGAAGCTGGCGGAGTCCCTGGAGGTCGACCAGGAGCGGCTGCGCGGCTGGACGCTGTTCCGGGCCGTGGAGTCCGGCGCGCGGGCGCTGCGCGTGGGACGTCCGCAGGACGCGGAGCTGCTGCTGGAGTTCGCCGGCTGGCTGTAGGCGGCACGACGGACGCCGCGGGCACGACGAAGGGCGCACCCCGTGCCGGGGTGCGCCCTTCGTGGTGCCGGTGTCAGGCGGTGAGGCGGGCGATCGCCTCGTCGACCGGGAGCTCCTCGCGCTCGCCGGTGCGGCGGTCCTTCAGCTCCACGACGCCCTCGGCGGAGCGGCGGCCCGCGACCAGGATCTGCGGGACGCCGATGAGCTCGGCGTCGGTGAACTTCACGCCCGGGGAGACCCCGGCCCGGTCGTCCACCAGGACGCGGACGCCGGCGGCGCCCAGCTTCTCGGCGACGTCCAGGGCCAGCTCGGTCTGCAGGGCCTTGCCCGCGGCGACCACGTGGACGTCGGCGGGGGCGACCTCCTTGGACCAGCACAGGCCCTTCTCGTCGGCGGTCTGCTCGGCGAGCGCCGCCACCGCGCGGGAGACGCCGATGCCGTACGAGCCCATGGTCACGCGGACCGGCTTGCCCTCCTTGCCGAGGACGTCGAGCTGGAAGGTGTCGGCGTACTTGCGGCCGAGCTGGAAGATGTGGCCGATCTCGATGGCGCGGTCCAGCTTGAGGCCGGTGCCGCACTTCGGGCAGGGGTCGCCCGCCTCGACGACGACCACGTCCAGGTAGTCGTCGACCTCGAAGTCACGGCCGCAGACGACGTTCCTGGCGTGCTTGTCCTGCTGGTTGGCGCCGGTGATCCAGGCGGTGCCGGGGGCGACGCGCGGGTCGGCGATGTAGCGGACCTTCGCCAGGCCCTGGGGGCCCACGTAGCCGCGCACGAGGTCGTCGCGGCCCTCGAAGTCCTCGGCGGTGACGAGCTCGACCTCGGCCGGGGCCAGGTGCTCGCCGAGCTTGCCGAGGTCGACCTCGCGGTCGCCGGGGACGCCGACGGCGACGATCTCCCCGTCGACCTTGACCAGGAGGTTCTTCAGGGTCGCGGAGGCGGGGACGCCGAGGTGCTCGGCGAGCGTCTCGATGGTCGGGGTGTCGGGGGTGTCCAGGAGCTCGACCGGGCCGTGCGCGGAGCCGTCGACGGGGGTGAGCGGGAAGGTGACGGCCTCGGTGTTCGCCGCGTAGTCGCAGGACGGGCAGTCCACGAAGGTGTCCTCGCCGGCCGGGGCCGGGGCCAGGAACTCCTCGGACTTGGAGCCGCCCATGGCGCCCGCGACGGCGGACACGATGCGGTAGTCGAGGCCGAGACGCTCGAAGATCCGCTGGTAGGCGCCGCGGTGCAGGGCGTACGACTCGGCGAGGCCCTCGTCCGTGGTGTCGAAGGAGTACGAGTCCTTCATCTGGAACTCGCGGCCGCGCAGCACACCGGCGCGCGGGCGGGCCTCGTCGCGGTACTTCGTCTGGATCTGGTAGAGGATCACCGGCAGGTCCTTGTAGGACGAGCACTGGTCCTTGACGACCTGGGTGAAGATCTCCTCGTGGGTGGGGCCGAGGAGGTAGTCGGCGCCCTTGCGGTCCTTGAGGCGGAAGAGCAGGTCCCCGTACTCCTCGTAGCGGCCGGACGCCTCGTAGGGCTCCTTGGGCAGGAGCGCCGGGAGCAGCACCTCCTGGCCGCCGATGGCGTCCATCTCCTCGCGTACGACGCGGGCGATGTTCTCGTAGACCTTCTTGCCCAGCGGCAGCCAGGTCCAGATGCCGGCGGCGGTGCGGCGGACGTAACCGGCCCGGACGAGCAGCTTGTGGTTGAGCGTCTCGGCGTCCGCCGGGTCGTCGCGCAGTGTCTTGACCATCAATCGGGACATGCGCTGGACCTGGGCCATGGTGAACTCCTGCGGATGGGGGTCCCCGTGCTCGTACGAAGCCGAGAGCTCGGGGAAAGGTGGTGACAGGAGGTTAGCCGGGGGCCCGGCGTGGGCGGAAATCGGTTCTTCGGTCAGAAGCCGCGCGGCAGCGGCAGCGGGGCGCCCATCACGGCGTACGGCATGGGGGCGCTGGGGAACAGGACGCGGCGGGCCAGATCCGCGTATCCCAGGGAGCGGTAGAGGCCGCGGGCGGGGCTCTCGACGTCGATCGCGGAGAGGATCGAGCGGGGCTCCGCGACGCCTTCGGTGATGGTGGTGATGAGCGTGCGCCCGATGCCGCGGTTCTGGTGGCCGGGGTGCACGTGCAGCTCGGTGATGACGAAGGATCCGTCCAGCCAGCCGTCGAGTTCCTGGCTGCGCAGGTACGGCTCGACGACCGTCGACCACCAGTGGTGGCGGTCGTTGGGCATGCCGTAGACGAAGCCGACGAGCCGGTCGTCGGGGGTGGTCGCGCCGAACGCGCGGGCGCCCGGGTAGGTGAGGTGCCGCAGGACGATCTGGCGGCGCACGGCCACCTCTTCCTCGGACAGGCCGAAGGCGTGGGCCTGGACGCGCAGTGCGTCGTCCACGCGCGCGGCGAGGTCGAGCGGACCGATCGCGACATCGTCTGTCATGGGGCGACCCTACTTCGCACCGCTCGCGTTCAGAACAGGACGCTCATGAAGGCTCCGACCTCCTGGAAGCCCACGCGGCGGTACGCGGCCCTGGCCGCGGTGTTGAAGTCGTTGACGTACAGGCTGGCGACGGGGGCGATGTCCGCGAGGGCGTAGCGCAGGACGGCGGCCATGCCGGGGGCGGCGAGGCCGCGGCCGCGGTACTCGGGGGCCACCCAGACGCCCTGGATCTGGCAGGCCTGGGAGGTGGCGGCGCCGATCTCCGCCTTGAAGACGACCTTGCCGTCCTGGTCGAGGCGGGCGAAGGAGCGGCCCGAGCCGACGAGTTCGGCGACGCGGGCCTGGTAGAGCAGGCCGCCGTCGCCGGCCAGCGGGGAGACGCCGACCTCCTCGGTGAACATCGCCACGCACGCGGGCATGATCGTCTCCATCTCGTCCTTGCGGACGCGACGGACGTACGGGTCGGGGACGATGTCGTCCGGGAGCCGGTCGGTGACCATCAGGGGCTGCTGGGCGCGGACCTCGCGGGCGGGGCCCCAGGACGGTTCCAGGAGCCGCCACAGCTGGGCCGTGGGGGTCGCGGGGCCGACGATCGACGAACAGCGGCGGCCGGACCTGCGGGCCCGGTCGGCGAAGCCGCGGACGGCTCGCGGGGTCGCGCAGATCGGGACGAGGTTGGCGCCCGCGTAGCAGAGGGAGGCGAGCATGCCGTCCTCGTACCAGCCCCACATCTCGCCGCCGAGGCGCCAGGGGTCGAGGCCCGCCACCTGGACGCGGGCGGTCACGAAGGCGTTCGCGACCGGCTCGCGGTCGAGCACGGCGAGCGCGGCGTCCAGGTCACTCGGTTCGAGCACCCTGGTGGTGGTCTGAGTCAACACGTGCGGGGGCCTCACCATACGGTCTGCTGATCTCCGCACTGTACCTGGCGGGGGCGCCGCGTGCGGGGGCGCCTTTTCCTCGGCTCCCGGAGGCCCGGGTGGGCATGGGTGTGCCCCGGCGCTCCGGGAGCGGCGGGGCACCGGGGTGGGGGTCGGGTCAGCCCGCGACCGAGATGGTCGGCTCGCCGGAGGCCACGCCGTCCTTCTCCATCTGCTCGGCGATCTTCATCGCCTCGTCGATGAGGGTCTCCACGATCTTCGACTCGGGGACGGTCTTGATGACCTCGCCCTTCACGAAGATCTGGCCCTTGCCGTTGCCGGAGGCGACGCCGAGGTCGGCCTCGCGGGCCTCGCCCGGGCCGTTCACGACGCAGCCCATGACGGCGACGCGGAGCGGGACCTCCATGCCGTCCAGGCCCGCGGTGACCTCTTCGGCCAGCTTGTAGACGTCGACCTGGGCGCGACCGCAGGAGGGGCAGGAGACGATCTCCAGGCGGCGCTGGCGCAGGTTCAGGGACTCCAGGATCTGGATGCCGACCTTGATCTCCTCGACGGGCGGTGCCGAGAGGGAGACCCGGATGGTGTCGCCGATGCCCTCGGAGAGCAGCGCGCCGAAGGCGACCGCCGACTTGATCGTGCCCTGGAAGGCCGGCCCTGCCTCGGTCACGCCGAGGTGCAGGGGGTAGTCGCACTGGGCGGCGAGCTGGCGGTAGGCGTTGACCATGACCACCGGGTCGTTGTGCTTGACCGAGATCTTGATGTCGCGGAACCCGTGCTCCTCGAAGAGCGAGGCCTCCCACAGGGCGGACTCGACGAGGGCCTCCGGGGTCGCCTTGCCGTACTTCTTCAGGAGGCGGGCGTCCAGGGAACCGGCGTTGACACCGATGCGGATCGGCGTGCCCGCGTCGTTGGCGGCGCGCGCGATCTCCTTGACCTTGTCGTCGAACTGCTTGATGTTGCCCGGGTTCACCCGGACCGCGGCGCAGCCCGCGTCGATCGCCGCGAACACGTACTTCGGCTGGAAGTGGATGTCGGCGATCACCGGGATCTGCGACTTGCTGGCGATCGTGGCCAGCGCGTCCGCGTCGTCCTGCGTGGGGCAGGCGACGCGCACGATCTGACAGCCGGAGGCCGTCAGCTCCGCGATCTGCTGCAGCGTGGCGCCGATGTCGGACGTGCGCGTCGTCGTCATCGACTGGACCGAGACCGGCGCGTCCCCGCCGACGGCCACCGCGCCGACCTGGATCTTGCGGCTGACCCTTCGGTCGGCGAGCTTGGTCGGAACGGACGGGATTCCGAGCGATACGGCAGTCATCTGGCGAGCATCCCCAAGAGTGTGGATCACAGAGTGTGAATCTAGGTCCCGAGATCGGCGGGCTCCAGGTTTCGAGAGTACGGGACCCCACCCGGCCCGAGCACATCACGTCCGGAAGACCACCCAATGGTGGGCGGCCCGGCACAAAAGGTGCCGGGCCGCCGCGAACGTCGCGTGCTCAGGAAATTCTCACCGGGTTCACCACGTCCGCGATGAGCACCAGGATCGTGAAACAGATGAAGATCCCCGCCACCACGTAGGCGACCGGCATCAGCTTGGCCACGTCGAAGGGGCCCGGGTCGGGGCGGCGGAGCACCTTCGCCACGTTCCGGCGGACGGACTCCCACAGGGCGCCCGCGATGTGTCCGCCGTCCAGCGGGAGCAGCGGCAGCATGTTGAACAGGAACAGCGAGAGGTTGAAGCCCGCGATGAGGAACAGCATCATCGCGATCTGGTTCTCCGGCGGGATGTCCAGGGTGAACACGTCGCCGCCGACGCGGGCCGCGCCGACCACGCCCATCGGGGAGTCCTGCTTGCGCTCGCCGTCACCGAACGCCGCGTCCCACAGGTCGGGGATCTTGGACGGCAGGGCGATGATCGACTCGACGCCGTTCTCCATCATGTCGCCCATGCGGTCCACGGACTGGCCGAAGGACTGCTGGACGATGCCGGTGGCGGGCGTGAAGCCGAGGAAGCCGGCGTAGACGTACTTGCCCTCCACGTAGGCGCCGTCGCCGTCGGTCTTGGTGACCTGGTTCTTGATCAGGTTCGCGTGCAGGTCGAGCCGCTTGCCGTCGCGCTCGACCGTGATGGTGGCCGGGCCGATGGTCTCGCGGATCTTCGACTGGAGGGCGGACCAGTCGTCGACGGACGCGCCCTGGAAGGCGACGATCTTGTCGCCCGGCTTCAGGCCCGCGGCCTTGGCGGGCGCCGCCTTGTCGCCCGCCGCGCACTTGGCGCGGTTCTCGCTCTGCTGGATGACGCAGTCCGAGACCTTGCCGACCTGGGTCGTCTGGCTGCTGATGCCGAACGTCATCATCACGCCGAGGAAGATCGCCACGGCGAGGATCAGGTTCATGAAGGGGCCCGCGAACATCACGATCACGCGCTTCCAGGGCTTGCGCGTGTAGAAGAGGCGGCTCTCGTCGCCGGGCTCCAGCTCCTCGAACGCCGCCGAGCGGGCGTCCTCGATCATGCCGCGCCACGGGGACGTCGACCGCGCCTCGATGCGGCCGTCGGCCCCGGGCGGGAACATGCCGATCATGCGGATGTAGCCGCCGAGCGGGATCGCCTTGATGCCGTACTCGGTGTCGCCCTTCTTGCGCGAGAAGATGGTCGGGCCGAAGCCGACCATGTACTGCGGCACCCTGATGCCGAACATCTTGGCGGTCGACAGGTGCCCCAGCTCGTGCCAGGCGATCGAGAAGAGCAGCCCGATCACGAAGACGACTATCCCGAGGATCATCATCAAGGTCGTCATGCACGAGCCTCCGCGGTCGTCTTTGCTGCCAGTTCACGTGCCCGAGCACGTGCCCAGGTCTCCGCTTCGAGGACGTCGTCGACGGTCAGGGAGGTTCCCGGCCCGCCGGTGCCGGGGACACCGTGTTCCTCCACGGTCCTCGTCACTGTCTCCATGATGCCGTTGAAGGGCAGCGCGCCCTTCAGGAACGCGTCGACGCACTCCTCGTTGGCGGCATTGAACACCGCCGGAGCCGTGCCCGCGAGCTCCCCCACGTGCCGGGCGAGGGCGACCGACGGAAAAGCCTCGTCGTCGAGGGGGAAGAACTCCCAGCTGGACGCCTTCGTCCAGTCGAAGGCGGGCGCCGCGTCCGGCACCCGCTCGGGCCAGCCGATGCCGATGGCGATCGGGCCCCCCATGTCGGGCGGGGTGGCCTGGGCGAGGGTCGAGCCGTCGGTGAACTCCACCATCGAGTGCACGTACGACTGGGGGTGGACGACGACCTCGATGCGGTCGAAGGGGATGTCGTAGAGGAGGTGTGCCTCGATGACTTCAAGACCCTTGTTGACCAGCGTCGCGGAGTTGACGGTGATGACCGGGCCCATCGCCCAGGTGGGGTGCGCCAGCGCGTCCTCGGGGGTGACGTGCGCCAGGTCGGCCTTCGTCCGTCCCCGGAAGGGGCCGCCGGACGCGGTGACGACGAGCTTGCGCACGTCCGCGCGCGTGCCGGCCGCGAGCGCCTGGAAGAGGGCCGCGTGCTCGGAGTCGACCGGGATGATCTGACCGGGCTGGGCCAGCGCCTTCACCAGCGGCCCGCCGACGATCAGGGACTCCTTGTTGGCGAGCGCCAGCGTGCGGCCCGCCTTCAGGGCGGCCAGCGTCGGGGCCAGACCGATGGAGCCGGTGATGCCGTTGAGCACCGTGTGGCAGTCGGAGGCGGCGAGCTGCGTCGCGGCGTCGGGCCCGGCGAGGATCTCGGGCAGCGCCTCCCCCGCGCCGTACTGCGCACCGAGCGCCTCGCGCAGCGCGGGCACGACGTCCTCGCGGGCGACCGCGACGGCCCGCACGCGCAGCCTGCGGGCCTGCTCGGCGAGGAGGCCGACGCGGCCGCCCGCGGCGGACAGCGCCGTGACGCGGAAGCGGTCGGGGTTGCGCAGGACGAGGTCGATGGCCTGGGTGCCGATCGAGCCCGTGGAGCCGAGGATGACGATGTCCCGCGGTCCCGACCCGGTCGTGCCGGAGACGGGGTCGAAGACGAGATGCGGGTCGGCGAGGGGGGATGGGCTGTCGCTCATCCCCCTATTGTGGCCGCAACCCGCGCCAGGCCCGACAGCGCGGGCCCGTACGGGGTGTACGTGGCGCGCGCCGGGGGTCACCGTCCGGTGCGGCGGTCGTCCGGCCGGCCGCTCCCGGGCCGCGCCGCGGAGTCGCGCCCGGCCGTGTCGCCCGCCGTGTCGCCGGCCGTGTCGCGGGCCGCCTCGAAGTGGCCTTCCAGGACGCCTTCCGCGGTGTCGACCGTCGGGGCGCTGTAGCGCAGGGGGCCGCTGTCCTTGCGGGCCCCCAGGCCCTCGGCGCTGATCTCGACGGCGTCCCGGGCGAGCTGCTCGCGCTGCTCGACTCGGACCTCCAGGTGGAACAGGAAGCCGACGGACTCCTCCTTGATGGCGTCCATCATCGCGCCGAACATCTCGAAGCCCTCGCGCTGGAATTCGAAGAGGGGGTCCCTGCCGAGGTAGGACCGCATCCAGATGCCCTCCTGGAGGTAGTCCATCTCGTAGAGGTGCTCGCGCCACTTGCGGTCCAGGACGGAGAGGACCACGCGGCGCTCCAGCTCGCGCGTGACGTCCTCGCCCAGGGCGCTCTCGCGCTCCCCGTACCGCGCGTGGATGTCCTCGGTCAGCGCCTCGCCGACCTGCTCGGCGGTGACGTCCGCGCGGGCCCCGGCCGCCTCGTCGAGCTCCTGCGGGGTGACGCCCACCGGGTAGAGCTGGCGGCAGGCGCTCCACAGCCGGTCCAGGTCCCACTCCTCGGCGAAGCCCTCGGCGGTGGCCGCCGTGACGTACGCCCCGACGGTGTCGTCCATGAAGTGGCGGATCTGTCCGCGCAGGTCCTCGCCCGCGAGGACGCGGCGGCGCTCGGCGTAGATGAGGGCGCGCTGGCGGTTGAGGACCTCGTCGTACTTGAGGACGTTCTTGCGGGTCTCGAAGTGCTGCTGCTCGACCTGGGACTGGGCGGAGGCGATGGCGCGGGTGACCATCTTGTTCTCGATGGGGACGTCGTCGGGGACGTTGGCCATCAGCATGACGCGCTCGACCAGCTCGGCGCGGAACAGCCGCATCAGGTCGTCGCCGAGCGAGAGGTAGAAGCGGGACTGGCCGGGGTCGCCCTGGCGGCCGGAGCGGCCGCGCAGCTGGTTGTCGATGCGGCGCGACTCGTGCCGCTCGGTGCCCAGGACGTAGAGCCCGCCGAGTTCCCTGACCTCGTCGTGCTCGGCGGCGGCCGCGGCCCCGATGCGCTCGCGGGTCGCGCGGTAGCCGTCGGGGTCGTCCTCCGGGGTGTGGCCGGCCGCCCGGAGCTCGGCCTCGGCCATGGCCTCCGGGTTGCCGCCGAGCATGATGTCGGTGCCGCGGCCGGCCATGTTCGTGGCGACGGTGACGGCTCCCCTGCGGCCCGCCTGCGCGACGATCTGCGCCTCGCGGCGGTGGTTCTTGGCGTTGAGCACCTCGTGCCGGACGCCGCGCCGGTGGAGCAGGGCGGAGAGGTGCTCGGACTTCGCGACGGAGACGGTGCCGACGAGGATCGGCTGGCCGGTGCGGTGGCGCTCGATGATGTCGGCGACGACCGCGTCGAACTTCACGGTCTCGTCGCGGTAGACGACGTCGGGCCGGTCGGCGCGGACCATCGGCCTGTTGGTCGGGATGGGCACGACGTGCAGCTGGTAGATCTGGTGGAACTCGGCGGCCTCGGTCATGGCCGTGCCGGTCATTCCGGAGAGCTTCTCGTAGAGGCGGAAGAAGTTCTGCAGGGTGATCGTGGCGAGCGTCTGGTTCTCGTCCTTGACCGTGACGCCCTCCTTGGCCTCGATGGCCTGGTGGACGCCTTCGTTGTAGCGGCGGCCGGCGAGAATGCGGCCGGTGTGCTCGTCGACGATCAGGACCTCGCCGTCGGAGACGACGTAGTCCTTGTCCCGCTGGAAGTGTTCCTTGGCCTTGAGGGCGTTGTTCAGCTGTCCGATGAGCGACGTGTGGGCCGAGTCGTAGAAGTTGTCGATGCCGAGCTGGTCCTCCAGGAATTCCACACCGCTGTCCAGGACGGCGACGGTGCGTTTCTTGGGGTCGTACTCGTAGTCGTACGCGGTGCGCAGCTCGGCGAGTTCCAGCTTGCGCTGCGGGGTGGTGAACTTCTCCTCCTGGATGGCGATGCCCCGCAGGGTGCGGGCCGCCGCGGCGAAGAATCCGTACCAGTGCGTGGGCTGGTCGGCGGGGCCGGAGATGATCAGCGGGGTGCGGGCCTCGTCGATGAGGATGGAGTCGGCCTCGTCGACGATCGCGAAGTGGTGTCCGCGCTGCACCAGTTCGCCCTGCGACCAGGCCATGTTGTCGCGCAGGTAGTCGAAGCCGAATTCGTTGTTGGTGCCGTACGTGATGTCGCAGGCGTAGGCGGCGCGGCGTGCGTCCGGGCTCATCTCCGCCCTGATGACGCCGACGGTCAGGCCGAGGAACCGGTAGGCGCGGCCCATCCACCGGGCGTCGCGCGCGGCCAGGTAGTCGTTGACCGTGACGAGGTGGACGCCCTTGCCGGTGAGGGCGTTCAGGTAGACGGGGAGCGTGGCGGACAGGGTCTTTCCCTCGCCGGTCTGCATTTCGGCGACGGTGCCGAGGTGGAGTGCGGCGCCGCCCATGATCTGGACGTCGAAGTGGCGCATGCCGAGGGTGCGCCGGGCGGCCTCGCGGACGGTCGCGAAGGCCTCGGGGAGCAGCTCGTCGAGGGTCTCGCCGTCGGCGTACCGCTGTCGGTACTCGTCGGTGAGGGAGCGCAGTTCGGCGTCGGTGAGCCGCTGCATGTCCTCTTCGACGGAGTTGACCTGGTCCCTGACGCGTTCGAGCCTGCGCAGCATTCGGCCTTCGCCGGCGCGCATGATTCTTCCGGTGAGGCGTTCCAGTTTGAGGACGGACACGGTGATCCCCTCCTGGCTCCCTGGCCGGTCCGCTCATTGTGGGCAGCGCCGGAGAGGCGCGGCAAGCGGTCCGGTGACGGGCGGGGCGGGGGCTCTCCCGCGCGCAGGAATCGGGCGCATGGGGCGCCGTCGGGCGTGCCCGGGGCACCCGTCGCGAGCGGGCCGCGCCGAACGGCGCGATATCCGTGTCCGATGCGCGACGGGCGGCGGCTGAACACACGGCGGCAGCACACCAGGATGACCGCCATGGAATCCGAACACGAGACAGCCGCATCGGTCCTGCCCGCCCCCGGCGCGGCCCCGGCGCCGCTCCCCCGCGCCGCGCTGCGGGCCGCCCTCGACGCCGTGCACCGCGCCGGGATGCCGGGCGTCCAGGCCGAGGTGCGCGACGGCGCTGACGTGTGGCGCGGCGCGTCCGGGGTCGCCGACCTGGAGACCGGCAGGCCCGTCACGCCCGGCCTGCGCCAGCGCGTCGGCAGCGTCACCAAGACCTTCACCGCCGCCGCGGTGCTGGCCCGGGTCGACCGGGGCCAGGTCCGCCTGGACGCGCCGATCGGCGACTACCTGCCGGCGCTCGTGCCGGGCGCGCGCGGCCGCAGCGTCACCGTGCGGATGCTGCTCAACCACACCAGCGGCTTCAGCGACTACCTGCCGTACGCGTTCCCCTCCCTCAAGGGCTTCCCGTCCCTGGCGGACGTCTCGCCCGAGAGCCTGGACGCCAACCGGTTCCGGCGGTTCGGCGCGGCGGAGCTGATCGGGATGGGGCTCGCGGCGCCGCCCGGGAACGCGCCGGGCGGCCCGGTCGGGACGTACTCCAACACCAATTACCTGCTGCTGGGCGAGCTCCTGGCCGAGGTCACCGGGCTGTCCGCCGAGCAGGCCGTCACCCGGGACGTGATCGCCCCGGCCGGTCTCGCGGACACCTTCTTCCCCTCGGGGCCGCATGTCGAGGGGCCGCACGCGCGGATGTACGAGGCGCTGTACGGCCTGATCGACCCGCCGCGCGACTACAGCGTCTACGACAACTCCTGGGTGTCGACAGGGGCCGGCCTGGTGTCGACCGTGGCGGACCTCAACCGGTTCTTCGCGCTGCTCCTCGGCGGCGGGGTGGTGGGCAGGGCGTCGCTGGACGAGATGCGGCGCACGGTCCCGGTGCGGTCCCTGGACGGCGGGAAGACGCTGGACTACGGCCTGGGGCTGCACCGCGTCGAGGTGCCGGGAAGCGGCCTGTTCTGGGGGCACGACGGCACGGTCTGGGGCGCGGGGACGACCTCGCTGACCCGCGCCGACGGCGGGCGGCAGCTGTCCGTCGCGTTCAACCTCATGCGGTGGAACACGCCGGACGCCTCGGGGAAGCCGCGGCCCCACCCCATCGACCACGCGCTGGCCGCCCTGCAGGAGCGGGCGTTGCGCATCGACGGGGCGGGGCCGCGGGATCTCTAGGGCGTGTTCCGCAAGGCCGTGGGCCGGGTCACCCGTCCTCGACCACCCTGCGCACGTCGGGCCGCGGCGTCTTCGGCAGCTTGGTGTCGGCGATCCACGGCCCGTCCCCGGACGGGTCGATCACGCCCGACTCCAGCCAGGTGTACGTCCCCGACAGGACGCCCTTGACCACCTTGCGGTCCAGCTCGTCGGTGTTGGTCCACAGCCGGTCGAAGAGCTCGTCGACGCGGATGCGGGACTGGCGGCAGAAGGTGTCGGCCAGTTGGTACGCCTCGCGGCCGTAGTCCTCGGTGGTGCGCAGCAGTTCGGCCCGCACGCACACCGCGCTCATCGCGAAGAGCTCCGCGCCGATGTCGACGACGCGGCCGAGGAAGCCCTGCTTGGTCTCCATCTTCCCCTGCCAGCGGGACATGGCGTAGAAGGTGGAGCGGGCCAGCTTGCGGGCGCCGCGCTCGACGTACCGCAGATGGCCGGAGAGGTCGACGTGGCCCTCGGGGTGGAACTCCGCGTACGAGCGCGGGAGCTGGCCGGGGCCGGTGACCAGCTTGGGCAGCCAGCGGGCGTAGAAGCCGCCGGCCCGGGCGCCCGCGCGCGCCTTGTCGGACAGGGTCTTGTCGGGGTCGATGAGGTCACCCGCGACCTTCAGGTGGGCGTCGACGGCCTCGCGGGCGATCAGCAGGTGCATGATCTCCGTGGAGCCCTCGAAGATGCGGTTGATGCGCAGGTCGCGCAGGATCTGCTCGGCGGGCACCGCGCGTTCGCCGCGGGCCGCGAGGGAGTCGGCGGTCTCGAAGCCGCGGCCGCCGCGGATCTGGACCAGTTCGTCGGCCATCAGGCAGGCCATCTCGGAGCCGTACAGCTTGGCGAGGGCCGCCTCGATGCGGATGTCGTTGCGGTCCTCGTCGGCCATCTGGGAGGAGAGGTCGAGGACGGCTTCGAGGGCGAAGGTGGTGGCCGCGATGAAGGAGATCTTCGCGCCGACCGCCTCGTGGTGGGCGACCGGCTTGCCCCACTGCTCGCGGGCGGCCGACCACTCGCGGGCGATCTTCAGACACCACTTGCCCGCGCCGACGCACATCGCGGGCAGCGAGAGCCGGCCGGTGTTGAGGGTGGTCAGGGCGATCTTGAGGCCGGCGCCCTCGGGGCCGATGCGGTTCGCGGCGGGGACCCGGACCCGGTGGAAGCGGGTCACGCCGTTCTCCAGGCCGCGCAGGCCCATGAACGCGTTGCGGTTCTCGACGGTGATGCCCTCGGCCGCCGCCTCCACGACGAACGCCGTGATGCCGCCCTTGTGGCCCTCGGACTTCGGCACCCGGGCCATCACGACCAAGAGGTCGGCGACCACGCCGTTGGTGGTCCACAGCTTCACGCCGTCCAGGACGTAGCCGTCGTCGCCGTCGGGGACGGCCGCCATCGCCATCCGCGCCGGGTCCGAGCCGACGTCCGGCTCGGTCAGCAGGAACGCGCTGATGTCGGTGCGGGCGCAGCGGGGCAGGAAGGCGTCCTTCTGCTCCTGCGTGCCGAAGATCTTCAGGGGCTGCGGTACGCCGATCGACTGGTGCGCGGAGAGCAGCGCGCCGATCGCGGGGCTCGCGGAGCCGACGAGGGCGAGCGCCTTGTTGTAGTACACCTGCGTGAGGCCGAGCCCGCCGTACTTGGTGTCGATCTTCATGCCGAGGGCGCCGAGCTCCTTGAGCCCGTTCAGGACCTCGTCGGGGATCTTCGCCTCGCGCTCGATGCGGGCCGGGTCGATCTTCGTCTCGCAGAAGTCGCGGAGCTTGGCGAGGAACTCCTCGCCGCGCTGGGCGTCCTCGTCGGGCGGCAGCGGGTGCGGGTGGATCAGGTCGAGGCGGAATCGGCCGAGGAAGAGTTCCTTGGCGAAGCTGGGCTTGCGCCAGTCCTGTTCGCGCGCGGCCTCGGCGACCTGCCGTGCCTCGCGTTCGCTCACGGACGGTTTGGGGGTTGGTGCGGTCATGAGGAGCTCACCTCGCCGCGGAGTGGGGCCCGCCGGACCCATTGGCCCGATCTTGACCCGGTCGGTTACTGACTGGTGCTACTGGATCGTTGGTACCCCATTCGTCCCGGACCCACCAGTCTTCGCGCAGCGTTCGTACGAGAACGGCCGGAGCCCCCGCACAGTGGGCTCCGGCCGTCGTCCTCGGGGGGCGCGGGGTCCTACAGGGCGAGGCCCGTCAGGACCATGACGCGCTCGTAGGTGTAGTCGTCCATCGCGAAGCGGACGCCCTCGCGGCCGACGCCGGACTGCTTGACGCCGCCGTAGGGCATCTGGTCGGCGCGGTAGGAGGGGGCGTCGCCGATGACCACGCCGCCGACCTCCAGGGCGCGGTGGGCGCGGAAGGCGGTCTGCAGGTCGTGCGTGAAGACGCCCGCCTGGAGGCCGTACTTGGAGTCGTTGACCGCGTCGAACGCCTCGGCCTCGCCGTCGATCCGCTTGAGCGTGAGGACCGGTCCGAAGACCTCCTCGCAGGCGATCGTGGTGTCGGCCGGGACGTCGGCGAGCACGGTCGGCGCGTAGGAGGCGCCGTCGCGCTTGCCGCCCGCGAGCAGCTTGGCGCCCGCGGCGACGGCCTCGTCGACCCAGGACTCCACCCGCTTGGCCGCCTCCTCGCTGACGAGCGGGCCGACCTCGGTCGCCGGGTCGGACGGGTCGCCGGTGACCTGGGCCTCGACGGCCTTGACCACGCGGGGCACCAGGCGGTCGTACACGGCGGCGTCCGCGATGACCCGCTGCACGGAGATGCAGGACTGGCCGCCCTGGTAGTTGGAGAACGTCGCGATGCGCGAGGCGGCCCAGTCCAGGTCCTCGTCGGAGGAGTAGTCGGCGAGGACCACGGCCGCGCCGTTGCCGCCGAGCTCCAGGGTGCAGTGCTTGCGCGGCACCGAGTCCATGATCGCGTAGCCGACCTTCTCGGAGCCGGTGAAGGAGATGACCGGCATCCGCTCGTCCTGGACGAGGGCGGGCATCTTGTCGTTGGCGACCGGCAGGATGCTCCACGCGCCGGCCGGCAGGTCCGTCTCGGCGAGCAGCTCGCCGAGGATCAGGCCGGAGAGCGGGGTGGCCGGGGCCGGCTTGAGGATGATCGGCGCGCCCACCGCGATGGCCGGGGCGATCTTGTGCGCGCAGAGGTTCAGCGGGAAGTTGAACGGCGCGATGCCGAGGACGACGCCCTTGGGGAAGCGGCGGGTCAGCGCGAGCCGGCCCTGGCCGCCCGCGTCGGTGTCCAGGCGCTGGGCCTCGCCGCCGTTGAAGCGGCGGGCCTCCTCCGCGGCGAACCGGAAGACGGAGACCGCGCGGCCGAGCTCGCCGCGGGCCCACTTGATCGGCTTGCCGTTCTCGGCGGAGATCAGCTGGGCGATCTCCTCGGTGCGCTCGACCAGCCGGTCGGACACGTGGGCGAGGGCGGCGGCGCGGACGTGGGCCGGCGTCGCGGCGAACTCCTCGCGCACGGCGTAGGCGGCGGCGACGGCCTCCTCGACCTGCGCGTCGGTCGGTACGGCGGCCTGGCCGACGAGCCGTCCGTCCCAGGGCGAGGTGACGTCGAGGGTGGTCTCGCCGGTGGTCTGGCGACCGGCGAGCCAGAAGGCGTGGATGGAAGTCATGTCGATTCCCGGCCCTTCCGCGGAAGTGTGTCTGGGGGGTACGTCCCTCACCGTAGGGGCAGGCGTACCCGCTGACGTTTGTCCTACGCGGAGTACTGGCCCGGGAGCCCGCACCGGTTTGGCAGGGCCGGGCCGGGGCCCGCGCCGCCGCGCCCTGCCGTCAGTCCGAGCCCATCGACGTCGCCTTGAGCGAGAGCCACAGCTCCATGCGGACGTCCGGGTCGTCCAGCGAGCGGCCGAGGATCTCCTCGACCCTGCGCATCCGGTACCGCAGGGTGTGCCGGTGGACGCCGAGGTCGGCCGCCGCCGCGTCCCACTGGCCGTGCCGGGAGAGCCAGGCCCGCAGCGAGGCGACCAGGTCGCCGCGGCCGGTCGCGTCGTGCTCGTGCAGCGCCCGCAGCAGCCCGTCCGCGAAGGCGCGCACCGCGTCGTCGGCGAGCAGCGGCAGGACGGACCCGGCGGCCAGCTCCTCGTGCTCGACCAGCGCGCGGCCGCGCCGCCGGGCGACGGACAGCGCCTGCTCGGCCTGCTTGTACGCGGTGGCGGCGGCGATCGGCCCGGCCGGCGCGGAGAGCCCCATCACCAGTTCGGCCTCCTCGCCGGAGGCCGCGGCGTCGCGCCCCGCGGTGCCCCGCCCCGCCTCCAGCGCCGCCGCGTACTCCGCGCAGGCGCGCACCCCGGCGCCGCCGTCCACGACGAGCAGCACGAGGCGCTCGCCGTACGGCACCACGAGCAGCGCCTCGCCGGACCGGGCGGCCGCGGCCTCCACGACGTCGACGAGGCCGGCCAGCGGGACGCCGCCGCCGGCCGCGTGGGCGACGGCGGCGAGCACCGCGGCGGAGGCGGTGCCGGGGCCCTTGCCGCCCTCGCCGGTGTCGTCGGCGCCGACCCGCACCCGTGCCGCCGACGCGGACGCGACCTCCGCGACGACGAGCCGGAAGGGCGCGTCGAGCAGGCTGCCGTACAGGTCGCCCGCGACGGTCCGCGCGTGGTCGGGCTCCCCGGCGAGCAGCATGCGCAGGACGGCGGCGCCGATCCGCCGCTCGGCGGCGTGCAGCGCGCGGGAGCGTTCGGTGGTGAGGGTGAGCAGCGCGATCGCGGAGTGCACCGCGTACCGCTCGGCGGTGCCGAGGGTGGACGCCGTGCCGACGGCGAGCGCGGCGCGGGGCCTGCGTCCGGTGCCGAGCGAGTGCAGCTCCACCCGGTCCTCGGCGCCCGCGACGACGGAGCTGGCGGGCGCCGGGCGCTCGCGCAGCCGCTCGACGTCGGCGGTGAGCCGGGCGGCCCGGCGGGTGGCCCACTCCGGGGCGGTGGCGACGACGGCGCCGGACGCGTCGTACAGCGCGGCCCAGCCGTCGACCTGTCCGGCGAGGGCGAGCAGCAGCCCCTCGGGGCCGTCGCTGAGCGCCTGCCGGGTCAGTTCGCGCTGGGCGGCGAAGCCCGCGGTCACGGCGCGGTACTGCTCGGCGGCGATCGCGGCGGACACGGCCTTGCTGATGGCGAGGAACGGCGTGCGCCGGGGCACCTCGATGAGGGGCAGGTCGGCGTCGGTGGCCGCGTCGAGCAGGGCCTTGGGGATGTCGGGGTAGTGCACGCCGACGGCGAAGCCCAGGCCGACGACGCCGGCGCCCGCGAGCCGTTTCACGTAGCGCCGCATGGCCTCCGGGTCCTCGGCGTCCAGCTTGAGCGCGGTGATCAGGAGGAGCTCGCCGCCCTCCATGTAGGGCACCGGGTCGGCGAGTTCGCTCGCGTGCGCCCAGCGCACGGGGGCGTCCAGGCGGTCCTCGCCCGCGCGCACGGTCAGCTTGAGCGCGGAGTGGTGGACGAGGGAGGCGAGCGTGGGCTGCATGGGACCTTCAGGTCTGCGGCGGTCGGGGCGGGCGGGCTTCCCGGCGCCCGGGGTGCGGGCGCCGGAACGTGGATCTTCGCGATGTGGATCTTTTGGCCGGTCCGTATGAACGACCTGTGTCGATTCTGCCTCACCGTACGGTGCGCTCGAGACCGAACACCTCGTACGTGTGGTCCGCGACCCGGCCCGCGCCGGCCCCCGCGCGTATCCCCGCCGCGCCGCTTCAGCCCCGCAGGTCCACGAGCAGCGGCGGCGCGTACTCCCCTCGTACGTCGGTCAGCGAGAGCACCGCGTGCCCGGGCGGCACCCCGTGCGCCAGCTCGGACGCCGACCAGCGCTCGCGCTCGACCTGGCGGACGGTGACGGCGCGGGCGGTCGGGGCGTTGCCGGTGATGACCCGGCGCAGCATGTGCACCGTCTTGCCCAGCGGGGTCTCGGCGATGATCTGCCGGTCGGTGACATCGCGTGCCTCGGTCCACTCCTTGCCCCAGACCTCCGCGAAGTCCTGGCCGTCCCACGGGGTGAGCCCGGAGAGCGCCATGCGGCAGCCGGTCGCGCCGAGCAGCGGCGTGCGCAGCGGACGGGGTACGTCGTCGAGCGTACGCAGGGTCATGACGACGCCCGCGTTGGCGGACCGCAGCCGCTGGACCCGGCGTACGGACTCCGGGGTGACCGTGCCGGACGCGTCGTCCAGGACGAGGCAGGCGAAGAGCGAGCGGTCCTCGCGGGCGGCGGCGCTCGCGGTGAACTGGGCGAGGACGAGGCGGGCCAGGATGCGCGAGGCGTCGGCGTGGCCGCGCTCGGGCAGGTCGATGCGGACCCGCACCGGATGGTCCAGGGCCCGCAGCGAGAAGGGGGTGCTGCGGCCCGAGGTGTCGAAGAAGGCGGCGAAGGCGGGCCGGTCGAGCAGGGCGATGCGGTCGGCGAGGACCGACCCCGGATCGCCCGGGTGCCCGAGCTGCCGCTCGCGGGCGTCGAGCTCCCGGATCATCGGCTCCTGCCCGGCCTCCTGCAGCGCCTTGCGCAGCGCGCCCAGCGGGCCGGGCGACCCGTCGAGCAGGGCGCGCAGCTCCGGTACGGAGGGGAAGCGCCGGTGCACGGCCAGGAAGGGCCCAAGGAGCTGGGCCAGGCAGGTCGTCGAGCGGCGGCTGTCACCGCTGGGGTGGGGGTCGACGAGGTCGCCGACGAGTGCCTCGGCGAGGACGGACGCGGCCTCGTCGGGGTCGTCGGTGCCGCCGTACAGGTCGAGGTCGTACACGGAGTCGGGGTGCCCGACCCGCACCACCACGTCGTAGTCGTCGGCGGGCCCGAGCCCGGCGCCCGCGGCCCCGACGACGACCACGGCGGCCCGCCCGGCCAGCGCGCCGAGGCAGAGCGACTCGGCGAGCGGCCACACCACGCGGGCGGTCTTGCCGGAGCCGCCGGGTCCGACGGCGAGCAGCGAGGTGCCGATCAGGTCGGGGCCGAGCGCGAGTCCGGTGCCCCGGTAGGCGTAGGGGTTGCGGGGGTCGTCGGCCGTGGTGCCGATGCGCACCTGGGCGGTGGCGAGGTCGTGGCGGGCGGCCCGCGCGGGCAGGTCGCGGTCGCCGGAGGGGTGCGGGCAGGCGCGGGCGCCGTCCCGTTCGACCGCGTCGGTGAAGGCGGCCAGCGGGCTGCGGCCGGCCCGCACGGACCGCCAGGCCCGTGCGATGCGGGCGTGGTCCACGTCCCGCATCAGTCCGGCGCGCGCGTCGGCGGCGAGCCGCTCGGCGGCGGCCGTCGCGCCCGCGGCGCGCAGCTGCGGCCAGTGGGCGGGGTCCTCCTCGGGGGCGGGCGGCGGCGCGGGCGCCTCGGGGCGGCGCAGGTGGGGGGCGACGAAGCGGCGCCAGACCTCGCCCCAGCGGCCGATCCGGCCGACGCCGATCATGATGGCGAAGGCGATGAGCGTGTAGTAGCCGTACCAGACGAACGCGTTGCCGAACCGGTCGTCCGTGTAGATCCAGGAGTCGGGCAGGAACAGTTCGAGCGGCAGCACCCACCAGCCGCCCAGGTAGCCGTTCCACAGCAGCGACCAGACGAGCCAGCCGACGAGGAACGCGATCAGCGCGCCGCTCAGCAGCTGCCGGGTCGGCACGAGCTCGGGCTCCTGCGCGGGCCGCGGCTTGTGCGCGAAGCGCCAGATGCCGGGCAGCGCGGCGGGCCGCGGCGCGCGCAGCCAGGCCAGGAAGGCGGCGCCGTCGGGCCGCGGCGGTGCCCCCGGCGCCTGCGCGGGCCGGGGTGGCGCGCCGGGCGACGGCGCACCGGCCCGGGGCGCCGCGGACCCCGGCCCGGGCGCCGCGGACCCGGGCGGAGGCGCCGCCGGGCGCGGCACCGGAGTGGCGTGCGTGCCGCGAGCGTCGTGCGTGCCGTCGGGTTCCATGCCCCTTGCCCCCTGACCAGCCGATCTGTTGTTTCGCGGGTCAATCTAGTGCCCCCGCAGGGGGAGTTCACCGAATACGCGCCCGGGCCTGCGGTGATCCGGTCCCGGCGGGCGCCCCGCGCCGGGTGCTCCGCTATGTCCACCGCGGACAACCGCCACGCCCGACGACTCCCCCATGGAGCATGCCCACCCCCCGGGCCCGCCCCTAACCTGCGAAGAAAGCAGAGCAGCGTCCGTATCGTCGCCCCACCCCCAGGAGCCCCCCATGACTGACCTTCCGCAGGAGCGTCGCGTCGTCACCGCCATCCCCGGTCCGAAGTCGCAGGAGCTGCAGGCCCGCCGTACCGCCGTGGTCGCGGGTGGCGTGGGCTCGGTGCTGCCCGTCTTCGCCGCGCGCGCGGGTGGCGGCATCATCGAGGACGTCGACGGCAACCGTCTGATCGACTTCGGCTCCGGCATCGCCGTGACGTCCGTGGGCGCGTCCGCGGAGGCCGTGGTGCGCCGGGCGTCCGCGCAGCTCGCGGACTTCACCCACACCTGTTTCATGGTCACGCCGTACGAGGGCTACGTCGCCGTCGCCGAGGCGCTGGCCGAGCTCACGCCGGGTGACCACGAGAAGAAGTCGGCGCTGTTCAACTCGGGCGCCGAGGCCGTCGAGAACGCCGTGAAGATCGCCCGTGCGTACACCAAGCGCCAGGCCGTCGTCGTCTTCGACCACGGCTACCACGGCCGCACCAACCTGACGATGGCGCTGACCGCGAAGAACATGCCGTACAAGAACGGCTTCGGCCCGTTCGCCCCCGAGGTCTACCGCGTCCCGGTCGCCTACGGCTACCGCTGGCCGACCGGCGCCGAGAACGCCGGGGCCGAGGCCGCCAAGCAGGCCATCGACATGATCGCCAAGCAGGTCGGCGCGGACAACGTCGCCGCGATCATCATCGAGCCGGTGCTCGGCGAGGGCGGCTTCATCGAGCCGGCCAAGGGCTTCCTGCCGGAGATCGTGAAGTACGCGAACGACAACGGCATCGTCTTCGTCGCCGACGAGATCCAGTCCGGCTTCTGCCGCACCGGCCAGTGGTTCGCCTGCGAGGACGAGGGCATCGTCCCCGACCTGATCACGACGGCCAAGGGCATCGCGGGCGGCCTGCCGCTCGCCGCCGTCACGGGCCGCGCCGAGATCATGGACGCCGCGCACGCGGGCGGCCTCGGCGGTACCTACGGCGGCAACCCGGTGGCCTGCGCCGGTGCGCTCGGCGCCATCGAGACGATGAAGGAGCTCGACCTCAACGCCAAGGCGAAGGGCATCGAGGCCACCATGAAGGCCCGCCTGTCCGCCATGGCCGAGAAGTTCGACATCATCGGCGACATCCGCGGCCGCGGCGCGATGATCGCCATCGAGCTGGTCAAGGACCGCACGACCAAGGAGCCGCACCCCGAGGCGACCGCCGCGCTGGCCAAGGCCTGCCACGCGGAGGGCCTGCTCGTGCTGACCTGCGGCACGTACGGCAACGTCCTGCGCTTCCTGCCGCCGCTGGTCATCGGCGACGACCTCCTGAACGAGGGTCTGGACATCATCGAGGGCGCGTTCGCCCGCGTCTGAGCAGCCCGTGTGCGAGGCCCGTACGGAGATCCGTGCGGGCCTCGGCCATGCCTGACATGGGCGGACCCCGCGCGGTGAGGAAGCAGCGACCCGGGGTGACCGTCGGGGCGTGTGAAGAAGGTGTGCGGGCCCCATGTCGGGTTGCCGTTGTGTCTGTCGGGGCGCGATGAGCTGTCGTACGGTTTCAGCAGTTGAGAGAAGAACCCGCCCTCGGGGGACCGTGGGCGGCGCCGTGACGGAGCCTCCCCAGCCCCGTACCGGCCGTGCCCTTGCGCACGCACCCGGAGTCCTGAGCTCCGGAACTCCTCACCGATCGGACGGCCGCTCGCCCCACACCCCCCGGGGCGCGCGGACCACCGATCCGGAAGACCCGTCCCGTCCCCCGACGCACCGCGCAAGCGGACCGCCTCGGCCGGACCGGGCCGGTCGGCCTCCGAAGGGCTGGCGCACTCCCCCCCCTTGCGCCGGCCCTTCGGCATGTCCGCACCCCGTACCGGGTCGGGCCGTCCGCCCCCGCCCGTCGAGCAGGTTCCCGGCGCGTTGCACGGTGCGCAGCGTGACGGCGATCATTCCTGCCAGGCTGGGGGCATGTGCTCATCCCCGGCGTCCCCGGCGTCTCCGGCATCCCCGGCCTCTCCGGCCCCGCACGCCGACGGTGCGTCCGCGCCGCCGGGCGGGGGGCTGCCCGTCCCCCGGCGGCCGGTGCGCTCGCTCTCGGTGTGCGCGCTGCTGTTCGCGCTCCTGACCTGGGGGGTCGTCGCCGACGGGCCGCTGCGGCGGGCCGACGAACGCGCCGGGCGGGCCCTGACCGGCAGTCGGCTGCCGGACGCCGCCTCCGAGTTCCTGGCCGACCTCGGCAACACGACGGTCGCGGTCCCGGTGCTCTTCGCCGTGCTCGCGTACACGGCCTGGCGGGCCCGCCGTGCCGGGGCGTTCCGCTGGTGGCTGCCCCCGGTGGCCGCCGCGCTCGCCATGGCCGCCGTGCCGGCGCTGGTCGTCCCGCTCAAGGCCGCCGTCGACCGCACCGGCCCGCCCGGCATGGACGGCTCCGGCTACTACCCCTCGGGCCACACGGCGACGGCGACGGTCGCCTACGGCGCGGCGGTGCTGCTCGTGCTCCCGCTGCTGCGCGGCGCGTACGGCCGCCGCGAACTGGTCATCGGCTGCGTCCTGCTGAACGTGGGCGTCGGCCTCGGCCTGACCCGGCGCGGCTACCACTGGCCCGCCGACGTCGTCGCCTCCTGGCTGCTGTGCGGGATGCTGCTCCAGGTCATGGTGCTGGTGATCGCGCGGTACGGACGGGCGGCGCGGGCAGCTCCACGGTGACCCGGAGGCCGCCCTCCGGGCGCGGGGCGAGGGTGAGGGTGCCGTCGTGCGCCTGGACGATCGTCCTGACGATGGCCAGCCCCAGGCCGACACCGCCCCGCTCGCTGTGCACCCGCGCGGTGCCGCGCCGGAAGGGCTCGGTGAGGGTCGCGACCAGCTCCGGGGCGAGCCGCTCGCCGGTGTTCTCGACGGTGAGCAGCACCGTGCGGGGGCGGACGCCGGTGCGGACCCGGACCCAGCCGCCCTCGGGCAGGTTGTGGACGATCGCGTTCTGCACGAGGTTCGTCGTCAGCTGGAGCAGCAGCGCCGGGGAGCCGGGGGCGGGGGCGATGTCGCCGCCGGTGTCGAGGGTGACGCCGTGCCGTTCCGCGAGGGGCAGCAGCGTCTCGGTGGCCTCCTCCGCCATGAGGGACAGGTCGACGCGTTCGGGCGTGAAGGACCGCTGCTCGGCGCGGCTGAGCAGGAGCAGCGCCTCGGTGAGGTCGATGGCCCGGGTGTTGACGGCGTGCAGGCGCTCGACGAGTTCGCGCGGGTCGCGGGGCGGGTCGGTGCGGGCCACGTCGAGGAGCGACTTCGAGACGGCCAGCGGGGTGCGCAGCTCGTGCGAGGCGTTGGCCGCGAACCTGCGCTGCTCGGCGACGTGCGCCTCCAGACGGGCGAGCATCGTGTCGAAGACGTCGGCGAACTCACGGAACTCGTCCTTGCGGCCCGGCAGCCGGATGCGGTGGGAGAGCGAGCCGTTCGCGGCCATCCGGGTGGCGTGCGTGATGCGGTCCAGCGGGGCGAGCATGCGCCCGGCGAGGAACCATCCGCCCACCAGGCCGAACACCAGCAGGAACGCCATCGTGACGGCCGCGAGCGGGGCGAAGGAGCGGGCGACGGCGAGACGGTACTCGGGGTCGAAGGCGAGCCCCACGTGCCGCACCCGCGTCATGAAGAGCCACCCGGCGACGAGCATCAGGAACCCGGCCACCATGAGGAATCCGGCGTAGCTGAGGGTGAGTCTCAGGCGCACGCTCGGGCCGGGCGGCCTATCCACGGCCGCCGCCCGCACGCCCGCCGCCGGGGGCCGTGTCGCCGGGTGCCGTGTCGCCGGGTGCCGTACCGCCGGGTGCCGTACCGCCGGGTGCCCTGTCGCCCGGTGCCGTGTCGATGCGGTAGCCGACGCCCGGCACGGTCGCGATGAGCCACGGCTCGCCCAGGCGCTTGCGCAGGGCCGACACCGTGATGCGCACCGCGTTGGTGAACGGGTCCGCGTTCTCGTCCCAGGCGCGCTCCAGCAGGTCCTCCGCGCTGACCACCCCGCCCTCGGCAGCGACCAGCACGTCGAGCACGGCGAACTGCTTGCGGGTCAGCGCCACGTACCGGCCGTCCCGGAACACCTCGCGGCGGAACGGGTCGAGGCGCAGCCCGGCGATCTCCCGTACCGGCGGCCGGGCGTGCGCGCGTCGGCGGTCGAGCGCCCGGAGGCGGAGTACCAGTTCCCGGAGTTCGAAGGGCTTGGTCAGGTAGTCGTCGGCGCCGAGCCCGAACCCGGTGGCCTTGTCGTCGAGCCGGTCGGCGGCGGTGAGCATGAGGATCGGCAGGCCGCTGCCGGAGGCGACGATCCGCGCGGCGATCTCGTCCCCGGTCGGGCCGGGGATGTCGCGGTCCAGGACGGCGATGTCGTAGGTGGTGACGTCCAGCAGCTCCAGGGCGGTGTCGCCGTCGCCCGCGATGTCGGCCGCGATCGCCTCCAGGCGGAGGCCGTCGCGGATGGCCTCGGCCAGATAGGGCTCGTCCTCGACGATCAGTACACGCATGCTTCGAGGCTACGAGCGGGGGCATGTCGCCGGCGTATCGAAAACCGGATACGTCCGGACAACACCGCGCCGCCTTGACTGGGCGCCATGACACGTACTCCCCTCCTCGGCCCGGCGACGACCGGGCAGGACGCCCCGGCGCGGAGCGGCCGGAGCGACCCGCCGCCCGGCGAAGGAACGCGGGCGCGCCTCCGTCACGCGGCCCGTTCCCTCGCCCGTGCCCTCTCCGGTCCGGGGCCGTGGAAGCGCGGCCTCGTGCTCGCCGGGCTCGCCCTCGCGCTGGGCTCGCTCCTGCTGTGGCACGCGCGGATCATCGACCGCGGCGGCCTCGGCAGTCTGGTGGAGACGTTCCTGCCCTGGTCGGGGCTGGGCGTCCCGCTGCTGCTCGCCGCCGCGCTGTGGCGGCGGTCCGCCTCCGCGGTGCTCGCGCTGCTGCTGCCCGCCGTGGTCTGGACGAGCCTCTTCGGCGGGCTGCTCGGCGACAAGGCGCACGCGCGCGGCGACCTCACCGTTGCCTCGCACAACGTCGCCGCCGAGAACCCCGACCCGGCCCGCACCGCCCGCGGCCTGGCCGCCTCCGGGGTGGACGTCCTGGCCCTGGAGGAGATCACCCCGCGGGCCCGGGGCACCTACGAGAAGGTGCTGGCGAAGGCGTACCCGCACCACGCGGTGCTCGGCACCGTCGGGCTGTGGAGCAGGCTGCCGCTGTCCGGCGTCCGGCCGGTCGACATCGCGACGGACGTCGGGCCGCTGGGGGACGCCAAGCCGGAGGCGGCGAAGCTGCCCGACAACCGGGCGCTGCGCGCCACGGTGACCACCCGCCGGGGACCGCTCGCGGTGTACGTGGCCCACCTGGGGTCCGTACGGGTCTCCCCCGGCACGGGCTTCGCCACCGGGACGCGCGACCGCAACGCCCGCGCGCTCGCCGAGGCCGTCGCCGCCGAGCGGAACCGGCGTCTCGTGCTGCTCGGCGACCTGAACGGGACCGTCGACGACCGCGCGTTGGCCGGTCTCACCTCGCGGCTGACGTCGGTCCAGGAGAAGGCCGGTGACGGCTTCGGCTTCACCTGGCCGGCGTCCTTCCCGGTGGCCCGGATCGACCAGATCCTGGTCCGCGGCGTCCGGCCGGCCAGCGCGTGGCTGCTGCCCGGGACCGGCAGCGACCACCTGCCGGTGGCGGCGGGCGTCGGCTGGTGAACGCCGGGCCCGCGCGCGGGGACTCAGCCGAAGTACGCGTCGAAGTTCTTGGAGAACTCCCCCGCGTTGAAGCGGTCCCAGTTGATCGACCAGGTCATCAGGCCGCGCAGGGCGGGCCAGGTGCCGTGGGTCCGGTACGAGCCGCAGCTGGTGCCCTTGGTCAGGCAGTCCAGGGCCTTGTTCACCTCACCGGTCGCCACGTGGCCGTTGCCCGCGTTGACGGAGGCCGGCATGCCGATGGCGACCTTCTGGGGCGGCAGCGGCGGGAAGACGTTGTTCTGGTCGCCCGCCACGGGGAAGCCCGTCAGCAGCATGTCGGTCATCGCGATGTGGAAGTCCGCGCCGCCCATGGAGTGGTACTGGCCGTCCAGGCCCATGATCGGCCCGGAGTTGTAGTCCTGGACGTGCAGCAGCGTGAGGTCGTCGCGCAGGGCGTGGATGACCGGCAGGTAGGCGCCCGCGCGCGGGTCCTGGCCGCCCCACTTGCCGGTGCCGTAGAACTGGTGGCCGAGCTGCACGAAGAACGTCTCGGGCGCCATCGTGAGCGTGAAGCCGGCGCCGTACTTGGCCTTGAGCGTCTTCACCGCGGAGATCAGGTTGACGATCACCGGCGTCTTCGGGTTCTTGAAGTCCGTGTCGTCGGCGTTCAGCGAGAGCGAGTGGCCCTCGAAGTCGATGTCCAGGCCGTCGAGTCCGTACTCGTCGATGATGGCGGAGACGGACGAGACGAAGGTGTCGCGGGCCTGCGCGGTGGTGAGCTGCACCTGGCCGTTCTGGCCGCCGATGGATATCAGCACCTTCTTGCCCGCCGCCTGCTTGGCCTTGACGGCGGCCTTGAACTCGTCCTTGGTCTCGACGTTCGGGCACTCGGTCCTGGGGCAGAGCCCGAAGCGGATGTCGCCCGAGGTCGCGGACGTCGGCTCGCCGAAGGCGAGGTCGATGACGTCCCAGCTGTCGGGGGTGTCCGCGAGGCGGGTGTAGCCGGAGCCGTTGGCGAAGCTGGTGTGCAGATAGCCGACCAGGGCGTGGTCGGGCAGCGCGGCCGACCGGTGGGGCGCGGCGGACGGGCGTTCGGGGGACGCCGTCGCGTCGGTCGAGGCGAGCAGGCCGGACGCGGCGAGCGCACAGGCCGCGACGGCCACCACGGCCAGGCGTCTGATGCGGCTTGCCCTGCCGGTTCGGGGCAACAGGGAGCGGTCCACAACTACCTCCGGGCATGGGGGGATTGGAGGGCGGGTCGCGCTTAACTTGGTCCAGACCAATCGGGTTGTCAAGATGTCCGGCAGAGCTCACGGCGCGCCCTCGGGCCCCTCGCGCCCCGCATGCCCCTCGCGCGCCAGCCCCGCGGCCGCCTCGTGCATCGCGAGTTCGAGCAGCGCCGGGTCCGTCAGCGTGCCCGAGCCGTCCGGCGGGACCAGCCAGCGCACTCCCCCGGTGGCCCGCCCCGGATAGGGCACGACGATCCAGGTGCCGTGGCCCGCGCCGCGCACGCCCGTGCCGAGCCACCGCGACACCGTGCCCGCGGGCACGAAGAACCCCATGCGTTCGTCGCCGAAGTCGGCGAGCACGGGCCCCGGCCGGTCCACGCAGCGGGTGAGCACGTCGAGCGTGGGGCGGCCGAGGTCGCCGGGCAGGATCAGCACGTCCCAGCGCTTCCCGGCCGGCAGCATCGCGACCCCCAGCGGATTGCGCTCCCACTCCCAGCGGCAGGCGTCCGGATCCGGCGCCACCGAGACCAGCCACTCGACCGCCGACTTCGCTCCCGGACCACCTGTGCCACTCGTGCCCGTCATGGCGGGACCTCCCTTTCCTGTACGACGACAGCAGTACGCGTCACAGGAGAGAGAGGTCTCGGGCCGGAGCATTACGCGGGTTGCGGCTACCAGTTGGTAGCGCGGCGGAGCGCAGGTGGGCGGCGGGGCGTGCGCCGGTCGATCAAGCCCCGCGCACGCACGACCCGCGCAGGCACGAGCCACGCACGCACGAGCCGCGCACGCACGAGCCGCGCACGGCCGCGGCGGCCTCAGCTGTCGAAGCCGAGGCCCAGCTTGTCCATCGTCTTGAGCCAGAGGTTGCGCTTTCCGCCGTTGGCGTCGGAGCGGGCGAGCGACCACTTGGTGAGCGCGACGCCGGTCCAGGCGAACGGCTCGGGCGGGAAGGGCAGCGGCTTCGTGCGGACCATCTCCAGGTCCGTACGCTCCGTGGGCTCCCCGGCCAGCAGGTCCAGCATCACGTCGGCGCCGAACCGGGTGGCCCCGACCCCGAGGCCGGTGTAGCCGGCCGCGTAGGCGACGCGCCCCTTGTGGGCCGTGCCGAAGAACGCCGAGAAGCGCGAGCACGTGTCGATCGCGCCGCCCCAGGCATGCGTGAAGCGGACGCCCTCCAGCTGCGGGAAGCAGGTGAAGAAGTGGCCCGCGAGCTTCGCGTACGTCTCGGGGCGGTCGTCGTACTCCGCGCGCACCTTCCCGCCGAACGGATAGATCGCGTCGTAGCCGCCCCACAGGATGCGGTTGTCGGCGGACAGCCGGAAGTAGTGGAACTGGTTCGCGCTGTCGCCCAGGCCCTGGCGGTTCTTCCAGCCGATCGAGGCGAGCTGCCCGTCGGTCAGCGGCTCGGTCATCAGCGCGTAGTCGTAGACCGGGACGGTGTACGGGCGCAGCCGCTTGACCAGCGAGGGGAAGATGTTCGTGGCGAGCGCGACCTGGCGGGCGAAGACCCGGCCGTAGGGCGTGCGGACCGCCATCCCCGCCCCCGCGGCGGCCAGTTCGAGGGCGGGCGTGTGCTCGTAGAAGCGCACGCCCTTCTCCAGGCAGGCCCGCTTCAGGCCCCACGCCAGCTTCGCCGGGTTGAGCAGGGCGACGCCGTCGCGGTCCCAGAGGCCGCCGAGGAAGGTCGGCGAGTCGACGTGCTCGCGCAGGGCGTCCGCGTCGAGCAGCTCGGCGCCGCCGGCCAGGCCGTGCTCGGCCATCTCCGCGTACATCTCGCGCAGTTCGGCCAGCTGGTGCGGTTCGGTGGCGACGTCGATCTCGCCGGTGCGCTCGAAGTCGCAGTCGATGGAGTAGCGCTTGACGGCCGCCTCGATCTCGTCGAGATTGCGGGCGCCGAGCTCCTCCAGCTTCTCGATCTCGCCGGGCCAGCGGGCCAGGCCGTTGGCGATGCCGTGGGTGAGGGAGGCGGCGCAGAAGCCGCCGTTGCGGCCGGAGGCGGCCCAGCCCGCCTCGCGGCCCTCGACCAGGACGACCTCGCGCCGCGGGTCGCGCTCCTTGGCGATGAGCGCGGTCCACAGCCCGCTGTACCCGCCGCCGACGACCAGGAGGTCGCAGCGGTCGTCGCCGGTGAGCGCGGGTTCGGGGGCGGGCCTGCCGGGGTCGTCCAGCCAGTACGAGACCGGCCGGGCGTCGGAGAGGGACTTGGTCCAACGGGTCATGGCGCTTGGGGCCATGATTTCCACTCCTTCAGAAAAACGGTGAGAGCGTCAGTTCGCTTGCTTGTTCCGGCGTTTGCCGATGAGCATTCCGGAGAGTACGAGAAGGACGGCGACGAGGAACATCGCCGTGCCGATCACATTGATCTGAACGGGCGTACCCCGCTGCGCGGATCCCCAGACGAACATGGGGAAGGTCACAGTCGAGCCCGCATTGAAATTCGTGATGATGAAGTCGTCGAAGGAGAGCGCGAAGGCGAGCAGCGCGCCCGCCGCGATGCCCGGCGCCGCGATCGGCAGGGTCACCCGCAGGAAGGTCTGCACGGGACCGGCGTAGAGGTCCTGCGCGGCCTGTTCCAGGCGCGGGTCCATCGACATGACGCGCGCCTTGACGGCGGTCACCACGAAGCTGAGGCAGAACATGATGTGGGCGATCAGGACCGTCCAGAAGCCGAGCTGCGCGCCCATGTTCAGGAAGAGCGTGAGCAGCGAGGCGGCCATGACGACCTCGGGCATCGCCATCGGCAGGAAGATCAGCGAGTTCACGGCGCCGCGGGCGCGGAACCGGTAGCGCACCAGCGCGAAGGCGATCATCGTGCCGAGGACGGTCGCGCCGATGGTCGCCCAGGTGGCGATCTGCAGGCTCAGCGAGAGCGAGCCGCACATGTCGGCGACCCCGCACGGATTCTTCCACGCGTCGAGCGAGAACTCCTGCCAGGAGTAATTGAAGCGCCCCTTCGGTTTGTTGAAGGAGAACACCGTCACGACGACGTTCGGAAGGAGCAGATAGGCGAGCGTCAAAAGGCCCGCGATGACGACGAGATGGCGCCGCAGCCAGCGTACAAGGGCCATCAGACGAGATCCTCCGTCCCCGACTTGCGGATGTAGAAGGTCACCATGAAGAGAATGGCGGCCATGAGGATGAAGGACAGCGCCGCGGCCGTCGGGTAGTCCAGGATGCGCAGGAACTGCGTCTGGATGACGTTGCCGACCATGCGGGTGTCGGTGGAGCCGAGCAGGTCGGCGTTCACGTAGTCGCCCGCCGCCGGGATGAAGGTCAGCAGCGTGCCGGAGACGACGCCCGGCATGGAGAGCGGGAAGGTCACCTTGCGGAAGGTGGTGGACGGCCTGGCGTACAGGTCGCCCGCGGCCTCGTGCAGCCGGCCGTCGATGCGCTCCAGCGAGGTGTAGAGCGGCAGGATCATGAACGGCAGGAAGTTGTACGTGAGTCCGCAGATCACCGCGAGGGGCGTGGCGAGGACCCGGTCGCCGTCGGTGACCCCGAGCCAGCTGGTGACGTCCAGGACGTGCAGCGAGTTGAGGGCGCCGACCACCGGACCGCCGTCCGCGAGGATCGTCTTCCAGGCGAGCGTCCGGATCAGGAAGCTGGTGAAGAACGGCGCGATGACCAGGACGAGGATGACGTTGCGCCAGCGGCCCGCGCGGAAGGCGATCAGATACGCCAGCGGGTAGCCGAGCAGCAGGCACAGGATTGTGGCGGCGCCCGCGTAGAGCACCGAGCGCAGGAACTGCGGCCAGTAGTCGGTGAGCGCGTCCCAGTAGGTGGCGAAGTGCCAGGTGACCTTGAAGCCCTCTTCGAGGGAGCCGGTCTGCACGGAGGTCGACGCCTGGTAGACCAGCGGCAGCGCGAAGAAGACGACGAGCCAGAGGATGCCGGGCAGCAGCAGCCAGTAGGGGACGAGGCGGCCGCGCCTGCGGGGCCTGCGCGGCGCGGGGTCCTCGGGGGCGGGCGCCTGCGGCGGTGGTGCGTCGGTCACGGTCGTCATGCGGAGGTGTCCTCCTCGACCTTCTCGACGCCCGCCTCGACGTCCTGGGCGGCGTCCAGGCCGAAGGTGTGCGCCGGGTTCCAGTGCAGGACGACCTCGGTGCCCGGGGTGAGGCGGCCGTCCCGCTCGATGTTCTGCGCGTACACCTCGAAGGAGTCGCACTGCGGGCTGTCCACGACGTACTGCGTGGAGACGCCGATGAAGCTGCTGTCGGCGATGCGGCCCGTGATGCGGTTGCGGCCCGCGGGGATCTGCCCGGCGTCGTCCGCGTGCGTGAGGGAGATCTTCTCCGGCCGTATGCCGGCGAGGACCTTGCCGCCGGTCGCGGTGGGGGCCGTACATCGGGCGCGGGGCAGCGTGAGCTTGCAGTCGCCGGCCTTCAGGACCAGGTCGTCGCCGCTGGCCGCGCTGATCTCGGCCTCGATGAAGTTGGAGGTGCCCAGGAAGTTGGCGACGAAGGTGGTGCGCGGGTTCTCGTAGAGGTCGGCGGGGGCGCCGAGCTGCTCGACACGGCCGCCGTTCATCACGGCCACCGAGTCGGCCATGGTCATGGCCTCCTCCTGGTCGTGCGTGACGTGCACGAAGGTGATGCCGACCTCGGTCTGGATGCGCTTGAGCTCCAGCTGCATCTGGCGGCGCAGCTTCAGGTCGAGCGCGCCGAGCGGCTCGTCGAGCAGCAGCACCTTGGGGGTGTTGATCAGGGCGCGGGCGACGGCGACGCGCTGCTGCTGGCCGCCGGAGAGCTGGTGCGGCTTCTTGCGGGCCTGTTCACCGAGCTGGACGAGGTCGAGCATCTCGCCGACCTGCTTCTTCACGGACTTGATGCCGCGCCGGCGCAGGCCGAAGGCGACGTTCTCGAAGATGTCCAGGTGCGGGAAGAGCGCGTACGACTGGAAGACGGTGTTGACCGGCCGCTTGTACGGCGGCAGCGCCGTGACGTCCTGGTCACCGAGGTGGACCGTCCCCGAGCTCGGCTCCTCCAGGCCCGCGATCATGCGGAGCGTGGTGGTCTTTCCGCACCCGGACGCCCCGAGCAGCGCGAAGAAGGAGCCCTGGGGCACGGTGAGGTCCAGCGGGTGCACGGCGGTGAAGGAGCCGTACGTCTTGCTGATCCCGCTGAGGCGGACGTCGCCGCCGGATTCTTGAGAAGAGGTCATGGTGGGTCCAGGGGAAGTCGAGGGGGAACAGGTGGGCCCCTTCAGGGGCGCGGGGAACTGCGCGAGCAACCACGACGGAGCCGCGGACGGATCCACGGCGCAGCGGCCTACGCCCCCGTCAGCTTCGCGAACTTCTCTTCGTACGCGGTCTCTTCCTTCGGCGTCAGCGAGCGGAACGCCCGCGACTTCGCCTTCATCTCCTTGTCGGGGATGATCAGCGGGTTCGACGCGGCCTCGGCGTCGATCTTCGCGAGCTCGTCCCGCACCCCGTCCACCGGGCACACGTAGTTGATGTACGCGGCGAGGCGGGCCGCCGGCTTCGGCTCGTAGTAGTAGTCGATGAGCCGTTCGGCGTTGCGCTTGTGGCGCGCCTTGTTGGGGACGAGCAGGTTGTCCGTGGACGTGATGTAGCCCTGCTCGGGGATGTGGAAGTCGACGTCGGGGCTGTCCGCCTGGAGCTGCACGATGTCGCCGGCCCAGCCGAGGCAGGCGGCGATGTCGCCCTTGGCGAGGTCCGAGGTGTAGTCGTTGCCGGTGAAGCGGCGTATCTGCTTCTTGTCGACGGCCTTCTGCAGGCGGGCGATCGCCGCGTCGAAGTCGTCGTCGCTGAAGTCCGCGGGGTCCTTGCCCATGTCGATGAGCGTCATGCCGACGGTGTCGCGCATCTCGGAGAGGAACCCGACGCGCCCCTTCAGCTTCGGGTCGTCGAGGAGCTGGGAGACCGAGGTGATCTTCTTCCCGCCGGTCGCCTTCTTGTTGTACGCGATGACGGTGGAGATGCCCGTCCAGGGATACGAGTAGGCGCGGCCCGGGTCCCAGTCGGGGTCGCGGAACTGGGAGGAGAGGTTGGTGTAGGCGTGCGGCAGGTTGGCCGGGTCCAGTTTCTGGACCCAGCCGAAGCGGATGAGCCGGGCCGCCAGCCAGTCCGTCACGCAGATCAGGTCACGCCCGGTGTCCTGGCCCGCGGCGAGCTGCGGTTTCACCTTCCCGAAGAACTCGACGTTGTCGTTGATGTCCTCGGTGTACTTGACCGAGATCCCGGTGCGCCGCGTGAACGCGGCCAGGGTGGGCCGCCGGTTCTTGTCCTTCTCGTCGACGTCCATGTACTCGGTCCAGTTGGAGAAGGCGATGCGCTTCTCCTTGGCCGAGTGGTCCTCGGACGAGACCTCTCCCTTGTCCTTGCCCGCCGCGGGGATGCCGCAGGCGCTCAGCGCCCCGAGCCCGCCGAACGCGAGCGCGCCCCCCGTGGAGGCGCGCAGCACGGTGCGTCGGGTCGGGGCCAGGGGCCTGCCGCCGCGCAGGCTGCGGTGCATGGCGGCCAGTTGGGCCGGGGACAGGCTGTCGGGCTCGTACTGCTCCATGCTCGTGGTTGCCCTTCCGGGAAGGCGGCCGCTGGTCGGGCGGCCTGGTGACGACGTGGCTGCTGACTATCGGTCCCCGAAGATCGTGCGGTGCCAGTCCTTGCGGACCACCGCGGTGTTGTCGAACATGACGTGCTTCACCTGCGTGTACTCCTCGAACGAGTACGCAGACATGTCCTTCCCGTACCCCGACGCCTTGTAGCCGCCGTGCGGCATCTCGCTGAGGATCGGGATGTGGTCGTTGACCCATACGCACCCGGCCTTGATCTCGCGGGTGGCGCGGTTGGCGCGGAACACGTCGCGGCTCCAGGCGGAGGCGGCGAGCCCGTAGGGGGTGTCGTTGGCGAGCCGGATGCCCTCGTCGTCGGAGTCGAAGGGCAGCACGACGAGCACCGGGCCGAAGATCTCGGACTGCACGATCTCGCTGTCCTGCGCGGCGTCCGCGATCAGGGTGGGCTTGTAGTACGCGCCGGGGTGCCGGAGCGCCTCGCCGCCGGTGACCACGCGCGCGGAGGAGCGGGCCCGGTCGACGAAGCCGGCGACGCGGTCGCGGTGCGCGTGCGAGATGAGCGGCCCCATGTCGGTGCTCGGGTCGAACGGGTCGCCGAGACGCACACCGGCCATGAGGTCGGCGACGCCCTGCACGAAGGCGTCGTACAGCGGACGCTGCACGTACGCGCGCGTGGCGGCCGTGCAGTCCTGCCCGGAGTTGATGAGCGCGCCGGCGACCGCGCCGTGCACGGCGGCGTCGAGGTCGGCGTCGTCGAACACGACGAACGGCGCCTTGCCGCCGAGCTCCAGGTGGAGCCGCTTGACGGTGGCGGTGGCGATCTCGGCGACGCGCTTGCCGACGCCGGTGGACCCGGTGAAGGACGTCATGGCGACGTCGGGGTGGCCCACGAGGTGCTCGCCGGCCTCCTTGCCCGCGCCCGAGACGATGTTGAGGACACCGTCGGGGATGCCGGCCTCGGTGGCGGCCCGCGCGAAGAGGAGCGAGGTGAAGGGGGTGAGCTCGGCGGGCTTGAGCACGATGGTGTTGCCCGCGGCGATCGCCGGCAGGACCTTCCAGGCGGCCATCTGGAGCGGGTAGTTCCAGGGCGCGATGGAGCCGACGACGCCGATGGGCTCGCGGCGTACGTACGAGGTGTGGTCGCCGGTGTACTCACCGGCCGACTGGCCCTGCAGGTGCCGGGCCGCGCCCGCGAAGAAGGCGGCGTTGTCGACGGTGCCGGGCACGTCGAACTCGCGGCTCAGCTTGATCGGCTTGCCGCACTGCAGCGACTCGGCCTGCGCGAACTCCTCGGCGCGCTCGGCGAGGACGCCCGCGAAGCGGTGCAGGGCGTCCGAGCGCTCGCCCGGGGTGGCGCCCGCCCAGCCGGGGAAGGCCTCGGCCGCCGCGGCGACGGCGGCGTCGACGTCGTCTCTTCCGGCGAGCTCGTACGAGTAGACCTCGTCGCCGGTGGCCGGGTCGACGACCGCGTGGGTGCTGCCCGACGTCCCCTTGGTCAGCCGCCCGGCGATGTACTGCGCGCCGTCCGCGAAGTGGTCCTGCGCCTGGAAGTTGTGCATGACGCTCTCCTCCGCCGTCCTCCCCGTCCCGGGGGTCGGCGTAGCTCCAGATCGATTTGAGTGCCGATCCTGGCAGAGGGGAGGTAGTCCAACAAGTGATTCCGTAGTTGCCTTTTGGTTACGCGACGGAATCTGTCGACCAGGTGTCGAGTCGTCCTGGAAAACCCAGGACGGTGTGTCAGTGGTGCGTGCCAGACTCGCGTGCATGACGAAGATCGACATCGGTTCGGTGCGGTCGGCACAGGCGCTGGTCCGTGCGGTGGACGCGGGCGGGACGGTGAAGTACCTGCCCTTCTGGGGCCACGCGCCGCGCCGGGACGGCACCCTGGGCCGCAGCTGCCTCAGCCAGTGGTGGCCCGCCCCCTTCACCGCCGACGGCGTCGTGTACGCGACCGCCGAGCACTGGATGATGGCCGCCAAGGCCCGCCTCTTCGACGACCCGGAGGCGGCGCGGGCGGCCCTCGCGGCGCGCACGCCCGCCGAGGCGAAGACCGCGGGGCGGCTGGTCCGGGGCTTCGATCAGGCGGTATGGGAGCGGGAGCGGTTCGGGATCGTGGTCCGGGGCAGCGTCCACAAATTCACGTCGGACCCCGCGCTGCGGGATTTCCTGCTGGGCACGGGAGAGCGCGTCCTGGTGGAGGCGAGCCCCGTCGACCGCATCTGGGGCGTCGGCCTCGCCCCCGACGACCCCCACGCCGAGTCCCCCGCGCACTGGCGCGGGACGAACCTCCTGGGCTTCGCCCTGATGGAGGCGAGGGCGCGGATCGCGGGGGCGGCGCAGGGCTGACGGGGCCGCCCGCTCCCTAGACCAGGGAGGCCCCCGCCACGGGAACCGGTGCCCCGCCGAGGCCGGCCGCCGAGGGGTCGTCCGGCACCACCAGCAGGATCACGAGCACCACCACCGCGAGCGCCACGCCCACCGCGCCACAGATCATCCCGGCGAGGGCCTGGCCGCCGTTCGTCGCCGCACCCCGCCGCGCCTTGCGCCGCCCCACGGCACCGAAGATCACCGCGAGGATGCCGAGAACGATCGCCAGCGGCCACAGGCAGAAGACGACGGCCGCGACGATGCCGAGGACGAGCCCGGCGACACCCATGCCGTTCGCGGGCGCCACGGGCATCGCGGACCACCCGTACCCCGGCGGTCCGGCGGGCCCGCCCTGCGGATACCCCGGGTACCCCACGGGCCCCCCGGGCCCCGGATATCCGTACCCGTACCCCTGCGGCAGCTCCCCCGGCCCGTCCGGCGAGATCGGAGGCGGCGGCACGGGCTCCCCGGGCGCGGCGAAGGGGTTGCCGCCCGCGTAGGACGCGTAGGACGCCGGAGCACCGGGATACGCCTGAGGACCGGGAAACGCGTCAGGACCGTAGGACGCCTGAGGACCGTAGGGCGCCTGAGGGGCGTAGGACGGGTAAGAGCCGTGCGGCGCCTGCGGACCGTAAAACGGGTGAGAGCCGTGCGGCGCCTGCGGACCGTGCGGCAGGTCGGAGCCGTGAGCAGCCTGCGGACCGTACGACGCGTCGGAGCCGTGCGGCGCCTGCGGGCCGTGAGACAGGTGAGAGCCGTGAGCCGTTTGCGGGCCGCGCGGCTTGCCCGCCGTCCCGTCCTCCCCGGGCGGCGCCCAGGGATCCCGCTCCTCCGGCGCCCCCGCCCCGGACACGCCACCCCCACCGGACACACCCTCGTCCTCAGGCTTCGTGGACATGACGGGTCACCTCTTTCGTACGTTCCGTCATGCTACGGCCCCCGCTTTGCCCGCGCCGACCGCCGCCTACGATGATCCCCGACCCACCGATCAGCCGATCAAGCCCGTTCCTGGGGAGGAAACCGTGACCGAGCAGCAGCAGACCGCAGCCGCGACGACCGCAGAACCGCGCGCCGGCGACCCGCACGCCTTCATCGCCGGACTGCCCAAGGCGGAACTGCACGTGCACCACGTCGGCTCGGCCTCCCCCCGCATCGTCTCCGAGCTGGCCGCCCGGCACCCCGACTCGGCGGTGCCGACGGACCCGGAGGCGCTCGCCGACTACTTCACGTTCACGGACTTCGCGCACTTCATCCAGGTGTACCTCTCCGTCGTCGACCTGATCCGCACCCCGGACGACGTACGGCTGCTCACCTACGAGGTGGCCCGCGACATGGCGCGGCAGAACGTCCGCTACGCCGAGCTGACCATCACCCCCTTCTCCTCGGTGAGTCGCGGCATCGACGACCGCGCGTTCATGGACGCCATCGAGGACGCCCGCACGGCGGCCGAGAAGGAGTTCGGCACCGTACTGCGCTGGTGCTTCGACATCCCCGGCGAGGCGGGACTCGTCGCGGCGGAGGAGACCGTGCGGCTGGCCACCACCGACAAGCTGCGCCCCGAGGGCCTGGTCTCCTTCGGGCTCGGCGGCCCGGAGATCGGCGTGCCCCGCCCGCAGTTCAAGCCCTACTTCGACCGGGCCGTCGCGGCGGGCCTGCACTCCGTCCCGCACGCGGGCGAGACCACGGGCCCCGAGACCGTGTGGGACGCCCTGACCCACCTGCGGGCCGAGCGCATCGGCCACGGCACCACCGCGGCGCAGGACCCGAAGCTGCTCGCCCACCTCGCCGAGCACCGCATCCCGCTGGAGGTCTGCCCGACCTCGAACATCGCGACCCGCGCGGTCCGCACCCTCGACGAGCACCCGATCAGGCAGTTCGTCGAGGCCGGGGTGCTCGTGACGGTCAACTCCGACGACCCGCCGATGTTCGGCACCGACCTGAACAACGAGTACGCGGTCGCGGCCCGCCTGCTCGGCCTGGACGAGCGGGGCATCGCGGCCCTCGCGAAGAACGCCGTCGAGGCGTCCTTCCTCGACCCGGCGGGCAAGGCGCGGATCGCCGCCGAGATCGACACGTACACGGAGACCTGGCTCGCCCCGTAGGCACGGCACCACAATGGGCCCATGCACACCGTTACTGCCGTGGCCCACCGAGGCGACCCCTACCGCGTCCGCGAGAACACGATTCCGTCCCTGCGCTCCGCGCTCGACCGGGGCGCGGACGCGGTGGAGGTCGACGTCCGCCTGAGCCGCGACGGCGTCCCCGTGCTGCTGCACGACGAGACGCTCGAGCGCCTGTGGGGGTACGCGCGTCCGCTCGCCGCGCTGTCCGCCGCCGAGGTCGCGGGCCTCACCGCGGACGGCGTGCCGACGCTCGAAGCGGCCCTGCGCGCGACGGAGGGGCACCGGCTGATGATCGACCTGCCGGGCGCGGCGTTCGAGGACGTGCGCACGGTCGTCGGGGTCGTCGCGGAGTGCGGCGCGGCGGAGCGCGTGTACTACTGCGCGGGCGGACCGGCCATGCTCGCCGTACGCGAGGCCGATCCGGCCGCGGAGATCGCGCTCACCTGGACGACCCTCGCCCCGCCCCGCCCGGTCCTGCTCGACGCGGTCAAGCCGCGCTGGCTCAACTACCGCTTCCCGCTGGTCGACCGCGACCTGGCCGTCGAGGTGCACCGCCAGGGCCTGCTGGTCTCCGCCTGGACCCCGGACACCCGCCGCTCGATGCGCCGCCTGCTCGACGCGGGCGTCGACTCGATCACCACGAACCGCGTCGACGTCCTGCACACCCTGCGCGCTCCCGCCTGAGGCAGCTGAGAGCCGCGTGACTCTTCGCGCAGCTCAGGGGCGGTGGACCAGCGAGCTTTCCGTAGGCCGTTGCGCCTTGTACTTTCGTGCGAGCACGTAGTTGTTCGTGTGGTGTGTGCGACGGGGGAGTTCGGCATGGCGGGACATCGACCACGGGACTGGCATGTCCTTGACCTGGACAAGGATCCGACGCCGGGTGATCCGCACCGGGTGCGGTCGTTGGCGAAGAATCTGCACGACTTCTCCGACGACGTCGGCCGGGTGCTGCGGGACATCAAGGGGATGGCGGGCGAGGACGCCATCCTGAAGTGGGCGGGCAAGACCGCGGACGCCTTCACCGAGAAGTTCCAGGACGCCCCCGACAAGCTGAAGAAGCTCAAGAAGAGCTACGAGATGGCCGGCGACGCACTGGCCGCCTACTGGCCCGAACTGGAACGCGCCCAGACCCTGGCCGACAAAGCCCTGGTCAAGGGCCGCGAGGCCCGCGCCGACCTCAGGAGCGCCACCTCCCGGCTGTCCTCGGCCGACTCCTGGATGGAGCGCGCGGGCAAGGAAGCCGACAAGTACAAGGACAAGCCCGGCAAGGACGTCCCCCCACCCGACCAGGACAAGGTCAAGGCCGCCACCCGCAACGCCACCTCCGCCGAGAAGGCCCAGAAGTCCGCACAGCAAGACGTCGACTCCGCCAAGAGCGCGCTGGAGGCGGCCAAGAAGATGGCCGCCGATGCCCGCACGATGCGTGAGGACGCCGCGGGCACCGCCCGGCGCAAGATCGACGAAGCCTCCGACGCGGGCATCAGGAACCGCAAGTGGTGGGAGGAGATCGGCGACTGGGTCACCGACAACTGGGACTCCATCGTCGCCGTCTGCAAGGTCGTCGTCGCCGTCGTCGGCGTCATCGCGATGATCGTCGGCGGCCCCATCCTCGCCGCCATCGTCATCGTCGCCGGCGCCATCGTCCTCGCCGACACATTGAGCAAATACGCCAAAGGCCAGGCCACGTTGATGGACGTGGCCTTCGCCGCCATGGACTGCATACCCGGCGCCAAGGGCATCACCACCGCGGCCAAACTCGCCAAGGGCATGAAGGGGATGAAGGGCCTCAAGGGCATGGCCAAGGGCCTGAAGAACGGCCTGCGGCGGGGCGCGGACGACGTGGCGACCAGCAAGCCCGCCAAGGGCCGCTGCAAGAACGGCGACCCCATCGACATGGCGTCCGGCGAGATGATCATGGAGAAGACCGATGTCGAACTGCCCGGCCTCCTCCCGCTGATCCTGCGCCGCACCCACCTGTCGAGCTACTTCTCGGGCCGCTGGTTCGGCCCGTCCTGGGCCTCGACCCTGGACGAGCGCCTCGAACTCGACCACGAGGGTGCCCTGTTCGCCACCGAGGACGGCATGATCCTGCAGTACCCGGTGCCCGCACCGGGCACCTCGGTCCTGCCCTCGGCGGGTCCGCGCCTGGCACTGGACTGGGACGGCGCCCCCGGCGCGCCCATCCGCGTCACCGACCCGACCACCGGCCTCACCCGCCACTTCGCGCCGACCGCCAGGGCCACGGCCGCCGACGAGGCGTTCACCATGCCGCTCGTCGCCGTCTCGGACCGCAACGGCCACCGCGTCGACATCGACCGGGACGCCGACGGAACCCCGGTGGCGGTGCGCCACTCCGGGGGCTACCACGTCGACGTGGAGGTGGCGCACGGCCGGGTCACCGCACTGCGCCTGCGCACCGGCGGGGACCGGCCGAACGGCATCACGCTGGTCCGGTACCGCTACGACGCCGACGGCCACCTCAGCGAAGTCCTCGACTCCCACGCGCTGTCCTTCGTGCTCACCTACGACGAACACGCCCGTGTCACCTCCTGGACCGACCGCAACGGACACTGGTTCCGCTTCGGCTACGACACCGACGACCGCTGTGTGCGCGGCGAGGGCACCGGCAACTCCCTGAGCTGCGTCATCGACTACGACACCGATGCACGGGTCACCCGCTACACGGACTCGCTCGGGCACACCACCGAGTACCACTTCGACGAGCGGCTGCATCTCGCCCGGGTCGTGGGCCCGTCGGGCTACGCCGTGCACACCGAGCACGACCGCCACGGCAGGCTGCTGTCCCGCACCGACGAGCTGGGCCGCACCACCCGCTTCACCCTCGACGCGCACGGCCAGCCGCTGCGCATGGACCGCCCGGACGGAACCGCCGTCCAGGTGGAGTACGCCGAAGGTCTCCTGCCGGTCGCCGTGACGGAGGCCGACGGGTCCCGCTGGGAGTGCACGTACGACGACCGGGGCAATCTGCTGACCAGCACCGACCCGCTGGGCGCGGTGAGTTCGTACGGCTATGACGCACACGGCAACCGCGTCACCGAGACGGACGCGCTGGGCAACACGTTCCGGTTCGAGAACGACGGGGCCGGGCTGCCGGTCCGGGTCGTCGACCCGCGCGGCAGCTCCGTCACCGTCCGCAGGGACCCGTGCGGCCGGATCATCCACATCGACGACCCGGTCGGCGGGTCCGTCCGGCAGGCCTGGACCCCGGAAGGGCGGCTGCTGTGGCGCGAGCGCGCCGACGGCTCCGGCGAGACCTGGTCCTACGACGCCGAGGGCAACGTCACCGAGCACCGCGACGCGGCCGGCGCCACCACCTCGTACGAGTACGGCACCTTCGACCTGCCCAGCGCGCGGACCGACCCGGACGGCACCCGCTACCTGTTCACCCACGACACCGAACTCCGGCTCACCGCGGTGACCAATCCGCACGGCGACGTGTGGAGCTACCGGTACGACGAGGCGGGCACCCTGTCCGGCGAGACGGACTTCGACGGCCGTGCCCTCGCCTATGCCTACGACCCGACGGGCCGCGAGGTCGAACGGCGCCTCGACACCGGTCAGTCGGTGACCCTGACCCGGGACCTGGCGGGCCGCGTGATCGCCTCACGCACCGGCGACGGCGAGCTCACCTCGCTGAGCTACGACTCGGGCGGCCGGCTGCTGACGGCCACGGGTCCGCGCGGCACGGTCGCCTACGGCTACGACGCGGTGGGCCGGATCCTCACCGAGAGCGTCGACGGCCGCACCGTCACCAGTGTCTACGACGCGCTGGGGCAGCGGGTGCGCAGGACGACGCCCTCCGGCACCACCTCGCACTGGTCGTACGACGCCGCGGGGCTGCCCGCCTCCCTCGCCACCGCCGGCGGCACGCTGGCCTTCACCCACGACGCGGCGGGCCGGGAGACCGCACGGACCCTGGGGGACCGCGCCACCCTGACGCAGTCCTGGGACGCGGGCCACCGCCTCGTCGCACAGGTCATCCGGTCCGGTGTGTCCGAGGACGGCGCGGCCGTCCGGCAGGCCCGCTCGTACGCCTACCGCGCGGACGGCCTCCTGACCGGCATCAAGGATCTCCTGGGCGGCACACGCAGGTTCGACCTCGACCGCGCGGGCCGCGCCACCCGGGTGTCGGCCGGGACATGGACCGAGTCGTACGCCTACGACGCCCTCGGCAACCTCACCTCCGCCGAACACCCGGCCCCCGGCGGCGCGGACGCACAGGGCCCGGCGCACCACTCCGGCACCAGGGTCACCTCGGCGGGCCGCACCAGGTACGAGCACGACGAGCAGGGCCGCGTGGTCCGTGCGGTCCGGCGGACGCTGTCGGGCCTGCGCCGGATCTGGACGTACACGTGGGACGCCGAGGACCGGCTCACCGAGGCCGCCACACCGGACCGCGGCACCTGGCGCTACCGCTACGACGCCCTGGGCAGGCGCACCGCCAAGTTCCGTCTGGGCGAGGACGGGTCGGTCGCCGACGAGACCCTCTTCACCTGGGACGGTGCCAACCTCGCGGAGCGCCAGACGCTCCGGGACGGCGTCGTGGAGGCCGACACCTGGGAGTGGGAGCCGGGCGGCCACCGGGCCGCGGCACAAGTGCGGAGCAGGTGGCGGACCGCCGATCCGGACGCGGTCGACCGGCGGTTCTACGCGATCGTCACCGACCTGGTCGGCACGCCCAGCGAGCTCGTGGACGAGGACGGCGCGATCGCCTGGCGGGCCGCCACCACCCTGTGGGGCCGGCCCCTGTCCGGCGCGGACGACGGCCTGTGCCCGCTGGCCTTTCCCGGGCAGTACCGGGACCCGGAAACGGGCCTGCACTACAACGTGGCCCGCTACTACGACCCGGACACCGCGAGCTACCTCTCCCCCGACCCGCTCGGTCTGGCTCCCGCCCCCAACCACCACGCCTACGTCGACAACCCGTTCCGCTGGAGCGACCCGCTCGGCCTGGAGGGCGAGCCGACCCGCGTCTACGACGACTCGGAGTACAGCAAGCACGGCTCGGGGTCGAGCTCCGGGGCGAAGGGCGAGGTCAGCCGGGCGCCGTCGAACGGTCAGGGCGCGCTGGACCGCTCCATCGACATGGACCCGAACAACCCCAACGTCACGCGGCGCCTGGGCGTGGACCATGTCAACAACGAGATCGTGGTCCTCGACCGGCACCGGGAGATCACCGACAAGAACGGCAAGGTCGTCAAGGAGATCTACCATGGTCACGTGCAGTCCTCGTACCCGTCGAAGAGCGTCACCCAGGGCGATCTGACCAAGCTGAAGAAGGCGGGCATGATCGACAACCTGAAGAAGCAGCGGGTGCTGCCGCCCCCGCCCCCGCCGCGCTGCGACGGCTGAGAGACGGCGATGACATCCGAGTACGACTGGCAGAGCGGCGAGGGCCTGACCCGCATCGACGACCCGGCCGAGGTGGACGCCGCCTTCGCACGCGGTGAGGACCACCTGGGCACGGCGGTGATCGGGCTGGCCTTCCATTGCCCGCTGGCGGAGGTGTCCCCCCGGATCCTGCGGGCGATGCGGTTGCCGGATTCCGCGCAGCGCGGATTCGCGTTCACCGCGGCGGGGACCGCGGCACGGCTCAACGGCGCGCTGACCCCTGAGCTGTATGCGGCGCTGCGCGCCGAGGGCCACGGCGGCGTCGCCCAGAACGCCATCGACGACGTCCTCACCTTCGTGCCGTTCCGCTCGCTGCCGCGGTGGTTCAAGTGGCGGTGGCTGGTGGCCACGGTGCGCGACAAGCTGGAGGGCTGGTGGCTGCGCTCGGCCGACGTGCTGGGCGACGCCCGGGACGCGGTGCGCCGACGCCGCTCCTGAACAGCGGCTCCGCTGCGGCTACAACCCGGCCAGCGCGTTCCACCGCTTCGCGAACTCCGTCCGCTCCTTCGACGTGATGTCGCGGGCGATGACGAGCCGCTTGCGCATCGCGTCGTCGGGGAAGATCAGCGGGTCCTCGGCGAGCGACGCGAGGTCCTTGTCCTTGGAGGAGGCGAGGATGTCGCGGGCGGCCGGGACCGGGCAGACGTAGTTGACCCAGGCGGCCAGCTCGGCCGCGACCTCGGGCTCGTAGTAGTAGTCGATGAGCTGCTCGGCGTTCCGCTTGTGGCGGGCCAGGTTGGGGATCATCAGGGACTCCGCCCAGAGCTCGCCGCCCTCCTCGGGGACGACGAACTCGATGTCGGGGTCGTCCGCCTGGAGCTGGATGACGTCGCCGCTGTAGGCCTGGCAGGCCAGGACGTCGCCGCTGGAGAGGTCCTTGATGTAGTCGTTGCCGGTGAAGCGGCGGATGTGGTGGGAGTTCACCTTCTTCTCGACCTCGTCGCACATCCGGTGGAAGTCGTCGGCCGTCCATTTGGTGATGTCGACGCCGTCCCCCTGGAGGAGCAGCGCGAACGCCTCGTCGAGGCCGGACAGCAGGGTGACGCGGCCCTTGAGGTCGTCCGCCCACAGGTCGGAGACGTGCTTGATCTCGCGGCCGACCCTGCGCTTGTTGTACGCGATGCCGGTGATGCCCGACTGCCAGGGCACGGTGTACTTGCGGCCCGGGTCGAAGTGCGGCGAACGCAGCTGCGGGTCCAGGTACTTGGTGATGTTCGGCTGGCGCGAGCGGTCCATCTCCTGGACCCAGCCGAGCCGGACGAAGCGCGCGCACATCCAGTCGCTGATGACGATGAGGTCCCGGCCGGTCTCCTGGTGGTTCATCAGGGACGGGCTGATCTTGCCGAAGAACTCGTCGTTGTCGTTGATCTCCTCCGTGTAGCGGACGTCGATGCCGGTCCGCTTCTCGAAGGCGTCGAGGGAGGGGCGCTTCGTCTTGTCCTTGTCGTCGGTGTCGATGTAGAGCGGCCAGTTGGCGAAGGCCAGCTTCTTGTCGCGCCGGGACCGGTCCCCGGCGGACCGCTCCCCCGGCGCGATGTACGCGGCGGGCACCCCGCAGCCCGCGAGCGTACCGACGGCCGCACCGCCGCCCAGGGCGCGCAGCAGGGAACGGCGGGACACGGAGGAGGCCAGGGGGCCCGGGGGGTTCGCTCGCACCCCGGCAGCATGCGCCCGGGCGCGGGCCCGCGGCAATGGACGCAGCGTCGAGCCCCGCCTTCTGGACCCGACACCCTGTCGATCGGCGTCGGTCAGCCGCGCCCGGCGGGGGCCGGCTCCAGCCACCCCGCCAGGTCCCCCGCGGTGACGAGGTCCAGCGGCGCGGCGTCGACCGGTCCGGGGTAGAGGCGGTAGGCCGTGCCGGACGCGGCACTCTCCGCGCCCGCCAACTCCCCGTGCAGCAGCGCGAGAAGGGCGCGCCGCCCGGCGAGCTCCGGCTCGGCGCGCAGCGTGTCCGGCTCCCAGCCGTCCCGGACGCGCAGCGCGAAGTCGGCGCGCGGCTCGTCCGGGGCGCGGCGGTAGCCCCACAGGACGTGGCCGCGGCCGCGCACGTACACCTCGCCGTCGGTGCGGGCGGCCGCCGTCCAGCAGGCCAGGTCCCACAGGGTGGCGCGGCCGCACGGCTGGAAGGTGTCGAGGAGGTCGTGGCCCGTGCGCGCGATCCGGCGCCGGTAGCGCGCCACGTCGTGGCGGAAGCCCGTCGTGGCGAGGGTGACGTCCGTCCACCACGCGCGCCGGGTGCGCAGGTCGAGGATCATCGGCATGGTCACCTTCGCTTCGCCCGTGAGGTCGAAGCGCTGGCGGACCGTGCGCGGGTCGTAGACGGCACGCTTCTCGCCCTCGACGGCCATGAACCCCGCGAAGGCGTCGGGGAGTTCGTCGAAGGGCACGTCGTTGTACGAGAGGACCGCGGGCACCACGAACCGCACGCCGGCGCCCGCCAGCCGCGGCAGGTCGAGGTCGAGGTACTCGGTGGCGCCGTGCGGGGCGGGCGCGGAGGTCAGGTCGCCGGAGTGCCGGGCCGCGCCGCCCGCGTACTCCAGGAGCGTGTAGTCGCACAGGCCGACGAACCGCCACAGGTCGTCGTAGAGCGCGACGGACAGGTCGAGGTCGACGCAGGTGCCGCGGGGCTGCGTCCAGTGCAGGAAGAGGCGGACGGTCGTGCCGTCCCCGGGCACCGGCAGGGAGCTGCCGCGCGGGACGGCGACCAGCGAGGCCGCCGAGGCGCGCTCGGCGGAGGGGACGGGCAGGTCGGCGAGCGAGGCGTCCAGGACGGCCACGTCGTACCGCTCGTCCGTCCGCTCGGACAGGCGCCGCACGGCCTCCGCCCCGATCAGCTCCCCGGCGCGGCCCGCGACCCGGGCGGGCAGCGGCGGCCGGTGGTCCTCGACGGCGTACGCCTGGGTGATGCGCCCGCGCGGGAAGAAGACGCGGCGGTGCCCGGGCACGGAACGCACCTTCATGCGTCCGTACGCGCCGAGCAGCGGGCCGGGTCCGGTGTGCGGCAGGGCGGCGGCGAGCGCCTCGGCCACCGGTTCCGGCAGGGTCGTCGCGCCGGAGCGGGCGAGCAGCAGGTCGAGGCGGCGCAGGAGTTCGCCGGGGCGCTCGCCCAGGAGGCGGGCGGCGGCCGGGGTGTCCCAGCGGCCGAGGGCCTCCTCGACGCGTGTCTGCCAGGTGCGCAGGCGCAGCCGGTCGCCGACGAGGCGCACGCCGGGGTGGTGGGCGGCCTCGGCGAGCAGCACCTCGCCGAGCGCGCCGCCGTCGACGCGCGTGCGGCGCAGGACGGCGAAGGCGAGCGCCACGCGCGGGTGCCGGTGGGCCTGCTCGAAGGGGTGCAGGAGCTCGCCGACCCGCTGCCACGCGCGCGGGTGGCGTGCCATGTCCTCCGCGAGGCGCAGGAAGTCCAGTCCGTCGAGCAGGTCGAGCAGTGCGCGGCGCTCCGGCCGGGCGAGGCCCCGCAGGCGGGTGGGTGCGAGCAGGTCGGGGTCGCCGCCGGAGCGCACGACGAGGATCCGCAGCACGTCCGTGGCGGTGTCCGCGTACCGCGCGAGCAGGGGCCGGAGGGCGGGCAGGGCGAGGAGCGGGGCGAGGGCGAGGGCCTTGCTCTCGCGCAGCGGGACGGCGGCGGGCAGCCAGTCGGCGGCGTCGGCCGGGTCCAGGCGCCCGAGGAGCAGGACCAGGTCGTCGTGGTCCTCGGGGTTGAGGGGCGTGCGGCGGGCGAGCAGCGCGGTGAGTTCGGCGGCGGCGTCGCCGGGCGTGCCCAGGCGCAGGGTGCGCAGGACCGGGCCGCCGTCGCCGTCGGCGCCGTAAACCGGTTCGATCCACGGGTCGGTGGGCCCGTCCGTCTCGTACCGGCCGTCGCAGACCGGGCAGGAGTACCAGCCGCAGCAGTCCTCGCAGCAGCCGTCGAGCCGTCCGACGCAGCCCTCGCAGAGCAGGTGGGCGCAGGGCGTGAGCGCGCGGACCCGGCGGTCCGCGGTACCGCAGGCCATGCAGGGCTGGTGGGGCTGGGCGGCGAGGTGGGCGACGATCGCCGAGGTGTAGCGGTGGTGGGCCCGCTGGTGGACGGCCTGCTGCGGGAAGTTCTGGAAGAGCGGGGCGTGGTGGCGGTCGGCGCCGAGCAGGGCGTCGATGTCGGCGAGCAGGCGCAGTCCCGTCTCGCGCAGGCGGCGGACGGACAGCGTGGTGAGCGCGCGGCGCAGCGGGGCGGTCAGCAGGTGGCCGCGGTCGGCGAGTTCGGCTTCGAGGACGACCACGGCGGCGTCGGTCACGGCGGTCCGTCCGGGGCCCTCGGGCACGTGCACGCTCTGCCGGCGGCGCAGCAGCAGCCCTGTCAGGTCGTCGGCCGTCGTCGTCTTCATCAGGTCCCACCCCCGTAGGTACGCGAAGGCGGGGGCGGGAAGTGGGTGCGCTACGGATCTTTTAGCAGAAGAAGGAAGAAGGAAGCACACCGCGGAGCCGCCCCCGCGTACGCAACGGTACGCGGGGGCGGATGGCGCGTCACACGATTTTTGCCGGGCGGCAGGGCCGCCCGGGGCGACTAGCCCTCGATGGACGTCATCACGTGCTTGATGCGCGTGTAGTCGTCGAAGCCGTACGCCGAGAGGTCCTTGCCGTAGCCGGACTTCTTGAAGCCGCCGTGCGGCATCTCCGCGACCAGCGGGATGTGGGTGTTGATCCACACGCAGCCGAAGTCGAGGACCTTGGACATGCGCATCGCGCGCGCGTGGTCCTTGGTCCACACCGAGGACGCCAGCGCGTACTCGACGCCGTTCGCGTACTCGACGGCCTGCGCCTCGTCCGTGAAGGACTGGACGGTGATGACGGGGCCGAAGACCTCGTTCTGGATGATCTCGTCGTCCTGCTTGAGGCCGGAGACGACGGTCGGGGCGTAGAAGTAGCCCTTCTCGCCGACCCGCCGGCCGCCGGCCTCGACCTTGGCGTGCGCCGGGAGGCGGTCGATGAAGCCGGAGACCTGCTTGAGCTGGTTGGCGTTGTTGAGCGGGCCGAAGAGCACGTCCTCGTCGTCCGGCTGGCCGGTCTTCGTGTCGGCGGCGGCCTTGGCCAGCGCCGTGACGAACTCGTCGTGGATGGACTCGTGGACGAGCACGCGCGTGGCGGCCGTACAGTCCTGGCCCGCGTTGAAGAAGCCCGCCACCGAGATGTCCTCGACGGCCTTGGCGATGTCGGTGTCCTCGAAGACGACGACGGGGGCCTTGCCGCCGAGCTCCAGGTGGACGCGCTTGAGGTCCTTGGAGGCGGACTCGGCGACCTGCATGCCGGCCCGTACGGAGCCGGTGATGGAGGCCATCGCGGGGGTCTTGTGCTCGACCATGGCGCGGCCGGTGTCGCGGTCGCCGGTGACGACGTTGAAGACGCCGGGCGGCACGATGGAGCCGATGATCTCGGCCATCAGGACGGTCGAGGCGGGGGTGGTGTCCGACGGCTTCAGGACGACCGTGTTGCCCGCGGCGAGCGCCGGGGCGAACTTCCACACGCCCATCATCATCGGGTAGTTCCACGGCGCGACCTGCGCGCAGACGCCGATCGGCTCGCGGCGGATGATGGAGGTCAGGCCCTCCATGTACTCGCCGGCGGCGCGGCCCTCGAGCATCCGGGCCGCACCCGCGAAGAAGCGGATCTGGTCGACCATCGGCGGAATCTCCTCGGACCGGGTGAGTCCGATGGGCTTGCCGGTGTTCTCGACCTCGGCGGCGATGAGCTCCTCGGCGCGCTCCTCGAACGCGTCGGCGATCTTGAGCAGGGCCTTCTGCCGCTCGGCGGGCGTGAGGTCGCGCCACGCGGGGAACGCGTCGGCGGCGGCCTTCATGGCGGCGTCGACGTCGGCCTGACCCGACAGCGGCGCGGTGGCGTAGGCCTCGCCGGTCGCCGGATTGATCACCTCGGTGGTCCGTCCGTCGGCCGCGTCCCGGAATTCTCCGTTGATGTAGTTGCGCAGACGGCGCAGCTCGGTGCTCACTTCCGGCCCTCCAGGTCAGATGTCCAGTGGATGAGACACCCACCCTAGTCGCTGTACCGACGCTTTCAACATACCCAGCGGCCCAGAACTGCGGAATCCGTGATGATTGAACACTCAGACAACGAATTTCATCGATCTGCCCTTGCGTAAGTGACGAGACGTCGTGCACAGTGAGGTCGTGGCCAGTCGCAGCGCAGACCCCAGCAACCCACGCGGCTCACGGACCGGGAATCCCGGCGGGAGCGGCAGTGGGAACGGCACTCCGCCCGTGGACGCCGTATCTCTGGCGATCATCGAACAGCTCCAGGAGGACGGGCGCCGTCCGTACGCCGCCATCGGCAAGGCCGTGGGCCTCTCCGAGGCGGCCGTGCGCCAGCGCGTCCAGAAGCTGCTCGACCAGGGCGTGATGCAGATCGTCGCCGTCACGGACCCGCTCACCGTGGGCTTCCGCAGGCAGGCGATGGTCGGCATCAATGTCGAGGGCGACGTGGATCCGGTCGCGGACGCCGTGGCCGCCATGCCGGAGGCCGAGTACGTGGTGATGACCGCGGGCTCGCACGACCTCCTGGTGGAGATCGTCTGCGAGGACGACGACCACCTGCTCGAAGTCATCAACAAGCGCATCCGCGCCCTCCCCGGCGTGCGCTCCACCGAGAGCTTCGTCTACCTCAAGCTCAAGAAGCAGACCTATATGTGGGGAACCCGATAGCCGTGAGCAAGGACCTCAGCCAGACCGCGTACGACCACCTGTGGATGCACTTCACCCGCATGTCGGACTACGAGAACGCACCCGTGCCCACCATCGTGCGTGGCGAGGGCACCTACATCTTCGACGACAAGGGCAAGAAGTACCTGGACGGCCTGTCCGGCCTCTTCGTCGTCAACGCGGGCCACGGCCGTCACGAGCTCGCGGAGACCGCCTACAAGCAGGCCCAGGAGCTCGCCTTCTTCCCGGTGTGGTCCTACGCCCACCCCAAGGCCGTCGAGCTCGCCGAGCGCCTCGCGGACTACGCGCCGGGCGACCTCAACAAGGTCTTCTTCACCACCGGCGGCGGCGAGGCCGTCGAGACCGCGTGGAAGCTGGCGAAGCAGTACCACAAGCTCACCGGCAACCACACGAAGTACAAGGTCATCTCCCGCGCGGTCGCCTACCACGGCACCCCGCAGGGCGCCCTGTCCATCACCGGCCTGCCGGCCCTCAAGGCCCCCTTCGAGCCGCTGGTCCCCGGCGCGCACAAGGTGCCGAACACCAACATCTACCGCGCCCCGATCCACGGCGACGACCCCGAGGCCTTCGGCCGCTGGGCCGCCGACCAGATCGAGCAGGAGATCCTCTTCGAGGGCCCGGAGACGGTCGCCGCCGTCTTCCTGGAGCCGGTGCAGAACGCGGGCGGCTGCTTCCCGCCCCCGCCCGGCTACTTCCAGCGCGTGCGCGAGATCTGCGACAAGTACGACGTGCTGCTCGTCTCCGACGAGGTCATCTGCGCCTTCGGCCGCCTCGGCACGATGTTCGCCTGCGACAAGTTCGGCTACGTCCCGGACATGATCACCTGCGCCAAGGGCATGACCTCGGGCTACTCCCCGATCGGCGCGTGCATCGTCTCGGACAAGATCGCCGAGCCGTTCTACAAGGGCGACAACACCTTCCTGCACGGCTACACCTTCGGCGGCCACCCGGTCTCCGCCGCGGTCGGCCTCGCCAACCTCGACATCTTCGAGAAGGAGGGCCTGAACCAGCACGTCCTGGACAACGAGGACGCGTTCCACCAGACCCTCAGCAAGCTCCTCGACCTGCCGATCGTCGGCGACGTCCGCGGCAACGGCTTCTTCTACGGCATCGAGCTCGTGAAGGACAAGGCCACCAAGGAGACGTTCAACGACGAGGAGACCGAGCGCGTCCTGTACGGCTTCCTCTCCAAGGCGCTCTTCGAGAACGGCCTGTACTGCCGTGCCGACGACCGCGGCGACCCGGTCGTCCAGCTCGCCCCGCCGCTGATCTCCCACCAGGAGACCTTCGACGAGATCGAGGGCATCCTGCGCCAGGTCCTCACCGAGGCGTGGTCCAAGCTCTGATCCCCGCGCTCGTGTGATCGAGTGATCAACACCGGCCCCGGGGGCGCCCGTTCGAGTGAGAACGGGCGCCCCCGGGCCGCGTCGTTTCCGGGCAGGTCCGCCCGAATCCTTAGCGTGCCCAGTGACCGATCGGCCCCGCCTTCGTTCCCCCGTACGGGGGAGTCGAGCTGATCTGAACCGAGGTGTACGCCATGGTGGCCCCGCCGGACAACGACGTGCTGTGGGCACGCGCACTGCACGTCACACACAACGGCTCCCCCGCCCTCACCGGCGTATCGCTCGGTGTCCGCGAGGGCGAGATCCTCGCCGTCAACGGCCCCCGCGGCAGCGGCAAGACCACGCTCCTGCAGTGCCTGTCCGGGCAACTGCTGCCCGAGCAGGGCGAGGTGTGGTTCAACAGCACCCCGGTGCACACGATGGGCCCGCTCGTGCGCGAACGCCTGCGCCGCGACCGCTTCGGCTGGATCGACCCCGAACCGCAGCTCGTGCCCGAGCTCACCGCCTGGGAGAACGTGGCGCTGCCGCTGATGCTGCGCGGCGCCTCCCACCGCGTCTCCAAGCCCGCCGCCCAGGAGTGGCTGGAGCGCCTCGACATCGGCATGTGCGCCCGCAAGCGGCCGCACGCCCTGCTCCAGGCCGAGCGCCAGCGCGTCGCCATCGCCCGCGCCCTGGTGACCACGCCGTCGGTGCTCTTCGCCGACGAGCCCACCGCGCCGCTGCACCGCGCCGACCGCGCCCACGCGCTGCGCACGCTGACCACGGCGGCCCGCTCGCACGGCATCACGGTCGTCCTCGCCACCCACGACCCGGAGGTCGCCACCCTCGCCGACCGCACGGTCACGCTCCTGGACGGGCGCCGGGTGAACACGGTGCACCTGCCGGGATCGGAGGGGTTCGCGGGCGGCGGTGAGACCGCCACCGCACGCGCGGCCACCGCGTCCGGTTCCGCGGGAGGCGCCGGCGCACCCGGCACCTCCGCCACGGAAGGCCGGGCCGCGTGCTCGCTCTCCGTCTAGCCCGCGGCGCCCACCCGCTCGTCCAGCTGCGGCGCCTCCTGGTCGCCGCCGCGTCCGCCGGCACCGGCTTCCTGCTGCTGTGCACCCTGGCGTACGCGATGGAGCACCCGGGAGCGGGTTCCGTGCTGCGCCTCGCGTGGTGCCTCGCGCCGATCACCGCCACCGTCTACTTCGCCGTCGCCGTGGCCCGCACCGACCCGGGCACCCGGCCGCGCAGCGGCCTCTCCGCGGTGGGCCTCGGCCCCGGCCGCCTGATGATGCTCGCCGCGGTCTCCACGGCCGTGGCGTGCACGCTCGGCTCGATGGTCGCGCTGCTCTTCTTCCTGCACCTGCGCGGCGACCTCTCCGGCCTGCCCTTCGACGGCGCGGCCGCCGAACTGCTCGCCGCCGACCGGCCGTTGCCGCTCGCCGCGGCGCTCACCCTGCTCGCCCTCGTCCCGCTGGCCGCCTCGGCCGCCAGCGCCCTCGTGCTGCGGCCGCGGCCCGCCAAGGCCGGCGGCACGGACGGCGGCGCCGAGCAGCCCGGCGACACCGACGCCCCCGCGTCGCCGCCCAGCGGCCTGCCCTGGGGCGTCGCGCTGCTCGCGGCGGGCCTGGCCGTGGAGACGTACGCCAGCCGCTCCGGCGGCGGGATCCGCGGCGGCTTCCCGATGCCGGGCGGCGCCGACGGCAGCCCGGCGGGCGTCCTCGCGGGCTGGGCGCTGACCGCGCTCGGCCTGGTCCTCGCGGGCCCCGGGCTCACCTACCTCTGCGGACGGCTGCTCCAGGCGGTGCGACCGGGCGCGATGCGGCTGCTCGCCGGGCGCGTCCTCCAGGAGGAGGCGCGGCGCATCGGACGGCCGCTCGGCGTGCTGTGCGCCGTGGCGTCGGGCGCGTTCGCCTCGGTCGTGCTGTACGCGGGGCCGCGCCCCGAGGTCGGCCCGCTCACCGCGCTCGGCGCGCTCCTCGTGGCGGGATGCGCCGTGCTGACCCTGGCCACGGCGGCCGTCGAGGCCCGGCAGGCGCGCTCGCACACGACGGACGCGCTGCTGCGGCTCGGGGCGCCCGCGACCATGCTGCGCGGCTCCGCGGCACTCCGCGCGGGCGCCCTCGTCGCCGTGTTCGGGCCGCTGACCTGGATCGTCGCGCAACTGGCGGCGGTACCGCTGGGACGGTGACGGCGCCGCGAAGGGCCCGGCAGGACCTCGCGGATCCTCCCGGGGAGAGCGCCCCGAAAACAATTCACGACCGACGACGAGATCCGCGATGAGTTCCGAGTCGAACGGGTGTCTAACCCTCCGTAAGGCACCCGCACCCACTGGGAGAGACCTCATGTACCAGCAGATGATCTTCGTGAACCTGGCCGTGTCCGACGTCGCCGCGTCCAGGAAGTTCTTCACCGGGCTCGGCTACACGATCAACCCGCAGTTCTCCACCGACGCGTGCGCCTGCGTGGTCATCAGCGACACCATCGTCGCGATGATGCTCAGCAAGGAGCACTACGCGAACTTCACGCAGAAGGAGATCGCCGACGCCACCAAGGTCAGCGAGACCCTGATCTGTCTGAGCGCCGAGAGCCGCGAGAAGGTCGACGAGCTCGTCGACGCGGCGGTGGCCGCGGGCGGCACGGCCGGCCAGGTCCAGGACTACGGCACGATGTACGGCCGCGCCTTCGACGACCTCGACGGCCACACCTGGGAGGTCATGTGGATGGACCCGGAGCAGGTCCAGGGCTGAGCGGATTCCGGTGGGTGCCCCTGCTTAGCATGGGCGGATGCAGCCGAACCGCACCCCCGCATCCGCCCCGCGACTCCCCGGCGACGACCGCGAGATCGAGACGCTCGCCGAGTTCGACGAGGTCCTCGGCCGCGGCGCCCTGGCCGGGTGCCGCGTCCAGGCCGTCGACCTGACGGAGCGCTCCGCAGCGCTCCTGGCGGCCGACGTCGCGGGCGCCGTCTTCCTCGGCTGCCCGATGGGCGAGGACGCGGCGGCCACGGTGCGGGCCGGCGGCGCGCTGGTCTTCCCGCCCGTCCCCGGCCTCCCGTTCGACCCGTACCGCGGCCTGTTGTACTCCCCCGAGGACCTGTTCGCCGGCCTCGCCGACGGCGGGTACGAGGCGACGCCGGACGCCCGCGCGTACGCCTGGTTCCAGCGGACCAAGACCGACGGCGACGTCTTCTCGTCGATGCTGCGCGCCATCCACGACGACTCCATCTCCGACGCCCTCGACGAACGCCTGGCCGGGGCGCGGGTGGTGGGCGTCATGGGCGGGCACGCGATGGCCCGCGGCACCGAGGCCTACGCGGGGGCGGCGCGGCTCGGCCGGGCGCTGGCCCGCGAGGGCTTCACGGTCGCGACGGGCGGCGGCCCGGGCGCGATGGAGGCGGCGAACCTCGGCGCCTACGCGGCACCGCACGGCGACGCGATGCTGGAGGAGTCCCTCGCACTGCTCGCCAAGGCGCCCTCGTTCACACCCTCGGTGGGCGCGTGGGCGCAGGCCGCCTTCGAGGTCCGCGAGCGCTGGCCCGACGGCGGCGCCTCGGTGGGCATCCCCACCTGGTTCTACGGCCACGAGCCGCCGAACGCGTTCGCCTCCGACCTGGCGAAGTACTTCGCCAACGCCACCCGCGAGGACGGCCTGCTGGCCCGCTCGAACGCGGGCGTCGTCTTCCTGCCGGGCGCCGCGGGCACCGTCCAGGAGGTCTTCGACAACGCCACCCCCAACTACTACGAGTCGCGCGGCGAACCCACCCCGATGGTCCTGGTCGACCGCACGCACTGGACCGAGCACCTGCCGGTGTGGCCGCTGCTCCAGTCGCTGGCCCGCGGCCGGTCGATGGAGGCGCGGATCGCGCTGGTGGACCGGGTCGAACAGGCGCCGGACGCACTGCGCCGCCTCGGCGCGACGCCCCAGGAAGGCTGAGCGGCCCTGGATGCTCATCCGTGACCGCGAGGGGTAGCCGGCGCATGCCGCCGCCCACCCCCCGCCCCACGGCGTCAGCCCGTGGGCCCGAGCACCACGACGTCCTCGGCGTCGAAACCGACCCCGACCGTCTCCCCCACCGCGGGCGCCGCCCGCAGCGCGCAGGCCGCCTCCAGGCGCGGCCCCTCCTTCGGCTGGAGGTGCACGGCGACATGGGTGCCGCGGAAGGTGCGCGCCGTCACCGCGCACGGCAGCCCCTCGTCGGCGGGCACGAGACGCACCCCGGCCGGCCGCACCAGCAGCCGGTGCCGACCGCCGGGCACGCCGTCGGGCACGGGGACCTTGCCCCACACCGTGTCCGCCGCCCCGCCCGCCACGATCGCCGCGACGATGTTGTCGAAGCCGAGGAAGCGCGCCACGAACTCGTCCGCCGGGTGCTGCCACACGTCGAGGGGCGTACCGGACTGGGCGATCCGCCCGTCGCGCATCACGACGACACGGTCGGCCAGCGCGAAGGCCTCGCCCTGGTCGTGCGTGACGGCCAGCACGGTCGTGCCCAGCTCGTCGAAGAGCTCGCGCAGTTCGACGACGAGCCGCTCCCGCAGCGAGCGGTCCAGCTGGCCCAGCGGCTCGTCGAGCATGAGGAGCCGGGGGCGCGGCGCGAGGGCCCGTGCCAGGGCCACCCGCTGCTGCTCGCCGCCGGACAGCGCGGCGACCCCGCGCCGCTGCGCCTTCGGCAGGCCGACGAGCTCCAGCAACTCGGCGACACGGTCGGCCTGTTCGCCCCGCGAGGCGCCGTGCATGCGCAGCCCGAACGCGACGTTGCCCGCCACGTCCCGCTGCGGGAACAGCTGGTGGTCCTGGAACATCAGGCCGACGCCCCGCCGGTGCGCGGGCACCGCGCGCTGGTCGTGCCCGTCGAGCAGGACCCGGCCCGCGTCGAGGGCCTGCAGCCCCGCCACCGCCCGCAGCAGCGTCGACTTGCCGCTGCCGCTCGGCCCGAGGACACAGACGATCTCGTGCTCGCGGACGTCGAGGTCGACGGCGTCGAGCGCGGCCCGTTCACCGAACCGGACCGTCGCCTCCCGCAGGCTCAGCAAGGCGTCCTCCGCCATCAGAAGTCCCCCGTGGTGCGGTCGGTCCGGATGCGTTCCAGGAGCAGCAGGGACACCGCGCACACCACCATGAGGATCGTCGAGAGGGCCATGGCCTGGCCGTAGTTGAGGTCCCCGGCGCGGCCGAGCAGCCGGGCCACGGCCACGGGCAGGGTCGGGTTGTCGGGCCGCGCGATGAAGACGGTCGCGCCGAACTCGCCGAGCGAGACGGCGAAGGCGAATCCGGCGGCGATCAGCAGCGCCCGCCGCACCAGGGGCAGGTCGACCTCGCGCCAGGCCCGCAGCGGCGACGCCCCGAGGACGGCCGCCGCCTCCCGCAGCCGCCCGTCCACCGCGCGCAGCACGGGCAGCATGGTGCGTACGACGAAGGGGACGCCGACCAGCGCCTGGGCGAGCGGCACCAGGATCCAGCTGGCGCGCAGGTCCAGCGGCGGCTTGTCCAGCGTGATGAGGAAGCCGAAGCCCACGGTGACCGCGGACACCCCGAGCGGCAGCATGAGCAGCGCGTCGAAGCCGCGTACGAGACGGCCCGCACGGCGGGTGAGGGCAGCCGCGGCCAGCCCGCCGACGAGCACCGCGATGACCGTGGCCACGACGGCGTATTGCAGGGAGTTCCCGACGGCCTCGATCGGCGGCACGAGGAAGGCGCCGCCGTCCGCCGAGGTCAGCTCCTTGTAGTAGAGGAGCCCGAAGCCGTCGGGCCCGGCGAAGGAGCGCTGCACGAGCACGCCGAGCGGCAGCAGGATCAGCAGCACGATCGTCGCCAGGACCAGCCCGAGCAGCGACCACTGACCGGCGCCGCGCGGCCGGCGCGCCACGGCCGAGGCGTCGACGAGCTTCAGCGCGCTCTCGCGGCGCCGGACCGTCCACGCGTGGATCGCCAGGATCAGCCCGACCGCCGCGAACTGCACGATCGTCAGGACGGCGGCCGTCGGCAGGTCGAGGAGCTGGGCGGTCTGCCGGTAGATCTCCACCTCCAGCGTGGAGTACGCGGGTCCGCCGAGGATCTGCACGACGCCGAAGGAGGTGAAGGTGAAGAGGAAGACCATCAGCGCGGCGGCCGCGACGGCGGGCCCGAGCGCGGGCAGCGTCACCGTCCGCCAGGCCGTCCAGCGCGAGGCGCCGAGCATCCGCGCGGCCTCCTCCTGGCGCGGGTCGAGCTGCGCCCAGAGGCCGCCGACGGTGCGGACGACGACCGCGTAGTTGAAGAAGACGTGCGCGAGCAGGATCGCCCACACCGTGGTGTCCAGGCGCACGCCCCACAGCTCGTCGAAGAGCCCGCCGCGCCCGATCAGCGCCAGGAAGGCGGTCCCGACGACGACCGTCGGCAGCACGAACGGCACCGTGACGACGGCCCGCAGCACCCGCTTGCCCGGGAAGTCGAAGCGCGCGAAGACGTACGCGCCGGGCAGCGCGATCAGCAGCGTGAGCGCGGTCGACGCGAGCGCCTGCCAGGTGGTGAACCACAGCACGTGCCGGATGTCGGACTGCCCGAGGACGTCCGTGATCCGCCCGAGCTGCCAGGCCCCGCCGACGTGCAGGCCGCGGGCGACGATGGCCGTGACCGGATAGGCGAAGAAGAGCCCGAAGAACGCGACGGGCACGGCCATCAGGCCGAGCCGCACCGCGCTCCCCCGGCGGGCGCCCGTCTTCCGTGGCGCTACTTCAGTACGAGCGAGGTCCACGACTTGATCCACGGCTCACGGTTGTCGGCGATCTTCTTCGGGTCCATGGTCTCGGGCCTGTCGACCGTCACGCCGTGCTCGGTGAACAGCCCGGGCAGCTTCGCGCCGTCGAGCACCGGGTTCACGAACATGTTCAGCGGCATGTCCTCCTGGAACTCCTTGCCGGCCAGGAAGTCCAGGAGCGCCTTGCCGCCCTTGGTGTTCCCGGCGTTGCTGAGCAGGCCCGCGTACTCGACCTGGCGGAAGCAGGTGCCGGTCGCGACGCCGGTCGGCGCCTCCTTGGGCCGGGGCTTGGCGTAGAGGACCTCGACGGGCGGCGAGGAGGCGTACGAGACGACGAGCGGGCGGTCGCCCTTGGCCTTCTTGCCGCCGGAGGAGCCGGAGAACTCCTCGTTGTAGGCCTGCTCCCAGCCGTCGACGACCTTGACGCCGTTGGCCTTGAGCTTCTTCCAGTAGCCCTGCCAGCCCCCGTCGCCGTACTTCGCGGCGGTGCCGAGCAGGAACCCGAGACCGGGCGAGGAGGTCGAGGCGTTCTCGGTGACCAGCAGGTTCTTGTACGCGGGCCTGGCCAGGTCGTCGAAGGACTTCGGCGGCGCCAGCTTCTTGTCGGCGAAGTACTTCTTGTCGTAGTTGACGCAGATGTCGCCGCTGTCGACGGGGGTGACCCGGTGCCTGTCCCCGTCGGCCCGGAACTCCGGCTTGATCTTGTCCGCGCCCTTGACCTCGTACGGCTGGAAGAGGCCGTTGTCGAGCGCGCGCGAGAGGAGCGTGTTGTCGACGCCGAAGAAGACGTCGCCCTGCGGGTTGTCCTCGGAGAGGACCGCCTTGTTCACCGCGGCGCCCGCGTCGCCGTCCTTGAGGACCTTGACCGTGTAGCCGGAGCGCTTCTCGAAGTCCTTCAGGACGTCCTTGGAGACGTTGAAGGAGTCATGGCTGACGAGCGTCACGCTCTTGGCGTCGGACGACCCGGATCCGCTGTCGGAGCCGCCGCACGCGGAGACCGCGACGAGCCCGATGCCCACCGCCACGGCGGTGAACGAGACCTTCTTGGTGGTGCCCACTGGTTTTCCTCCTGGGTGACCAGGAAGAGACGCGGCCCTGCCCGCGGCCGGCCGGCCGCGGGCAGGGCGCAACAGCTTGAGTAATGACCGAACTTCCTACCCAGAATGACCTGGGCGAGGTTCAGAGGGTCTGCGGCCCACCTGTCCAAGGTGCCGCACTCTCAGCGCTGTGGCGCTCCCCTGTCGGAATATGCAGATGTGTGTACGAGGCGTACGCCCGCCAGACTACCTCTCGGCCGCGGCGAGCTGACCGCACGCTCCGTCGATCTCCTGCCCGCGGGTGTCCCGGATGGTGACCGGCACGCCGTGCGCCGCGATGGCCTCCACGAACGCCTTCTCGTCCTCGGGACGCGACGCCGTCCACTTCGAGCCCGGGGTGGGGTTCAGCGGGATGAGGTTGACGTGCACCGGCTTGCCCTTGAGCATCCGGCCGAGCCGGTCGCCACGCCACGCCTGGTCGTTGATGTCCCGGATGAGCGCGTACTCGATGGAGAGGCGACGGCCCGACTTGGCGGCGTACTCCCAGCCGGCGTCCAGCACCTCGCGCACCTTCCAGCGCGTGTTCACCGGGACGAGGGTGTCGCGCAGCTCGTCGTCCGGCGCGTGCAGCGAGATGGCGAGGCGGCACTTGAAGCCCTCGTCCGAGAACCGGTGGATGGCGGGCACGAGGCCCACCGTCGACACCGTGATGCCGCGCTGCGAGAGCCCGAGGCCGTCCGGCTCGGGGTCGGTGAGGCGGCGGATCGCGCCGGTCACCCGGTTGTAGTTGGCCAGCGGCTCGCCCATGCCCATGAAGACGATGTTCGAGAGCCGCGCCGGGCCGCCCGGGATCTCGCCGTCGCGCAGCGCCCGCATGCCGTCGACGATCTGGTGCACGATCTCGCCCGTCGACAGGTTCCGGTCGAGGCCGGCCTGTCCGGTGGCGCAGAACGGGCAGTTCATGCCGCAGCCCGCCTGGGAGCTGATGCACATGGTGACCCGGTCGGGATAGCGCATCAGCACGGACTCGACGAGCGTCCCGTCGAAGAGGCGCCAGAGCGTCTTGCGGGTCGTGTCGTCGTCACAGCTGATGTGCCGCACCACGGACATCAGGTCGGGCAGCAGCGCCTCACGGAGCTTCTCGCGCGCACCGGCGGGGATGTCGGTCCACTCGGCCGGGTCGTGCGCGTACCGCGCGAAGTAGTGCTGCGAGAGCTGCTTGGCGCGGAACGGCTTCTCGCCGATGGCGGCGACGGCTTCCTTGCGCTCGGCGGGCGTGAGGTCGGCGAGATGCCGCGGGGGCTTCTTGGCACCGCGGGGCGCGACGAAAGTGAGTTCTCCGGGTACAGGCATGGTCGTTCCAGTGTCGCAGACATACGACAAGGGGCTCGCCGCCCTGTGGACGACGAGCCCCTCACCTACATTTACGCAGGTCGGACCGGTAGGAGATCAGCCGGAGCCGACGAACACCACCAGCAGCAGCCACACCACGGGCGCCGTCGGCAGCAGCGAGTCCAGGCGGTCCATGATGCCGCCGTGGCCCGGCAGCAGCGTGCCCATGTCCTTGATGCCCAGGTCCCGCTTGATCATCGACTCGCCGAGGTCGCCCAGCGTGGCGCTCGCGGCGACCGCGAGGCCGATGAGCAGGCCCTGCCACCACGTGCCGCCGTCGATGAGGAGCTCCATGCACAGCGCGCCCGCGGCCATCGCGAAGGTGACCGCGCCGACCAAGCCCTCGCGGGTCTTGCCGGGGCTGATGCGCGGCGCCAGCTTGTGCTTGCCGAAGCGCCAGCCGATCGCGTACGCACCCGTGTCGCTGACCACGGTCAGGAGCAGGAAGGTGAGCACCCGCTGCGGGCCGTCGTCCGCGGTGAGCATCAGCGCGACGAAGGTCGCGAGGAAGGGGACGTAGAAGGCGGCGAAGACCCCCGCCGTGACGTCCTTCAGATAGCCGTCGGGCGGCTCGGTCATCCGCCAGACGAGGACCGCGAGCGCGGTCAGGGCCATCGCGACCCAGGCGCCCTCGGTCCCGCGCACGTACCCGGCGACGACCATCGCCGCGCCGCCCACCGCGAGCGGTACGAGCGGCGCCTTGATGCCCTTGCGCTCGTCGAGCCGGGAGGTGAGCTCCCAGAGGCCGACGACGACGGCGACCGCTATGACGCCGATGAAGACGGCCTTGACGATGAACAGCGACGCGATGATCACCGCGCCGAGTCCCACACCGACCCCTATGGCCGCCCCGAGGTCGCGGCCCGCGCTCTTCTTCTGCGGTGCTGCCGGGGCGGGCTGCGGCTGTGGTGCGCTGGGCATGGGCTCCTGCGGAGGCTCGTCACGGAACAGGGGGCCGCCCGTCCGAGTGGCCCCCCGGTCGCCGTCCTGGTCTCCGCCGTTGACGGGTACGTCGGGCACGATGGGCATGGGCTGCGTCTCAGACGGAAACAGCGCGTCCTGCGCATCGTACGCGGGACCTGCCGGGGGCGCCCCCTGACCAGGTCCCTGGTCGGGCGGCCCCCAATACCCGGCTCTGGGCGGCGCCCCCCAGGAAGAGTCGTTCACGGATCGGTTCCCTGATTCCTCGGACTCGAGACTCAGACTTCGAGCAGCTCGGCTTCCTTGTGCTTGAGCAGCTCGTCCACCTGGGCGACGTACTTCGCGGTGGTGTCGTCGAGCTCCTTCTCGCCGCGACGGCCCTCGTCCTCGCCGATGTCGCCGTCCTTGATCGCCTTGTCCAGGGCCTCCTTGGCCTTGCGACGGATCGAACGGATCGAGATCTTGGAGTCCTCGGCCTTGGTCTTGGCGACCTTGATGTACTCCTTGCGGCGGTCCTGCGTCAGCTCGGGGAACGTCACCCGGATGATGTTGCCGTCGTTGCTCGGATTGACGCCGAGGTCGGAGTCCCGGATCGCCTGCTCGATGTTGCGCAGCGCGGTCTTGTCGAACGGGGTCACCACGGCCATCCGCGGCTCGGGCACCGAGAACGAGGCCAGCTGGTTGATCGGCGTCAGCGCGCCGTAGTAGTCCGCCACGATCTTGTTGAACATCGCCGGGTGCGCACGGCCGGTGCGGATCGCGGCGAAGTCCTCCTTGGCGACCACGACGGCCTTCTCCATCTTCTCCTCGGCCTCGAGGAGGGTCTCTTCGATCACCACTTGCTCCTGCGTGTCTTGAGTAGGCCCGGCTAGCACGGGGCGGCCGGCTGCGTCGCGTCTCTTTCCTGCACGGTGTCCGACCGGCAGGCCTTTGTCCATCCCTCTCAGGCGACGGCTCGTGTCCGCCGCCCGGGACTGGCCCGGCTCCCCCGGATCAGGCCCGGCTTCCCTGGTCGCCCACGAGAGTGCCGATCTTCTCACCCTTGACGGCCCGGGCGATATTGCCCTCGGAGAGGAGCTCGAAGACCAGGATGGGCAGCTTGTTGTCCCGGCACAGCGTGATCGCGGTCATGTCGGCGACCTTCAGGTCCTGCGTGATGACCTCGCCGTAGCCGAGGGCGTCGTACTTCACCGCGTCGGGGTTGGTCCGGGGGTCGGAGTCGTAGACCCCGTCCACGCCGTTCTTGCCCATCAGCAGCGCCTCGGCGTCGATCTCCAGGGCGCGCTGCGCGGCGGTGGTGTCGGTGGAGAAGTACGGCATGCCCATCCCGGCACCGAAGATGACCACGCGGCCCTTCTCCAGGTGGCGCACGGCGCGCAACGGGATGTACGGCTCCGCGACCTGCCCCATCGTGATGGCGGTCTGGACGCGGCAGTCGATGCCCTCCTTCTCCAGGAAGTCCTGGAGGGCCAGGCAGTTCATGACCGTGCCGAGCATGCCCATGTAGTCGGAGCGGGCGCGGTCCATGCCGCGCTGCTGGAGCTCGGCGCCGCGGAAGAAGTTCCCGCCGCCGATCACGACGGCGATCTGGGAGCCGTCGCGGACGACGGCAGCGATCTCACGGGCGATGGCGTGCACCACGTCGGGGTCGACCCCGAGGCCGCCCCCACCGGCGAACGCCTCGCCGGAGAGCTTCAGCAGGAAGCGTCCGGCAACTTTGTCGTCGTCACTCTTCGAGTCGGCCTTGGTGGTCATGTGGTTCTCGCTTCTCTTACTCGGCACACATACGAAGAAGGCCACTGCCGGTGGGGTGTCGTTCGCATCCCATGCTCGGCAGTGGCCTCCTCGTCAGATCCTGCGGTCGTACGTCGCACACGAGGACCGTGTACGGGCGACCGCTGTCGACCCTAGCGGGGTCTACCGTCGATCGCGGTACGGACTCAGATGCCGACCTTGATGCGCGCGAAGCGCTTCAGGGTGACACCGGCCTCGGCGAGAACCTTCTCGACCGACTTCTTGTTGTCCAGCGCGTACGGCTGACCGAGGAGGGTGGCCTCCTTGAAGAAGCCGTTGACGCGACCCTCGACGATCTTGGGCAGCGCGGCCTCGGGCTTGCCCTCGGCGCGGGTGGTCTCCTCGGCGACGCGGCGCTCGGACTCGACGACCTCGGCCGGCACGTCCTCCTTGGAGAGGTACTTCGGCGCGAAGGCGGCGATGTGCTGGGCGACACCCTTGGCGAGGTCGGCGTCGGCCTTGTCCAGCTCGACGAGGACACCGATCTGCGGGGGCAGGTCGGGCATCGTGCGGTGCATGTACGCGGTGACGTAGGCGCCGGAGAACTGCGCGAAGCGGTCCAGGACGATCTTCTCGCCGAGGTTGGCGTTGGCCTCGTCGACGTAGGCCTGGACCGTCTTGCCGGCCTCGATCTCGGACGCGAGGAGCGCCTCGAGGTCGGCCGGGGAGGTCTTGGCGACGTGCGCGGCGAGGTTGTTGGCGACGGCCTGGAACTTCTCGCCCTTGGCGACGAAGTCCGTCTCGCACTTCAGCTCGACGATGACACCCGAGGTGTTGTCGTCGGCGATGAGGGAGACCACGGCGCCGTTCTCGGCGGAACGGCCCTCGCGCTTGGCGACGCCCTTCTGGCCCTTGATGCGGAGCGCCTCGACGGCCTTGTCGACGTTGCCCTCGGCCTCGTCGAGCGCCTTCTTGCAGTCCATCATGCCGGCGCCCGTGAGCTCACGGAGCTTCTTGACGTCAGCGGCGGTGTAGTTCGCCATGATCGAAAATTCTCTCTCGAAGTCTGAAAGATCTACGAAGGTCTACGGGTGAACGGCGGGGGCCGATCGGGCCCCCGCCGTCAACTACCGAACCTGTGAGGGTCAGGCCTGCTCGGCGTCCGCGGCCGGCTTCTCCTCGGCGGCGGGCGCCTCGGCGACGGGCTCAGCGGCGGCCTCGGCCGGCTTGTCCTCGGCCTTGGGGGCCTCGTCGGCCTTGGCCTCGTCAGCCTTGGGGGCCTCGTCGGCCTTCTTCTCGCCCTCGAGCAGGTCGCGCTCCCACTCGGCCAGCGGCTCGCCCTGGGCCTTCTCGCCCGGCTTCGAGTCACCGGCGGCAACGCCGGAACGGGCGATGAGGCCCTCGGCGACGGCGTCGGCGATCACGCGGGTGAGCAGGGTGACGGAGCGGATCGCGTCGTCGTTGCCCGGGATCTTGTAGTCGACCTCGTCGGGGTCGCAGTTGGTGTCGAGGATGGCGACGACCGGGATGTTGAGCTTCCGGGCCTCGCCGACCGCGATGTGCTCCTTCTTGGTGTCCACGATCCAGACGGCGCTGGGCACCTTCTGCATCTCGCGGATACCGCCGAGGGTCTTCTCCAGCTTGGCCTTCTCGCGCGAGAGCACGAGAAGCTCCTTCTTGGTGAGACCCGAGGCCGCGACGTCCTCGAAGTCGATCTGCTCGAGCTCCTTGAGGCGCTGCAGACGCTTGTAGACGGTCGAGAAGTTGGTGAGCATGCCGCCCAGCCAGCGCTGGTTCACGTAGGGCATGCCGACGCGGGTGGCCTGCTCCGCGATGGCCTCCTGCGCCTGCTTCTTCGTGCCGACGAACATGACCGTGCCGCCGTGGGCGACGGTCTCCTTGACGAACTCATAGGCGCGGTCGATGTACGACAGCGACTGGAGCAGGTCGATGATGTAGATGCCGTTGCGCTCGGTGAAGATGAAGCGCTTCATCTTCGGGTTCCAGCGACGGGTCTGGTGACCGAAGTGGACGCCGCTCTCCAGCAGCTCCCGCATCGTGACGACGGCCATGGCCGTTCTCCTTGAGATTCTCGGTTGTGCCGCGTGTGCCGGACGGCACTCGCGCCTGACGCCCGCTGTGCGCCTTGCCACTAGGGACCGAGGGGCGCTGACACCGGCTGTTTCATGGCCTGGTGTCGGGGCGTGCGAAGTCGACCCGGTGACCCGGATCGCCACAAGAAGTGTACGGGACCCGCGGGGCGGTGGGTGACGCCGCCGTCGATGACCCAGCCGGCGGCCTGACCAGGCCGGGGGCCCGTGCGCGGGCACGGCCCCCGGACGGCCCGGTCCACGAACGGGTGACGCCCCTGTCCACAACCGGCCGCCCGTCCACAGATCCGGTCCAAGATCCCCGCGGATCGCGTCGGCGCGGGACGGTTCCGTCATGCGCCTGGACCTGCTCCTGCCCCTGCTGGCGGCCCTGCTCACGACCGCCCCTCCCCCGCCCGCCACCACGCCCTCGGCCGCCTTCTGGCCGGTGGGCACCCGGCCCGAGGTGATTCGTGCCTGGACCCCGCCCCCGACCCCGTACGCGGCCGGTCACCGCGGCGTGGACCTCGCCGCCCCGCCGGGCAGCCCGGTGCGGGCGGTCGCGGCGGGCCGGATCGCCTTCGCGGGGCCGGTGGCGGGCCGGGGCGTGGTCGTGGTGGAGCTGGACGGCACGGGAGACCCCCCGCTGCGCACGACGTACGAGCCGGTGCGGGCGCCGCGCTCACTGGCGAAGGGCGACCGGGTCGCGGCGGGCGACCCGGTGGGCACCCTGGAATTCCCGGCGGGCCACTGCCCGGACAGCTGCCTGCACTGGGGCCTGCTGAGAGCCGGGACCTACCTGGATCCGCTGAGCCTGCTGCCCCCGTGGCTGCTGCACCGGGGACCGTCCCGCCTGCTGCCCGCACGCACCGCCACGGACAGCGACACCAGCGCCAGCGTCACCGCCACAGCCACCGAGATCGAGGGCACGGCGGACGGGCGGGAGCTCAGCCCCGTACGCCCCGCAGCGCCATGGCCACGGCCGCCTCGGTGATGGCGGTGGGCTCCTCGGCGGCGCCCAGCTCGATCCGCCGCACCGCCGCGTCCACGATCCCCTGGAGCAGCATCGCGGCCATCCGTGGCTGCTCGTGCCCGAGCTCGCCCAGGGCCTCGACGATCATCGCGATGAGCCCGCCGTGCGCAGCACGGATCTTCTCCCGCGCTCCCGCGTCGAGCTCGCTCGCGGAGATGGCGACCACGGCGCGGTGGCGCCGGTCGCCGACCAGGGCCAGCTGCCGCCGGACGTACGCCTCGACCTTGCCCTCGGCGGAGTCCGCGCCCTCCATCGCCGCCGACACCTCCGCGGCCCACACGGGAAAGTCGACCTCGCACAGCTCTTCCACCACGGCGGCCCGTGACCGGAAGTACTCATACACGGACGACCGGGCGAGCCCGGTGCGCTCGGCGAGGGCGGGGAAGGTCAGCGCCTCCGTCCCGCCTTCGGACAGCAGGGACCGCGCGGCGTCCAGCAGGGCGCCTCGCTGCATCGACCGGTGCTCGGCCACTGAGGCCGCTCGAATCCTTGGCACGGCTCCACTTTACGGACGGGACGCGGCGGACGGGAGCCGCTCCCCCGCCCGTGCCGTGAGGCAGGGACGATTCACCTCACTCAGCGGCCAAAACTCGCCAGCTTCGCGCGCAGCTGCAGCACGGACTTCGTGTGGATCTGGCTGACCCGGCTCTCGGTCACCCCGAGGACGTTGCCGATCTCGGCGAGCGTGAGGCCTTCGTAGTAGTAGAGGGTCACGACGGTCTTCTCACGCTCCGGCAGCGTGTTGATCGCCCGTGCGAGCAGCCTGCGCAGCTCTCGGTCCTCGGCGACCTCCACGGGATTGTCGGCCGCGTGGTCCTCGAGCGTGTCCATCAGGCTGAGCCGGTCGCCGCCGTCACCGCCGACGTGCAGCAGCTCCTCGAGCGCCACCACGTTCGCCAGGGACAACTGGCTGAAAACGGCGTGCAGTTCCTCCAGCGCGATCCCCATCTCGGCGGCGACCTCGCTCTCCGAGGGGGTCCGCCGCAGCTGCGCCTCCAGCGTGGCGTAGGCCCGCTCCACATTGCGCGCCTTCTGCCGCACGGAGCGGGGGATCCAGTCGAGCGCCCGCAGTTCGTCGATCATCGCGCCCCTGATGCGGGTGATCGCGTACGTCTCGAACTTGATGGACCGCTCGATGTCGAACTTCTCGATCGCGTCGATCAGGCCGAACACCCCGGAGGAGACGAAGTCGGCCTGCTCGACATTGGGCGGCAGCCCCACGCTCACGCGGCCCGCGACGTATTTCACCAACGGCGAGTAGTGCAGGATCAGCTGCTCCCGCAGCCGCCCGTCCCCCGTCTCCTTGTACGACCGCCACAGCTCGTCCAGCGACGAGGGCGCGGGGGGCCGCTCCCGCTCGCCGCTACGAGCGGCGGGGGGAACCGCTGCCCGGTCGGACCCTGAGGTGTGCTGGGGCATTCGTCGCCTTGAGCCGTTCTGCCGTGAACTGGTGGGGTCGCGTGGTGGGGGGACGTCGCGTGAGTCGGGGAGGTCGCGCGAGCCGGGGGAATGGCCGGTATCGCTCGCGCCGGTGCGATGAAGAGCGTGCGTGGGGTGAATGAGGTAGTCCGTCTGGTTGCCTGTCCGCGTCGGAATCCTTGTGAGCGTAGCGTGACTGAAGTGTCGCAGTGTGCGAAGAGTATGGGATCGCGCGTGCGCAGATACGTTCCGCTGGACGCCTCAAGGAGTCAGACCGGTCGCTCTGCGTGACGGCGCTGACGTATCAACTGCCCGATTTCCCAAGGTCGTCGGGGGTCATCCGTCCGGCGGAACACGCTCGGTCACCATTCGTCCGCACCGGCAAAGTCGGGTGGCAACGCCTGGCGTGTCAACTGCCAGCCATCGCCGTGTCGTTCGACGAACCCCAACGATTGAAGTTCGTACAGTCGCCCTACCGCATCGTCCACGGTCGTGCCTGCCCCGATCGCGACATCCCCGGGCGCCGCGCGCCCCCGCGCGGGCAGAGCCGCAAGGACCCGCTGCACGCCCGGAGTGAGCAGGTCACGCGGCACGACGGGCCCCCGCCGGGCCGGGGCGAGCTCCCCCATGTCGCCGACCAGCTCGACGATTTCGGCGGCGTCCGTCACCAGGACGCCGTCCCCCCGCAGCAGTTCGTGCACGCCCGCGGAGAGTGCGCTGGTCGCGGGCCCCGGGACCCCCATGGTGAAGCGCCCCAACTCGCGCGCGCCGCGTGCCGTGGCCAGCGCCCCACTGCGGTAGGCGGCCTCGACGACGACCGTCCCCCGGGTCAGGGCGGCGATCAGTCGGTTGCGCAGGATGAACCGGCTCGGCGTCGGATGATCGCCCGGCGGCAACTCTCCGACCACCAGACCCTGTTCCGCGATCCGCCCGATCAGCTCGGCGTGGCCGCGCGGATAGGACTGGTCGATCCCGCAGGCCAGCACCGCCACGGTGGCACCCCCGGAACCCAGCGCCCCGCGGTGCGCGGCCCCGTCCACGCCGTACGCCCCGCCGGAGACCACCACCCAGCCGCGCTCCGCGAGACCCGCGGCGACGGTGGCCGCCATGTGCGCGCCGTACTGGGTGCAGGCCCGCGCCCCGACGACGGCCACCGACCGCAGCGCCCACATCCGCAAGGAGGGCCTGCCCCGCACCCAGAGTCCGACCGGCCGTGCGTCCCCCAGATCGTCCAAGGTCACCGGCCACTCCGCGTCCCCGGGGCACACGAACCTCGCCCCGACGTCCTCCGCCGCCGCCAGGTCCCGCTCGGGCCGCGCGGTGGCCGCCCGCCCCCGCAGCCCCTCCCAGCGGCGCGGGCTCACCCCCGGCAGCCGCTCCTCCTCCGTACCGAGCCGCCGCAGCACCTCGGCCGCCCCGACCTCACGCAACCAGCGTCCGCCGACCGCGTCCCCCGGCTCGAGGACGCGCGTCAGGGCGACCCGGGCGAGCCGCTCCTCCTCGCGCGAGGAGGCGGTGGGCCCGGCGCTCACGTCACCGCCCCGATCGCCATGGGCACACCGCGCGCGATGCCCGTGCGCAGTTGCAGCGCCAGGGCGACGTCCTGCGTGGACGGCCGGTCGCGCCCGGCGAGATCCGCGACGGTCCAGGCCACCCGCAGGACGCGGTCCAGGCCACGGGCGGTCAGGAAGCCCCGCTCCAGGTCCAGCTCGGCCGCGTCCAGCGCGCCGGGGGACGCGGGCCAGCGGGTGCGCAGGGCGTGGCCGGGGACTTCGCTGTTGGTCCGCCAGCCGGTGCCGGACAGCCGGGCGGCCGCTCGCTCCCGCGCCGCGCGGACCCGGTCGGCAACGGTCCGGGTGGACTCCCCGGGCGTGCCGTACCCGGCGAGCTCGGAGCGGGTGACGGGCTCCACCTCCACCTTCAGGTCGACCCGGTCGAGCAGCGGGCCCGAGAGGCGGGCCTGATAGCGGCGGATGACGGAGGCCGGGCACTCGCAGCCGTCGCCGAGGAGGGTGTGCCGGCCGCACGGGCAGGGGTTCGCGGCGAGCACCATCAGGAACTTCGCGGGCAGCCGCACCACCCCCGCGCTGCGGGCGATCACCACGTGCCCCGATTCGAGGGGCTGGCGCAGGGAGTCCAGGGTCTGGGTGCTGAACTCCGGCGCCTCGTCCAGGAAGAGGACCCCGCGGTGGGCGAGCGACACGGCGCCGGGGCGGGCGATCCCCTTGCCGCCGCCGACGAGCGACTGCATGGTCGCGGAGTGGTGGGGCGCGCAGTAGGGCGCGATGTCCACCAGTGGCTTTCCCGGGGGCAGCATGCCCGCCACCGAGTGGACGGCCGTCACCTCCAGGGACTCCTCCCTGGTCAACCGGGGCAGGACGGCGGGCAGCCGCTCGGCGAGCATGGTCTTGCCCGCCCCCGGCGGGCCCTGCAGGAAGAGGTGGTGGGCGCCCGCCGCGGCGACCTCCACGGCGGTCCTGGCCGACAGCTGTCCGACGACGTCCGCCAGGTCCAGGCCGTACGTGTCGTCCACCGCGCCCGCGAGGCCCGTGCCGACGCCGGTCCCCGGGACGCAGAGCCCCGCGAGCATCGGGTCGGGCCGCCCCGGCTCGTCCGGCTCCTCCTCGGGTACCGGCTCGTCGGTGAGCACCGCGATGAGCTGGCGCAGGCTGCGCACCCCGAGGACCGAGACGCCCGGCACCAGCGAGGCCTCCGCGGCCGTGCACTCGGGGACGACCACCTGCTCGTACCCCGCGTCGGCCGCGGCGAGGACCGCTGGGAGCACCCCGCGCACCGGCCGCACCCGGCCGTCGAGCCCCAGCTCTCCGATCATCACGATGTCGGAGAGGACCCGGGGGTCGATCCGCTCGGCGGCCCCGAGGACCGCGCAGGCGACCGCGAGGTCGAATCCGCTGCCGCCCTTGGGCACCGACGCGGGGCTGAGCCCGACCGTGAGCTTCTTCTGGGGCCATTCGCCGCCCGAATTGACCACGGCGGCCCTGACCCGGTCGCGGCTCTCCGTCAGGCTCTTGTCCGGCAGCCCCACCAGCGTGAACGCCGCCACGCCGGGCTCCAGGTCGGCCTGCACCTCGACGACGACGCCCTCGACGCCGACCAGGGCCACGGAACACGTGCGCGCGAACCCCATCAGGCCACCCCCCGCGCATGCTCGACCACGGGGGTGCCGCGGCGCGGGACCAGGACGCCGACCAGGTCGATCCTGACCCCGCCCGGCGGTGGGCCGCCGCGCTCCTCGATCCAGCGCTCGGCCAGTCTGCGCAGCCGCTCCGCCTTGGTCCGGCCCACGGCCGCCATCGGATGCTCGAAGGGCACGGCCCCGGACCGGGCCGCCCTGCGTGTCTTGACCTCGCAGACGACGAGCGCCTCGCCGTCCATGGCCACGATGTCGATCTCACCGGTGCGGCCCGCGCGCCAATTGCGCTCCAGGACCGTCATGCCCGATGCGACCAGCCGTCGCGCCGCCAGATCTTCGCCGTACCTGCCGAGTGCTCCCCGTGCGTTCATGTCGGCACCACCTCCGACACCCACGGTCACGGTTCAGCGCGCACCTATTGGATCTTGGTGCACTACTCGCCGGTTGTGGATAACCCGGCCACCCCGTCGAGTGAACCGCAGGGTCAGCGAGTCCCACGACCCGGCAGGCGCCGGAGACCTCGCAGACCCCGCAGGCCCAGCAGACCCCGCAGACCCCGCAGGCTCCCGCTCAGCTGCTCGGCAGCTCAAGATCGCTCTTGTTGAGCTCCTCGATGTTCACGTCCTTGAACGTGAGCACGCGCACCTGCTTGACGAACCGCGCGGGCCGGTACATGTCCCACACCCAGGCGTCCGCCATCGAGACCTCGAAGAAGACCTCGCCCTGGACCGAGTGCACCTGCATCTCGTAGTCGTTGGTGAGGTAGAAACGCCGCTCGGTCTCGATCACGTATTTGAACAGACCGACGACGTCGCGGTACTCCCGGTAGAGCTTCAGCTCCATCTCGGTCTCGTACTTCTCGAGGTCCTCGGCGCTCATGGCATGTTCCCCTTCAGCCGTGCGTCCCCCTATTGTGCGTCAGCCCCGCGAGCCCCTACACGATTTCCGTGTCGAGGTTCTCGGGCCGCTCCGGGGGCCCCTCGTCGAGCAGTCTGCGAAACAGCCCGGCGAGTCTGGTCGGATACACCGTCTCATGAGCCTCGGTCAGTTCTCGGCACGTCCACCAACGCGCTCCCGCGACGCTGCGCCTTTCCAGCTCCGTGAAGCCCTCGGTGACCGTCGCGGTCTGCGTCGTACGGGCCAGGTAGTACCACTCGTCCTGGTCCCAGCGGCGCCCGTCGAAGGGGAACGAGCAGACCCGCCGCCACAGGACGGGACCCAGGTCGACCTCTGTGATGCCGGTCTCCTCGCGCAGCTCGCGCAGCGCCGTCTGCTCCCGCGTCTCGTCGCCCTCCACCCCGCCGCCCGGGGTGAACCACCAGTCGTCCTTCGGATCGCCCGGCTCGTGGCCGTGCAGCAGGAGGACGCGGTCGCCGGGATCGAGCAGGATCACCCGCGCCACCTTGCGCAGCGGCCCGCCCGACAAGGCCGGCGTGTCCTCAGCCGACACGGGCGGCCTCCCGCGCCCGGCCCCTGCCGCGGCCCAGCCGCTTGGCCACCGGGCCGTACGCCGCGCCGCCCAGGACGAGGACCATGCCGACCACGACCGCGATCACCATCAGGCGCAGCGGGCCGGGCTCGGAGATGCCGCCCGGCATGTCCGCGAAGCCCGTGGGCTCGGCCAGCATGCCGAACTTGTCCATCGGCCAGGCCACCGCGTCCACCCGTGCCTGCACGGCGTCGCGCGGCACCGAGCCGTGTTCCCCGTCGCCCAGGTGCACGCTGGAGTCCAGCGAGCCGCTGCGCTCGTCGCCGAGGAGGAAGAGGCGGCCCTTGGGGACGGTCGTGGCCGGGATGCCGGTGGCCGCGGCGCCCTTGCCCGCGGGGAGATACGGTTCTGCGACTTCCTTGCCGTTGACCGTCAGCTTGCCGTCCTTGCAGCAGGCGATGTGGTCGCCGCCTATGCCCACGACACGCTTGACCATCGGCAGGTCGCCCCAGGTCGACTGCTTGAAGACCACGACGTCACCGCGGCGCACGTCGTCGCCGTCGATCCGCTGGGCGAGCACCCGGTCGCCCGCGCCGATCGTCGGCGTCATCGACCCGGTGGGCACGGTGTAGGGCTGGTACTGGACGGCACCCCAGGCGAACCCGCCGAGGAAGAGCACACAGCCGAGGGCCACGGCGACGCCCGACAGCACGCTGCCGAGCCGTCCGCGGCCCTCGTCCGTACGTTGTGTCCTGCTCATCCCGGTGCTCTCCCGTCTCGGCGACGACCCCGCCGCCCGGGTGTGCGGGCGGCGGAAGATCGGCGATCTGGGACGGCACCCTACCCGGCGGTACTGCCGCCAGAAACCCTCGCGTTCCGAGCGGCGGCCACCGTGAGGCGGCGTCGGCGCCACAGCACGATCGGCACCGCACCCGCGAGTCCGAGGGCGCCCGGCGCCGCGCTGGAGAGCGCGTTGATGCCGGGCTGGTCGAAGGTGTCGGGCTTGGGCAGCGTCGCCCAGCGGGTGGGCGGCCAGGCGATCACGATCGCGCGGCCCACGACGTTGTCCACGGGGACGGCGCCGCCGCCGGGCTGGTTCTGGTGGTAGCGGGAGTCCAGCGAGTTCTGCCGGTGGTCACCCATGACCCAGATTTTGCCCTTGGGCACGGTCACCTTGAACTGACCGCCCTGGTCGTCGACGCTGCAGGGGGTGTTCCCGGCGAAGACGTACGGCTCGTTCAGCGCCTTGCCGTTGACCTTCACCGGGCCCGTGCCCTTGCACTCGACGGTGTCGCCGCCGACGCCGATGACGCGCTTGATGAGGTCCTTCTCGTCGGCGGACGGCATCAGGCCGACCCAGCCGAGGACCCGCTGGATCGCGTTCGGGTCGGGCGTGGGCTCGCCGTCCAGCCAGTGGCCGGGGTCCTTGAAGACGACGACCTCGCCGCGCTCGGGCTCGGAACCGAACCACGGCGTCAGCTTGTCGACGAGGACGCGGTCGCCCTGCTGCAGCGTGTTCTGCATCGAGTCCGACGGGATCGAGAACGCCTGGACCAGGAAGGTCTTGATGACCAGGGCCAGCACGAGCGCGATGCCGATGAGGAGCGGAAGCTCCTTCCAGAAGGACCGGGGCTTCTTCGGCTCCTTGGCGTCCTGGACGCGCGTCGCGCCGTCGCCGCCGTGGCCGTCGCCGCCGTCCGCGGTGTCACTCACGGGGGCCGCACCGTCCGTGACGGCGTCGCCACCCGGCTCGTCGGATCGTCCCGGTCGCTCCTCGGGCCCCTCGTGTCCGGATCGTGCGCCGACCGCCAAATCCCCCACATCCACTCCTCAGTCCGTGCCGCCGCCTGCCCCAGATGCGATGCAGGCCCACCACTCCCATAACGAGCGGGAGTTCCGCAGGGGTCGGGAGCCGGATCAATCCGTATCGATCGTCGGCGACCACCCTATGCGACGCTCGTGTGGCGTTGTCCGATCCCGCACGCGCGTCGGGAACTGCCGCATACGTGTCCGGAGCCTCCAGTTTGCGCCAGTGGCCGAAGGGCCAGGCGATCACCATCGCGCGCCCCACCACCTGGTCCTCGGAGACCGTGCCGCTGAACTTCTCGGTGCGGTGGAACCGGGAGTCGGCCGAGTCGCTGCGGTGGTCGCCCATCACGAAGAGGCGCCCCTCGGGCACCTTCACGGTGAACGCGAAGGCGGAGGGCTTGTCCCCGGGATGGATGTAGGGCTCGTCCAGCGGTACGCCGTTGACGGTGACCTTGTCGTTCTTGTCGCAGCACTTCACCGTGTCGCCGCCGACACCGATGACGCGTTTGATCAGGTCCCGTTCGTTGTCGGAGGGCAGCAGACCGATCTGGGTCAGGCCCTCCTTGAGCTGCTTGACGACGACCGGGTCGTCCTTCTTCTTGCCCTGCTCCTCTTCGAGCCAGTTCCCGGGGTCCTTGAAGACGACGACGTCGCCGCGGGACGGCTTCGAGCCGAACCAGGGGGTGAGCTTGTCGACCAGGACCCGGTCGCCGATCCGGATCGTCTGCTCCATGGAACCCGACGGGATCACGAAGGCCTGCACCAGGAAGGTCTTCAGGACGAGGGCTATCAGCAGCGCCACGCCTATCAGGAGCGGTATCTCCTTGATCGCCGAGCGTCGTCGGCGCCGCTTGACCTTCCGCGCCAGCTTGCGCCGGTCGGCCCGCCCCGGCAGCACGGGGCCGTCGGTGGGCCGCGACCCGGTGGGCAGCCGGGTGTCGGAGCGGTGGCCGGCGGCTCGCGTCCGCCCGCGGTTACCCATGCGCTCCGCCCGGGGCCGGCACGCGCGCGTAGCCGTCGGGGCGCTCCAGGGACGTCCAGCGGCCGACCGGCCAGGCGATCCAGTCGGCCCTGCCGATGACCTCGTCCACGGGGATCATGCCGCCGCCGGGCTCGCCGAGGTGGTCGCGGGAGTCCCGGGAGTCGCTGCGGTGGTCGCCGAGCAGGAACAGGCTGTCGTCGGGGACCACCACGTCGAAGGGGACCTGGGAGGGGGTGTCCCCCGGGAACAGGAACGGCTCGTCGACGGGCTCGCCGTTCACCTTGATCCTCCCCCGCTTGTCGCAGCAGACCACCCGGTCCCCGCCCGTGCCCACGACCCGCTTGATGTAGTCGGCGTCCCCGAAGTAGCCGCTGCCGTCGAAGACGACCGCGTCCCCCCGCTGCGGCTCGGAACCGAAACGGTACGCCAACTTGTTGACGAGTACCCGGTCCCCGGAGCGGAACGCGGGCTGCATGGAGCCGCTCGGGATCTGGAAGGGCTGCACGAGGAAGGTGCTGACGACGAGCAGTGCCGCGAGGAGGACGAGGCAGGTGAGGGTGAGCCTGCCGCCCGGCAGCCAGTCGACCACGGACGCAAAAACGGAGCGCGACCGTTCCTCCGCCTCCTCGGACTCGGCGACGTGCGGGACGTCGGCGGAGCCGGAGGGTGGGGAGGAGCGGTCGCGCTCCGTGTGCTGTGCTTCGGTGTCCATCGGGGCCAGATGTTATCCGGCCCCGCTGTGGACCCGCGCAGGAGCTCAGTTGTCGCGCTTCTCCTTGATCTTCGCGGCCTTGCCGCGCAGGTCACGGAGGTAGTACAGCTTCGCGCGACGCACGTCACCGCGGGTGACGAGCTCGATCTTCTCGACGATCGGGGTGTGCACCGGGAAGGTGCGCTCGACGCCGACGGAGAAGGAGACCTTGCGGACCGTGAAGGTCTCGCGCACGCCGGCACCCTGGCGGCGGATAACTACGCCCTTGAACTGCTGCACACGGGAGCGGTTGCCCTCGATGACGCGGACGTGGACGTTGACGGTGTCACCCGGGCGGAAGGCCGGGATGTCGCTGCGCAGCGACGCGCTGTCGACGGAGTCGAGCAGGTTAGCCATGATCGTCTGCTTTCTTCACTGATGCCACAGGTCATCAGCGGAACGTGGTGATGAGGATTCGGTAGCTGATCGCGTCGGGCGGGCGTCTTGACCCTCGCCGCTGACGCGGAGAGAAAGCTTCGGTCGATCCCCCTGTGGCAGGGGCGCACGCTGGACGTACAGCAGCGGTCTATTCTTCCACGGCTTCGGGGTCTGGCCCAAATCGGCCGTCGGGCCCCGGCCGCCACCCCAGGATCGAGAGCATCTCGCGGTCCTTCTTGTCGAAGACCGCGGGGTCGCAACGCTCGATGAGATCGGGCCTGTTGCGGGTGGTGCGGCGCAGCGCCTCGTCCCTGCGCCAGCGCGCGATCTTGCCGTGGTGGCCGCTGACCAGGACGTCGGGGATGCCGTGTCCGCGCCACTGGGGAGGCTTGGTGTACACCGGGCCCTCCAGGAGGTTGGCCATGGCGCCGGGCGCGAAGGAGTCGTCCTGGTGCGACTCGGCGTTGCCGAGGACCCCGGGCAGGAGCCGGGCCACCGCCTCGGTGACGACCAGGACGGCGGCTTCCCCGCCCGCGAGGACGTAGTCCCCGATGGAGACCTCGTAGACGGGCATGCGGGTCGCGTACTCGTCCGTGACGCGGCGGTCGATGCCCTCGTAGCGCGCGGGCGTGAAGACCAGCCAGGGGCGCTCGGAGAGCTCGACGGCCAGTTCCTGGGTGAAGGGGCGGCCGCTGGGCGTGGGGACGACCAGGACGGGCCCGTGGGCCCCCGCCTCGTACCCCTCGGCGAGCACGTCGTCGAGGGCCGCGCCCCAGGGCTCGGTCTTCATGACCATGCCGGGGCCGCCGCCGTAGGGGGTGTCGTCGACCGTGTTGTGCCGGTCGTACGTCCACTCCCTGAGGTCGTGCACCTGGACGTCGAGCTGCCCACGCGCGCGTGCCTTGCCCACGAGGGAGACGTTCAGGGGGTCCAGGTACTCGGGGAAGATCGTGACGACGTCGAGCCGCATTACGCCTCGTCCCGCGTGGAGGCGATCTCGGCGCGGTCGTCGATCAGGCCCGGCGGGGGGTCGATGACGGCCTTCTGCTCGGCCAGGTCGATCTCGACGACGATCTCCTCGACGAAGGGGATCATCACCTCGCTGCCGTCGGCCCGCTCCACGATGAAGAGGTCCTGCGAGGGCAGGTGCGAGATCTCGGTGATCCGGCCGACCTCGGTGCCGTCCTTCAGGACCACGTCGAGGTCCATGAGCTGGTGGTCGTAGAACTCGTCCTCTTCCTCGGGGAGCTCTTCCGGGTCCACCTCGGCGATCAGGATCGTGTTGCGCAGCGCCTCGGCGCCCGTGCGGTCGCGCACGCCCTCGAAGCGCAGCAGCAGACGGCCGCTGTGCACCCGGCCGGACTCGATGGTCAGCGGGCCCACGGACGCGGGGTCCGTGGCGAGGACGGCGCCGGGACCGAGCCGCAGCTCCGGCTCGTCGGTGCGGACCTCGACGGTGACCTCACCCTTGATCCCGTGCGCACGGCCGATGCGGGCGACTACCAACTGCACTGCGTTTCTCCTCATTGACGACTACGGGCCGGGGAAGGCCCTTGAGCCCTCCCCGGCCCGTGCCGGTGCTGCTGTGGTTCGTACGAACCCGGTTCAGCGAACCTGGTCCACGTCGACGAGGTCGACGCGGACGCCGCGGCCACCGATGGCTCCCACGACGGTGCGCAGAGCGCGCGCGGTGCGGCCGTTGCGGCCGATCACCTTGCCGAGGTCGTCGGGGTGGACCCGGACCTCGAGTACGCGCCCGCGGCGCAGGTTGCGCGAGGCGACCTGCACGTCGTCGGGGTTGTCGACGATGCCCTTCACGAGGTGCTCGAGAGCCTCCTCGAGCATGCTCAGGCCTCGGTCGACTCGGTGGACGTGGCCGCCTCGGCCTCGTCCGCCTTCTTGTCAGCCTTCTTGGCCTTCTGGGTGATGGCCTCGCCCTTGGCGTCGTCGCCCTCGAGACCCTTGGTGAAGGCCTCGAACGCGGCGCGCTTGTCCTTGGGCTCGGCGACGAGCAGCGGCGCCGGGGCCGGCAGGCCCTTGTGCTTCTGCCAGTCACCGGTGAGCTTCAGGATGGCCATGACCGGCTCGGTCGGCTGGGCGCCGACGGACAGCCAGTACTGGGCACGCTCCGAGTCGACCTCGATGCGCGAGGGGTTCTGCACCGGGTGGTACAGGCCGATCTCCTCGATGGCCCGGCCGTCACGGCGGGTACGGGAGTCGGCGACGACGATGCGGTAGTGAGGCGAACGGATCTTGCCCAGACGCTTCAGCTTGATCTTGACTGCCACGGGAGTGGTGTCTCCTGGTCTTGACGTGGGTGGGCACAACAGTGATGCCGCGTGGGGTTGCGGTACTCGAGTGCCCGATGGACGCGTCAGCCGGAGGAGAGAGGGGTCCTGTGCGACTGTCGAGTACAGCTAGCCATTGTGCCATACGTCGGCGGGGCGCCCGCACCCGGTCCGGGCGCCCCGGTCCAGCTCAGCCCACGCCCACGCCCACCACTTCCGGGATCCGGAACGGCTTTCCGCAGCCGCCGCACATGATCGGCGCCTGGGCGAGCACGGAGGGCACGACGCGGACGTTCCGTCCGCAGTCGCAGACGGCCTTCACGCGCACGCCGCCCCCAGAGGAGCCGTGCCGGGCGGCAGGTCCCCGGAAGCTGCGTGCGGTGTCGGCCGTCGTCGCCGCGGTGTGCGCCTTCAGGGCGCGCTGCAGGCGGTCGATCGTCGGGCGGTAGCGCTTCTTCGCCTCTGGGTTGAGTGTGACCAGCGAGAAGCCGCTGCTCGGGTGCGGCTCCTCGGGGTGGTCCAGACCCAGCTCCTCGGCGATCGCGAGGAATCTGCGGTTGTGGTATCGGCCGGCACGTGAGGTGTCGCGTACGCCGCGCGAGGCGGCGATGCCATGGACTGCCTCGTGAAGCAGTCGCTCGAAGGAGAGCTCGGCGCCGCAGGCGGACGACGACTCTCCGATCAGGGATTCGGGCGCGGCAAGGTCGGGCAGCTCGGGGTGGTGCCGCTGAATATCGGCCCACGCCTGTGCCAGCTCTGCGGCGAGAACAGGTGGTGTCGTGCTCACGTCGTGACAACGAGCCGGGTGCCCCGGGGGTTCCATTCCGGGGCATCTCAAATAATTTGCACGTACCCGTCAGTTGCCGTTGATGCGTCCGGACGAGGGCGGGTGCGCTGATCTGCGGAGAAGCCTCACAGCTCGCACCAAGCCGGTACGTAGTGGCGCGTACGCCCCAGCGCGTAGGACAACTCCTCGCGCCGGGGCTCGTGTTGCCGGAGCGGGCGTACGGGCCGCGCACCGGTGCGCCGGTTGCGGAGCCGCGCGCCTCAGGAGGAGCGGGCCACGACAGCGACGTTACCCGGGGTCCCGTCGGCGTCCGGCACCGCCCCGCCCCCGGTGGCACGCAAGCCGTGGCCCACAACCCCTGGACGCCACGACGGATGCGCAGTTCCCTGGCATACGGGGGGAGTGCGAGCGCACTGCACGGGGGCGGACGAACCGTTGAATTCCGGCACGGCACTAACTCTCGTTGGATTGGGGCGCTTTCGATGACACCAACACTCGTGCAGTCGCACCACCGCCACGCGGGCACGTCGCCCCGTGTGGACCTGTGTGCACGCGCGCGTGACTGGGCGGAGATCCAGGAACGGATGCTGGTCCCGCTCTATGAAGCGGTGTACGAACGACTCGAAGTGGGACGGCACACCCGGCTCCTCGGCCTCGGCTGCGGCTCCGGTCTCGCACTGCTGATGGCGACCTCGCGGGGCGCCGTGGTCACGGGCGTCGACCCGTCGCAGCCCGAGCGGCTCGCGCTGGCGCGGGAGCGGCTGCTGTCGCACGCCACGGGGAGCTCACGCGCGCGCGGCGACGCCCGGCTCGTGGAGGGCGGCCCCGCGGACGCGGCGGACCCGGACCGGCCCGCGTACGACCTGATCACCGCGTTCCAGCCGATCGGCTGCACGGCGGGTGACTCCGAAGGGCTGTCGGGGCTGCTGGAGGCGGCGGCCCCGCTCGCCGGGCGCGGCACCCCGGTGGTGCTCGCGGGCTGGGGTCCTCCGGAGCGCTGCGCCACCTCCTCCGTGATGAGGGTGGCGACGAAGCTCGCCGACCCGCTGCGCAGCGCGGGCAGTTGGCGCCCCGCGCTGCGGGACGACCTGGAGGAGGTCGCCCACCGGGCCGGTCTGAGGCCGGACGGCTCGGGCCGGGTCGCCTGCCCCTTCGGGTACGCGGACGTGGAGAGCGCGGCCCGCGGACTGCTGTCGACGGGGCTGTTCGACGCGGCGGTCCGGGCGACGGACCCGGTGCAGGTCGACAAGGAGCTGACGGAGGCACTGCATCCGCATCGGCGCAGGGACGGGACGGTGTGGATGCCGAACGTCTTCCGCTACCTGATCGCGCGTACTCCGTAGGGACACGTCCTCCGTGGCACCGCGTCCTCCGCCGGGGCGGCGGGCTCAGCCTTCCTTGGTCATCCGCGTGATGCCCGCCACCCGGTAGGCGGTGGCCTCTTCCAGGGTCTCGTTCTCCAGCAGGGCGGCGGCCAGGGCGTCCAGCTGGTCCCGGTGGTCGCGCAGCTGTCGGCAGGCGCTCTCGTAGCACTCGTCGACGATCCGGCGCATCTCGCCGTCGATGGCGTCGAGGGTCTCCGGGGCCGCCGCGAGACCGTAGGCCTGCTGGGCGTCGTTCGGGAGGGCCGACAGCCGGCCCACCCGCTCGCTCATGCCCCAGCGGCCGACCATGCCGCGCGCGATGTTGGTGACCTGCTCCAGGTCGTTCTCGGCGCCGGTGGTGATGACTCCGTAGACGACGTGTTCGGCGGCCATGCCGCCCAGGGCGCCGATGATGCGCCCCCGGAGGTACTCCTCGGTGTAGGCGTACTTGTCGGAGTCCGGGGTCGAGAGGGTGACGCCGAGGGCGCGTCCGCGCGGCACGATGGTGATCTTGCGGACCGGGTCGGCGCCGGGCTGCAGCATGCCGAGGAGGGCATGCCCGCTCTCGTGGTACGCGGTGCGCCTGCGCTCCTCCTCGGGCATGACGAGCGGGCGTTCGGCGCCGAGCTGCACCTTCTCCATGGCCTCGGAGAGGTCGGACTGCGTGACCGTCTTCTGCTGGCGCTTGACGGCGATGAGGGCGGCCTCGTTGGCGAGGTTGGCGAGCTCGGCGCCGGTCATGCCCGGTGTCGTACGGGCGACCTGGGCGAGGTCGACGTCGTCGGCCAGCGGGATGGACCTCGTGTGGATCTTGAGGATGGCCTCGCGGCCGCCGCGGTCGGGCGGCGAGACGTTGACGACGCGGTCGAACCGGCCCGGCCGGGTCAGCGCCGGGTCGAGGATGTCGGCGCGGTTGGTGGCGGCGAGCACGATGACGCCCTCGGCGCCCGAGAAGCCGTCCATCTCGGTGAGGATCTGGTTCAGCGTCTGCTCGCGCTCGTCGTGGCCGCCCATCCCGCTGCCGCCGCCCCGCGCGCGCCCGATGGTGTCGATCTCGTCGATGAAGATGATCGACGGCGCGACCTTGCGGGCCTCGGCGAAGAGCTCCCGTACGCGGGAGGCGCCCACGCCCACGATCATCTCGATGAACTCGGAGGCCGAGGCCGAGAAGAAGGGCACGCCCGCCTCGCCCGCCACGGCCCGCGCGAGCAGGGTCTTGCCGGTGCCGGGCGGGCCCGCGAGCAGCACGCCCCGCGGCATCTTGGCGCCCATCGCGCGGTAGGCGTCGGGGTTCTTCAGGAAGTCGACGACGTCGTTGAGCTCGCCCTCGACCTCGTCGATGCCCGCCACGTCCTCGAACGTGGTCCGCTTGGCCCCGGGCTCCAGCTCCACCGGCTTGGGCGGCGTCTTGCGGCCGAGCATGCCGCCCCCGCCGCCCATCCCCGCGCTCATCCGGCGGGCGATGAAGATCCACAGCACCACGAGCAGCAGCATCGGGGCGAGCGAGATCAGCAGGTTCGACAGGAAGCTGCGCTCCTGCACGACGGGCTCGGCCGTGACGGTGACGTCGTGCTTGGTCAGGTCGTCCCAGAGCTTGTCGTCGGCGAAGGCGGGCCGCTGCGTCGTGAACTTGGTGTACTTCCCCTTGTCGCCGTCCGGCTTGGACTGCTCCTTCTTGAGCTGGCCCTGGATCGCGTCGCCCTTGGCGTAGATCTTCGTGACGTTGCCGGCGTCGACCTGCTTGCTGAACTCGGTGTACGAGATCGTCGGCTCGTCGCCGTCGTTGAAGAAGGACAGCACGAGGTTGGCGATGAGGTAGACGATCAGAGCCGTCAGGATCAGGCTCCCCCAGCCGCCGGGCATCTTCTTCTTCGGCGGCGGCGTGGGGGCGGGCGGGGGCGCGCCCTCGGAGCGCCACGGCTGATCAGGCGCCTGGCGCGGCGGCACAGGGTTGCTCATATCCGGACGTTACGTCAGAAATGAAACCCGGGCACCTGCTCGGCCGCACCCCCGCAAACGCCTCGGGCGCCCCTCCGTGGAGGGGCGCCCGAGGCGCGTACGAGAGGGGCCGGACTCAGCCCATGAACTTCTTGAACTCGTCGGGCAGCTCGAAGTTCTTCCCGGCCTGGCCGCCCGGGAGGCCCAGGGCGCCGCCGGCCTGACCGGCCGCCTCGCGGCGCGCGGCCGCCTCCTGCTCCTCCTGCTTGCGCTTCATCGGGTTGCCCGACTTGCGCTTGCCCTTGGCCTGCTTCTGCTTCTTCTTCTGCTTGCCGGGGCCACCGCCCATGCCCGGAATCCCGGGCATGCCCGGCATGCCGCCGCCCTGGGCCATGCGGGACATCATCTTGCGGGCCTCGAAGAAGCGCTCGACCAGGTTCTTCACGGCGCTGACGTCGACGCCGGAGCCCTTGGCGATACGGGCACGGCGCGAGCCGTTGATGATCGACGCGTCGGCGCGCTCGGCGGGCGTCATCGACTTGATGATCGCGGCGGTGCGGTCGACGTCGCGCTCGTCGAGGTTGTTGATCTGGTCCTTGATCTGCCCCATGCCGGGCATCATGCCGAGCAGCTTGCTGATGCTGCCCATCTTCCTGACCTGCTCCATCTGGGCCAGGAAGTCGTCGAGCGTGAAGTCCTGGCCCTTCTTGGAGGCCAGCTTGGAGGCCATCTTCTCGGCCTCTTGCTGCGAGAAGGTCTGCTCGGCCTTCTCGATCAGCGTGAGCATGTCGCCCATGCCGAGGATGCGGGACGCCATGCGGTCCGGGTGGAACGCGTCGAACTCGTCCAGCTTCTCGCCGTTCGAGGCGAACATGATCTGGCGGCCGGTGACCTGCGCGATCGACAGGGCGGCACCACCGCGGGCGTCGCCGTCGAGCTTGGAGAGGACGACGCCGTCGAAGCCGACGCCGTCGCGGAACGCCTCGGCGGTGTTGACCGCGTCCTGACCGATCATGGCGTCGACGACGAAGAGCACCTCGTCGGGGCTGACGGCGTCGCGGATGTCCGCGGCCTGCTGCATCAGCTCCTGGTCGATGCCGAGGCGACCGGCGGTGTCGACGATGACGACGTCGAACTGCTTGGTCTTCGCGAACTCGATGGAGTCCTTGGCCACCTGGACCGGGTCGCCCACGCCGTTGCCCGGCTGGGGGGCGTAGACGCCGACGCCGGCGCGCTCGGCGACGACGCTCAGCTGATTGACGGCGTTCGGACGCTGGAGGTCACAGGCGACGAGCAGCGGCGCGTGGCCCTGCCCCTTCAGCCAGAGGCCGAGCTTGCCCGCGAGGGTCGTCTTACCGGCACCCTGCAGACCCGCCAGCATGATGACGGTCGGCCCGGTCTTGGCGAACCGCAGGCGCCGCGTCTCACCACCCAGAATGCCAATGAGCTCCTCATTGACGATCTTGATGACCTGCTGGGCGGGGTTGAGGGCCTGGGAGACCTCGGCGCCGGCCGCACGCTCCTTGACCTGCTTGATGAAGGCGCGGACGACGGGCAGGGCGACGTCCGCCTCGAGCAGGGCGATGCGGATCTCGCGGGCCGTGGCGTCGATGTCCGCCTCGGACAGGCGGCCCTTGCCCCGGAGGTTCTTGAATGTCGCTGCGAGGCGGTCGGAGAGAGTATCGAACACGGCGGTCGCGAATCCTCGGGTCGGGGGAAGGGGGACAGGTCGCCTTCCAGAGTATCGGTCGACGGGGGGTGGCTGGAGCTGTGGGCCGCACTTGGTCTGGCGGGGGCGCCCGGGCGGATCCACAAGCCCACCGCTGCGCGGTGGATCGGGGGGTGCTCGCCTCCCTCCGCCCACCGGCACGACCAGTCCCGCCGCTCCGCGGCGGATCGGGGGGGTGCTCGCCCTTCTTCGTCCGCCGGCAGAACCAGTTCCGCCGCTCCGCGGCGGATACCTCCCACCCACCCACCCGTTTGCCCTGCGCCGTTCGGCGGGAGTAGGGGCGGGTGAGTCCCGCTGGGCCGGAGGGGGCCGGGTGAGCCCCACCCTCGTCCCGGGCGGGGGCGGGTGGGTGGGGAACTCCCCCCACCTCTCCGGTCGAGGGGAACCTACGGACTCACCCTCACCCCTCCGGTCGAGGGGACTGATGGGCTCACTCCCGCCTCTCCGGTCGAGGGGACTGATGGGCTTACCCCCACCTCTCCGGTCGAGCGGGCGTGTCGGTGCTCCCTCGCCTCTCCGGTCGAGGGGACTCACGGAACAAGCCCCACCGGCCCGCACCCGCACACGAGACGCGAGGGGACGTGGGGGTATGTGCGCACGGAGCACCGAGCGCACAATGCCGTCTTTGTTCGTGCAGCGGGGCGCAGGGATAGCGAGTACGCACATACCCCCGCGGCCCCGCCCCACCCACCGAAGAGAAGGCGAACCCGCGCTCCCCGCGCTACCCCCGCAGAACCCCCTCCACCCCCCGAGCCACCTCCACCGCCGCATCCCCCTCCAGCGGCACCCCGTCCACCCCCGTCACATAAAACGCGTCCACCGCGTTCGACCCCAGCGTCGACACATGCGCACTGCGCACCACCACCCCCGCCTCCTCCAGCGCCCGCCCGATCCGATGCAGCAGCCCAGGCGCGTCCTGCGCCCGTACCTCGATCACCGTCGCGAGCCGCGAGGCCGTCGGAGCGACCGTCACCCGGGCCGGCGGCGCGACCGACCCCCGCCGCCGCGGATACGCCGCCTCCCGCTCCGCGAGCCGCGCCCCGATGTCCAGCGACCCGTCCAGCGCCCGCGCCAGATCCGCCCGCAGCCGCGCGGCCTGCGGCAGCGAACCGAACTCCGCGGCGACCCGCCAGCTCAGCAACAGCACCGGGCCCGCCCCCGCACCCCCCACCTCGGAGGACAGCTCCAGCCCCCGCAGCTCCGCGGCCCGCACCGTGAGCCGATGCACCGCCAGCACCCCGGCCACCGCCGCCAGCACCCCCGGCTGATCCGGCACGGCCACCGACAACTCGACCCCGAGCGCCTCCTCGGACTCCTCCACCCGCGCCCGCAGCGCCAGCACGGGCCCGCCCGTCCGGACCGCCTCCACCGCGAGCCGCTCCTGCTCCGCCGTAGGGGCCGCCGCCTCGTCCCCCGCCCCCGGCTCCGGCGCCTCCCCGGTGAGCACCGCGGCCACCCGCTTCACCAGGTCGGCGACCAGCGTGCCCCGCCACGCCGACCACGCCGCCGGCCCGGTGGCCAGCGCGTCCGCCTCGGTCAGCGCGTGCAGCAGTTCCAGCGTGCCCACGGAGCCCACCGCCTCGGCGACCCCCCGTACCGTCGCCGGGTCGTCGAGGTCCCGGCGGGTGGCGGTCTCCACCAGAAGCAGGTGGTGGCGGACCAGGCACGCGACGACCGCCACGTCGGCCCCCTCGAAGCCGATCCGCGCCGCGACGTCCCGGGCGATGATCTCCCCGGCGGCGGAGTGGTCGCCGGGCCAGCCCTTGCCGATGTCGTGCAGCAGCGCGGCGACCAGGAGCAGGTCGGGCCGCCCCACACGCCGGGTGAGGTCGGCGGCCCGTACCGCCGTCTCCACCAGGTGCCGGTCGACCGTCCAGGTGTGCACCGCGTTGCGCTGCGGCCGGCACCGCACCCGCTCCCAGTCGGGCAGCATCCGCGTGATGAGTCCCTCGGCCTCCAGCGCCTCCCACACCTCGACGGTGGGCCGCCCCGCACCGAGCAGCGTCACGAGCTGCTCGCGCGCCTCGGCGGGCCACGGCGTGGGCAGCGGCCGCGCGGCGGCGGCGAGCCGGCGGACCGCGTGCAGCGACAGCGGGAGGCCGGCCTGCGCGGCGGCCGCGGCGGCCCGCAGCGGCAGGACGGGGTCCCGTTCGGGGCGGGCCGCCCGGGCGAGCACGGCCTCCCCGTCCTGTTCGACGACCCCTTCGGCCAGCGGGGACCGCTCGGCGGCGGCCGCGCCCCTGCCGCCGCCCAGCATGGCCCGCAGCCGGGGCCGCACGGACCGCGCCCGCAGCACCCGCCCGACCTCGCGCCAGGTGACGTCGCCCGCGTACGAGACGACGCGCGCTGCCTCGTACACCTGGCGCAGCAGGGTGTCGGCGTCCAGCAGGCCGAGTCCGGCGGCGACCTGGTCCTGTTCCTGGAGGGCGAGGCGGTCGGTGGCCCGGCCGGTCGCCAGGTGCAGGGCGTCCCGCACGTCGAGGAGGCGCCTGCGGGCCTCGGCTAGACCCTCGCGCGGGGCGTCGGCGAGCCAGGACGCGGCGACGGCCCGCAGCGCGGTCGCGTCCCGCAGGCCGCCCCTGGCCTCCTTGAGGTCGGGTTCGAGGAGGTAGCTCAACTCGCCCTGGCGCTCGGCGCGTTCCTCGCACAGTTCGCGCAGTTCGGGCAGCCGCTTGGGAGCCTGGTTGCGCCAGTCCGCGAGGACGGTGGTGCGCAGCGCGGCGGTCAGGCCGAGGTCGCCGGCGATGTGGCGGGCGTCGAGGAGGCCGAGGTGGACCTTGAGGTCCTCGCCCGCGGTCGTGCGGGCCTCGGCGGGGGTGCGCACGGAGTGGTCGAGGGCGAGCCCGAGGTCCCAGACGGGGTACCAGAGGCGGTCGGCGAGCGCGGCGATCCCGGCGGGGTCCGCGGTCCCGTCGTGCAGGAGGAGAAGGTCCAGGTCGCTGCGGGGCGACAGCTCGCCGCGGCCGTAGCCGCCGACGGCGACGAGGGCGGCGCCCCGGGGCACGCCCGCGGTGCCGCCGCCCTCGAAGAGCCCGGTCAGCCAGGTGTCCGTGAGCTCGGCGAGGGCCGCACGGCGCGGCGGCCCGGACCGCGACTCCTCGTGGAGGAGCCGCAGCCGGGCCGCCGCGTAGCCGCTGGGTCCGGAGTCTTCCGCTTCGGTCGGTACGTCCACGCTCGTCACCCGGCAGCTCCTGTTCCGTCCCGCTCAGTTCCGTTCGGCCCCCCGGCCCGGCGACTCACAGCGCGTCGGGCCCGCGTTCTCCCGTGCGCACCCGGACCGCCGTGTCGACCGGGACGCTCCAGACCTTGCCGTCACCGATCTTGCCCGTGCGGGCCGCCTTCACCACGACCTCGAGGAGCTGTTCGGCGTCGTCGTCCTCGACGAGCACCTCGATGCGGATCTTCGGCACGAGGTCGACGGTGTACTCGGCGCCCCGGTAGACCTCGGTGTGGCCGCGCTGTCGCCCGTATCCGCTGGCCTCGGTGACCGTGAGGCCCTGGACGCCGAAGGCCTGCAGCGCTTCCTTGATCTCGTCGAGCCGGTGCGGCTTGACGACCGCGGTGATGAGCTTCATGCGTCCACCTTCTTGTTGTGCGGTCCCTTGGCGCGGTCACCGGCCGGTACGCCGTCCGTGCCCGGCGCGGGCACGGCCGCCGTCCGGGGGGCGGTGCCGCCGCCCGCGCCGCTGAAGTCGTAGGCCGTCTCGGCGTGCTCGACCTGGTCGATGCCGCCGACCTCGTCGTCCTCGTCGACCCGCATGCCGATGGTCCTGTCGATGAGCAGGGCCAGGATCGCGGAGGCCACCAGGGAGTACCCGAGGACGGCGCCGACCCCGGCGAGCTGCTTCCAGAGCTGGTCGAAGGTGTGGTCGCCGTAGAAGAGCCCGGCCGCGTCGGACTGGCCGCCGCCGGTGGCGAAGAAGCCGACGAGGACGGAGCCGACGACGCCGCCGACCAGGTGGACGCCGACGACGTCGAGGGAGTCGTCGTAGCCGAAGCGGAACTTGAGGCCGACGGCCATGGCGCAGAGCAGTCCGGCGACGGCGCCGATGGCGATGGCGCCGAGCGGCGAGCAGGAGCCGCCGGAGGGGGTGATGGCGACGAGGCCGGCGACGGCGCCGGAGGCCGCGCCGAGCGTGGTGAACGCGCCGTGGCGGAGCTTCTCGTAGAGGAGCCAGGCGAGCATGGCGGCGGCGGTGGCGATCTGGGTGTTGAGGAACATGAGCGCGCCGACGCCGTCGTCGTTGCCGAGCCAGGAGCCGGCGTTGAAGCCGAACCAGCCGAACCACAGCAGGGCCGCGCCGAGCATGACCAGCGGCAGCGAGTGCGGCCGCATCGGGTCCTTCTTGAAGCCGACGCGCTTGCCGATGACGAGGATCACGCCGAGCGCCGCGGCACCGGCGTTGATGTGCACGGCGGTGCCGCCGGCGAAGTCGATGACGCCGAGTTCGTAGGCCCAGCCGCCGGTCCCCCAGACCCAGTGGGCGACGGGGAAGTAGACGACGGTGGCCCACAGGGCGATGAACAGCGCCCAGGCGGTGAACTTCACGCGGTCCGCGAGGGCGCCGCTGATCAGCGCGGGGGTGATGATCGCGAACATCAGCTGGAAGACGGCGAAGACGTAGACCGGGATGGTGTAGCCGTCCCAGAGCTGGTTGATGCCGAGGCCGCTGAGCCCGACGTAGTCGCCCTCCCATCCGAAGAGGCTGCCGTGGTCGGTGCCGAAGGCGACGGAGAAGCCGTACAGCACCCACAGGATGGTGACGATCCCCAGGCTGATGAAGCTCATCATCAGCATGTTCAGGGTGCTCTTGACGCGGACCATGCCTCCGTAGAAGAAGGCGAGTCCCGGCGTCATGAGCATCACCAGGGCGGAGCAGATGAGCATGAACCCGGTGTTGGCGGCAGACAGCTCGGGGGCGTCTGCGGCGATCGTGATGCCTGGGGGCATCGGCGTCTCCTCGTCGTCGTATGCGGCCCGTGCGGGCGAAGCCTGTGCGGTGCCGAGGGGCCCCCGCTCGGGGAGCGCGGGGCGGTGGGCCGGTTGTGCGCCAGAGATTGGCGCAGCGCGGTTTCGGGGGGCGCCCCTCGGTGTTTCGCCGCAGTGACGAAGAGGTCGTACGTGTTACGCGGCCATGAACTGCCGGGTCACGCGGGGTGCGGTTTCCTCCCCTGCGCGACGCATGAGAACCGGCCGCGGCGGCCATCCGACTGACCTGGCGCGGGGGAGCCGAGTCGGGCTGTTCGGGATGGTTGCCGCGGCCGGGGCCGGTCGTGCCGGACGTCAGACCGCTTCGGCGGTCTCCGGCATCTCGATGGCGAGCCGCTCGGTGAACCGGACGACTTCGGCGACGTCCCCGAAGTCCCGTACGGCGGTGTCGACGGTCTTCCGCAGGCGGGTGTTGACCCGCTCCGAGCGGACCTTCTTGGCGATGTCGAGGGCCTGTCCGGCGAGCACGGTGCTCTGCTCGGGCTCGCGTTGGAGCAGGTGGACGGTGGCTTTGCCGATGAGGTTGAGCGCGTACGACCGCTGGTGCTCGGCGTCCTTCTCGAAGAGCCGCACGGCGCGGTCCATGACGGGCTCGGCGAGCGAGGCGTAGGTGGGGCTGCGGCCCGCCACGTAGGCCAGGTCGCGGTAGGAGTGGGCGTTCTCGCCGTTGAGCTCGGCCTCGGAGAAGAAGCGGATCCAGTCGGGCTCGGGCTCGGTGTAGTCCTCGGCGTCGGCGAAGGTGTCCTCGGCCATCCGCACGGCCCGCTTGCACTTGCCGGGCTGCCCCATGCTGGCGTACGCCCGGGCCTCCATCGCATACAGCATGGCCTGGGTGCGCGGGCTCGCGATGTCCCGGCTGCCGTACTGGGCGAGATGGACCAGTTCGAGCGCGTCGTCGGGCCGGCCGAGGTGGATCATCTGGCGGCTCATGCTGGAGAGGATGTACGACCCGAGGGGCTTCTCGCCCGCTTCCTTGGCGGCGTGCAGGGCGAGGACGAAGTACTTCTGGGCGGTGGGCTGGAGGCCCACGTCGTAGCTCATCCAGCCGGCCAGCTCGGCCAGTTCGCCCGCGACCTTGAACAGGCGGCGGGAGGTGGCCTCGGGCTGGGGCTCCTGCAGCAGGTCCGTCACCTCGTGCAGCTGCCCGACGACGGCCTTGCGGCGCAGCCCTCCCCCGCACTGGGCGTCCCACTGACGGAACATGACCGTGGTGGACTCCAGGAGGTCCAGCTCCGGCTTGGACAGCCGGGCGGGGCGGCGCTGCGCGGCGGAGTCGGGCTCCTCGGCCGGGGCGGTGGTCGGCGCGGGCACCAGCCAGCGCTGCATGGGCTCGATGAGGGCGGGGCCCGCGGAGAGCGCGAGCGAGGTGCCGAGGAAGCCCCGGCGGGCGAGCATCAGGTCGCTGCGCGAGAACTCGCTGATGAGGGCGACCGTCTGCGGGCCGGTCCAGGGCAGGTCGACGCCGGAGGACGCGGGCGTGCGGTGGGCGGCGCGCAGGCCCAGGTCCTCGACGGCGACGACACAGCCGAACCGCTCGGAGAACAGCTCGGAAAGGATGCGGGGAATCGGCTCCCGCGGATTTTCGCCGTCGAGCCAGCGGCGCACCCGCGAGGTGTCGGTGGAAATGTGGTGGGCACCCAACTGCCGGGCTCTGCGGTTCACTTGGCGGGCCAACTCCCCCTTTGACCAACCGCTGCGCACGAACCACGACGTGAGCATCTCGTTCGGGCGCTTCTCAGCGTTCACTCCGCCTCCGCCGTTGCCGCCCACTGGAACGCCCCCATCCCTCATGACACTTGTGCGTCGTCCACGCCAAGCCCTAACAGAATGCCGCGCCGTGCGGCCGCCCGTCCGGTGAATGTCACCCATCGAACAGGAAACCGACTTGCCTCCGGCATACCCACGGGTGCTCGAACTCCCAGGGTCATGTACCGAAAGTAATCCTACGATCACCCCTCTCGCGAGGGCGATCCCGGAAACGCCACCATTCGCCACCCCTTCGAATGAACTCCCGGGCGGCGACAAGCGATTCACTTGACATAGGACGACGGAAAGTGGGCGGAACGGAGTGCGCCGGGGCGTGTACCACCGGGCGCACCCCCCGCGAGTTCACCGGGCGCCGTCGCCGGCACCCCGAGAACACAGGGTCACGATCCCATTCCGTCACGTAACCACGGCACGCTCGACCCGTTGGAGGGGGCATGGGCTTCACGATCGGCGGCATCCGGGGAACCGACAGGCCCCGGACCGGATCACGGCGGCGCGGCCGCACGTCGGACTGCACGGCGGTGGCGGAGTACACCGGGCTGTGGGGCTGGGCCGCGGTGCCCGGCGCGCGGGCCGTCGACGGCACCTGCTCGTGCGGGGCCGCCGGCTGCGCCACGCCCGGCGCCCATCCGCTCGACTTCGCCGCCGAGGTCCCGGCCGGGGCCACGCTGCACGAAGTGGCGCAGGCCTGGGCGCAGTTCCCGGGGGCGGCCGTCCTGCTGCCGGTGGGACGCGCGTTCGATGTGATCGAGGTGGCGGAGACGGCGGGGCGGCGCGCCCTGGTCCGGCTGGAGCGGATGGGGCTTCCGCTGGGGCCCGTGGCGGTCACGCCCGACGGCCGGGCGCAGTTCTTCGTCGCCCCCGGCGCCGCGGCCGAACTCCCCCAGCTGCTCTACCGCATGGGCTGGGACGACGCCGCCCTGGACCTGCACGGCCTGGGCCACGGCACGCACATCACCGCGCCCCCTTCGGACCGCGGCGGACTCGGCCCGGTCCGCTGGCTGCGCTCCCCCGCGCTCGACATGGCACGGAACCCTCCGCAGGCCCGCCTCCTGCTCGGCACGCTGGCGTACGTCGCCCACCGGTCGCCCGCGTAGAACGCGCAGAACGCGCAGAACGCGCAGAACGCCAGGCCGCGCAGGACGCCCAAGCATGCGCAGGACGCGCGCCACCCGGCTCACGGGCCCCGCATACGGAAGGGCCCTCTCGCACCTGCACCGTGCGAGAGGGCCCTTCTTCCTGTGGTCCGCGCCTGCCGTGGTCCGCGCTTGCCGTGGTCCGCGCCTGCCGTGGCCCGCGGCGGATCCGCTACTCGCCGATCAGCGCGTCCACGAACGCCTCGGGCTCGAAGGGCGCCAGGTCGTCCGCGCCCTCGCCGAGACCGATCAGCTTGACCGGCACGCCCAGTTCGCGCTGGACGGCCACGACGATGCCGCCCTTGGCGGTGCCGTCGAGCTTGGTGAGGACGATGCCCGTGATGTCGACGACCTCGGCGAAGACCCGCGCCTGCACGAGGCCGTTCTGCCCGGTGGTGGCATCGAGGACGAGCAGCACCTCGTCCAGCGGGGCGTGCTTCTCGACGACGCGCTTGACCTTGCCGAGCTCGTCCATGAGGCCGGTCTTGGTGTGCAGCCGGCCCGCGGTGTCGATCAGGACGACGTCCGCGCCGTCCGCGATGCCTTCCTTGACCGCGTCGAAGGCGATCGACGCGGGGTCGCCGCCCTCGGGGCCGCGGACCGTGCGGGCGCCGACGCGCTCGCCCCAGGTCTGCAGCTGGTCGGCGGCGGCGGCGCGGAAGGTGTCGGCGGCACCGAGGACGACCGAGCGGCCGTCGGCGACGAGGACGCGCGCGAGCTTGCCGGTGGTGGTGGTCTTGCCGGTGCCGTTGACCCCGACGACCATCACGATGCCCGGCGTCTCCAGGCCGGACTCGGTCTTCACGGTGCGGTCGAAGTCGGCGCCCTCGGGGGTGCCGAGGAGCTTGACGAGCTCCTCGCGCAGCAGGGCGCGCAGCTCGTCCGGGGTGCGGGTGCCGAGCACGCGCACGCGCTCGCGCAGCCGCTCCACGAGCTCCTGGGTGGGCGCGACGCCGACGTCCGCGGTCAGCAGCGTGTCCTCGATCTCCTCCCAGGTGTCCTCGTCGAGGTGCTCGCGGGACAGCAGCGTGAGCAGCCCCTTGCCGAGCGCGTTCTGCGAGCGGGAGAGCCGGGCGCGCAGCCGGACCAGGCGTCCCGCGGTGGGCTCGGGGGTCTCGATCTCCGGCGCGGCCGGGGCTTCGGCGACCGGTTCCTCGACGACCGGGGCCGACGCCGACGGCTCGGCGAGCGGGAGTTCCACCTCCTCGATCGTGCGGCGCGGTTCGTCGCGCGGCGTCTCGGCCTCTTCGCCGACCTTCGGCTCGGCGGGAGGGGCGGTGATGGTGGGCGTGCTGGACGGGGCCTGCGGGGGCAGCTGCTTCTTCTTGCGGCTGCCGATCACGAGCCCGCCGAGCGCGCCGATCACGACCACGGCGATGACTACAGCAAGGATGACGATTTCCATAACCCGTCCAGTATCGGCCATGGCCCCCGGAGAGGCCCAGATTGTGTTTTCCTCCAAGGAACATATGCCTATCGAGGGCACTACTCGGATTAAAGTACGATGGAGCTCCCCGCATCAACGCGCGTAGAGTCCATCGCATTCACCCCCACCGACGGCGCGCAGCGTTGCGAGCCGAGCGAGAGGCACGGACCCACCCCCATGAGCACCACCGCCGAATCCGAAGGCGCACTCGAGACGCGCGGCCTTGAGCCCGTCCCGGACGCCGAGCGCACGGGGCGCACCCGCGAGCTCTTCCCCACCTGGGTAGCGGCCAACATCAGCGTCCTGCTGCTCACCATGGGTGCGGGCCTGATCGTCTCCAACGGCCTGAACATCTGGCAGGTCCTCGTCGTCGCGCTCGTCTCGCCCCTGCTGAGCTACGGCATGGTCGGCGTCATCTCCATCGCGGGCAAGCGCGGCGGCTCGCCGGGCATGACGCTCTCGCGCGCGGTCTTCGGCCAGCGCGGCAACCTCTTCCCCGGCGCGCTGATCTGGGTGGCCCGCTGGGGCTGGGAGACGATCAACGCGGTCACCGGCGCGTACGCGATCATCACCGTCCTGAACATCTGCTTCGGCGTCGAGTCGAGCACCTGGCTGACCGTCGTCACCCTGGTCGCCTTCGTCACCTGCACATTCCTGATCAGTGGCCTCGGCCGCAAGATCCTGCACATCTGCAGCACCTGGTCGACGTACGCCTTCGGCGCGTTCAGCGTGCTCGTGCTGATCTACCTGCTCGCCGAGACCGACTGGTCGGCCGTCTTCGACAAGCCCGCGGGCTCCACCGCGATGATGGTCGCGGGCGTCGGCACCATCGCCGCGGGCGGCATCAGCTGGGTCCCCACCGGACCGGACTTCACCCGCTACCTGCCGCGCACCGCCTCGAACAAGCCGCTCATCGGCCACGCCATCGGCGGCGCCGGCATCGTCGTCGCCCCGATGGTCCTGATGGGCGCGGTCATGGCCGTCTCCGACCCGAAGCTCTCCTCGGCGCAGGACCCGGTCTCCTTCCTCGGCGAGCTGCTGCCGATGTGGATCGCGGTGCCGTACCTGCTGATGGCCCTCATCGGCATGCTGCTGATCAACTCGATGTCGATGTACTCGGCGGGCTTCACCGCCATGACGCTCGGCATCAAGGTCCCGCGCGCGTGGGCGGTCAGCGTGAACGCGGTCATCAGCCTGATCTTCGGCTACATCCTGATGAACGTGGCGACCAGCTTCATGGGCTCGTTCATCTCCTTCCTCACGCTGCTCGCGGTCGCGTTCTCCGCCTGGATCGGCGTCTTCGGCATCGACATGCTGCGCCGCAAGACGTACGACGGCGAGGCGCTGATGGACACCAAGCGCACCAGCGCCTACTGGTACAAGGCCGGCTTCGCCTGGCAGGCCATGGTGGCGTGGGCGGTCGCCCTGCTGGTGGGCCTGCTCTTCACCAAGGTCGACTGGTTCAGCGGCCCGCTCGCCACCTCCTGGATCGGCCGGCACGGCCTGGGCTGGCTGACCACGATCGTCGTCGCGGCCGTGCTGTACGCGCTCCTGCCGAAGACCCCGCTCGTCGAGCGGGACGCGGCACCCACCACCGGCAAGGGCGAGGGCGAGAGCGAACTGGTCTCCGCCTGATCCCCGCCAACTTCGCCGCGGAACGCACCACCTTCCGCACGGGACTATTCATCTGACACAGCGTCAACTAACGTCCCCCTTCGCCGCCGCCCGCGCACGGTGAAGGGGGACGTTCCCATGCCCGCCACAGTCGTACGTTTCAACCTCGTCGATCCCGCGGCCACGCCCGCCTCGCTCAGCGAGCGCTACCGGGCCGCCCTGGAGATGGCCGCCTACGCCGACGACCGCGGCATCTCCACCGTGCAGACGGAGGAGCACCACGGCGCCGAGAACAACTGGATCTCCTCGCCCTTCACCTTCGCGGGCGCGGTCTTCGGCGCGACCCGGCGCATCGCGGTGACGGTGTCCGCGATCATCGGGCCGCTGCACGACCCGCTGCGGCTCGCCGAGGACATCGCCGTGCTCGACCTGCTGAGCGCGGGACGCCTGGTCACGGTGGCGGGGATCGGCTACCGGCCCGAGGAGTACGAGCAGGCCGGCGTCGACTGGAAGCGGCGCGGCAAGCTCCAGGACGAGCTCCTGGAGACGCTGCTGAAGGCGTGGACGGGCGAGCCCTTCACGTTCCGGGACCGCACGGTGCGCATCACCCCGCGCCCCTTCACCCGGCCCCACCCGCTGCTGCTCGTGGGCGGCTCCTCCCGGGCCGCGGCCCGCCGCGCCGCCCGGCTCGGCCTGCCGTTCTTCCCCAGCGCCCACCTGCCGGAGCTGGCGGCGTACTACACCGAGCAGCTCGCCGAGCACGGCACCCAGGGCTGGACGATGATGCCGGCCGCCGAGACCCCGCTGCTGCACATCGCGGACGACCCCGACCGCACCTGGGCCGAGCACGGCGAGCACTTCCTGCACGAGGCGCGCACGTACGCCTCCTGGCAGTCCAAGGACATCCGCTCGGCGGTGAAGTCGGCGGCCACCACGGTGCCGGAGCTGCGCGCGGAGGGCGTCTACCGCGTCCTGACGCCCGACGAGTGCGTGGCCCACGCCAAGGGCGGCGCCGAGAGCCTGGTCCTGCACCCGCTCTCCGGCGGCATGCCCGTCGACGAGGGCTGGCGCAGCCTGCACCACTTCTGCGAAAACGTACTGCCCCGGCTCAAGGACAAGTGAGTCACGCGTCCTTGGGCCGGGGCAGCTTCCTGGAGAGGAGGGGGCAGCGGGGGGTTAGCCCATCTCCTCCAGGGCCTTGCCCTTCGTCTCCTTGACGAACTTCATGACGAAGGGGATCGAGATGGCGGCGAAGGCGCCGTAGATGATGTACGAGCCGGTCAGCGACCACTCGGACATGCTCGGGAAGGTCTTGGTGATCGCGAAGTTGGCGAGCCACTGCGCGGAGGCGGCCACGCCGAGCGCGGCGGCGCGGATCCGGTTCGGGAAGATCTCGCCGAGCAGCACCCAGACCACCACGCCCCAGGACAGGGCGAAGAAGAGGACGAAGGCGTTGGCCGCGATGATCGCGGTCAGACCCTGCGCGTTCGGCAGCGAGACGGTGTCACCGGAGCCGGTCTTGTACGAGAACGCCCAGGCCATGGTGAACAGCGCGGCCGCCATGCCCGCGGAGCCGATGATCGCGAGCGGCTTGCGGCCGATGCGGTCGACGAAGATCATCGCGATGACCGTGCCGACGATGTTCACGATCGACGTCTCGAACGAGTACAGGAACGAGCTGGACGGGTCCTTGCCGATCGACTGCCACAGCTGGTTCGAGTAGTAGAAGATCACGTTGATGCCGACGAGCTGCTGGAAGACCGAGAGCCCGATGCCGATCCAGACGATCGGCAGGAAGCCGACCTTGCCCAGCAGGTCCTTGAAGGACGGCTGGTGCTCGCTGCGCATGCCGGCCTCGATCTCGGCGGCGCGCGCGTCCAGGTCGATGTTCGTGCCCTCGACCTCGCCGAGGACCTTCTTGGCCTCGGTGGTGCGTCCCGCCGAGATCAGGAAGCGCGGCGACTCGGGGATGGCGAAGGACAGCAGGCCGTAGAGGAGCGCCGGGATGACCATGACGCCGAGCATCCACTGCCAGGCCTCCAGGCCCATCAGCTTGCCGCGCTGGTCGCCGTCGGCCATGTTCAGGATGCCCCAGTTGACCAGCTGGGAGACCGCGATGCCGATGACGATCGCGGCCTGCTGGAAGGAGGCGAGCCGGCCGCGGTAGGCGGGCGGGGCGACCTCGGCGATGTAGGCCGGGCCGATCACCGAGGCCATGCCGATGCCGATGCCGCCGATGAAGCGCCACACGGTCAGGTCCCAGGCCGCGAAGGGCAGGGACGAGCCGATGGCGCTCGCGGCGAAGAGGACGGCGGCGATCTGCATGCAGCGGATGCGGCCGATGCGGTCGGCGATGCGTCCCGCCACGGCGGCGCCCACGGCACAGCCGAGCAGCGCGGTGGCGATGATCCAGCCGAGCATGTTGGCGTCGACGTCGAAGCGGTGCTGGATCGCGACGGTCGCGCCGTTGATCACCGAACTGTCGTAGCCGAAGAGGAAGCCACCCATCGCGGCGGCCGCCGTAATGAAGATGACATGGCCGAGATGGTCCGGCTGGGCCTCTCTGGCTCCGGAATCTGGCGCCTGCGATGTGCTGGTCACGTGTACTCCTCGGGCCACCGGCAGCGTTGCCGGGGGTGGGGGCGAGCTCTTCAAGTGGCGCACAACTTCACGCCGCCCACCACCTGAAGGTAAAAGCAACGTTGCAGAGACTATGCCTTCAAGTTTCGAAGTCAATAGGTGGGCTGCTGTGAATTTATGAGCACTCTGAGGCGATGTGTGTTCAAGTCTTGAAGCGGTGAAGGGAGCTGCCTAGCGGAGGCGCTGGCTGATGACCTTGGAGACGCCGTCGCCCTGCATCGAGACGCCGTACAACGCGTCGGCGACCTCCATCGTGCGCTTCTGGTGCGTGATCACGATGAGCTGTGAGGCCTCCTGCAGCTCCTGCATGATGCGGATGAGCCGCTGCAGGTTGGTGTCGTCCAGCGCCGCCTCGACCTCGTCCATCACGTAGAACGGGCTGGGCCGCGCCTTGAAGATCGAGACGAGCAGCGCCACGGCCGTCAGGGACCGCTCGCCGCCGGACAGCAGCGAGAGCCGCTTGACCTTCTTGCCGGGCGGGCGCGCCTCGACGTCGACACCGGTGGCCAGCATGTTGTCCGGGTCGGTCAGCACGAGCCGGCCCTCGCCGCCGGGGAAGAGCCGGGAGAAGACGCCCTCGAACTCGCGGGCCGTGTCGTGGTACGCCTCCGTGAAGACCTGCTCGACCCGCTCGTCGACCTCCTTCACCACCTGGAGGAGGTCGGCCCGTGTCTTCTTCAGGTCTTCGAGCTGCTCGCTGAGGAACTTGTGCCGCTCCTCCAGCGCGGCGAACTCCTCCAGGGCCAGCGGGTTCACCTTCCCGAGCTGCTGATACGCCCGTTCGGCTGACCTGAGGCGCTTCTCCTGCTCGCCCCGGACGAACGGCACCGGCCGGTTGCGCGGGTGCTCCGGGTCGTCGGGCAGCTCCTCACCCTCGGCGGGGGGCGAGGGCGGCACGGGCTGATCGGGGCCGTAGTCGGCCACGAGTCCCGCCGGTTCCACACCGAGCTCCTCCAGTGCCTTGGCCTCCAGCTGCTCGATCCGCAGCCGCTTCTCGGCACCGAGTACCTCGCCGCGGTGGACTGAATCCGTCAACTTGTCGAGCTCGGCCTTGAGGTCGCGCCCCCGGGTCCGCGCGGCGGCCAGCTCCCGCTCCCGGACCTCCTTGGCGCGCTCGGCGGCGGCCCGCTCCTCCTCGGCCCGTACGAGGGAGACCTCGACGTGGGCGAGCAGCTGACGCCCGCCGGAGGCGACGGCCCCGGCGACCGCGGCCTCGTGGCGCAGCCGGGCCCGGCGCTGTTCGGCACGCGCGCGTGCCTCGCGCTCGGCCCGGGCGCCGCGGTCCAGGGAGTCGGCCCGCCCGGCGAGTGCCTTCACGCGCTCCTCGTGGGTGCGGGCCTGCAGCCGGGCCTCCATCTCGGTCTGGCGGGCGTTCGCGCCGTCGGCGGCGAGCCGGTCGCGCACCGAGGTGTCGGGCTCCTCCTCCGCGCTGTCGCCCGCCTCCTCGGCGACGGCGAGCCGCTCGGCCAGTTCCTCGGCCTCGGCCACCGCCCGGTCCAGCGCGTCCTGCGCCGTGACCGCGGCGGCGGTGCTGCGCTCGGCCTCCCCGGCGGCGCCGCGCGCCTGCCCGGCCAGGCGACCCAACTGCTGCGCCACGGAGGACTTCTCGCGGTCGGCGGCCCTGCGCCGCTCCCCCACCTCCTCGACGAGCGCCACGCAGTGCGTGCGGCGCTCCGCCGCCCGCTGTTGCTCCCGCGCCAGCTCCTCGCACTGGGCGGCCAGTCGTTCCAGCTCGACGGCGGCCTCGTCGACGGACGCCTGCACCTCGAGGAGGCTGGGCGCCCCGGCGGACCCGCCCTGCGCGAAGTGCGCGCCGAGGAGGTCCCCCTCGGCGGTGACGGCGGTCAGCCCGGGGTGCGCGTAGACGAGGTCCTCGGCGTCCTCCAGGGTGCCGACGGCGACGACGCCGCGCAGCAGCCGGCGCACGGCGGGCATCAGGTCGTCGGGTCCGCGCACGAGATCGGCGACGTACGGCGGCCCGTCGGAACGTTCCGCCTGGGCGATGTCGGGGGCGTCGCCCAGCAGCAGCGCGGCCCGTCCCGCGTCCTGCTTGCGGAGCAGGCGGATGGCCTCGGCGGCGGTGGCCGGGCCCCGGACGGCGACGGCGTCGGCGCAGGCGCCGAGCGCGGCGGCCACCGGGACCTCGTAGCCGGGGGCGACGGTGAGCAGCGTGGCGGCGGGGCCGAGCAGCCCGGTGAGCTGGTCCTTGGCGGCGAGCAGCGCGCCGGTGCCGTCCTTGCGCCGCAGGCCGAGCGCGAGGGCGTCGTGCCGGGCGGCGACGGCGGCCCGCTTCCGCTCGGCGGCGGTGGCCGCCTCGCGCGCGGCGGTCAGCGCGGCCTCGGCCTCGGCGAGCTCCCGCTTGGCGGTGTCGTGCCGCTCGCCGAGCTCGGCGTCGTCGGCGTCGAGCCCGTCGACCTCGGCCTTGAGCTGTTCGTACTCCTCCTGGGCGGCGACGGCGCGCTCGGCGGCGCCGTCCCGCGCGAGGGCGAGCCGGTCGATCTCGGCCTGGGCCGATGTCGCCCGCGAGCGGGCCGCGTTGACCTGGCCGTGCAGCCGGGCGAGCCCTTCGCGCCGGTCGGCGATGGCCCGCGCCACGTCCTTGAGCCTGCGCTCCTCGACCGCGAGCTGCTGTTCGAGGTCGGAGCGGTGGGCGACCGTGTCGTCCAGGGCGTGTTCGGCGGCCTCCAGGGCCGCTTCGAGCTCGGCCTCCTGCTCGCGGATCCGGGCGGCCTCGCGCTCCATGTCCTCGGGGTCGCGGCCGCGCCGCTCCTCGGGGGGTGCGGCGGTGGCGCTCTTGACCCGGGCGTCGGCCAGCGAGACGGTGCCGCGCACCCGCTCGGCCAGCTGGGACAGTTCGTACCAGGTCTGCTGGGCGCGCTGCAGGCGCGGCGTGAGGCGCCGCACCTCCTCCTCCAGTTGGGCCTCGCGGTGCAGCGCCGCCTTGAGCTCGGCCTCGGCGCCCTCCTTGCGCTCCTTGAGGGCGGCCTCGTCGGCGACCTCGGCGTTCAGCGCGTCGCGCAGCCGTACGAGGTCGTCGGCGAGCAGCCGCAGGCGGGCGTCGCGCAGATCGGCCTGGATGACGGCGGCCCGGCGTGCCACGGCGGCCTGCCGGCCGAGCGGTTTGAGCTGGCGCCGCAGCTCGTCGGTGAGGTCCTGGACGCGCGCGAGGTTGGCCTGCATCGCGTCGAGCTTGCGGAGCGCCTTCTCCTTGCGCTTGCGGTGCTTGAGGACGCCCGCGGCCTCTTCGATGAACGCGCGCCGCCCCATCGGGTCGGCGTGCAGCACTCCGTCGAGCTGCCCCTGTCCGACGATGACATGCATCTCCCGGCCGATGCCGGAGTCGGAGAGCAGTTCCTGGATGTCCAGGAGGCGGCAGGTGTCGCCGTTGATCTGGTATTCGCTGCCGCCGTTGCGGAACATGATCCGCGTGATGGTGACTTCGGCGTACTCGATGGGCAGCGCGCCGTCGGAGTTGTCGATGGTGAGGGACACCTCGGCGCGGCCGAGCGGGGGCCGCCCGGTGGTGCCGGCGAAGATGACGTCCTCCATCTTGCCGCCGCGCAGGGACTTGGCGCCCTGCTCGCCCATGACCCAGCTCAGCGCGTCCACGACGTTGGACTTGCCGGAGCCGTTGGGGCCGACGACGCAGGTGATGCCCGGCTCGAACTTCAGTGTCGTCGCCGACGCGAATGACTTGAAGCCGCGCAGGGTCAGGGCCTTGAGATGCACGCCGTCGGACTCTACCTTTCGCTGGCCGTTTCACCGATGAAGGTGCAGGGCACATCAGACGGTAAAGAAAGCAGCGTACGCCGGGGAAAGAAAGAAGGGACGCCGAAGCGTCCCTTGCAGATCTGGCGGCAAGCAGCTGACATCACAGCCCGACCACTTGCTTACCTATGGGCGCGGAATTCCGGAGGCCCGTGATGACGTGCTCTCGTAGGGATGAGTGGTCAGGTGAGCGCAGGCTCCGCCTGGGGTACGTCGATGCTCTCCAGGAGCGAATCGTGAGAAGCGGCAGCCGCGAGCGAGTCGTTCTCGGCCTGGATCCGAACGAGCTCGGATTCCAGGTCCTGGACACGCTGCTGGAGCCGTCGCATCTCGGCGAGGAGTCGCGGGTCGCTGCCGCCGACGTAACCGAGAAGCGCCTTTGCCATGATGGATGGTCCTCCACACTGAGTGACCGACCGAAGCGGTGTGGGTCGTGAGGGAATCGCACCCGCGGTGCTTGGCACTCATTGTTCTGCTGGGGTCTTGCTGGCCGTTCTCACATGCCAAACAGCTAAGGTGCGCGGGGCTTCCAGAGTCTCACCAAAAAGTTTGACGGTCAACACGATCACACCCCGTATTGGCGGGCGACCCGGGGGCGCGCGGCCTCGGAACGGGCGGCGCGGCTACTCCTTCGGGGCCCTGGGGGCGTGGAGATCATCCTTACTTGCGGAGCCTGCCACGACAAGCCGTTCTTGGCAACCACCAGGCTTTTTCTGCCCCGGGCAGTTGCCTCGGACACGCGTCCGGGGCCGCGGCGCCCCCGTCCCGCCGCGTCCTCCCGGGTCAGGGTCAGCGGATGGCGAAGCTCTCGTATATGCCACGCGGTGTGTCCCAGATCTCCGTGACTCCGTCGACCCGCCCGGGTGTGTCGCCCTCGCGGAGCCAGTCGAGCAGTTTCTGGCAGCCCGCCCGGGGGCCCTCGGCGACCACTTGTACGCGGCCGTCCTCCAGATTGAGAGCAAAACCACTCAGGCCGCCGATCTCCAGCGCCTTGGCCCGCGTGAACCAGCGGAATCCCACGGCCTGTACGCGTCCTCGCACCCAGGCGGTGAGTCGCACGTCTTCGTTCATGGGTGCACGCTAACCGGCCAATTGCACTCGTAGCACTTCGTCCCCATGCGCCATCGCGTACAGTCGCGACTCGATGAGCCTCACCCATATGGGTGAGTCACGTTGATCTTAAAGGACGAAGATCTTAAAGGACGAAAGGCCAGGAGATGGGACGCCACCGACGCTCCGGCGCTGGACAGGCCGCCGCCACCCCTGAATTCCCCCCGGGAGCGGTGTCGCACCGCCGGAAGGGCCGCGCCGCCACTCCGGTGCGCACCGGCCTGCTCGGCGTCTCCGCCGCCGTCGCCATGGGTGCCGTCGCGGTCGCCGCGGGCCTGCTGCCCGGCGGGGACAACTACCAGCTCGGTGGCGGGGGCGACTCCGGCAAGGTACGTTCCGCCGCCGCCCCGACCGAGGTGGACGCCCAGGGCGGCACGGACGGCCACGCCGACCGCACCGCGCCGGCGCCGAGCCGGGGCACAGGCCGCGCCGAGGCGCCGAAGCCCACACCCTCCGCGGCCGACCCGAAGCCGTCGCACACCCCGTCCCGGCAGCCGTCGGCCCCGGCCGCACAGCCGAAGGCCGACGAGGACGTCAAGGACGAGTCGGCGCCGAGCCCGACCCGTACGGCCGAGAAGAAGCCCGAGGCCCCGGTGGCGAGCACGCCCTCGCCGTCCGACGAGGACGCGGCCGAGGCGGCGGTGCTCACCCTGGTCAACCAGGAGCGCGCCACGGCGGGCTGCCGGCCGCTGCGGGCGGACGCCCGGCTGGCGAAGCTGGCCGGTGACTTCAGCGCCGACATGGCGAAGCGCGACTTCTTCGACCACACCGACCCGGACGGCGCCACCCCGTGGGACCGCGCCGAGAAGGCCGGGATCCCGAACCTGGGCGGGGAGAACATCGCCCGCGGCCAGGCCGACGCCAAGGCCGTCATGGACGCCTGGATGAACAGCTCGGGCCACCGCGCCAACATCCTCAACTGCGAGTACAAGACGCTGGGCGTCGGCGCGCACTTCGCGACGGGCGGCCCGTGGTGGACGCAGGACTTCGGCTTCTGACCGCCCGCACCGACCACCGGCACTAACCATGGGTTAGCGCTGTGCGGGAGTAAGCTCGAAGGATGGAAGCCACCGACCCGGCGTACGACGCCTTCTCCCGGAAGTGCCCTTCGCGGAGCACGCTGGAGCACGTCACCGGACGCTGGGGCGCGCTCACCCTGGGAGCGCTGTACGACGGCACGCTGCGCTTCAACGAACTGCGCCGCCGCGTCGACGGCGTGAGCGAGAAGATGCTCTCCCAGACCCTGCACGCGCTGGAGCGCGACGGCTTGGTCCACCGGGACGCGCGGCCGACCAACCCACCGCGCGTGGACTACCGCCTCACCCCGCTGGGCACCGAGGTCGCAGGACGCCTGCTGGCGCTGATCCACTGCGTGGAAGGGCGTCAGGACGAGGTGCGGGCGGCGCAGGAGCGCTACGACGAGGCGCGCGGCGGCCGCTGACAGCGGGGGCAGAAGTAGCTGGACCGGTTCATCCAGGGGCGCCGGCGGATCGGCGTGCCGCAGCGCCTGCACGGCTCGTCCTCCCTGCCGTACGCGTCCAGCGACCGGTCGAAGTAGCCCGACTCGCCGTTCACGTTGACGTAGAGGCTGTCGAAGCTGGTGCCGCCCACGGCGAGCGCCGCGTTCATCACGTCCCGTACATGGCCGAGGAGTTCGGCCGTGCGCGGGCGGGTGAAGGTGCCGGTGGGGCGCTCGTAGTGCACCTTCGCGCGCCACAGGGCCTCGTCCGCGTAGATGTTGCCGACCCCGCTGATCAGCGACTGGTCGAGCAGCGCCCGCTTGATCGTCGTACGGCGGGCGCGCAGCGCGAGGTGGAAGGCCGCGTCGTCGAACGCCGCGTCGAGCGGGTCGCGTGCGATGTGCGCGATGACGTCGGGGAGCCCGTCGGGGGTGTTGTCGTGCAGCGACAGCCCGCCGAAGGTGCGCTGGTCGACGAAGCGCAGCTCGGTGCCCCGGTCGTCCGCGAAGCGCACCCGGATCCTCAAGTGCTTCTCGTCCGGGGCCTCTTGGGGCTGCACGAGGAGCTGGCCGCTCATGCCCAGATGGGCCAGGACGGACTGCGAGGAGTCGGCGAGCGGCAGCCACAGGTACTTGCCGCGCCGCCGGGCGAGGCCGATCCGGTGGCCCGCGAGCCGCGCCCCGAAGTCCGCGCCGCCCGCCAGGTGCCGCCGGACCGCCCGCGGGTGCAGCACCTGCACCTCACGGACGAGCCGCCCGCTGACCCAGCGCTCCAGACCGCGCCGGACGACTTCGACTTCGGGCAGCTCGGGCATGTCCGCTCCGGGGTGACGAGTGAGGCGATGGGGGTGCGTGCGCAGCCGGCCGGGACGGCGCGGGAATGCACGGTGCCGGCCGCCCTCCGGGTGGGAGGGCGGCCGGCACCAAAAGGAGTGCGGCCGTCAGGCCGAGGGAGCGTCGGCGCTTCCCTCGGGCCGCTCGGCAGCGGCGGCCTCGGCCGCCTTGATCCGCTCGTCCGCGGCGGCACGAATCGCGCGCCACGCGGACTCCGCGGCCTGCTGCTCCGCTTCCTTCTTGCTGCGGCCGGTGCCGGTGCCGTACGAGACGCCTCCGACGCGGGCGGCAGCAGTAAAGGTCTTCTCGTGGTCGGGGCCGCTCTCCGTGACGAGGTACTCGGGCACGCCGAGGCTCTCGGTCGCGGTGAGCTCCTGCAGACTGGTCTTCCAGTCCAGGCCCGCGCCCAGGTTCGAGGACTTCTCGATCAGCGGGTCGAAGAGCCGGTGCACCAGCTCGCCCGCCGCGTCCAGACCCTGGTCCAGATAGACCGCGCCGATCACCGCTTCAAGGGTGTCGGCGAGGATGGATGCCTTGTCCCGGCCTCCCGTGCCCTCTTCGCCCCGGCCGAGCCGGATGAAGGAGCCGAGTTCGAGGCCGCGGCTGACCTCCGCCAGCGCACGCGAATTGACCACCGCGGCCCGCAACTTGGCCAGCTGGCCTTCGGGCAGGTCGGGGTGGGTGCGGTACAGCGTGTCCGTGACGACGAGGCCGAGCACGGAGTCCCCGAGGAACTCGAGCCGCTCGTTCGTCGGCAGACCGCCGTTCTCGTACGCGTACGAACGGTGGGTCAGCGCGCGCACCAGAAGGGCGGACTCGAGCTTGTACCCGAGCCGCCCTTCCAGAAGCGTGTGGGACGAGGCCGTTGTCTCCGCCAGTTTCTTGGCGTCTTCCGCCTTCTTGGGGCTAGACACGGTGCCTCTCACCAGCCGCTCAGACCTCGAGGACCTGGCGCTTGTTGTAGGTGCCGCAGCTCGGGCACGCGATGTGCTGCTGCTTGGGCTCCTGGCAACGCTCACACGAAACCAGGGTGGGGACCGCAGCCTTCCACTGCGACCGGCGGTGGCGCGTGTTGCTGCGCGACATCTTCCGCTTCGGAACAGCCACGGCTACTTCTCCTGCTTCTCGTCGACGCCCGCTTCCGCTTCGGCGCCGCTCATCTCGTCCTTCTCGCCGTCCTGGATGGTGCCAGCGAGTCCCTGCAGTGCCGCCCAACGGATGTCGACGGCGTCGTGGTGGTGGCCCGGCTCGTCCGAGAGCCGCACTCCGCATTCGGAGCACAGTCCCTCGCAGTCGTCCTGGCACACCGGCTGCATCGGCAGTGCGAGCACCACCGCATCACGCAGCACGGGCTCGAGGTCGAACAGGCCGTCCTCGAGATAGAGCCTGTCCTCGTCTTCCTCGGCGTCGTCGGCCGGCTCCGCTTTCACACGGCCCCGGTCGTCGGCGTCAGGGTACGAGAACATCTCCTGGAAGTCCGCTTCGAGCTCCAGCTCGAGCGGCTCCAGACACCTTACGCACTCCCCCTTCGCCGATGCACGGGCGGTGCCTGTGACAAGCACCCCTTCCATGACCGACTCGAGGCGGATCTCCAGCTCGACCGGCGCGCCCTGCGGCACTCCGATGACCCCTTCGATGCCGAGGGCACCCGGCGAACCGGGCGCCTCGATCCCGCGGGTCAGCCGCTGCATGGCACCGGGACGCCGACCCAGCTCGTGTGTGTCGAACACGAGGGGGTTTCGGTGGTCGAGGCGCGTGCTCAGGGCTTTTCCTGCTTTCGAATCCTGGAAGTCCAAAGGGAGGGCCGCCGCACCGGTGCCGCCGAAAAGCGGTTCGTGTGGGCAGCCTGGGTCGCGGACGTATGCGCGACCGAAGAGCCAGGATACTTGACCTTCCGCTCTCGGCCCAATCCGGTCCCGCGACCCCGCTAACGCCCCTGCTCGTAGGCGCGCAGCTGCTCCGCGCTGATCATGGTCGTGTCGAAGAGGCTGGTCTCGTCCAGCACTGCGGGCTGCTGGGGCTGCGCGTGCGGCGCGGCCTGCTGCTGGTCGTAGCCCTGCTGCGGCTGTCCCTGCAGCGGGTCGTAGCCCTGCTGGGGGTACCCGTACTGGTCGTGCTGGCCGTGCTGGTCGTGCTGTCCGTGCTGGCCGTGCTGGCCGTGCTGCTGGTAGGCGTACGGGTCCTGCTGGGCATACGCCTGCTGGTAGCCGTAGGGGTCCTGCTGCTGGTACCCGTACGGGTCGGGCTGCTGCGGGGGCGGGGCGTAGGGCTGCTGGGCCGGGACCGGCGGGGCCTGGGCGGGCTGCTGCGGGGCGGGCGCGGCGGCGGGCGCGGGACCCGCCAGGTCGGCGAGGTACTCGGCGTCGGTGGTGTGGCCCTGGGAGGCGGCGCCCTCGCCGAGGGTGCCGAGCTCGTCGGCGGGGGCCCGGCCGTGCAGGGTCTGCCGGCCGCGGCCGACGGCCTCCAGCGTCTTGGCGAGGACCGCCTCGAAGGCGCCGAGCTTGGCGTCGACGTACGCGTCGGCGTTGCGGCGCAGCGTCTCGGGGTCGTGGCTGCGCTCGGGGGCGTCCTCGTCCTCGTAGCCCTGCTCGTCGAGGCCGGGTCCGGTGCCCAGGAGCTTCTCGCGGCCGCGGCCGACGGAGCCGAGGGTCTTGGTGAGGACGACCTCGAAGTTGGCGAGCTTGCTGTCCACGTAGTCGTCGGCCTCGACGCGGACATCCTCGGCGGTCTGCCGCGCCTCGGCGAGGATGCGGTCGGCCTCGCCCTGGGAGCGGCGGGCGACCTCGGTGTCGGAGATCAGCGAGCCGCGCTCGGCGTGCGCGGTCTCGATGATCCGGTCCGCCTCCTGGCGGGCCTGCTCGACGAGCTGCTCGCGGCCCCCGATGAGCTCCTGGGCCTGCGCGAGGGAGCCGGGCAGGGCCTGGCGCACCTCTTCGAGCATCGAGAGCAGGTCGGCGCGGTTGACCACGCACGAGGCCGACATGGGCATGGACCGGGCGCTGCCGATCGCCTCGACGATGTCGTCGAGCTTCTTCTGCACGTCCACCGTGTGCTCGCCACTCTCTACAGCTGGTTGGGAGACGGACGGGACGACTGTACGGCCGACGGGTGCCCGCCCGACACCGGGTGACGCACTGTCAGTTCGAGGCCCGGGGCGTCACTTCTTGCCCAGGCGTTCGACCAGGGCCTCGTGGACGAGCGGGGGCAGCAGGTGGGCGACGTCGCCGCCCCAGGCCGCGACCTCCTTGACCAGTGAGGAGGAGAGGAAGCTGTAGGTGGGGTTGGTCGGGACGAAGAGCGTCTCGACGCCGGAGAGCCCGTTGTTCATCTGGGCCATCTGGAGTTCGTAGTCGAAGTCGCTGACCGCGCGCAGGCCCTTGACGATGGCGGGGATGTCGCGCTGCTTGCAGAAGTCGACGAGGAGGCCGTGGAAGGACTCCACCTCGACGTTGCCGAAGTCGGCGGTGACCTGGCGGATCAGTTCGATCCGCTCCTCGATCTCGAACAGGCCCTTCTTCGACTGGTTGATCATCACCGCGACGTGCACCACGTCGTACAGCTTGGAGGCGCGGGCGATGATGTCGAGATGTCCATTGGTGATGGGGTCGAACGACCCCGGACAGACGGCGCGGCGCAACGTGAGTCCCTCGCTCTCCGGTCCGGTCATGGCGCGATCACTGAGTCGTCGCACGTAGAGGCGGCGCGACCGTACCAAAACGTCCCCTCGCCGTAGCGACGGGACCTGAGGGACTCGAAACCCTCCGGCCAGCCGAATTCTCCGCCTCTTGTACTGCGTTCAACGGTGACGAGCGCGTCGTCGGTGAGCCAGCCCTCCGAGCGGAGTGTGAGCAGGATCTCCCGAAGATCGTCATCCCCGACGGCGTACGGCGGGTCGAGGAAGACCAGGTCGTACGGGGTGGCCGGGGCGCCGGCCTGGACGATCTGGGCCGCTTTGCCCGCCCGCACCTCGGCGCCGGGCAGGCCGACCGCTTTCACGTTCTCCCTGATGGTGCGGGCGGCCCGGGCGTCCGCCTCGACGAGCAGGGTGTGTCCCGCGCCGCGGGAGAGGGCCTCCAGGCCGACGGCGCCCGAGCCCGCGTACAGATCGAGGACGCGGGCGCCGTCGAGCGTGCCCTGGAGGGCCTGCCAGGTGGAGAAGAGGCCCTCGCGCGCGCGGTCGGACGTGGGGCGGGTGCCGTTGCCCGGCGGGACGGCCAGGCGGCGTCCGCCGGCCGTGCCGGCGATCACGCGGGTCATCTGAATCCTTCTGGCTTGCCGGAGTGCGCCCGGTGCGTGGGCCCACCCCTCCACGATATGGCGTGCGCCGGTCTCACCCCTTGTCGAGGTACTGCTCGCGCTCGGCGTCGAGCAGGGCGTCCAGGGCGGTGCGCAGGGCGGGCAGCCGCTCCAGGTCGGGGTCGTCGGCGACCACGGTCACCGCCTCGTCGCGGGCGGCGGCGATGATCTCCTCGTCCTCGATGACGGCGAGCATCCGCAGGCTGGAGCGGACGCCGGACTGGGCCTGGCCGAGCACGTCGCCCTCGCGGCGCTGCTCCAGGTCGATGCGGGAGAGCTCGAAGCCGTCGAGCGTGGCGGCGACGGCGCCGAGGCGGCCGCGGGCCGGGCTGGCCTCGGGCATGTCGGTGACCAGGAGGCAGAGGCCGGGCGCCGAGCCGCGGCCGACGCGGCCGCGCAGCTGGTGCAGCTGGGAGACGCCGAAGCGGTCGGCGTCCATGATCACCATCGCGGTGGCGTTCGGGACGTTCACCCCGACCTCGATGACCGTCGTCGCGACCAGGACCTGGGTCTCGCCCGCGGCGAAGCGGCGCATCACCGCGTCCTTGTCGTCGGGCTGCATGCGGCCGTGCAGGACCTCGACCGTCAGCCCCTGCAGGGGGCCGTGGGCGAGCTGCTCGGCGACGTCCAGAACGGCGAGCGGGGGCCGCTTCTCGGCGGTGGCCTCCTCCTCCGCCTTCTTCTGGGCCTTCTGGGCCTTCTTGGGGTCGGCGGACTCGTCGACGTCGTCGCCGATGCGGGGGCAGACCACGTACGCCTGGTGGCCCTTGGCCACCTCCTCGCGCACCCGCTCCCAGGCGCGGGCGAGGAAGTGCGGCTTGTCCTGGGCGGGGACGACGTGGCTGGCGATCGGCGAGCGGCCCGCGGGGAGCTGGTCCAGGACGGACGTCTCCAGGTCGCCGAAGACGGTCATCGCGACCGTGCGCGGGATCGGGGTGGCGGTCATGACCAGGAGGTGCGGGGGCTGCTTGCCCTTGCCGCGCAGGGCGTCGCGCTGCTCGACGCCGAAGCGGTGCTGCTCGTCGACGACGACCAGGCCCAGGTCGTGGAACTGGACCTTGTCCTCGATCAGCGCGTGCGTGCCGATGACGATCCCGGCCTCGCCGGTGACCAGGTCGAGCAGGGCGTGGCGGCGGGCGGCGGCGCCCATGGAGCCGGTGAGCAGCGTGACCTTGGTGGCCTGCTCGGCGCCGCCGAGCATCCCGCCCTCGGCGAGCTCGCCCATCATCTCGACGATGGAGCGGTGGTGCTGCTGGGCGAGGACCTCGGTGGGCGCGAGCATCGCGGCCTGCCCGCCCGCGTCCACGACGGCGAGCATGGCGCGCAGCGCGACCATCGTCTTGCCCGATCCGACCTCGCCCTGGAGGAGGCGGTGCATCGGGTGCTCGGTCGCCAGGTCGTCGAAGATCTCCTCGGAGACCTTCTCCTGGCCCTGGGTGAGCGTGAAGGGCAGCTTGGCGTCGAAGGCGTCGAGCAGGCCGCCCTCCTTGGGCCTGCGGGCCACGGCGGGCAGCTGCGCGTCCGCGTACCGCCGCCGGGCCAGGGCGACTTGGAGGACGAAGGCCTCGTCCCACTTGAGGCGGTCGCGGGCGGCGGCGATGTCCGCCTTGGTGTGCGGCCGGTGGATCTTCAGGAGCGCCTCGGTGAGCGGGACGAGGCCGCGGCCGTCGCGCAGGGCGGCGGGCAGCGGGTCCACGGCCTCCTGGGCGCTGGGCAGCACCATGTCGACGGACTTGGCGATCTTCCAGGACTCCAGCTTGGCGGTGGCCGGGTAGATCGGCAGGAGGGCGCCGGCCCAGGAGCCGACGGCCTCGCCGACCTCGTCGCCGTCGGCCCGCAGCAGTTCGTACGCCGGGTGGGCCAGCTGCATCTTGCGGTTGAAGACCGACACCTTGCCCGCGAACATCGCGCGGGTGCCGGGCAGCAGGTCCTTGTGCGGCTTGTGGATGCCGCGGCCGAAGAAGACGAGCTGGACCTGGCCGCCGCCGTCGGTGATCGTGACTTCGAGGCGCTGGCCGCGCCCGCCGTTGAACTTCAGGATGCGCGCGCTCGCGACCTGGGCGACCACCGTGACGTGCTCGTCCAGCGGCAGGTCGGCGAGGCGGGTGAGCTCGCCCCGCTCCGCGTACCGGCGGGGGTAGTGGTGCAGGAGGTCGCCGACCGTGTGCAGGTCGAGATGCTCGGCCATCACCTTCGCCGTGGCGGGGCCGACCACTTTCTTCAGGGGTTCTTCGAGCGCGGGCACGAGATCCATTGCACACCACGGCACCGACAATCCGCCGAAGGTCCCCCGGATCCGCGGCCGCGGGCGTCCCCGCCGGGGCGGCTACTCCACGCCGATGAGCATCAGCGCGGCCTGCCGTCCACCGCGGTAGACGACGGTGTCGACGGCCAGGTAGGCCTCGCGCACGTGCTTCTCCAGGAGCTCGGCGACGGTGTCGGGCACGGACTCGCCGAGGACGAGCGTGACCATCTCGCCGCCCGCCGAGAGCATCCGGTCCAGGACGGAGACGGCCGTGCGGGCCACCTCGGAGCCGATCACCGCGACGTCGCCGTCGATCAGGCCGAGCATGTCCCCGGTCTGGCAGATGCCGGCCATGGTCCAGGACTGGCGCTCGGCGACGGCCAGTTCGCCGTAGCGGGTGGCACCGGCCGCCGAGGTCATGGCGACGACGTCCTCGTCGAAGCGCCGGTCCGGTTCGTGCACGGCGAGCGCCGCGATGCCCTGGACCGCGGAGCGGGTGGGGATGAGCGCGACCCGGACGCCTTCCGTGCGGGCCTGCTCGGCGGCGGCGGCCGCGGTGTGCCGCAGCTCGGCGTCGTTGGGCAGCAGCACCACCTCGCGGGCGTGGGCCCGGCGGATCGCGTCCACCAGCTCGCCGCTCGCGGGCGGCTCCCCCACGCGCGCGGGCACGGTGGTGGCGCCCGCCTCCGCGTAGAGCCCGGCGAGGCCCTCGCCCGGGACGACGGCGACGATGGCCCGCTGTGCGCGCTCGCGGGGCGGCTGGGCGGTGGTGTGGGCGTCGCCCACTCCGAAGTGGGTGATCCGGATGCGGTGGGGGCGGCCCGCCTCCACGCCCGCCTCGACGGCTGCGCCCGCGTCGTCGACGTGGACGTGGACGTTCCACAGGCCGTCGCCGCCGACCACCACGAGGGAGTCGCCGAGCCGGTCGAGCCGGGTGCGCAGGCGGGCGACGGCGGCGTCGTCCGCCTCCAGGAGGTAGATCACCTCGAAGGCCGGGCCGCCCTCGTCGCCGGGCGACTCCTCGCAGTCCACGGCCGCCACCCGGCTGTGCGGGCTCTCCGCGCCCCTGGGCGCCACGGTCTCCCCCGCCAGGGCGGCGACCAGCGCTCCGAGGACCGCCACGAGCCCGCGCCCGCCGGCGTCCACCACGCCCGCGCGGCCGAGCACCGCGAGCTGCCCCGGCGTCGCCGCGAGGGCCGTGCAGGCCCCCTCGTACGCCGCCCTGGCCACCGTCCCGCAGTCGCCCGCCGTGCCGGTGGCGGCCCGTGCCGCCGCGGTGGCCACGGTCAGGACGGTGCCCTCGACCGGGTGGGCGACGGCCTGGTAGGCGGACTCGGCGGCCTGCCGGAGCGCGCGCTCCAGGACCGTCCCTCCGGCATGGCCGGCGTGATCTGCCTCACGGGCCTCGTCGTCGGCGCCGCCGATGACCTGGGCCATCCCCCGCAGCAGCTGCGACAGGATCGTGCCCGAGTTCCCGCGGGCCCCGAGCAGCGCCCCGTGCGCCATCGCGCGCACCGTCTCGGCCAGCGAGGGGAGGGCGGGCTCGTGTCCCGTGAAGGCGGCGTCGACCGCCTGCGAGGCGGATTCCACGGTCAGATAGAGGTTCGTCCCGGTGTCCCCGTCGGCGACCGGATAGACGTTGATGGAGTCGATCTCCTCGCGGGCCCTGCCGAGGGCGTCCAGAGCCAGTCGGCACCAGGCGCGCACCGCGACCGCGTCGAGGTTCTGCGGCACCTGTTCGCCTCCTTGACCATCCGGAATGGACGCAGCGTAGACCCCGGGTGAACACCGGGCCCGGGTCGGGGGCCGGGCGAGACATGGTAGTTTCGTTGTACCGAAGCAGTCGTTGTATGCTGCTCCGGTTGCCCGATACGCATCGGGACATTCCTCCTGGCAACGCCACTCCGATCATTGCACTGATCCCGGCATGCCGGGTTTAACCGTAAGTGCATCTGAAGTCTTTGGAGTGACCCGTGGCTGCCAACTGCGACGTCTGTGGCAAGGGGCCGGGCTTCGGCAACAACATCTCGCACTCGCACCGCCGTACGCCCCGTCGCTGGAACCCGAACATCCAGCGTGTGCGTGCCGTGGTGAGCGGGACGCCGAAGCGCCTCAACGCCTGCACCTCGTGCATCAAGGCCGGCAAGGTCTCGCGCTGACGCCAGCGCGGCCACCTAGCTGGTTGCTGAATCAGCCGGTTCCCTTCGGGGAGCCGGCTTTTTCGTCTGCCCGTTTCCCGGAGCCGACCGCCGTGCGGCCCTCCACGCGCGCGTGCGGGCTGCCAGAATCTGGCGGATGCGCTTCGGCATCCTCGGTCCCCTCGACGTCCGCGCCCCCGACGGCACCCCGCTGGACCCCGGCGGACCGCGCCCCCGCGCACTGCTGACCCTGCTCCTCCTGGACGCGGGCCGCGCCGTCTCCGTGGCCGCTCTCACCGAAGGTCTCTACGGCGACGAGCCGCCCGCGGGTGCGGCGAACGCCCTGCAGTCCCAGGTGTCCCGGCTGCGCAAGCGGCTGGCCGTGGACATCGGGGCCGTCCCGGCCGGGTACCGCATCGCCGTCGAGCCCGAGGACGTCGACCTGCACCGCTTCGAGCGGCTGGCCCGCGAGGGACGCCGCGCCCTCGGCGCCGGGGACCACGCGCGCGCCGCCGCCCTGCTGCGGGAAGGGCTCGGGCTGTGGCGCGGGGCCGCGCTCGCCGACCTGCCGGCCACCCCGCCCCGCGCCACCCGCCTGGAAGAGCTGCGGCTGGCCGCCGTGCAGGACCGTATCGAGGCGGATCTGGCGCTGGGCGGCGGCGCCGACCTGGTGCCCGAACTGCGGGAGCTGCTCGCCGGGCACCCGCTGAGCGAGCGGCTGCACGGGCAGCTGATGCGGGCGCTGCACGCGGCCGGGCGGCCCGCGGAGGCACTCACGGCGTACGAGGACGCCCGGCGCACCCTCGCCGACGAGCTCGGCGCCGACCCCTCCCCCGAGCTCGCCGCACTCCACCGGGAGCTGCTCCAGGGCCGGGAGCCGGCCAGGCAGCGGGGCGTGCCCGCGCAGCTGACGCGGTTCGTCGGACGCGGTGACGAGCTGGCGCGGATCGGCGCGCTGCTGGCCGGGGCCCGTCTGGTCACGCTCACCGGGCCGGGCGGCGCGGGCAAGACGCGGCTGGCGGTCGAGGCCGCGCGGGCGCTGCCCGACGTCTGCTTCGTGGAGCTCGCGCCGCTCGCCGACGGCTCCCGCGTGGCGTACGCGATCCTGTCCGCGCTCGGCGTGCGGGACGGCTTCCCCGCCCAGGGCGGCGACACCGCGGAGCGGCTCCTTTCCGTGCTGCGGGACCGTGAGCTGCTGCTCGTCCTGGACAACTGCGAGCACCTCGTCGAGGACGCGGCCCGGACCGCGGGACTGCTGCTGGGGGCCTGCCCCGGGGTACGGGTGCTCGCCACCAGCAGGGAGGGGCTCGGCATCACCGGCGAGGTGCTGTGGCCGGTGCCGCCGCTCCCCGCGGGCCCGGCGGCCCGGCTGTTCGCCGACCGGGCGGCGGCCGTGCGGCCCGATCTCGCGGGCCCGCGCGACGAGCGCGAGCGGGCGCTGACCGACGAGATATGCGCGGCCCTCGACGGGCTGCCGCTCGCCATCGAGCTGGCCGCCGCGCGGCTGCGCACCCTCACCCTGGACGAGCTCGCCGCCCGGCTCGGCGACCGCTTCCGGCTGCTCTCGCGCGGGGACCGCACGAAGGCGCCCCGGCACCGCACCCTGCACGCGGTCGTGGAGTGGAGCTGGGAGCTGCTCGACGACGAGGAGCGGGAGCTGGCACGGCGGCTGACCGTGTTCCCCGGCGGCGCGACGGGCGAGGCCGTGGAGGCGGTGTGCGGGATCCCCTTCCCGGAGGACCTGCTCGCCTCCCTCGCGGAGAAGTCGTTCCTGGACGTCACCGGCGGGCGCTACGGCATGCTGCAGACCATCCGCGCGTTCTGCGCCGAGCGGCTGGCCGAGGCGGGCGAACAGGAGCGCCTGCGGGCCGCGCACGCCGCGTACCACCTGAGCCTTGCCACGGCCGCGGAGCCGCGGCTGCGCGGCCGGGAGCAGCTGCCCTGGCTGGCCCGGCTGGACGCCGAGCAGACGAACCTGGACGCCGCGCTCCGCCACCTCACCCGCACCGCGCCGCCCGACGGGCTGCGGCTGATGGCCGCCCTGTCCTGGTACTGGCGGCTGCGCGGCCGCTACGGGGAGCGCAGGGCGCTCGCCGCGGAGCTCCTGGACGCCGTGGGCGGCGGGCCGCCGGACGGCCTCGCGGAGGAGTACGTCCTGTGCCTGATGAACACCATCGCGGGCGAGGGCGACGACCCCGGCGAAGAGGACCGCCTCGCGCGCGTGGACACGCTCTTCACCGGCCTGGAGGGGCCGCTGCGACTGCCCTACCTGCTGGTGCTCCGGTCGGTCGTCGGCGGGCCGGTGCGGGCCCGGGAGGACCGGGTGCGGGCGCAGGTCGGCGACCATCCGTGGAACGTCGCCCTGCTCGACCTCGGGGCGGGCTTCCAGGAGATGTTCGCGGGCGGCGCGGACGCGGCCGAGGCGGCCTTCGCCCGGGCCCTGGAGGGCTTCCGTGCGGCCGGTGACCGCTGGGGCATGGCCAACTGCCTGGATCCGCTGGGCATGTTCGCCGACTGGCGGGGCGAGCGGGTCACGGCCCTCGCCCTGCTCGACGAAGGCCTGGTGCACGTCAGGGAGTTGGCGGCGCCGGAGGAGACCGCCGACCTGCTGCACCAGCGCGCCACGGTCCTGCGGCACCTGGGCGACCTGGAGGGGGCCGCGGCCCATTGCGCGCGCGCCGCCGCGCTGGCCCGCAGCATCGGCGCGCCCGACAAGGTGGCGGTCGCCCTGCGCGGTCTCGGGGACGTGGCCCGGCTCGGCGGCGACACGGCACGCGCGCGTGCGCACTACGAAGCGGCTCTGGAGACGTGCGCCGCCAACTGGTTCAGCCTCGGGGAGAGCGTGCGGATCCTGATCGGCCTGGGCCGTACGGCGCTCGCCGAGGAGCGTGTCCGGGACGCGGCCGACTGGTTCGAGCAGGCCCGGGTGCTGGCCTGCGGCGCCGGCGTGCCGCCGTCCGGCGGCGGCGCCCCTCTCCCGGGGGTCGGCGAACTGGCCCAGGTGGCCGAGGCGTTGGCGGCCGTCGCCAAGGACCCGGAGCGGGCCGCCCTGCTCCTGGGCGCCGCGCACGGCCTGCGCGGCACGCTGATCGCGGACGACCCCGACGTCGTGGGGGTCGTGGCGGCGGCCCGCGCGCGGCTCACCCCGCAGGCGTACGAGAAGGCCTTCGAGGAGGGCCGGAGTCTGCGGTCGGCGGCGGTCAGCGAACGGTAGGCGGACGGTCAGCGGGGCCCCCGATGCTTCCCGGCATGACGAACCGGACGAGCGGTACCCACCCGAGCACCCACCGGCCCACGACGCCCGCCCCCCGGCCCGCGCCCCGCACCAAGCACGCGGCTCCGACCCCCGCCCACAGCCTCGCCCACCTGGACGTCCTGATCTCCGGCGCCAGCATCGCGGGCCCCGCCCTCGCCCTGTGGCTCACCCGCCACGGAGCCCGCGTCACCGTCCTGGAGAAGGCGCCCGCCCTGCGCGAGGGCGGCTTCGCCGTGGACTTCCGGGGCGACGTGCACCGCACCGTGCTGCGGCGTATGGGTATCTGGGACGAGGTCCACCGCAGGCAGACCCACATGGGCCGGCAGACCATCGTGGAGGCCGACGACACCGAGCGGGTGGACCTGCCCGCGTTCCTGATGAGCGGCGACGTGGAGATCTTCCGCGGCGAGCTGTCCAGGATCCTGTACGAACGCACCGCCCAGGACGTGGAGTACGTCTTCGGAGACTCCATCGCCTCGCTGACCGAGGACTCCGAAGGCATCGACGTGACCTTCGAGCGCGGCGCGCCCCGCCGCTTCGACCTCGTCGTCGGCGCCGACGGGCTGCACTCCCACACCCGCAGGCTCGTCTTCGGGGACGAGGCGCAGTTCCTGCGTTTCCAGGGCTACTACGTGGCGGGCTTCGACATGCCCAACCACCTGGGCCTGGACCGCACCGCCCGGCTGCACAGCGACCCGGGCCGGATGGCCGGGATCTCCAACTACGACGGCGACCCGGACCGGGCGGGCGGCTTCCTGGTCCTGCGCTCCGAGGAGCTGGACTACGACCGCCGCGACCCGGCGGCCCAGAAGAAGATCCTCGCGGAGCGGTTCGCGGGCCTCGCCTGGACGCACGCCCCCCAGGTCCTCGCGGCCCTGGAGAGCGCCGACGACCTGTACTTCGACATGATCGCCCAGATCCACCTCGACCGGCTCTCCCGCGGCCGGGTGGTGCTGCTCGGCGACGCCGCGTGCGGCGCCACGATGGGCGGCCTGGGGTCGGGCGCGGCCCTGGTGGGCGCGTACGTCCTGGCCGGTGAACTGGCGGCCGCGCGGGGCGATCACCGGGTCGCGTTCGCCGCCTACGAGGCGGAGATCCACGCGTACGCCAAGGGCTGCCAGAAGAGCTCCGGCAACGCCGGGCCCTTCCTCGCCCCGCCGACCGAGAAGAAGATCCGCAGCCGCGACCGGGCGTACCGCGTGCTCAGTTCCCGCCTCCTGGCCGGCCTCTTCAAGAAGCTGACGGAGAAGGCGGCGAGCGACCTCGTCCTCAAGGACTACGTGCCGCGGCCCGCGCGGGAGCTCGCCTAGCCGTCCTCCCCGTTGTCGCCGAAGTGGTCCCAGCCCTTGCTGGTCCAGGGCGCGCCGTCCACGGTCACCTGGGGCAGCGCGGAGGGGTTCAGGACCTCGCCGATGACCTTCCAGCGGGCGGGCAGCTTCACGTCGGGCGGGAACGTCGCCACGATCGCGTGGTCCTCGCCGCCGTTGAGCACCCACTGCAGCGGGTCGACGCCGACGGCCTGCCCGATGTCGTTCATCTGCGAGGGCACGTCGACGTCCCCCGAGCGGATGTCGATGCGCACCTTGCTGGCGTCGGCGATGTGCCCGAGGTCGGCGATGAGGCCGTCGCTGACGTCCGTCATGGAGGTCGCGCCGAGACCGGCGGCCGCGGGGCCCGCGTGGTACGGCGGCTCGGGCCTGCGGTGGGCCTCGACGAAGGCGCGCGGCGAGCGGAAGCCCCGGGAGAGCACGGCGTGCCCGGCGGCGGACCAGCCGAGCCAGCCGGTGACGGCCACGACGTCGCCGGGCTGAGCGCCCGCGCGCGTGACGGGCTCGTGGTTGCGCAGGTCGCCGAGGGCGGTGATGGCGACGGTGATCGTGTCGCCGCGCACCACGTCGCCGCCGACGACGGCGGCGCCCGCGACCTGGCACTCGTCCCTGAGGCCGTCCATCAGCTCGGTGGGCCAGCTGGCGGGGAGTTCGGCGGGAACGACCAGGCCGAGCAGCAGCGCGGTCGGGACGGCCCCCATGGCGGCGATGTCGGCGAGGTTCTGCGCGGCGGCCTTGCGGCCCACGTCGTACGCGGTGGACCAGTCCCGGCGGAAGTGCCGGCCCTCCAGGAGGATGTCGGTGCTCGCCACCACCCTGCGGTCCGGCGCCGACACGACCGCGGCGTCATCGCCGGGACCGAGCCGTACCGCCGGAGTGGAGGTGAGCCGCGAGGTGAGCTCTCTGATGAGCCCGAACTCCCCCAACTCGCCCACGGATCCCTTCACCGAGTCTCACCATGCCCTTTCGTGCCGCCCGGCCCCCGGTCGCGAGCCGCCGCTGTCGTCGGTACGGTCGACGTGACCGTCAACTTCTGTTGTCCGTCCACCACGATGTGTGCGCCACAGGTCACCCGGGTCTCCCCGCGGCGAGCGGCGACGCGGTACCGTGGCGTCCCTTTCTCCCCCCACATGATCCTCGTGGCCGCCCTGGAGGTTCCGTGGTACAGGCGTACATCCTGATCCAAACAGAGGTCGGCAAGGCGTCGACCGTCGCCGAGCTGATCGGCAAGATCCCGGGAGTGATCCAGGCCGAGGACGTGACCGGACCCTACGATGTCATCGTGCGCGCGCAGGCGGACACGGTCGACGAACTCGGCCACATGGTGGTCGCCAAGGTCCAGCAAGTGGACGGCATCACCAGAACGCTGACCTGCCCGGTCGTGCACTTGTAGCCCCCGTCTACCCTGGCCCGGTGAACTTCCCCCGCCTCCGGCGCCGCTGCCTCACAGGAACGTCCGCCCTCGCCCTGTTGATCGCGACAGCGGCCTGCTCAGCTACGGACGACGAGGCGTCAGTGGTGGTTCCGTCCCCGGCCGCGAAGGCCGCGGGACTCTGCCGCGACCTGCACGAACAGCTCCCGGAGAAGGTCGAGGGACTGGGCCGCACCGACCCCGGGCCCACGTCCGACCTCACCGCGGGGTGGGGAGACCCGGCGATCATACTGCGCTGCGGTGTGCCCCGGCCCCCCGAGATGGTCGACCCCGCCTACGCACCGAAGAACGGGGTGAAGGTGAACGGCGTCGCCTGGCTGCTGCAGAAGCGCGAGGACGGCTCGTACACCTTCACCACCGGGGCGCGCCTGGCCTATGTCGAGGTGACGCTGCCCGAGGAACGGACGGGGGACGGCCTCGGCCCGCTCACGGACCTCGCCGCCCCCGTCAAGAAGGCCATCCCACAGGGGATCGCCTGACCGCCCGCCGCCCGGCAGGGGGCCGCTAGCGCAGGCCGGTGGAGCGGTTCAGGGCCGCCTGGATGAGGCGGTCGACCAGCTCCGCGTAGCCGACGCCGCTCTTCTCCCACATCTGCGGGTACATCGAGATGGGCGTGAAGCCCGGCATCGTGTTGATCTCGTTGATCACGAAGCGGCCGTCCTCGGTGAGGAAGAAGTCCGCGCGCACCAGGCCCTCGCAGGACGCCGCCTCGAACGCCTCGACGGCGAGCCGCTGGATCCGCGCGGTCTCCTCGGGCGTCAGCGGCGCGGGCACGATCCCGGGCGTCGAGTCGATGTACTTCGCCTCGAAGTCGTAGTAGTCGTGCGTCTGCACGGGCGGGATCTCGGCCGGCACGCTCGCGCGCGGGCCGTCCTCGAACTCCAGCACACCGCACTCGATCTCGCGGCCGCGCAGCAGCGCCTCGACGAGGATCTTCGGGTCGTGGTGCTGCGCCTCGGCGATCGCCGCGTCCAGGCCGTCGAAGGACTCGACCTTCGTGATGCCGATCGAGGAGCCCGCGCGCGCGGGCTTGATGAACAGCGGCCAGCCGTGCTCGCCCACGAAGTCGGCGATGCGCTGCCGCGCGCCCGCCTCGTCCTGCTTCCACTCGCGGGGGCGGATCACCAGGTACGGGCCGACGTCGAGCCCGAAGGAGGTGAACACCCGCTTCATGTAGTCCTTGTCCTGGCCGACGGCCGAGGCGAGGACACCGGAGCCGACGTAGGGCACTCCGGAGAGTTCGAGCAGGCCCTGGAGGGTGCCGTCCTCTCCGTAGGGACCGTGCAGCATCGGGAAGACGACGTCGACCTCGCCGAGCGCCTTGGGCACGGAGCCGGGCTCGCTGTAGACGACCTCGCGGTTGCCGGGGTCGACCGGGAGCACGACGCCGCCCTCCACGGAGTCGGCCAGCTCGGTGACGTTCGGCATCCGGCGGTCGGCGATGGCCATCCGCTCGGGCTCGTCCGCGGTCAGCGCCCACCGGCCGTCCGTGGTGATGCCGATCGGCAGGACGTCGTACTTGGTGCGGTCGATGGCGCGCAGGACGGCGCCCGCCGTGACGACGGAGATGCCGTGCTCCGAGCTGCGGCCGCCGAACACGACGGCCACGCGCGGCTTGCGGAGCGGCTGCTCAGGGCTCTGGGGGAGGTTCTCGCTGCTCATATCGCGTTGAGCGTACCCGCTGGTCCGTGCGGAGTCAGCGTGCCGTCAGCGGCGCTCGGGCTTGGCGCTGCGCGACATGAGGTCCTTGAGGGCGACGACCGGGGGCGTTCCCTCGTGGACGATGCCCACGACGGTCTCCGTGATGGGCATGTCGACGCCGTGCCTGCGGGCCAGATCCAGCACGGACTCGCAGGACTTGACGCCCTCCGCGGTCTGCTTGGTGACCGCGATGGTCTCCGCCAGGGTCATGCCCTTGCCGAGGTTGGTGCCGAAGGTGTGGTTGCGGGACAGCGGCGAGGAGCAGGTGGCCACCAGGTCGCCCAGGCCCGCGAGTCCGGAGAACGTGAGCGGATCGGCGCCCATGGCGAGGCCGAGGCGGGTGGTCTCGGCGAGGCCGCGGGTGATGAGCGAGCCCTTGGCGTTGTCGCCGAGGCCCATGCCGTCGGCGATGCCCACGGCGAGACCGATGACGTTCTTCACGGCGCCGCCGAGCTCGCAGCCGACCACGTCGGTGTTGGTGTACGGGCGGAAGTACGGGGTGTGGCAGGCCGTCTGGAGGCGCTGGGCGACCGCCTCGTCGCGGCAGGCGACCACGGCGGCGGCGGGCCGGCGCGCGGCGATCTCGCGGGCCAGGTTGGGCCCGGTGACGACGGCGATCCGCTCGCCGGGGACCTTCGTGACGTCCTCGACGACCTCGCTCATGCGCATCGCCGAACCCAGCTCGACGCCCTTCATCAGGGAGACGAGGACGGTCCGGGGGGCCAGCAGCGGCGCCCACGCGGCGAGGTTGCCGCGCAGCGTCTGCGAGGGCACGGCGAGGACGGTGAAGTCGGCGCCGTCCGCGGCCTCGGCCGGGTCGGTGGTCGCGCGGAGGTTCTCGGGGAGCCGGACGTCGGGGAGGTAGTCCGGGTTGGTCCGCGTCGAGTTGACCGCGTCGACGAGCTCGGCGCGGCGGCCCCACAGGGTGACGTCGCAGCCCGCGTCGGCGAGCACCATGCCGAAGGCCGTACCCCAGGAGCCCGTTCCGAAGACGGCGGCCTTCACAGGACCTGCCGCGTCCAAGGGGTTCACGGGGTTCGTCACTTGCTGTCCTCCGGGGTGCTCTTCGCGGTGCTCTGCGCGGCGCTGCGGCCGGCTGCCTTGCGTCGTTGTTCCAGGCGCGCCGTGCGCGGGTCGTACGGCGTCGCGGGGGCCTTCTCGCCCCGGACCTCCTCCAGGAGTTCGGTGATCGCGGCCATGATGGTCTCGGTCACCTCCCGCAGCACGTCGGGCGTCGGCTCCTTGTCGTAGTAGCGCGACAGGTCGACGGGCGGTCCGGCCTTGACCTGGAGGGTCTTGCGCGGGAAGAAGGAGGGCTTCTTGCTGTACGGCGCCAGCGCGAGGTTGGCGCCCCACTGCGCGACGGGGATCACCGGGCACTTCGTCTCGAGGGCGACCCGCGCGGCACCGGACTTGGCCGTCATCGGCCACAGGTCGGGGTCGCGGGTCAGGGTGCCCTCGGGGTAGAAGGCGACGCACTCGCCGCGCCGGATGGCGTCGACCGCGGCGCGGAAGGCGTCCAGCGCGTTCGTGGTCTCGCGGTAGACCGGAATCTGCCCCGTGCCCTTCATCACCTTGGCGACAAAGCCACCCTTGAAAAGGCCGTCCTTTGCCAGGAAACGCGGCACTCGTCCGGTGTTGTACTGGAAGTGCGCGTACGAGAAGGGGTCGATATGCGAGTTGTGATTCACCGCGGTGATGAATCCTCCGTCGGCCGGAATGTGTTCCATTCCACGCCAGTCCCGCTTGAACAGAACCACCAGCGGCGGTTTCGCAATGACCGCCGCGAGGCGGTACCAGAAGCCGATTCTGCGGCGGGACACGCGGACACCTTCCTCCAAGAACCTGGTCGGCCGCACAAGTGTCGCCCCAGGCTGCCGGTCTGTCGAGAACACCGTACGCCCACCCGTCTCCCGCCACCCGCCCCTGTCACGGGGCGCCGCGCACGGCCCCCTTCCCGCTCCCCGGCCCGACGGCACCCCAGCAGGTCACAATGGGCGCGACGAGAAGGACGGAGCGCCCGTGCAGTGGACCCTGGTCATACCCCTGAAACCGCTGGCGCGCGCCAAGAGCAGGCTGGCCGCCGCCTCCGGCGAGGGTCTGCGTCCGGGCCTGGCCCTGGCGTTCGCGCAGGACACCGTGGCCGCCGCGGTGGCCTGCGCCGCGGTACGGGATGTGGCGGTCGTCACGAACGATCCCCTGGCCGGTCGCGAGCTGGCCGCGCTGGGGGCCCGCATCGTCCGCGACGAGCCGGGCGGCGGTCTGAACGCCGCGCTCGCGCACGGCGCGGCCCTGGTGCGCGCCCAGCGGCCTGCGGCGCCGCTCGCGGCCCTGAACGCCGATCTGCCGGCGCTGCGTCCGGCGGAATTGGCCCGCGCCCTCGGCGGTGCCGCTCCTTTTCCGCGCGCATTCATGCCGGATGCCGCGGGAATCGGGACGACGTTGTTGTGCGCGGGGCCGGGTGCGGAATTGCGCCCCGCGTTCGGCGCGCGGTCCCGGGCCCGGCACACGGCGTCGGGCGCGGTGGAACTCGCGCTCGACGGCGTCGATTCCCTGCGCCAGGACGTGGACACCGGGGACGACCTGCGGGCCGCCCTGTCGCTGGGGGTGGGGCCGCGCACCGCGGCGGCCGCGGCCCGGCTGCTCATCTCCGACTGAGTACGCTGCTCTGCATGCAGGCGACCGCGTACACGTACGACTCCGAGACCCGCAGCGGCAGCGTGCTGCTCGACGACGGCACCCCGGTGCCCTTCGCGGCGCCCGCGTTCGACGCGGGCGGGCTGCGGCTGCTGCGGCCGGGGCAGCGCGTGCGCATCGAGGTGGACGGCGAGGGCGAGGCGCGCCGCATCACCCTGGTGACGCTGCAGACGTTCTGAGGGAGCCGTCCGGGGCGCCCGGGCGGCGCGGCGGCGGGCGTTAGGCCGTTCGGATACGCCGGGGCGTGCGGGCGGCGGCCGCGTGACGGCATCGCGGGCCCGCGACGGCCTGGCCGGCACCCGGCACCCGGCGGCCGTTGCGGCGGCGGACACACGACGCGGGCCGGGCTCCCCCGTGGGAGTCCGGCCCGGCGCGTGAGTGCCCTCGTGCCCCTACTTCTTGCGGGCGGTGGCCTTCTTGGCGGTCGTCTTGCGCGCCGTCGACTTCTTGGCGGGCGCCTTCTTGGCCGTGGCCTTCTTGGCGGGCGCGGTCTTCTTGGCCGTCGCCTTCTTGGCCGGAGCGGCCTTCTTGGCGGTGGTCTTCTTCGCCGTGGCCTTCTTCGCCGTCGCCGTGGCGGTCGCCTTCTTGGCGGTCGTCTTCTTGGCGGTGGCCTTCTTGGCGGTGGCCGCCTTCTTCGCCGTCGCCGTGGTCTTCTTGGCGGTGGCCTTCTTGGCGGTGGCGGCCTTCTTGGCCGTCGCCTTCTTGGCGGTGGTGGCCTTCTTGGCCGCGGCCTTCTTGACCGTCGCCGAAGCTCCGCCGGTCAGGCTGCCCTTGGGCGCCTTCTTGACCGCGACGTCGTTCTTCGGGAGCTTCTTCGAGCCGCTGACCAGGTCCTTGAAGCCCTGACCGGCACGGAAGCGCGGAACCGAGGTCTTCTTGACCCGCACGCGCTCCCCGGTCTGGGGGTTGCGGGCGTAACGGGCCGGACGGTCGACCTTCTCGAACGAGCCGAAGCCGGTGACCGAAACCCGGTCCCCGCTGACCACGGCACGGACGATGGCGTCCAGGACCGCGTCGACGGCGTCGGCTGCCTGCTGGCGGCCGCCCACCTTGTCGGCAATCGCTTCTACGAGCTGCGCCTTGTTCACGTCTTCCCCTTCGGAGACATTGCCGGGAGCGAAATACTCCGGCTTTTTCGCACGTTAGGCAGATATATACCGCAAATCAAACACGAAACGGGCTAATCACCCTTGTGCCGCAACGAAGTGGCCCATCTCAGAGTTCCTCGAAGGCCCGTTGAGGCTGCGGATCAGCCGTCTTGGGGGAATCGGCCCTCGTCAGCTTCGTCGAGGGACGCCATCAATCGCTCCAGACGCCTTGCCGCATCGGCGAGATCGTGTTTGGCCGCGGCCGTAATGACCAGCAGCTTCCGGGTCAGCGCCATCCGTACGCCCTCCGGGACTTGCAGTGCGCGCACTCGGGAGTGCGCTTCCTTCAGTTGGTCCGCGACGAGCCCGTAGAGCTCGAGTTGGCTGTCACGTCCCATGCACCGATTGTGCCATCTGGGGCGAGTTGTCGCCTCCGCAGGGGGTAACTGCCGCCGTCCGCAGCCTTCCTGAGGGTACCCCGCCGCGCCGAGTACAAGGGGATTTCCAGCCTCTTCTTCCTTCTCGGGCAAGGGAGTTGAGACCACCCGTTCAGGTCAGCGGACACCCCCGGGCGGGCGCACACAGATGTACCCCCAACCGTCCACGATTGGGGGTACATCAGGGTGTTGCGAGGTGTTGTGAGGTGTCAGACCTGCACGGTCCGCGGCTTGTACGAGGGGCGCCCGGACTCGTACGCGGCGATGTCCGGCTCGTTCCGCAGCGTGATGCTGATGTCGTCCAGGCCGTTCAGGAGCCGCCAGCGGGCGTTCTCGTCGAGCTCGAAGTCGGCGGTGATGCCCTCCGCGCGGACCTGGCGGTCCTCCAGGTCGACGGTGACCTCGGCCTGCGGGTCCCGCTCGGTCAGCTCCCAGAGCGCGTCCACGACCTTCTGGTCGAGCACCACGGTGAGCAGGCCGTTCTTCAGCGAGTTGCCCCGGAAGATGTCGGCGAAGCGGGACGAGACGACGGTCTTGAAGCCGAAGTTCTGCAGCGCCCACACCGCGTGCTCACGGGAGGACCCGGTGCCGAAGTCCGGCCCGGCGACCAGGACCGTGGAGCCCTGGCGCTCCGGGCGGTTGAGGACGAACTCGGGGTCCTTGCGCCAGGCCTCGAAGAGGCCGTCCTCGAAGCCGTCCCTGGTGACCTTCTTCAGCCAGTGGGCGGGGATGATCTGGTCGGTGTCCACATTGCTGCGGCGCAGCGGGACGGCCCGGCCGGTGTGCTTGGTGAATGCTTCCATGGCTCTCAGACTCCGGCGGTCACGGGGGCGTCGGACAGGTCGGCGGGCGAGGCGAGGGTGCCGGTGACCGCGGTGGCGGCGGCGACCTGCGGGGAGACCAGGTGGGTGCGCCCGCCCTTGCCCTGCCTGCCCTCGAAGTTGCGGTTCGACGTGGAGGCCGAGCGCTCGCCGGGCGCCAGTTGGTCCGGGTTCATGCCCAGGCACATCGAGCAGCCCGCGTGCCGCCATTCGGCCCCGGCGGCGGTGAAGACCTTGTCCAGGCCCTCCTCGACGGCCTGCAGGGCGACCCGGACCGAGCCGGGGACGACGAGCATCCGTACGCCGTCGGCGACTTTGCGGCCCTCGACGACGGAGGCCGCCGCCCGCAGGTCCTCGATGCGGCCGTTGGTGCAGGAACCTACGAAGACGGTGTCGACCTTGATGTCGCGCAGCGGCTGCCCGGCGGTCAACCCCATGTACTCCAGGGCCTTTTCGGCGGCGTACCGCTCCGAAGCGTCTTCGTACGAAGCCGGATCGGGGACGCTCGCCGAAAGGGGCGCACCCTGGCCCGGGTTGGTGCCCCAGGTGACGAACGGCGCCAGCGAGGTGGCGTCGACGTAGACCTCGGCGTCGAAGACGGCGTCCTCGTCGGTCTTCAGGGTCTTCCAGTACGCGACCGCGGCGTCCCAGTCCTCGCCCTGCGGGGCGTGGGCGCGGCCACGGATGTAGTCGAAGGTGGTCGCGTCCGGGGCGATCATCCCGGCGCGGGCGCCCGCCTCGATGGACATGTTGCAGATGGTCATGCGGGCCTCCATCGAGAGCTTCTCGATGGCCGGGCCGCGGTACTCCAGGACGTAGCCCTGGCCGCCGCCGGTGCCGATCTTCGCGATGATGGCGAGGATCAGGTCCTTGGCCGTGACGCCGTCGGGCAGCTCGCCGTCGACGGTGATGGCCATGGTCTTGGGGCGGGCCATCGGCAGCGTCTGGGTGGCCAGCACGTGCTCGACCTGGGAGGTGCCGATGCCGAACGCCAGCGCGCCGAAGGCGCCGTGCGTGGAGGTGTGCGAGTCGCCGCAGACCACGGTGGTGCCGGGCTGGGTCAGGCCCAGCTGCGGTCCCACCACGTGGACGACGCCCTGCTCGACGTCGCCCAGCGGGTGCAGGCGCACCCCGAACTCGGCGCAGTTCTTGCGCAGCGTCTCCAGCTGCGCCCGCGAGACCGGGTCGGCGATGGGCTTGTCGATGTCGAGGGTCGGGGTGTTGTGATCCTCGGTCGCGATGGTGAGGTCGGTCCGCCGCACCTGGCGGCCCGCCTGACGGAGGCCGTCGAAGGCCTGGGGGCTGGTCACCTCGTGCAGCAGGTGCAGATCGATGAAGAGGAGGTCGGGCTCGCCCTCGGCGCGCCGGACGACGTGGTCGTCCCAGACCTTCTCCGCGAGTGTCCTACCCATCGCTTTCCCTCCGACCGGCCGTTTCGCCGGCCCAACTAGAGAATCCGTTCGCCGACGCGCGTACCCCTCGTGCCGCACCTCGACCGCCGATCCGTTGGTCCGCGGATCGCTCGTACAGAGTGGCGCGTTCCACGGAAAATTGAACTTGCGTTTCACAGAGTGAGACGGGAGTATCGACGCATGGACAACTCTAGCGGCGTCGGCGTCCTGGACAAGGCAGCCCTTGTCCTGGGCGCCCTGGAGTCCGGTCCGGCCACCCTCGCGGGTCTGGTCGCGGCCACCGGGCTCGCACGACCCACGGCCCACCGTCTGGCCGTGGCACTGGAACACCACCGGATGGTGGCGCGGGACATGCAGGGCCGTTTCATTCTCGGCCCCCGCCTCGCCGAGCTCGCGGCGGCGGCCGGCGAGGACCGCCTGCTCGCCACGGCGGGCCCGGTCCTCACCCACCTGCGGGACGTCACGGGCGAGAGCGCGCAGCTCTACCGCCGCCAGGGCGACATGCGCATCTGCGTGGCCGCGGCCGAGCGCCTCTCGGGCCTCAGGGACACCGTCCCGGTCGGCTCGACGCTCACGATGAAGGCGGGCTCCTCGGCCCAGATCCTGATGGCCTGGGAGGAGCCGGAGCGCCTGCACCGCGGCCTCCAGGGCGCCCGTTTCACCGCCACGGCCCTCTCGGGCGTACGCCGCCGGGGCTGGGCCCAGTCCATCGGCGAGCGCGAGCCGGGCGTGGCGTCGGTCTCCGCGCCGGTGCGCGGCCCCTCGAACCGCGTGGTCGCCGCCGTCTCGGTCTCCGGGCCGATCGAGCGCCTGACCCGGCACCCGGGCCGCATGCACGCCCAGGCGGTCATCGACGCGGCGGGCCGCCTCTCCGAGGCCCTGCGCCGCTCGGGCTGACGCCCCCGGCGCCGCACGGCGCCCACCCCACGCACACGAGCGCCGGAAGGAGCCGCCTCAACGCCGCGGCGGCCCCTTCCGGCGCTTTTCCGTGCCCCGCGCGGGAACCCGCGGGTCCCCGCGCGGACTCCTCAGGCCGCCTTGAGCCGGTCCGCAGCCCGGTCCCCGCGCCGCCCCACCGGGACCACCCCGGTCGCCGCGCCCAGGCCGAACGCGGGCATGTTCACGTACACCGCCTCATGGGCGCCGGCCGGCACGACGAACGTCTCGTGCCAGAAGCCGACCCTGCCCCGGCCTTCCTTGACGCGGCGATTGAAGGCCGCCCACGCGGGCCGGTGCTCCTTGTCCTGCGCCGCCGAGTAGGCGAGCAGCTTCTCCTGCGACTCCCAGTACTGGACGACGTACACCACGCGCGGTGCGCCGAAGAGCAGGCGGTAGCCCAGCATCCCGCTCTCCGGGTCCTTGGAGAGCTCCTTGAGCATCCGCGGCATCGCCAGGAAGACGGGCCACCAGCTCCGGACGGCGCGGACGTTGTTGATGCGCATCCCGATGTGGAAGACGACGACGCCGTCCTGCGCGTCGGCGGTCATGCGCCCCTGGATCGGCTTGCTGCTCATGGCGGTTCCCCCTTGACGGAGCCTTGGCCGAACATTGGATAGTTCCGCTATCCATGGTTGGATAGTGCCACTCTCCAAACGGAGACGCAAGAGGAGGCACGACCTGATGGGCACGATCCGATGAGCGCGGTCCGATGAGGCTGGCGGAGCTGAGCCGGCGCAGCGGGGTCCCCACGGCCACGATCAAGTACTACCTGCGCGAGGGGCTGCTGCCGCCCGGGCAGCGGGTGACGGCGACCCAGTCCGCGTACGACGAGAGCCATCTGCAGCGACTGCGCCTCGTGCGGGCGCTGATCCAGGTGGGCCGCGTCCCGATCGCGTCGGCGCGCGAGGTCCTGACGGCGCTGGAGGACGAGTCGCTCGACCACAACTCCCGTCTGGGCACGGCGGTCTGGGCGTTGCCGCACGGGCCGGAGTCCACCGAGGACGACGCGGCGGCCGACGCGGCGCGCCGCACGGTGGACGAGCTGCTCGCCCGCCTCGACTGGGCGCGCGCCCAGGAGTACGGGCGGGATTCGCCGGCCCACCGGATGCTGGTGACCGCGGTCGCGACGCTGGGCCGGCTCGGATATCCGTGCGCCGTCGAGGACTTGCTGCCCTACGCCCGCACCGGGCGCCAACTCGCCGAGTCCGACCTGGACTTGATCGAGCGCTACGCGTCGCCCGAGGAGCAGCTGGAGGCGGCCGTCGCGCTCACGGTGCTGTACGAGCCGGTGCTGCTGAGCCTGCGCCGTATCGCGCAGGCGGAGGAGTCCGGCCGCCGCTTCGACCCGCGGGGCGCACCGGAGTGAGGGACGACGAAGGGGCCTTCCCGATGGGAAGGCCCCTTGCCTTGCTGTACCCCCGACCGGATTCGAACCGGCGCTACCGCCTTGAGAGGGCGGCGTGCTAGGCCGCTACACAACGGGGGCGTGGATCGTGTGTCGCCACATGATCCGGCTGGGCTACCAGGACTCGAACCTAAACTAACGGAACCAGAAACCGTCGTGCTGCCAATTACACCATAGCCCAATGTGGTCTAGACCAGGTCTAGTACCTACAGTACCCCCGACCGGATTCGAACCGGCGCTACCGCCTTGAGAGGGCGGCGTGCTAGGCCGCTACACAACGGGGGCCCTAGCGATCCTGCATCAGGGACAGTGGGTGCGACCCGAGCTGTCCCCGCGGGAAGGATCTGTACCCCCGACCGGATTCGAACCGGCGCTACCGCCTTGAGAGGGCGGCGTGCTAGGCCGCTACACAACGGGGGCTTCGTGGATGTGATCCACAGGTGCAGATGAGCTCTGCGAGCTGGCCTACCAGGACTCGAACCTAGACTAACGGAACCAGAAACCGTCGTGCTGCCAATTACACCATAGGCCATCAAAGCGCAACCCCTTGAGGGGGTTTTGATTTGACTTGCGCTTCCCGGCCGGACCTTTCGGCCCTCTCGGGCGGCGCAGGAAGAACATTACCTGAAGGTGGACGGCGCTCCAAAACGGGTATCGGCCCGCAGCAGCGCGGGCAGCTCGGAGAGCTCCCTGATGCGGTGGACGCCCGACGGGCCGTCCCCCGCCGTGCCGTTGCGGTCGAGCCAGATGCCGAGCAGGCCGGCGTCCCGGGCGCCCCGCGCGTCGATCTCCGGCTGGTCGCCGACGTAGGCGATCTCGGCGGGTGCGAGGCCGAGCTCCGTGCAGACCGCCCGGAAGGCCTCGGCGGCGGGCTTGGAGACGCCCAGGTCGGCGGCGCACAGGACGGCCTCGAAGCGGTCGCGTACGCCGAGGACGGTCAGCTTGCGGTCCTGCACGACCAGTGCGGAGTTGGACAGGATCGCGTGCCGGTACTGCCCGGCGAGGGCGTCCAGGGTCGGGAGGGTGTCGGGGAAGAGGGACCAGGCCGATTCGTAGTGGCCGACGTAACGCTCGAACCAGGCGTCGGCGTCGGCGTCGGACAGGTCCGGGGCCTCCATGAAGTCGCGGACGCGGTCGCGGCGCTGCTCCTGGAAGGTCACTCCCCCGGCGCCGAAGCGGGCCCAGTGGCGCCCGGTGAGCTCCCGCCACCGCTCCAGCGCGTGCTCCGCCGACTCGTACCGCTCCAGGAGCCCCTCGGCGGTGAGGTGCGCGTGCATGCCGGTGCTGTCGGCCCGCGCATAGTCGAAGATCGTGTCGTCGATGTCCCAGACCACGGCTTTGATCGGCATGACGTCGACGGTAATCGCAGGCGCGGCTCCCGGCTGGGGGTTCGGGGGTTATCCCCCGAAGAACGCGGTGTCGATGTCCCGGGCCACGGCTTTGATCGGCATGACGTCGACGGTATGCGAAGGACCCGGGAGCCGTGGTGGCTTCCGGGTCCTTCGGGGCGGGCGGCTCGGGTCAGGCGGTGAGCTTCGCCAGGGCCGCGTCGACGCGGGCCAGCGTCTTCTCCTTGCCGAGGATCTCCAGGGACTCGAAGAGCGGCAGGCCGACCGTGCGGCCGGTGACGGCGACGCGGACCGGGGCCTGGGCCTTGCCGAGCTTCAGGCCGTGCTCCTCGCCGGCGGCGAGGACGGCGTCCTTGAGGGACTCCGGGGAGGTCCAGTCGGCGGCCTCCAGCTTGGCGCGGGCCGTACGCAGCAGGGCGTCGGAGCCCTCCTTCATGGCCTTGGTCCAGCTCGGCTCGTCGAAGACCGGCTCCGGCAGGAACAGGAAGTCCACGTTGGCCGTGATCTCGGAGAGGACCTTCACGCGGGTCTGGGCGTGCGGGGCGATCGCGGCCCAGGCGGCCTCGTCGAAGTCCTCGGGGGCCCAGTTGGCGTGCGGGGCCGTCAGCCAGGGCTCGCAGGCCGCGGCGAAGTCCTTCACGTCGAGCATGCGGATGTGGTCGGCGTTGATCGCCTCGGCCTTCTTCAGGTCGAAGCGGGCCGGGTTGGAGTTCACGTCCGCGAGGTCGAACTTCTCGACCATCTCGGGGATCGTGAAGACGTCCTGGTCCGCGGAGAACGACCAGCCGAGCAGCGACAGGTAGTTCAGCAGGCCCTCGGGGAGGAAGCCGCGCTCGCGGTAGAGGTTCAGGGACGCCTGCGGGTCGCGCTTGGAGAGCTTCTTGTTGCCCTCGCCCATCACGTACGGCAGGTGGCCGAACTCGGGGATGCGCTGGGCGATGCCCAGCTCGATCAGCGCCTTGTAGAGGCCGATCTGGCGCGGGGTGGAGGAGAGCAGGTCCTCGCCGCGCAGGACGTGGGTGATCTCCATGAGGGCGTCGTCGACCGGGTTGACCAGGGTGTACAGCGGGGCGCCGTTGGCGCGCACGATGCCGTAGTCCGTGACGTTCTCCGGCTGGACGGTGATCTCGCCGCGGACCAGGTCGGTGAAGGTGGTCGCCTCGTCGGGCATCCGGAAGCGGACGATGTGGCTGCGGCCCTCCGCCTCGTACGCCTGCTTCTGCTCGGCGGTGAGGTCGCGGCAGTGGCCGTCGTAGCCGGACGGCTTGCCGGCGGCGCGGGCGGCCTCGCGGCGGGCGTCCAGCTCCTCGGTCGTGCAGTAGCAGGGGTAGGCGTGGCCGGCCTCGACGAGCTTGGCCGCGATCTCCTTGTAGAGGTCCATGCGCTGCGACTGGCGGTACGGCGCGTGCGGGCCGCCGACCTCGGGGCCCTCGTCCCAGTCGAAGCCCAGCCAGCGCATCGAGTCGAGCAGCTGCTCGTAGGACTCCTCGGAGTCCCGGGCCGCGTCGGTGTCCTCGATGCGGAAGACCAGGGAGCCCTTGTTGTGCCGGGCGTAGGCCCAGTTGAAGAGGGCGGTGCGGACCAGGCCCACGTGGGGGTTGCCGGTCGGCGAGGGACAGAACCGTACGCGTACGGGGGTCGCGTTAGCCACGCTTGATCACCTTGTTGGTGAGAGTGCCGATGCCTTCGATGGTGACGGCGACCTCGTCGCCGACGTTGAGCGGGCCCACCCCTGCCGGGGTGCCCGTGAGGATGACGTCGCCCGGGAGCAGCGTCATGGCCTCGGAGATGTTCACGATCAGGTCCTCGATGGAGTGGACCATCTCGCTGGTGCGGCCGAGCTGGCGCTGCCGGCCGTTGACCGTGCACTGGATGGTGAGGTCGCTCGGGTCGATCTCGGTCTCCACCCAGGGGCCGAGCGGACAGGCGCTGTCGAAGCCCTTGGCCCGCGCCCACTGCTTCTCGCGGCGCTGGACGTCACGCGCGGTGACGTCGTTGGCGCAGGTGTAGCCGAAGATGACGTCCTTCACGCGCTCGCGCGGCACCTCGCGGCACATGCGGCCGATGACCACGGCCAGCTCGGCCTCGTGGTGCAGCTCCTCGGAGAAGGAGGGGTACGTGATGGCGTCGCCGGTGCCGACCAGCGAGGTCGACGGCTTCAGGAACGCGAAGGGGACGTCGGGCACCTCGTGGCCGAGCTCCGCCGCGTGCTCCCTGTAGTTGCGGCCGAAGGCCACGATCTTGTTCGGAAGCACCGGCGGCAGCAGGCGCACCTTGCTGAGCGGGACCTTCGTGCCGGACCGCTCGAAGTCCGCGTACGGGATGCCCTTGATGATGTCGAGGACGAGCCCGTCGGGGCCCTCCCCTTCGACTACGCCGTAGCCGACATTGCCGTCGATGGAGAACCTGGCGATGCGCACGCTCTAGCCTCTTGAGGTGGTTGCGGAATGACACTCCAGGCTAACGCGGTGGCCTGGGGCCCGCCGACGACCTTTCCCTCGTGGCCCGGCGTCCGTGGCTCGGCCGGTCGCCGCCGGGCGGCTCGCCCCCGAACGCCGGACGGGCGGGGACGTCCTCCCTCAGACCGCGGTGACCGTCTGCTCCGGGGCGTGCATGAGGATGGTGCGGCGCGGGTTGGCCGTCTGGGTCGGGAGGTCGGTGGCGTGGTCCGGCTGGGCCGGGGCGGCCTGGAAGTCGTCCGCGTCCGTGAGGTGCGCGAGCGTGGTGCGACGCGGGTTGGCTATGTTGCGGAACATCGCCGTCTGCATGGTCTTCACAGTCTTCATCTGCTCTTCGGGCCCTGTCGGTTCAGGCGTCGCTGATCGGACGCGGCTTGTCGGATTCGCCATCCCTGTAAAGCGTCAGGCTAAACATCCAATTCCCGGCCAAAGTCCGGAAGACGCCATGATCTTCGTGTGAGTTTGCTCACGAGGTAGCCGACAAATGGGTCAATTCCGGCCCGGAGTCAGTCAGTTGGAAACGGACATTGCCCCACTGAAGGCACCATTCCGCTCCTGATCATGAAGACTGGGACACCCCCCACCGGTAGGAGCTTTGTGGGGATGAGTCCGTTTTTTACTAGATCACTTTCTACGTCTGGTGACTCCCCACTCACACCGTGTCACGTCGGTCGCGGCGCGACACACGGGCCTTGTTGGAGATCCGGCACTGTGCTGGAATTCCCGGGACCGCCGCGGGATCGAACCGGCGCGCAGGGGCGCAACGCAGCGCCGAGTGGCGGCGGGGAGGGGGAGCAAGCGCCGGTCACTCACGACCACCCATGGGGCCTTCGCCGCCCCACGACGCCGACACCGTCCCGCCGTTCACCGGCAGGACGCCTGGTCCAGAGGTTGCGACGCTAGTGCAGGGACGTTTCAAGAGGGATGGCAAGGGGTCTCCCCAGGCCGACCGCGGCCGAGGAGATGCTCCGGCGGAGCCGGAGCGCGGCTCCTCGCCCCAGCACGCCCAGAACCCCGGACCGGGTACGCCCGGCGACAGCGGCCCCGGCGCCACGCGCCAGGGCACCACCGGCAGCGGCTCCGCGCCCGCCCCGGCCAAGGGCAAGGGCTCCGCGGGCGGCAAGACGCCCACCGGCCCCGGCTCGCGAATAGCCCTGCGCAACTGGCGCATCTCCACCCGTCTGGTCTCGCTGCTCGCGCTCCCCGTGATCACCGCGACCTCCCTCGGCGCCCTGCGCATCAACTCGTCCCTGGACGAGATCGAGCAGCTCGACAACATGAAGCTGCTGACCGAGATGACCAAGCAGGCCACCGAGCTGGCCGCGGCGCTCCAGGAGGAGCGCGACAAGTCGGCCGGTCCGCTCGCGCACGACGCGAAGGCCACCGACTACACGGTCAAGGGCGCCCGCGACAAGACCGACCGGGTCTACCGCAACTTCCTGCAGAGCACCCAGGACCTGAACGACACCGAGGGCGAGAAGGGCCTGCTCGGCGTCCGGCACAGCGCGGTCCAGATCATCCAGCAGCTCGGGGACATCAACAAGGTCCGCTCGAAGGCCTACGCCGACAAGGGCTCGACCTCGCAGACCGTCGAGGCCTACAGCCAGCTCGTCGAGCAGCTCCTGAAGCTCTCGCAGGACATGGCGCAGGCCACCAGCAACCCCGACATGATCCAGCGCACCCGCTCGCTGGCCGCCTTCTCCTCGGCCAAGGAGTACGCCTCCGTACAGCGCGCGATCATCGCCGCGGCCCTGCCGGCGAACGACAGCGAGTACGGCAAGATCAACGAGACCGACCGCACCTTCGGCCTGAGCGCCAACGAGAAGATGCGCTCGGAGCTCACGACGTTCGGGAAGATCTACGCGGGCAACGCCAGTGAGCTGACCAAGCCCATCGACGGCGCCAACCCCGCGATCAAGGCCGCCGACGAGTACGCCAAGCGCGTCCTCGAGCAGGAGGGCGGCATCAAGCTCCAGGACAAGCGGTCCTACCGGGACTGGGTCGACGCCGACTCCACCAAGATCGACGCGATGTCCAAGATCGAGCTGACGCTGCTCGGCGAGATGGAGCAGAAGGCCCGCGAGCTGCGCAACGAGTCGGAGCAGTCGGCCATCCTCAACGGTGCGCTGATCCTGCTCGTGCTCGGCGTCTCGCTCATCGGCGCGTTCGTCGTGGCCCGCTCCATGATCCGCTCGCTGCGCCGGCTGCAGGACACCGCGACCAAGGTCGCCCAGGACCGCCTGCCCGAGCTGGTCAAGCAGCTCTCCGAGTCGGACCCGCAGGACGTCGACACCTCCGTCGAGTCCGTCGGTGTGCACTCCCGGGACGAGATCGGCCAGGTGGCCGCGGCCTTCGACGACGTGCACCGCGAGGCCGTCCGCCTCGCCGCCGAGCAGGCCCTCCTCCGGGGCAACGTCAACGCGATGTTCACCAACCTCTCGCGCCGCTCCCAGGGCCTCATCCAGCGCCAGCTCTCGCTCATCTCCGAGCTGGAGTCGCGCGAGGCCGACCCGGACCAGCTGTCCTCGCTCTTCAAGCTCGACCACCTCGCGACCCGCATGCGCCGCAACGGCGAGAACCTCCTCGTCCTCGCCGGTGAGGAGCCGGGCCGCCGCTGGACCCGGCCCGTCCCGCTGGTCGACGTGCTGCGTGCCGCCGCGTCCGAGGTGGAGCAGTACGAGCGCATCGAGCTCTCCGCGGTCCCGACGACCGAGGTCGCCGGACGCGTGGTCAACGACCTCGTGCACCTGCTCGCCGAGCTGCTGGAGAACGCCACGTCGTTCTCCTCGCCGCAGACCAAGGTCAAGGTCACCGGTCACGCGCTGCCCGACGGCCGGGTGCTCATCGAGATCCACGACACCGGCATCGGCCTCTCCCCCGAGGACCTCGCCGCGATCAACGAGCGGCTCGCCTCGCCGCCCACCGTGGACGTCTCCGTCTCCCGCCGCATGGGTCTGTTCGTGGTCGGCCGCCTCTCGCAGCGCCACGGCATCCGTATCCAGCTCCGCCCGTCCGACTCCGGCGGCACGACCGCGCTGGTCATGCTCCCCGTCGACGTCGCCCAGGGCGGCAAGAAGGCACCCGGCAAGCCCGGTGCGCCCACCTCGACCGGCGGTCCCGCCGCGGCCCAGGCGGCGGCCGGTGCCGCGGCCGCGCGACGCGGTGTCGGCGCGGGCAACAACGGCCCCGCGCTGCCCGGCGGCCCCGGCCGCGGTGGCCAGGGCGGCGGCGGCCAGGGCGGGCCCGGACTGCTCGGCGCCGGTGCGCCGCGCCAGCAGGTCGCGGGCTCCGGTCCGCGCGCCGCGCTGCCCTCCCGCGACTCGGGTCAGGGCCAGGGGCAGGGCCAGCAGCGTCCGCAGGGCGGCCAGCCGCAGGCGCCGCAGGGCGGTCGCGGCGGCAACGCCCCGCAGCCCCCGGTGCCCCAGCAGCGCACGAACTCCATGAACCCCGGTGCCGACTCCGGCGCCGACGCGACCGGCCAGGGCCGCAGGCCGCAGCTGCCGCCGCGCGGCGGTCCGCGGGCCGAGCTGCCCGGCGGCAACCCCGCGCAGGGCGCGTCCGGCGGCTACACCCCGCCGCGCGTGCCCAGCTGGAGCGACGAGAACGCCCAGCCGCAGGTGTCGCGCGAGCCCTTCGACACCCCGCGCGGGCACGAGGAGCACGACTCCACCGGTCAGTTCCCGCAGGCCACGGCCGACGACCGGCAGGGTCCCGGCTCCACCGCGCAGTTCCCGCGTCCCGACTTCGACGCGCCGCCGCCCGGTGCGCAGGCGCCGCAGCAGGACAACGGATCCACCGGGTCCACCGACTCCACCGGCCAGTTCGTCCGCTCGGACGTCTTCGGCGGCCAGGGTGGCCCGCAGCAGAGCAGGCAGCCCGCCCCGCAGGACCCGTCGCAGGGCCGGGCGCCGCACCAGCAGAACCAGCAGCACTCCCAGAACCAGCAGAACCAGCAGAACGCGCAGCACCAGCAGAACGCGCAGAACGGCCCCGCGCAGCGCGGCGGTCGGGAGAACCCCGACTACACCGTGCCGCGCCCGCCGGCCCCCCGCCGCAGCCAGGGCGACCCCCACCAGGGCCTCCCCCAGCAGCCGCAGCAGCCGGGCCGGGGCCAGGGCCAAGAGGGCATGGGCCAGGGCGGTCCGGGCCAGGCTCCGCAGCAGCCCCAGCCCCAGCAGGCCCAGTACGACCAGCAGGCCCAGTACGACCAGCAGGCGCAGTACGACCAGCAGGCCCGGCAGCCCGCCGAGCCCGAGCCGCTGCCCCCGGCCGGCCCCGGCGACGGGCGCACCCCGCTGTTCGACACGCTGGAGACCAACTGGTTCCAGCAGCAGAACCAGCAGGCCGCCCAGCAGCAGGAGCAGCAGAACCGCCAGCAGGCCGCGCCCCAGGAGCAGCAGGGCAGGCAGGCCCCCGAGCCGCCGCGGCACCACGCTCCCGAGCCGCAGCGCCAGGCCCCGGAACCGGCCCGCCACCAGGCTCCCGAGCCGCCGCAGCGCCCGCTGCCCTCGCGCCCCCAGCGCCAGGACCCGGCCGCCGCGCCCGCGGGCCAGGGCGGCACCAACGGCGCGGGCATGCCCGCCGGCTGGCGCTCCTCCCCCAACGACGAGCTGGGCCGGCAGGCCGAGCGGGTCCGTCAGCCCTCCGCGGGCGGCGTCACGACGTCCGGCCTGCCGCGCCGGGTCCCGCGGGCCAATCTGGTCGCGGGCACGGCCCAGCAGCAGCAGGACAGCACAGGTCCGCAGGTCTCGCGTGCGCCCGAAGAGGTACGCGGCCGGCTGACGAATCTCCGTCGGGGCATCCAGCAGGGGCGCCAGGCCGGTACCGGCCAGACCGGCAGTTTCCCTCGCCCCACTCACCAGCAGGAGCGTTAGTTGAGTCCGATGAGCCAGGCGGCACAGAATCTGAACTGGTTGATCACCAACTTCGTGGACAACACCCCCGGGGTGTCCCACACGGTCGTGGTCTCCGCCGACGGCCTCCTTCTGGCCATGTCCGAAGGCTTCCCCCGGGACCGCGCCGACCAGCTCGCCGCGGTCGCCTCCGGGCTGACCTCGCTGACCGCGGGGGCCTCCCGGATCTTCGAGGGCGGCACCGTCACGCAGACCGTGGTGGAGATGGAGCGGGGGTTCCTCTTCATCATGTCGGTCTCCGACGGTTCGTCCCTCGCGGTCCTCGCGCACCCCGAGTGCGACATCGGCCTCGTCGGGTACGAGATGGCGCTCCTCGTGGACCGGGCGGGCGCCGTCCTGACCCCGGACCTCCGCGCCGAGCTGCAGGGCAGCCTGCTCCACTAGCCCCCCGAGCACGCTCCGAAGCGTTACCCCTTCGGCCGCCCCACCGACCGAACGTACTGACCAACCGTCCGGCCGCCACACTGCCCCCACCGGCTCTGTCAGACGGCACACGCAGATGACCTGCTGTCCCGCCCGGAGGATCCATGACCCCGCCCACCGCCTCTCACAACCCGTATGGCTCCGACGCGTCGTACGGAATGGAGGGCGACCAGCCGCTGGTGCGTCCCTACGCGATGACCGGCGGCCGGACCCGGCCCCGCTACCAGCTCGCCATCGAGGCGCTGGTCAGCACCACGGCCGACCCGGCCCAGCTGATGGGGCTGCTCCCCGAGCACCAGCGGATCTGCCACCTGTGCCGTGAGGTCAAGTCGGTGGCCGAGGTCTCGGCGCTCCTGTCGATGCCGCTCGGCGTGGCCCGGATCCTCGTGGCGGACCTGGCCGAGGCCGGGCTCGTCGCCATCCACCAGCCCGGCGGCGACGAGAACGCCGGCGGCCAGCCTGACGTGACACTGCTCGAAAGGGTGCTCAGTGGACTTCGCAAGCTCTAGCGGCTCGGGCTCGACCCGATCCACCACCTCCGCGAAGATCGTGGTGGCGGGCGGCTTCGGCGTGGGCAAGACCACGTTCGTCGGGGCGGTCTCCGAGATCAACCCGCTGCGCACCGAGGCCGTCATGACGTCCGCGTCCGCGGGCATCGACGACCTGACCCACACCGGGGACAAGACGACGACCACCGTCGCCATGGACTTCGGCCGCATCACGCTCGACCAGGACCTGATCCTGTACCTCTTCGGTACGCCCGGTCAGGACCGTTTCTGGTTCATGTGGGACGACCTCGTGCGTGGCGCGATCGGCGCGGTCGTGCTCGTGGACACCCGTCGGCTGGCCGACTGTTTCCCGGCCGTCGACTACTTCGAGAACTCCGGGCTGCCCTTCGTCATCGCCCTCAACGGCTTCGACGGCCACCAGCCGTACACCCCCGACGAGGTGCGCGAGGCGCTGCAGATCGGGAGCGGTACGCCGATCATCACGACCGACGCGCGACACCGTGCGGACGCAAAGAGTGGCTTGATCACGCTGGTCGAGCACGCACTTATGGCACGTCTCAAGTAGGCAGGTCCGTACGGTAGTTGCCGTAGTCCGCACGGAGCGATCTGTGTCCTTTGACACGGCCGCGCGCCGTGTTCATAACGTTTCGACAGAGAATTGCCCGGGGGCCGCCACGCGGAGCGGTCATCCGGTGCCGCTGTGCTCACATGGGCCCCGCCTTTTGGCGGGGCTCGCTCTTTATGACCGATTTATCTGAGGCTTACACCACTTGGAGGCCGCGCTTCCGACTGTTTGGAAGAGCGGCCCCTGACGTGCTGGAATGCGCTGAACTGCCCAGTAGCACGGGCCTTGGAGACGACAGCGGCACGACGTGAGTGCCGCCGCCGAGAGGTTGTTGGTCGAGTGAGGCGAAGCAAGCCGAGCCCCGCGGCATCCCCCACCGGGGACACGCGGGGCAACTTCACCCCGCCGCCGCGCGCAGCGGCGTCCCCCGTCGACGTGGCCACCGCGCCCGGCAACGAGCCCCCGGCCGCCTCCGGTGGACGGATGTCCCCCCGCAACTGGCGCGTGCCGACCCGGCTGAACGCGATCCTTCTCATACCCGTGCTCGTCGGCCTGGTCATGGGCGGCTTCCAGGTGAAGGGCTCCATCGACACCTGGAACGAGGCCCAGGACGCCGAGAACACCGCCCGCCTGGTGCGGGCGTCGCTGAACTACGGCAACCGGCTCATCGAGGAGCGCGACATCTCCGCCGCTCCGCTGCTGGCCGGCAAGCGGAACGACCCGGCCGTGGTCAAGGCGCGCAAGGCCACCGACCGGGCCGCCGCCGAGTTCAAGGCCGCCGCCGCGAAGATGCCGGACAAGGAAGGCCTCAACCGCCGGCTCGACGGCTTCCGCAAGGTCGAGCCGAAGCTCGCCCCGCTCCGCCAGGCCGCGTACACCACCAAGCTCCCCGGCGTGCAGACCGAAGAGGGCTACGTCGGCATCCAGCACCCCCTGATGGAGTTCGCCAACGAGCTCGGTCTGGGCACCGGAAACATCACCAGCTACGGCCGCACCGTCTACGCGATCTCGCTCTCCAAGGCAGCGCTCTCCCTGCAGCGGTCCATCGGCACGCACCTCCTGGTCAAGCCGGGCCCCGGCACCGGCTCGATGACTCTCCAGCGCACCTCGCTCTCCTCGTACGCCTACCTGGAGCGCATCGCCGTCGAGGAGTACACCGGTGGTGGCACCCCGCAGGACGTCGCCAAGCTGGAGGACGCCAAGAAGGAGCTGACGGCCGCGGGCGAGAAGCAGGCCAAGGAGGCCGCGGCCGCCGCGAAGGCCCAGGGCAAGACGTTCGTCCCGCCGCCGTCGCAGGAGAAGATGGTCGCCGCCATCGCCGGGCTGCGCAGCACCCAGCCGAGCGCGCGCGTCGAGCTGGCCGGCCAGGGCGTCACGCGCCAGGCCTGGTGGGCCACCACCAGCGCCAAGTTCGACGCGTACCGCACCATCGAGTCCGACCTCGCCGACAAGGCCGTGGACGAGGCGTCCGACATCGCCGCGACCGCGCAGCGCAACGCCTACATCACCGGCGCCATCGTGGTCCTCGCGCTGCTCGCCGCCTTCATCCTGGCCGGGCTCATGGCCCGCCAGATGTCCCGCTCGATGCGCCAGCTGCGCACGGCCGCCTTCGGCATCGCCGAGCAGCGCCTGCCGATGCTGGTCGACCAGCTCTCCCGGACCGACCCGGGCCGCGTCGACACCCGCGTGCAGCCCATTCCGATCACGTCCACGGACGAGATCGGCGAGGTCGCCCGCGCCTTCGACCAGGTGCACCGCGAGGCCGTCCGGCTCGCCGCCGAGCAGGCCCTGCTCCGCGGCAACATCAACGCGATCTTCACCAACCTCTCGCGCCGCAACCAGTCGCTGATCGAGGGCCAGCTGACCCTCATCACCGACCTGGAGAACAACGAGGCCGACCCGGACCAGCTGGAGAGCCTCTTCCGCCTGGACCACCTCGCGACCCGTATGCGCCGCAACGGCGAGAACCTCCTGGTGCTGTCCGGCGAGGAGCCGGGCCGCCGCTGGGACCAGCCGGTCCCGCTGGTCGACGTGCTGCGCGCGGCCTCCTCCGAGGTGGAGCAGTACGAGCGCATCGAGCTCTCCGGCGTCCCGGAGGCCGAGATCCACGGCCTGGCCGTGACCGACCTCGTGCACCTGCTCGCCGAGCTCCTGGAGAACGCCACCACGTTCTCCTCGCCGCAGACCAAGGTCCGCGTCACCGCGACCCGCCTGCCGGACGGCCGCATCATGGTCGAGATCCACGACAAGGGCATCGGCCTGACCGCCGAGGACTTCGCGGACATCAACCACAAGCTGGCCAACCCGCCGACCGTGGACGCCGCGATCTCCCAGCGCATGGGCCTGTTCGTGGTCGGCCGCCTCTCCGACCGGCACGGCATCCGCGTCCAGCTGCGCCCCTCGGGCGAGCAGGCGGGCACGACCTCGCTGGTCATGCTGCCCGACGTGATCACGCACGGCGGTGGCGGCGACCACGCCCCGCACGAGTCCGAGTTCACCGTCTCCTCGATCATCCCGGAGCAGCAGAGCCTGGCGGCCGAGCCGCTGCGCACGGCCGCGGAGCTCGGTTTCGACGACAGCCGGTACCACGCCGACGACGCCGAGGCGCAGCCCGAGCTCGACCCGGTGGGCCGCTCGCTGATGCGCGAGGAGCGCCGCGCGGCCCTGGAGGCACAGGCCCAGCAGCCGGGCGGGCACCGTCCGCTGTTCCGGGACGAGGTCGAACCGCAGCAGGCGCAGTCCGCGCAGGGCGGCTATCCGCAGCAGGGCGGTTACGACCAGCAGGCTCCCGCGTACGACACCGGGCACCAGACCGGCTACGACCAGGGGCAGCCGCAGGCCCAGCCGTACGAGAACGACCCGTACGGCACCGGTCAGTACGCCGCCCCGCAGTACTCCGAGGACGGCTACGCCGAGCAGCAGTACCCGGCGGACGCCTACCAGCAGGATGCGCAGATCGCTTATCCGGAGCGGTCGCGTCAGGACGACTGGCCCGGCAATGACGGCTACCAGGCGGACTACGGCCAGGAAGCGGAATCTGCGCAGGCGGACCACGCGGCGGACGGCGAGCGCGTAGGCTTCGACCGGCCGGGACCCACCTCGTCCGTCGTGCACGACATGACCGACGCGGGCCTCCCCCGCAGGGGCTCCACCGGAGCGAACGGGAACGGAAGTTCCCCCGCCGAGAGCGAGGGCCGTGAGGACTGGCGTTCGTCCAACGACGAGCGCTGGCAGCGAGCCGAGCGCCTGAAGGAGCCGAAGGCGGGCGGGGTCACCTCGTCCGGGCTCCCGCGGCGGGTGCCCAAGGCCAATCTGGTCGAGGGCACCGCGGAACAGACCCCACAGGGCGGCCCCCAGGTCTCCCGCGACCCCGAGGACGTGCGGGGCAGGCTGAGCAACCTGCGCCGGGGCGTCCAGCGGGGACGCACCGCAGGCAGTGACACGAATGGCCAGGGCTTCAGCCCTGATAGCACCTACAACCAGGAGCGTTAGTGTGAGCCCGATGAGCCAGGCGGCGCAGAACCTGAACTGGTTGATCACCAACTTCGTGGACAACACCCCCGGGGTGTCCCACACGGTGGTGGTCTCCGCCGACGGACTCCTTCTGGCGATGTCCGAAGGCTTCCCGCGCGACCGTGCCGACCAGCTCGCGGCCGTCGCCTCGGGTCTGACCTCGCTGACCGCCGGGGCCTCCCGGATCTTCGAGGGCGGCTCCGTGACCCAGACCGTTGTGGAGATGGAGCGAGGATTTCTCTTCATCATGTCCATCTCCGACGGCTCCTCGCTCGCCGTTCTCGCCCACCCGGATGCGGACATCGGTCTCATTGGGTACGAGATGGCACTTCTTGTCGACCGCGCGGGCACCGTCCTCACGCCGGACCTGCGCGCGGAGCTCCAGGGGAGCCTTCTCAACTAACAGACAGACGGTGCGTTTTCGCGCCCCGGGGCCGTAAGGTTTCGGGACGCGGCTCCACAGTGATGGTGCCCGGCACAGTTGGAGGAGGAAGCAACGTGGCAACACCCCCAGACGGTTCGTCATCGGCGAACTGGTCCCCTGGTCATGGCCAGGGTGGCCAGCACGACGGCGGCCCGAACCGGTACAACTTCCCCTCCACGCCGAGCCACCGCCGCCAGCCGTACGCGCAGCCCCAGCAGCCCGGGCCGCGCCCCTACGAGCAGGGCACACCGGCGCACGCGCCGCGCATCCAGCCCGTCCAGCCCCAGCGGCGCGCCCCCGAACCGGCGCCCGCGGGGTCGGCGAACAACCCCCTGGTGCGCCCGTACGCGATGACGGGCGGCCGCACCAGGCCGCGCTACCAGCTCGCCATCGAGGCGCTGGTGCACACCACCGCACAACCGCACCAGTTGCAGGGCCAGTTGCCCGAGCACCAGCGCATCTGCAACCTGTGCCGCGAGATCAAGTCAGTCGCCGAGATCTCGGCGCTGCTCTCCATCCCCCTCGGCGTCGCCCGGATCCTCGTAGCCGACCTGGCGGAGGCCGGACTTGTCGCCATCCATCAGCCCGGCGGCGACGAGACCGCCGGCGGCCAGCCAGACGTGACACTGCTCGAAAGGGTGCTCAGTGGACTTCGCAAGCTCTAGCGGCGGAGCAACAGCCCGCTCCACCACCAGCGCGAAAATCGTGGTGGCGGGCGGCTTCGGCGTGGGCAAGACCACGTTCGTCGGGGCGGTCTCTGAGATCAACCCGCTGCGCACCGAGGCCGTCATGACGTCCGCGTCCGCGGGCATCGACGACCTGACCCACACCGGGGACAAGACCACCACGACGGTGGCCATGGACTTCGGCCGCATCACCCTGGACCAGGACCTGATCCTGTACCTCTTCGGTACGCCCGGTCAGGACCGTTTCTGGTTCATGTGGGACGACTTGGTCCGTGGCGCGATCGGCGCGGTCGTCCTGGTCGACACGAGGCGGCTCGCCGACTGCTTCCCCGCCGTCGACTACTTCGAGAACTCCGGGCTGCCCTTCGTCATCGCCCTCAACGGCTTCGACGGCCACCAGCCGTACACCCCCGACGAGGTGCGCGAGGCGTTGCAGATCGGCCCGGACACCCCGATCATCACGACCGACGCCCGGCACCGCGCGGACGCCAAGAGCGCGCTGATCACGCTGGTCGAGCACGCGCTGATGGCGCGCCTCCGGTAGGACGGCGCCGTCCCCTCCCGTACGCGGACCGGGGCCCGCACGCTGCGGCGTGCGGGCCCTCGTCAGTTCCGCCGGTAGTGCGCGAACTGCGTCACGCCGTCGTAGCCGTAGCTCTCCGGGTGCAGTTCGTGCAGGGCGACGCCGCCCCGGGCGAGCGGGCCGAGCACGCCCGTGAGGAAGGTGTGGGCTCCGGTGACGAAGGCGGCCTTCTCGGCGGCGCTGTTGGTGCCCGCGGTGATGCTGACCTCCAGGTGCACGTCACGGACCCCTTCGGGAAGGGGCTTTCCGGCCACCCGGTAGCGATCGGCGGGGACCAGGTCGAGGTGGACGATCGTGCGGGCCGCGGACTTGCCGAGCGCGTCGACCGCGAGCCGGGTCAGGCCGTCGGCGAGGGTGTCGCGCAGGTCGGCGGGCAGATCGGGGTCGGTGACGGTGGCCCGGATGTGGGGCATGGCGCTCCTCGCGTCGTGCGGCGGTGCCGTCCGGTCGGGCGGCCCGGGGCAACTCTCGCCCGGCCTGGCACCATGAATCCAACGCACAGCCGTCATAGCCGTATGAGGCCGCCTCATGACCGTGAACCTCCCCCAGCTCAGGGCCTTCCTCGCCGTCGTCGACGCGGGCGGCTTCAGCGCGGCCGCGGCCGACCTCGGCCTGAGCCAGTCCGCGGTGTCGCACGCCGTGGCCGCCCTCGAACGCGAACTGGCCGCGCCCCTGCTGGTCCGCGGCGGGCCGGCGCGCACGACGGCGCTGGGCGAGCGCGTCCTGCCGTACGCGCGCAGCGCGCTCGCGGCGGTCGACGCCGTGCGGGAGATCGCGGCCGACGGCGCGGACACCATGACCGGTACGGTGCGGCTCGCGGCGACGCCGACGGTCTGCCAGGGTCTGGTGCCCGGCCTGCTGCGGCACTGGGCGCAGAGTCTGCCGCGGGTCACCGTGCGGGTCTTCGAGGGCGACAGCGCGGAGGTCGCCGACTGGCTGGAGAACGGCACGGCGGACGCCGGTGTCCTGATCGACCCGCCGCCCGGCCCCGGCGTCCGCCTCGCCGTCGACGGCTACCGCGCCCTGCTCCCCCGCGACCATCCGCTGGCCGGGGAGGCGGTGGTGGACGTCCGCGACCTGGAGGACGACGACTTCCTGCTGTCGCCGGGCGGCTGCGAGGACCGCATCCGCGCGCTGCACGGCCGGGCGGGGCTGCGTCTGGACCCGGCCCACCGGGTCCGTGATCTGGCCACGCTGATCAGCATGGTGCAGGCGGGCCTCGGCGTGACCGTGCTGTCCGAGGTCTCCCGCTCGCTGGTGCCGCCCGACCTGGTGCTGCTGCCGGTGGCGCCGCGTGCCGCGCGCCACCTGGTCCTGGCCGGGCCGCGGGGCCGCCCCTGGCATCCGGCGGTGCACTCGCTGGCCGAGTCGGCGGCGGCCCTGACCCGCACGAGGAGCGGCGCGGCGCCGTCCTGACATGCGTCGAGGCCCCGCCCTCCCGGAGGAAGGCGGGGCCTCGTACGGCGGTGGGTCAGCCCTGCCAGCTGTGCGGCGCCCGGAAGCCCGGGGTGCGCTCCAGGCGGCGCCAGCCGGCCTTGTCGCGGCCGCGGTGGGCGGCCGGGGCGGCCGGCTGGGCAGCGGCGCGGGCCAGCAGGATCGCGGTGATGGCCGCGACCTCCTCGGGCTCGGCGTGACCCTTTTCGACGCGGATGTCGGGGGAATTCATCTGCAGCGTTCTCCTTGTGGGCTACTGCGGCGCAGGCGTGGGTCTGCTGCTACTGCGGGGGGTTGCCGTGCTTGCGCGAGGGCAGGTCGGCGTGCTTGTTGCGGAGCATCGCGAGGGACTTGATGAGCACCTCGCGGGTCTCGGCCGGGTCGATGACGTCGTCGACGAGGCCGCGCTCCGCGGCGTAGTACGGGTGCATCAGCTCGGCCTTGTACTCCTTGACCATGCGGGCGCGCATGGCCTCGGGGTCCTCGGCGGCCGCGATCTGACGGCGGAAGATGACGTTGGCGGCGCCCTCGGCGCCCATGACGGCGATCTCGTTGGTCGGCCAGGCGTAGGTCAGGTCCGCGCCGATGGACTGGCTGTCCATCACGATGTACGCGCCGCCGTAGGCCTTGCGCAGGATCAGCGAGATCCGCGGCACGGTGGCGTTGCAGTACGCGTAGAGCAGCTTGGCGCCGTGCCGGATGATGCCGCCGTGCTCCTGGTCGACGCCGGGCAGGAAGCCGGGGACGTCCAGGAGGGTGAGGATCGGGATGTTGAAGGCGTCGCACATCTGCACGAACCGGGCGGCCTTCTCGGACGCCTCGATGTCGAGCACGCCCGCCAGCGCCTGCGGCTGGTTGGCGACGATGCCGACGACCTGGCCGTCCAGGCGGGCCAGGGCGCAGATGATGTTGCGCGCCCAGCGCTCGTGGACCTCCAGGTAGTCGCCGTCGTCGACGAGCTCCTCGATGACCTTGGTCATGTCGTACGGCCGGTTGCCGTCCGCGGGGACCAGGTCGAGCAGGACGTCCGAGCGGCGCTCGGCGGGGTCCTCCGACTCGTGGACCGGCGGGTTCTCCCGGTTGTTCGAGGGGAGCAGCGAGATCAGGTAGCGGACCTCGGCCAGGCAGGTCTCTTCGTCGTCGTAGGCGAAGTGGCACACGCCCGACGTCTCGGCGTGCACGTCGGCGCCGCCCAGGCCGTTCTGGGTGATCTCCTCGCCGGTCACCGCGCGGACGACGTCCGGCCCGGTGATGAACATCTGCGAGGTCTCGCGGACCATGAAGACGAAGTCGGTCAGCGCGGGTGAGTACGCCGCGCCGCCCGCGCACGGGCCGAGCATCACGGAGATCTGCGGGATGACGCCGGAGGCCTTGGTGTTGCGCTGGAAGATGCCGCCGTAGCCGGCGAGCGCCGAGACGCCCTCCTGGATCCGGGCGCCCGCGCCGTCGTTCAGGGAGACCAGCGGGGCACCGGCCGCGATGGCCATGTCCATGATCTTGTGGATCTTCGTGGCGTGCGCCTCGCCGAGCGCGCCGCCGAAGATGCGGAAGTCGTGGGCGTAGACGAAGACCGTGCGGCCCTCCACCGTGCCCCAGCCGGTGATGACACCGTCCGTGTACGGCTTCTTGGCCTCCAGGCCGAAGCCGGTGGCCCGGTGCCGGCGCAGCTGCTCGACCTCGGTGAACGAGTCCGGGTCAAGGAGCAGCTCGATCCGCTCGCGTGCGGTCAGCTTGCCCTTGGCGTGCTGGGCCTCGGTCGCCTTCTCGCTCGGCCCGCGCAGCGCCTCGGCACGGATCTCGTGCAGTTCGGCCACGCGTCCGCGCGAGTCGGTGGGCTCGCCCCCAGAGGAAGCGGTCTCGTCCAAAACGGTCATGTAGCGACCTTACGGAGCGCCCCCGGGGAAACGGACCGTCGACTCCGTACAGTCTCCGGGCCGTTTTCCTGGCACCCCCGAACAGAAGAGCGTCACAGCCATTCAGAAGTGACGGCTCAGACCCTGTTCCGCTGTAGGGATACGACAAAAAAGTTCCCCCGTGGCGACTTTCCGGCGCTCCCGGTCAGATGAGAGACACCTCACACCGATGGCTCGCACAGGCCGTGCCCGGGGTGATCCGCAGGCGCAGCGACCTGCCGGTGCCGACGACCTCGACCGAGGGGTCCTTGGCGATCACCCGGGAGACGGGGTGGTTCCAGGCGAATTCGAGGGATTCTCCGGTGCGCGGTGGCTCGCTCACCTGAACCGTAGCGCGCCCGCCCCGGGTGCGGACCAGCACGCTCGCGGGTGCCGTGACGGCGAGCCGCCCGGCCCGGCCCGCCTGCCAGAAGGTGCCCGCGGTCAGACCGAGCGCGTCGACCGCCACGACCTGCGCTTGTGTCGAATTGGCGAGGACCGACAACCAGCGGCGGTCGGCGGCACGGGCCGCCAGGGCCCGTCGCGAGGCGCCGGGCATCAGGACATAGGCGTACGTAGCGTCCGTGGGGTCGGTGCCGTGGTCGAGCCACAGGGTCTGGTAGCGGCGCGTCCTGCGCTCCGTGGAGCTGGTGGTGTTGATGTCGGACCAGGCTCCGGTGCGGTCCTCGCGCAGGGTCCGCAGCGTGGGCGCACCGCCGGGGAAGAGCCAGCCGCCGTGCCCGTCCAGGTGGGCCCAGCGGGGGCTCGGGCGGTCGTCGACGGTGAGGGCCGCGGTGCCCGCCTCGCCGAGGTTGCGGTTGTCGACGACCGTCTCGACGGGGACTCCGTCGGTGGCGGTGATTCCGGCGCCCAGGCAGATCACGGCGTCGGCGACGCAGAACCAGGAGGCGCGTGCCCGCAGCGTGGAGCCGAGGCCCATGACGTGCTGGCCGACGGCCGCGAACTCGCCGTCGGTGACCCCGCCCACCCAGGCGGTGGCGGGCCGGGCGGCGCCCCACTCGCCGCCCGCCTTGTCCGGCAGGCGCTTGGTGGACACGGTGGTGCCGGGCATCCGGTAGGGGTCGACGGTGGGCCAGAACCAGTCGGTGTACTGGTCGCCGTGGCGCCCGGCGGGCCACCAGGAGAGCATGCCGGCGCCGGTGTGCCAGCCGCGCGGGTTCTCGCCGTTGCCGCACTCGTAGTACGCGATGCGCTCGGAGGCCATGGAGAGGTTCGCCGTGAAGCCGGGTCGCCGGTGCACGGCCCGGTCCATGGCCGGGAACAGCCGGTGCTCCACGGGCTCGGGCGCGGCCTTCACCGGGGAGTCCGCGACGGCGTGCAGCCGCGCGAGGTCGGCGACGCCGAACTGCCGGGCGGCGAGGATCGGGCTGACGGTGTCCCGCTCGATCCAGCCCTTGACACGGGCGTGCCAGCGCTCCCGCTCGGCCGCGCTCGCGCCGCCCGCGAGCAGCGCCACGGCGGCGATCAGGCCCTGCCCGTGGAAGTGGTCGCTGCGCATGATCCTGCGGTCGTCGCCCTTGAGGTAGCCGCGGCTGACGGCACGGCCGCTGACGCTGTCCATCATCAGACCGTCGAGGATCAGCGGCGCGTACGCCCGCTCCACGCTGTCCAGGATGATCTGCCTCTTCGGGTCGGTGACGGCCCAGGTCGACCCGGCGAGCAGCGCGAAGAGCCGGCCGAGGCCGTCGAGCATGACCTGTCCGTAGGTGCCCGAGTAGGCGACCCAGGTGTGCTGGACGAAGGAGCCGTCGGCGTAGAGGCCGTCGCCCTTGGTGACGTAGGGGAACACCGGCGAGAGGGCGTCGCGGGCGAGGGCGACCTTGGCCGGGGAGCGGCCGAGGATGCCGCGCAGGGCGACGGAGCGGCACAGGTCGACGCGGTTGGCGCCGGTCGAGGTGCCGGTGTAGTCGCCGATCGCGGAGTCGGGGACGAAGTGGTCGACGGCGGCGAAGGCCCGGTCCCTGCGGGCGGCGCCGAGGTCGTCGTACAGCGCGGCCACGATGTCCATGAGCAGCCGGGGGCTGCCTATCTGCCACTCCCACCAGTTGCCGTAGCGGGTGGTCGAGGCGTGGTAGACGGTGCTCCCGACGTGGTCGAGGCCGCGCAGGACGTCGGCGAGGAGCCCGGCGTCCCCGGTCGATCCGGTGCCCCGGCAGACGTACGCCTGGGTCATCGTCCACAGCCTGCTGTAGCTGAGGGTGATGCCGGCCGGGGGGTCGAAGGGGGCGTCGGGCCACAGGGATGCGGCGGCGGGGGCCATCGCCGCGCGGAACGTCCGGGCGAGGTCGCCGGTCTCCTTCAGGCGGGTCGCGTACGGCTCGGTGGCGGGGTCGTAGCCGGTGCCGAGGGAGATCTCCAGCCAGCGGGCGCGGAGCGCGTCGAACTCGTCGCCGCCCTCCCCTGCGGACGCCCGGGACGGGAGGACCGGCAGCAGGGACGCGGCGGATCCGAAAGCGGTTGCGGCGAGAAAGGTGCGGCGGGTGGGGGTCATGCGACATGGGTGTATCAAGGGACAGAAAGCGCTGTCTATACCTCTGACACGACCCGGCCGCGGTTCCCCGGGCGGCCGATCGGTGAGCGGGGCCGGGCGATCGGTGAGCGGGGCCGGGCGATCGGTGAGCGGGGCCATGCCGATCGGTGAGCGGTGCCGGCCGACGGCGGGCGCGGGCCACCGACCTCGTCGAGGTCAGGGCCGTCCCCGTCAGGCGCAGGCCGTGACGTCAGGATCATCCACGCCGGGCGCGGGCGTGACGTCAGGACCGTCCCCGTCAGGCGCGGACCGTGACGTCGGGACCATCCCCCATCAGGCGCGGTGGACCGTGATGTCGCCCATGCTCGTGCGGGCCCGCACCTTGAGCGTCTCCGCGGGCTCGGGCGGCGTCTGCGACTCCTCCAGGGACTGGGTCACCGCACCCGCCTTCGTCTGGACGTCCAGCCAGGCGGCCGTGCCCGTGCGGATGCCGATCGCGATCTTGCCCACGGCCGTCTCCAGGACGGCCTCACCGCGCGTCAGCTCCCGTACGGTGATGGGCCCGTTGGCGGTCTTGACGCCGACGTCGGCGCCCGCGCGGTCGACGGTGACGGCGCCGTTGGAGGACTTCACCGTGAGGGCGCCCCCGATGTCGCCGAGATCGGTGCCGCCGTTGGCGTTCTTGACGGTCACCGGGCCCGTGACCTCGCCGAGGCGGATCTCGCCCGAGCCGGTGGTGACGTCGGCGGGGCCGTCCACGCGGCCCACGGAGACCTCGCCGTAGCCGGTCTTCAGGCGCACCTCGGCCGCCCGCTCGATCTGCACGTCGCCCGCGGCCGTCTTGAACTCGCAGTCGCCGAGCCTGCCTTCCACGGTGAGGTGCGTCATCGCCGACGCGACGTGCAGGCCGGAGCCCGCGGGCAGCGTGATCTCCACGTCGACCGACGGGCCCCGGCCGAGCAGGGAACGCTCCTTGGGGCCCTTCACCAGCAGCTTGCCGTGGGCGTAGTCGACCCGGGTGCGCTCGGCGGCCCTGACGTCCTCGTCGCGGGTGGCGCTGGTGGGGCGGACGTCGACGACGGTCTCGGCACGGTCACCGGCCACGATCCGGAGGTTGCCGGCCTGGAGGGTGACGGTCGCGGTGATGGGCTTCGGGGTCTCGAAAGAAGGCATGGCTGTCCCGTCCTGATGACTCGGTGCGCGTGAAGGCGTGAAGGCGTGAAAGGGGTTCTGTGCGGGTGGAGACAGGCGTCCCGCGCGGGGGATGGCGGTACGGGCGTCCCGTGCGATGGATACGGGGAGTCCGGGCGCCGGTGGGGAACCGCGGGCCGGGCGCCAGGGCGTGTGGCGAAAGTGGCGTCGCCCGCCGCCGAGCAGACGGGACTTTCGCCATACGCCCTAGCGCACCCAGCCGGTGAAGCCGTTGCCGGAGCGGCGGGCCTCACGGCGGTCCGCCGCCGGTGCCGTGCGGCCGTCGGGCTGGTCCACGGCGGCGGACACCGCGCGGACGAGCCAGGCGTTGACCGAGAGGCCGTCCCGGCTCGCGGCCTCCTCGACGCGGGTCTTGACGTGGGCCGGGAGGCGGAGGTTGATCCGGGCGGTGCCGCCGTCGTCGGCGGCGTCGGGCGCGGCGGGCGGCGGGGGCGGCTGCGACGGTTCGGGGCGGGCCGCCATGAGCGCCGCGTACTCGGCGCGGGCGTCGAACGGTTCGGCCGCGGGCGGCGCGGTCACCACGAACTCGGGGTCGAGGCCACGCAGTCGCACGTCGACCGAGCCCGGCGCGAGATCCGCGGTGATCTCGTCCGCGGCCGCGGAGAGGGCGTTGAGCAGGGTGAGCCGGGCGGCCGACTCCAGCGGGGCGGTGAGGCGCTCGGCCAGCGCCCGCGCCTCGTCGCCACCCGCTTCGGCGGCCACCGCGAGCTCCTGCCGGAGCTGATCGACGTACTGCGTGAGGTTCATGACGCCAATATGGCACCACAATGGCGCCACCGCAAGCACGATGAACACGACAGGTCAAAACCGGAGCGCCCCCCACGTCCGATTGCGCAGGTCAGACAGGGTCAACCAGAGGGGCGCAGAAAATGGCAGCACTGTGGCACACCAGCGGTGCCATACGAGAGTGCGTCACCATCGAGCGGCGCCGTCCGGATGCCGCCCCACACCCCCCTCCTTCCACGTTGGCACCTCTGCCCACACAGGCGCACAGCCGCCCCGCACGCCGCACGGAATCGTCGGGAGACGGCGAGACTGGCAGACGTCGACCGCAACTCGTTCGAGTGATCACGCCGACACGCCGCGTTAGAGATTGAAAGTTGAACGGAATACCGCTACATTCCATCTCGTTGAACATTCAACAGCAGCTCTCCATCGGAGCTCGTCCCCCAAGGAGCACGTCATGGGCATCTTCGGCCGCAAGAACGACACCACCGCCCCGGCCACCGAGGCCGCCGCCGCCGGCACGGTCACCCCGGAACTGGCCGCGCTGACCGGTGAGTACACGATCGACCCGGCGCACACGACGATCGGTTTCGTCGCCCGGCACGCCATGGTGACGAACGTGAAGGGCTCCTTCCTCGACTTCTCGGGGACGCTGCACCTGGACGGCACCGACCCGTCCGCGTCGACGGCCTCCCTGGACGTGAAGATGCAGAGCATCGACACGGGCAACGCCGACCGCGACGGCCACCTCAAGAGCGCGGACTTCTTCAAGACCGACGAGTTCCCGGAGATGACCTTCCGCTCCACCAAGGCGGAGGCCCTGGGCGGCGACGACTACCGGATCACGGGCGATCTGACGATCCTCGGCACCACCAAGCCGCTCACCATCGACCTGGAGTTCAACGGCGCGGCCAAGGACCCGTTCGGCAACGAGCGCGTCGGCTTCGAGGGCAAGTCGGAGATCCTGCGCTCCGAGTGGGGCCTGACCTGGAACGCCGCCCTGGAGACCGGCGGTGTGCTCGTCTCCGACAAGATCAAGCTGAACTTCGACATCTCCGCGATCAAGGCCGGCGCCTGAGCCCGGCCGCACCGCCGGTGGCGCGCGCCCGCGGCAGGTCCCCGAGTCCCGGACACCTGCCACGGGCGCGCGCTACCGTTTCGCCGTGTCGGAGTTCATACAACAACTGCCCACGCTCGTCGGCGTGATCGTCGGTGCGCTCGGTTCCTACGCCGCCATCACGCGGGGCGACCGGATGCGGTTCCGGCGGGAGCAGGCTGCCCGCTGGGAGGAGCGGCGGCTGGCCGTCTACACCGAGTACGCCCGGGTCCTGCGGCAGACCGTCAGCCTCACCTACCGGGTCGCCGCCCACCTCGGCAACGACCCGCACCCCCATCCCCTGACGCCCGCCCAGGCCGTGCCCCACTTCACCGAGGCCGCCGAGGCGCGGGACCCCGCGGGGGAGGCACTGCTCATGCTCGGGGCGCCCGAGGTGGTCGACGCGGCGCGCACGTGGGTGCTGCTGGTGATCGGCATGGAGCGGTTCCTGCGCGCGGACACGCACGACCCCGAGGCGTGGGCGGCGCTCCTGGAGCGGCAGCGGGCCGCGCGCGAGACGTACTACGCGGCCGTCCGGCGCGACCTTGCGCTGCCGCCCGGCCACTCGGGCCGGTGGCCGGTCACGGCTCCCCCGGCCCCGCGCCCGGCGGCCTAGAAGCCGCCACCGCCCCCGAAGTCCCCGCCGCCGCCGAAGTCGCCGCCCCCGCCGAAGTCGCCTCCGCCGCCGAAGTCCCCGGGGTCGAAGTCGGCGCCCGAGAAGTCGCCGCCCTCGTAGCCGCCGCCGAAGTCCCCGTAGCCGCTGCCGTAGTCCGCCGCGTACGCGGGGCTGGACATCATGCCGCCGAGCATCGTGCCGACCAGCAGTGCGGGCAGCAGGCCCCCGCCGAAGTAGCCGCCCGCCCACGGCCCGTACGCCGGTCCGGCCTCCCAGTACGGGCGGCGCTCCCCGGTCTCGGTGACCACCGTGCGCGCCTGCGGGTCCTCGCCGTCGGCGAGGCGGGCCGCGTCCGCCGCGCACACCGGCACCGAACGCTCCGGGCCGCCCGCCGGGGCCCACGTCGCGTCCTCGACCGAGGGGCCGTGCCGCGGGTCGAAGAAGCAGGGGGCCCGCCGCTCCGGCAGCTCACGGCCCTCGCGCCGGGCGGCGAGCAGGGCCAGCGAGAACCGGCCGTCCTCCAGGGCCTGGGTGACGGCGCGCACCTCTTCGGGGCGGGTCGCGGCGGCCATGTACGACTTCGCCTTCTCGTACGCGTCCAGGGCGCGCTCGTAGTCCGCGCGCATCGCGTCGTCCGCGCCCGCCTCCGCCGGGTGGAAGTCGAGCCGGTCGAGCTCCTCGCCGAACGCGGTGATGTCCTCGTCCACGACGACGGCCAGCTTGCGCAGCGCCTCGCGCTGCATCTCCTCGTGCCGCCGCTTCTTGCGCCGCACCACCGCGTACGCCCCGCCGGCCCCGGCCACGACCACCACGCCGACGCCGACCAGGGCGCCCACCGACACGCCGTCGTCGTCGCCGGCGCCCCAGGACTGCGGGGCCTTGCCGCCGGCCTGCACGAGGGCCTGGCCGACGAAGCGGTCGAGCTGGGCGGGGGTGTCCTCGCCCTGGACCAGCGAGACGAGGTTGTTGACGGCGTTGGGCGTCAGGACGGAACGGTCCGCCTTGGCGTCGAAGCCGCCGCCGAGCCGGACCGCGTACACCCCGGTCACGCCGGTCTCGGTGCGCAGTTGCCGGAAGACGTCCTGCTGCGGGAAGTCGTCCGGCAGGACGGCGACGAACACCGGCTTGTCGGCCTTCTTGATCTTCTGGGCGAGGGCGTCCGCCTGGGCGTCGGTCAGCTGGTCCGACGCGGCGGGATCGACGTACACCGGGCTCTTCTTCCAGGCGTCGGCCACCGCCGACACGCTGGAGGCCTCCGGTGCCGACGGGGCGGCGATCACCCCGGGCGCCGCCGTGAAGGACACGGCACCCAGGGCGAGCAACAGCCCCGAAAGTCCGACGGTGATCCGCTTCGCCCGATTCCTCATGCTTCGAACGTAACCCAGTCGGACGCGCGACGGGCTCCCGCAGGGGGGTCTACGGCCCGCGGGCTAGTCGACCGGCTCGACGCCCGCGCGCAGCAGGCCGTACGTGTAGGCGTCCTCCAGCGCGCCCCACGAGGCGGCGATGACGTTCTCGGCGACGCCCACCGTCGACCACTCTCCGACGCCGTCGGAGGTGGAGATCAGCACGCGGGTGGTGGAGGAGGTGCCGTGCTTGCCCTCCAGGATGCGGACCTTGTAGTCCACGAGCTCCAGCTTCGCGAGCTGCGGGTAGATGCGCTCCAGGCCGACCCGCAGCGCGCGGTCGAGGGCGTTGACGGGACCGTTGCCCTCGGCGGTGGCGACGATGCGCTCGCCCTTGGCCCACAGCTTCACGGTGGCCTCGTTGGCGTGCGTGCCGTCGGGGCGGTCCTCGACGATGGCCCGCCAGGACTCGATGCGGAAGTAGCGGCGGGCCCGGCCCTCGGCCTCCTCCCGCAGCAGCAGCTCGAAGGAGGCGTCGGCCGCCTCGTACGTGTAGCCCTGGAGCTCGCGCTCCTTGACGCGGTCGACGACGCGGCCGATCAGCGCGCGGTCGTCGCCGAGGTCGACGCCGAGCTCCTTGCCCTTGAGCTCGATGGAGGCGCGGCCCGCCATGTCGGAGACCAGCATCCGGATGCGGTTGCCGACCAGGTCCGGGTCGATGTGCTGGTAGAGGTCCGGGTCGACCTTGATCGCGGAGGCGTGCAGGCCCGCCTTGTGCGCGAAGGCGGAGACGCCCACGTAGGGCTGGTGCGTCGAGGGGGTCAGGTTCACGACCTCGGCGATGGCGTGCGAGACGCGGGTCATCTCGCGCAGCGCGCCCTCGGGCAGCACCTGCTTGCCGTACTTGAGCTCCAGGGCGGCGACCACGGGGAAGAGGTTGGCGTTGCCGACGCGCTCGCCGTAGCCGTTGGCGGTGCACTGCACGTGGGTGGCGCCGGCGTCGACGGCGGCCAGGGTGTTGGCGACCGCGCAGCCGGTGTCGTCCTGGGCGTGGATGCCGAGCCGGGCGCCGGTGTCGGCGGCGACGGTGCCGACGACGGCCTGGATCTGCGCGGGGAGCATCCCGCCGTTGGTGTCGCACAGCACGACGACGTCGGCGCCCGCCCCGGCGGCGGCGCGGACGACGGACTTGGCGTACTCGGGGTTGGCGCGGTAGCCGTCGAAGAAGTGCTCGCAGTCGACGAAGACCCGGCGGCCCTGCGAGACGAGGTAGGAGACGGTGTCGCGGACCATCTCCACGTTCTCGTCGAGGGTGGTGCGCAGGGCCAGTTCGACGTGCCGGTCGTGGGACTTGGCGACCAGCGTGATGACGGGGGCGCCGGACGCGAGGAGCGCGTTGACCTGCGGGTCGTCCGCGGCCTTGGCGTTCGCGCGGCGGGTGGCGCCGAACGCGACGAGCTGGGCGTGCCGGAAGGTGATCTCCTGCTGGGCCCGCGCGAAGAACTCGGTGTCGCGGGGGTTGGCGCCGGGCCAGCCGCCCTCGATGAAGCCGACGCCGAAGTCGTCCAGGTGCCGCGCGATGGTCAGCTTGTCCGCGACGGTGAGGTTGATGCCTTCGCGCTGCGCGCCGTCGCGCAGCGTCGTGTCGAAGACGTGGAAGGAATCGTCGGGTGTGCTGGTTTCCGTCATGCTGATCTGGCTCCTGTGTCGGATCTCGGTCTACCGGAATGACCGGCTCCACCACCCCCCATGATCCCTCGCGCTCCGTGTCCGGCTGCAGTTGGGCCGGGAAACGAAAAAACCCCTCGCGGGTGCGAGAGGTCTGCGCGCGGGTCGAGGCGACGGTGTCCGCCCGTACGTGATGGATACGAGGCGGTCACTGCGGACCGGCGCGCCTGCTGCCAATAATCATGGCGAACGAGAGCACGGAGGCAGCTTGCCACGCTTCGCCCCGCCGCGGGACCCCGTCTCACGATGCGGGCGGGGCCATCGCTGTCACTGTCGCTAGCGGACCGCGGGGGCGAGCGCCGCGTCGAGGAACTCCCGTACGTGCGCGAGGACCTGGTCGCGTCCGGTCCCGCGCAGCCCGATCGCCACGTGGATGGAGAACCCGTCGAGCAGCGCGCGCAGCCGGGACGCGAAGCGGTCCGCGTCGACCGGGGCGAACTCGCCGCGCGAGACGCCCTCGGCGAGCAGGGCCGCGAGGTCGCGGTGCCAGGCCCCCTCGATGGCGGCCTGCCGGTCGCGGCCCTCCTCGTCGGCGTTGAGGGAGCGGTTCCAGACCTCCAGCCAGAGCGTCCAGTGCGGGTCGCCCGGCGCGTCGGGCACGTACAGGTCGACGTACGCGTCCAGGCGGGCGCGGGCGGTGCCGGGCCGGGCGAGGAGACGGCCGCGCTCGGCGCCGAGGCGGCCCTCGCTCCACTCCAGGGTGCGCAGGAGGAGTTCGTCCTTGGTGCGGAAGTAGTAGAGGAGGTGGCCGGAGCTCATGCCGACCTCGCGGCCGAGCGCGGCCATGGTGAGCTTCTCCAGGCCGCGCTCGGCGATCATCTCCATGGCGGCCGCCAACACGTCCTCACGCGGCGGGGCGTTCTTCCGCGCGCGGGCCTGACCGGCCATCCCGTACTCCTTGATCACACCTTCGGCTGCTGCTGGGTGATGCAGTGGATGCCACCACCCCCGGCAAAGATCGTACGGGCGTCGACGAGCGTCACCGTCCGGTCGGGGAAGAGGCCGCGGAAGATGCCGGCCGCGATCTCGTCGTTCGGGTCGCCGAAGGCGCACAGGACGACGCCGCCGTTGCACAGGTAGTGGTTGATGTACGAATAGTCCACCCAGCCCTCGTCGTCCTTGAGGACGGTCGGGGCGGGCACCTCGACGATGCGCAGGGTGCGGCCGCGGGCGTCGGTCCGGCCCGTGAGCGCCGCGACGATCTGCTTGCTGACCTCGAAGTCGGGGTGGGAGGGGTCGCGCTGGGAGTGCACGAGGACGACGCCGGGCGCCGCGAAGGCGGCGACGATGTCGACGTGGCCGAGGGTGCCGTAGCCGTGGCCGGGGTAGTCGGCGGTGAGGCCGCGGGGCAGCCAGATCGCCTTGGTGGTGCCGAGCTGGGCGTGCACCTCCGCCTCGACCTGCTCCCGGGTCCAGTCGGGGTTGCGCTCCGGGCCGAGCTGTACGGTCTCGGTGAGCAGCACGGTGCCCTCGCCGTCGACGTGCAGGCCGCCGCCCTCGTTGACCAGCTTCGAGGCGTACGTACGGGCTCCGGCGAGCTCCGCGACATGCGCGCCGATTGCGGCGTCGTGGTCCCAGCGGGCCCACTCCTGCGCGCCCCAGCCGTTGAAGGTCCAGTCGACGGCGGCGAGCGTGCCCTTGCCGTCGGTGAGGAAGGTGGGGCCGATGTCCCGCATCCAGGCGTCGTCGAGGTCCCGCTCGGTCACCTCGATGTCCGGGCCGAGCAGCTCCCTGGCGTACGCGGACTGGGCGGGCCCGCAGACCACGGTGACCGGCTCGAAGCGGCGTACGGCACGGGCGACGGCGGCCCAGGCGAGGCGGGAGTCGTCGAGGCCCGCGGGGTCGTCGAAGGTGGGGTTGGGGCACGGCCACGCCATCCAGGTGCGTTCGTGCGGGGCCCACTCGGCGGGCATGCGGAAGCCGTCGGCGGCTGCGGTCATGGCGTACACCTTCAGAGGAAGTCGGGGACGTCGGGGAAGTCCGGGACGTCGGGCGAAACAGGCGGGAGGGGGCAGGGGGGCAGGGATCAGAGGTCAGAGGCCAGAGGTCAGAGGAAGTACAGGCGGTTGAGGGGGACGGAGTCGGCGGGCTCGGAGCGGACCGGGTCGCCGTCGAGGGTGACCAGGCCGGTGCGCTGGTTCACGTCGACGGCTCCGGTACGGGAGTTCAGGCGCAGGTCGGCGGGGCCGATGCCGCGGGTGCCGCGGACGGCGACCCGGCGGCGCCGGGTCGGCATCGTGTCGTTGCCCTGGTCGAGGGCGGCCTGCGCGACGAACGCCACCGAGATGTCGGCCGGCACGGCACCATGGCCGCCGAACAACGGGCCGAGGACCAGCGGTTCGCAGGTGTCGGTGGCCGCGTTGGGGTCGCCGGTGACGCCGTACGCGGGAAAGCCCGCCTTGAGGACCATCTGCGGTTTGGCGCCGAAGTACTGGGGGCGCCACAGGACGATGTCGGCGAGCTTGCCGACCTCCAGAGAACCGACCTCATGGGCCAGACCGTGCGCGAGAGCCGGGTTGATCGTCAGCTTCGCCATGTACCGCAGCACCCGCGCATTGTCGTCCCGCGGCCCGTCCCCCTCCATCGGACCCAGCTCGGCCTTCATCTTCCCGGCCATCGCAAACGTCCGGCGCACCGTCTCCCCCGCACGCCCCATCCCCTGCGCATCCGAGGACGTGATCCCGATCGCCCCCAGATCGTGCAGCACATCCTCCGCACCCATCGTCGAGGCCCGGATCCGGTCCCGCGCCATCGCCGCATCCCCCGGCAGATCCGTCTTCAGATCGTGCACCGACACGATCATCCCGTAATGCTCGGCCACCGCATCCCGCCCGAACGGCAACGTCGGATTCGTCGAGGAACCGATCACATTCGGCACCCCCGCCATCTTCAGCACGTTCGGCACATGACCACCACCACACCCCTCGATGTGGAAGGCATGAATCGTCCGCCCCTCCAACACCCTCAAGGTGTCCTCCACCGACAGACACTCATTCAGCCCGTCACTGTGCAGCGCGACCTGCACATCGTGCTCCTCGGCCACCCGCAACGCCGTATCCAGCGCACGCGTATGCGCACCCATGTCCTCATGCACCTTGAACCCGCACGCACCCCCCTCCGCCAACGCCTCCACCAACGGAGCACCATCAGAGGACGAACCCCGGCCCAAAAAACCGATGTTGACCGGCCACGCATCAAAAGCGTTGAACGCATGCCGCAACGCCCACGGCGAATTGACCCCCACCCCCCACACCGGCCCGAACTCCTGACCGATGACCGTGGTCACCCCCGACGCCAGCGACGCCTCCATGATCCGCGGCGACAACAGATGAACATGCGTATCGACGGCACCCGCGGTGGCGATCAGCCCTTCCCCCGACACAATCGTCGTCCCGGTGCCGACGACGACATCCACACCGTCCAGGGTGTCGGGATTACCCGCCCGCCCGATCGCGTGAATACGCCCCTCACGCATACCGATCGACACCTTGCGGATCCCCTGCACCGCATCGATCACCACCACATTGCTGATCACGACATCACACGTCTCACGCACCGCCGCCGCCTTCAGATGCAGCCCGTCCCGCGCCGTCTTCCCGAACCCGGCCAAGAACTCGTCCCCGAACCGCTGCGCATCCGACTCCACCCGAATCGTCAGACCCGAATCACCGAGCCGGACGTGGTCGCCGGCGCGGGGGCCGTGCGTGGCGGCGTACTCGTGGGGGGTGAGGCGGCGGGGTTCCGCGGCGTGGCCTCCGGGGCGGCTCATCGTTCGGCCTCCTGGTCGGTGGGGTTCTGCTGCTCGGTGAGGTCCTGGTCGATGGGGTTTTGGCCAGTGGGGTCCTGGCCGGTGGGGTCCGGCTGCTGCCCCGTGGTGTCCGGTACGCCGAGGTAGCCGCAGGCGGCGGCGCGGCGCAGCGCTTCCTCGCGGGCGCCCGGCGCGTCCAGCGGGCCGTCGACGAGACCGGCGAAGCCGATGGCGACGCGCTGTCCGCCGATGGGCAGCAGCCCGACCTCGGCGCTCTCGCCGGGCCCGAAGCGGACGGAGGACCCGGCGGGCACGGCGAGGCGCAGCCCGTAGGCCGCCGCGCGGTCGAAGTCGAGCCGGGGGTTGGCCTCGAAGAAGTGGAAGTGCGAGGTGACGGAGACGGGCACGGTCGCGGTGTTGCGCACGGTCAGCGTCACGGTGGGCGCGGGGTCCTCGTGCAGCGGCCCGGGCAGCAGCGCGCCGGGCGCCGCGTCGCCGAGGCCCTGGCCGATCGGGTCGGACACCACCGCGAGGCGTGATCCGTCGTCGAAGACGGCCTCCACGTGCACCTCGGTGACCACGTCCGCGACGCCGGGCAGCACGTCGTCCGGCCCGAGGACCGCGCGGGCCCGCTCGACGGCCTCGGCGAGCCGGGCGCCGTCCCGGGCCGCCTCGCAGACCGTGTCCGCGATCAGCGCGGTCGCCTCCGGGACATTGAGCCTGAGGCCGCGCGCCCTGCGCGACCTGGCGAGCTCGGCGGCCCCGAAGAGCAGCAGCCGATCGCGTTCGGTGGGCGTGAGTCGCACGCGCCGTACCTCCCTGTCACACGTTTAGAGCAACACTCTAACTACGAAATCCGCATGCGGGAAGCATTGACGCGAAGGCCTTGCAGAGGTGACATTGAGCGCTGCTCAAAAGTGGGGCAACCATCGGGACCAAGCGAGCGTCAGGGGCACCCTCATGCCGATAGAACAGCGCGGAGTCGACACCATCCCGGACGGGGAGCGCACCAGCGGCCCCCGCGATCTCGTGTCGATCCTCATCGGCTCCAACCTCTGCCTGGGGGTGATCGTCTTCGGCTGGCTGCCGGTGTCCTTCGGCCTCGACTGGTGGCAGTCGGTGAGCGCGGTGGTGGCGGGCACGGTCGTCGGCACGGCCCTGACCGCGCCGCTCGCCCTGGTCTCGCTGCGCACCGGGACCAACCTCTCCACGTCGTCCGGCGCCCAGTTCGGGGTGCGCGGCCGCCTGGTCGGCTCGGTCGTGGGCCTGCTGCTCTCCCTCGGCTACACCGCGCTGACCATCTGGATCGGCGGCGACGTGATGGTCGGCACCCTGCACCGGCTGCTCGGCCTGCCGGCCGGCTCCCTCTCGTACGCCCTGGTCTACGCGCTTCTCGCGGCGGCCACCGTGACGGGGGCGGTCTACGGCTACCGGGTGCTGCTGCGGCTCTCGCGGATCCTCGCGGTCGGCATGACGGCGTTGCTCGTTCTCGGCGTCGTCGCGTACGCCCCCGACTTCACGGTCGCGGCGCTGCCGGGCGCGGGCGGGTACGCGCTCGGCTCGTTCTGGCCGACGTGGCTGCTCGCGCTGGTCGCTGCGGGGCTGTCCGGGCCGATCGCCTTCATCACGCTGCTCGGCGACTACACCCGCTACGTCTCACCGCTGCGGCACAGCTCCCGCTCGGTGCTCGGGGCCGCCTGGCTCGGCCTGATCGCGGGGCTCCTGATCCCCCAGCTCTTCGGCACGTTCACGGCGTTCGCGGCCCGCGCGGCCCTCGACTACGCGGGCGGGCTCGTCGACGCCTCGCCCGGCTGGTACCTGGTGCCGCTGCTGCTCGCCGCCTCCGCGGGTTCGGTCGGCAACGCAGGGCTGATGCTGTACTCCATGGGCCTGGACCTGGACGCGATCCTGCCCCGCGCCTCGCGTGCCCGCGCCACGTACACCGTCGCCGCCGTCGCCACCGCCTGCGTCTTCGTCGGCCACTACGCGTGGGAGGCGCAGGACGCGATGACGTCGTTCGTGCTGCTGCTCACCGCCATCGGCACGCCGTGGGCGGTGATCACCCTGATCGGCTTCGCGCGCTGTCGCGGTCAGTACGACGCGGACGCGCTGCAGGTCTTCAACCGCCGCTCCCGGGGCGGCGTCTACTGGTTCCGCGCGGGCTGGAACCCGCGCGCCACGGCGGCCTGGGCGCTGGGCGCGGCGGTCGGCCTGCTCGCGGTCTCCCTGCCGTCGTACGAGGGTCCGCTCCTGGACCTGACCGGCGGGGTCGACTGCAGCTTCCTGCTGTCGGGGGTGGTGGGCGGCGCGGCCTACCTGACCCTGACCCTCCGCGACGCCCCGTCCCCCGCGCCCGTTCTCCCCGGCACCCCGGAGGGGGCCGACCGCGCAGTTCCCCACGCCCCCAGGTAGCCCACCCCCCGAGCGGCGAAGCCGCTTCAGGGGCGCGGGGAACCGCGCGCCAGGCCCCCACCCACCCGCAGGCGGAGAAGGCGGACCCCACCCCCGGGCGGGGCGCCCGTCCGAGGCCTCAGGCCAGCTCGTGCATCCAGCCGTGCACGTCCCCCACCGTCCCCCGCTGAATGTCCAGCAGCGCCTCACGCAGCCGCATCGTGACCTCGCCCGGCTCACCCGCGCTCTGCTGCCACTCCCCCGCATTGCACTTGACCGTGCCGACCGGCGTGATCACCGCGGCGGTGCCGCAGGCGAAGACCTCGGTCAGCGTGCCGTTCTCGGAGTCCGTCTTCCACTGGTCGATGGAGACGCGCCGCTCCTCGGACTCGTAGCCGAGGTCACGGGCGACCGTGAGCAGCGAGTCGCGGGTGACGCCGGCGAGCAGGGAGCCGGTCAGGGTGGGGGTGACGATCTTGTTCCCGTACACGAAGTACAGGTTCATGCCGCCGAGCTCCTCGACCCACTTGTGCTCGACCGCGTCGAGGTAGGCGACCTGGTCGCAGCCCTTCTCCGCGGCCTCGGCCTGCGCGAGCAGCGACGCGGCGTAGTTGCCGCCGGTCTTCGCGTCGCCCATGCCGCCGGGCACGGCGCGCACGCGGTCCTCGGACAGCCAGATGGAGACGGGCTTCACGCCCCCGGGGAAGTAGGCGCCGGCCGGCGAGGCGATGACCACGAAGAGGTACTCGTTGGCGGGCTTCACGCCCAGGCCGACCTCCGTGGCGATCATGAAGGGGCGCAGGTAGAGCGACTCCTCGCCGCCGTGCGCGGGAACCCACGCCTTGTCCTGGCCGACCAGCAGGTCACAGGCCTCGATGAAGGTCTCGACGGGCAGCTCCGGCATGGCAAGACGGCGTGCGGAGGCCTGGAAACGGCGGGCGTTGGCGTCCGGCCGGAAGGTGGCGACCGAGCCGTCGGGCCGGCGGTAGGCCTTCAGGCCCTCGAAGATCTCCTGGGCGTAGTGCAGGACGTTCGTCGCCGGGTCGAGCGCCAGCGGGCCGTACGGCACGAGCTGCCCGTCGTGCCAGCCGCGGCCCTCCGTCCACTTGATGGTCACCATGTGGTCGGTGAAGTGGCGGCCGAACCCGGGGTTCGCCAGGATCGCCTCGCGCTCGGCGGTGGCCAGCGGCGTCGATGAGGGCTTCAGCTCGATGGTCGGCGTCGTCGTCATGAGTACTACGTCCTTCACGTGTGATGGTGACGGACCGCGCTCACATCCGTACGTCCAGTACTAGGACGTCCGAGTTTCCCTGCTGCTTTCACGGCCCCTCGTTCGATTATCGCTCGTGGGGTCCCGAGGAAGAAACGGCATGTTTGCGGCCCGGGGGTCGATGGTGACACCCGGGGGCCGCATACGAGAAGCCGCCGGGCGAGGTGCGGGGCCCGGCGGCTTCTGGACGATCTTCGAGCTACCGGGTCAGCGCGCCACCCGTACGGCGAGCGCGTCGCCGATCTGCTCGGTGGTGCGCACGGTGTCGCCGCGCTCCGAGAGGTCGGCCGAGACGGCCTCCTCGATCCGGGTGGCCTCGGCCTCGTGGCCGAGGTGGCGCAGCAGGAGCGCGACGGACAGGACGGTGGCCGACGGGTCGGCCTTGCCCTGGCCCGCGATGTCCGGCGCCGAGCCGTGCACCGGCTCGAACATGGACGGGAACTCGCTGCTCGGGTTGATGTTCCCGGAGGCCGCGACGCCGATGCCGCCGGAGACGGCCGCGGCGAGGTCGGTGATGATGTCGCCGAAGAGGTTGTCGGTGACGATCACGTCGAAGCGGCCGGGGTCGGTGACGAGGTAGATCGTCGCGGCGTCGACGTGGATGTAGTCGGTGGTGACCTCGGGGAACTCCTTGGCCACCTGGTGGAAGACGTTCGTCCAGAGGTGACCGGCGTAGGCGAGGACGTTGTTCTTGTGGACCAGCGTCAGCTTCTTGCGCGGGCGGGCCTGCGCGCGGGCGAACGCGTCCCGGACCACGCGCTCCACACCGAAGGCGGTGTTGACGGAGACCTCGGTGGCCACCTCGTGCGGGGTGCCGGTGCGGATCGAGCCGCCGTTGCCCGTGTAGGGGCCCTCGGTGCCCTCGCGCACGACGATGAAGTCGATCTCGGGCTGCCCCTTGAGCGGGGTCGCCACGCCGGGGAGCAGCTTCGAGGGCCGCAGGTTGACGTGGTGGTCGAAGAGGAAGCGGAGCTTCAGCAGGAAGCCGCGCTCCAGGACGCCGGACGGGACCGAGGGGTCACCGATCGCGCCGAGCAGGATCGCGTCGTGCTGCTTGAGCGCCTCGACGTCCGCGTCGGTGAGGGTCTCACCCGTGGCGTGGTAGCGCTTGGCGCCGAAGTCGAACTCCTTCGTCTCCAGCTTCACATCCTGGGGAAGGGCGGCGTTGAGGACCTTGAGCCCCTGGGCCACGACCTCTTGGCCGATGCCGTCTCCGGGGATGACTGCGAGATTGATGCTGCGAGACATGTCCGCACCCTACTCTTCGTCCCACGGGATGACACTCGATGTCCGCCATGCGGACAGACGCTTCGCGGTCAGCCGCTGTTCACCCGGGCGTCCGGCCGCGGTTGGCCCGCGCTGGGAAGTTCTCCCGACATGGACACCCCCAACGTCGGCATTCCGGAGCGGCTCGCGGCCGGGATGAGCATGCCGGAACAGCACGCCCACCTGCGCGCGAAGTTCTCCCGCCGCACGGTGCTCGCCCGTTCGTTCGCGACGGCCGGGGCGGTGGGCGGCGCGAGCCTGCTCGCGGGCAGTTCGGCCGGGGCCCGCGGCACGGGCGGCCCGGCGGCCCGGCCGCTCGGCGCACCGGCCGGACCGGTACGGGTCGACGGGCGGCTGGTGGCCCCCTTCGGCCGCCATCTCGCCTTCGGCGCCGACCCCAGGACGCAGATGCGCATCTCCTGGCAGGTGCCGCTGGCCGTCACCTCCCCGTACGTACGGGTGGGGCCCAAGCCCTGGGAGCTGAGCCAGAAGATCGAGGCGGAGGTCCGCGACCTGCACACGCCCGCCCTGTCGAAGAAGCTGCCCGCCGTCGAGCAGTACTACCTGCACGCGGCGCTCGACGGGCTGCGGCCCGGCACGACGTACTACTACGGGGTCGGGCACGACGGTTTCGACCCGGCGTCGCCGGAGCGGATGGCGAGCCTCGGCACGTTCAGGACGGCACCCGCGCGGCCGGAGACGTTCGTCTTCACCGCGTTCGGCGACCAGGGCGTCGGCTACCACGCCCTCGCCAACGACCAGCTGCTCCTGGGCCAGAACCCGGCCTTCCACCTGCACGCGGGCGACCTCTGCTACGCGGACACCACGGGGCACGGCAAGGAGTCGGACACGTACGACGCGCGCGTGTGGGACTCCTTCCTCGCGCAGACGGAGAGCGTGGCGAAGTCCGTCCCCTGGATGGTGACGACCGGCAACCACGACATGGAGGCCTGGTACTCGCCGAACGGCTACGGCGGCCAGCGGGCCCGCTGGTCCCTGCCCGAGAACGGGTTCGACCCGAAGGAGGCGCCGGGCGTCTACTCCTTCCGGTACGGCAACGTCGGCGTCGTCGCGCTGGACGCCAACGACGTCTCGTACGAGATACCCGCCAACCGGGGCCACACGGACGGGCGGCAGACCGCCTGGCTGGAGCGGCGGCTGCGGGACCTGCGCGCGGACGAGGAGGTCGACTTCGTGGTGGTCTTCTTCCACCACTGCATGTACTCGACGTCGACGCACGCCTCCGACGGCGGGGTGCGCGACGCGTGGCTCGGCCTGTTCACCCGGTACCAGGTGGACCTGGTCGTCAACGGCCACAACCACGTCTACGAGCGCACGGACGCGATCAAGGACGGGAAGGTCGGCAGGCCCGTGCCGGTCGGCGCGTCGACCGATCCGACGCGCGACGGCATCGTGTACGTCACCGCGGGCGGCGCGGGCAAGGACCTGTACGGCTTCGGCCCCGGGGTCGAGGACAGCCACGAGGGCAGGGTCCGGGACCGGGAGTCGATCGTGTCGTTCCACTGGGCGAAGGGGCGGCGGCACGCCCCCGAGACCGTGGAGTGGTCGCGGGTGCGCTACACCGGCTTCTCGTTCCTCGCGGTGGAGGCGACGGCCGGCGCCCGCCCGCGTCTCGCGGTCTCCGCGCTCGCCGCGACCGGCGAGCGCGTCGACCACTTCGAGATCGCGCGGGGGAGCTAACCCGTGCGGGGACGCCGGGCGGGGGGACCCGCGGGCGGGCTCAGTGGCCCGTCTCGCCGCCGTTGTCCCTGCGGTCCAGGGCCCGCTGGAGGGCCGCTGCTGCGTTCTTGCGCTCGGAGTCGCTCGTACGGGAGGTGTGGCGGACTCGGCGTGCGGTCGTCTCGGCCATGGGAGATCCACTCCTTGAGGGAAGGGTGTTTTCGAGACATCCCCACTGCCTGCGGCGTGGGGGGACCCGCAACGGGCGGGGAGCAGGGAGCGGCAGGGGTTGCCTGCGTGCGGCTCCGGCTCACGACCGCCATTCGCTTGGTCGAGCGAGACGTTCGGCTCCTACAAAGCTAAGGGAGCCCGGAGCGTCTGTCTCCACAATTACTCGGACTTCCTACTATCTGAGACGGCCGTCGTCGGGACCGTCGCCCCGCGCGCCCGCGCCGGAGACCGCTACAGCGCTCTGAGCTCGCGAATCAGGGCGCGGACCGCGGTCGAGGAGGCCAGCTCGGGCGTGGTGACGTAGCCCACGGAACGGGTCGGGCGCTCCGCTCCGAGATCAGTGATCTCGACAGTGTCCGGTGCTCCGGTCAGGGAGAGGGCGGGCATGATCGCCATGCCGTGACCACTGCTCACCATCGAGAGCACTGCTCCGTCGTCCTCGGTCAGGACGGTCGCCCGCGGGATCCAGTCCTGCCGCCGCCACCAGTCCCGCGTGTACGAGCCGCAGTTCTCGTGCCAGTCCACCAGGGGCAGCGAGCGCGGGTCCGGGTGGCCCGCCGGATGCACCAGCGCGTACGGCTCCTCGAGGAGGGCGTCCCCGATGAGCCCGGCGGGGACCGGCGTCGTCCCGCCGACCGTGCCGATGCCGATGTCGGCCCGCCCCGCGGCGACCTCCCCCGCCGTCCCCTCCCCCAGCTCGCGCACGATCCGCACCTCCGGCTCGATGCCGGGGTGGCGGGCGGCCAGGCGCTCCAGGACGGCGGGCAGCAGATGCAGGGCCGCGCTGCGGAAGGCGGCGATGCGCAGCGGCCCCTCGGCGGCGCCCCGCGCGGCACCGCGCGCCTCCGCGACGAGGGTGTCGAGCAGCCGCAGCACCCGCCGGGCGTGCGCGGCAGCGGCGGCTCCGGCGGGGGTCGGCGTGGCCCCCTTGCGGCCGCGCTCGAACAGCACGGCGCCGACCTTGCGTTCGGTGCCGCGGACGGAGTGCGAGACGGCGGACTGCGTCAGCCCGAGCACCTGCGCGGCCGCCGAGAAGCCGCGTTCGCGCTCGACGGCGACGAGGATCCGCAGCTCGTGCGGGGCGAGGTCGGCGGGGAGCGCGGCGGTGGAGCGGGGTGCTGTGGTGGAGCGGGGTGCCGTGGCGGGGCGGGGTTCCGTGGTCGGGCGGGGTTCCGTGGTGGGGCGGCCGGGGCGCGCCGGGCCGGGGACGGCGGGCGTCGTCAGGGGGCTCACCTGCTTCTATGAGGGACCCTCATGGTTCGGGCCGTTGCATGAGCGCAACCCCCTGCCCGGCGCCCGCATTCCTTCCTACCGTCACGGACATGACCGACACCGCGCTCACCGTGCACCAGACCGCCCGCCCGCACGGCTTCCCCACCGCCGACCACTTCACCGTCGTGGAGTCCCCGCTGCCCCGGCCCGCGCCCGGCACCGCCCTGGTCGAGAACCTCTACTGGTCCGTCGACCCGTACCACCGCGAGATGATGGACGGCGACTTCCCGCTGCACGCCCCGCTGGAGGGCCGCACCCTCGGCCGCGTCGTCGCCTCCCGCGACCCCGCGCTCCCCGAGGGCGAGATCCTCCTGCACCGCCGGGGCTGGCGCACGCACACCGTGGTGACCCCCGACGAGGTCCGCAGGCTGCCCCGCTTCGACGGCGTGCCCCTCTCCGCCCACCTGAGCATCCTCGGCGGCACCGGCCTGACCGCCTACGTCGGCCTGACCCGCGTCGCCGAACTCCGCGCGGGGCAGGACCTGTTCGTCTCGGCGGCCGCGGGCGGCGTCGGCACGGCGACCGGGCGCCTCGCCCGGCTGATGGGCGCGGGACGGCTCGTCGGCAGTGCGGGCACGGCGGCGAAGGCGGCGTACCTGACCGAACACGTCGGCTACGACGAGGTCTTCGACTACCACGCGGGCCCCACCGCCGGCCTCCTGGCGAAGGCGGCCCCCGACGGCATCGACCTCTACGTCGACAACGTGGGCGGCGAGCACCTGGACGCCGCGATCTCCGCGCTGCGCGAGCGCGGCCGGATCGTCCGCGTCGGCACGATCGCGCAGTACAACGCGACGGGCACGCCCTACGCCCTGCGCAACCTCCCCGACATCGTGGAGAAGAGCCTGCGCATGGAGGGCTTCCTGGTGCGCGACTATCCGCACCTGCAGGAGGAGTTGTACGACTTCGTGGTGCCGCACCTGCAGAGCGGGCGCATACGTCCCGACGAGACGGTGGTGGACGGGTTCGACCGGATCGTGGACGCGTTCCTCGGCATGCTGCGCGGCGAGAACCTGGGGAAGATCATCGTGCGGGCGACGGGCGCGGGGAGCTGACGCCGGCGCCGACCGGCGGCGTGCGTCGGTACGCGTCCCACGCGTCCGTCGGCACCTGCCGGGACGTCCCGGCCCCTGCCAGATACGTCCCGGCACACGTCGGAAGCCGTCAGAACACGTCCCCGTCGCGCCAGTCGATGAGCAGTTCGTGCGCCGGGTCGAGGTCCGGGCCGCCCCACAGCAGCGGCGGGTCCTCCTCCGGCATGGGGAGCACGCCGTGCGGGCCGAGCGTGCCGACCGCGCCCTGCCAGGTCCGCCAGCCGCGCGCCAGGTAGAGCCCCTTGCCGTCCGCGGACGCCGACAGCGCCCCCAGCGCGTACGCCCCGTCGACGACCTGCTCCAGGGCGCCCATCACCTGCCCGCCGAGCCCCTGCCGCTGCCGGTCGGGGCGGACGGCGACCGCCTCGACGTAACCGACGCGCAGCGAACGGCCGTTGTGCAGGATCCGCCGCTGCACCACCGAGCCGTGCGCGAGCAGCGCGCCCGCCGCGTCGGTGACCAGGGCGTGCAGGCCGCCGAGGCCGTGCTCCCAGTCCTCGTCGCTGAAGTCGCCGTCGAAGGCGGCGTCCATCAGGGTGCGGGCGGCGCGCAGTTCGGCCGGCGTGAGAGCGCTGGTGTGGGCGGTACGCAGGGTGGTCACGTCCTCACCGTACTCAGGCCGCGGTTGAGTACGCACCCCGATTCGCGGCCGCGCGCCCGGCGGCAGAGTCACTCCCATGAACGGCCTCTACGCTCTCAAGCCCTGGTACGCGGACAAGCTGTCCGGCGTGCGGGCCGCGCTCGTGCGGCGCGAGGTGTCGCCCGACACCCTCACGCTGGCGGGCGTGGTCTGCGCGGCGGGCGCCGGTGCCGCGCTCGCCCTGCTCCCCTTCGGCGCCTCGGCGCCCCTGGTGGCGGTGCTCCTCGCCGCCCGTCTGGCCTTCGCGAACCTCGACGGCGCGCTGGCCAGGGACACCGGCCGCACCACGCGCAGGGGCGCGCTGCTCAACGAACTGGGCGACCGCGCGGCCGACCTGGCCGTCCTCGTGGGCTTCACCGCGCTCGCCCCGCTGTGGCTGGTGGCGACGGCGGGGCTCGCGGCGACGCTGCCGTCCTGGGTGTCGCTCGCGGGCGCCGCGGCGGGCGCGGAGCGCCTCAACGGCGGCCCGGTCGGCAAGACGGAACGCTGTGCCCTGGTCATGGTCGCCGCGGCGTCCGGCTGGGTGGTGCCGGTCCTCGCGGTGATCGCGGCGGGCTCCGCGGTGACGGCGGGGCTGCGCCTGGCGCGGCTGTGGCGCGTGCTCGGCGGTGCCCGGTGAGCGCGGCGTTCGTCGCGGGCGAGGTCGCGGGCCGCGCCCTGCCGGTGGTCGCCGGGGTGCTGGGCGCGGGCGGGGTGGCCGTCGCGGCGCTGCCCTCGCGGGTACGGATGCGGGCGGAGCTGCGCAAGCGGTGGCGGACCTGGGCGCTGGCGGCGCCGCTCTTCCTCGGGGCGTTCCTGGTGGGGCGGGCCGGGGCGTTCGCGCTGGCCGCCGGGCTCGGTGCGGTGGCGGTCGGCGAGTACGCGCGGATGGCCGCGCTGCCCCGGGGCGAGCGGGTGGTCCTGGGCACGGCGGCGGTGGCGGTGCCCGGCCTCGCGTGGGCGGCGCCCGGCGCGCTCGACGTGCGCGCGGCGGGCGTCCTGCTGATCGCCGCCGCCGCGGTGGCCCTGTTCTCCGGGGACGCGGCGGGCGGCTTCACGCGCGCGTGCCGCACGGCCTTCGGCCTCCTGTGGATCCCGGTCGCGCTGAGCGGCCTCGTCCTGCTCGGCGACACGGCGGTGGCGGTCGGCGTCGCGGTGGCGTTCGGGGACGTCGGGGCGTGGTGCGGCGGTACGGCGCTGGGGCGCCGGGGTCCGCTCTCGCGCGCGCTGTCCCCGCTGTCGCCGAACAAGACGTGGGCGGGCGTGCTGGGGGCCGCGGCGTCGACGGCCGCCGCGCTGGCCGCGCTCGGCGCGTTCTCCCCCGCCCTGTGGGCGGCGGTCCTGGTCGGCGGTGTCCTCGGCGACCTCCTGGAGTCGATGGTCAAGCGCGAGGCGGGCGTGAAGGACGCGGGCACCTGGCTGCCGGGCTTCGGCGGCCTCCTCGACCGCGTCGACTCCCTCCTGGTGGCCCTGCTCCTGACGATGGCGGTGACCTGATGCACAGCCCCGCACAGCGCGACGAATCAGCCCACACGAAGCTGCGACCAGCCGCCACGAACACACCACCGGCCCCCCACACCGACACGCATCCCGGCCGCTCCGACGCACCACCACCCCGTACGAACCCGAGCCCCGACAACAGGAGCGGCCGCCCCAGTCCGGCCCGTCCAGCCCGTCCGGCCCGTCCAGTCCGTCCGGCCCACCCGGCCCACCCGGCCCGACCGGCGCTTGCGGGCGGGCGCGGCGGAGCCGGTGAACGGCCGCGTCCCGGCCCGGCCCGCAAGATCCCCCTGGCCGCCCTCCTGCGCCGCGCCCTGTGGTGGACCCTGCTCACCCTCACCGGAGGTGTCGAGCGCCGGGGCCGCCTCCCCCGCGGCGGCTGCGTCGTCGTGGCCAACCACTCCTCCCACGCGGACACCGCCGCCCTGCTCGCCGCGCTGGACGCCCGGCACGCCCCGGCCATCGGCGCCGCCGCCGACTACTGGTTCGCCTCCCCGTGGCGGCGCCGCATCTGCAGCCGGCTGGCCGCGGGCTTCCCGGTCCGGCGCACCGGCGGCGGCACCGCCGACCTGCTCGCCAGGTCGGCCGACCTGCGGGCGGGCCGCGCGGTGGTCCTCTTCCCCGAGGGCACCCGGGCCAGGGACGGCGAGTTGGGCGCCTTCCACCGCGGGGCACTGGTCCTCGCGCAGGAGGCGGGCGTCCCGGTCGTGCCGGCCGCCATCGCGGGCACGGACCGGCTGCTGCCCAAGCACGGCAGGCTGCGCCCCGCGCTGGTGCGGGTCGCCGTCGGCACGCCGCTGCCCGCCTCCGCGACGCCGGAGCAGGCCCGTGACGCGGTGGCGGCACTGCACCGGCGTACGACGTCCGAGCCGCTCGCCGACTCCCGGGTGCGCAAGCGGGTCGCCGCGGTCGCCGGTGCCCGCATCGGGCCGGCGCTCGGCTTCGCGTGGGCGTGCGCGGAGGCGCTGAGCTGGCCGCTGATGCCGGAGCTGTTCCTCGCGGTCGCGTGCGTGGCGGTGCCGCGCCGGGCGCTGAAGCTGTCACTGGCGGCGCTCGCGGGCAGCCTCGCGGGCGGACTCCTCGCCCTCCATCTGGCCGCGTCCGGCGTCCAGTTGCCGCAGCCGCTGACCACGGACCGGATGCGGGCCGAGGTCCGCCAGGAGCTGTCCGCCGAGTCGGCGGCGGCCGTCCGGCACCAGCCCTGGAACGGCATCCCGTTCAAGGTGTACGCCCGTGAGGCGGGCCGCGCCGACGTCGCGCCGTCCGCCTGGCTGGCCCACTCCGCGCTCTCCCGCGGCTCCCGCACCCTCACCGTGGGCCTGGCGTGCGGCGCCTTCGGGTTCCTCGCGCACCGGAAGCGGCGGTGCTACGGCGGGTATCTGGCGCTGCTCGGCGGCGGATTCACCGTCGCCCTCACGCTGATCGTGACCGGCTGGAGCTGACCGGGAAGCCGTCCTGAAGGGGGCTGCACCATGGCGCGCGTGGCGTCCGCCGCCGCAGAATCTGGGCATGCCCGATAACGCAGAGCAGCAAGAGTGGACCCCCATCCACGGCGCGCCCTACCGCTCCGTGCCGTACCGCCCCGCGCGGATGCCCGCGCCCGAATCCCTCGCGCACGCCGCCGAGTTGCGGCAGCGGATGCAGGAGCGGCGCACCGTACGCCAGTTCGCGCCGGACCCGGTGCCCCCGCAGGTCGTCCGGGACGCCATCGCGTGCGCGGCGACGGCGCCGTCCGGCGCGCACCAGCAGCCGTGGACCTTCGTCCTGGTGCAGGACCCGGAGATACGCCGCCGTATCCGCGAGGCCGCCGAGCACGAGGAGCAGATCTCCTACGACGGACGGCTGGGCGAGGAGTGGCTCGCGGCCCTGCGCCCGCTGGGCACGGACGAGGTCAAGCCGCACCTGACGGACGCGCCCGCCCTGATCGTCGTCTTCCAGCAGCGGTACTGGCTGGGCGAGGACGGCGCCAAGCACAAGCACTACTACGTCGACGAGTCGGTCGGCATCGCGGTGGGCATGCTGCTCTCCGCGCTGCACCTGTCCGGCCTGGCCGCGCTGATCCACACGCCGAGCCCGATGCGGTTCCTGTCCCAGGTGCTCGGCCGCCCCGAGAACGAGAAGGCGTTCGCGGTGATCCCGGTGGGCTATCCGGCGCCGGACTGCCGGGTGCCCGACCTGGTGCGCAAGTCGCTGGATCAGGTGCTCGTGGAGGTCTGAGCGGGCACCGGCTCCCGCTCCAGGAAGGGGTAGTCGGTGTAGCCCCGCGCGCCGTTCGTGTAGAGGTGGGCGGGGTCGATCTCCTGGAGCGGCGCGCCCGCCGCGAGGCGTGCGGGCAGGTCCGGGTTGGAGATGAACGCCCGGCCGTACGACACGAGGTCGGCGCGGCCGGACGCGAGGACGGCCTCGCCCGCCTCCCGGGTCGTCGGGTCGCCGTTCTCGCCGACGTTGCCGATGAGCAGGCCGTGCCAGTGCGGGCGCAGGTCGGCCAGGGCCGGATAGCGGTCGTTGTCGGTGAGGTGGAGGTAGGCGAGGCCGAGCCCGTCGATCTCGTCGAGCAGCGCGCGGTAGACGGGGCCGGGGTCGGCCTCCGCCATGCCGAACTGCGGGTTGCCCGGCGACAGGCGCAGGCCGAGCCGCTCGGCACCGATGGCGTCGGCCACGGCCCGGACGACCTCGACGGCGAAGCGGATGCGGTCGGCGATCGAGCCCCTGCCGTACGCGTCGGTGCGCAGATTGGTGTTGTCGGCGAGGAACTGGTGGATCAAGTAGCTGTTGGCGCCGTGCAGTTCGACCCCGTCGAAGCCCGCCGCCACGGCGTTGCGGGCGGCGTCGGCGAAGTCCTGGACCGCCGTGCGGATGTCGTCGAGGGTCATCTCGCGCGGGGTGAGGTAGTCGGGCTTGGTGCCGTCCGGGCCGTGCGCGTGGCCGGGCGGGGTCACGGCCGAGGGCGCGAGCGGCAGGTCGCCGTCGATGCGGGCCAGCGGGTGGCCGTTGCGGCCGCCGTGCATCAGCTGGGCGTAGATCCGGCCGCCCGCGGCGTGCACGGCGTCGGTGACCCGCCGCCAGCCCGCGACGTGTCCGGGGGTCTGCAGGCCCGGGTAGCGCCAGCCGCTCTGGCCGCGGCTGCTGGGCCAGATGCCCTCGGTCACGATGAGGCCGGCACTCGCGCGCTGGGCGTAGTGGTCGGCGACGACGGGCAGCGGGGTGCCGTCCTCCGCGGCGCGGGCGCGGGTCATGGGGGCCATCACGACGCGGTTGGGCAGGAGGCCGAGGGGACCTGCGGAATACGGGGCGAGAAGCTCGGTGTTCGTCATGCCGGAACCGTAGAAGCTGACACAGGTGTCAGATTCAAGTGCGAATCCGGCTGCGGGCGCGCGCGGGCGGGGATGACGGAGCACGGACGAGGGGGCCCTGGGCATGAGGATCGGCGAGCTGGCGAAGCGTACCGCCGTGAGTGAGCGGTCGCTGCGCTACTACGAGAAGCAGGGCCTGCTGCACGCGGAGCGCACCCCGGGCGGCCACCGCGACTACCCGGAGGCCGCGGTCGACCGGGTGGTACACATCCAGGAGCTGTTCGCGGCGGGCCTGTGCAGCACGAAGATCTACCAACTCCTCCCCTGCATGCGGGACAAGGACGGCGGTCCGTCCGAGACGGCGACGCCGTGGCTGGCGGACGAGCTGGTCAGGGAGCGGGAGCGGATCGACCGGCAGGTGGCGGAGCTGTTGCGGGCGCGCGGGGTGCTGGACGAGGTGATCTCGGCGGCGTCGGCGGGCGGTCGCTGAGCCTCGACCGGTCCGGCGGCGCACCGGTACGGTCGGGATCATGAACTTACCTCCCGCACGCAGGACGCTCCTGGGCGCCGCGGCCGTGGCGCCCGCGCTCCTCTCGCTGCCCGGCACGGGGAGCGGCACCGCGCACGCGGCGCCCGCCGCCGCGGCCACCGGCCCCGACGTCGGCCGCCGGCTGCGCGACCTCGAAGCGGGCTATCCGGGCCGTATCGGCGTGCACGCCCTGGACACCGGCAGCGGCGCCGTCGTCGCCTACCGCGCGCACGAACGCTTCGCGATCGCCTCGACGTTCAAGGTCCTGGCCGCCGCGGCGATCCTGCGCCGGGCCCGCGAGCGGGAGCACGGCCTGCTCGACGTGCTGATCCGGTACGGCCGCGACGACCTGGTCTCCGCCTCCCCCCGCACCGAGCTCCACCTCGAAACGGGCATGACCGTACGGGAGTTGTGCGACGCGACCCTGACGTACAGCGACAACACCGCGGCCAATCTGCTGATGCGGCGGCTCGGCGGGCCCTCGGCCGTCACGGAGTTCGCGCGCTCGCTCGGCGACTCCCGCACCCGCCTCGACCGGTGGGAGCCCGACCTCAACTCCAACCTCCCCGGCGACCGGCGGGACACCACGACCCCGGCGGCCATGACGGCGGACCTGGACAGGCTCGTCCTCGGCGACGCGCTGCACCCCCGCGACCGCGACCAGCTGATCCGCTGGCTCCTGGAGAACACCACCGGGGACCAGCGGATCCGCGCCGGGCTCCCGGAGGGCTGGCGGGTCGGCGACAAGACCGGGACGCCCGCCTACGGAGGGGTCAACGACGTCGCCGTGGCCTGGCCGCCCCGGCGGGCCCCGCTGATCGTCTCCGTCTACACGACCCGCCTCGACCCGGACACGCCCGGCGAGGACCGGATCGCCGAGGACATCACGCGCGTCGTCGTCGACGCGCTCGGCTGACCCCGGCCGCCGGCCCCGGGACATGACACCGCCTCCGACCGGGGTGGGGCCCAGGTCGGAGGCGGGGTTCGGGGGCGGGCCCGAGGGCCCGGCGGGGGCGTCAGCCCATGTGCGGGTAGCCGTACTCGGTCGGCGCGACCAGCGTCTCCTTGATGGCGCGGGTCAGCGTCCACCGCTGCAGGTTCTGCGGGGCACCGGCCTTGTCGTTGGTGCCGGAGGCGCGACCGCCGCCGAAGGGCTGCTGGCCGACGACGGCGCCGGTCGACTTGTCGTTGATGTAGAAGTTGCCCGCGGCGTAGCGGAGCTTCTCCATCGTGTACGCGGCGGCGGCGCGGTCGTTGGCGATGACCGAGCCGGTGAGCGCGTAGTCCGAGGCCGACTCCATCTGGGTCAGCATCTCCTCGTACGCGTCGGCCTTGCTGTCGTCGTACACGTGCACGGCGAGGAAGGGGCCGAAGTACTCGGTCTTGAAGACCTCGTTCTCCGGGTCGGTGCACTCGACGACGGTCGGGCGCACGAAGTAGCCGACCGAGTCGTCGTAGGTGCCGCCCGCGACGATCGTGCAGGAGTCGTCGGCCTTGGCGCGGTCGATGGCCGCCTTGTTCTTGGCGAACGAGCGCTCGTCGATGACGGCGCCGATGAAGTTCGTCAGGTCGGTGACGTCACCCATCTTGATGCCGTCGACCTCGGCCGCGAACTCCTCCTTGAAGCCGTCGTTCCAGATCGAGGCCGGGACGTAGGCGCGGGAGGTCGCCGAGCACTTCTGGCCCTGGTACTCGAAGGAGCCGCGGGTCAGCGCGGTCTTCAGCACGGCGCGGTCCGCGGAGGGGTGCGCGACGACGAAGTCCTTGCCGCCCGTCTCGCCGACGAGACGCGGGTAGGTGCGGTACGTGGCGATGTTCTCGCCGACCGTCTTCCACAGGTGCTGGAAGGTCGGGGTGGAGCCGGTGAAGTGGATGCCGGCCAGGTCGCGGTGGTTCAGGGCGACCTCGGAGACGGCGATGCCGTCACCGGTGACGAGGTTGATGACGCCCTTGGGCAGGCCCGCCTCCTCCAGGAGCTGCATGAGCAGCACGGCGGCGTGCGTCTGCGTCGGGGACGGCTTCCACACGACCACGTTGCCCATCAGGGCGGGGGCGGTGGGGAGGTTGCCCGCGATGGCCGTGAAGTTGAACGGCGTGATCGCGTAGACGAAGCCCTCGAGCGGGCGGTGGTCCAGGCGGTTCCACACGCCGGTGGAGTTCGCCGGGGGCTGCTCGGCGAGCATGTCACGGGCGTACTTCACGTTGAAGCGCCAGAAGTCGACGAGCTCGCACGGGGTGTCGATCTCGGCCTGCTGGGCGGTCTTGGACTGGCCGAGCATCGTGGAGGCGGCCATGGTCTCGCGCCACGTCGTGGAGAGCAGCTCGGCGGCGCGCAGGATGATCGCGGCGCGGTCGTCGAAGGACAGGGCGCGCCAGGCCGGGGCGGCGGCCAGGGCGGCGTCGACCGCGTCCTGGGCGTCCTGCCGGGTGGCGCCGCGGCCCGTGCCGATGACGGCCTTGTGGTTGTGCGGCTGGACGACCTGGAACGGCTCGCCGCCACCGAGGCGCTTGACGCCGCCGATGGTCATCGGCAGCTCGATGGGGTTCTCGGAGAGCTCCTTGAGCTTGGTCTCGAGACGGGCGCGCTCCGGGGAGCCGGGGGCGTAGCCGTGGACCGGCTCGTTGACCGGGGCGGGGACCTGGGTCACAGCGTCCATGAGTTCCTTGGCTCCTTATGTGCGGGGGCTTGGTGCGGGTCGGTCGGGCGGCTCAGCCCTTGGTGAGGATGGAGCGGGCGAAGAAGAGCAGGTTCGCCGGCTTCTCCGCGAGGCGGCGCATGAAGTATCCGTACCAGTCGGTGCCGTAGGCGGTGTACACCCGCATGCGGTGCCCCTCGGCGGCGAGCCGCAGGTGCTCCTCGCTGCGGATGCCGTACAGCATCTGGAACTCGTACTCGTCCAGCTTGCGCCCCGCGCGCCGCGCGAGCTCCTGCGCGATGGAGATCAGGCGCGGGTCGTGGGACCCGATCATCGGGTACCCCTCGCCCTCCATGAGGATGCGCAGGATGCGCACGTACGCCTTGTCGATCTCGGCCTTGTCCTGGAAGGCGACCTCGGCGGGCTCCTTGTAGGCGCCCTTCACGATGCGCACGCGGCTGCCGTTCCCGGCCAGACGCCGGGCGTCGTCCTCGGTGCGGAAGAGGTAGGCCTGGATGACGCAGCCGGTCTGCGGGAAGTCCTTGCGCAGCTCGTCGTGGATGGCGAACATCGAGTCGAGGGTGGTGTGGTCCTCGGCGTCCAGGGTGACCGTGGTGCCGATGGCGGCCGCGGCCTCGACGACCGGGCGGACGTTGGCGAGGGCCAGCTCGTGGCCGCCCTCCAGCGCCTGGCCGAACATGGACAGCTTCACGGACATCTCGGCCCGGGTACCGAGGCCCAGGTCCTTCAGGCGCCCGATGAGCTCCAGGTAGGCGTCGCGGGCGGCGTGGGACTGCTCGACGGTGGTGATGTCCTCGCCCACCACGTCGAGGGTGACCTCGAGGCCCTTGTCGGCGGCGTCGACGATGACGGGGACGACCTGGTCGACCCCCTCACCCGCGATGAACCGGGCGACGACCTGCTTGGTGCCGGGGGCCGCCGAGACGAAACGGCGCATCTTGTCGCTGCGCGACGCGGCGAGGATCACGGGACCCAGCACGGGGCACCTCCACGGGTGTACGAAATCGGGTGCCGTACCGGCACAGCCCTGCGTGGAGGGAATGCGGCGGTACGGCACGGAGAACCACCGTGAAATTTAAGGATCCCTCCGATCGTGAACCATCGACAGCTGTCACGCATCCGTGCCCTGGATCTCAGACAGATGTCTGAAAAGCGGGCGGGTCCGCGCGAGAATGGCCTCATGAAGGGCGATTACCAGGAACTGGTCGACGAGATCTCGGCGCTGCTCGGCGCCCCCGCGACGCTGGAGAACCGGGATTTCGAGCTGATCGCCTTCGGCGCGCACGACGGCGGGGCCGACGGCGACAGCGGCTTCGACGCGACCGTCCTCGACCCGGTCAGGACCCGCTCGATCCTGACCCGCCGCTCCACCGCCGAGGTCCGCTCCTGGTTCGAGAGCTTCGGCATCACCCGCGCCACCGCCCCGGTCCGCATCCCGCCCACCCCGGAGGCGGGCGTCTACCGGGGCCGCATCTGCCTGCCCGTACGCCATCGGGGTTTCGCCCTGGGGTACGTGTGGCTGCTCGACGACGAGCCGGGCCCCGGCGAGCAGCAGCTGACCGCCGCCATGGAGGTGGCGACCCGCATCGGCGCGCTGCTCGCCGACGAGGCGCAGGCGGGCGCCGACCTGACCCGGGAGTTCCGGGCCGTCCTGACGGCCGAGCGGGGCTGGCAGCGCGACATGGCGGTGTCCGCGCTGCGCACGGCCCTCGGCTCCCGCGCCGAGGGCCTGCACGCGGTGGTGTGCGTGGCGCCGTGGCGCTCGGCGGATCCGGACGACGCCCCGGCGGCGCGTACGGTGCCGGGCGCGGCGGCGGTGTGCACGGTGCCGTGGGGCACGACCGCGCAGTCCCTGGCGGCGCTGGTGCGGCTGCGCTCGGCCGACGCCCTCTCGCCCGCGCACACGGCGGCCTCGCGGCTGCTCGACGCGGCGCCGGGGGCCGCGGCCGGCATCGCGGGGGCCCGGCACGGCCTGGAGGATCTGGGCGCGGCCTGGTGGGAGGCGTCGGGCGCGGCCCGCGCGGCCCTGGCCGAGCGGCGCTTCGGTCCGGTGGCGCAGTGGTCGGACGTGGGCCCCTACCGGCTGCTGACCGCACTGCCCCCGGAGGCGGCGCACGACCCGGTGGGGCACCAGCTGCTCGGCCCCACCCACCGGGAGCTGGCCCGCACCGCGGAGGTGTATCTCGACTGCGCGGGCCAGGCGGGCCGCGCGGCGGCGGAGTTGGGCATCCACCGGCAGACGCTGTACTACCGGCTCTCGCGCGTGGAGCAGCTCACCGGCCTCGATCTGGACGAGGGCGAGGACCGCCTGCTGCTGCACATGGTCCTGAAGTCGTCACGACTGTAAGGACCGCGCTACGGGGGCTCGTTCCCGTGTTCGGGAGGCGATACGGTTCTCCGCGTCCGAAGATCCATTCCCCCCACGCACCGGGAGAACGAACACCTCATGAAGTTCAGGCTGTTGGCCCCTGCGGTCGCCTTCTCCGCCGTCGCGCTCGTCGGCGGCACGGTCGCCACCGGCGGCACCGCCGTCGCCGCGTCCAAGCCCGACTGCTCGCGGCAGATCACCAACGTCCCCGCCAAGGAGACGGTCAAGGTGCGCACCCACACCAAGGTGAACGCCACCGCCCTCGGCCAGTGGAACAAGGGCAAGAAGGGCAGTCTCTGCAACGACGGCCACTTCTACACGGGCCAGAAGTACAAGCTGTGCGGCAAGACCAGCACCAAGTGGCTGTACGGCAGCCAGTTCGGCGCCAGCAAGCGCGGCTGGATCCCCGCCGCCTGCATCAAGTGGTCGTAGTCACCACCACGTGACGGCGCCGGGCGGACTGGGGATCCCAGTCCGCCCGGCGCGGCTGCTTTCCGGCCCGTACGAGGCGCCCGTACGGGGCTCCGGAGCGCTAGTCCGTCAGGTTCACCGCGCGGGCGGACTCCGCGCCGATCTCCTCGGCCAGCTCGTTGAGGACCGGCTGGGGCACCGTGTCGTCGACGGTGAGCACCGCGAGGGCCTCGCCGCCGACGGTGGCGCGGGCGACCTGCATGCCCGCGATGTTGATGCCCGCCTCGCCCAGGACGCGGCCGACGGTGCCGACGACGCCCGGGCGGTCGGCGTAGCGCAGGACGACCATGTGGTCGGCGAGCGCCAGGTCCACGTCGTACTCGCCGATGGAGACGATCTTCTGCAGGTGCTTGGGGCCCGCCAGCGTGCCGGAGACGGCGATCTCCTCGCCGCCGGAGAGCGTGCCGCGCACCGTGACCACATTGCGGTGGTCGGGCGACTCGGAGCTCGTGGTGAGGCGGACCTCGACGCCGCGCTCCTGGGCGAACAGCGGCGCGTTCACGTACGACACGGTCTCGTCGACCACGTCCTCGAACACGCCCTTGAGCGCGGAGAGTTCGAGCACCTTGACGTCGTGCTGGGTGATCTCGCCGTACACCTCGACGTCGAGGCGGGCGGCGACCTCCTGGGCCAGCGCGGTGAAGATGCGGCCGAGCTTCTCGGCGAGCGGCAGGCCGGGGCGCACGTCCTCGGCGATGACGCCGCCCTGGACGTTCACCGCGTCCGGCACGAGCTCGCCGGCCAGGGCCAGGCGCACCGACTTGGCGACGGCGATGCCCGCCTTCTCCTGCGCCTCGTCCGTGGAGGCGCCGAGGTGCGGGGTGCAGACGACCTGGTCGAACTGGAAGAGCGGGGAGTCCGTGCAGGGCTCCTTCGCGTACACGTCCAGGCCGGCGCCGGCGACGCGGCCCTCCTTGAGGGCGGAGTGCAGCGCCTCCTCGTCGACGATCCCGCCGCGCGCGGCGTTGACGATGCGGACGGTCGGCTTGACCTTGTGCAGCGCCTCGTCGCCGATGAGACCGAGGGTCTCGGGCGTCTTGGGCAGGTGCACGGTGATGAAGTCGGCGACCTCGAGGAGCTCGTCGAGGGAGAGCACCTTGACGCCCATCTGGGCGGCGCGCGCGGGCTGCACGTACGGGTCGTAGGCGACGACCTTCATGCCGAAGGCGCTCATGCGCTGGGCGACCAGGGCGCCGATGCGGCCGAGGCCGACGACGCCGAGGGTCTTCTCGGCGAGCTCGACGCCGGTGTACTTGGAGCGCTTCCACTCGCCGTTCTTCAGGGCGGTGTTGGCCTGCGGGATGTTGCGCGCGGTGGCCAGGAGCAGGCCGCAGGCGAGCTCGGCGGCGGTGACGATGTTCGAGGTCGGGGCGTTCACGACCATCACGCCGGCCTTGGTGGCGGCGGACACGTCCACGTTGTCCAGACCGACGCCCGCGCGGGCGACGACCTTCAGCTTCTTGGCCGCGGCGATCGCCTCGGCGTCGACCTTGGTCGCGGAGCGGACCAGGATCGCGTCGACGTCGGCGATGGCGGGCAGCAGTTCGGCGCGGTCCGCGCCGTTGCACTGGCGGATCTCGAAGTCCGGCCCCAGCGCGTCGACGGTGGCGGGCGACAGCTCTTCAGCGATGAGTACGACGGGTTTGCCGTTGGCAGCAGTGCTCACGTGAGTCCTCACAGGTCCAATGCGGACGGCCGTCCCGACGGCCGCAGGCGGTGGAGGGTGCTAGCCGCGTGGAAGACGCACGACGCTGTGGGCCCGACGCGAATGTTGAACAGCAGTGTAGTGGCGGGACGGACGTCGTCGTGCTCCTCGGTGGAAGGATCACTCGTCCGTGGCTGGACACGATGGACAAGGGCCGGGGCAGCCGCCCCGGCCCTTGCCGTCACGGCCTACGCCTCGTCGTCGTCGACCCAGGACATGAGCTTGCGCAGCTCCTTGCCCGTGGTCTCCAGGAGGTGGTTCTCGTCCTGGGTCTTGTACTCGTTGTACTTCTTCAGACCGCCGTGGTACTCGTCCATCCAGTTCTTGGCGAACGTGCCGTCCTGGATCTCCGCGAGGACCTTCTTCATCTCGGCCTTGGTGGCGTCCGTGATGATCCGCGGGCCGGTGATGTAGTCGCCCCACTCGGCGGTCTCGGAGACCGACCAGCGCATCTTCTCCAGGCCGCCCTCGTACATGAGGTCCACGATCAGCTTCAGCTCGTGGAGGCACTCGAAGTACGCGATCTCCGGCTGGTAGCCGGCCTCGGTCAGGGTCTCGAAGCCCGCCTTGACCAGCGCGGCGGTGCCGCCGCAGAGCACGGCCTGCTCGCCGAACAGGTCGGTCTCGGTCTCCTCGGTGAAGGTCGTCTTGATGACGCCCGCACGCGTGCCGCCGATGCCCTTGGCGTACGAGAGCGCCAGCTCGAAGCCCTTGCCCGTGGCGTCCTGCTCGACCGCCGCGATACACGGAACGCCGCGGCCCTCCTCGTACTGGCGGCGGACCAGGTGGCCCGGGCCCTTCGGGGCGACCATGCAGACGTCGACGCCCTCGGGGGCCTTGATGAAGCCGTAGCGGATGTTCAGGCCGTGGCCGAAGAACAGCGCGTCGCCGTCCTTGAGGTTGTCCTTGATGGACTCCTCGTAGACCTGGGCCTGGATCGGGTCCGGCACCAGGATCATGATGACGTCGGCCTCGGTCGCCGCCTCGGCGGGCGTGACGACGCGCAGGCCCTGCTCCTCGGCCTTGGCCTTGGACTTGGAGCCCTCGTGCAGACCGACGCGGACGTCGACGCCCGAGTCACGGAGCGACAGCGCGTGGGCGTGGCCCTGGCTGCCGTATCCGATGACCGCGACCTTGCGGCCCTGGATGATGGACAGGTCGGCATCGTCGTCGTAGAACAGCTCGGCCACTGGGAATCTCCTATGTGTGCTGGTGTTGCGTCCCACCGTACGGCGGGTTCGGTGAAGGAAGGTCGCGGGTCTCGCCATGCGGGCGGGCCCGGGTGCGGGCTGTGGCCGTCCGGTGTCAGGCGGAGCGGTCCAGGGCCCGCAGGCTGCGGTCGGTGATGGAGCGGGAGCCGCGGCCGATCGCGATCGTCCCGGACTGGACGAGCTCCTTGATGCCGAAGGGCTCCAGCATCTTGAGCATGGCCTCCAGCTTGTCGCTGCTGCCGGTCGCCTCGATGGTGACGGCCTCCGGGGAGACGTCCACGGTCTTGGCGCGGAACAGCTGGACGATCTCGACGATCTGGGAGCGGGTCTCGTTGTCGGCGCGGACCTTGGCGAGGACCAGCTCGCGGGCGACGGCGGCGCCCGGCTCCAGCTCGACGATCTTCAGGACGTTGACGAGCTTGTTGAGCTGCTTGGTGACCTGTTCGAGCGGCAGGTCCTCGACGTTCACCACGATGGTGATGCGGGAGATGTCGGGGTGCTCGGTGACGCCCACGGCGAGCGAGTCGATGTTGAAGCCGCGGCGCGAGAACAGGGCGGCGATCCGGGCGAGGATGCCGGGGGTGTTCTCGACCAGGACGGAGAGCGTGTGCTTGGTGGACATGACTCTGGGTCTCTCTTTCGCTCTCGGTCTCAGTCGTCTTCGTTGTCGCCGAAGTCGGGGCGCACGCCCCGGGCCGCCATGACCTCGTCGTTCGAGGTGCCCGCGGCGACCATCGGCCAGACCTGGGCGTCCTCGTGGACGATGAAGTCGACCACGACGGGGCGGTCGTTGATGGCGTTGGCCTCGGCGATGACCTTGTCGAGATCCTCGGGGCGCTCGCAGCGCAGCGCCACGCAGCCCATCGCCTCCGACAGCTTGACGAAGTCCGGGACGCGGGTGCCCTTGTTGGGGCCGATGTCCTCGGGACCGCTGTGCAGCACGGTGTTGGAGTAGCGCTGGTTGTAGAACAGGGTCTGCCACTGGCGGACCATCCCCAGGGCGCCGTTGTTGATGATGGCGACCTTGATCGGGATGTTGTTCAGGGCGCAGGTGGTGAGCTCCTGGTTGGTCATCTGGAAGCAGCCGTCGCCGTCGATCGCCCAGACCGTGCGGTCGGGCTGTCCGGCCTTGGCGCCCATCGCGGCCGGGACCGCATAGCCCATCGTCCCGGCGCCGCCGGAGTTGAGCCAGGTGGCGGGCTGCTCGTACTCGATGAAGTGCGCGGCCCACATCTGGTGCTGACCGACGCCCGCCGCGAAGATCGTGCCCGCCGGGGCGAGCTGCCCGACCCGCTCGATGACGTGCTGCGGGGAGAGCGAGCCGTCCTCGGGCTGGGTGTAGCCCAGCGGGTAGGTGTCGCGCCAGCGGTTGAGGTCGGTCCACCAGGCGGTGTAGTCGCCGGTGTGCCCCTCGGTGTGCTCGGCCTGCACGGCCTGGACGAGGTCGGCGATGACCTCGCGGGCGTCCCCGACGATCGGCACGTCGGCGGCGCGGTTCTTGCCGATCTCGGCCGGGTCGATGTCGGCGTGGACGATCTTCGCGAAGGGCGCGAAGCTGTCCAGCTTGCCGGTGACACGGTCGTCGAAGCGGGCTCCGAGGGCGACGATCAGGTCGGCCTTCTGCAGCGCGGTGACGGCGGTGACCGCACCGTGCATGCCCGGCATTCCCACGTGCAGCGGGTGGCTGTCGGGGAATGCGCCGAGCGCCATCAGGGTGGTGGTGACGGGCGCTCCGGTGAGCTCTGCCAGGACCTTCAGCTCGGCGGTGGCCTGCGCCTTGAGGACGCCGCCGCCGACGTAGAGGACCGGGCGCCTGGCCGCGGTGATGAGCTTGGCGGCCTCGCGGATCTGCTTGGCGTGCGGCTTGGTCACCGGGCGGTAGCCGGGCAGGTCCTGCTGCGGCGGCCAGGAGAACGTGGTGCGGGCCTGCAGCGCGTCCTTCGCGATGTCCACCAGGACGGGGCCCGGACGGCCGGTGGAGGCGATGTGGAAGGCCTCCGCGATGGTCCGCGGGATGTCCTCGGCCTTGGTGACCAGGAAGTTGTGCTTGGTGATCGGCATCGTGATGCCGACGATGTCCGCCTCCTGGAAGGCGTCCGTGCCGATGGCCTTGGAGGCGACCTGGCCGGTGATCGCGACCATCGGGACGGAGTCCATGTGGGCGTCGGCGATCGGGGTGACCAGGTTGGTGGCGCCCGGCCCGCTCGTCGCCATGCAGACGCCGACCTTGCCGGTGGCCTGCGCGTACCCCGTGGCCGCGTGGCCCGCGCCCTGCTCGTGGCGGACCAGGACGTGGCGCACCCGGGTGGAGTCCATCATCGGGTCGTACGCGGGAAGGATGGCTCCGCCGGGGATGCCGAACACCGTGTCGGCCCCGACTTCCTCGAGAGAACGAATGAGGGACTGCGCACCCGTGACGTGCTCGACGGGGGCGGACTGCTGTCCTGAGGATCGGGGCCGCGGCTGCGGATGGTGGGCCCCGGTGGCCTGCTCGGTCATCGGCATTCTCTTCTCGAAGCTGAGGGTTTTTGCGGGGTGTTTGCGGGGGTTTGGCGGGTGCCAGTGCAACAAAAAACCCCTCGTGCCGTGAGGCAAGCGAGGGGAGCGCGCCGGGTGCGGTCGCTGGGGTGACGGTGTTCGGACCGGTCAGTCCCAGCTTCAGCCGACGCGCTTTCCAAGTACGAGAATTCGGGTGCGCATGGCATTGACCCTCCCCCCGGCACGCTGTGCGTGTCAAGTAGGTGGGACGGGGGTCTCATTATGTGAACGGGCGTAGGACGCGGGGCCCGTGGTGAGCCGCCCCCCGGAACCGCCCGGGTAGGGCCCGGCGGACCCGCCCGCGTACGCCCCCGCGGGCGTGCCGCCGAAGGCCGTCGACGCCCCGCCCACGTACGCCCCCGGGGGGCCGCCCGCGAGCACCGGCTCGGCGGGGCCCAGCGGCACCGGGTACTCCCCGAGCGAGAGCGCCCGGCGCAGCCGGTACTCGTCGAGGGGCCCGGAGAAGGCCATGCCCTGGCCGTGCGTGCAGCCCATCGCGCGCAGCGCGACCACCTGCTCGGGCAGGTCGACGCCGTCGGCCACGGAGACGAGCCCCAGGTCGCCCGCGATGCGCAGCAGACCGGAGGTGATCTTGTGCAGCCGCGCGGACTCCACGACGCCCTCGGTCAGGCCGCGGTCCAGCTTCAGTATGTCGATGGGGAGCCGGCGCAGGGCGGTGATCGCCGCGTAGCCGCTGCCGAAGCCGTCGAGCGCGATGCGCACGCCGAGCCTGCGCAGGGCCGAGAGGCGGCGCTCCAGCTCGTCGAGCGGGACCCGGGGGTCGGTGTCGGAGAGCTCGATGACGAGCGCCCCCGAGGGCAGGCCGTGCCGGGTCAGCAGCGCCTCGATGGAGCCCATCGGCATGGAGCGGTCGAGGAGCCTGCGCGCGCTGACCCGTACGGAGACGGGCACGGCGTGGCCGGTCCTGCCGCGCTCGGCGGCCTGCCCGACGGCCTCCTCGAACATCCAGCGGCCGAGCTCGGCCGCGCGCCCGGCGTCCTGGCTCTCGCCGCGCTCGGACACCCGCAGGAACTCGGCGGGCGTGAAGAGGATGCCCTGGGCCGAGCGCCAGCGGGCCTGGGCGGCGACGGCCGTGATCCGGCCGTCGTCCAGGCAGACCACGGGCTGGTGGAGCAGCGCGAACTCGCCGTCGTGCAGGGCCGCGCGCAGCCGGGTGGCGAGCTCCGCCTTGCGCACGACGTCGGCCTGCATCTGCGGCGCGTACAGCTCGACACGCCCCTTGCCCGCGGCCTTGGCGCGGTACATCGCGAGGTCGGCGTTGCGCAGCAACTCCCCCGCTCCGATGCCCGGTTCGGCGAAGGAGACGCCGATGGAGGCCGCCACCCGCACGTCGTTGCCGTCGATGGCGTAGGGCTGGGAGAGGGTGATTCTCAGCCGGTCCGCGAGCTCGTAGATGTGGTGTTCCCTGGCGGCCTGGTCCCGTGTCCCGTCGCCGACGATGAGGGCCGCGAACTCATCGCCGCCGAGCCGGGAGGCGGTGTCGCCCGAACGCACCGCCTCCTGGAGTCTGCGTGCGGCCTGGATGAGGAGCTCGTCCCCGGCCTGGTGTCCGATGGTGTCGTTGACGGCCTTGAAGCCGTCGAGGTCGATGAAGAGCACGGCCGTGCCGCGGTCGGTCACTCTGCGGCCGGTCAGCGCTTGGCTCACCCGCCGGGTGAACAGGGCGCGGTTGGGCAGGTCGGTCAGCGGGTCGTGCTCGGCGTTGTGCTGCAACTGCGCCTGGAGGCGGACCCGTTCGGTGACGTCCCTGCTGTTGAAGATGAGGCCGCCCTGGTGGCGGTTGACGGTGGACTCCACGTTGAGCCAGTCGCCGTGGCCCGAGCGGAAGCGGCACTCGATGCGGGTGGTGGGTTCCTCGACGGGGTTGGCGGCGAGGAACCTGCGCACCTCGTGCACGACCCGGCCGAGGTCTTCGGGGTGCATCAGCGTGGCCAGCTCGGAGCCGACGAGGTCGTCGGCCTCGCGGCCGTAGACCCCGGCGGCGGCCGGGCTCACGTACCGCAGGATGCCGTTCGGCGCGGCGATCATGATGACGTCGCTGGAGCCCTGGACGAGTGACCGGAAGTGGTTCTCCTTCTGGGCCAGCTCCTGGGTCAGCGTGATGTTGTCCAGGAGCATGATGCCCTGGCGGACCACCAGGGCGAGCACGACGGTGCCGGCGGTGAAGAGCACGACGCGGTCGACGCTGCGCCCGCTCAGCACGTTGTAGAGGATCCCCAACGTGCAGACGGCGGCGGCCAGATACGGGGTGAGGGCGGCCAGCGATCCGGCGATCGGCCGGGTGGCGGGGGCCCTCGGCTCCTCGGGCTCGCTGTCGTACTGCACGCGCGTGGGACCGCCGCGCACGTGCCACGGCGCGGCCCACGGGGCGTACGCGAGGAGCACCGAGCCGGCGAACCATCCCGCGTCCAGCATCTGGCCCGAGCTGTAACTGGTGTGCAGCAGCGGTGAGGTGAACAGCGCGTCGCACATGACGGTCACGGCGAGCGCGCCGATCGCGGTGTTCACCGCGGAGCGGTTCGCCGACGAGCGTCTGAAGTGCAGCGCCAGGACCATGCTGACCAGCGCGATGTCCAGGAGCGGATAGGCGAGCGAGAGCGCGGCGTGCGCGACGCTGCGGCCCTCGAAGCGCGCGGTGTGCGCGAGCGCCAGGCTCCAGGAGAGGGTGAGGAGCGAGCCCCCGATCAGCCAGGAGTCGAGGGCCAGGCACCCCCAACCCGCCTTGGTCACCGGGCGCTTGGCGAGCACGAGCAGGCCGATGATGGCGGGCGGCGCGAAGCAGAGGAAGAAGAGGTCGGCGACGCTCTGACTGGGTACGTCGCGCTGGAGGACGACCTCGTACCAGCCCCAGACGCCGTTGCCCAGGGCCGCCATCGCGGAGGAGAACGCGAAGAGCAGCCATGCGGGTCGAAAGCGGCTGCGGCGGGTGCGGGAGTAGCGGAAGCAGGAGACGGCGGCGGCCGCGGCGGCGACGCTCAGCCCGAAGTCGCCCATGATCAGGGCCAGTCGGCTGGATCCCCAGCCGAGCGCCGATCCGGTGGCGTATCCGCCGCAGAGCAGCAGGAGCACCAGCTGGGAGACGAGGCCGCGGCCGCCCGGCAGCGGACGCCGGGCCATCGGGATCCTGGACGGCAGAGCCGCCACTCCCGCGTCGAGTACGGCGGTCACGACCGGGCGGGCGCTCACCGGACCGCCCAGGTCCGCGTCGCTCCCGTGTCCGTCCGGCCCGTGCGCCGGCCTGGCCGGCACGGGCGCTGGTGCGTGCGGCGACGGCCGCTCGTGCGGCTCCCGACCCGCCTGCGCCTGCGGGTCGGTGTGCGCCAGAGTCGGCGGCTGCGGTTCCGCCGCGTCGGATCGTTCGCCCATAGGCCGTGCATCGCCCGTCGCCCCCCTCGCAGTGTGCTGTCTCGTCCCCGGCGCCGAAGGGTCCACGGCGCATCCCCTGTCGGGACGATACACCAGACTCGTCACTCAGGGACATAGCACCTCTACGCTCAGTGACTGTCGACATTGAAGTGGACACGGGGCGCACGCGGACAGGTGCGGAGCGTGCACGAAGCGCTCCGGGGCGATCACTCGGGTGATCAACTGCCCGTCGTCAGCACGATGTTGTCGAGAGGCTGCCCGGCGGCGAACCGGGTCAGCTGCGCGGCCAGCAGACGCTTGGCGCGCGGCAGGTACGCGGACGAGGAACCGCCCACGTGCGGGCTGACGAGCACTCCCGGAGCGTGCCACAACGGGTGGCCCGCGGGCAGCGGTTCGGGGTCGGTCACGTCGAGGGCGGCGGTGATCCGGCCCGACTCCAGTTCGGCCAGCAGCGCCTTGGTGTCGACCACGGGTCCGCGCGAGACGTTCACGAGCAGCGCGCCGTCCTTCATGCGGGTCAGGAAGTCCGCTCCCACCAGCCCGCGCGTGGTGTCGGTCAGCGGTGTCGAGAGGATCACGACGTCCGCGTCGGGCAGCAGACCGGGCAGGTCGGCGAGCGGGTGCACGGGGCCGCGCTCCGTGGCACGGGCGGAGCGCGCGACGCGCGCCACCCGCGCGCATTCGAAGGGAGCGAGCCTGTCCTCGACGGCGGAACCGATCGCCCCGTAGCCCACGATGAGCACGGACTTGTCGGCGAGCGCCGGGTAGAAGCCGGAGTGCCACTCCTCCTGCCGCTGTCCCTCGACGAACCGCGGGATGCCGCGCAGGGAGGCGAGGGTCAGGGTGAGCGCGAGCTCGGCGGTGCTGGCGTCGTGCACACCGCGGGCGTTGCACAGCCGCACGCCCGGCGCGAGCGAGGCGATGCCCGGCTGTACGTGGTCGATGCCCGCGGTCAGGGTCTGTACGACGCGTACGGACGTCATCGCGGACAGCGGACGTACGGCGGTCTCCGAGTCCTTCATGTAGGGCACCACATAGAAGGCGCAGTCGGCCGGGTCCGCGGGGAACTCAGGTCCGCCGTCCCAGAAACGGTAGGTGAGGGCCGCCTCCCCGGCGTCGGGCAGGCCGTCGATCTCGTGTGCTTCAAACGGAAGCCATACGTCTGTGCTCATGGCCAGGAGGCTAATGCGCACCGGCCGCGCGGCGCCCGTGGGGAGGCCGCGCTCGGGGCCGCGGCGGCAGCGGATAGTTTGGATGATCACCGAACGAGGGGCGGGAGGGCACGGCCAGGTGGAGCGCAGGACGATCGGCGCGGGGGCGCTCGAAGTGGGTGCCGTCGGACTCGGCTGCATGCCGATGAGCTGGGCGTACACCGGCTCGCGGCAGCGCGGTGACGCTTCGCTGCGCACGGTGCACGCGGCCTTGGACGCAGCCGCCGCGGCCGCCGCGGCGGCCGGTGCGGACGGCTCGGGGGTGACGCTGCTGGACACCGCGGACATGTACGGGCCCTTCACCAACGAGCTGTTGATCGGCCGGGTGCTCAAGGAGCGGCGCGGCGAGGCGTTCGTGTCGACGAAGTGCGGGCTGCTCGTGGGCGAGCAGCACATCGTCGCCAACGGCCGCCCCGGCTATGTGAAACGGGCCTGCGACGCGTCACTGCGGCGGCTGCAGACGGACACCATCGACCTGTACCAACTGCACCGCGCCGACCCCGAGGTGCCCGTCGAGGAGACCTGGGGCGCGATGGCCGAGCTCGTGGCGGCGGGGAAGGTGCGGGCGCTCGGGCTGTGCGCGATGGGGGTACGGGCGCACCGGCGTCCGGCGCCGGGGCGGCCGGGACCCGGCCTGCACGACGCGACGATCCGGCAACTGGAGCGGGTGCAGCAGGTCTTCCCGGTGAGCGCGGTGCAGGCGGAGCTGTCGGTGTGGTCGCCGGAGGCCCTGGAGGCGCTGCTGCCGTGGTGCGTGGCGCGCGGGATCGGGCTGCTCGCCGCGATGCCGCTGGGGAACGGTTTCCTCACCGGGACGCTGACACCGGGGCAGGGCTTCGAGCCGGACGACCTGCGGGCCCGCCACCCGCGGTTCACCGCCGAGATGATGGCGGCCAACCAGCCGCTGGTGGTGGGGCTGCGGCGGGTCGCGGAGCGGCACGGGGCGACGCCGGCGCAGGTCGCGCTGGCGTGGGTGCTCGCGCAGGGCCGTCATGTCGTGCCGATCCCCGGGGCCAAGCGGGAGCGCTGGGCGGTGGAGAACGCGGGCGCGGCGGCGGTGCGGCTGACGGCGGCGGACCTCGCGGAGATAGCGGCGCTGCCCGAGGCGCTGGGGTCGTGGGACTGAGGGGCTGAGGGGGCTGAGGGGGCTGAGCGGCTGAGCGGCTGAGGAGGCTGAGGGGCCTGTGCGGCAGCGGGCCGGGAGGCCGCGGTGTGCCGGAGTGGGGAAGGCCTGCGCGGCACGGGCCGGGAGGCTGCGGTGTGCCGGGGCGGGGGGACTCGGGATCTCGTGGTCCGGGAAAGGGAACCTGCGGGGCGTGAGCGGTGTATGAACAGTAGAACCGCTGCGTCGAAGGGATCCTCATCGTGCGACGACCTGCTGTGACGGCCGTGCTGGCCGCTGCCTCCCTCGTGTTCGCGGCCGGATGCTCGTCCGGCGAGGGCGACGGTCCCGACCGCCGCGAGAGTCCGTCGGCCACGGACGAGTCCGGTCGTTCCCCCACCGGTAAGCCCGGCGCCGAGGCCCCACCGGAGAAGGGCTCCGCGAAGGTCACCCGTACGCTCACCACCGATCTGAAGTCCCCCTGGGGCCTCGCGGCGCTGCCCGACGGCGACCTCCTGGTGTCCTCGCGCGACGAGGGGACGATCACCCGGGTCGACGGCACGTCGGGCAAGAAGACGGAGCTCGGCTCGGTGCCCGGGGTCTCCCCCGCCGGTGAGGGCGGCCTGATGGGCCTCGCGCTCTCCCCCACGTACGCATCGGACCACTTGGTGTACGCGTACTTCACGACCGAGTCCGACAACCGCATCGCCCGCATGCTGTACGACGAGAAGAAGCCCGAGGGCGAGCAGCTGGGCGCTCCCGACACGGTGTTCAAGGGCATCCCCAAGGGCACCATCCACAACGGCGGCCGGATCGCGTTCGGCCCCGACAAGATGCTGTACGCGGGCGCGGGCGAGACGGGCGACACGGACCTCGCCCAGGACAAGAAGTCTTTGGGCGGCAAGATCCTGCGCCTGACCCCGGACGGCGAGCCGGCCCCGGACAATCCCTTCGGCGACTCCCCCGTCTATTCGTACGGGCACCGCAATGTGCAGGGCCTGGCCTGGGACGAGCAGAAGCGGCTGTGGGCCTCGGAGTTCGGGCAGAACACCTGGGACGAGCTGAACGAGATCACGTCCGGCGGCAACTACGGCTGGCCGGACGCCGAGGGCAAGGCGGGCGAGGAGGGCTTCCGCGATCCGGTGGCCCAGTGGAAGACGTCGGAGGCCTCACCGAGCGGGGTCGCCTACGCGGAGGGGTCGGTGTGGATGGCGGGCCTGCGCGGCGAGCGGCTGTGGCGGATCCCGGTGCGGGGTGTGGACGGCGAGCCGGAGCCCCAGGCATTCCTGAAGGGCGAGTACGGCCGGTTGCGCACGGTGCTCGCGGCGGGCGGCGACAAGCTGTGGGTCGTCACCAACGAGACGGATTCGCGGGGCACCCCGGAGAAGGGCGACGACAAGATCCTGGAGGTACGGGTGAGCTAGGTGCGGGTGAGCCGGGTGTGAGTGGGCCGGGTGTCGAGAGGGGGCCGGGAGGGGGCCGGGTCAATTGCCCGGTGCCACCTCGCTGTCCCGGTGGCTGTCACCGCCCGGTGACTCGGCGCCGTCCCCCGGCTCCGCGCCGTCCGGCTCCGCCTCGGTGTCCGCCGTCGCGTCGCCGCGCGGTGACGGCACGGGGGCCCGTACGACGACCGTGCCCGAGGACAGGTCGATGGGTCCGCGGCCGGGGTCGCCGTCCGCGAGGTCGACGCGCGTCAGCTCCAGACGCTTCTGTTCGTCGTCGGTGTGCTTGCGCCCCGGCGCGAACAGGGCCTCTATCGCGTTGAACACTGCGCCTCCCTGACGTGGAGCTCCTGCCGTCAAGCGTAAGCGAGTCGGCCCAGAACCCACCGGGGCGGGAAACCCGCAGGTCAGCCCACGACCGACGGGTCCTCCACCGGGAAGAGCCGCAGCCGGTGGGCGAGGGCGGCCGCCTCGCCGCGGCCGGTGAGGGACAGCTTGGCGAGGATGTTGGAGACGTGCACGCTCGCCGTCTTCGGGGAGATGAAGAGCTCCTCGGCGATCTGGCGGTTGCTGCGGCCCACCGCGACCAGCCGCAGCACGTCCCGCTCCCGGCTGGTCAGGCCGAGCGCCTCGGCCGGGTCGGCGGGGACGGCGGTGGCGCGGGGCGTCTCGGCCGGGTTCAGGGTCAGCCGGGCCCGCTGGGCGAGGCCGGTGACGGAGTCGGCGAGCGGCCGGGTGCCGAGCCGCTCGGCGACCTCACCGGCCTGGCGCAGCAGGTGGGCGGCGCGGTCGCGGTCGGTGGATTCGGGGGCCAGGAGGGACTCGGCCAGGCGCAGCCGGGCCTGGGCCAGCTCGTAGGGGCGGTCCAGGGGTTCCAGGGCGGTGACCACGAGGGACCAGTCGTCGGGACGGTCGCGGCCCTCGGAGCGCAGCAGCTCGGCGCGGGTCCACTCGTCGTAGGCGCGCCAGAGCGGGATGGGGGTGGCGAGGGTCTTGGCGGCCGCGCGGATCTGTTCGACGGCCTCGGGGCGGCCGGGTTCGGCGGCGGGCAGGCCGCGGGCGTCGGCCTCCGTCGCGGCGGCGGCGAGCACCAGCGGCCAGCCGTACTTGTAGGTGCCCAGCGGGAGGCCGGTGGCGAGGCCGCGGGCGAACTCGGCGCGGGCGTCCAGGACGCGGCCTTCGGCGGCGGCGATGCCGAGGGCGATGCGGATGAGCAGGAGGAGGTACTGGGGTTGGGGATCGTGGGTGCCGAGATGGTGGTGGGCGGCCTGGACGTGCTGGGCCGCCGCGGTGAGGTCGCCGCGGAAGAGGGCCATGCGGGCGGTGCGTTCGGCGGCGGAGGCGCGCGGCTTGGAACTCTGGACGCAGCGCTGGGTGTGCACGACGGCTTCGGCGGCCTCGTCCCAGCGGCCGAGCGAGATGAGCGACTCGGCGGCGTTGGCCCAGACCCAGCCCTCGGTGTCGATCAGGCCGTACTTCCGGCAGAACTCGATGCCTTCCATCGCGACCTGGACGGCCTCGGCGGAGCGGCCGACGCCCTCGAGGGAGGAGGGGAGGTTGATGTGGGCCCGGCTCAGGTTGGTGACCAGGGCTTCCCGCACGACGCGGTCCCGGATCTCGTACATCTCGGCGAGGCCCTGCTCCGGGTCGCCGGCCTCGATGAGGAGGGCGCCGCGGGTGAGGCGGGCGTTGAGCTCGATGGTGTCGGCCTTGACCATGCGGGCGTACTCGACGGCGCGTTCGGCGGCGGCCATGGTCTCGGGCCCCGGGTCGTGCAGCATGCCCCAGGAGGCGCGGTGGACCAGGACGTCGGCGTGCACCTCGGAGGGCGGCAGGCCGCGCATCAGTTCCTCGGCCTTGGCTATCTCGTCCCAGCCGTTGCCGCGGCCGAGGGTGGAGACGAGCCGGGAGCGGGCGATCCAGAACCAGGCGGAGCGGTGCGGGTCCTGCTCCGTCTCCAGGATGCGCAGGGCGCGCTTGGTGATCTTCAGGGCGCGGTCGCGTTCGCCGCACAGCCGGCCGGCGACGGTGGCCTCCGCCATCAGGTCGAGGTACTGCAGCGGGGTGCCGGGGTCGCAGCCGCAGGCGGGGTAGCCCTCGACGTAGTCGGCGGGGCGCAGTTCGTCGCGGACGGATGCGGGGGCGCCGTCCCAGAGTTCCATCGCGCGTTCGAGCAGGCCCAGTTGCTCGGCGTAGGCGTGCCGGTGTCCGGCCTCGACGGAGGCGCTGAGCACGGCGGGCAGGGCCTTGGCCGCGTCGTGCGCGTAGTACCAGTAGGTGGCGAGGCGGGCGGCGCGCTGGTCGGCGGGGACCAGGGCGGGGTCGGCCTCGAGGGCCTCGGCGAAGCGGCGGTTGATCCGGGAGCGTTCGCCGGGCAGCAGGTCGTCGCTGACGGCCTCGCGGACCAGGGAGTGCCGGAAGCGGTAGCCGTCGCCGTCCGGCGAGGCGAGCAGGATGTTGGCGCCGACGGCGGCCCGCAGCGCCTCGATCAGGTCGTCCTCGCCGAGCCCCGCGACCTCGGCGAGCAGTTCGTACTCGACGGTGGAGCCGCCCTCGGCGACGATCCGGGCGACCCGCTGGGTGTCCTCGGGCAGTTCCTCGACGCGGACCAGGAGCAGGTCGCGCAGCGAGTCGGTGAGGCTCGCGCAGCTGGTGCCGTGGGAGGCGACGGCGAGCTCCTCGACGAAGAAGGCGTTGCCGTCGGAGCGGTCGAAGATGTCGTCGACCAGGTTCTGTTCGGGTTCGGCCGCGAGGATCCCGGCCATCTGGCGGGCGACCTCGTCCTTGCTGAAGCGGCCGAGCTCGATGCGCCGCACGGTGCGCAGCCGGTCCAGCTCGGCGAGCAGGGGGCGCAGCGGGTGGCGGCGGTGGATGTCGTCGGCGCGGTAGGTGGCGAGGAGGACGAGGCTGCCGCCGCGCAGGGTGCGGAAGAGGTAGGCGAGGAGGTGGCGGGTGGAGGCGTCGGCCCAGTGCAGGTCCTCCAGGACCAGGACGACGGTGCGGCCGCGGGAGAGGCGCTCCAGCAGGCGCGCGGTGAGCTCGAAGAGGCGGGCCATGCTCTGCTCGTCGGTCCGGCCCGCGGCGGCGTGGCCGTGCGGGGCGGGGGCGGCGAGCTCGGGCAGCAGCCTCGCGAGCTCTTCCTCCTGCCCCTCGGCCGCGGCGGCCAGCTCGTCGGGGAGCCGGCGGCGCAGGGCGCGCAGCGCGGTGGCGAAGGGGGCGAACGGCAGGCCGTCGGCGCCGATCTCGACGCAGCCGCCGAGCGCGACGACGGCGCCCCCGCGTTCGGCCGCGGCGGTGAACTCCTCGACGAGGCGGGTCTTGCCCACCCCTGCCTCGCCACCGAGCAGCAACGCCTGCGGCTCGCCCGGGCCACGGCCCCCGACTCCGTCGAGTGGGGTGCCCGTGGCGCGGGCGAGCGCTTCGTTGAGTACGCCCAGTTCGTCGGCTCGGCCGACGAACACCGGGCTGACGGACCTGGTCTCCACAGCCGCGAGCATCGCACAGTGTGTGCGCGGTGCGGCACCCGCTGTCCGCGGAGCGGTCACCGGTACCGGTCCGGTCACCTCAGGCGGCCCGCGTGAAGCGGCTCTTCCACGGCTGGGTGCTCACCCGCCCCTCGGCTTCGTCGCGGGCCGAGCGGCGGGCGGCGGCGCGGATCCTGCGGGCCTCGCCGAGCAGCCGGTGGTGGGCGGCGTCACGGCCCAGCTCGGCGGCGCGCATCTGGTGCATCTCGTACTCGAACATGTCGTTCCCCTTGGGTGGTGGTGGTGTCGCCGCCGTCGTTCTCGGCGATGTCTCCACTTTCGTGTCCCAGGTGGGTCGGCCACATCGGGCGGGTTCCGCATCTGTGCGGGGCGGGGGGCCTTAGGTACGACGAAGGGCGGGGCGGGGGCCTTAGCCCCTGCCCCGCCCGTGCCTTAGGTGCGGGCCCGACGGCTCAGGACGGTGCCGAGGGCAGCCCGAGCAGCAGGTCGGAGTACTTGGCGACGGCCAGGACGAGCCCGATCACGCCGAGCGCGACACCCGCCCACGCGACGGACTTGATCCACGGCGCCTGCTCCTTGCCGGGGGCGCCGAAGGCCGGGCGCACGAGCACCAGGAAGCCGACGACGAGCGCGGCGGCCGCGAAGATGCCGGCGATCAGTGCGGTGGCCTGCCAGGAGTCGCCGTACATGGCCTGGAGCTGGTCGGAGACGCTCGCGGACTGCTTGGTCTCCAGCTGGCCCATGATGTTCGAGCGAGCGCCCGCGATCGTGCCGAGCCAGCCGCCGGAGAGGCCGATCACGCCGAGTGCGGCGGAGACGACGGCGGCGGCGCCCTGGCCGACCCCGGTGGACCGGGCGACGACGGGCTCGGCGGCCAGGTCGTCGTCGGCGTCGTCATGGTCGGCCGCGTCGTCGTCCTCATCGACCGCGGTGTCGTCGGCGTGCGGGGCGGTCTTGGCCTTCGTGGCAGTCTTGGCGTCCGCCGTGTCCTCGGGCCCGGCGGCGTCGGCCGCTTCGGACGTCGTGACGTCGACCGTCTCCGGCTTCCCGGCCCCGGTCACTTCGTCGGCCTCGGCCCCGGTCCCGGCCGCACCCTTGGCGGCGGCCGCGTCATCTGTCTTAGTACCCATGCACCGCACCGTACGGACGGAGTCTGAGAGCTTCCTTAACGCGCGTCCGCCGCGTCCCGCTCGTCCCTGGCCGCCCGCCACTCGGGCGCGAGGACGGACCAGACCTCCATGTCGTGCCGGATGCCCTGCCACGGGAAGCTTTCGCGCAGGACACCGTCCTTGACGAAGCCGAGCCGCTTGGCGGCCGCCTTGCTGCGCTCGTTGCGCGAGGAGACGAGCCACTCCACGCGGTGCATGCCGCGCTCGTCCACGGCCCAGTCGATGAGGATCCTGGACGCCTTGTTGACCAGGCCGCGCCCGGCGGCGGACGGCTCCAGCCAGACACCGATCTCGCAGCCGTCGACGCCGGTGTCGAAGATCCGGAAGAGGACTCCGCCGACGAGGGTGCCGTCCAGCCAGATGCCGTAGAAGCGTCCGGTGTCGGCGGCCTGCTTGTCGGCGTAGATCTGCAGGTGCCTGCGCGCCGACTCCAGGTCCTTCACCGTCGCGGTGAAGGGCACCCAGGGGCCCGCGTACTCCCGCGCCCGCTCCGTGTGCTCCAGGAACTCCTGCGCGTGATACGGCTCCAGGGGCCGCAGCTCAGCGCCCTCGGCCAGCGATATCGCGAACATCCTGCTCCTCCCGCCCACTCCCGTGGTCGTCTGCGTCCCGCTGTCCGGGGATCGTCCGTCCCGGGATCCTCGCACGCGTGCCGTCCGGATTCGAACGACATTCGGGCGGCTCGATGCTGATGCGCGGCAGGAGGCGGTCCAGGCGGCGCGGCAGCCACCAGTTGGCGCCGCCGAGCAGGTGCATCAGCGCCGGTACGAGCAGGGTGCGCAGCACGAACGCGTCGAGCGCGACGGCCGCCGCGAGCGCGATGCCGAACATCGCGACGACCCGGTCGCCGCTGAGGACGAAGGCGAGGAACACCGAGATCATGATGACGGCCGCGGAGTTGATCACACGGCTGGTCTCGGCGAGGCCGACGCGCACGGCCCGCCGGTTGTCGCCGGTCTCCAGCCACTCCTCGTACATCCGGCTGACCAGGAAGACCTGGTAGTCCATGGACAGTCCGAAGAGGACGGACACCATGATCACGGGGAGGAAGGGCTCGATCGGGCCCGCCCTGCCGAGTCCGAGCAGCTCGCTCCCCCAGCCCCACTGGAAGATCGCGACGACGACGCCGAACGCGGAGGCGACCGCGGCGACGTTCATCGCGGCGGCCTTCAGCGGGATGCCGACCGACCGGAAGGCGAGCAGGAGCAGCACGCAGCCCAGGCCGATGACCACGCCCACGAAGAGCGGCAGCTTGCCGACGATGATCTCCGCGAAGTCGTCGTAGCTCGCGGTGACGCCGCCGACCTGCGGGTCGAGGGAGCTGTCCGCGGCGGCCGCGGGCAGCACGTCGTCGCGCAGCCGGTCGACGAGCTCGCTGGTCGCCTCGGACTGCGGCGCCGAGTCGGGCACGACGGTGAGGAAGGCGGCGCGCCCGCTGTCGGCGTACGTCACCGGGCCGACGGAGGCGACCCCTTGGGTCGACCCGAGCGTCGTGACGAGGTCGTCGAGGGCCGTCCGGTCACCGGCCCCGTAGACCTCGCTGACCACGGTCAGGGGTCCGTTCACGCCGGGCCCGAAGCCGTCGGCGAGCAGGTCGTAGGCCTGGCGCGTGGTGGCCTTGGCCGGGTTGTTGCCCTGGTCGGACGTGCCCAGGTGGAGGGCGAAGGTGGGCAGCGCGAGCACCGCCATGACGAGGACGGCGAGCACGCCGAGCAGCCGCGGGTGGCGCTCCACGAAGGCCGCCCAGCGGGCGGCGAACCCGGTCGGCAGTTCGGGTTCGGGTCCGTGCGCGGCGCGGCGGCGGCGCTCGCGGCGGCTGAGGGCGCGCGGGCCGATCCGGGCGAGGAGGGCGGGCAGCAGCGTCACGGACGCGGCGACGGTGAGGACGACGGTCAGCGAGGCGGCGATCGCGACGCCGTTGAGGAAGCCGAGCCGCAGGATGAGCATGCCGAGCAGGGCGATGCAGACGGTGGCGCCCGCGAAGACCACGGCGCGGCCGGTGGTGGCGACCGCGCGTTCGGCGGCGACGGCCACCGGCAGGCCCCTCTTGAGGCCCTTGCGGTGCCGGGTCACGATGAACAGGGCGTAGTCGATGCCGACGCCCAGCCCGATCAGGGTCCCGAGCATCGGGGCGAAGTCCGCGACGGTCATCAGGTGGCCGAGCAGCACGATGCCCGCGTAGGCGGTGCCGACCGACACCAGGGCGGTGGCGATGGGCAGCAGGGACGCGGCGAGCGAGCCGAAGGCGAGGAAGAGGACGACCGCGGCGACGGCCACCCCGACGATCTCGGCGGTCCGGGCGCTCTTGGACTCGGTGAGCCCGACGGCGCTGCCGCCGAGCTCGACCTGGAGGTGGTCGGAGTCGGCGGCCCTTGCGGTGTCGACGACGGCCTGCGCGTCGGCCTTCGCGAGGTCGTCGGCCTGCTCGCGGAAGGTGACGGTCGCGTACGCGGTGCGGCCGTCGGCGCTGATCCGTCCGGCGCCCCCGGCGTCGTACGGGCCGGTCACGGAGGCCACCGCGGGCAGGGCGGCGATCTTGTCGAGGGTGCCGGACATGGTCTGCTCGATGTCGGCGGCGCGCGCCGACGTGCCCGGTCCGGTGTGCCAGACGACGGTGTCGCTGTCGCCGCCGAGGCCGGGGAAGTTGTCCGCCAGGAGCCGGCCGGCGCGGCCGGACTCGGTGCCGGGCACCTCGTAGTCGTTGGAGTACGCGGATCCGGCGACGGCGGCGGCCGAGGCGGTGCCGCCGAGGGCGAGGAGCCACAGCAGGACGACGACGAGGCGGTGTCTGACGCACCACCGGGCGAGTGCTGCCACGGACCGGCTCCCTGGATGTTCGTGGATCTTCACCGGAGCGACAGTCGGTCAACTGGACAGCCCGCAAAGAACGCATGAGTGGCGACATGAGCGCCGCAGTCACCTTCGCAGCCCTTGAAGATCCTTGGTCCCTTTCGTGGTCTTACTCACAAGGGCACAAGGAGTGCGCGCACGCCGCACGAGGAGCGCGCGGGGGCCCGCCCGGAGCCCCCGCGCGTCGGCGCGCGCCGGGCCTCAGCCCGAGACGCTCGCGCGCCCGTTCTCGATGTGGCCCATGAGCCGGCGACGGAAGGCGGAGTCGTCGCCCGCGGTCACCTCGACGTCGTACCAGCCGTGCTCGTCGGCGGTGTGCCAGGCGACCGTGCGGCTGCTGCGCGCCTTGACGCGGACGGTACGCGTCCGCGACCTGATGTCCGATTCCTCCACGTAGCCGAGCGGCTTGACCGTGAAGACGAGGTCGTGACGGCCGCGGTTGGCCAGGGTGAGGTGGATCTCGCGGCGGGTGATCGCGGAGGCGAGCCGCGCCCCGCCGTCCCGGTCCCCCTTGCCGCCCGCGAACTCGCGCCGGAAGCCGTTGGGTCCGGTGACGGTGAAGGCGTACGCGTCGCCCGGCACCGGCACGGTCCAGCCGCCCTTGCGCACGACGTCCTGGTGCTGCGGAATCGTGAACTCGCCGGCGTACGGGTAGAGCGCGAAGTGCGCGCTGGAGCGGCCGCCGTTGCGCAGCCGCACCTCCACCGTGCCGTCCTCGCCGGGCCTGGCGTCCGCGTCGGGCTGGTAGGGCAGCGGGCGCGCGCGGCGGGTGCCCGGCTCCTGGACCGGCATCGCCTGCTTCAGGGGCGGCTGCGGGGACCAGCGGCCGCTGAACGGGGGGATGGCGCCGGGCTGCTCCACCTCGGGCCTGCGGTGCCCGCGGTGGAAGTCGAAGGCGCCGGTGAGGTCGCCGGTGACCTTGCGGCGCCAGGCGCTGATGTTGGGCTCGCGCACGCCCGTCCACTTCTCCAGGAACCGGACGACGGAGGTGTGGTCGAAGACCTCGGAGCAGACGTACCCGCCGACGGTCCACGGCGAGACGACGAGCATCGGCACCCGCGCGCCGAGCCCGGTGGGCCTGCCCTCCCAGCGCTCCTCCCGCTCCTCGGCGGAGTCGCCGCCGGGCACGGGCGGCGGGACGTGGTCGAAGAAGCCGTCGTTCTCGTCGTAGTTGATGAAGACGGCCGTGCGGCGCCACACGTCGGGGTGCGAGGCGAGGGCGTCGAGCACCTTGTAGACGATGGTCGCGCTGTGGATGGGCGAGGAGACGCTGGGGTGTTCGGAGTCGACCGCCGACGGCACCAGGTAGGTGACCTTCGCGAGCCGGCCCTTGGCGACGTCCCGGGCGAACTCCTGGGCGAGGGTGCCGGTCGGCACGCGGCGCAGACCGCGCTCGAAGAGGGACCGCTCACGCTTGTCCAGCGTGCCGACGCCCTCCTCCAGGGCGGCCAGCAGCCGGGCGCGCTCCGCCTCGTCCTTCGCGTCGCGCACCTTGGCGTAGAAGGCCTCCATGTAGGTGAGGCCGGTCGCGGCCAGGACCTTGCGGGCGATGGCCTTGAAGGTGGTGAAGAACTCGATCTGGTTGTCGGTGAAGTTCTCCCACTCGGTGTACGTCCGCCAGCTCACGCCCGCCTTCTCCAGGCGTTCGGCGTACGTCCCCCAGCCGTAGCCGGGGTGCGTGCCCTCGTCGTAGGCGTCGTTGCCGACGGCCCGCTTGCCGTTCGCCTCGTAGCCGGTCTTCCCGCTCCACAGGTGGTTGCGGTTGGGGCTGGTGGAGGTGTGGATGGACGAGTGGTAGGCGTCGCAGACGGTGAAGGTGTCGGCGAGCTCGTAGTGCAGCGGGATGTCCTCGCGCGTGTAGTACGCCATGGTCGCCGCCGTCTTGGCGGTGATCCAGCCGTCCATCCAGCCGTCGTGCCAGGCCTTGGCGCCGCCGCCCCAGGAGTGGTCCAGGGCACCGATGTACTGGAGGTCCTTCTTCTGCGTCTGCGCGGCCTGCCGGACCGGGAAGGGCAGGACGGTGCGCAGGCCCGCGGGCTGCTCGAACACCGAGGTCCCGCCCGGGAGTCGGACGGCGTTGCGGTCGCCGAAGCCGCGGACGCCGCGCAGGGAACCGAAGTAGTGGTCGAAGGACCGGTTCTCCTGCATGAGGATCACCACGTGCTCGATCGTGTCGAGACCGCCGTGCCGCGGCGGCTCGTGCGCGAGCGCCTCCTGCAGCGAGGGCGGCAGGAACGAGCCGACGGCGGCGGCGCCGAGCGCGCCCCCGCCGATCGCCATCAGACGTCTGCGCGAAATCTCCGGAGTCACGTGCGACCTCCCAGTCCACATCCAATGGTTCTCTGACGATCCATTGACCTGTTCGGCGGGGACGCTAGTGACGTCCGGTTTCCCTGTGAAGGCCGTGGGACGAAGTCGGGGTGAACGTCCAAAAGGTGTCGGTCGCGCGGGCGTTGACGGGGCGCGCCGCACCCACCGCCCCGAGGGCGTGCCGGGTACGGGAAACGCCCCGAGGGCGTGCCGGGCACGCGAAAGGGGCGGCGCACCCCTCGGGTGCACCGCCCCTTCCCCGTACCGCAGTTGCCTGCCGGAGCGGGCCTCAGCCCTCGCTGACGCCCAGCTTCTCCAGGATGAGCTCCTTGACGCGGGCGGCGTCGGCCTGGCCACGGGTGGCCTTCATGACGGCGCCGACCAGGGCGCCCGCGGCCGCGACCTTGCCGCCGCGGATCTTGTCCGCGACGCCCGGGTTCCCCGCGATGGCCTCGTCGACGGCGGCCGTCAGCGCGCCCTCGTCCGAGACGACCTTCAGGCCGCGCTTCTCGACGACCTCGTCCGGCGAGCCCTCGCCCTTCAGGACACCCTCGATGACCTGGCGGGCCAGCTTGTCGTTCAGGTCACCGGCGGCGACGAGCTCGGTCACCCGGGCGACGTGCGCCGGCGTGATGGGGAGCTCCTCCAGGGTCTTGCCCGACTCGTTGGCGTTGCGCGCCAGTTCGCCCATCCACCACTTGCGGGCCGACGCCGCGTCGGCGCCCGCCTCGGTGGTGGCGACGATCGGGTCGACCGCGCCCGCGTTGAGGATCGACTGCATGTCGTGCTCGCTGATCCCCCACTCCTCGCGGAGGCGGTTGCGGCGCACGCGCGGCATCTCGGGCAGGCCGGCCCGCAGCTTCTCGACCCACTCGCGGGCCGGGGCGACGGGGACGAGGTCGGGCTCCGGGAAGTACCGGTAGTCCTCGGCGTTGTCCTTGATGCGGCCGGAGGTGGTGGAGCCGTCCTCCTCGTGGAAGTGCCGGGTCTCCTGCACGATGGTGCCGCCGGAGCCGAGGACCGCGGCGTGCCGCTGGATCTCGTAGCGCGCGGCGCGCTCCACCGAACGCAGCGAGTTGACGTTCTTCGTCTCGCTGCGGGTGCCGAACTCCTGCTGCCCCTTGGGGCGCAGCGAGAGGTTCACGTCGCAGCGCATCTGGCCCTTGTCCATCCGGGCCTCGGAGACGTCCAGCGCCTTGATGAGCTCGCGCAGCTCGGCGACGTACGCCTTGGCGACCTCGGGGGCCCGCTCGCCCGCGCCCTCGATCGGCTTGGTGACGATCTCGATGAGCGGGATGCCGGCGCGGTTGTAGTCCAGGAGGGAGTGCGAGGCGCCGTGGATACGGCCCGTCGCGCCACCGACGTGCGTGGACTTGCCGGTGTCCTCCTCCATGTGGGCGCGCTCGATCTCCACGCGGAAGATCTCGCCGTCCTCCAGCTGGACGTCCAGGTAGCCGTTGAAGGCGATCGGCTCGTCGTACTGCGAGGTCTGGAAGTTCTTCGGCATGTCCGGATAGAAGTAGTTCTTCCGGGCGAAGCGGCACCACTCGGCGATCTCGCAGTTCAGCGCGAGGCCGATCTTGATCGCGGACTCGACGCCGATCTCGTTGACGACCGGCAGGGCGCCGGGCAGGCCGAGACAGGTCGGGCAGGTCTGGCTGTTCGCGTCCTGCTTGAGCGCCGTGGAGCAGCCGCAGAACATCTTGGTCTTGGTGCCGAGCTCGACATGGACCTCGAGGCCCATGACGGGGTCGTACGTCGCGAGGGCATCCTCGTACGACACCAGGTCAGTAGTGACAGTCACGGTGAAACTTTCCCTCTCAGCCCAGCAGGACGTCGTCGTCGCCGAGGCGCTTGAGCTCGCGGAAGAGCAGCGCGACGCCGGTGGCGATGGCGGCAGCGGAGACGACGGCGTCCACGAGCCGGAGCGTGTCGTGGTCATAGCGGGCCTTCTTGGCCTGCTTGAGCACGCTGACGGCACCGAAAGCGGTGGTGCCGATCGACAGGTACGTACCGGTCTTGGACTTCTTGAAGCCCTTGGCCTTGTTCAGTGCACTCACAGCGACGGTGCCTCCTCGAGGAGCGGGTGCCCCCACTTTTCCACGAAGGCGGCCTCGACGGCGGCGCCCACCTTGTACAGGCGGTCGTCCTTCATGGCGGGAGCGATGATCTGCAGTCCGACGGGCAGGCCGTCCTCCGGCGCGAGGCCGCAGGGCAGCGACATGGCGGCGTTGCCCGCCAGGTTGGTCGGGATGGTGCACAGGTCGGCCAGGTACATCGCCATCGGGTCGTCGGCGCGCTCGCCGATCGGGAAGGCGGTGGTCGGCGTCGTCGGGGAGACGATCACGTCGACCTGCTCGAAGGCCGCCTCGAACTCGCGGGTGATGAGCGTGCGGACCTTCTGGGCGCTGCCGTAGTACGCGTCGTAGTAGCCGGAGCTGAGCGCGTACGTGCCGAGGATGACGCGGCGCTTGACCTCGTCGCCGAAGCCGGCCTCGCGGGTCAGCGCGGTGACGTCCTCGGCGGACCGGGTGCCGTCGTCCCCGACGCGCAGGCCGTAGCGCATGGCGTCGAAGCGGGCGAGGTTCGAGGAGCACTCGGACGGGGCGATCAGGTAGTACGCGGAGAGCGCCAGGTCGAACGTCGGGCAGTCCAGCTCGACGATCTCGGCGCCCAGCGACTTGAGCAGCTCGACGGACTCGTCGAAGCGCTGCACGACACCGGCCTGGTAGCCCTCGCCGCGGAACTGCTTGACGACGCCGACGCGCATGCCCGCCACGCTGCCGTTGCGCGCGGCCTCGACGACCGCGGGGACCGGGGCGTCGATGGACGTCGAGTCGAGCTCGTCGTGCCCGGCGATGACCTCGTGCAGCAGCGCGGCGTCGAGCACCGTGCGGGCGCAGGGGCCACCCTGGTCCAGGGAGGACGAGAACGCGACCATGCCGTAGCGGGAGACGCCGCCGTAGGTCGGCTTGACGCCGACCGTGCCGGTGACGGCCGCGGGCTGGCGGATGGAGCCGCCGGTGTCGGTGCCGATGGCCAGCGGGCTCTCGTACGCGGCGAGGGCCGCGCTGGAGCCGCCGCCGGAGCCGCCGGGGATGCGGGTGAGGTCCCAGGGGTTGCCGGTGGGGCCGTAGGCGCTGTTCTCGGTGGAGGACCCCATGGCGAACTCGTCCATGTTGGTCTTGCCGAGGATGACGACGTCGGCGGCCTTCAGGCGCTTGGTGACGGTCGCGTCGTACGGCGGGATCCAGCCCTCGAGGATCTTCGAGCCGACGGTGGTCGGCACGCCCTCGGTGGTGAAGATGTCCTTGAGCGCGAGCGGGACGCCGGCCAGCGGGCCGAGCTTCTCGCCCTTGGCGCGCTTCTCGTCGACGGCGCGGGCCTGCGCGAGGGCGCCCTCGCGGTCGACGTGCAGGAAGGCGTGCACCTTCTCGTCGACGGCCTCGATGCGGGCCAGGTGGGCCTCGGTGACCTCGACGGCGGTGAGCTCGCCGGAGGCGATCCGCGCCGCGATCTCGGCGGCGGTGAGCTTGATGATGTCCGTCATGTTCTTTAGTCCTCCCCCAGGATCTGCGGCACCTTGAAACGCTGCTGCTCCTGGGCCGGGGCGCCCGAGAGCGCCTGCTCGGGGGTGAGCGACGGACGGACCTCGTCCGCGCGCATGACGTTCGTCAGCGGCAGCGGGTGCGAGGTCGGCGGTACGTCTTGGTCGGCGACCTCGGAGACGCGGGCGACCGCGCCGATGATGTCGTCGAGCTGTCCGGCGAAGTGGTCGAGCTCCTCGGCCTTCAGCTCCAGACGTGCAAGGCGGGCGAGGTGGGCGACCTCCTCGCGCGTGATGCCAGGCATGCGGCGGTCCTCAGGGGTGAGTGTGCGGGTTGTGGCCCCAATCCTATGGGGCGGTGTGGTGTGCCCGTGAAACGGTTTGCCCACCGCCGCCCCGCGGCCCTCCCCCGAAGGGCCGGGACCCGGTCAGACCACGTGCCCCGAGGACTGCCCCACGTCGGAGCCCTCCGCGGAGGCCGCCGCCTCGGCGGCGACGTCCGCGGGGCGGCGCCAGCCGCGCGAGCCGCGCGCCCGCAGCCACGCCGTCGTCTCCTCGGCGGGCATCGCCGCGGCGACCAGCCAGCCCTGCACCGCGTCGCAGCCGAGGTCGCGCAGCCGCTCCCAGGTCTCGTCGTCCTCGACGCCCTCGGCGACGACCAGCAGGCCGAGCGAGTGGGCGAGGTCGACGGTGCAGCGGACGATCTCCGCGTCCTCGTTGTCGATGGCGAGGCGGGCCACGAACGAGCGGTCGATCTTCAGCTCGCTGACCGGGAGGCGGCGCAGGTGCACCAGGGAGGAGTAGCCCGTGCCGAAGTCGTCGAGCGACATCTTGACGCCGTGGCCGGTGAGCCCGGCCAGCGTGTCCGCCGCGCGCTGCGGGTCCTCCAGCAGGACGTGTTCCGTTATCTCCAGCTGCAGGGCGCCCGCGGGGACGCCGTGCCGGGCCAGGCGCGCCGCGACCGCGCCGGCGAAGCCGGGGGTGTGCACGTCGCGCGGCGAGACGTTGACCGCGACGGGGACCTTCAGGCCCTGCGCCTGCCACTTCGCCACCTGGGCGAGGGCCGTCTCCAGGACGTACTCCGTCAGGTGCGGCATGAGGCCGGAGGACTCGGCGATGGCGATGAACTCGTCGGGCGGCACCTTGCCGCGCTCGGGGTGCACCCAGCGCACCAGCGCCTCCAGGCCCGCGACCTTGCCGTCGAAGCGGACCTTGGGCTGGTAGTGGAGCTCGACGTCGCCCGCGTCCAGGGCGCGCCGCAGGTCGCCCAGGAGACCGAGGCGGTCGGGGGTGTTGGAGTCCCGCTTGGACTCGTAGACCTCGACGCCCGTGCGGTCGCGCTTGGCCTGGTACATCGCGACGTCCGCGCGCCGCAGCAGGCCCTCCGCGTCGAGCGCGTGGTCGGGGAAGACGGCGAGGCCGGCGCTGGCCTCCAGGACGAGGGTGAGGCCGTCCAGGTCGAGCGGGGAGCCGAGGGCCGCGACCAGCTGGCGCGCCACCCGGGTGGCCGACGTGGTGGAGTCGGCGACCGGCAGGAGCACCGCGAACTCGTCGCCGCCCAGGCGCGCGGCCTCCGCCCCGCGGGGCAGGGCGACGCGGAGCCGGTCCGCTATCTGCAGCAGCAGCCGGTCCCCTGCGAGGTGGCCGAGGGTGTCGTTGACCGAGCGGAAGCGGTCCATGTCGATCAGCATCAGGGCGGACCGCGCGCCGAGGCGCTCCGCGTCGTCCAGGGCCGTCCAGGTGCGCTCCAGGAGCCACTGGCGGTTGGGCAGTCCGGTGAGCGGGTCCCGCAGCTGCTCCTCGGCCCGGGCGCGGGCGATCCACAGGGTGGAGTCGAGGGCGACCAGCGGGATCGCGAAGAGGGGCAGCAGGATCGGCAGGGAGATCGCCACGACGCAGATCAGCGGGGCGATGCCGAGCAGCGCGACGCCGAGCAGACCTTGGCGGACCAGGGCCGTTCGGGTGACGGTGGGCAGGGCGCCGGTGCGGGGCGCGTGCACGTACCAGAGCAGGACGCGGGTGACCGCGAGGTAGGCGACGGCGACCAGGGCGACCTGGGGGGCGGTGTAGAGGTCCCAGGTCTCGGGCAGCCAGGGCGATTCGGCGCTCGGCGCGGTGCCGAAGGCGGCTAAGGCGAGCGCGCCCGCGCCGATGCCGAGGATGTCGACGGCGCCGTGCAGCACGCCCTGGCGCCAGCGGTGCCGGCGGGCGACGCCGACCAGGACGACGACGGTGAGGCTGACCATGCCGGCCGGCACCCAGCCGTAGAGCAGCAGGACGGCGACGGTCAGGGCGCCGCCGGAGCCGGTGCCGCCCCACCAGCGGTCCCGGCCGAGGGCGACCAGGTGGCCGACGATGAGGCCGGTGAGGACGGCGAGGGACCAGCCGGCCGCGCCGGTGGGGAACAGGGCGTGTCTGCCGGTGACGGCCTGGAAGAAGCCGGTGCCGAGCAGCACGGCGGCCGCGCCGACGACCGTGACGGGCAGCAGCGGCCAGGCCTCGCGGGCGTCGTGCGCGGCGGCGGCGCCGGTGCCGGCGAGGGCGCCGCTGTCCGCGCCGCACGCGGCCGCGGACGTCCAGGCGCGCTCACGGGGTTCCACCGCGGTGCTCAGGGTGCCGGGCGGGGTGCCCGGGGTGCCCGGGTCGGTCGTCGTCGCGGTCCGGCGGCCGCGCAGCCAGGCTCCCGGCGCGCGCCACAGGCGCGCGCGCAGCCGTGAGTCCGGGGCGGCGCTCTCGGTCGGTTCCATTCCCGTCCCTCTCACAGCCGGCGGTGCCCACGCCACACGGACCCGGCCCGTGGTCGGCCGCGTCCGAATTTCCTTCCCCGTGCTCGCGTCGAGCAAGGAGATGCACTGCTCCCGAACTCGTGCCGAGCAGGGGATGCCCCCTTCCACGCTCTGAATGAGCAGGAGATACCCCGTTCGCAGCGGGGCACGGCAGGCGCACACCTCAACAGTAGGCCGCAGAAGGCTTCCACGGGCAGCGGTCGACTACGGTTGCCCGAATGCGACCCGGCCACCCGTATGCATCTGGTATGCGCTGAACGGGTGGCCTTCAACCGCTACTCCTCGGTCGGAAGCGCAACTTCCGTTGCCGCGTCCGGTCCCTGTTCGAGCAGGACAGCGAAGCCTTCCTCGTTGAGAACCGGAACCTTCAACTGCATGGCCTTGTCGTATTTCGATCCCGGGTTGTCACCCACGACCACAAAAGCGGTCTTCTTCGAAACGGAACCGGTCACCTTGGCTCCCCGGGTCTGCAGCGCCTCTTTCGCGCCATCCCGGGTGTGGTGCTCCAGCGTTCCGGTGACGACCACCGTGAGGCCTTCCAGCGGACGGGGACCCTCGTCCTCGCCGCTCGACTCCTCTTCCATGCGCACCCCGGCAGCCCGCCACTTGCGCAGGATCTCCCGGTGCCACTCCTCGGCGAACCACTGTTTGAGCGAGGCCGCGATGGTGGGGCCTACGCCCTCCACGGCGGCCAGTTCCTCCTCGGTGGCCTGTTCGACGCGGTCGATGGAACGGAACTCGCGGGCCAGCGCCTCGGCCGCCACCGGGCCGACGTGCCGGATCGAGAGACCCGTGATGACGCGGGCGAGCGGCCGCTCCTTGGCCGCCGCGATGTTCTCCAGCATGGCGAGGGTGTTCTTCTTCGCCTCGCCCTGCTGGTTGGCGAAGAAGGTGACGACCTTCTCCTCACCGGTCTTGGGGTCGCGCTTGGGCAGGCCGGAGTCCTGGTCCAGCACGTACGACTTGATGGGGAGGAGCTCCTCGACCTTCAGGTCGAAGATGTCGCCCTCGTCGCGGATCGGCGGCTCGGCGGGCTCCAGCGGTCTGGTCAGCGCGGCCGCGGCGACATAGCCGAAGTTCTCGATGTCCAGGGACTTGCGGCCCGCCAGGTAGAAGAGGCGCTCGCGCAACTGGGCCGGGCAGGAACGGGCGTTGGGGCAGCGGAGGTCGATGTCGCCCTCCTTCATGGGCCGCAGCGCCGTCCCGCACTCGGGGCACTCGGCGGGCATCACGAACTCCCGCTCGGTGCCGTCCCGCAGGTCCACGACGGGGCCGAGGATCTCCGGGATGACGTCGCCCGCCTTGCGGATCACGACGGTGTCGCCGATGAAGACGCCCTTCTTCTTCACCACGTCCTGGTTGTGCAGGGTGGCGAACTCCACCTCGGAACCGGCGACGGTGACCGGCTCCACCTGGGCGTACGGCGTGACGCGGCCGGTGCGGCCGACACCGACGCGGATGTTGATCAGCTTGGTGTTGACCTCCTCGGGCGCGTACTTCCAGGCGATGGCCCAGCGCGGGGCGCGCGAGGTGGAGCCGAGGCGGCCCTGGAGCGGGATCTCGTCGAGCTTGACGACGACGCCGTCGATCTCGTGCTCCACGGAGTGGCGGTTCTCCCCGAAGTACGCGATGAAGTCCCGCACGCCCTGGAGGTCGTCGACCCGCTTGTTGTGCTGGGCGGTGGGCAGGCCCCACTCGTGCAACAGCTCGTAGGCATGGCTGAGGCAGTCGATGTCGAAGCCCTCGCGCGCGCCGATGCCGTGCACGACCATGTGCAGCGGGCGGGTCGCCGTGACGCGCGGGTCCTTCTGGCGCAGCGAACCCGCCGCGGCGTTGCGCGGGTTGGCGAAGGGCTTGTCGCCGGCCTCGACCAGGCGGGCGTTGAGCTCCTCGAACTTCTCCATCGGGAAGAAGACCTCGCCGCGGATCTCCACGAGGGCGGGGACGCGGTCGCCCTTGAGGCGCTGGGGGATGTCCGCGATCGTCCGCACGTTCGGCGTGATGTCCTCGCCGGTGCGGCCGTCGCCGCGGGTGGCGGCCCGGGTCAGCCTGCCGTCCTCGTACGTCAGGTTGACCGCGAGGCCGTCCACCTTCAGCTCGCACAGGAAGTGGTATCCCGGCGAGCCGACCTCCTTGGCGACGCGCTCGGCCCAGGCGGCGAGCTCCTCGTCGTCGAAGGCGTTGTCCAGGGAGAGCATGCGCTCGCGGTGCTCGACCGCGGTGAACTCCGTTTCGTACGAACCGGAGACCTTCTGGGTCGGCGAGTCCGGGGTGCGCAGCTCCGGGTGCTCCTGCTCCAGGGCTTCGAGAGAACGCAGAAGTGTGTCGAACTCGGCGTCGCTGACGACCGGTTGATCCTTCACGTAGTACCGGAAGCGGTGCTCCTCGATCTGTTCGGCCAGCTGGGCATGCTGATCCCGTGCCTCGGCGGGCACAGAGCCTTGCTGTTCGACAGCCACCGTTACGTCCTCCCGTTACGTCATACCCAATTACTCAGGGTTGTCTGCGAGCGATCTCGCCGCCCTGACGCAGTGGGCGTGCGCCGCGCGCGCGTACGCGGGTGATGCGCCCGCGAGCCCGCACGACGGAGTGATCACGACCGACTCCGCGAGTGATCCCGGATTCAGCCCCAGCCTGCGCCACAGCGTCCTGACACCCATGACGCTACCGGCAGGGTCTGACAATCGGCCGTCCACGCCCGGCACGACACCGGCGAAGAGCCGGGTGCCTCCCTCGACCGCCTCACCGATCGCCTCGTCGTCACGCTCGGTGAGGAGCGAGAAGTCGAACGAGATGCCGTCGGCGCCGGCGCGGCGCAGCAGTGCGAACGGCACGTCCGGCGCGCAGGAGTGCACCACCGTGGGCCCGTGCTCCCCCTGGACGGCCAGCACGTCCCGCAGCGTGCTCTCGACGACCTGGCGGTCCACGGCGCGGTGCGTGCGGTACTCGCTCGCCGTCTTGATCCGTCCGCGCAGGACGGCGATGAGCGAGGGCTCGTCGAGCTGCAGGACCACCTGCGCGCCGGGGACCCTGCGGCGCACGTCCGCGAGGTGCGCGCGCAGGCCTTCGGCGAGCGATCCGGCCAGGTCACGGCAGGCGCCGGGGTCGGAGAGCGCGGCCTCGCCGTTCTTCAGCTCCAGGGCGGCGGCGAGCGTCCAGGGGCCGACGGCCTGGACCTTGAGCGGTCCCTCGTACCCCTGGGTGAACTCCTCCAGGGCGTCGAGGTCCTCGCCGAGCCAGGCCCGCGCCCGCCGGGTGTCGCGGCCGGGGCGGTCGCCGACGCGCCAGCCGCTGGGCTCCACGCGCGCGTACAGGTCGACGAGGAGTCCCGCGGTACGGCCGATCATGTCGGCGCCGGGTCCGCGCGCGGGCAGCTCGGCGAGGTAGGGCATGCCCTGTTCGGGTCCCTCGAAGCTGCCGGTGACGGTCTTCGCGGCCTCGCGGGCGTCGCCGCCGGGCATCGACCCGACGCCGGTCGCCGGGCCCCCACTGAACGCCGTCATCGCCCGGGCCGCACCGTCAGGTCGTTGACCTCCGCGTCGCGCGGCAGGTCCAGGGCCATGACGATCGTCGTGGCGACCGACTCGGGGTCGATCCAGCGGGCGGCGTCGTACTCCTTGCCCTCCTGCTGGTGGACCTTGACCTGCATGGCGCTCGCGGTGCGGCCCGGGTAGACGGACGTGACCCGGACGCCGTTCGCGTGCTCCTCGTGCCGCAGCGAGTCGGCGAGCGCCTTCAGGCCGTGCTTGGAGGCGGCGTACGCGGACCATTCCGGGCCCGCGCTGAGCCCGGCGCCGGAGTTGACGAAGAGCACGTGCCCCTGGGCGAGCCGCAGTTGGGGCAGGAAGTGGCGGGTCAGCTCGGCGGGGGCGATGAGGTTGACGTTGAGCTGGTGGCGCCAGGACTTGGGGGTGAGCTCGCCGACCGGACCGAGGTCGACGACGCCCGCGATGTGCAGGAGCGAGTCCACGCGTGCGGGCAGGGCCTGGTGGCCGAAGGCCCAGGAGAGCTTGTCGGGGTCGGAGAGGTCGCCGACGAGGGTGCCCGCGCCGGGGAACTCGGCGGCGAGCTCCTTGGCGCGGCCCGCGTCGCGCGCGTGCAGGACGAGGTCGTCGCCGCGGGCGTGGAGGCGGCGGGCGACGGCCGCGCCGATGCCGGAGCCGGCGCCGGTGATCACATGTGTTGCCATGCGCCCATCGTCCCACCCCGCCCCCGGCGGGCCCGCTCAGAGGGTGCCGGCCTGCTCCTCCAGGTAGGCGAGGGCGCCGACGGGCTCCTCGGCGAAGAAGACCAGGTCGGTGAGGGGAAGGGGCAGGAAGCCCTCGTCCTCCATGCGGCGGAACTGCTCCTTGAGGCCGTCGTAGAAGCCCTCGGAGTTCAGCAGGACCACGGGCTTGGTGTGCTTGCCGTGCTTCTTCAGCTCCAGGATCTCGGTGGCCTCGTCGAGCGTGCCGGTGCCGCCCACCATGATCACGACCGCGTCGGACTTCGCGAGGAGCAGCGCCTTGCGCTCGGCGAGGTCCCGCGCGACGACCATCTCGTGGGGCGCGGCGACCTGCCGGGCCCGGTCGGCGAGGAAGTCCACGGAGACGCCGACGAGGCCGCCGCCCGCCGCCTCGACGCCGTCCGCCACGACCTTCATCAGGCCGCTCTCCGAGCCGCCCCACACCAGCGTGTGGCCGCCCCTGCCGAGCAGCTCGGCGAATTCCCGGGCCGGGCGGGTGTAGCGGTCGTCGAGGTCGGCGGCGGAGAGGAAGACGCAGATGTTCATGCGCCCACGGTACGGTCCGCCACGCGGCCCGGCGCCGACGGGTGGCGGCCACCCGACCCCGGCGGCCGGAAGTGCCCCGGGCGGGAAGAAGGCCGTCATCAGGAGCGCTGACAGGGGTGGGGCCACTCGCCCCACCGGACCCATCGCTCCACCGATCACTCGCTCCACCCGATCCACTCGCTCAGGAGGCATCACCGTGACCGAAGGACACCGGATCACCGTCGAGCAGGGCACCGACCACGTGCGCGTGGTGCGGGACGGGCAGGTCGTGGCGGACAGCCGCCGCCCGCTCCTGCTGCACGAGACGGGCTACCCCGTCCGCCACTACCTTCCGCCGGAGGACGTCCGCGTCGACCTGCTGACGCCCTCGGAGACCCACACGTACTGCCCGTTCAAGGGAACGGCCTCCTACTGGTCGCTGCCGGACGCGCCGGACACGGTGTGGGCCTACCCGGAGCCGCACGCGGCCGTGGCCGCCGTCAAGGACCACTTCTGCTTCTACGAGGCCGAGGTCACGAAGCAGCCGTGAACGTGCGCCGGTAGGCGAGCGGCGAGACGCCCAGCACGGAACGCATGTGCTGGCGCAGGGAGTTGCCGGTCCCGAAGCCGGACCGGTGGGCCACCACGTCCACCGGCAGGTCGCTCGACTCCAGGAGCTGGCGGGCCAGTTCGATGCGCTGCGCGGTGAGCCAGCGCCCCGGGGGCATGCCCACCTCCTCCTGGAAGCGGCGGGTGAAGGTGCGCAGGCTCATGCGCGCGTGGGCGGCCAGTTCGCCCAGGGGCAGCGGCTCCTGGAGCCGCTGGAGGGCCCACGCGCGCGTGGCGGCCGTCGTGGCGAGCGTCGGCTCGGGCACGGGCCGCTCGATGTACTGCGCCTGTCCGCCGTCGCGCCAGGGCGGCACGACGCACACGCGGGCGACGTGGTTGGCGACGGACGCGCCGTGGTCGCGGCGCACCAGGTGCAGGCAGAGGTCGATGCCCGCGGCGACGCCCGCCGCGGTCAGCACGTCGCCGTCGTCCACGAAGAGCACGTCCGCGTCGACCTTGATCCGGGGGAAGGAGCGCTGGAAGTCGCGGGCGACGTTCCAGTGCGTCGTCGCGGGGCGGCCGTCGAGGAGCCCGGTGGCGGCCAGGACGTACGAGGCATTGCAGAAGGAGACGATCCGGGTGCCGGGCCTGATCCGGCGCAGGGCGGCCGTCACCGGCTCGGGCAGCTCGTCGCCCGCCATGCCCTCGTCGAAGTGCAGGGTCGGCGGGATCACCACGGTGTCCGCCTCCGCCAGGGCCTGCGGGCCGTGCTCGGCGGACACCGTGAACCCGGAGTCGGTGCGCACCGGCCGGCCGTCCACCGTGCAGACCACGACGTCGTAGAGCGGGTGCCGCCGATCGTCCAGCGCGCTGCCGAACACCCGGGACGGGATGCCCAGCTCGAACGCGTACACGCCGTCCAGGGCGAGCACGGCCACGCGGTGCGCGCCGCGCACGCCTTCCACTCCACTGCAGACCATGGCCGAATCCTGTCACATCATGGCCAAACTGCCAGCACCGCGGGTGGGTCACCCGCCGCACTCTGGTCCCACGAGCCGCTCCCGGAGACCAGCCCGGCCCCCGGAACCCGGCCGTTCCCGACGTTCCCGAAAGAGGAAGACCATGAAGATGCGTGCCGTCACCCCCCGCGCCTGGGGCGCCCCCGAGAACCTGGTCCCGGTCGAGGTGGACCGCCCCGAACCGGGGCTGACCGAGATCCTGGTCCGGGTGCACGCGGCAGGCGTGAACCCCGTCGACTGGAAGATCCGCGCGGACGGCGCCTTCGGCAGCTGGGGCGACACACCGATCCTCGGGTACGACGTGTCCGGCGTCGTCGAGGAGGTGGGCCCCGGGGTGACCCTGTACCGGCCCGGCGACGCGGTGTTCGGCATGCCCCGCTTCCCCGAACAGACCGGTGGCTACGCCGAGTTCGTCGCGGCGCCCGCCCGGCGCTTCGCGCCCAAGCCCGAGGGCATCGATCACGTGCAGGCCGCCGCGCTGCCGCTCGCGGCGCTCACCGCGTGGCAGGGCCTGATCGAGACGGCCGGACTGCGCGCCGGGCAGCGGGTGCTGATCCACGCGGCGGCGGGGGGCGTGGGCCACCTCGCCGTGCAGATCGCCAAGGCGCACGGCGCGTACGTCATCGGCACCGCGCGCGCCGAGAAGCACGCCTTCCTGCGCGGCCTGGGCGCGGACGAGGTCATCGACTACACGCGCGTGGACTTCGCCGAGGAGGTGCGCGACGTGGACGTGGTCCTCGACGGCGTGGGCGGCCCGTACGGCACCCGCTCGCTGCCCGTGCTGCGCCGCGGCGGACACCTGGTCACGCTGCCCGACCCGGGCGGCCTTCCGGACCCCGAGCGGGCCGCCGGGCTCGGCGTGCACGCGGGGTGGACCGTCGTCGAGCCGGACCGCGCGGGGCTCCTGGAGATCGCCCGCCTGGTCGACGAGGGGAAGCTGCGCGCCGAGATCGACACGGTGCTGCCCCTGGAGGACGCCGCCAAGGCCCACGCGTACGGCGAACAGGGCCGCACCCAGGGCAAGATCGTGCTGCAGGTGGCGGGCCGCTGAGGCCGTGACCGGGCCGGCGGGCCCGGCGGGGTCACGCCGCCGCCGTCGCCCGTTCCGTCGTCGCGATCGTCGCCGAGCCGACCACGCGCGTGCCGTCGTAGAGCACGACCGCCTGGCCGGGGGCGACGCCGCGCACGGGCTCGGCGAAGGAGACGGTGAGCGTGCCGTCGACGAGCTCGGCGGTCACCTCCGTCTCGCCGCCGTGCGCGCGCAGCTGCGCGGTGTACGTGCCGGGCCCGGTGGGGGCGAGGCCGCACCAGCGGGGCTTGACGGCGGTCAGGGCGGTCACGTCCAGGGCGGCGGCCGGGCCGACCGTCACGGTGTTGTCGACCGGGGAGATGTCCAGGACGTAGCGGGGCTTGCCGTCGGGGGCCGGGGTGCCGATCCGCAGGCCCTTGCGCTGGCCGATGGTGTAGCCGTACGCCCCTTCGTGGGTGCCGAGCTTGTTGCCCTCGGCGTCCACGATGTCGCCCTCCGCCCTGCCCAGGCGGGCGGCGAGGAAGCCCTGGGTGTCGCCGTCGGCGATGAAGCAGATGTCGTGGCTGTCGGGCTTCTTGGCGACGGCGAGCCCGCGGCGCTCGGCCTCCGCGCGGATCTCGTCCTTGGTGGTGACCGTGTCGCCCAGGGGGAACATCGCGTGGGCGAGCTGCTTGTCGTCGAGCACCCCGAGGACGTAGCTCTGGTCCTTGGCCATGTCGGAGGCGCGGTGCAGCTCGCGGGAGCCGTCCTCGCGGACGATCACCTGTGCGTAGTGGCCGGTGACGACCGCGTCGAAGCCGAGGGCGAGGGCCTTGTCGAGCAGCGCGGCGAACTTGATCTTCTCGTTGCAGCGCAGGCACGGATTGGGCGTGCGGCCCGCCTCGTACTCGGCGACGAAGTCCTCGACCACGTCCTCGCGGAACCGCTCGGCGAGGTCCCACACGTAGAACGGGATGCCGATGACGTCCGCCGCGCGGCGGGCGTCGCGCGAGTCCTCGATGGTGCAACAGCCCCGGGCACCCGTGCGGAACGACTGCGGGTTCGCCGAGAGGGCGAGGTGCACTCCGGTCACGTCGTGCCCGGCCTCGGCGGCGCGGGCGGCGGCGACGGCGGAGTCCACGCCGCCGGACATGGCGGCGAGGACACGGAGGGGACGCTGGGGACGCTGCGGGGTCTCGGTCAAAGTCATAGCTCTAACAGAGTACGGGGCGACGGGAACCGGACGCCCCCGAGTAAGCGTTGAAGATCGCATGGGGGATTCTCGGCGGGAGCCCACGGACGGCACGGGCCGCGGTGTCAGCCGCCGCACGCTGCTGATCGGCGGCGCCGCGGCGGCCGTCGGCACGGCCCTGCTGGCCGGGGACGAGCTCGGGCGGCTGTGGTGGCGGCTGCCGGGCGTGGTCAAGCGGCGCAAGGAGGGCGAGGTCGACGCCCCCGGCGCACAGTGGATAGCCGCGTCGGACTACAACTGGCGGCGCGCCGACCGCCCCGACGACTACGCCATCGACCGCGTCGTCATCCACGTCGTCCAGGGCGGGTACCAGACCGCGCTGCGCGTCTTCAAGGACCCGGGGCACGGCGCCGCGGCGCACTACGTGGTGCGCAAGGACGGGCACATCGCGCAGATGATCCGCGAGCTCGACGTGGCCTTCCACGCGGGCAACAAGAGCTACAACGAACGCAGCATCGGCATCGAGCACGAGGGCTTCGTCGACCAGAAGTCGTCGTTCACCGGCCCGATGTACGCGGCGTCGGCGCGGCTGACCGCCGGGATCTGCCGGCGGTACGACATCCCCGTGGACCGCGAGCACATCGTGGGCCATGTGGAGGTGCCGGGCACCGACCACACGGATCCGGGCCCGCACTGGGACTGGGACCGCTATCTGCGGCTGGTGCGTGCCGAGCGGGCCAGGCCGGAGCGGACACCGAAGCCGACGGCGTCGGAGCGGGCCGCCGGGACCGGACCTAGCTGAGCCCCGCCGACCGCGCCCGTTCCACCGCGGGGCCGATCGCCGCCGCCACCGCGTCCACGTCCGCCTTCGTCGAGGTGTGGCCCAGCGAGAACCGCAGCGTGCCGCGGGCCAGGTCGGGGTCGGTGCCGGTGGCGAGCAGGACGTGGCTGGGCTGGGCGATGCCCGCCGTGCACGCCGAGCCGGTGGAGCACTCGATGCCCTGCGCGTCCAGGAGCAGCAGCAGGGAGTCGCCCTCGCAGCCCGGGAAGGTGAAGTGCGCGTTGGCGGGCAGCCGTCCGTCCGGCGCGGGGTCGCCGCCGAGGATCGCCTCGGGGACCTCCGCGCGCACGGCGGCCACCAGGTCGTCGCGGAGCGCGCCGATCTCGGCGGCGAACCGCTCGCGGTGCGCCGCGGCGTGCTCTCCCGCGACGGCGAACGCGGCGATGGCGGGCACGTCCAGCGTCCCGGAGCGCACGTGCCGCTCCTGGCCGCCGCCGTGCAGCACGGGCACGGGGGTGTACTCGCGGCCGAGCAGCAGCGCGCCGATGCCGTAGGGGCCGCCGATCTTGTGGCCGGAAACGGTCATCGCGGCGAGCCCGGAGGCGCCGAAGTCGACGGGGAGCTGGCCGTACGCCTGCACGGCGTCGGCGTGCAGCGGGATGCCGAACTCGTGCGCGATGTCGGCCAGTTCGCGGATCGGCTGGATGGTCCCGATCTCGTTGTTGGCCCACATGACGGTGGCGAGGGCCACGTCGTCGGGGTTGCGCTCGATGGCCTCGCGCAGCGCGTCGGGGTGCACCCGCCCGTACGCGTCGACCGGCAGGTACTCGACGGTGGCGCCCTCGTGCTCGCCGAGCCAGTGCACGGCGTCGAGGACGGCGTGGTGTTCGACGGGGCTGGCGAGCAGCCGGGTGCGGGCCGGCGCTCCCTCCCCCGCGTACCGCCGGGCCCAGTACAGGCCCTTGACGGCGAGGTTGTCCGCCTCGGTGCCGCCGGAGGTGAAGACGGTCTCGCTGGGGCGGGCGCCGAGTGACGCGGCGAGTGCCTCGCGGGCCTCCTCGACGGTGCGTCGCGCCCGCCGTCCCGCCGCGTGCAGCGAGGAGGCGTTGCCGGTGACGGCGATCTGCGCGGTCATCGCCGCGATCGCCTCCGGGAGCATCGGAGTGGTCGCTGCGTGGTCGAGGTAGGCCATGGTGCGCACGATTCTACGAGCCGCGCGGACCCCTTCGCCCCGGTGGTATCAGCCTGCGAGACCCCAGGACACGGTGTCGTCCATCGAGACGAGCGTCGCGAGGACGACGAGGTCGGCCACGCCGAGCCCGAGTCCGAGCAGCGCGCGCCCCTTGCGGGTGGTGCCGCGCCACAGGGAGATGCCCGCGAGGACGATCGCGACGGGCCCGAGGAAGAGGTTCAGGACGAGCAGTCCGACCAGGCCGAGGACGAAGGAGGCGACGGCCATGCCGTCGGTGTCCCGGCGCCCGGTGGGACGGGCCGGGGCTGCTTCCGTGGCGCGCTCTACGCGATCTGCGCGCCCCCCGTGATCCGTGTGATCCATGTGATCCGTGCGCCCCGCGTCGTCCGTGGCGCGTTCCGTGCGTTCCGTGCGTTCGGCGGTGAGTTCCATGGTGCGACTCCTGGCAGGTGGAGGTGTCGTACGGGCGGGACCGGCGGTCGGCCGGCGGTCAGCGGTGGCGTGCGTGGCGCTCGCGCAGGGCGAAGACCAGGAGCCACACGCCGATGACCGCGGCGGCGACGAGGCTGACCGGAAGCGGGGCGTGGGCCACGGAACCCATGGCGACACCCAGCAGCAGAAGGGCGGCGACAAGGAAGAGCATGTGATCCCTCTCAGTTCGGTGAACGCTTGTGGTAACAGTTGTTCACTGACTTAGGAGTCTACTCCCTCCGCGGCTTTCAAAACTCGGAGAACAGTTGTTAACTGCATGGCATGAGTCACACCCTCGGCGTCCGGCAGGCCCAGAAGCAGAAGACCCGGCAGGCCCTCCTCGACGCGGCCCTCCAGCTCCTGGAGGAGCAGAGCCTCAGCAGCCTGGGCCTGCGCGAGGTGACCCGCGCCGTGGGCGTCGCGCCCACCGCCTTCTACCGGCACTTCCGCGACACCGCCGACCTGGGCGTGGCCCTGGTCGAGGAGTCGCTCGGCAGCCTGCACACGGCACTCACCGCGATGCTCGCCGCGGAGACCGGCGACAGCGAACAACGCATCGCGGAGACCGTCGAGTTGATAGCGCGCTACGTCCACGCCCACCCCGCCCACGTCCGCTTCGTCGCCCGCGAGCGGCACGGCGGCGTGCGGGCGGTGCGCGACGCGATCGGCGCCCAGCTCGCCCTGTTCGCACGGGAGGTGGCGCGGCAGTTCGCCCGGGAGGCGCCGACGTCCGGCTGGACCGAGGACGACCTGCTGATGCTGGCCGGCATGTACGTCGACCACATGGTGATGACCGCGTCGGCGTTCCTGGACGCGGGCCCCGGCACCGCGGAGGAGGCGCGGGTGGCGGACGTCGCCCGCAGGCAACTGCGCCTGGTGGGTCTCGGCCGGCGCCACTGGGGCGACACGGACTGACGCCGGGCCGCCACCCGCGGCCACCGCCCCGCCCGGACGGCGGCCACGGGCAGATTCCCCTCGACTCCCCCGTAAGGAGCTACTAGCCTTACGGTCATGACAGCCGACCGAGTCACCCGGACCGCCTCCGACGCCTGGCACCTCGACCGGACCTTCGAGGGGCCGACCGGCACCGTCCGCTGGGCGGCCCTCGGCCCCGCCGACGCGCCGCCCGTCGTCCTCGTCCACGGCACGCCGTTCTCGTCGTACGTCTGGCGTGCCGTCGCGCGCGCCCTGGCGGGCGGGCACCGCGTGTACGTGTGGGACCTGCCGGGGTACGGGAGCTCGCACATGGAGGCCGGGCAGGACGTGTCGCTCGCCGCGCAGGGCCGCGTGTTCGCCGCGCTCCTCGACCACTGGAACCTGGCGCGACCGGCCGTGGTGGCGCACGACTTCGGCGGCTGCGTCGCCCTGCGGGCGCACCTGCTGCACGGCGCACGCTACGAACGCCTCGCCCTGGTCGACCCGGTGGCGCTGGCGCCCTGGGGCTCCCCCACGTACCGGCTGCTCGGCGCGAACTCCGGCGTGTTCGCCCAGCTGCCGCCCGACCTGCACCGCGCGCTGGTGCGCACCTACGTGGCCTCGACCAGCCCGCGCGGACTGCACCCCGAAGTGCTCGACCACCTCGTCGAGCCGTGGTGCACGCAGGAGGGACAGGCCGCCTTCTACCGGCAGATCGAGCAGAACGACCAGCGGTTCACCGACGAGATCGAGGGCCGGTACGGGGAGCTGGCGCTGCCGGTGCTGGTCTGCTGGGGCACCCGGGACCCCTGGATCCCGGTGGCCAGGGGCGAGGAGCTGGCCCGGCGGATCCCCGGCGCCGAGCTGCGGCTCATCGAGGGGGCCGGGCATCTCGTCCAGGAGGACGCGCCCGCCGAACTCACGGCCGAGCTGGCCCGTTTCCTGAGCCGCGGGCCGGAGGCGTGACGACGGGCCCGGTGTCCGCCGGACCGCCTGCTGCACCATCTGCCGGACCGCCCGCCGGACCGTCTGCCGCGGCGCTTTCCGCGGCGCCGTACAGCTCGGCGACCTCCGCCGCCGTCCCGGCGAGCACCGCGCGCACCTCGGGCGGCCCGAGCACCTCCACGTGGTCGCCGAAGGGCAGCAGCATCTTCGCCTCGCCGGCCGCCCGGTAGCCGAGACGGACGGTGACCCACTCGCCGGTGCCGTCGTCCACCGGTGTCCGGGTGACCGAGGAGCCGTTCAGGCGCAGGAACTGGTCCAGGCGGGAGCGGCGCACCCGGGCCGTCACGTCGACGCCTCCCGGCCGCTCCTCAACCTGCCGCTTCAGCACGGCCCACACGTCGGCGAGTTCGACGCCGGGGCGGCGGCGCACGGCGGCGTCGGTCAGGACCGCGCCGCTCACCCGGTCGACGCGGAAGAGGCGCGGGGCGCCCTGCCGGTCGGCCACGAGGTACCAGACGCCGGCCTTCGACACGAGGCCGTACGGATCGACGGTGTACGTCACCGGCCGGGCGGCGCCACCGTGCCGGTAGGTCAGGCGCAGCCGCCGGTCGGCGAAGGCGGCGTCCTGCAGCACCGCGAGGTCCACGGCGGGGTCCGGGTCGCGCATCCAGCGCGAGGCGTCGACGAGGATGCGGCGGCTCGTCAGCTCGGCGGCGGGCCGGTGCGGCGCGGGCAGCGCGGCCATCACCTTGCGCAGCGCGGACCCGAGCGCCGCGTCGAGGCCGAGCGCCGCGTGCGCGCCCTGCGCGGCGAGGATGAACAGCGCCCGCGACTCGTCCGCGGTCAGCCCCGTCACGTCGGTGCGGAACCCGGCGAGCAGTTCGATGCCGCCGCGCCGGCCGCGCTCGGCGTAGACCGGGACACCGGAGGCGGACAGGGCCTCGACGTCCCGGTAGATCGTGCGTACGGAGACCTCCAGGCGCTCCGCGAGTTCGTGGGCGCGGACCCGTCCCCGGGTCTGGAGCAGCAGCAGGATCGAGAGCAGCCGGTCGGATTTCACCCGCTCAGGATCCCGCAGCGGGGCCACTCCGAGCGGTGCCGGGGCGCGACGGGCCCCGCGACGGGCCCCGTGGCGGGCCCTAGGCCAGCCGCGCGCGGGCCAGTTGGCGGGACTGGGCCACCAGGCGGTCCTCGCTGTCCCAGACCTCCGCGTCCTCCTCCAGGAAACCGCCCGCGAGGTTCCGCGTGGTGATCGCGACGCGCAGCGGGCCCGGGGCGGGTCGGTGGCGGACGTGGACCGTCAGTTCGACGGTGGGGACCCAGCCGGTGAGGCCCATCTCGAAGGCGGTCGGCGGCAGCGCGTCGACGGCGAGCAGCAGCGACAGCGGGTCCGCGTCGCGGCCGTCGGCGAGGCCGAACCAGGCGCGCATCTCCCCCTTGCCGGAGGGCTGTCCGAGCGCCCAGCCGAGGGTGGCGGGGTCCAGCTTGAGGAAGAGCCGGTCGGCGATGGCCGAACTGCCGGGCACCGGGCGGTGGTCGGGCGCGTCCTGCGCGCCGAAGCACTGGTCGAGCGGCGGGATGGCGGGCGGCACGGCCGTCGTGCGGACATCGTCGGGGAGCGCGTCGAGGTCGCCGTACGAGGCGAGGACACGGATCCGCTCGACCTCGCGGCCCTCCTCGTCGTACTGGAAGAGCGAGGCCTGCCCGGTCGACAGGGAGCGTCCGGCGCGCACCACGTCGGTGCGGATCACGGCCGGGCCGGGGCTCGACGCGGTGAGGTAGTGCGCGGAGACGGTGAACGGGTCCGGGTGCGGCAGGGCGTCCGCGAGGGCGCGGCCGATGACGGCGAGCAGATAGCCGCCGTTGACGGCGCTGATGATCGTCCACCCGGCGGAGAGCTCGGTGTCGTAGACGCCGGACTCGCGCCGGACGACCGCGGTGTCGCGGTCGAACTCGCTGTCGCCGATGCTCGCGGGCACCGATACCGGGAGGGGGGCTGCCGAGGCCGCCGATGCTGCCGTTGCCATGCCAGCAACGTACAACAGGTAACTACTGAGCGGTAGCTTTTTCTGTTGCGGGTGCGTGAAGCGCGAGGGCCCTACGGGGTCTCCTCCACCTCGGCCTCCACCGCGGTGGACCGGCGGTTCCAGGCGCGCGGTGCCCGCCAGTGGTAGCGCAGCGCCAGCAGGCGCAGCACGAACGTCGTCACCACGGCGATGCCGCTGGTGAAGGCCGTCAGCTCCTCGAAGCGGATGCACAGGGCGACCATCGTCGCGCCCACGATGGCCGGGACCGCGTACAGGTCGCGGTCCCAGCGGACCAGCGAGGGCACCTCGTTGGCGACGATGTCGCGGAGCACACCGCCGCCCACCGCGGTCATCAGGCCGAGGGCGGCCGACGCGGTGAGGCCGAGGCCGTAGTCGTACGCCTTGGTCGTGCCCGAGACGCAGAACAGGCCGAGGCCCGCCGCGTCGAAGACGTTGACCGCGAGCTGGGTGCGCTCCACCTCGGGGTGCAGGAAGAAGACCAGCGCGGCGGCGAACAGCGGGGTGATGAAGTAGCCGAGATCGGTGAAGGCGGCGGGCGGGACGGCGCCGATCACCAGGTCGCGGAAGAGTCCCCCGCCCAGCGCGGTGACCTCGGCGAGGACGGCGATGCCGAAGACGTCGAAGTTCTTGCGCACGGCGAGCAGCGCGCCGGAGATCGCGAAGACGAAGATCCCCACGATGTCGAGCGCGTGCTGGACGGAGGGCGTGAACAGATCCTGGAGCACGCGTCATTCTTACCCGCGCGCGGCCCGGCCCCGCCGCTGCCCGCACCCGCATTTGAGGGTTGGGGCTCCGCCGCTCCCTGCCCCGGCGGTTCCACTGCTCCGTAGTCCCCCCCCAGCACTTCAATGAGAAAGTCGAAGGAGGCCGCGCCAGGGTGCGGTCCACGGCCCCCGGTCCCCGGCCGGCGGCACGGCCCCTGCGGAACGGGAGGGTGCGGAGTCCGTCGGACCCCGCACCCTCCCGTCGTCCCGGCCGTACCCCTGGGGGCACGCGCGGGCTCAGCCCTGCTTCTCGCCCTCGGTCTTGCCCTCACCCTTGACCTCGGCCTTGGTGACCTCGGGCGAGGCCGCGGCCTCGGGCGTGGCGGCGGATTCCGGGGTCGCCGTCGGCGTGGCGGCGGGTGCCGACGTCGCCGTCGGCTCGGCGGCGGCCTCCGCCGCGGCCTCCTCGGCCGCCGTCTCGTCCGCCTTGGTGACCACCGACACCACGTCGATCGCCTCCTTGGCGACCGCGAGCAGCTTGGTGTCCTCGGGCGCCTGGTCCGCGGCGTTCTCCGGGTGGTGGCAGGCCACCTGGTGACCGCTCGCGAGCGCGATCAGCGGCGGCTCCTTCGTCGTGCAGATCTCCGTCGCCTTCCAGCACCGCGTGTGGAAGCGGCAGCCGCTGGGCGGGTCGATCGGCGAGGGCACGTCGCCGCGGAGCAGGATGCGGTCGCTCTTGGCACCGCGCCGCTTGGGGTCCGGCACCGGCACCGCGGACAGCAGCGCCTTGGTGTACGGGTGCATCGGCGAGTTGTAGAGGTCCTTGCGGTCCGCCAGCTCCACGATCTTGCCCAGGTACATCACCGCGATGCGGTCCGAGACGTGCCGGATGACCGACAGGTCGTGCGCGATGATCACGTACGTGAGGCCGAGCTCGTCCTGCAGGTCGTCCAGGAGGTTGACCACCTGGGCCTGGATGGACACGTCCAGGGCCGAGACCGGCTCGTCGGCGACGACGAGCTTGGGCCGCAGCGCCAGGGCCCGCGCGATGCCGATGCGCTGGCGCTGGCCGCCGGAGAACTCGTGCGGGTACCGGTTGTAGTGCTCGGGGCTGAGCCCGACGCGCGCCAGCATCTCCTGCACGGTCTTCTTCACGCCGCCCTCGGGCTTGACGCCCTGGAGCTTGAAGGGCGCGCCGACGATCGTGCCGATGGTGTGCCGCGGGTTCAGCGACGAGTACGGGTCCTGGAAGATCATCTGCACGTCACGGCGCAGCGGGCGCATGCCGCTGGTGTTCAGGTGCGTGATGTCCACGCCCTCGAACTCGACCCGGCCGCCGGTCGGTTCGAGCAGCCGCGTGATCAGCCGGCCCATCGTCGACTTGCCGCAGCCGGACTCGCCGACCACGCCGAGCGTCTCGCCGGGGCGTACGTCGAAGGAGAGCCCGTCGACCGCCTGCACCGCCGCCACCTGGCGCTGGAGCAGCCCCTTCTTGATGGGGAAGTGCTTCACCAGGCCGTCGACCTTGAGCAGCGGCTCGGGCGAGCCCTTCGTCTGCGCCGGGATCGTCATCTCCTGGCCCTTCGCCGTGCCTTTGGGGTTCTTCTGGTCCTTCGCGGCTTCGTTCACAGCTTCGGCGCAATCTCTTCGGTCCAGATCCGGGTGCGCTCGTCCTGCGACATGTGACAGGCCGAGTAGTGGCCCTCGGCCACCAGGCGCAGTTCGGGGCGCTCGCTGCGGGTGATCTGGTCCTTGGGGATGTCCGCGTAGGGGCAGCGCGGGTTGAAGGCACAGCCGCTCGGCAGGTTGATCAGGCTGGGCGGGGAGCCCTTGACCGGGATCAGCCGCTCGGTCTCCTCGCGGTCGATGCGGGGCATCGAGCCCAGCAGGCCCCAGGTGTAGGGGTGCTGGGGTTCGTAGAAGACCTTCTCGGCGGTGCCGCGCTCGACGCACCGGCCGCCGTACATGACCAGGAGCTCGTCCGCCATCTCGGCGACCACGCCCAGGTCGTGCGTGATCATGATGACGGCGGAGCCGAACTCCTTCTGCAGGTCCCGGATGAGGTCCAGGATCTGCGCCTGGACGGTCACGTCCAGGGCGGTGGTCGGCTCGTCCGCGATGAGCAGCTCGGGGTTGTTGACCAGCGCCATCGCGATCATCGCGCGCTGGCGCATGCCGCCGGAGAACTCGTGCGGGTAGGAGTCGACGCGCTTGTCGGGCTGCGGGATGCCGACCCGGTCGAGCATCTCGATCGCCCGCTTGCGGGCGGCCTTCTTGTCGACGTCGTTGTGGACCCGGTACGCCTCGGTGATCTGCTTGCCGATGGAGTAGTACGGGTGCAGCGCGGACAGCGGGTCCTGGAAGATCATCGCCATCTCGCGGCCGCGGAGCTTGCGCACCGTGTCGGGATCGGCGGAGAGCAGCTCCTGGCCGTTCAGCCAGATCTCGCCGGAGATCCGGGCCCGGCGACGGCCGTACTGGCCGGCGGTGTGCAGGCCGAGGATGCCCAGCGAGGTGACCGACTTGCCGGATCCGGACTCGCCCACGATGCCGAGGGTCTTGCCCTTCTCCAGCGAGAAGTTGAGCCCGTCGACGGACTTGACCAGGCCGTCGTCGGTCGGGAAGTGCACCTTGAGGTCGCGCACCTCGAGGAAGGCGGAGGGAGCGGGAGAGCCGGCGACGGGTTCGCCCACCGCTGCTCCGCTCTTGGACAGTTCGGTCATCCCAGCCTCACTCGCGGGTCGATGACGGCGTACAGAAGGTCGACGACGAGGTTGGCGACGGCGATCGCGAGCGCCGCACACAGGGTGACGCCGAGAATGACGGGCAGGTCCTTGCTGCTGATGGCCTTGACCGCCTCGAGGCCGAGCCCCGGAAGGTTGAACGTGGACTCGGTGAGCACCGCGCCGCCCATCAGGACGCCGAGGTCGAGTCCGAAGACGGTGAGGATCGGCGTCATCGCGGAGCGCAGCGCGTGCCTGCGGATGACGACGCCCTCGCCGAGGCCCTTGGCGCGCGCGGTGCGGATGTAGTCCTCGCCGAGGACCTCCAGCATCGTGGCGCGGGTCAGGCGGGCGTACATGGCCGCGTTGAGGAACGCGAGCACGATCCACGGCAGGATCAGCGTCTGGAACCAGACGTCGATCGAGTCGTCGGTACTGAGGCTGTCCGCGATCTTCACCCAGCCGAGGCTGTGCACGAAGACGCCCATGGCGATCATGCCGGTGAAGAAGACGGGCAGCGAGACACCGGCGAGCGCGGTGGTCATCGCGGCGCGGTCCCAGATGGTGCCGCGGCGCAGCGCGGAGATCACGCCGGTGATGACGCCACCGGCCAGCCACAGCACACAGGCTCCGGCGGCGAGCGCGCCGGTGACGGGCAGGGCGTCCTTGAGGGTCTCCCAGACGGGCGCCTCGGTACGGAAGGAGTAGCCGAAGCACGGCGCCGGGCAGTGCGTGACGTCACTGCCGTTGACGTAGTCGCGCCCCATCGGGATGCCCTTGATGAAGTCCCAGAACTGGACGAGCAGAGGGTCGTCGAGGCCCAGTTTGACGCGGATGCCCTCGAGCTGCTCGGCACCCGATGCCTTGCCGGCGAAGAGGACGGCGATGTCCTGTCCCGCCCACTTGGGCAGCATGAAGAAGATGGTGAAGGTCGCGAGCAGTACGACCAGCACCATGATGATGACGGCGATCAGGCGCCGGATGAGATAAGCAAGCACTGTGCGCGGCCCGGGGGGGGGGGGGGGGGGGGGGGGGGGCCCCGGGGGGGGGGGCCCCCCCCCCCCCGCCCGGGGCCATCACCTGCCCTTCGGACTGGCGGGATTCGTCGGCGGTGTGACGGTGGATCAACTACGGGTACTGCGACGGGGTGTTACTTGACGACGCCGAGCGAGGCGTAGTCGTACCGACCGTTGTAGGCGTCGGACATGTAGGCGTTGGTGAGCCGCGATCCGCGCCAGGTGATGTTCTTCTCGTAGAGGAAGGGCATCCAGTCGGCGTTGTCGAGGATCCGCTTGTCGAGCTCCTTGTAGATCTCGCCGGCCTTCGTGGCGTCGGTCTCGGCGATCGCCTTGTCGAAGAGCCCGTCGATCTTCTTGTCCTTGATCTGGGACTCGTTGTAGTTGCCGTTCTCGATCAGGTAACGGCTGTCGAACAGCGGCTGCGCGTAGCCCTGGCCGGACGGGAAGTCCGGGCCCCAGCCACTCATCTGCATGCTGTAGCCGCGCTTCTTCACGACCGAGGGCGAACCGGTGATGCTGGCCGAGTCGGCGCCGTCGAGGGACTCGACGCTGATGTCGATGCCGACCTTCTTCAGCTGGGCCTGCAGCGCCTCGGCGGCGTCGACCTCACCCGGGTTGTTGTTGCGGGCGGTCAGCTTGGCGCTGAAGCCGTTCGGCTTGCCGCACTGCTTGAGCTCGTCCTTGGCCTTGGCGGCGTCCGGCTTGCCCTTGCGCGCCAGGACCCCGTACGGGTCGTAGTCGCTGTGGCCCGGGATCGCCACCGGGAAGGTGGAGTTGGCGATGTCGCCGGCCGCGACCTTGCCGCCGCGGGTCTGCTGCAGGCTCGCGAAGTCGGTGCCGTAGAAGACCGCCTTGCGGCAGTGCACGTTGTCGAACGGCTTCGCGGTGTGGATCAGCGCGACGTAGCGCACGAAGGACGTGTGCATGTTGTCGACGTTGGCGCGGTGGTCCGAGACGGCGCTGACCCGGCCGGACTGGGTCATGCCCGTGCCGTTGAGGTCGAGGTCGTAGTCGCCCTCCATCAGCTTCTTGTCGTTCTCCTCCAGGTTGGCGGAGATCGTCACGTCGATCTTGTCCGGCAGCGCGGCGCGGATCGGGTCCGAGGACTTCTTCCACTTGTCGTTGCGGACCAGCACGATCTTCTTGCCGGACTTGTACGACTGGAACTTGTACGGGCCCGAGGAGAACGGACGGGCGGTGTACTTCGCCTTGGTGTCCTTGGCCTCCTTGACCGGCGAGCCGGTCGGCATGGCCAGGAACTGCTCGAAGTCACCGTTGCGCTTGGGCAGCTTGAAGACGATGGTCTGGTCGTCGGGCGTCTCGATCGCCTTCAGACCGTCCTTGTCCTTGTAGGGACCCTTGTACTTCGTGTCGGGGTCGAGCGCCGCGCGGATGTAGCCGGGGCCACCGGTGATGGTGTCCGTCGCCCAGGAGCGCTCGATGCCGTACTTGACGTCCTTGGAGGTCAGCTTGGAGCCGTCCTCCCAGGTGAGACCGTCACGCAGCTTGTACGTGTAGGTCTTGCCGTCGTCCGAGATCTTCGCGGTGGAGGTGGCGAGGTCCGGGACCAGCTTCGTGCCCGCCTTGCCCGGCTTGGTGTCGTAGGACACCAGCTGCCGGGTGTAGAAGCGCATGAAGTCCCACGACATGCCGTAGTAGGCGCGCTGGGGGTCGGCGGAGTCGAGGTCCTGCTTGCCGACCATCTTCAGCACACCCCCCTTCTTCTTGGAAGGGTTGGCGACCTTGTTGAGCGACGCGTTGTAGCCGGCACCCTTCGAGTCACCGTCGTCACCGTCACCGCCGCCGCACGCCGTGGTGGTCACCAGCGCCGCGACGACGAGGGCCGCACCACTGGTGAGCCGTCGTTTCGAGGAAACTGTGGGCATTTTCTCGTCCTCCGAGATTCGCGGTCCCTGGCCTTGAGCTGCCGGAGAACCATGGATAGAGCCACCTGACATGCGGCAGGGGCAAGCCGGTCGGTACTGCTAGCGCGTCCCCTTCGGGTCGAGCGCGTCCCGCAGCCCGTCGCCGAAGAGGTTGAAGGCCAGGACGGTGATGAAGATCGTCACGCCGGGGAAGACCATGAACATCGGGTCGTGTTCGTAGGTCTCCAGGGCGTCGCGCAGCATGCCGCCCCAGGAGGCCGTCGGCGGCTTCACACCGGCGCCGAGGAAGCTCAGGGCCGCCTCCGTGAGGATGTTGGTCGGGATCATCAGCGTCGCGTAGACGGTGATCGGCGCGACCAGGTTGGGCAGCAGCTCGCGGAAGAGGATGTGCCGGCGGCCGCCGCCCAGGCTGCGGGCCGCTTCCACGTACTCGCGCTCGCGCAGCGAGAGGGTCTGGCCGCGGACGATGCGGCCGACGTAGGGCCAGCCGAAGAAGCCGATGACCAGGACGAGGATGCCGACGCGGACCCCGCTGCCGGTCAGGCCCAGCAGGTCGTCCGGCAGGACCGAGACCAGGGAGATGATGAAGAGCAGCTGCGGGAAGGAGAGCAGCACGTCCATCACGCGGCTGATCAGCGCGTCGACCCAGCCGCCGAAGTAGCCGGCGACGATGCCGAAGAGCGTGCCGAGCGCGACGGCGACCACCGCGGCCAGGAAGGCCACGAGCAGCGAGATGCGCGCCCCGTAGACGATCCGGCTGAAGATGTCGCGGCCCTTGTTCGGCTCGACGCCGAACAGGAAGTCGCCGCTGACACCGCCGAGCGCGCCCTTGGGGAGGTTGGTGAGCTCGTCCAGCTCCTCCTGGTGGAAGTCGTTGGGCGGGTGGCCCAACAGGCTGACGATCAGAGGCGCGAAGACGGCGACCAGGATCAGGACGATCACGACGATGGCGCCGGAGAGGGCCACCTTGTCCTGCTTCAGCCGGTGCCAGGCGATCTGCTTGAGGGACCGGCCCTCGACCTTCTTCACCCCTGCATCAGCTGCGGGGGCGACGTCCTCGGTCGGGTCCGCGTCCGCAGGTGTGTCATGCAATGGTGCCGTCATCGTGGCAGGGACCCCTCTCAACCGGTGGTGACCGGCCCGCACTTGCCGCTGTAGCGACGTGATCAGTCCGTCGTACACAGGGGCGAAGGCCCCTGGAGCGGGAGTCTTCATCCACGTCGCGATCTGTTACCAGCCTTGTCGGGGAAAGGATGCGCAAACGTGATGCTGATCGAGGTGTTCCGTTATCCGGACGCGTGTGAACGAGGGGCGAACACGGGGCAGTTGGGGTGCAAGGCGGCACGGGAGCCCATAGGGCCCCACCCGCATCAGAACGGGACATCACGTGCGTTGTCGCTGTTCGCGCGGTCGTGCGCGGCCCGTCCGGGCCCGCGGACGGGGCCCGCGTGGCCGATTCGCGACGGTCAGTACTGCGCGGGGTAGCCGTATCCGCCGGCCTGGGCGGGGGCCGCCTGGGCCTCGCGGTCGTAGAAGGGGCGGGCGTTGGCGCGCAGCCACATCGCGACCGGGTCGTAGTCGTCGGACATCGCGACGGTCGAGACCGGCAGGCCCTCGGGGACGGCGGGGATGGACTGCTGCATCATCGCCCGCACCGCGTCGACCGACGGCGGCGAGGTGTCGTACACGTCCAGGCCGATGGCCAGATAGGGCGCGCCGAGCGCGGGCTGCACCCAGGCGCGGCGCAGCGAGCGCACCGCGGGGGTGCGGTGCGCGTTCTGCGTCAACAAGGCATAGAACTGCGGGATTTCGATGCTCGGCTCGGTGAGCCGGAGCGGGCCCGCGGGCAGCAGGTCCAGGCCCGTGGCGATACGGCGCAGATCCAGCCAGGGGATGCCCACGCCGCCGCCGGGCGCGTGCGGGTTGAGCCAGAGGCCGTAGTGGTCGGGGTAGAGGGTGCGGGCGGCGTCGACCCCGCGCACCACCTCGTAGCTGCGGTTCCAGCCGCTGGCGGAGAGCTCCTGGGCGGAGGTCACACAGGGGGCGTAGCCGAGGCCCTCGACCTCCATGTTGCCGTACTGGGCGTCGGGGGATCCGGCCTGGCCGTGCCAGAGCAGCATCCACACCCGGTCGGCGGCGAGCGCGCGCAGCAGTGCCTCGTAGGCGTCGTAGCGCCCCGGCGTCACCTGGCGCAGCATCTGCTCGACCTGTCCCCAGGGGCTCGGACCAGCTCGTCCTGGGGAGACCCCATCGCCCGCGGCCGTGCCCGACGCACTCACCCGTAACCGCCCCTTCGCTTCGAACCCGCGTACCCCGTCGCCCGGCACGGTGTGTGCCCCGACCGGGTCATGGAACCAGCTTAAGCGGCGATCCTGGCACGGACTTGACGTACGACACCTCGGGCCCGGCGGGCCGCGTCGCGCCGGAGCGCCCCGCCCGCCTCAGGCCCCGCGGTGGTAGAAGGGCCGCACCCGGGCGCGCAGCCAGTCGCCCACCGGATCCTGCGCCACGTCGAGCAGCACGAGGTTGACCGGCCAGGGCGCGGGGACCGCGCCGAGGGCGCGCCCCAGGGCCTCCATGGGCAGCTCGCGGGCGCCGCCCTCCCAGGTGGACAGCTCGACGCCGACGAAGAGCGCCGGGTCGTCCGTCTCCACGGTCGCCAGGCAGCGGCGGGCGGTGAGCACCACGCCCGTCGCCTCGAACTCGCGGGCGGCGGCGGTCAGGAAGTCGACGGGGTCCTCCTGCCAGTCCGGCTCGAACAGACGTACCCGGCCGCCGCTGGTGGGGCCGTCCAGCTCGGTGCGGCCCGACCGGGCGAGCTCGGCGACGGCGGAGGGCGGCAGCGGGACGCCGACGGTGCCGTCCGGGTTCAGCGCGATGCCGAGCTGCGGGGGCAGGCCGCGGGCGAACTCGACGGCGGGCGCCACGGTGCGGCCCATGCGGTCGGCGGCCTCGCCCAGGGCCTGGTGGAACTGCTGCTCGGAGGTGAAGACGGGGACGTACGCCTGGCCCTCGATCTCCAGGGTCGGCAGGTCCAGGGTGCCGCTCTCGGGCCCGCCGCCGTTCGGCAGCGGGATCCATATGTGGCTGCGGCCGAGCACCTCGACGATCCGGGCGCCCGCCGTGGCGGGGCCGCCGAGGGAGGCCGCGAGGACCTCCTCTAGTTCGTTGCCCGGCCATCCGCCGTACGGATGGGCGTGTGCCTGCGCCGGAAAGTCCATGTCCAACGTCCAACCCCTGCTCGCGACCGCTCTTGCTGCGGCTCGAACCCTAACGCCGCACGGCCCGGCGATCGAAGGCGATCCCGCGCAGCGCCTGGGCCGCCGCCCGGTCGAGCAGCACCGCGGAGCCGCAGCCGCGGGGCAGGTCGCCGCGCTCGGTGGCGCCGACGAGCCGCCCGACCGTTCTGCGGTGGCGGGCGAAGGCGTACCGCGAGACGCCGCGGCCGCGGGCGAGCTGGCCCTGCAGCGCGGTGTCGGCGGGCACGTCGAGCAGCAGCAGGTGCAGGGCGGTGCCGCGCCGGGCCGCCTCGCGGGCGAGCCAGCGGCGCACCCAGGCCTGGGTGCCGCAGTCGTGCACCACGACGCCGGCGCCGGAGCGCAGGGCGCGGCGCAGGCCCGCGTAGTGCGCGAGGCGGACCAGGGGGCGGTAGACCGCGTAGGGCAGCAGGCGGGGCATCCGGCGGGCCCAGCGGTCGCGGGTGTCCTGGGAGTCGATGCGGGGGCCCGTGACGGCCTGCCGCATGAGGGTCGACTTTCCGCCGCCGGGCAGCCCGGAGACGACGACGAGGTCGCCCTCGTCGAAGGTGAGGCGGCGCGGGCTGTGACCGCGGCGGCCGCGCAGGTCGCGGACGACGGCCACGGGCAGCGGGCCGCAGCGCTCGGTGGCGGGGACGGCGGCCTGTCCGGGCAGCGCCACCCCCGAGGTCGTGGCGTAGACACTGGTCCTGCTGCGCACCGTGATCGGCCTCCCCATAGCGGTCACGTACTGCTTCCCCAGCAAGTGTAAAGAGAAGGTAATGCGGCACAAGGGCGTTCCGGGGGCACCGGACGAGTACCCGGTCACGGGTCCCCCTGGAGGGGGGCGCGTGCAATGATGTGCGCGCCAACTCCATACCGGCCGTTTGAATCCGCGCGGGAGAGTTCCCGGACCGGGCACGCACTGTGCCTCCGGGGCGCCGAAGGAGCAAGTCCCTCCCTTGAATCTCTCAGGCCCCGTACCGCGCGGGCGAGGCACATCTGAAAAGCGGGCCGCCCCGGTGGCCCCACCCAAGGTGCAAGCCGGGCGTCTCGGACATCGGGACGCTCTCGGCGAACCTCTCAGGTTCCGATGACAGATGGGGAGGATCGACCTCGCCCGTCATGCCCTGGGAGTTCCCTTCATGAGCACTGCCCCCCGTCTGACCGCCCTCGATGCCGTGCATCGTTCGCTCGGCGCGACCATGACCGACTTCGCGGGCTGGGACATGCCGCTGCGGTACGCCAGCGAGCGCGACGAGCACAACGCCGTGCGCACCAAGGCCGGCCTCTTCGACCTGTCGCACATGGGCGAGATCACGGTCACCGGCCCCGCGGCCGCGGACTTCCTGAACTTCGCGCTGGTCGGCAACATCGGCTCCGTCGGTGTCGGCCGCGCCCGCTACACGATGATCGTCGCGGAGGACGGCGGGATCCTGGACGACCTGATCGTCTACCGCCTCGGCGCGGCCGGGGCCCCCGAGTACATGGTGGTCGCCAACGCCTCGAACGCGCAGGTCGTGCTCGACGCGCTGACCGCCCGCGCCGAGGGCTTCGACGCCGAGGTCCGTGACGACCGCGACGCGTACGCCCTGCTCGCGATCCAGGGTCCCGAGTCCCCCGGCATCCTGAAGTCACTCACGGACGCGGACCTGGACGGCCTGAAGTACTACGCGGGCCTGCCCGGCACCGTCGCGGGCGTGCCCGCGCTGATCGCCCGCACCGGCTACACCGGCGAGGACGGCTTCGAGCTGTTCGTCTCCCCCGGTGACGCGGAGAAGCTGTGGGGCGCGCTCCTGGAGGCGGGCACGCCGGTCGGTCTGGTCCCGGCCGGTCTCTCCTGCCGCGACACGCTGCGCCTGGAGGCCGGCATGCCGCTGTACGGGCACGAGCTGACCGCCGAGCTGACGCCGTTCGACGCCGGGCTGGGCCGGGTGGTGAAGTTCGAGAAGACGTCGCAGTCGGAGACCTTCGTGGGCCGCGCGGCGCTCGCGGCCGCCGCCGAGCGCGCCGAGTCGGCGCCGCCGCGCAAGCTCGTCGGCCTGATCGCCGAGGGCCGCCGCGTGCCGCGCGCCGGTTTCCCGGTGGTCGCCGGCGGCAAGGTGATCGGTGAGGTCACCTCCGGCGCCCCGTCCCCGACGCTGGGCAAGCCGCTCGCGATGGCGTACGTCGACGTCGAGCACGCGGCCCCGGGCACCGAGGGCGTCGGCGTGGACATCCGCGGCACCCACGAGCCGTACGAGGTCGTGGCCCTGCCGTTCTACAAGCGCCAGAAGTGACGCTGTAGGCGACCGTCCCCGCGTGGGCGCGGCCCGACGCGCCGCAGAAGTGACCCCACGCACATCTTTCTCGTTCCGCAGCACCCACCCGCGTACAGGAGAATTCAGGTCATGAGCAACCCCCAGCAGCTGCGTTACAGCAAGGAGCACGAGTGGCTGTCGGCCGCCGAGGAAGGCGTGTCGGCCATCGGCATCACGGAGCACGCGGCCAACGCGCTCGGTGACGTCGTCTTCGTGCAGCTTCCGGAGGTCGGCGACACGGTCACCGCGGGCGAGACCTGCGGCGAGCTGGAGTCGACCAAGTCGGTCAGCGACCTGTACTCGCCGGTGACCGGCGAGGTCGTCGAGGCCAACCAGGACGTCGTGGACGACCCCTCGCTGGTCAACTCCGCCCCGTTCGAGGGTGGTTGGCTGTTCAAGGTGCGCATCGCCGAGGAGCCGGGCGACCTGCTCTCCGCCGATGAGTACACCGCCTTCGCCGCCGGCTGACCCATACCGATAGGGATCGTGTGATGTCGCTTCTGAACACCCCCCTCCACGAGCTGGACCCGGACGTCGCCGCCGCCGTCGACGCCGAGCTCCACCGCCAGCAGTCCACCCTCGAGATGATCGCCTCGGAGAACTTCGCTCCGGTCGCCGTCATGGAGGCCCAGGGCACCGTCCTCACCAACAAGTACGCCGAGGGCTACCCCGGCCGCCGCTACTACGGCGGCTGCGAGCACGTGGACGTGACCGAGCAGATCGCGATCGACCGGGTCAAGGACCTGTTCGGCGCCGAGTACGCGAACGTCCAGCCGCACTCCGGCGCCTCCGCCAACCAGGCCGCCCTCTTCGCGATCGCCCAGCCCGGCGACACGATCCTCGGCCTGGACCTGGCGCACGGCGGCCACCTCACGCACGGCATGCGCCTGAACTTCTCCGGCAAGCAGTTCAACGTGGTCGCCTACCACGTGGACGAGGCCGGTCTGGTCGACATGGCCGAGGTCGAGCGCCTGGCCAAGGAGAACAGCCCGAAGGTGATCATCGCGGGCTGGTCCGCCTACCCGCGTCAGCTGGACTTCGCCGAGTTCCGCCGGATCGCCGACGAGGTCGGCGCGAAGCTGTGGGTCGACATGGCGCACTTCGCCGGGCTCGTCGCCGCCGGTCTGCACCCCAACCCGGTGCCGTACGCGGACGTGGTCACCTCCACCACGCACAAGACGCTCGGCGGCCCGCGCGGCGGCATCATCCTGGCGCGCAACAAGGACTTCGCCAAGAAGCTGAACTCCGCGGTCTTCCCCGGCTTCCAGGGCGGCCCGCTGGAGCACGTCATCGCGGCCAAGGCCGTCTCCTTCAAGGTCGCCGCCTCGGACGACTTCAAGGAGCGCCAGCAGCGCACCCTGGACGGCGCCCGCATCCTGGCCGAGCGCCTGGTGCAGGACGACGCGAAGGCGGCCGGCGTCGGCGTGGCCTCCGGCGGCACCGACGTGCACCTGGTCCTGGTGGACCTGCGCGACAGCGAGCTGGACGGCCAGCAGGCCGAGGACCGCCTCCACGAGGTCGGCATCACGGTCAACCGCAACGCGGTCCCGAACGACCCGCGCCCCCCGATGGTCACCTCGGGCCTGCGGATCGGCACGCCCGCGCTGGCCACCCGCGGCTTCCGGGAGGAGGACTTCCGCGAGGTCGCCGACATCATCGCCGAGGCCCTCAAGCCCGGCTTCGACGCGGACGCCCTCAAGGCCCGCGTCACCGCTCTGGCCGACAAGCACCCCCTGTACCCCGGCCTGAAGTAATTTCGTACCCTTTTGTACGTACGCCATTGTTCGTACGCACGAAACGTCGGGGCACCTTGCACACTGGACAGTGGGCGAGGTGCCCCGCACCACGTGTCCCTCCCGCTCGGGGCGCGTGGGTCCTGCTTCGCCTTGTACTTCTGCATCACCCCGGCAGACAACGGCGTCTACCAACCACCATTGGAGTTTTCCGTGGCCATCTCGGTCTTCGACCTGTTCTCGATCGGCATCGGCCCGTCCAGCTCCCACACGGTCGGTCCGATGCGCGCCGCCCGGATGTTCGCCGGCCGCCTCAAGAACGAGGGCCTGATGGCCCACACCGCGGCGATACGGGCCGAGCTGTACGGCTCGCTCGGCGCCACCGGGCACGGGCACGGCACCCCGAAGGCGGTCCTGCTCGGCCTGGAGGGCGAGTCGCCCCGCACGGTGAACGTGGAGACGGCCGACGCCCGCGTCGACGAGATCCGCTCCGGCGGGCGCATCAACCTGCTCGGCGTGCACGAGATCCCCTTCGACTTCGACGAGGACCTCGTCCTGCACCGCCGCAAGGCCCTGCCGTACCACGCCAACGGCATGACGATCTTCGCGTACGACCGTGAGGGCGCCCTCGTCCTGGAGAAGACGTACTACTCGGTCGGCGGCGGCTTCGTCGTCGACGAGACCGTGCTGAACCAGGAGGGCGCGGCGGGCGAGAACCCGATCGTGCCGGACGACACCGTCCTCAAGCACCCCTTCCGCACCGGCGACGAGCTGCTGCGCCTGACCCGCGAGACCGGCCTGTCCATCTCCGCGCTGATGCTGGAGAACGAGAAGGCCTGGCGCACCGAGGACGAGATCCGCGCGGGCCTCCTGGACATCTGGGGCGTCATGCAGTCCTGCGTGTCGCGCGGCATGTCCCGCGAGGGCATCCTGCCGGGCGGCCTGAAGGTCCGCCGCCGCGCCGCCAACTCGGCCCGCCAGCTGCGCGCCGAGGGCGACCCGCAGGCCCGCGCCATGGAGTGGATCACGCTCTACGCGATGGCGGTCAACGAGGAGAACGCCGCGGGCGGCCGTGTGGTCACCGCCCCGACGAACGGCGCGGCGGGCATCATCCCGGCCGTCCTGCACTACTACATGAACTTCGTGCCCGGCGCCGACGAGGAGGGTGTGGTCCGCTTCCTGCTCGCCGCGGGCGCGATCGGCATGCTCTTCAAGGAGAACGCCTCGATCTCCGGCGCCGAGGTCGGCTGCCAGGGCGAGGTCGGCTCCGCCTGCTCGATGGCGGCGGGCGCCCTCGCCGAGGTCCTCGGCTGCTCCCCGGAGCAGGTCGAGAACGCCGCCGAGATCGGCATGGAGCACAACCTCGGCCTGACCTGTGACCCGGTCGGCGGACTCGTCCAGATCCCGTGCATCGAGCGCAACGGCATGGCGGCCGTCAAGGCCGTCACCGCCGCGAAGATGGCGATGCGCGGCGACGGCTCCCACAAGGTGTCCCTCGACAAGGTCATCAAGACCATGAAGGACACCGGCGCCGACATGAGCGTCAAGTACAAGGAGACGGCCCGCGGCGGGCTCGCGGTGAACATCATCGAGTGCTAGGCAGATGGGCCCTGACCAGCGCGTTTGTGTATTTCAGCGCTGTCAGGGCCCTCCCTCGCATTCACGACGGCGCAGACGCGACAGGCCCTGCTCTCCCCTCGCTGTCTGGCGGGGCCGTCGTGCGGACCGGTTCCCCCTGCAGCGCGCGCACGTCACGGATGTCCACCCGTGTGACGGCTCTGTCCGCCGTATCATGACGGCACACGGGAAGGAGCACCGTCCATGAGTGTCGACGCGATCACGCACACCGAGTTCCCTGCGGGATACGTGGTGTTCTTCGGCGCCGACGAAAAGATCATCATGACCCCGCAGAGCGAAGAGCACTCCAGCACGATCAGGTCGATGCAGATCGACTCTCTCGCCCTCGGCCGTCATGCGAAGGTCACCTCGGACGTCTACCTCGACTTCCCCGCCGACGAGAACTCCGCCCCCGATCTGGCCATCCTGCGCGAGGACGCGCGTAAGGAGGGCAAGCGCTACAGCTTCGAGGACGTCCTGTTGATCTCGGAGGTCGTCTCCACGTCCTCGGCACGCAAGGACTACGACGACTGCACCGCGAAGTACGGCCGGTACGGCATCCCCGTCTACCTCGTCGTGGACCCCTACGCCCGGGAAGTCGTCCTGCACACCGAGCCCACCTCCAACGGCTACAGCACCGCCCACACCCGCGCATACGGCACAGGCAAGCTCCCCATCCCCCTGGCCGACGGCCGCACCTTCACCCTCGACCTCGACGAACTCCCCCTGCCGGCCCCGGAGCCCGACACGCACTGATTCCGGGAGAACACGCCCCGAAGCGGGAAGAGGCCCGGCAGCCGGTCGGCGCGCGCAGAAATGCGTCGTCCTTCGCCGGATCTCCGCTACCGAGTGGGCTCGCCGACGCCATCGCATGCCGCCCGATCATCAACTGCCCAATCCCGCAGGCGTATCCACATATACGTCAAGTACAAGGAGACGGCTCGCGGTGAACATCATCGAGTGCTGACACGATCCGCCGGGCGGCGGATCGCATGACGGGCGGGACCGGTCGCGGTCCCGCCCGTCGTCGTGCCGGGGGCCGCGGGCGCGCGGCGCGGAGGCAGGCGGCACGGGGGCGCACGGCACGAGCGCGGGCCCGAGGTGCGGGTTCGGGGCGCGTGACCTGGTTTGCGTAGTTGATTGCGTAGTTCTACGGATGCCGCGGAGCGGGGAACTTTGACAGGCTGACCGGTGATGTATGCGCATCCATGGCGCATCCGCACCTCACCCGAACTAGGAACCGCACATGGGCCTGCTGGGCGCGATCAGGAACGTCTCCGCCTTCTCGTACGACACCGTCGCGCCAGGGGCACCGGCCCGCACGCGGCAGGCGGCGCCAGCGTCGCGGGACCACGCGTCACCGGCACGGGAGCACACGCCGACGTCGTACGACAGTGCCTGGAACCGGTCGGGCCGGTAGGCGCCGGACCCATGCCGCACGACTTCCGGTCCGGCCCCCGCCGGACGACACCGCAGCCCGCCCCGCCCGCCCGCGCCCGTCAGGAGATCCTCGCCGACATCCGCTGGCTCGACGCCGAGCCGTACGGCCGCGCGCGCAACGTCCGCGCCGAGGCGCTCACCGAGGAGGCCGCCGCCACCGGCGACCGGCCGCTGCTCGTCGCCGCGCTGACCCTCCTGGTCCACTCCTACAGCTTCAGCCCTGACCGCACCAAGACGTCCGTGCCCTTCGAGCGGCTGCTGGGCATGTACGACGAGCACCCGGCGGACTTCACCGAGGACGACGTCCGCCAACTGCACTGGATGTTCAAGTGGGTGGTGACCGACGGGCGCCAGCAGCCCGACGTGCCGCTCGCCTCGATCGAGGAGTGGCTGACCGAGACCCGGCGCCGCTACCGGGCCGCCGGGTACTCCCCCCGCGCCGTGCACGGCGGCGAGTTCATGCTCGCCCGGCACCTGGGCGACCGGGCGCGCGCCGCCCGCGCGTACGCCGCCTGGACGGCCGCGCCGCGCGACGACATGGCCGACTGCCTGGCCTGCGAGTACGCCACGCAGGGCCTGCGCCAGCTGGACCTCGGTGACGACCGGGCGGCCCTGGAGGACTGGGAACCGGTCCTGAGCGGCACGCACAGCTGCCACCGGGAACCGCACGAGACCCTCGCCCGCTCGCTGCTGCCCCTGGTGCGCGCGGGACGGGTCGACCAGGCCCGCGCGCACCACCTGCGCGGCTACCGGATGGTGCGCTCCGACGAGACGTTCGGCCCCGTCGTGGGCCTGCACGTCGAGTTCTGCGCGCTCACCGGCAACGAACCGCGCGGGCTGCAGATCCTCGCCGAGCAGAGCCCGCGCTGGGCGCAGACCGGCGACCCGCTCGCCCACCAGGAGTGGCTGGTCAGCGCCGCCCTCCTGATGCGGCGCCTGGTGGACCTGGGCCACGGCGAGCGGCCCGTGCCCGGCCCGCTCGACGGGGCGTGGACGGCGGCGGCGCTCCTCGACCACGCGCGGGCCACCGCCCTGGACCTCGCGGACCGCTTCGACCGGCGCAACGGCACCACCGCCGTCTCCGAGCGCAGCCTGGCCCGCATGGCGGCCCGGCCGCTGCTCGACGTCCTGCCGCTGGGGCTGCGCGCGGCCGACGTGCCGGGCCGCCGGTCCCCGCACCTCACGCCGGCCGCCCCCGAGGGCCCCGCCCGGGGCGAACGGCTCGCGCCGCGCGAGCGGGCCCTGCTCTGCCTGACCCTCGCGCAGTCCCTGACGCACCCCGACGACGGCACCGGGGCCCAGGCGGAACGTCTGCTGATCGACGCGGCGCACTTCGCCGACCTGGCCGGGGAGAGCGGGCACCTGGGCGCGCTGGCCCGGCTCCGGCTCGGCGGGCTCTACTGCGAGACCGGCCGGCACGAGGAGGCGGCGTCCGTCCTGGAGACCGCGCTGCCCGACCTCGACGACGAGCACGAGCCGAACGACCGCATGCAGGCCCGCACCTGGCTCGCCCGCAGCTACCTGCGCACCGGCGAACCCCGGCCGGCCGCCGAGCAGTTCGAACTCGCGGCGGACATCGCCCGCGCGTGCTCCGACGGTCACCACGAGGCGGCCCTCACCCAGCAGGCCGCCCAGGCGCTGGGCCTGGCCGGGCGGCGGGCGGAGGCCGGGCGGGCCTACGGGCGCGCCGAGGAGCTGTGGCGGGCGCTCGGCGAACACGGCGCCCTGGTCCGCGCGCTGCGGGCGCGCGCCTGGGAGACCCTGGCCGCGCAGGGTCCGGCGGCGGCCGAGGCGGTCATGGCGCAGGCCCTCGACACGAACCGCCGCTGCGCCGACGAGGCGGTCCAGGACCCGGAGCGCACCGAGCTCCGGGTCGAACTGGGCCGCACCTACGCGCAGTTGGGCCGTCTCGCCCTGGAGCACGCGGCGGGCCCGCCGCTCGCCGAGCTGGACCCGCCCGACCGGTACGCCGCCAACGTACGCGCCTTCGAGGCGGCGCTGGGCCATGCGGAGCGGGCCATCGAGGCCCTGCGCGGCTGCGGCGGCCCCGGCCTGGCCGACCTGCACCCTACCGAACTCCTCGCGGCCCGGCTGGAGTTCATACTCGGCCGCCACACCGAGGCGGCGGCGCGCGCCCGGCGGGTGGCGGCCGCGGTGCGCGAGCGTCCCGACCCCGACGGCTCCCTGGCCACTCTGGCGGAGGAGTGCGATCTGCTGACCGGGGCGCGGCCCCCTTACGCCTGAGACCGCTGGGCGTGACCGCCCGAGCCACGTGTCACCAGCGAGGCCAGCGCGGCGCGTGAGGTGACGCCCGTCTTGCGGTAGATGCGGGCGACGTGGCTCTCGACCGTGCGGGTGCTCAGGCAGAGCCTGGCGGCGACCGCCTGGTTGGTCAGGCCCTCGGCGACCAGCACGGAGATCTCGCGTTCGCGGGGGGTGAGGGTGGCGAGCGGGTCGGCGGGCTGCGGGGTCGCGGCGTCCGGCCCGGACCGCGGGGCGCGGACCTCCGCGGCGCCCTGCGCACCCGGCCCGCCCTGCGCACCCGGCCCGCCCGGTGCATCCGGCTCGCCCGGCCACGGCTGGCCATGCGGCTGCGGGGCGACCGGCGCACAGCGGCTTGCCCTCGGCTGCGCGGGCCAAGGGGGCGGGGCGGCGGCCGGCGGGTTCTGCCCGTAGGGGGCGGCCTGACCGTGCGGGGCGACGGGGCCGCCGTACGGGGGGACGGGGCCGCCGTACGGGGTGGTGGGATCGGTCGCGGCGGTGGGGCCGTACTGCGCGACGGGGTCGTAGGGGGTGGCGGGGTCGTACGGGGTGACGGGGCCGGCCTGCGCCGTCGGACCGTACTGCGAGGCGGGATCGTAGGGGGTGGCCGGGTCGTACGGGGTGACGGGGCCGGCCTGAGGGGGCGGCCCGTACGGCGACGCGGGGCCGGACCGGGTGGTGTCGGTGGACGAGGCGGTCGCGGGCGCCGGGGTGGTCGCGGGGGTGGCGGTCGTCGCCGGGGACGCCGTGGCGCGAGCCGTGGGCCAGGGCGCGCCCGGGACGCCGGGGCGCGGCGCGGGATCGCCCGCGTACCACCCGGCCGTCCGCGCGGTCATGTCGAGCAGCAGCCGCGCCCCGCCCTCCTCGGCGAGACGGCGGCCCCGGCGGGCCATCGCGGCGGCCCGCGCGCCGTCGCCCGTCGTGGCCACGAACGGGGCGCCGAGCAGCAGGCTCTGGGCCTCCCGCAGGGCCGCACCGGAGCGGGCGCTCTCCCGGGCCGCCTCGGTGAACGCCCGCGCCGCGACGGCCGGTTCACCGCGCCGCGCCGCGAGCAGCCCGGCCGCGCGCAGCCCCGCGCCCCGCTGGACGGGCAGGTCGAGCCGGTCCGCCTCGGCCAGGGCACGGGCCGCCCAGTGCTCCGCGTCCGCGAGATCGCCCGTGGCCAGCGCCGACGTGACGAGCAGTTCCAGGAAGTTGGGGCGCACCGAGGGCTGCACGCGGGGCAGGTCACGGCCGCCGCCGGCGTCCAGCAGGACGTCCCGCGCACGGTAGGGATCGCCGGAGCCCAGCGCCGCGTACCCCAGCAGGCAGCGGGACAGCGTCGCCCACCAGCCGTCCACCGCACCCACCGTGGCGGCCGCCTCCTCCGCGGCGGCCAGCACCTCCGGATCGCCCGCCGGGCGGGCCTGCAGCAGGACCAGGGCGCGGACGGCGCGGGCGAAACCGAGCAGCTCGACGCCGCCGAGGGACCGGGCGACGGCCACGGACTCGTCGGCCCGCTCCAGGGCGTCACGCACACGGCCCGTGGTGAGGAGGGCGTACGCGCCGCAGAGCAGCAACTGCGACAGGGCGAAGGGGCGGCCGGTGCGCCGGGCGAGGTCGACGCCGCGTTCCACGTGGCGCAGCGCGGCCGCGCAGTCGTCGAGGAACGCCTCGGTCCAGGCGAGCCGCACCAGGGACTCGCACTGCCCGGCGAGGTCGGCGTCGGTGGTGACGTCGGCGAGCGCGGCGGCCTCGGCGACGTGCTCGCGCGCGGCGGCGGTGTTCCCCTCGTACGCCTCCCCCATGGCGGACAGCGTGAGCGCCTCCGCGGCACCCAGCTCGTCGCCGCGGGCCCGGGCGTCGGCCACGGTCCGGGTGAGCGCGTCGCGCACGTCGGCGAAGCGGGTGGCGAACAGCGCGAGGTTGGCCCACTCGACGACGAGTCCGGCGTGCCGGGCGGGCGGCGGGCAGGGGCGGCGGTCGAGTTCCCTGCGGAGCAGGGCGCCGGCCGCCGCGTACCGCCCCAGGTGGCGTTCCATGAAGGCGCACTGCACGACGGCGGCGGTGCGCAGCGCGTCGTCGGCCGCCGGGCCGGGGTCGCGCATCCCTATCAGCCGGTGCAGGAGGTCCCTGCTCTCCTTCACCGCGCCGGTCATGCCGAGGGCGCTCGCGCGCCGCAGCATCAACTCGCGCCGGGTGTGCAGGTGTTCGGGGCTGTCGGGCAGCACGTGCAGCACGGTGGCGAGGAGCCGGGCGCACTCCGCGGGGGCGGTGGCGACGGCCTGTTCGGCGGCTTCGGTGAGGATCGCGGCGGCCTTGGGGTCCCAGCGGGTGAGGGAGCGCTCGACGTGGTGGGCGCGGTCGGCGAGCGGCGCGCCGGTCCGGGTGAGCTCGGCGGCGGCCGCGCGGTGCAGCTCCTGGCGGCGCCACGGGTCGACGGCCTCGCGCAACTGGGCGCCGAGGAGCGGGTGCCGGGGCGCGAGCCGGCGTCCCGCGCACTCCGCCCTCAGCAGGTCCCGCCGCACCAATTCCCTGAGCACCACGATGAGTTCGCCGCGGTCGATGCCGGTGACGGCGGCGATGAGGTCGGTGGTCGCGTGGTCGCCGAGCACGGCGGCGGCTTCGGTGGCGGCGCGCTCCCGCGGGGCCAGGGCGGCCAGTTCGTCGAGGGGCGGGGCCGCGGGGCGCCCGTGCAGGAGGGAGAGGAAGTAGAGCGGGTTGCCCTCGCTGGCCGCGTACATCTCGGCGGCCCGTTCGCGCGGCAGACCGGCGGCGAGGCCGTCGGTCAACTCGCCCCGGCCGAGCGGTCCGAGGGGCAGACGCAGGACCGTTCCGGTGTCGAGGCCGCGGGTGAGGGCGGCGTCGAGGGCGGCCGGGGACTGCCGCTCCCGCCGGGCGACGGCCAGCAGGAAGGGTGCGTGGACGGGATGACGTACGAGGTGGTCGACGAGGTCGAGGGACGCGTCGTCGGCCCAGTGCAGGTCGTCGAGGACGAGGAGCAGCCCCGCCCCGGTCAGGCCGCCGAGGGCCAGGGCGGTGTCCCGGCACAGCCCGAACAGGTCTCCGTGCCCTCCGGTCCCGCCCACGCCCCGGCCCCGGTCGCCGCCCTCCCCGGTGCGGTCCCCGGTCCCGGCGCCCGCGCGGTCCTCGGCCGCGCCGTCGCCGGCCGCCGGGTCGGTGCCGACCGGGCACCCGGCCCCGTCGAGCCGCTCGCGCGCGTCGAGGCCCGCGTCCCCGCGGACGGCCGCGGGCAGCCGCTCCAGGGAGGGGAACGCCCGCCTCGCGCGCGGGTCCAGCTCGGCGAAGGCGTCGGTGAACGGCCCCAGCGCCCGCCCGCCCACCCGCTCCGAGGCCCGCCCCCGCAGCACGGTCACGCCCCGGGCGCGGGCCCGCGCCGCGAACTCGGTCAGCAGTCTGCTCTTGCCGATCCCCGGCTCCCCGACCACGTCGACGACACCGGCTCCCGTGCCCCGCCCCATTCCCGTCAGCAGCGCTTCGAGGCCGCCGAGTTCACCGGACCTGCCCACGAACGGCGCCCGCCGCGCGGTCCCCGGCGCGCCTACGACCATCTCCACCACGTTCCCCTCACGGCGGCGCACGGCCCCCTCGGTCACGTTGTACCGCACCCGTCGCGCGCGGAAAGCGGGCCCGGATCTCAGTTCGTGAACAAGAAGTGGACGAAGGTCTCGGTTCGGACACGACGCGGCGCGCCGCGGCTCGGCCGGGGTCCCGCAGGCGTCGCGGAGGTGCTGGCCATGGACCTACTCCTTGTCATCCGGCCATCGGGCGGCCGTTACCCTGAGCCCCGTCAGTAGTGCACAAGAAGGGGTGGATCCGGTGGCGGACATCGAGGAAGCGCGCAGGACGTTCGACCAGTTCGACGCGGACGGCGACGGCTTCATCACGGCGGCCGAGTGGAAGAGCGCCATGGCCAAGATGGGCGACTTCTACCAGACCGAGGCGGTGGCCGAGGCCGTGATCGCCGCGAAGGACAGCAACGCGGACAAGCGTCTCTCCTTCGACGAGTTCTGGGCGAGCCTGAACAAGTAGCGGGGTCCGGCCGGCGGTGGCCGGTACGGCCGGGCAGGGCCCGGTGCGCGGTGTGCGCACCGGGCCCTGCCGCGTCCCCGCCCGGCCCGGGGATCCGCCGCGGGTCAGCGGTGCGTGCGCACGCTCCACCTGCCGTCCCTGCGCTCCAGGCGCACGGGGTGGTCGAAGCACTTGCTGATCCGGTCACCGGTCAGCACGTCGTCGACCGCGCCGGAGGCGAGCGCGCGGCCGTCGCGCAGGAGCAGCGCGTGGGTGGTGCCCGCGGGCAGCTCCTCCAGGTGGTGGGTGACCAGGACGGTGGCGAGCTCCGGACGGGCCTCGCGCAGGGTGTCGAGGCTGTCGAGGAGGCGCTCGCGCCCGGCGAGGTCGAGGCCGGTGGCCGGCTCGTCGAGCAGGAGCAGGCGCGGGCGGGGCATCAGCGACCGGGCGATCAGCGTGCGGCCGCGCTCGCCCTGGGAGAGCGTGGGCCAGCGCGCGTCGGCGCGGTGCGCGAGGCCGAGGAGGGCGATCAGACGGTCGGCCTGCTCCTCCTGCCCGGGCGTGGGACGGCGGCGCGGCACCGGCTCGACGCTGTTGGTGAGCCCGGTGAGGACGACGTCGCGGACCGCCAGCGGCGAGCGCAGCGGATGGCGCGGGTTGACGTGTCCCACGTACGCCCGCAGCTCGCGCAGATCGACGCTGCCGAGCCGCCGCCCGAGCACTTCGACCGTGCCGTGCGTGGGGTGGGTGACGGCCCCGCAGAGGCTGAGCAGCGTCGACTTGCCCGCGCCGTTCGCGCCGAGCAGCGCCCAGTGCTCGCCGGGCCGGACGGCGAGGGTGACGTCCTCCAGGATGGCGCGCCCGTCACGGACGACGGTGACGCGGTCGGCGGACAGGACGGGGGTCGTGGCGGGGGCCGTGGCGGGGGTCTTGGCGGTCGGGTCGTCTCCGGCCGACGGGGGGAACAGGGGCGGGGACGGGGACGGGTCGGTCACGGGGCGGTCCTCTCTGCGGTCACGGGCCGGTCCTCCGGCCGGTATCGGCCGCAAGGCGGTCCGGAGGGTATCCGGAAGCGGGACGACCGGGGCGGGGCGTTTCACCTGGTGGCCGGGGCGGGCGCGGACCAGGCACGCCCCGGCCGGACCCACCGACCGGAGCCACCAAGCGGAACCACCAACCGGACGACCCTCCGACCAGACCCACGGCACGGCCCGGCCGCCCAGATCCGCCCCACCGCACGGGCCCACCGCACAGGCCCACCCCGCGGGCCCACCCCGCGGGCCCGCCGCACGGGCCCGCCGCACAGGCCCGCCGCACAGGCCGACCGCACCGTTCCGCCTCCCGGCGCTACCGCGCCAACTCCGCGACGGCCGATCGCGTCGCCGCCGCGATGAGGGCGTTGCTCGGCGGGTCGTCGCGGCGTGGCCGGTCGGTCAGGACGGCCAGGACCAGCGGGTCGCCGTCCGGCGGCCACAGGACGGCGATGTCGTTGGCCCGCCCCCAGTTGCCGGTGCCGGTCTTGTCCGCCGCCGTCCACCCCTTGGGGAGCCCCGCGCGGATGCGCTCGGCCCCGACGGCGGCGGCGTTGCGCAGCAGCCAGTCCTTGACGAGGGCGCGTTCGGCGGCGGGCAGGGCGTCGCCGAGGACGAGTGCGCGGTAGTCGGCGGCGATCGCCCGGGGCGTGGTGGTGTCGCGCGGATCCTTGGGGCGTACGTCGTTCAGCTCGGGCTCGTAGTCGTCCATGCGGCTGACGTCGTCGCCGAGCCCGCGCAGGTAGGCGGTCAGCCGGGCGGGTCCGCCGATGTCGCGCATCAGGAGGTTCCCGGCGGTGCCGTCGCTGTACCGGACGGCTGCGTCGCACAGTTGACGGACGGTCATGCCGGTCGCGACGTGCTTCTCGGTGACCGGCGAGATCGAGTCGACGTCGGCCGCGGTGTAGGTGATCCGCTGGTCGAGGTGGCTCGGCGGGTTGTGGTGCAGGACGGCCGCCGCGGCGAGCGTCTTGAACGTGGAGCAGAACGCGAAGCGCTCGTCCGCGCGGTGGCTGAGCGTGGCGCCGCTGCCCGTGTCGACGGCGTGGAGGCCGAGCCGGGCTCCGTACGTGCGCTCCAGCGCGGCGAAGCGGGAGGCGAGACGGGCGGGGTCCGGGGACGGGGCGGGCCGCTCCGAGCCGTCGCCCGAGGGCCGCGCCGAGGGCGAGTGCGCACCCCGGTCCGCAGTCCGGTCCGGATCCGGCCCGTCGCCGGTCCCGCACGCGGACAGGGACAGGGGCAGCAGCCCCGCCACGGCGAGCACGGCCCGGCGCGAAGGCGCCGGCCGCGACCGCTCGCCCGTCATGCGCCGCCACCGGCTTCCACCCGACCGCCCCCGCCGGCCCGGCCGCCTGCCGCCCCGCCCGACATCCCGCCTGCCGCAACCCGCCGCACCCGTCGCAACCCCGCTTCCGCTCGTACCGCCGCCACCGGGACCGACCGCGGCCGACCCCGCACGGCCCCAGGCTAACGCCGCCCCCACAAGCCGATCCCGCAAGCAGATCGCGCAAGCAGATCTTCCAGGCCGACCCCACAAGCCCCCCCCCGGAATACCCCACCCGATCCGGAGGTTACCTCCGTTACGACACCGGACCACCGGAAGGGCATGGCAGTCATGAAGATCGGCATCATCGGCGCGGGCAACATCGGCGGCAACCTCACCCGCCGCCTCACCGCCCTCGGCCACGACGTCTCCGTCGCCAACTCGCGCGGCCCGCACACCCTGACCGCCCTCGCCGAGGAGACGGGCGCGACGCCCGTCCCGGTCGAGGAGGCCGCGCGCGGCGCGCAGGTCGTCGTCGTGACGATCCCGCTCAAGGCCGTGCCGGGCCTGCCCGCGGGCTTCCTCGACGGCGCGGCCGCGAACGCCGCCGTCATCGACACCGGCAACTACTACCCGCAACAGCGCGACGGGAGGATCGCCGAGATCGAGGAGGGCCTGACGGAGAGCCGCTGGACGGAGCGGCAGATCGGCCACCCCGTCATCAAGGCCTTCAACGGCACCTACGCCCAGGACATCCTCGACAAGCCCCTGCCCAAGGGCGCCCCCGGCCGCGTCGCCCTGCCGGTGTCGGGCGACGACGAGGCCGCCAAGAAGGTCGTACGCGACCTGATCGACGAACTCGGCTTCGACACCGTCGACAACGGCGGCCAGGACGACTCCTGGCGCCAGCAGCCCGGCACCCCGGTGTACGGCAACGCGGGAGACGTGGAGGAGATCACCAAGGCCCTGGCCGCGGCTTCCCCGGAACGCACCCCGGAGTGGCGGGCCTGACGGCGCGCCGGCGCCGCCCCGCCGGACCTCAGGGCGTGGCCCACTCCTCGAGGGTCGCCTTGCTCTCGAAGTCGGCCACGTTCTTGTCGAGCGGCGTCGACGTGTACTGATGGATCGTCCACTGCGCCTGGATGCGCGGCTTGCCCGCCGTCACGTAGTCGGCGATCCACAGTCCGTCGCCCGCGTAGGACGTCACGTCGCGGTTCAACCAGAAATCGCGGTTGCAGTAGAGCAGAACGCGGTGGTGGGGGCGCAGGCGCTTCACCTCGCGGATGAAGCGGTCCTTGTCCGCGTTGGACGCGTGTGTTCCGTCGCCCGTCGTCTCCCAGTCGACCGCCAGCAGGTCGCCCGCCTTCTCGGGGGCCTTGCTGACGAAGTACGCCGCCTGTGCGGCGATGTTGCCCGGCCACAGGAAGTGGTAGAAGCCGGTCACGCAGCCGCCGTCGCGGGAGAGTTTGGTCTGGGCGGCGAGTTTGGGGTTGGTGTACGAACGGCCTTCCGTCGCCTTGATGAAGACGAACGAGAGGCCGTCCGTGTCGAACGACGACTGGTGTGAGCTGACATCGATGCCACGGATCACGGGCGCCTCCGGGAGTGGGGGGAGTCAGGTTCCCGGACTGGTTCCTGAGCTGCCCGTTTTGTGCCCGGTGTCAGCAAGGGTCAACCGTCAACCATCCATCGTTCAACGGAAGATTCCCGTGTGGCCGAGGGAGTAGCGGCCCGGCTGCGGATAGACCGCGAGTCCGTGCGGGCCGGAGCCGACCGGGATGCGGGCCAGCTGGACCCCGGTGCGCGTGTCGATGGCGTAGACCTCGGAGTCGTAGCGGCCCGAGAGCCACAGCGTGTTGCCGTCCGCCGAGACGCCGCCCATGTCGGGGCTGCCGCCCTGCGGGAGCTTCCACTTCTTGGTCAGCCTGCTCTTCGGGAAGTCGAAGACGGAGATCGTGCCCTCGCCGCGGTTGGAGATGTACATCTCCTTGGAGTCGCGGCTGACGTACAGGCCGTGGCAGCCCTTGCCGGTGGGCAGCAGCTTCGGCGTGGTGAACTTGTCGCCGTCCAGGACCCATATGCCGTGCGCCATCATGTCGGCGATGTAGAAGGTCTTGCCGTCCGGGGACATCTTCACGTCCTGCGGCATGGCGCCCTGGAAGGGGATCTTCTGCTGGCCGACGACCTCCATCTTCTCCGTGTCGACCTTGAGGAGCTCCCCGGAGAACTCGCAGGACACGATGAAGTAGCGGCCGTCCATGGAGAAGTCGGCGTGGTTGACGCCCGCGCAGGTGACGGGGACGGTCTTGACGCGGTTCATGGTCCTGGGGTCCCGGAAGACGAGTTCGCGGTCCATGGAGGCCATGACGATGGCGTGCTTGCCGTTCGGCGTGAAATAGAGGTTGTACGGGTCGGAGACGTCGACCGTGCGGCCGGTCTTGCCGGTGACGGGGTCGATCGCGGTGAGGCTGTCGCCGAGGTCGTTGTTGACCCAGAGCGTCTTCATGTCCCAGGACGGGACGACGTGCTGGGGCTGGTCGCCCACCCGGATGGTCTCGACGACCTTGAACGTCTTGGGGTCGATGACGGAGACCGTGTCGGACTCGGTGTTCGGCACGTAGATCCGCGGCAGGAACGTCTTGGACACCGGCTGCAGGGCGTTCGGCCGGTCCGCGGCGTAGGCGTCCTTCGGGTCGAGGACCGGCGGCATGCCGGGCAGCCCCGGGGCTGCCTTCGGCCTGGCGGGCTTGCGGATGCCCTCGGTGCCGAGGGCCTCGTCGGCGTGCCGGTCGCCGCTGCACCCGGCGAGGACGGCCAGCGCGGCACCGGCGGCGAGCAGGGCCGCGGTGCGCTTGGCGAGGTGGGGCCGGGCCGCGCGCCGGGCGGCGGGGTTACGGGGGGTGTCCGGCGTCGGCTGCGCGGGCGGGTTCGGGGTCGGGTTCTGGGACATCAGGTCAGCAGCTCCGTGGTCGTGACCGCGCGCAGGCCGCGGCGTTCCAGTTCTTCCAGGACGGCGGGCAGTGCGGCGACCGTGTCCGCGTACCCGAAGTGCAGGCTCACGACGGATCCCTCGCGGACCTCCGCGGCGACGGTGCGGGTGATCGCCGGGGCGCCCGGCGACGTGAAGTCGAGGGAGTCGACGTCGTACGAGAGGACGTGCGGGTAGCCCGCGCGGCGGGCGAGGCGTTCGACCAGGGGGGTCGCCGTCCGCGTGCGCGAGGGGCGGAACCAGGTGCCGATGGAGCCGGTGAGGCGGCGCAGGCGGTCGGCGCAGCCGGTGATCTCCGCGTAGGCGTCGGCCTCGGACATGCCGTTGATGTCGCGGTGGTGGTGGGTGTGGTTGCCCAGGTCGTGGCCGCCGTCGAGGATGCGGCGGGCCAGGTCGGGGTGGTCGTCGAGCCAGCTGCCGACGGCGAGCACGGTGACCTTGGCGCCGGCCTTCTCCGCCTGGGCGAGCAGGGTCCTCGCGATGGCAGGGTCGCCCTGGCCGTGGAAGGTGAGGGCGACCCGGGGGCGGGTGCGGGGGCCGTGGCTGATCTGGGCGGGACGGCCGGGGAAGCGGTGGGGCGCGGGGGCGGCGGCCGCCGCGGGGCGGGCGGGGCGGGGGGCCGTGGACGCGGGTGGGCGGGCGGGCGCCGGGGCGTGGCCGGCCGGGGCGCACCCGGCGGTGAGGGCGCCCGCGGCGACCAGGCCCGCGCCCGCGCGCAGGGCGCTGCGGCGGTCGGTCTCGATCACGCGACCATTTAATGGGAAAAGAATGGAAAAGATGCTGATTGCCCGCTTCGGGACCGTCACGGGTCGGGGGTACCGGGCCCGCGACCGCTCCCCCGGGCCTTGCGTATCGCCTGTCACAGGCTGTGCTTAACCAGCGTTTACCAGGCAGGTGTCCCATCTCACCAAGGATTCACCTCTAAACTGTCACGGTTTGCCCATCAATGCACCGATAAGGACTTTTGGATCGCTGGGGTCCGTCTGCCATAGTCGGGGACACGACCCCCATTGACCCGGGCTCAGGTCGTCAGCAGCCGCCGCGGACCACACCCCACACATCCGCGGCGCTTCACGAAGGCCCCCACCGCGCCGCACGACGGCCGCCGGGGGCTTTCGCGTATCAGCGGTCGGCGACCCGCATCTCGAACCACGTCGTCTTGCCGCGCGGCAGCAGGTCCACGCCCCACCGGTCGGAGAGCTTGTCGACGAGGAACAGGCCGCGGCCGCTCAGGTCCATCTCGTGGACCGGCATCAGGCAGGGCAGCCCGCGCGAGGGATCGCGGACCTCGACGCGGATCCAGCCGCGCCGCCGCTGCATGCGCAGCCCGAAGACCCGGGCGCCGGTGTGCCGCACGGCGTTCCCGACGAGCTCGGAGACGAGCAGGACGACGTCCTCGGTGAGCTTCGGGGAGAGCCCCCAGTGGCGCAGGACCACGACCTGCGCGAGGCGGCGCGCGATGGCGGCGGACTCCGGGCGCGACGGCAGCGGCACCTCCGCGTCCGTCGGATTTCCGAACAACTCCAGCGCCTTGAGCGCGTGTTCGTCCTCGACCGCCGGCGACCAGCGCGCCGCGGTCGCACTGCCGTGCCGCCGCGGCCGTTCGTAACCCTCCAGCCCCGCCATGCCCCCATCATGGCCGCCCAGAGCGCTCTCCGGGGCCGTTCCGGCGGAATAAGCCCCCCGGAACCATCCATTCCGGGGGACTCCCCTGACATATGCCATGGGCAGAAATGAACCGCGCATCAAGCCCTGACCTGCGGTGACTTCACGCTCACGCATGATCACCCATCGCACAGGAACAGGCACGCTTAAGGTTCTCTTAAGTCGGCCATAATCCACCCAGCGGGCTGGCAACTCCCCTGACGTACGTTCAACTCGTCACCTGAGGCTGCCAGTTGATGCGGAAAGGGCCGACCGCAGCGGGAGGGAACCGGTCCGATCAGATGAACTTCGCCTTGCCCGGGCCCTCGGCCACGAAGCTGCTCATGCCCCGCTCACGGTCCTCGGTGGCGAACAGGCCCGCGAACCACGTGCGTTCGATCGCCAGACCCGTGTCGATGTCGGTCTCCAGACCCGCGTCGATGGACTCCTTGGCCGCGCGCAGCGCGATGGCCGGGCCCTGCGCCAGGCGGGCGGCCCAGGCGTGCGCCTGCTCGTACACCTCGGCGGCGGGCACGACGCGGTCCACCAGCCCGATGGCGAGCGCCTCCTCGGCCTTCACGTGCCGGCCGGTGAAGATGAGGTCCTTGGCCCTGGACGGGCCGACCAGGCGGGCCAGGCGCTGGGTGCCGCCCGCGCCGGGGATGACGCCGAGCAGGATCTCCGGCTGGCCGAGCTTGGCGTTGTCCGCGGCGATGCGGAAGTCGGCGCAGAGCGCCAGCTCGCAACCGCCGCCCAGCGCGTAGCCGTTGACGGCGGCGACGACCGGCTTGGGGATGCGGGCCACCGCGGTGAAGGACTCCTGCAGCGCCCCGGAGCGCTTGACCATGGCCGCGTGGTCCATGGCCTGCATCTCCTTGATGTCCGCGCCCGCCGCGAACACCTTCTCGCCGCCGTGGATCACCACGGCGCGTACGTCGTCCCGCCCGGCCGCCTCCTCGGCGAGCTCCTTGAGGCGGTCCTGGGTCGCGACGTCCAGGGCGTTCATCGGGGGGCGGTCGAGGCGGATCGTGCCGACGCCTTCGGCGACTTCGAGGTGTGCAGTCATGACAGGCACGTTAGCGGGGGTTAACGCGGAAGGCCCGGTGCACTTGGTCACAGTGCACCGGGCCTGGCGTGGCGAAGGGGCGGGGCTAGGCCTTCCACTTCTCCCAGGACATGTTCCAGCCGTTGTAGCCGTTCTCGGGCTGGATCGTCTTGTCGGCGGAGTTCTTCACGACGACCAGGTCGCCGATCATCGAGTTCTCGAAGAACCAGCCGGCGGGCGTCTTCTTGCTGTAGCCGCCGCGGACGTCGCTCAGGCCTATGCAGCCGTGGCTGGCGTTGGTGTTGCCGAAGGCGCCGCCCGACCAGTAGTTGCCGTGGATGAACGTGCCGGAGGTGGACAGGCGCATGGCGTGCGGGACGTCCTTGATGTCGTACTCGCCGCCGAAGCCGACGGTCTCGCCGTTCATCCGGGTCACCTTCAGCTTCTCGCTGATGACCATCTCGCCGTTGTACGTGGTGGTGCCCGGGGCGCCCGCGGTGATCGGGATCTTCTTGATCTGCTTGCCGTCGCGGACGACCTTCATCTGGTGCGTCTTGGCGTCGACGGTGGAGACCTGGCTGCGGCCGATGGTGAAGCTCAGGGTCTTGGCCTGCTCGCCGTAGACACCGGGGCGGCCCTCGACGCCGTCGAGGTTGAGCTTGACGGTGACCTTCGTGCCGGCCTTCCAGTACTTCTCCGGGCGGAAGTCGAGGCGGTCGTTGCCGAACCAGTGGCCCTCGACGGGCACGGACGGCTCGGTCTTGATCTCGATGGCCTTCTCGACGGCCTCCGGGTCGGTGATGCCGCGGGTGAAGTTGACCGAGAACGGCATCCCGACGCCGACCTTCGAGCCGTCCTCGGGGGTGAACTGGCCGACGAAGGTGTTCTTCGGGGTCAGGGTCGTGAAGGCGGTGTCCTTGGCGGAGGCCCGGCCGTCGGAGTCCTTGGCGACCGCGTGCACCTTGTACTTGGTGGCGGCCGCGAGGTGCCGGTCGGGGGTCCAGGTGCTGCCGCCGCCGGTTATCCGGCCGGGGATCTCGTTGCCCTTGCTGTCCGCGACCCTGACCTCGGAGAGCTTGCCCTTGTCGGCGCCTATCTTGAGGGCGCCGCTGGTGGCGACGGCGTCCGCGCCGTCCTTGGGGGCGATCGTCACGACGGCCGCCGAGGGGGCGTTCTTGTCGGCCTTGTCATTGCCGTCGCCGCCGCCCGAGTCCGAGCCGCCCCCGCATGCCGCGACGAGCAGCAGTGTCGCCCCCGACACCGCCGCCGTCAGAGTCCTGGCGCCCCGCCGCCGGGCGCGCGCACGCACGCCGCTCGACGTCCCCGATATCGGTCGCCCGTTCACGATGTCGTCTCCCCTCGCACGGCCTGGTCCAGGCCCGCACCCCAGTGCACCTGCGCGTTTCGGACACGCGCCAGCGATAGATAACCACACGGTTCCCGGCGTTGGCCGCCCGGCAATGTCACCGTTCCGTTCCAACTGCCCAGGGGTGCGGGCAGACCTTGATCACCTGATGGTGGCGGGCCGGTCACCCGGAGATCATCCGGCGATCACCTGGGGGATCAGCCGTTCTTGAGCCAGTCCTTCCACTCCATGTTCCAGCCCCCGAGGCCGTTGTCAGGAGCGACTTTCTTGTCATTGCTGTTGATGACCTCGACGACGTCGCCGATCAGGCTCCGGTCGAAGAACCAGCCCGCGGGCGTCTGTGAGCTGCCGCCCTTCACGTCGCGCAGACCGACGCAACCGTGGCTGACATTGGTGTTGCCGGGGGCGTCCGGCGACCAGTAGTTGCCGTGCAGGAAGGTGCCGGACGTCGTCAGGCGCATCGCGTGCGGGACGTCGGGGATGTCGTACTCGCCGCCGAAGCCGACCGTGCGGCTGTTCATGCGGGTCACCTCCAGCATCTCGGTGACCACCATCTTCCCGTTGTACGTGGTGGTCTTGGGGGCACCCGCGGTGATCGGCACGGTGGAGACCACCTCGCCGTCCCTGCGCACCTCCATGGTGTGCTCGGCGGCGTCGACCAGGGACTCCTGGCTGCGGCCGACGGTGAACGAGAAGCTCTTGTCCTGCAGTCCGTAGACACCGCGGTCGGCCTGGACGTCCCGCAGCCGCAGGCCGACGGTGACCTTGGTGCCGGGCTTCCAGTACTTCTCCGGCCGGAAGTCGACGCGGGTCCTGCCGAACCAGTGCGGGCGGATGTCGACGGCCGGGGACGCGGTGACGTGGATGGCGCGCTGGACGGCCGCGCGGTTCTCGATCTCCCGGTTGAACTCCAGCGAGACGATCATGCCGGTGCCGACCGTGGCGCGGTTCTCCGGCGTCACGTATCCGATGAAGCGCTCGTCGGGGACGTAGGTGCGGAACGTGGTGTGCCGGGCCGAGCGGCGGCCGTGGCCGTCCAGGGCGACGGCGTCGACCTTGTACGTGGCGGCGAGCGCCAGCGGTCCCCGGTCCGCCGGCCGCCAGGTCATGCCGTCGTCGTCGATGCGCCCCGGCACGTCGAACTCCTGCGCGTCCTGCGTCCGGACGACCTTGACCGACTCCAGACGGCCGTCGGGGACCGTGACCTCGATGCGTTCGTCCCCCTTGATCCCCTTGCTGTCGTCCTCGGGCGACACCCGGATGGCGTCCGCGGGCGAGCGCGGTTTCCCCAGGAGTCCGTCGAACCCGTCGGAGGAGCAGCCCGTGGCCCCGGCCAGCAGGCCCGCCCATGTCAGTACCGCGGCCAGCGCGGTTCCCGCGCGCCGTGCGCGCCTCGCATCCAGTCTCACGTGGGACCCAACGACCGTCACCCTGCCGGGGAAACGTGAGTGCGACGCACCCGGTGGGCAGAACAGTGGGGAGGACGACGTGGGGGAGCCGCGGCCGGGATGCCGCACGCCCTTCTTCGCGCGTCGGCCGACGGAGCCGCGGGAGGCTGACAGGTGTCGAGCGCACCCGAACAAGAGGCAGTGCAGGAGGCGCGGACGGCGGGCCGCGGCACGACCGGGCGGGCGGCCCCCGCGGTGAACGGGAACCGGCGCCCCGCGCCCCGCGCCGCCCCGGCGCGACCCGTGTGGCCGGGCACGCCCACGCCGCTCGGCGCCCGCTTCCGGGTGGGCCCCGACGGGGTGGCGGGCACCAACTTCGCGCTCTGGGCGGGCGGGGCGGAGGCGGTGGAGCTGTGCCTCTTCGACACGGCGGGCACCCGGGTCGTGGAGACGCGCTGTCCGCTGACCGAGCTGACGCACGAGATCTGGCACGGCTTCGTACCCGGCGTGCGCCCCGGACAGCGGTACGGGTACCGGGTGCACGGCCGCTGGGACCCCTGGACGGGCGCCCGCTGGAATCCGGCGAAGCTGCTCCTCGATCCGTACGCGCGCGCGGTGGACGCCGGTGCGGGCAACGACTACGGCCGGCTGCCCGGCGAGGTGTACGCACACGTGCGCGACTGGCCCCAGCAGCACGTGGCGGACACGGTGCGCGACGAGCGGGACTCGGCCCCGCACGTGCCCAAGGGCGTGGTGGTGCACGACGACGCGCCCGACGACGAGTGGACCGACGACCGGCGGCCGAAGACGCCGTGGGCGGACTCGGTCATCTACGAACTGCACGTGCGCGGCTTCACCAAGCTGCACCCGGGGATACCGGAGCGGCTGCGCGGCACGTACGCGGGCCTCGGGCATCCGGCGGCGGTCGACCACCTCGTACGCCTCGGGGTGACGGCCGTCGAACTGCTGCCGGTGCACCAGTTCGCGCACGAGGACCATCTGCTGCGCCGGGGGCTGCGCAACTACTGGGGCTACAACTCGATCGGCTACTTCGCCCCGCACGCGGCGTACGCGGCGTCCGGGACCAGGGGCGAGCAGGTCGGCGAGTTCCGGCGGATGGTGCGGGCGCTGCACGAGGCGGGCATCGAGGTCATCCTGGACGTGGTCTACAACCACACGGCGGAGGCCGGCGAGCTCGGCCCGACGCTCTCCCTCAAGGGCATCGACAACCGCGGCTACTACCGGCTGCAGCAGAACGACGCGCGGCGGTACGCGGACTACACGGGCTGCGGGAACACCTTGCAGGTGGTGCAGCCGCACGTGCTGCGGCTCATCACGGACTCGCTGCGGTACTGGGTGTCGGAGATGGGCGTGGACGGCTTCCGCTTCGACCTGGCGGCGGCGCTGGCGCGCTCCTTCCACGACGTGGACATGCTCTCGCCGTTCCTCGCGGTGATCGCGCAGGACCCGGTGCTCCGGCGGGTGAAGCTGATCGCCGAGCCGTGGGACGTGGGGTCGGGGGGCTACCAGGTGGGGGCGTTCCCGCCGCTGTGGACGGAGTGGAACGACCGCTACCGGGGTGCGGTGCGGGACTTCTGGCGGGGCGCGCTGCCGGACGTACGGGACCTGGGGTACCGCCTCTCGGGGTCGAGCGACCTGTACGCGTGGGGCGGGCGCAGACCGTACGCGTCGGTGAACTTCGTGACGGCGCACGACGGGTTCACGCTGCGGGACCTGGTGAGCTACGAGCGCAAGCACAACGAGGACAACGGCGAGGGCAACCGGGACGGCTCGGACGACAACCGCTCCTGGAACTGCGGCGCCGAGGGCGAGACGGACGACGGCGGCATCACGGCGCTGCGCCGCAGACAGCTGCGCAACCTCATGACGACGCTGCTGCTGTCCACGGGCGTGCCGATGCTGGTGGCGGGCGACGAGATGGGCCGCACCCAGGCGGGCTCCAACAACGCCTACTGCCAGGACAACGAGATCAGCTGGGTCGACTGGGGGCTGCGGGAGGAGCCGGGGTGGCGGGAGCTGTTCGCGCTCACCGCCCGCCTGATCGAGCTGAGACACCGTCACCCGGTGCTGCGCAGGCGGGCGTTCTTCTCGGGCCGGGCGCACTCCGCGGACGGGCTGCGGGACCTGGCCTGGTTCACGCCGGGCGGCACCGAGATGACGGAGGACGACTGGTACGCGCCCGCGGCGACGCTCGGCATGTATCTGTCGGGGCGGGACATCCCCGGCCGTGACGAGCGGGGCGCGCCGGTCGTCGACGACAGTTTCCTCGCGGTGCTGCACGCGGCGGACCGCCCGGCGCGCTTCGTGCTGCCGGGCCCGCCGTGGGCCGGGTCCTACGAGCTGGTGGTGGACACCTCCCTGGAGGACCAGGGCGCCCCGCCCGCCACCGTGCACCGTGCGGGCGAGGCGGTGACCGTGGCGGCCCGCTCGGTGGTGCTGCTGCGGGTGACCGGTACGGGCGCCGAATGATCAGTTCTGGTCCGTACCTGAGTCTTGCCCCGGTCCCGGGGTGAGCTCAAGCTCGGCTTATGGACCTGGAGTTGCGGCACCTCAAGACGATCCGGGCGATCGCCGACGCGGGCAGCCTGACCAAGGCCGCGACCGCGCTCGGTCTCGCCCAGCCCGCGCTCAGCGCGCAGTTGAAGCGCATCGAGCGCGCGCTGGGGGGTGCGCTGTTCGAGCGGGGGCGGCACGGGGTGCGGGCCACCGCGCTCGGGGAGTTCGTGCTGGCGCGGGCCAGGGTGGTGCTGCCCGCGGTGAGCGGGCTGCGGGAGGAGGCGCAGCGGTTCGCGCAGGCCTGGGAGGGCGGGGCGGGCTTCCGGCTCGGCGGCATCCACGGGCCGCTGCTCGGCGCGCTGGTGGACCGGCTCGCCGCCGCGTATCCGGGGGTGCCGGTGACGACGCACACCTCCTGGTCGGAGCGGGACATCGCCTCGCGTACCGCCGCGGGGCGGCTCGACTTCGCGCTGGTGGGCACGTGCGGGCCGAGCGCGCCGCCGGAGAGCGAGCTGCTGGTGTGGCGCGAGGTGGCCCGTGACCCGGTGTTCGTGATGCTGGCGACCGGTCATCCGCTGGCGGGCGTGCAGGAGATCGACCTCGCGCGGCTGGCGGACGAGGCGTGGACGGACGTGCCGGGCGACGGCTGCTTCGCGGACTGCTTCTCGGCGGCGTGCGCGCGGGCGGGGTTCACGCCGTCGCGGGTGTACGAGACGGATGTCGCCTCGTGCGTCCATCTGGTGCAGGTGGGGCGGGCGGTGGGGTTGTGCCGGGCGACGTTCCCGCCGACGCCGGGCCTGGTGACCCGGCCGCTCGCGGGGGCGCCGCTGTACTGGCGGCATCTGCTGGGCTGGCATCCGGCGGCGCCGGCCCACGACACGGCGGCCGCGGTGTTCGCGCAGGCCCGCGCCGCGCACGCGGAGGCGGCGGCGCGCAGCGAGAGCTACACGGCGTGGCTCTCGGCGCCTTCCATAACGCCGGGGCCGGGGGTCGGCTGACAGCTACTGACCGGCAGTTGAGGCTTCTACGGTGTGGGCGATCCCCGCTCGTCCCCGCTCGTCCCCGGCAGCCCGAGGAGACCTCGCATGCTCCCCACCCCTCACAGACGTGCCGCCGCGGCGTGTGCCGCGGTGGCCGCGGCCGGTGCCCTGGTCCTCGCCGGGCTGCCCGGTGCCGCGTCCGCGCAGACCGATCCCGCGGCTTCCCCGTCCCTCTCCCCCGCCGAGAGCGCCGCCGTCGCCGAGACCTCTCCCGGAGTCTTGACGGCCATGCGGCGCGACCTCGGCCTCACGGCGGCGCAGGCCGAGGCCCGTCTGGTCAACGAGGCCGAGGCCGGCGCCGTCGCGGGAGCCCTGCGCAACGCGCTCGGCGCCGACTTCGCGGGCGCCTGGGTGCACGGCGCCACCTCCGCGCGGCTGACCGTGGCCACCACCGACCCGGCCGACGTCCCCGCGATCGAGGCGCGGGGCGCGCGGGCCGACGTCGTCGACCACGCGCTGTCCCGGCTGGACGCGGCCAAGGCCCGGTTGGACAGGGCCGCCGGCGCGGCGGCGACACGGGACGCGCCCGTCTGGTACGTCGACGTGCGGACCAACGCGGTCGTGGTCCGGGCCGTGCGCACCGCGGCGGCCACGTCCCTGGTCGCCGCGGCGGGCGTGGACCCCTCCCTCGTACGCGTCGAGCGGACCACCGAGCGGCCGCGGCCGCTGTACGACCTGGTGGGCGGCGAGGCGTACTACATGGGCGGCCGCTGCTCCATCGGCTTCCCGGTCACCAAGGGCAGCCAGCAGGGCTTCGCCACGGCGGGCCACTGCGGGCGGGCCGGCACCGCGACCAGCGGCTACAACCAGGTGGCCCAGGGCACGTTCCAGGCGTCCGTCTTCCCCGGCCGGGACATGGCCTGGGTCGCCACCAACGCCCAGTGGACCGCCACCCCGTACGTGAAGGGCCAGGGCGGGCAGCGGGTCGGCGTCGGGGGCTCCACACAGTCCCCGGTGGGTGCGTCGATCTGCCGCTCCGGCTCCACGACGGGGTGGCACTGCGGCACGATCTCGCAGCACAACACCAGTGTCACCTACCCCGAGGGCACCATCAGCGGGGTGACCAGGACGACGGTGTGCGCCGAGCCGGGCGACTCCGGCGGCTCCTTCATCTCCGGCAGCCAGGCGCAGGGCGTCACCTCGGGCGGCTCGGGCAACTGCTCCAGCGGCGGTACGACCTTCCACCAGCCGATCAATCCGCTGCTCCAGCAGTTCGGCCTGACGCTGCGGACCACGGGCGGCGGCGGTGACCCCGGTCCGGGCGACCCGGAGCCGGGCGGCACGTGGGCCGCGGGCAAGGTCTACGCGGCGGGCGACACCGTCACGTACGGCGGGTCGGCCTACCGGTGCCTGCAGGGCCACCAGGCCCAGCCGGGCTGGGAGCCGCCGAACGTCCCGGCGCTCTGGCAGCAGGCGTAGCCGGTCGGTCCGGGACCGGCGGACGAAGCGGGTCGGACCGAAACTCGGTGGGCGGTGTCAGTGGCGATCCGTAGGCTCGCTCCTGATGCCGAAATCAGCTGCCCCTGCCAAGGACCGGTCCACCGTTCGGACCCTGCTGCGCCTCTGGCCGTACGTGCGCCCGGTCCGAACTCGCCTGATCACCGCGGCCTTTGTCGCGATCGTCGCCTCCTGTACGGGGCTCGTGTTCCCCCTCGTCCTGAAGTGGATGGTGGACGGCCCGGTGGCCGACCGGGACCCGACAGGAGTGTGGCTGGGGGCGCTGCTGCTGCTCCTGCTCGGCGTCACGGAGGCGCTGCTGTTCGGGCTGCGGCGGTGGCTGGTGGCGCGGCCCCTCGCGGGTGTCGAGGCGGCCATGCGGGCGGACCTCTTCCGCCATCTGCAGCGGCTGCCGGTGGCCTTCCACGACCGGTGGGCCTCGGGGCAGTTGCTGTCGCGCGGCACCACGGATCTGATGCTGCTCCGCATGTTCCTCGCCTTTCCGCTGACGTTCCTGCTGGTCAACGGGGCGACGATCCTGGTCGGCGTGATCATCCTGCTCGGTCAGGACTTCACGCTGGGGCTTGTGCTGCTGGCGCCCGTGGCGCCGATGGTGATCGTGCTCGCGTACTACGAGGGGCGGTACACCGCGGTGGCGCGGCGCGCCCAGGACCAGGTCGGCGACCTGACGACGGTCGTCGAGGAGAGCGTGCTCGGCATCCGCATCATCAAGGGCTTCGGACGCCACCGCAGCCAGGCGCGGGCGTTCCGCGAGCTGTCGGGCACGCTGCGCGGCACGGAGCTGGCCAAGGCCCGGATCCTCGCCGCGATCTACGCCGTGATCATGGCGCTGCCGGAGGCGGCGATCGGGGCGGCGCTGGTGCTCGGCACGGTGCGGGTCGCGGACGGCGGCCTGTCCACGGGCACGCTCGTCGCCTTCCTGTCGACGGCCCTGGCGCTGCGCTGGCCGGTGGAGTCGATCGGATTCCTGATCGCGATGAGCCAGGAGTCGGCGACGGCCACGGAGCGGTACTTCGAGGTGATGGACGCGGAGCCGGAGGACCCGTCGGTCACCGCCCCCGCCCCGGCCGCCGCCGTCCCCTCCCCCGCGCCGGGCGGGCGCGGCGCGGGCGCCGACGGACTGCGGTTCGACGGCGTCGAGTTCGCCTACCCCGACGCGCCGCCGGACGCCGCCCCGGTCCTCGCCCGCATCGACCTGCACGTGCGGCACGGCGAGACGATGGCGATCGTCGGCGCGACCGGCAGCGGCAAGACGACGCTCACCGCGCTCGTGCCGCGTCTGCACGAGCCGACCGGCGGCCGCATCACGCTGGACGGCGCGGACATCACGGCGATGGACCGCGAGCACCTGCGCACGCTGGTGGCCGTCGCCTTCGAGGAGCCGACGCTGTTCTCGGCGACCGTCGGGGAGAACGTCCTGATGGGCGCGGAGCAGGGCGCGGGCGACGCCGAGCTGCGGCGCGCGCTCGACGTGGCGCAGGCCGACTTCGCGCACGCGCTGCCGCAGGGCACCGGCACCCAGGTCGGCGAGCAGGGCCTGAGCCTGTCCGGCGGCCAGCGCCAGCGGCTCGCGCTGGCCCGCGCGGTGGTGGGCCGCCCCCGCTTCCTGGTCCTGGACGACCCGCTGTCCGCGCTCGACGTCCACACGGAAGCGCTGGTGGAGGCCGCCCTGCGGCGGGTCCTCGCGGACACGACCGCGCTGATCGTCGCCCACCGCCCCTCCACCGTGCTGCTCGCCGACCGGGTCGCCCTGCTGTCCGGCGGGCGGATCACCGCCGTCGGCACGCACCAGGAACTCCTGCGGGACGACGCGGAGTACGCCTGGCTGATGTCGGGCGCCGAGGGCCCCGCCCCGGACGAGGGCCCCGGCACGGACACCGGCACCACCCAATCCAGCACCCGGAAGACCCACCCCCGTCCCGCCGAGGAGGCTGCCCGATGAGTTCGTCGACCTCCGTGCGCGAGAAGTCCGCCGGCCCCGAAGAGCCCGACCTGCCCGAGGATCCGTCCGGCGCCCCGGGCGACCCCTTCGACAAGGACGAACTGCCCGCTCCCCCGGGCGCCACCCGCGCCCTGCTGCGCTCGCTGCTCTCCCCGCTGCGCGGCCGCGTCACGCTCGCCACCGTGCTGCTCCTCGTCCAGCAGGCCGTCGTGCAGGCGGGGCCGCTGCTCGTCGCGTACGCCATCGACCGGGGCGTGCCCGCCGTGCGCGCCGACGACTACGGCCCGCTGATCGCCGTCGGCATCGCCTACCTGGGCTGCGCGGCGGCCTCGGGCGCCCTGCAGTACGCGTTCATCGTCGCCTCCGCCCGTGTCAACCAGGACGTGCTGCTCGACCTGCGCGGCCGCATCTTCCGGCACGCGCAGGCGCTCAGCGTCGACTTCCACGAGCGGTACACCTCCGGGCGGCTCATCTCCCGCTCCACCACCGACGTCGAGTCGCTGCGCGAACTGCTCAGCGAGGGGCTGCAGGAACTGATCACCGTCCTGCTGTCGTTCGTCTACATCTCGGTGATGCTGCTCTGGCTCGACCTGGGCCTCGGCGCGGTGGCGGTGGTCTCGTTCGTGCCGCTCTACCTGCTCATCCGGCTGTACCAGCGGCGCGCGGGCCGGATGTTCCGCGAGCGGTCGACCGCCATCGCCGCCGTCATCGTGAAGTTCGCCGAGACCATGAACGGCATCCGCCCGGTGCGGGCGTTCCGCAGGGAGCGGCCCAACGACGCGGAGTTCGCCGCGCTCAACCGCCGGCACGAGCGGACCAACGGCGACGCGATGCTGGAGATGGCCCGCTATGTGGTCGGCTCCCGGCTCGTCGCCAACACCGCCGTCGCCGGCATCGTGCTGTGGGGCGCCCACCGGGTCGCGGACGGCGGGCTCGCGCTCGGCGTGCTGGCCGCCGCCGTGCTCTACCTGCGGCGGCTGTACGACCCGATCGACCGGCTCGGCATGTTCCTCAACTCCTACCAGTCGGCGGCCGCGTCCCTGGAGAAGATCGCCGGACTGCTCGCCCAGACCCCGACCGTGCCCGAGCCCGCCGCGTCCGACACCCGCCCGCTGCCCGCCCTGGAGTCGGCGCACCCGGGCCGCGAGGTGCGCTTCGACGGGGTGCGGTTCGCCTACCGCACCGGCGGCGAGGTGCTGCCCCGCTTCGACCTGACGCTGCCCGCCGGGCAGACCGTCGCGGTGGTCGGCTCCACCGGCGCGGGCAAGTCGACGCTGGCCAAGCTGCTCGCCCGCTTCTACGACCCGACGGAGGGCGGCGTCCTCCTCGACGGCGTGGACCTGCGGGAGCTGACGGGGGCCGAACTGCGGCGCGGGGTCGTGATGGTGACCCAGGAGGCGTTCCTGTTCTCCGGCACCGTCGCGGAGAACATCGCGATCGGCAGGCCCGACGCCACCCGCGAGGACATCGAGCGGGCGGCGCAGGCCATCGGCGCCCACGACTTCATCGCCTCGCTGCCCGACGGCTACGACACCGACGTGCGCAAGCGCGGCGGCCGGATCTCCGCGGGCCAGCGGCAGCTGGTGGCCTTCGCGCGGGCGCTGCTCGCCGACCCCGCGGTGCTCATCCTCGACGAGGCGACCAGCTCGCTGGACATCCCGGGCGAGCGGGCGGTGCAGCGCGCCATGGACACGGTGCTGCGGGGCCGTACGGCCGTGGTCATCGCCCACCGGCTGTCCACCGTGGAGATCGCCGACCGGGTGCTCGTCATGGAGCACGGCCGGATCGTGGAGGACGGCAGCCCGGCCGAACTGATCGCGAGCACCGGCTCGTTCGCCGATCTGCACCGGGCCTGGCGGGAGAGCGTGGTGAGCTGACGGGACTCCGTACGGATCCCTGGCGCGGGCGCCTCGGGCGGTCCGGTGCGGGGCCGGTGAGGCGACCCCGTGCCGGACCGCCCCTGGAGAATTGCTGGAGCAGAGGGGCGTCTTCCTCTGTCTCCCCCGATCCCCGCTCCCGCGCCGGACGATCCCCGCGCGATCCGGCGCCCGCCCCATCAGCCTCACGTCCCCCTCCCAACACTCCCGCCCCACACGTCACTTACGTCCCATCCGTCACAGGACTGGACCACCGGCGAAAAACAGCCACGCCCCGCCGATCACGGTGACGCGTGCGACTTTCGAACAGGGCCCCGCACGGCCCCGCCGCGAGCCCGCGGCGGGCCGCGCCGGGCGCCTCCCGGGCACCCGTGCCACAAGCCCGCGCAGGCCAACCGCCCGTTCTCCGGCGTCCGCACGCCCGGCCCCCGGGCCCGACTCCGCATACCGAACGCGCGCCACCGGCCAACGGACTGAATCCGGCCAACTACTGATGCGCACCTGACAACAGCGGTCCTCCGGTGCCACTCTTCCCCTCGACCGCCGCACGGCTTTCAACAACGCAGCGGTTTCTCTCACGTAATGCCTGTGCAATGCCTGTGCAAAGCCTTGTGTGCACCGCCCAGTTCTGCGTTCCGCCTTGCTCTGCCCGGACGGCGATCCAGCCGTCCGGTAGCTCTGGCCGCGCACCCCCGCGGCCGCGCAGAAGGAGTCCGTGTTGAGAAGCACCTCCCACAGACACACCTCCCGTCGTTCGGTCCGCACGCGTGCGACCGCCGCCGGTGCCCTCTCCGCCGTCGCCGCTCTCCTGGCCGTAGCCGTCCAGGCGGGACCCGCCTCGGCCGACCCGAGCCCCGCGCCGGCCCCCCAGGCCCAGAAGCTCGGGAAGGTCGACACCGGCGCCCTGGCCGCCAAGCTCTCCCCCGCCCAGCGTGCGGAGCTCCTGCGCGACGCCAACGCCACCAAGGCGGACACGGCCGACAAGATCGGCCTGGGCGCCAAGGAGAAGCTCGTCGTCCGTGACGTCACCAAGGACCGCGACGGCACGGTCCACACCCGCTACGAGCGCACCTACGACGGCCTGCCCGTCCTCGGCGGCGACCTGGTGGTCGACACCGCCGAGTCCGGCAAGACCGAGGGCGTCACCAAGGCCGCCAAGGCGCAGCTCAAGGGCGTCGACACGAGCGCCGACATCAAGGCGTCGGCCGCCGAGAAGCAGGCGCTCGGCGCCGCGAAGGCCGAGGGCTCCAAGAAGACCGACGCGAACCGGGCGCCGCGCAAGGTCGTGTGGCTGGCCGAGGGCAAGCCGGTCCTCGCGTACGAGACCGTGGTCGGCGGCCTGCAGCACGACGGCACCCCGAACGAGCTGCACGTCGTCACGGACGCCGCCACCGGCAAGAAGCTCTTCCAGTGGCAGGGCGTCGAGAACGGCACGGGCAACACGCAGTACAGCGGCCAGGTGACGGTCGGCTCGGTCCAGTCGGGCTCCACGTACAACCTGACCGACTCGGGCCGCGGCAACCACAAGACGTACAACCTGAACCGCGGCACCTCGGGCACCGGCACCCTCTTCTCGGGTCCGGACGACATCTGGGGCAACGGCCAGGCCGCCAACGCGGAGACCGCCGGCGCCGACGCCGCCTACGGGGCCCAGCTCACCTGGGACTACTACAAGAACGTGCACGGCCGCACCGGCATCCGCGGTGACGGCGTCGGCGCGTACTCCCGCGTCCACTACGGCAACAACTACGTCAACGCGTTCTGGCAGGACTCCTGCTTCTGCATGACGTACGGCGACGGCACGGGCAACGCCAAGCCGCTGACCTCCATCGACGTGGCGGCGCACGAGATGACGCACGGCGTCACCGCGGCGACCGGCAACATGACCTACAGCGGCGAGTCCGGCGGCCTGAACGAGGCCACCTCGGACATCTTCGCGGCGGCCGTGGAGTTCAACGCCAACAACGCCCAGGACAAGGGCGACTACCTCGTCGGCGAGAAGATCGACATCAACGGCAACGGCACCCCGCTGCGCTACATGGACAAGCCGAGCAAGGACGGCGCGTCCAAGGACTCCTGGTACTCGGGGATCGGCAACGTCGACGTGCACTACTCGTCGGGTGTCGCCAACCACTTCTACTACCTGCTGAGCGAGGGCAGCGGCAAGAAGGAGATCAACGGCGTCCAGTACGACTCGCCGACCTCCGACGGTCTGCCGGTGACCGGCATCGGCCGGGACAAGGCGTCGCTGATCTGGTTCAAGGCGCTCACCACGAAGTTCACCACCACCACCAACTACGCGGCGGCCCGCACCGGGACGCTCGCGGCGGCCGGTGAGCTGTACGGCACCACCAGTGCCGAGTACACGGCCGTGGCGAACGCCTGGGCCGCGGTGAACGTCGGCAGCCGTCCGGGCGGCGAGCAGCCCGGCACCGACTACGAGAACACCACGGACGTCGCCATTCCCGACCGGGGCGCCGCGGTGACCTCGACGGTGAACGTCACCGGTCGCACCGGCAACGCGCCGAGCGCGCTCAAGGTCGGCGTGGACATCGTGCACACCTGGCGCGGTGACCTGAAGGTCGACCTGCTGGCCCCCGACGGGACGGTCTACCCGCTGAAGGCGTCCAGCGCCTCGGACTCCGCGGACAACGTCAAGGAGACCTACACGGTCAACGCGTCCTCCGAGGTGGCCAACGGCGCCTGGAAGCTGCGCGTCCAGGACGTGGCGGCGCAGGACACCGGCTACATCAACAGCTGGAAGCTGACCTTCCCGTAAACCGCAGCACCGCATCCGGCCCCGCCCAGGGGCCGGGTGCCCGGCCCGTGAGGGCCTGACTCCGGCCCCTGCACGGGCCGGCCTGCACGGCGCCGCCCCGGGTGAATCAACTCCCCGGGGCGGCGCGTTCGTTCGTGCCCGCGGCCTTTCATGTCCTGTTCGCATTACGTATGTTGACCATCGCTCAACGGACGATTTTTGGCCAACATCAAGCCAGGGGCTGACATGTACCTGGCTCGAATGACACTCTTCCCTCGCACCACACAAGAACCACACCCGCACCGCATCTTTCATGCCCGGGTAGTCCCCCATGCCACCTGGGCCCCCCACAGAAGGAGCCTGCGTGACCCCCCACATATCCCGTAAGCGTTCGACGCTGGCCATCGCCACCGCTGTCGCCGCCGGAGCGCTGCTCACCGCCGGACTGACCACCGGCGCCTCCGCACAGCCCGTCACGCCGTCCGGCGCCCCCACCGCCCTCTCGGCGACGGCCCGCGCGGACCTCCTGCAGGACGCGAACGCCGACAAGGCCGCCACCGCCGACAAGATCGGCCTGGGCGCCAAGGAGAAGCTCGTCGTCCGCGACGTCGTCAAGGACCGCGACGGCACCACGCACACCCGCTACGAGCGCACCTACGACGGCCTGCCCGTCCTCGGCGGCGACCTCGTCGTGCACACGGCCAGGAGCGGAAAGCTGAAGGGCGTCACCAAGGCCGCCGAGGCCACCGTGAAGGTCGCCACCACCGACGCCCGGCTCGGCAAGGACTCGGTCGCCAAGTCCGCCGAGTCCGCGGCGGCCAAGGTGAAGACCGCCAAGGCCGACGCGCAGGCGCCGCGCAAGGTCATCTGGGCCGCGTCCGGCAAGCCCGTCCTCGCCTTCGAGACCGTCGTGACCGGTGTGCAGAAGGACGGCACGCCGAGCAGACTGCACGTGATCACGGACGCCGCGACCGGCAAGAAGCTGTACCAGTACCAGGCCATCGAGAACGGCACGGGCACCAGCCAGTACAGCGGCAAGGTCGAGCTGGGCACCAAGAAGGGCTCCAGCGGCTTCGAGCTGACCGACGACTCGCGCGGCGGCCACAGCACGTACGACCTGAACCACAGCCAGAGCGGTGACGGCAAGCTCGTCACGGACGACGACGACGCGTGGGGCACCGGCAAGCCGGACGACGCGCAGACCGCCGCCGTCGACGCCGCCTACGGCGCCCAGCTCACCTGGGACTACTACAAGTCCGTGCACGGCCGCAGCGGCATCAACGGCGACGGCAAGGGCGCGACCTCGCGGGTCCACTACGGCAACGGCTACGTCAACGCGTTCTGGGACGACAGCTGCTTCTGCATGACGTACGGCGACGGCGAGGGCGACAAGAAGCCGCTCACCTCGATCGACGTCGCGGCCCACGAGATGTCGCACGGCGTCACCTCGGCGACCGGCAACATGGAGTACAGCGGCGAGTCCGGCGGCCTGAACGAGGCCACCTCGGACATCTTCGCGGCGGGCGTCGAGTTCAACGCCAAGAACGCCGAGGACGTCGGCGACTACCTCGTCGGCGAGAAGATCGACATCAACGGCGACGGCTCCCCGCTGCGCTACATGGACAAGCCCTCCAAGGACGGCCAGTCCCTGGACAGCTGGAGCGAGGACGCGGGCAACGTCGACGTCCACTACTCCTCGGGCATCGCCAACCACTTCTTCTACCTGCTGTCCGAGGGCAGCGGCGCGAAGGAGATCAACGGCGTCAAGTACGACTCCCCGACCGCCGACGGCTCCAAGGTCGAGGGCATCGGCCGCGACAAGGCCGAGAAGATCTGGTTCAAGGCCCTGACGACGTACTTCACGTCCACCACGGACTACAAGGCGGCCCGCGAGGGCACCCTGAAGGCCGCGACGGACCTGTACGGCGCGGACTCGGCCGAGGCCAAGGGCGTGGCCGCGGCCTGGACCGGCGTCAACGTCAAGTAACCCCACCGCACCACCGGTTCCCCGCGCCCCCGCAAAGGGGGCGCGGGGAACCGCGCGTCCGGCCACCGCCGCGCCGCGCGGGACGTCACCGCATCAGCACCCCCGCCTCCTCCCCCGTGCCCTCCGGGGGAAGCGCGACGAGCCCCAGCTCCACCCCGCTCCGCAGCAGCCGGTGCGCCGGAAGAATCCGCACCGTGTAGCCGAAGGGCCCCGTCCGGTCCAGCGCGAGCGGCCCCTCGTACACGAGCCGTCCCTCCTGGTCCGGCCCGGCCGCGGGCTTCAGCGGCACAACGGACGCCTCGCCCAGGTGGTCCTCGGGATCCACCCGCCCCGCGAGCACCTGGACCTCGACGTCGTCCGGCGTCAGCTCCCCCAGGTGCACCCGCACCCGCAGCGCCAGCGTCGCCCCCAGCTCGGCCGTCGCGCCGGTCGCCGACGCCTCGACGTGGTCGACGGCCACCCGCGGCCAGGCCCCCCGCACCCGCGCCTTCCACGCGGCGAGCTCCCCCGCGGCCGTGACGTCCAGCGCCCGGTGCGCGCGGGCGGCGGGAACGTACAGCTTCTCCACGTACTCGCGGACCATGCGCCCCGCGAGGACCTTCGGGCCCAGCCGCGTCAGGGTCCTGCGGACCATCTCGATCCAGCGGTCGGGCAGCCCGCCGGGCCCCCGCTCGTAGAAGCGCGGCGCGATCCGCCGCTCCAGGAGGTCGTAGAGCGCGGCGGCCTCCAGGTCGTCCCGCCGGTCGTCGTCGGTGGCCGCGCCGTCCGCCGTGGGGATGGCCCAGCCGAAGTCCGGCTCGAACCACTCGTCCCACCAGCCGTCCAGGACCGACAGGTTGAGGCAGCCGTTCAGCGCGGCCTTCATGCCGGAGGTCCCGCACGCCTCCAGCGGCCGCAGCGGATTGTTCAGCCACACGTCGCAGCCCGGGTAGAGCTTCTGCGCCATCGCCATGCCGTAGTCCGGCAGGAACACGATGTGCCGGCGCACCCGCGGGTCGTCGGTGAAGCGGACCAGCTCCTGGATGAGCCGCTTGCCGCCGTCGTCCGCCGGGTGCGCCTTGCCCGCGACGACGATCTGCACGGGCCGTTCGGGGTGGCGCAGCAGCTCCATCAGCCGGTCGCGGTCGCGCAGCATCAGCGTGAGCCGCTTGTACGAGGGGACGCGGCGGGCGAAGCCGACGGTGAGGACGTCCGGGTCGAGCACCCCCTCGATCCAGCCCAACTCGGCCGTGGCCGCGCCGCGTTGCCGCCACGAGTCGTGCAGTCGGCGCCTGACCTCGTGGACCAGCTGCTCGCGCAGGGTGCGGCGCAGCTCCCAGATGTCGGCGTCCTGGATGTCGGCCACCGCGTCCCACCGGTCCGAGCCGCCGACGGACAGCGCGTCCTCGGTGCGCCGCCCGCCGATCTGCCGGGCGCCGAGCCGGAAGACCTCGGGAGCCACCCAGGTCGGGGCGTGCACCCCGTTGGTGACGGAGGTGATCGGCACCTCGGCGGCGTCGAAGCCCGGCCACAGTCCGGCGAACATCTCCCGGCTGACCGCGCCGTGCAGGGTGCTCACGCCGTTGGCGTGGCTGCCCAGGCGCAGGCCCATCACCGCCATGTTGAAGAGGTTGGGCTCGCCGCCCGGATAGGTCTCCATGCCCAGGCGCAGCACGTCCCCGGCGTCGATGCGGGGCAGCTCGGCGGCGGGTCCGAAGTGCCGGGCGACCATCTCGCGGTCGAACCGGTCGATGCCCGCGGGGACGGGCGTGTGGGTGGTGAAGACCGTGCCGGCCCGGACCGATTCCAGGGCCGTGTCGAAGTCGACGCCGTCCAGGGCGAGTTCGTGGATGCGTTCGAGGCCGAGGAAGCCCGCGTGGCCCTCGTTGGTGTGGAAGACCTCGGGCTCCGGATGGCCGGTCAGGCGGCAGTACGCGCGCACGGCACGGACGCCGCCGATGCCGAGGAGCATCTCCTGGAGCAGCCGGTGCTCGCTGCCGCCGCCGTAGAGCCGGTCGGTGACGTCCCGCTCGCCGGGGTCGTTCTCCTCCACGTCGGAGTCGAGCAGGAGCAGCGGCACGCGGCCGACCTGCGCCAGCCAGACGTGTGCCCGCAGCGCGCGCCCGCCGGGCAGGGCGAGGGCCACGATGGCGGGGTTGCCGTCGGCCTCGCGCAGCAGGGCGACGGGCAGCTCGTTCGGATCGAGGACGGGGTAGTGCTCCTGCTGCCAGGCGTCGTGGGACAGCGACTGGCGGAAGTAGCCGTGCCGGTAGAGCAGTCCGACGCCGACGAGCGGCGCGCCGAGGTCGCTCGCGGCCTTCAGGTGGTCCCCGGCGAGGATGCCGAGGCCGCCCGAGTACTGCGGCAGGGCCGCGGTGATGCCGAACTCCGGCGAGAAATAGGCGACGGCGCGCGGCAGATGGCCGTCGCGCCGGGTCTGCTCCTGGTACCAGCGCTCCCCGGTGACGTACTCCCGCAGTTCGTCGGCGGCCTCCCGCAGCCGGGTCAGGAACTCCGGGTCGCCGGCCAGGTCGGCGAGCCGCGCGGGCGGGACCTCGCCGAGGAGGCGCACGGGGTCGCGGCCGGAGGACTCCCACAGGCGTGGCTCGACGGACGCGAAGAGGTCACGGGTGCGCGGATGCCAGGACCAGCGCAGGTTGCGGGCCAACTCGGCCAGTGGACCGAGGGGTTCGGGAAGGACGGGGCGTACGGTGAATCGACGGATTGCCTTCACGGTCTCCACTTTCGTACGGCGTGTGCGAACTTCGTACGGCGTGCGTGTGCGTGTCGACGGCTCGCATCGACGGTAGCGGCGCCGTGCCCTGTGCAACCACGGCGCACGGGGTGCACATCGGCCGTTCCCCGGCCGGGTTCCGCCACCGGCGGCATCTGTCTGACCTGGTCACGTCAGTCGCTGTACTGTGCGACCTGCCACGGCACGACGGATGCGGCCGGCGGCCATGACGGCAACGGGGGTTGGCGGATGATCGGGCAGTTACGGGAGTCCTCTCCCCTGCGCATAGGTCCGTACGAGACGCTGGCGCGGCTCGGCGCGGGCGGCATGGGAGAGGTCTTCCTCGCCACGCCGGACCTGCGTGGGCCGGGCGGGGGCCACGAGCCGGGCACCGCCTACGACCCGGACGCGCTCGTCGCCGTGAAGGCGATCCGCACCGACCTCGCGGGCGACGACGGCTTCCGTGCCCGGTTCCGGCGCGAGATCTCCGTCGCGCAGTCCGTGGTGAGCCCCTGCGTGGCGCGCCTGGTGGCGGGCGACGCGGACGCGGCACAGCCGTGGCTCGCCACGGAGTACGTCGCGGGCCCCAACCTCGCCGAGACGGTGCGGCGGCACGGGCCGCTGCCCGTCGCCTCGGTCGCCGCGCTCGGCGCCGGGGTCGCCCGCGCGCTGGCCGCCGTGCACGCGGCGGGCGCCCTGCACCGCGACCTGAAGCCCGCGAACGTGCTGCTCGGCGCGGACGGGCCGCAGCTCATCGACTTCGGCGTGGCCCGGGCGCTCGGCGCGACCACCATGACGTCGACGGGCCTGCTGGTGGGCACGCCCGGCTTCATGTCCCCCGAGCACGTGGCGGGCGGCCGCCATGTGGTGGCCGCGTCCGACGTGTTCTGCCTGGCGTCCGTCCTCGCCTACGCGGCGTCCGGCGACGACCCGTTCGGGGACGGCCCGGTGGCGGCGGTGCTGTACCGGATCTCGCAGGCCCGGGCCCATCTGGACGAGGTGCCCGAGGAGTTGCGCGGGCTCCTCGCGGCCTGCCTGGCGCGGGAGCCCGCCGAGCGTCCGGACCCCGCCGAGGTGGCGGAGCGGCTGGTGGCGCTGCGGGCCGCGGGCGAGGAGCGGTCCGACAGCGGCACGCTCTCCGACGCCGGCTGGCCCGGCACCGTCATCGAGGACATCGCCGAAGTCCGCCGCCACACCGAGCAGTTGTGCGCCTCGGGCCGGCCGCTGCTGCCCCTGCCCCCGGCGCCGGAAGGCCCGCCCCGCCCGGCCGTGCGGCCGTCGGCGCATCCGCCGACCGCGCCGGGTCTGACCGCGCCCGGCCTCACGGCACCCGGCGCCGCGGCGTCCGCGCACGGCCTGCCCACCATGAGTTCCGCGCAGCCCGGGGCCGCGCCCCCGCCGCCCCGCCGTGGGCCGGGCCGCCGCGGCGCCGTCCTGACCGTGGTCGCCGTGGCCGTGGTGGGGGCCGTCGTCGGCGGGCTGCTCGCCCTGCGCGGGCCCGACTCCGGTACCGAGGCCGGTCCCGGCAAGGGCTCGGGCTCCGGCTCCGGCTCGGGCTCCGCCTCGGACGACGGCGGCGGCGGTGGCAGCGGCAGGAACGGGGGCGGCACCGGCGACGACGACGCCGCGGGCGGGTCCGCGAAGCCGCCCCTCTCCCCCGCCCGGCTGGTCGCCACCGCCGGGGTCACCAAGGCCGGGTCCGCCGACCGCAGCGGCCTGGTCCCGCAGTACGAGGAGCAGCGCCCCAAGGGCTGGAAGCCCTGGCGCGCCAGGTTCGGCCACTCCCCGATGAGCTGCGCGGCGGACACCGAGGCGGTCGTCTGCCTGCTGACCGACGGCACGTACGAAGCGCGCAGCGCCGTCGACGGGCACCGGCTGTGGACCTCGGACGGGCGCTCCGGCGAGGACAAGGGCGCGGGCGCGGAGGCGTACGTCGGGCCGACCGGCGCGTTCTTCATGCCGGGCGACGAGGTGGACCCCGAGGTGCGCGGCGGCACGGCGGTCATCGCGTACAAGGGGCGCGTGCAGGTCCGCGACTCGGCCAGCGGCGCGGTGCGGTGGTCGGCCGGCGCCCCGCCGGGCAAGAAGGTGACCTCGGCCCTGCTCACCGACGACCGTCTGATCCTCTCCTCGGAGGGGAGTTACCAGGACAGGGACGAGGCGGTGGGCGCCGTCGTCCAGGCGTTCCCGGTCGGGCGCGGCGGCAAGCCGCTGTGGACGTACGAGCTGAGCACCGAGTCCCTGTCCAAGGCCGAGCAGGGCGCCTACCGCGCCGCCCTCGTCCACCAGGGGCGGGTCTACGCCTACGCCCAGGGCGGCGTCGTCGCGATCGAGGTGAAGAACGGCGCCCGCGTCGACGCCTCCCGGGGCAAGGACCGCCGGTGCCGCTCCCTGATGGCCGACACGCGCGGCACCGCGAAGCCGGACGACGACCAGATCCTGTGCACCCATGTGCTCGGCAGCACCGGAGACCTGGACGACCCGACGGAGGACCCGCAGACCCGGGTGACCCGCATGGACCCGCGCACCCTGGCGGAGAAGGGAGCCTTCGGCTTCACGGCCCCGCCGGTCGGCGAGGACGGGTTCCCCGGCCTGGACATCGTGGTCAGCGCGGTCACGCCGGGCGCCGCCCTCGCGTACGACACGACGCGCGCGAAGCTGCTCGTGGCCGACCCGAAGAACGGCAGGATCGCCCGCCGGGAGTCGCTCTCCGTCGTCGAGTACCGCATCCCGCGGCCGGTGTCCTCCGGTGCGCTGGTCATCGGCGACCGCGCGCTGACCGCCGACAACTCCACCCTGCGCACGGTGCCGTTGACGGCGGCGGGCGAGGTCCGCTCGGTCCGGGTCCCGAGCGCTCCCGGCAACCGCACGCCCAAGCCGTCCGACGACACCGGCACGGTGATCGCCGAGCAGCCGAAGCCGCCGACGGTCCTGCCGCTGGGCGGGGTCGCGACGATCGTGTACGACCAGGGCACGGTCGTCTCGGTCGAGCTGCCCTCCTGACCACGGCCCGCCCGGGTGACCGCGACCGCCCGGGGCACGACCGGCTCCCGTCCCTTCCCTGCCCTTTGGAGGTTCCGTGCTCGACCCGCTGTCCGGACCGCCGCGGCACGTCGGCCCGTACCGGCTGCTCGCCCTGATCGGCACGGGCGGGATGGGCGAGGTCTATCTGGCCCGTGCGCCGGGGCCCGGCGCGCCGCTCGTCGCGGTCAAGACGGTCCGGCCCGACCTGGACGTCGACCGGGAGTTCCGGATCCGCTTCCGCCGGGAGATCGCGGCGGCGCGCGCGGTGTCGGGCCCCGGCACGGCGGCGCTGCTGGACGGGGACGCGGACACCGCCGTGCCGTGGCTGGCCACGGAGTACGTCGCCGGGCCCTCGCTCGCCGACGCGGTGCGCCGCTGCGGACCGCTGCCGGTCGGGGCGGTGCGCGCGCTCGGCGCGAGGCTCGCCCGCGCCCTGGCGTCGGTGCACGCCGCGCAGGTCCTGCACCGCGACCTCAAGCCGGGCAACGTGCTGCTCACGGCCGAGGGCCCCACGCTCATCGACTTCGGCATCGCGCAGGCCTTCGACGCGACGGCCCTGACGGCGGCCGGGATGGTGGTGGGCACGCCCGGCTTCATGGCGCCCGAGCAGATCGAGGGCGGCCACGCGGTGGTGCCCGCCTCGGACGTGTTCACGCTGGGCGCGGTGCTGTGCTTCGCGGCGACGGGCCGCGGCCCGTTCGACGACCAGGAACTGGCCTCGGTGATCTTCCGGATCACGCAGGGGGACGCGGACCTCTCGGCGGTTCCCGAGGACCTCCGCGAGGCCGTCGCGGCCTGCCTGAGCCCGTCACCGGGCGACCGCCCGACGGCGACGCAACTCGCGGAGCGGCTTGCGGCGGGGGTCGGGGCCGAAGCCGAGGCCGGGCGGAGTGTGGCGTGGCCCGTGTCCGTGCTCGCCCTCTTCGCCGAGTACCGGGAGGCCGTGGCGCGCTGCGAACGGGAGGCGGCGGAGCGCGCGTCGGCGGACGCCCCGACGGCCCCGGGCACCCGCGTCGCCCCGCGCCCGGCGGCACCGCCACCGCCCCTCGCCCCGCCCGTGGACCCCGGTCCGCGAGAGCCCCGGCAGTCGCAGCCGTCGTCGCGGCGCCGCGGCCGGTGGATCGCCGCCGCGGCGGCGGTGGCCGCGGTGGTGACCGTCGCGGCGGTGCTGATCCCCTCCCTTGGCGGGAGCGGCGGCGACGGGAACGCGGCGGGCGGGCGCCCGTCGGCCTCGGGGAGCGCCGGGGGCGCGGGCGGCCCGGGGGACTCCGGGAGCACGGGCGGCTCCGGCGGGAACGGCGGCTCCGGCGGCGGCCGGGGCTCCGGTTCCGGTTCCGGCGGCGCCCGGGGGCCGGGAGGCGCCGACCGGATCGTGACGGAGTACGGGAACGCCGACCGCTCCGGCGAGTTCGGCGCGGCGGCGACCGCCACGACCGCCCGCCCCAAGGGCTGGAAGCCCTGGTCGGTGCGGCGTCCCAAGGCGCTGGACGACCGGGGCAACGGCTGCGTGCTGGCCGCGGCACGGCTGGTGTGCCGGGACGGCAAGGGCGCGGCCACCGCCGTCGACGCGGCGACCGGCGCCCACCGCTGGACCTCCCGCGGCTTCCGGATCGCGGCCACCCCGCTCCAGGGCAACCAGGCGTTGCCGCCCGAGACCGACGGCGAGCGCGTGTTCGTCCCCAGCGAGCGGGGGGTCGTCGCGGTGGACCTCGCGTCGGGCGCCGAGCGCTGGCGCGCGCCGATGGCCCCGGACACGGCGGTGATGGGCCTGACGTACGCGGACGGGGTGGTGTACACCGCCGAGTTCGGGTTCTCCGACGAGGCGACGGGGCCGCACCGCGCCCACGTGCGCGCCCGGCGCGCGAAGGACGGCCGCGAGCTGTGGGCGTCGCCGCGGCTGCCCCACAAGGTGCAGGACGCGCTGCTGGTCAAGGGCGGCCGGGTGTACGCGTCGATCGAGGACAACGGCGTGCTCGCGCTCTCCGCGAAGACCGGCAGGATCGTCCGCCGCGCGCCCGACCAGCCCTGCTTCGGCCTCCTGGCGCACCGCTCCGCGATCCTGTGCTGGGAGCAGGGCACGCCCGGCATCCGCGAACTCGACCCGGCCACGCTCGCCCGGCGCCGCACGCTGGCCCCCGGCCTGGAGCCCGCGCTGCCCCCGGTCGTGGGCGAGGCCGACGTCCTGGTGGTGGTCAGCGGCGACACCGCGTCGGACGACCCCCTCGCGTTCGCCACGACCGGCTTCGACTGGCGCACCGGGAAGCGGCTGTGGCGCTACGGCGCCCCGCAGGACCCGGTGGCGGTGGCGCTCGCGGGCAAGCGGGTGATGATCCTCGGCCGGTACGACATGTGGGGCAGGTCCACGGGCAAGGACATCGACTCCTACCGCCAGAAGGACCTCCCCGAGCCGGACGGCGACACCCCCTACGACGAGCGGCAGCCCCTGGGCTTCCCGCTGTACGTGGGCGGCGTGCTCTTCAGCGCCTCGCTGGACGGCCGGATCCTCTCGGGCTACGCCCCCTGACCCCGTCCGGCCGCACGGGCCCCTCGCGCACCGGCGGTTTTCGGACCTCTGTCCGAGCGCCCCGCAGCGACGGCGGCACCTCACCCGCCACCGACCCCCGCCCGCACACCCGCCAGCGCCGCCAATCCCAACTCCCTTCCCCACAAGGGTTGTTGGGGATGCGCCACCGACGAACAAGGCCCCGGCGAAAAGCCGTAGGCATATGCGAGCGGGCCAACACCCCATAAGGCATATGCGAATTCGGTCCGGTCCCGCCATTCATGGCGGGGCCGGTCTTGCATGCGCCCTTACGCACAGGTAGTTAACAAAGCGCCGGATTGCGCACCCGAAGAGTGTGGGAAGGCTCCTGCGGTACGCACTTCGGCGCACAGGCCGGCACACCGCGGAACCCCTCCACACCCACGTATCCGTGCACGCGGACAGGAGCGGTCAGACATGCCTCTAGGCTCACCCCCGCCAGGCTCCCCCTCGCGGCCCACCATCCCCGTCCTGGACGTGCGACCGGCCGTCCAGCGGGGTCGAAAACCGGCGAAGGCGGTGCCAGGAGAAACGTTCCAGGTCACCGCGACGGTCTTCCGCGAAGGCCACGACGCGGTCGCCGCCGACGTCGTGCTGCGCGACCCCGAGGGGCGGCCGGGCCCCTGGACACCGATGCGCGAGCTCGCCCCCGGCACCGACCGGTGGGGCGCCGACATCACACCGGACACCGAGGGACGCTGGACGTACGCCGTCGAGGCGTGGAGCGACCCCGTCACGACCTGGCGCCACCACGCGCAGATCAAGATCCCGGCGGGCCAGGACACCGAACTGGTCCTGGAGGAGGGCGCCCGCCTGCACGAGCGCGCCGCCGACGGCGTCCCCCGCGCCGAGCGGGACGCCGTGCTCGCCGCGGTCGCCGCGCTGCGCGACCCGGCCCGCCCCCCGGCCGCCCGGCTCGCCGCCGCCCTCACCCCCGAGGTGTCGGCGACGCTCGCCCGTCACCCGCTGCGCGAACGCGTCACCTCCTCCGAGGAGATGCCGCTCCTGGTGGAACGGCACCGGGCCCTCTTCGGCTCCTGGTACGAGTTCTTCCCGCGCTCGGAGGGCGCGGTCGTCCGGCAGGGGGAGCCGCCCGTCCCGGGGACGTTCCGCACCGCGGCCGGGCGGCTGCCGGCCATCGCGGGAATGGGCTTCGACGTCGTCTACCTGCCGCCCGTCCACCCCATCGGCACCACCTTCCGCAAGGGCCCCGACAACTCCCTGTCCGTGGGGCCGCACGACGTCGGCGTGCCCTGGGCGATCGGCTCCCCCGAGGGCGGTCACGACGCCGTCCACCCCGACCTCGGCACGCTGGACGACTTCGACGCCTTCGTGCGCCGCGCGGGCGAACTCGGCCTGGAGGTCGCCCTCGACTTCGCGTTGCAGTGCTCGCCCGACCACCCGTGGGTGGAGAAGCACCCGGAGTGGTTCCACCGCAGGGCGGACGGCTCCATCGCGTACGCGGAGAATCCGCCGAAGAAGTACCAGGACATCTACCCGATCGCCTTCGAGCAGGACATGCCGGGGCTGATCGCGGAGACCGTGCGGCTGCTGCGCTTCTGGATGGACCACGGGGTGCGCGTGTTCCGCGTCGACAACCCGCACACCAAGCCCGTCGCGTTCTGGGAGCAGGTGCTCGCGGAGGTCAACGGGACCGACCCGGACGTCATCTTCCTCGCCGAGGCCTTCACCCGGCCCGCGATGATGCAGACCCTCGCGGCCATCGGCTTCCAGCAGTCCTACACGTACTTCACCTGGCGGAACGGAAAGGAGGAACTCACCGACTACCTCACCGAGTTGTCCCGCGAGACCGCGCATTTCCTGCGGCCCAACTTCTTCGTGAACACCCCGGACATCCTGCACGCCTATCTCCAGGAAGGCGGCCGTCCGGCATTCGAGGTGCGGGCCGTGCTCGCCGCCACGCTGTCCCCGACATGGGGCGTGTACAGCGGATTCGAATTGTGCGAGAACACGCCGCTGCGGCCCGGCAGCGAGGAGTACCTGCATTCCGAGAAGTACCAACTCAGACCGCGCGACTGGGAGTCCGCCGCGCGTGACGGCAGCACGATCGCGCCGCTCATCACCACCCTGAACCACATCCGGCGCGCCAACCCGGCGCTGCGGCAACTGCGCGACCTGCACTTCCACCGCACGGACCAGGAGTCGGTGATCGCCTACTCGAAGTCGGCCGTGGACGAGCACGGTTCGAACACGGTTCTGGTGGTCGCCAACCTCGACCCGCACCACACCCAGGAAGCGACGGTCTCGTTGGACATGCCGCGACTCGGCCTCCCCTGGCACGAGTCCGTGCCGGTGCGCGACGAGCTCACCGGCGAGACCTACCACTGGGGCAGGGCCAACTATGTGCGCCTCGAGCCGGGCCGCGCGCCCGCGCACGTCTTCCGCGTCCTGCGACCGTCCTCACCGTTGATCGGAGGGTCACCCACACCATGATCGTCAACGAGCCCGTCCAGGACACCTTCGAGGACACACCGGCCAAGGACCGCGACCCCGAGTGGTTCAAGCGCGCCGTCTTCTACGAGGTCCTCGTCCGCTCCTTCCAGGACAGCAACGGCGACGGCATCGGCGACCTCAAGGGCATCACCGCCAAGCTGGACTACCTCCAGTGGCTCGGCGTGGACTGCCTCTGGCTGCCGCCGTTCTTCAAGTCACCGCTGCGCGACGGCGGTTACGACGTCTCGGACTACACGGCGGTGCTGCCCGAGTTCGGCGACCTCGCCGACTTCGTGGAGTTCGTGGACTCCGCGCACCAGCGCGGCATGCGCGTGATCATCGACTTCGTGATGAACCACACCAGCGACCAGCACGAGTGGTTCCAGCAGTCCCGCAGCGACCCCGACGGGCCCTACGGCGACTACTACGTCTGGGCGGACGACGACAAGCAGTACCAGGACGCCCGGATCATCTTCGTCGACACCGAGGCGTCGAACTGGACCTTCGACCCGGTCCGCAAGCAGTACTACTGGCACCGCTTCTTCTCCCACCAGCCGGACCTCAACTTCGAGAACCCGGCCGTCCAGGAGGAGATCGTCTCGGCCCTGAAGTTCTGGCTCGACCTCGGCATCGACGGCTTCCGGCTGGACGCGGTGCCCTATCTGTACGCGGAGGAGGGCACCAACTGCGAGAACCTCCCCCGCACCCACGACCTGCTCAAACGCGTCCGCGCCGAGATCGACGCGCACTACCCGGACACGGTGCTGCTCGCCGAGGCCAACCAGTGGCCCGAGGACGTCGTCGACTACTTCGGCGACTTCCAGCAGGGCGGGGACGAGTGCCACATGGCGTTCCACTTCCCCGTCATGCCGCGCATCTTCATGGCCGTGCGCCGCGAGTCGCGCTACCCCGTCTCGGAGATCCTCGCCAAGACCCCGGCCATCCCGTCCGGCTGCCAGTGGGGCATCTTCCTGCGCAACCACGACGAGCTGACCCTGGAGATGGTCACCGACGAAGAGCGGGACTACATGTACGCGGAGTACGCCAAGGACCCGCGGATGCGCGCCAACATCGGCATCCGGCGCCGGCTCGCCCCGCTCCTGGACAACGACCGCAACCAGATCGAGCTGTTCACCGCGCTGCTGCTCTCCCTGCCCGGCTCGCCGATCCTCTACTACGGCGACGAGATCGGGATGGGCGACAACATCTGGCTGGGCGACCGCGACGCGGTCCGCACCCCCATGCAGTGGACGCCCGACCGCAACGCGGGCTTCTCGTCCAGCGACCCCGGCCGGCTCTCCCTGCCGACGATCATGGATCCGGTCTACGGGTACCAGGTCACGAACGTCGAGGCCGCGATGTCGTCCCCGTCGTCGCTGCTGCACTGGACGCGCCGGATGATCGAGATCCGCAAGCAGAACCCGGCCTTCGGGCTCGGCTCGTACACCGAACTGCCCTCGTCCAACCCGGCCGTGCTCGCCTTCCTGCGGGAGGCGCCGTCGACCGGCGAGGACACGGACGACCTGGTGCTGTGCGTGCACAACTTCTCGCGGTTCGCGCAGCCCACCGAACTGGACCTGCAGGCGTTCAGCGGACGCCACCCCGTGGAGCTGATCGGCGGGGTGCGCTTTCCGGCCATCGGCGAGCTGCCGTACCTCCTGACGCTGGCGGGACACGGGTTCTACTGGTTCCGGCTCCGCAAGGAACCGGCGTAGGCTCCGGCAGCGCGACGCACGAGACCCGTCGCCCGGGCGGAGCGGTTTCCGCCGCCCCGCCCTGGGCACTCCTACGCAACAGCCGGCACTCCCGGACGCACCACGGCACCCCCTCCACGCACCAACGGCACTCCCGCACCCCTGCCTTGTCCGCGACGCGGAAAGGACGCGACGCCATGTCGGAAGCCGCCACCCGCCCCAGTGCGCACGCCACCGCGCTGCTCGCCTCGCTCGACCCGTTGCTGCGCGAGTGGCTGCCGCGGCAGCGGTGGTTCGCCGGAAAGGGCCGCCCGATCAGCGCCCTGGAGGCGGTGACGGCGACCGAACTGCTGCCCCGCAACTCGCCGTCGGGACTGCTGCACGTCCTGCTGCGGGTCCGCCAGCCGATCGTGCCCGCACAGGGCGCGACGCTGGAGGGCGTCGCCGCCGAACGGCCCTCGGACTGCTACCAGTTGCTGCTCGGCGTGCGCCGCACCCTGCCGCCGCACCTGGCACCCGCCCTGATCGGCCACGTCACGTCGGGGCCGTTCGTGGGCCACACGGTGTACGACGCGCTGTACGACCCGCACCTGGCCGAACTGCTCCTGGAACGGCTGCGGATGCCGGGCCGGCACGGCGTGCTGCGCTTCGAGCGGGACATGGGCGTCGAGATACCCTCCGGGCTCACGCCCCGGATGCTCGCCGCCGAGCAGTCCAACTCCTCGCTCGTGTACGGCGACACGTTCATCCTCAAGCTGTTCCGCCGGGTCGTGCCCGGCATCAACCCCGACCTGGAGCTCCCCCTCGAACTCGCCCGCAAGGGCTGCTCCCGGGTGCCGGCGCCCGCCGCGTGGTTCCTCGCGGAGCTCGCCGACACCGACGACGAGACCTGCGGGCTCGGGCTGCTCCAGCCCTATCTGACGGGCGCCGAGGACGGCTGGGCGCTCGCCCTGGCCTCGCGCACCAAGGGCGAGGCGTTCACCGGCGAGGCGCGGGCGCTCGGCCGGGCCACGGCCGAGGTGCACGCGGCGCTCGCGGCCGCGCTGCCGACCGTCACCCTGGGCCGGGCGCAGGTGGAGCTGCTCGCCGACGGCATGGCGGAACGCCTCACCGCGGCCGCGCAGGCCGTCCCGGCGCTGCGCCCCTACGCCCCCGGTCTGCTCACCGCCTACGAGGCGCTCGCCGACCTGGGCGGCGAGAGCCAGTCGTGGACCGCCCAGCGCGTCCACGGCGACCTGCACCTGGGCCAGTGCCTGCGCGGCCCGGACGGCACGTGGTCGCTCATCGACTTCGAGGGCGAGCCCGCACGCCCGCTCGCCGAGCGCCGCCTGCCGCAGCCGACGGTCCGCGACGTGGCGGGCATGCTGCGCTCCTTCGACTACGCCGCGTCGCACGGCACCTGGGCGCCCGAGTGGGCCGCGGACTGCCGGGCCGCGTACTGCCTGGGGTACGCGGACGTCGCGGGCCAGGACCCGCGCACGGACCCCGTGCTGCTGCGCGCCCACGAGACGGACAAGGCGGTCTACGAGGTCCTCTACGAGGCCCGCCACCGCCCCGAATGGCTGGCGGTCCCGCTGGCCGCGGTCCGCCGTCTCGCCCAGGACGGCCCCGCCGACGACGCCCACTGACCATCCCCTCCGGAGGAGGCCTCCCCCGTGACCCCGCGCCCCCGCAAACCGTCCGACGACGACGCCCCGAGCACCCCGCCCACCCCGGCCGGCCCGGACGCGGCGGCCGGGCGGCCGCCCGAGGCGGCGAAGCAGCCCGCGAAGAAGGCGACGCCCAGGAAGCCGGCCAAGACAGCCAACACCGCCAGGCCCGCCAGGCCCGCGAAGACGGCCGAGTCGGCCGAGACCGCGAAGCCCGCCAAGACGACTACGGGCACCGAAGGCTCCGCGGGCGCGAAGAGTGCCGAGACCGTGCGGGCCGCACGGACCGAGCAGGGCGACCGGACCGCCCCGGCCGCCCGGAGCGCGAAGAAGACCACGAAGAAGACCACGAAGAAGGCGCCGAAGAAGGCCGCGAAGAAGACGACGGCGAAGACGACGGCGAAGACGACCGCGACGGCGAGGACGACGGCCGGACCCGCGGCGAAGGCGCCCGCGGCCGCCCGCACGGCCGTGAACGGCACCCGCACCACCCCTCCCGCCGCCCCGGCGGACTCCGCCCCCCGTGCCGTGACCGCCCCCGGCGCCACCCCGGCGCCGGTCACCGAGTCCCCCGTCCCCGAGGCCGACCGCGCCCGGCTCCTGGACGGCACCCACCACGACCCGCACGGCGTCCTGGGCGCCCACCCCGTCACCGGAGGCATAGCCTTCCGGGCCCTGCGCCCGTACGCCAGGGCCGTCGCCGTGGTCGCCGAGGACCTCCGCGCCGAACTGCGCGACGACGGCGACGGCTTCTTCTCCGCGGTGCTGCCGCTGCGGGCCGTCCCCGACGGCTACCGGCTGCACCTCACGTACGAGGAGTCCGAGCTGGAGATCCAGGACGCCTACTCCTTCCTGCCCTCGCTCGGCGAGTTCGACCTGCATCTGATCGGCGAGGGGCGGCACGAGCGGCTGTGGGACGCGCTCGGCGCGCGGCCGATGACGCACCAGGGCACCACCGGCACCCGCTTCACGGTGTGGGCGCCCAACGCGCGGGGCGTGCGGGTCGTGGGCGGCTTCAACTTCTGGGACGGGGTGGCCTTCCCGCTGCGCTCGCTCGGCGGCACCGGGGTCTGGGAGCTGTTCGTGCCGTCCGTCGGCGAGGGCGAGCTGTACAAGTTCGAGATCACCCGGCCCGACGGCTCCACCTCGCTGCGCGCCGACCCGCTCGCCCGCCGCACCGAGACGCCGCCCGCCAACTCCTCGGTGGTGCACGTCTCGCACCACGAGTGGCACGACGAGGAGTGGCTCGCGCACCGCGCCGACGTGCCGGTCCACGAGGCGCCCTTCTCGGTGTACGAGGTCCATCTCGCCTCGTGGCGGCCCGGCCTGACGTACCGCCAGCTCGCCGAGCAACTGCCGGCCTACGTCGCCGACCTGGGCTTCACGCACGTCGAGCTGATGCCCGTCGCCGAGCACCCCTTCGGCGGCTCCTGGGGCTACCAGGTCACCGGCTTCTACGCGCCGACCGCGCGCCTGGGCACCCCCGACGACTTCAAGTTCCTCGTCGACGCGCTGCACCGGGCCGGCATCGGCGTCCTGATGGACTGGGTGCCCGCGCACTTCCCGCGCGACGACTGGGCGCTCGCCGAGTTCGACGGCCGGCCGCTGTACGAGCACGAGGACCCGCTGCGCTCCGCGCACCCCGACTGGGGCACCCTGGAGTTCGACTACGGCCGCAAGGAGGTGCGCAACTTCCTGGTGGCCAACGCCTGTTACTGGTGCGAGGAGTTCCACATCGACGGCCTGCGGGTCGACGCGGTGGCCTCCATGCTCTACCTCGACTACTCCCGCGAGGACGGCCGGTGGACGCCGAACGCGCACGGCGGACGCGAGAACCTCGACGCCGTCGCCTTCCTCCAGGAGATGAACGCCACCGTCTACCGCCGCGCCCCCGGCGTCGTCACCATCGCCGAGGAGTCCACGGCCTGGGACGGCGTGACCCGGGCGACGCACCACCAGGGCCCCGGCGGCTTCGGCGGCCTCGGCTTCGGCCTGAAGTGGAACATGGGCTGGATGCACGACTCGCTCGACTACGTGACGAAGGAGCCGGTGCACCGCAAGTACCACCACAACGAGATGACGTTCTCGATGGTGTACGCCTACAGCGAGAACTACGTCCTGCCGATCTCGCACGACGAGGTCGTGCACGGAAAGCGGTCGCTGGTGTCGAAGATGCCGGGCGACTGGTGGCGGCAGCGGGCCGACCAGCGCGCCTACCTGGGCTTCATGTGGGCCCACCCGGGCAAGCAACTCCTCTTCATGGGGCAGGAGTTCGCCCAGGGCGCCGAATGGTCCGAGGGGCACGGCCCGGACTGGTGGCTGCTCGACCCGGCGTACGGCGCGGAGCCGGACCACCGGGGCGTGCGCGACCTGGTGCGCGACCTGAACACCGTCTACCGCCGCGAGCCCGCCCTGTGGCAGCGCGACACGGACCCCGGCGGCTTCGCCTGGGTGGACGGCGACGCAGCCGAGGACAACGTCTTCGCCTTCCTGCGCCTGGACGACCGGGGTTCGCCGCTGCTCGCCGTCTCGCACTTCTCCCCGGTCGTCCGGCACGGCTACCGGCTGGGCGTGCCGGACGAGTTCACCGCCTGGCAGGAGGTCCTGAACACCGACGGGACGCGCTACGGCGGCAGCGGCGTCGGCAACCCCGACCCGCTCAAGCCGGAGCCGACGCCGTCCCAGGGGCGCCCCGCGTCGCTGCGGCTGACCCTGCCGCCGCTGGCCACGCTCTGGCTGAGGCCCGTCTGAGCGGCGGCGGGCCGCCGGGCGTCACAGGTCCTTGAGCGCGACCGGCAGCGCCTCGGCGTACAGCACGCCGAGGCGCTGCGTGGCGCGGGTCAGCGCCACGTACAGGTCGCTGGTGCCGTACCGCGCCGGTTCGACGACCAGGACCGTGTCGAATTCCAGGCCCTTGGCCTGACGCGGGTCGATCAGGACGACCGGCCGCGTCAGGTCCGGGACCTGCCCGGCCGTCACTCCGGGCAGCCGTGCGGCGAGCTCCGGGTGGAGCTCGCGGGGGGCGATCACCGCCAGGCGGCCGTCCTCGCGCGCCTCGGCGGCCACCGCGTCCGCGACGGCGCGGGACAGGTCGTCGGCCCGCCGCGCCCAGGGCCGTACGCCCGTGGAACGCACCGAGCTCGGCGGCCGGAAGCCGGGCTGTTCGAGGCGGGGCACCTCGGCGGCCACGTCCATGATCTCCACGGGCGTGCGGTAGTTGACGCCGAGCCGGGTGTACTCCCAGCGGTCCTCGACGTACGGCCCGAGGATGCTCTCCCACGATCCGCAGCCGCCCGCCTCCGCGGTCTGCGCCGGGTCGCCGACGAGCGTCATGGAGCGGGTCGGGCAGCGCCGCATGAGCAGCCGCCAGGCCATCGCGGAGAGCTCCTGCGCCTCGTCGACGATGATGTGGCCGAACGCCCAGGTGCGGTCGGCTGCCGCGCGCTCGGCGGCGCTGCGGTGGTCGGCCTCCTCCTGCCGCTCGGCCATCCGCTCGGCGTCGATGATGTTGTGCGCGAGCAGGACCTCGGCGTCGTCCTCGTCCTTGTCCTCGAACTCGTACGTCCGCGAGGCGCGCGAGACGTCCAGGACGCCCTGGGCGTAGGCGATCTGCCGGGCCTGCTCGGCCTCGGCCGCCGCCCGTGCGGCGCTGTCGTCGTGGCCGAGCAGCTCGGCGGCCTCGTCGAGGAGCGGGACGTCGGCGGGCGTCCAGGGGGTGCCGTGCGGTCGCCGGATCGCGTCCGCGTCGGGTCCGGCCAGGCCCGTCGGGTCCGCGAGGAAGTCGGCGACGAAGCGCTCCGGGGTGAGCGTGGGCCACAGCTCCTCGATCGCGGCGTGCACCTCGGGGCTGGCCGCGATGGCCTTGCCGAGCTGGGCGATGTCGTCCGGGCCGAGGAAGTTCGGCCCGCCGTACGGGTCGTGGCCGATGCGCTCGGCGAGCTGCGCGGTGAGCGCGTCGATGATCCGGAAGGCGAAGTGCGGGCGCCCCAGGTTGTGCGGCACGTCGGCGGCGCGGGCCGCCTCGCGGGCCGCGTCGGCGATCGTCCAGTCCAGGATCAGGTCGCCGTCGTCGTGCGCGACGATCAGCGGCTCGCCGGGCTCGGGGGTGCGCTGGCGGTCGCGCACGGCGCGGGCGAGCACGTCCGCCAGCTCGGCCCGGCCCTTCACCTCGGCCGCCGCGGCGCTCTCGGTGCCGGTCGCGGTCACCCCGGGGAACAGCTCGCCGACCGTGGCGAGCAGCACGCCGGTCTCGCCGAGCGCGGGGAGCACCTCGCCGATGTAGCCGAGGAAGGCCGGGTTGGGGCCGACGACGAGGACGGCACGCTTGGCGAGCAGCTCGCGGTGGGCGTAGAGGAGGAAGGCGGCGCGGTGCAGCGCCACGACGGTCTTGCCGGTGCCGGGTCCGCCCTCGACGACGAGGACGCCGCGGTGCGGGGCGCGGATGATGCGGTCCTGCTCGGCCTGGATGGTCTGGACGATGTCGTGCATGCGGCCGGTGCGGGCCGAGTCGAGGGCGGCGAGCAGCACCTCGTCGGCGTCGGTGCCCTCGTGGCCGGTGCGGGTCGTGTCGGCGAGGTCGAGGATCTCGTCGTGCAGACCGGTGACCTCGCGGCCCTTGGTGGTGATGTGCCGGCGCCTGCGCAGGCCCATCGGGGTGTGGCCCGTCGCGAGATAGAAGGGACGGGCGACATCGGCCCGCCAGTCGATCACGAGCGGAGTGCGTTCGGTGTCGGACGCGCGGATTCCGATACGTCCGACGTGATGGTCGCGGCCGTCGCGGAATTCGAGCCTTCCGAAGCAGAGCCCGTTCTCCTCCGCGTTCAGGGCGGCGAGCACGCCGGACTGCTCCGCCACCATCACATCGCGCTCGAGGCGCGCCTGAAGACCGTTGCCGACCTGCGACAACGAGGCCTGCACGGCCGTCTTGGCCTCCTCGCGCAGCGCGTCCAGGCGCGCGTACAGCCCGGAGACGAATTGCTGCTCTTCACGCAATTCCTCGGTTGACAATTCAGCCCCTCGCCGGTTACAGTGCTCTTATTGAACTTCTCGTGAAGCCGCCCTGCTTGAATGTCAAGACGAATGGGCAGGGCTTCGCGAAAGAATCCAATATACGCAGAGAAATGCCCCGGACGTCAATTCGTCCGGGGCATTTCTCTTGTGGGCGCGCCCCGGCGTGCGGCGCTCCTCCCCCGCGGGGCGCCGTCCGCTCAGAGCACGTCGGCCAGGTCCGCGAGCAGCTTCCGCTTGGCGCGGGCGCCGACCAGCTGCAGCACCGGCTCACCGTTCCGGAACACGATCATGGTCGGCGCGGACAGCACCCGGTACGTGATCGCCGCCTGCGGACTGCGGTCGACGTCCAGCTGCACGATCTTCAGCCGCGCCGCCTCCTCGCGCGCCAGCTCGCTCAGCACGGGCGCCAGCTGCCGGCACGGCCCGCACCAGTCCGCCGTGAACTCCACCAGGACGGGCCGCTCCGCCTCCGCCAGCACCTCCCCCGCGAAATCCGCGTCCGTCACCTCGGCCACACCCGCCGCCTTCATCACGCCACTCCCCTCGTCCGTGTCATCCGTGTCATCAGGGTCATCAGGGTCATCCGGGTCATCCGGTCAGCTCGCACCGCGGCTCGGGGCCGCCGGGCAGCGCCGCCTCCGCGCGCGCGAGCTGCGCCCCGACCTGGTCCCGTACCGCGCTCAACTCCCCGATGAGAGAGTCGAGTTCGGCGAGCTTGCGGCGGTAGACGGCGAGCGACGCGGGGCAGGAGTCGCCCTCCGGATGGCCGGAGCGCAGACACTCCACGAACGGCCTGGTCTCCTCCAGGTCGAACCCGAAGTCCTGCAGGGTCCTGATCTGCCGGAGGAGCCGCACGTCGTCCTCGTCGTACGTGCGGTACCCGTTGCCCGTGCGCCGCGCGGGCAGCAGCCCGCGGGACTCGTAGTAGCGCAGCGTCCGCGTGGTCGTCCCCGCGCGCGCCGCGAGCTCGCCGATTCGCATGCCCCGACGGTAATCCTTGACGTGGGCGTCAAGGCCAGCGATTCCCGCCCGGCGCCGAACCGGCCCTCAGCCGAAGTCCAGCTCCCCGTAGCCCCGCCGGAACTCGCAGAAGCCCGCCTCCCCGGCCAGCAGCACCAGGCCGTCCCACAGCCGCCCGGCCGCCTCGCCGCGCGGCGCCGGGGACACCACGGGGCCGAAGAGCGCGCCCACGCCCTCGACGGCGAGCACCGGGGTGCCGACGTCCGGGCCGACCAGCGCGATGCCCGCGTCGTGCGAGGCGCGCACGGCGGGGTCGTACTCCGCGGTCATCGCCACGGACTCCAGGCCGGCGGGAAGCCCCGCGTCGGCGAGCGCGGCCCCGGTGCCCGCCCAGTCCCCGCGGACGTGGACGCGCTCGCCGAGGGCGTCGAAGTACCGGCCGAGCGCGTCGTTGCCGTACCGCTCGCGGACCGCCGCGCAGATGCGGCCCGGCGCCTTCATGTACTCGCCGTACAGCCCCTCGGGGTCCTCCGGGTCGACGGCGAGGTGCTTGTTCAGCTCGACCAGGCTCATCACCCGCCAGCGCACCTCGACGCGCCGCACCCGCTCGACCTCGCGCAGCCAGCGCGAGGTGATCCAGGTGTACGGGCAGACGGGGTCGAACCAGAAGTCGACGCCGACACCGGCGCCCGGACGGTCCGCCGGGTTGCTGACGCTCACTCAACCACCGTACGCCTTCGGAAAGTTGACGCACCACACCCATTGACGCGCCGCACGTCCACAACTACAAAACCAGCAACACCGTTCTGAGAGCGCTCTCACCGCCACACTCCCACCCCCACGGAGGTGCCTGATGAGCACGGTCCGCATCCCCCGCACGCCTCGCACACCCCGCGCCGTGCGCAGGACTCCCCTGCTCGCCGGCCTTGCCGCGCTCGGTCTCGCCGGGGCGCTGCTGCTGCCGGGATCGGCGCGCGGCGACGTGCCGCCGCCCGCGCCCGGCTGGTCGCTGAAGTGGAGCGACGACTTCAACGGCCCGGCGGGCAGCGCGCCCTCGTCGAAGAACTGGCAGGTCGACACCGGCCACAACTACCCCGGCGGGCCGCCGAACTGGGGCACGGGCGAGGTCCAGGAGTACACGAACTCCTCCGACAACCTGAGGGTCGACGGAGCGGGCAACCTGCGGATCACACCGCGCAGGAACACGGCGGGCAAGTGGACCTCCGCACGGATCGAGTCCCGCCGGAGCAACTTCAAGGCGCCGGCGGGCGGCACCCTCGCCATCGAGGGGCGCATCCGGATGCCGGACGTCACCGGTGACGCGGCGCTCGGCTACTGGCCGGCGTTCTGGGCGCTCGGCGCGCCCTACCGCGGCAACTACCAGAACTGGCCCTCCATCGGCGAGTTCGACGTCATGGAGAACGTGAACGGCATCAACGCCTTGTGGGGCGTGCTGCACTGCGGGGTGAACCCGGGCGGCGACTGCAACGAGTCCCAGGGCCTGGGCGCGAACCGGCCCTGCCCGGGCACCGCCTGCCAGGCCGGCTTCCACACGTACCGCTTCGAGTGGGACCGCTCGGTGACACCGAACCAGCTGCGCTGGTCCGTGGACGGGCAGCAGTTCCACACCCTGCGCCAGGACCGCTTCTCGGCACGGACGTGGTCCGACATGACGTCCCACCAGGGCTACTTCATCCTGCTGAACGTGGCGATGGGCGGCGGCTTCCCGAACGGCGTGGCCGGACGGACGACGCCGGTCGCGGCGACCCGCCCCGGTCACGCGATGGCGGTGGACTACGTGGCGGTGTGGACACGGCCCTAGGGGCTGCCCAGGGCCGCGCGGAGCCAATTGTCGGCCGCTCCCGGCGTGGGTTCCGGCGGGCCCGACGGGGGGCGGGTGACCTCGGCGGCGAGCTGCCAGTAGCGGTCGATGCGGGGTTCCGCGGCGAGCATGCGGCGCAGGACGCGGCGGAAGTCCGCCGTGTCGCGGCGGCTCAGTGAGGCGGCGTGCGCGGCGACGAAGCAGTCCAGCGCCTCGCCGGGGTGCGGGGCGCGGCCCGCCCGGATCCGGGCGGCGGCCAGGTCGTACGCCTCGGGGAGGGCCGCGTAGAGCAGGGCGGGGCGGTGGCCCTTGCCGGGCGCGTGCACGTCGGGCTGTCCGTGGTCGGCGCCCGCGCGGGGGCCCGCGACGAAGCAGGGGTCGGTGACGAAGTCCTGCAGCCGGGCCAGGGCGAGCACCTGGGCCGGGGTCGGGGCGTCCGGCGGGACGGGCACCGCACGGTCGACGACGGCCCGGGTCACCTTCGCCGGGAGCCGCGCGGGCAGCCAGCACCGCCAGAACCGCGCGAGGGCGGCCGTGCCGGGAGGGGTGGACAGGGCTCCGACCAGGCGCAGCCGTTCGGCGCGCTCCTCGGCGGTGCAGTCGGTGAGGAGCTGGAGGGCGGCCTCCCGCCAGCGCAGGGCGGTGAGCCGCGACCCGACCTCCTTCAGCTGCCCGGCGACGACGTCCGCGAGGTCGTCCTCGCCGTGCAGGACCCGGCCGACGTCGGGGACCGGCAGGTCGAGGGTGCGCAGGGAGCGGATGAGGCGGAGCCGGTCGAGCGCGTCGGGGCCGTAGCGGCGGTGGCCGCCGCCGCTGCGGGCGGACTCGGGCAGCAGGCCGCGGTCGCTGTAGAAGCGGACGGTCTTGACGGACACGCCCGCGCGTTCGGCGAGCTGTCCGATGCTCCACATGCCGTCGGGCCCCACGACTTGAACCTCCCTCAGGGGGAGTTCCTACGGTACCGGCGAGCGCGGGCGGCCCCTCGGGCCGGTCGCGGCGCATCCCGGTGGACGAGGAGGAGTCATGACGGCGTTCGTGCTGGTGTCAGGGGGATACACGGGTGGCTGGCTGTGGCGGGAGGTGGCCGCGGGGCTGCGGGCCGCGGGGGCGGAGGTGCATCCGGCGACGCTCACGGGGCTCGGCGACCGGCGCCATCTCGCGGGCCCCGGCGTCGACCTGGACACCCACATCGAGGACCTGGTCCAGTTGATCGACCACGTGGACGCGCCCGAGGTGGTGCTGGTCGGCTACTGCTACGGCATCTACCCGTCGGCGGGCGCGGCCGGCCGGCGCCCGGGCCGGGTCTCGCGCCTGGTGTACCTGGACTCGCCGATGCCGCAGGACGGCTACTCCATGATCGACCAGATCCGGGAGCAGATGCCGGACGGGCCCGCCCGCGACCGGGCGCTCCGCCAGCAGGAACGCGCCGAGGACGGCTGGCGCATCCCGGCGCCCACGCGGGCGGAGTGGCGGGCCCACGGGAATCTCGCGGGCGTCCCGGACGAGGCGCTCGACCGGCTCGCGCGCCTCGCCTCGCCCGCACCGGCCGGACCGTACGCGCAGCGCCTGCGGCTCTCGGCGGCGGTCGCCGCGCTGCCGATGACGGGTGTCTTCTGCACCACGGGCGGGACGATGGACATCGCCGCGCTCGAAGCGCTGGTGGCGTCGGGGCTGCCGCTCGTCCAGCACCTGGTGGACGAGCGCGCCACGTTCTTCGAACTGGCCACGGGTCACTGGCCGATGCTCTCCACCCCGGACGAGCTGACGGACGTCCTGCTGCGGGCTGCGGCGGGCGGGGGCCACCGGCTGGCGGGCCCCACGGCCGCGACCGCTCAGGACGCGACCGCTCAGGACGCGTCCGCCGCGGGCTCGTCGGCGACCTTGTCGTAGGTCAGGAAGATCGTGCCGCTGTCGAGCAGGACGGCGTCCGTGCGCACGTGCACGACCGGGTCGAAGGCGGTCCCGGCCGCGAACAGCGGCGTGCCCGAACCCAGTGTCAGCGGGGAGAGCTTGACGACCAGCCGGTCGATCTCGCCGCGCAGCACTCCGGCGAGCTCGCCGCCGCCGCAGAGCCAGATGTCCTTGCCGGCCTCGCGCTTGAGCTCCCTGACCTTCTCGACCGGGTCGGTGGCGACCAGTTCGACGCCCGCGTCGGGGCTCTCGGTGAGGGTGTGCGAGAACACCAGGTGCCGCAGGTGCGGGTAGGCGTTGGTCAGTCCGGCGTCCAGCCCGATCTGGTAGGTCCTGCGCCCTTCCAGGACCGTGTCGAAGCAGGTCCCCTCGGCGGTGATGCCGAGGGCGGCCCTGGCCGGGGCGGGCAGGGTCTCGGGGTACGTCCCGGCCAGGTGCCGCACGTAGTCCTCCGCGACCGGCCAGAACCCGTCGGGACCCGTCGGGTCGGCCCCGTCCGGCCCCGCGATGAAGCCGTCCAGGCTGACGGCGATGAAGTAGGTGAGCTTTCGCATGTGTCTCCTTGACCGACCTCGTCCGACGTGAGCCACGCCGTTCGTTGTACTCCGACTGAAGTGGTCAGAACGTAGTACTTCACCTGGAGTGGTGTCAACGGTTTTCCTGGTCCGGGTCCCGGACCGGCGCCCGGTGGCCGAACGCGCAGGCCGGGCCGCCCCGGTGCGGGGCGGCCCGGCCTGGGGGCTTCGGAGGTGTGCGGTGGATCAGTGCTGCGGCTGCGGCTGCGGCTCCCGCTTCGCCTCCGGGGACGGCTCCGTGCCGTCCGCCTCGGTGAGGTCCTGCCCGCCGCGGCCCTTGCGGGGCAGCAGCACCGCCACGAGCACCGTTCCGACGCCGAGGATGCCCGCGCCGATCAGGCTCGTGTGCGCCACCGCGTCGGAGAACGCGGAGCCGACCGCGTCCGCCATCCTGCCCGCGCCCTGCGCGAGCTGCTCGGCCTGGCCCTTGAGCTGGGCGGCCTGCTGCTGCGAACCGGCGTGCGCCGCCTTCTCCGCGGCCGCGCGCGCCTGGTCGCCGATGCCCTGCGCCACCGCGTACCCGGCGCCGACCGAGTCCTGCGCGGTCGCCAGCGTGCCGTCGGGCAGCTTCGTGCCGGAGGCCGAGGCCGCGTCCGCGAGCTTGGCGGAGTACGTGCTGGCGAGCACCGAGCCGAGGATGGCGATGCCGAGCGAGCCGCCGAGCTCCAGGGAGGTGTCGTTGACCGCGCCGCCGACGCCCAGTTCGGACTCGGGGAAGGCGCCCATGATGGCGTCCGTGCAGGGCGAGAGCGCGAGGCCGATGGCCAGGCCCAGGATGATCAGCGGGGCGACGAAGTCCCCGTACGAGGAGGACGCGTCCACCCGGGTCAGGAGCGCGAGCGCCACCGTGCCCGCGACCATGCCGGCCGACACCGTGATCTTCATGCCGACGCGCGGGGTCAGGAAGCCCGTCAGCGCCGAGCCGACGAAGACCGCGCCGGCCAGCGGCAGCATGCGCACGCCCGTCTCCAGCGGGTTGTAGCCGAGGACGAACTGCAGGTGCTGGGTCAGGTAGTAGAACGCGCCGAAGACGGCGAGGAAGAACAGCGCCACCGCGAGGTTCGAGCCCGCGAAGCGGCGGTTCAGGAAGCGGCGGACGTTCAGGATCGGGTGCGGGTGGCGCAGCTCCCAGGCGACGAAGGCCAGCAGACCCACGCCCGCGACGACCGCCGCCGAGATCGCCTTCGCGTCCCAGCCGAAGTGCGGGCCCTGGATGATCATGTAGACCAGCGCGCCGGTCCAGACGACGGACAGCAGCCCGCCGACGTAGTCGATCCGGTCGTGGTGCCCGGCCTTGGACGGCGGCACGAGGAGCAGCGCGCCGACGATGGCGACGGCGGCGATCGGCACGTTGATCAGGAAGGTCGACGCCCAGCCGTGGTTCTCCAGGAGGGCGCCCGCGACCAGCGGACCGGCCGCGATGGCGAGGCCCGCGGTGGCCGTCCACAGCACGATGGCCTTGGCCCGCTCCGCGCGCGGGAAGGTCGCGGCGAGCAGCGACAGCGTGGCCGGCATGATCATCGCCGCGCCGAAGCCCATGACGGCGCGGGCCGCGATGACCCCGCCCGAGCTGTCGACCAGCGAGCCCGCGACCGACCCCGCGCCGAAGACGACGAGGCCGAGGACCAGCGCGCCGCGCCGGCTGTACTTGTCGCCGATCGCGCCGAGCAGCAGCATCAGCGCGGCGTACGGGACGGTGTAGCCGTCGATGACCCACTGCAGGTCGGAGCTGGAGAGCCCGAGGTCCTTGGTCATGTCGGGGGCGGCGACGGTCAGTGCCGTGTTCGCCATCACGATGATCAAGAGACTCAGGCAGAGCACGAGCAGCGCCCACCAGCGCCGCGCGTACGGCTGCTTCATCTCCTCGACCGGTTGCTTCATGAGCAGAGCCACCGAAGCCTCACCCTTCCATGGTCCAGATATGTTCCTGCTTGTCCGGTGACCTTGCACAGCACTGTGCAATTACACACAAGTGTGCAACGTACGCCACTGCACAGCGCTGTGCAAAACGGGCAGGGGCACCGGGATGACCCACCGCGGCCGCGCGCCGGAATCCGCCCCCCGGCTCGCGTGCACAATGGAGCCCATGAGCCGAGCCGACGCCAACCGCCGCCGCATCCTGGAGGTGGCACTCGCCGAGCTGCTGCGCGATCCGGACGCGTCGATGGACCAGATCGCGCGGGCGGCGGGCGTGGTGCGCAGGACGGTGTACGGCCACTTCCCGAGCCGGGAGGCACTGATCGGCGCGCTCATCGACGGCGCGGTCGAGGCGGTCGCGGCGGCGCACGCCTCGGGGCGGGCCCGGTCGGACGACCCCGCCGAGTCGCTCGCCCACTCGATGGTCGCCGTCTGGGAGATCGCCGACGGCTACCGGCTGCTCGTCGCCCTCGCCCAGCGCAGCGTCGCGATGGAGGGCATCAGGCAGCGCCTCGCGCCGGTCCGCGAGCAGTGCGTGAACGTCCTCCAACTGGGCCTGGCCAAGGGCGAGTTCACCTCGACGCTGCCGCCCGCCGCGCTCGCGTACGTGCACGAGCAGCAGCTCTTCGGCCTCATGGAGGCGGTCAACGACGGGCTGCTCGACCCCCAGGACGCGGGGCTGGCCGCCGCGTCGACGGCCCTGATGTCGGCGGGCGTCCCGGTGGCGCGGGCCGAGGAGATCATCGCGGGTCTCTCCTGACCCGTACGCGCCCACCGCACCCGCGTACGCACCCGCACCCGCACCCGCACCCGCACCCGCACCCGGCGATCGACCGCACAGCCGACGCCCGCACGACCGACGCCCCCTCAGCCGACGCCCGCACAGCCGAAAGCGCCGCCCGCGACGCATGAGGGGGAAGTCCCATGCGTCACGGGCGGCGCCCGGCGGCCCCGTCGCGGGGGCCGTTCCACGGGGCGTGCGGGTCGACTGCGGATGACAGCCTCGGCCTGCGGCCCACGCCCGTGGTGGCTATACCTTCATCGGCTCCTTGCCGTCGCCGCGCTGCTCCGGCACGGCGTCCGCGTCGTGGCCGTCCGCGTCCCGGCCCTCGCCCGCTCCGGACGGCGCCCCGTGGCCGTCGTCCACCAGCGTGCGTTCGTCGAAGGGCAGCCGGCCCGCCAGGACCGCGTCGACCCGCTCCTTGTCGACCTCCTTGGTCCACGTGCCGATCAGCAGCGTGGCCACCGCGTTGCCCGCGAAGTTGGTGAGGGCACGCGCCTCGCTCATGAAGCGGTCGACGCCGATGATCAGGCCGACGCCGTCGACGAGGGCGGGCTTGTGCGACTGCAGTCCGCTCGCCAGGACCGCGATGCCCGAACCGGAGACGCCCGCCGCGCCCTTGGACGCGATCATCATGAAGAGCAGCAGGGAGATCTGCTCGCCCACGCCGAGCGGCTGGTGCATCGCCTCGGCGATGAAGAGCGACGACATGGTCAGGTAGATCATCGTGCCGTCGAGGTTGAAGGAGTACCCGGTCGGCACGGTGATGCCGACGACCGGGCGGCTGACCCCCAGGTGCTCCATCTTCGCGATGAGCCGCGGCAGCGCGGACTCGGACGAGGAGGTGGAGAGGATCAGCAGGAACTCGCGGCCCAGGTACTTCAGCAGCTTGAACAGATTGACCCCGGTCACCAGGCGCACCAGCGTGCCGAGCACGATGACGATGAACAGCGCGCAGGTGACGTAGAACCCGATCATGATCGTGGCGAGCGCCTTCAGGGCGTCGACGCCGGTCTCGCCGATGACGGCGGCCATCGCGCCGAACGCGCCCAGCGGGGCCGCCCACATGATCATGCCGAGGACCCGGAAGACCAGCTTCTGGATGTGCTCGATGCCGCGCAGCACCGGCTCGCCGGAGCGCCCCATGGCCTGCAGCGCGAAGCCCACGAGCAGCGCGACGAGCAGGGTCTGCAGGACCTCGCCCTCGGTGAAGGCGGAGACCAGCGTCTTGGGGATGATGCCGAGCGCGAAGTCGACGAGCCCCTTGTCCGCCTCGTCGGCCGCCGTGTGGCCCGCGCCCTTCTCGGACTCGGTGATGTCCATGCCCGAGCCCGGGTGCAGGATGTTGCCGACGACGAGGCCGATGGCCAGCGCGACGACGGACATCGCCACGAAGTAGGCGAGCGCCAGACCGCCGACCTTGCCGACCTTCGCGGCCTTGCGCACCGAGCCGACGCCGAGGACGATCGTGCAGAAGATGATCGGCGAGATCATCATCTTGATCAGATTCACGAAGCCGGTGCCGACCGGCTTGAGGTCCTTGGCGAAGTCGGGCCAGATGAAGCCGACGGCGATGCCGAGCAGGACGGCAGCGATCACGGCGATGTAGAGGTAGTGCGTGCGGTCCCGCTTGGCTGCGGGCTGCGCTTGTGGGTCGGCCGTGCTGGTCACGGGGCCCTCCTTGAACGACGACGTCGGCGTTTGCGCCTGCGGTGCGTGCGGCTCACGTCCTGGGCGATCCCGGTGACTATCTCCCTTCCTGTGAGGGCGGTCACCCTTGCGTTCATTTAGTTCGCACTTATACGAAGAGGCAGACTGGCACCATGTCCCGCACCCCTCTGGCCCGCCCGCGCCGACTGCCGCGCAGCCTGGCGGGCCAGCTCTTCGCGATGCAGATCGTGCTGGTCACGGTGGTCGTCGCCGGGTGCGCGCTCTTCACGTACCTGAGCGACAAGCACCAGGCGGAGGAGGGCGCGCGACGGCAGGCGACCGCGGCGGCCCGCGCGGTCGCGGACTCCCCCTCGGTACGGGAGGCCATCCGCGGCGACGACCCGTCCGCGCGCCTCCAGCCGTACGCGACGCGCGTGCAGCGCGACACCGGCGTCGACTTCGTCACGATCATGGACCCGCGCGGCATCCGCTGGACGCACCCCGACGAGCGCCGCATCGGCGAACGCTTCCTCGGCCACCGGGCGGACGCGCTGCGCGGCAGGACCTTCGCGGAGACGTACACGGGCACGCTCGGCCCTTCCGTACGGGTCGTCACGCCGGTCCGGGACGGCGCGCAGGCGGGCGAGGGCCGCATCGTCGGCCTGGTCAGCGCGGGCATCACCATCGAGGAGATCACCGCGAAGGCGCGCGGCCAGCTCGTCGCGCTGCTCGGCGTCGCGGCGGCGGCGCTCGTCCTCGGCGGCATCGGCACGTACGTCATCAACGCGCGCCTGCGCCGCAGTACGCACGGCATGAACGCCACCGAGCTCAGCCGCATGCACGACTATCACGAGGCGGCGCTGCACGCGGTGCGCGAGGGGCTGCTGATGCTCGACGGGCAGCGGCGGATCGCGCTCATCAATGACGGCGGGCGCGAGCTGCTCGGCGTGCCCGAGGGGCCCGTCATCGGCCGCAACGTCGCCGAGCTCGGGCTGCCCGCCCCGCTGACCGGCGCGCTGCTCGCCGCCGAGCCCCGGGTCGACGAGCTGCACCTGACCGCGGACCGCGTGGTGGTCGTCAACACCTCCCCCGTCACCGGCGGCGAGCGCCGCGGCACGGTGGTGACCCTGCGCGACCACACCGAACTCCAGGCGCTCGCCGGGGAACTGGACTCCGAACGCGGCTTCACGCGGGCCCTGCGCTCGCAGGCCCACGAGGCGGCGAACCGGCTCCACACGGTGGTCTCGCTCATCGAACTGGGCCGCGCGGACGAGGCCGTCGACTTCGCCACGGCGGAACTCGAGCTGGCCCAGGCGCTGACCGACCAGGTCGTGGCGGCCGTCAGCGAACCCGTCCTGGCGGCCCTGCTGCTCGGCAAGGCGGCGCAGGCCAACGAGCACGGCGTGGAGCTGGTGGTCTCCGCCGACAGCAGCATCGACGACGGCATGCTCCCGGACTCGCTGCCCGCCCGCGACCTGGTGACCGTCCTCGGCAACCTCATCGACAACGCGGTCGACGCGGCGCAGGGCTCCCCCGCGGCCCGCGTCACGGTGACGGCCCGCGCGGACGGGTCGGGCCTGCTCCTGCGGGTCCGCGACACCGGCCCGGGCGTCGACCCCGCGCAGCGCAAGGCGGTCTTCGAGCGCGGCTGGTCGACGAAGGCGCCGACGGGCCGCGGCCTGGGCCTCTCCCTGGTCCACCAGACGGTCACCCGCAACGGCGGCACCCTGACGGTCCGGGAATCCCCGGAGGGCGGGGCGGAGTTCGAGGTGATCCTGACGGTGACCCGACCGGAGGTCCCGGTCGGCCTCCGCCCCGGCGCGCCACCGCCGCCGGGGACACCGCCGCCGGAGACAAAGGACGGGGGCGAAGGGCGCTCCACGAGCACCGGCCCGGCCCCGGGTGACCGACCGGCCCCGGGTGACAGCCCGGCCCCGGGCGACCGACCGGCCCCGGGTGACAGAGACGAAAACGGAGGCGCCCAGTGATCCGCGTACTCGTAGTCGAGGACGACCCCGTCGCGGCGGACGCCCACGTCCTCTACGTCAACCGCGTCCCCGGCTTCGAGGCCATCGACCGCCCCGCCCACTCCGCCGCCGAGGCCCGCCGCGTCCTGGACCGCACCCCGGTCGACCTGATCCTCCTCGACCTGCACCTGCCCGACGGGCACGGGCTCCAGCTGGCCCGCGGCCTGCGCGCGGCCGGCCACCCCACGGACGTGATCGCGGTGACGTCCGCCCGCGACCTGGCGGTGGTCCGCGAGGGCGTCTCCCTCGGCGTCGTCCAGTACGTCCTGAAGCCCTTCACCTTCGCCACCCTGCGCGACCGCCTCACCCGCTACGCGGAGTTCCGCACCGCCGCCGCCGACGGCGAGGCCACCGGGCAGGACGAGGTGGACCGCGCGCTCGCCACCCTCCGCGCGCCGGGCCCCGCGGACCTGCCCAAGGGCCTCAGCGGCCCCACCCTGGACCGCGTGATCCACACCCTGCGCGCCGCCCCCGAGGGGCTGACCGCCACCGCGGCCGCCCAGTCGGCGGGCCTGTCCCGGATCACCGCGCGCCGCTACCTGGAGCACCTCGTCGACACGGCCCGCGCCGCCCGCAGCCCCCAGTACGGCCACGTCGGCCGCCCCGAACTGGTCTACCGCTGGCTCGTCCGGAGCGGCGACTGAACCCGCCCGGCGGTCCGCGGCGCCCACCCCGGACACCGCACCGGCACACCCCCCACAACAACGTTGTCACGTGGATGACAGGCATCGATGCACAGCCCCCGCAGGGGCATTGACCTTGCTCCGAGCACGCCCTTACGTTCACCGGGCAACCCGCGTTCCAGCTCCGCCTTGCAGCACCGCGTGGCAACCCGGCCGCGTCGGCCAAGAGGAGGTCGTGCCCGTGCGCCCCACCACCACCCCCCTGCTCCTCGCCGCCTCGACCCTGCTCGCCGCCGGCACCCTCACCGCGTGCGGCGGCGGTTCCGGCGACGACCCCGACACCGTGAAAATCTCCTTCAAGCAGTCCACGGACAACCAGATCAGGGTCATGGACACCTATCTGGCGGACATCAAGAAGCAGTTCGAGAAGGAGAACCCCGGCAAGAAGGTCAAGCTGGTGCCGATCAAGGCGCCGGACTCCGAGTACTACACGAAGCTGCAGCAGATGCTGCGCTCCCCCAAGACCGCGCCCGACCTGGTCTACGAGGACACCTTCCTCATCAACTCGGACATCACCAGCGGGTACTTGAAGCCCCTCGATCCGTATCTGGCCGCGTGGAAGGACTGGGACCAGTTCGTCGACACGGCCAAGACGGCGGCGAAGGCGGCCGACGGCAAGACGTACGGGGTGCCGGACGGCACGGACACCCGCGGCCTCTGGTTCAGCAGGGCCATCTTCAAGAAGGCGGGGCTGCCCGCGAACTGGCAGCCCAAGACCTGGGACGACGTCCTGGACGCGGCCCGTACCGTGAAGAAGAAGGTGCCCGGCGTCACCGCGCTGAACGTCTACACCGGCAAGCCCGCGGGCGAGGCCGCCTCGATGCAGGGCTTCGAGATGCTGGCGTACGGCACGGGCAAGGACCCGCTGTACGACCCGAAGGCGAAGAAGTGGGTCACCGGCAGCCAGGGGTTCAAGGACTCCCTCACGTTCGTGGAGACCGTCTACCGGGAGAAGCTCGGCCCGGACGTCTCGGACGCGCTCGACCCCAACTTCGCCACCCGCGTACGCGGTGAACTCCTGCCCGAGGACAAGCTGGCGATCAACCTCGACGGCTCGTGGCTGCCGCAGGACTGGGGCAAGGGCGCGGGCCACGAGTGGCCCGAGTGGTCGCGGAAGCTGGGCCTCGCGGCGATGCCGACCCAGCACGGCCAGGCCCCCGGCAAGGTGAGCATGTCCGGCGGCTGGACCTGGGCGGTCCCCGCCAAGGCGGACAACCCCGACCTGGCCTTCAAGTTCATCGAGACGATGCAGACCAAGGCCAACGCCAAGAAGTGGTACATCGCCAACTCCGGCATCGCGGTCCGCGAGGACGTCGCCGCCGACCCGTCGTACGTGAAGGCGCAGCCCGGCATCAAGTTCTTCACGGACCTGGTCGCCACGACGCACTACCGGCCCGCGTACCCCGCGTACCCGAAGGTCTCCACGGCGATCCAGGAGGCGATGGAGTCGGTGACGACGGGCGACAGCTCGGTGGAGAAGGCCGCGAGCGGCTACGACGAGGAGGTCGACTCGGCGACGGACGGCGAGGTCGTCGAGAAGTAGCGGCCCCTCACCTCCTGCCGTCCGTGGCCCCGCCACCTCCCCAGAGAGTGAGTGCCCGCACGTGACCACCACATCTCCCGCCGGCCCCGGCGGCGTCGTCAAGACGCCCCGGGGTCCGGCCGGCGGGCCGCCGGGCCCGCGCGCCCGCGCCCGCAGGGGCCTGCTCAGGGCCCTGCCCGTCTCCCCCGCCGTCGTCCTGCTGGCCCTCTTCCTGGCGGGCCCGATCGGCTACTGCGCGTACATCGCCTTCACCGACCTCCAGCTCACCGGCCAGGCCGAGTCGAGCTTCGTGGGGTTCGACAACTTCCGCGAGGCGTTCGGCGACGAACGGTTCCTGAACGCGGTCTGGCTCACGCTCGTCTTCACCGTCCTGTCCTCCCTGATCGGGCAGAACACCCTCGGCCTGGCCCTCGCCTCGCTCATGCAGCGCGCCTCCAAGCCGGTCCGCACCCTCACCGGCGCGATCGTGGTCACGGCCTGGGTGCTGCCGGAGGTCGTCGCGGGCTTCCTGCTGTACGCCTTCTTCCGCCGCGAAGGCACGCTGAACGCCGTCCTCGACTTCCTCCATCTGCCGTCCCAGAACTGGATGTTCACGCTGCCGATCCTCGCGGTGTCGTTCGCGAACGTCTGGCGCGGCACGGCCTTCTCGATGCTCGTCTACTCCGCCGCCCTCAACGAGATCCCCAAGGAGATCACCGAGGCCGCTCAGGTCGACGGCGCGAGCGGCTGGCGGCGCATGTGGCACATCACGCTGCCGATGATCCGCCGCTCGATCGGCACGAACCTCATGCTCAACACCCTCCAGACGCTCTCCGTGTTCGGTCTGATCTGGGTGATGACCCGCGGCGGCCCCGGCAACGACAGCCAGACGCTCCCGCTGTTCATGTACGAGCAGGCCTTCCAGAAGAGCATGATCGGCTACGGGACGGCCGTGGCGCTGCTGCTCCTCCTGGTCGGCTCGCTGTTCTCCCTCGTATACATGCGCCTGCTGCGTACGGAGGTCTGAGTGACCGTCGACAAGACTCCCCGCAGGCCGCGTTCGCGCCGGACCAGGCACCGGCTCGCGGCCGACGCGGGCCTGCTGGTGGTGGCCGCGGCGTTCGTGCTGCCGCTCGCCTGGGTGGTCCTCTCCTCCTTCGACCCGGAGGCGGACCTGCGGGTGCGGCTCCCCGACGGCCTCACCCTGGACAACTACGACAAGGTCCTGACCCCCGAGATCACCTTCACGCCGCTCCTGAACAGCCTGCTGCTCTGCGGCGGCGGCACCCTGCTCACGGTGGTCTGCGCGGCCCTCGCCGCCTATCCGCTGTCCCGCTACCGCTCCCGCCTGAACCGCCCGTTCATGCTGACGATCCTCTTCGCGACGAGCCTGCCGATCACGGCGATCATGGTTCCGGTGTACGCCCTCTTCGTGCAGGTCGACCTGATCGACACGATGCAGGGCACGATCTTCTTCTTCGCCGCCTCCCAACTCCCGTTCGCCATCTGGCTGATGAAGAACTTCATGGACGGGGTACCGAAGGAACTGGAGGAGGCCGCGTGGACGGACGGCGCGTCGTCCTTCCAGTCCCTGCTGCGGATCGTGCTCCCGCTGATGGGCCCCGGCGTGGCCGTGGTGACCGTCTTCTCCTTCGTCATGATGTGGGGGAACTTCTTCGTCCCCTTCATGCTCCTGCTCACCCCGGAGCAGATGCCCGCCTCGGTCAGCATCAACGACTTCTTCGGCAACAAGGGGACGGTGGTCTACGGCCAGCTCGCCGCGTTCTCGATCCTCTACTCGACGCCGGTGATCCTGCTGTACGTCCTGATCTCCCGGAAGCTCGGCGGCGGCTTCGCGCTCGGCGGCGCGGTGAAGGGCTGAGGGAGGTCGGGGAGGACCGGAGGAGACCGGACGGGGGCGCTGCTTTCGGACACAGAACTGTGACATGAGTTCGCGGCGATACGTCCCCGGCGCCCCTTTCATGACCACACATCTCCCTGGTATCGGGCCCCGCTCCGCACTAGCGTGCTGAGCTCGCGCCATCTCCCACCTGCCAGGAGCCGACAGTGAACCGCCCTCTCCGCCTCGCCACGGCCGCGCTCACCGCGTCCGCAGCCCTGCTGCTGACGTCGTGCGGCAGCGACGACAAGCCGAAGGACGACGACAAGATCGCCGGAGCGGAACAGGGTGACGAGAAGTCGACCCCGCCGAGCGAGCCCGCGAAGGCGGCGGCGGACCGGCCGGAGATCGAGCTGCCGTCGGATGTGTCGTTCGACTTCCAGTGGCCGAAGACCGGCGACAAGACGAAGGACGCGGTCCTCGCCGACCGGCAACAGGCCATCCAGACGGTGGACATGGCCATCGCCGATCAGGAGCCGGCCAGCAAGGCCATGCGCTTCTACCACGAGGGTGACGCGGCGGCCGGCGCGCAGAAATACATCCAGGCCTATGTGAAGGCACAGGCGCGCACCACCGGCGCCTATCGCTACTACGCCGCGACCGTCACGGCCGAAGGCAGCAGTGCGGGCCTCACGTACTGCGAGGACCAGGGCAAGGTCTTCGACAAGTACCTCAAGAAGGACAAGGTCGACAAGTCGCCCGCCACGAAGAACAGCTACGTGCTCTACGCGGCCAAGCTCCGCAAGAACGACGCGGGCGTCTGGGTGACCACTGAACTGAACGCGACTCGGGGGAGCGACACATGCCAACCATGAAGCACAGGTCGGCCGCGCTGGCCACGGCTGCGGCCCTCGGATGCGTGATGCTGTCCGCTGGACCGGCCACGGCCGAGAAGGGCATCGGCGGCGGAACGCCGGGCGCCACACCGGCCGTGTCCGGCGACGAACAGGACGGCACCCTGCTCGCCACCGCCGGCGGCATCAGCTACGACGACTCCAAGAACGGCTCGGGCCCCAAGGCGGGCCCCATCGCCCCCGCGGGCGACTACAGCCCGCCGCCCTGCTGGTACGGCCCGACGTACACGCCCGCCCAGTTCAAGAAGGAGCGCGAGGCGGTGTGGGCCGTCGACTCCACGGGCCACCAGTGGGACCTGGAGCAGCGCAAGCGGTACGTCGAGGGCGAGCCGTACAAGGACTTCAACATGGACAAGGCCGGGAAGGGCTACTGGTGGACGTCGTTCCCCAACAAGTCCTATCCGCCCGGCTGGGACAAGTGCACCAAGGAGACCTTCTGGGTCGACACGGGCGACCCGCCGCCCGCCGACGTGCCGGAGGCGATCGACCCCGAGATCCTGGCGAAGCTCGCCTACGCCCGGATCCGCGTACCCGGCACGAAGGTGTCCCTCGCCCCCGAGGCGGCGACGAAGGTGAACCTGCCGACGTGGGCGTGGCTGGACGGCGCGGAGTTCAAGCCGGTGTCGGTCACGGCGAGGGTCGACGTGCTCGGCATCGAGGCGACGACGACCGCCGAACCCGTCTCCCTCAAAATAGACCCCGGCACCGCGGACGCGGAGACCTTCCCCGCGGACGGCGTCTGCGAGATCGTGGACGGCAGGATCGGCCGCCCGTACGCCAAGGGCAACGCCAAGGAGACCCCGCCCTGCGGCGTGAAGTACCTGCGCTCGTCGGGCGACGGCTCGTACCCGCTGAAGGCCACGGTCACCTGGAAGGTGCACTGGACGGGCACCGGGGTGAACGGCGAACAGGCCCTGCCGGACGGCGAGTTCGGGGCCGAGCAGGACGTGGTGGTGGAAGAGGTGCAGTCCGTCAACCGCTAGCACGGCGAGGACCGCAAGAACGCCGGGAACGCCGGGAACGCCGAGGGGGAACACCGTGCAGGGGCGCCTGCTGAACGGCCGGTACGAGCTGCTCGCGCCGATCGGCGCGGGCGGCATGGGCCAGGTCTGGCGGGCCCGTGACCGCAGCCTGGGCCGCGAGGTCGCGGTCAAGCTCCTCGTACCCGGGACGCCGGCGGGCGGGGCGGAGCGGCCGGAGCTCCTCGCCCGCTTCCGTCAGGAGGCACGCGCCGCGGCCGCCCTGGACAGCCCGCACATCGTCGCCGTCCACGACCACGGCGAGGACGAGGGCACCCCGTACCTGGTGATGTCCCTGGTCCAGGGCCGTTCCCTCGACGAGGTGCTCCGCGAGGAGGGCCGGGTCGCGGTGGCGGACGCGCTGCGCTGGGCGGCGGACGTGTGCCGCGCCCTGGACGTGGCGCACGCGGCGGGGATCGTGCACCGCGACATCAAGCCCGGCAACGTGATGATCGCGCGGGACGGCACCGCGAAGGTCGTCGACTTCGGCATCGCGACGTTCATGGAACGGGCGGTGGGTGACGCGCGGCTGACGCGGACGGGGCAGCTGCCGTTCGGGAGCGTGCCGTATCTGGCGCCGGAACGGTTCCGCCAGGAGGCGGGGGACGGCCGCACCGATCTGTACGCGCTGGGCTGCGTCCTGTACGAACTCCTCGTCGGCAGGCCCCCGTTCACGGGGTCGGCGGTCGGCGTCATGTACCACCACGTCAACGACGCGCCGCTGCGGCCGGGGGCGGCGCGTCCCGAGGTGCCGGAGCCGGTGGAGCGCCTCGTCCTCGACCTGCTGGCGAAGGACCCGGCGGACCGCCCCGCGGACGCGGCGACGGCGCTGGCCCGGATCGGGGCGGCAGCCGCGGGGACGACGCCACCGGTACGCACACCGCACCGCCCGGACGCGGGCACCGCCCCCGAGCCGGAGGTCACCAGGACCACCGCTCCGGTGGCCCTCGCGAAGACGGCCACGTCGCCGCAGGCCCCGCGTTCCCGAAGACGCCGCCTGCTCCTGACCGTCGCCCTGCTCGTCGCGGCCGGCGTCCCCACCGGCATCGGCATCCAGGCGCTGGGCACGACCGGCGACGGCGGATCCGCCGCCTCCCCCGAGATCGTCTACAAGATAGGCGTGGCACACAGCTACCGGCACGTGGGCGCGGGCACGACCCCCGACACGGACGAGAAGTCGGAGTACGACCAGTTCACGACGCAGCAGCGGCGCACCGTCGCGTCGGCCTTCGAGGAGACGCTCGGCGCGCGGGGCAGCAGCCGCTTCCGTGTCGTACCGGTGACCGCGGACCCGGACGTCAGCTCGCGCGAGCTGCTGGCGAAGCACCCGGACCTGCTCGCCGTCATCGGGGACACGGTGGACTTCTCGTGGGTGCACGACACGGACGAGGCGTTCCTGCCCGAGATCAGCACGTGCACCGAATACGCCCACCCGGACGGCGCGTTCGCCCTTCCGGCGGACGACGCGCGCCAGGGCGAGGCGATGGCCCGTTACCTCCGCGCCGAGACGGGGGCGCGCCGGGTGCTGGTGGCCGAGGACAAGCTGTGGGTGGACCGCGCGGACGGCATCGCCACCGGCCTGCGCAAGGGCGGCGTCACGGCCGAGGCGCTGGACGACGACCCCGACAAGGTGACGGCGGCGCGGATCCCCGGGCTGGTGACGGCGGCACGGGCGGACGCGGTGGTGGTGCCGACCGGGACGTCGGTGCGGACGTGGACGAGGGCGCTGGAGGCCGACGGCTTCGGCGGACCCGTCCTCACCCAGGGCGACGCGGAGGGCGCCTGCGCCGACTCCGAGGACGGCGCGGCGGCGACGTCACGTGACAAGGGCGTCCCCGACGGCGTCGTACGCACCCGCAACCACGCGGGCGAGCCCGACGCGAACCTGCCGGCGCACGGCAACAAGGAGCTGTACGACGGCGCGACGGCCCTGGCGGCGGCCCTGAAGAAACTCCCCGCCGACGCCTCCCCCGCCTCCCTGCGCCACACCCTGGACCGCGAGATCCAGCACGTCTCGGTGAACGGCACGCTCCACGAACTCTCCTTCGACACCCGCCGCTCGGCCCGCGACTGGCCCGTCTGGCTCGACCGCAGAGACGACGACCACTGGACGCAACTGGGCACGGTGACCAACACGTTCGAGCCCGCGAAGCACTAGCCCGCATTCGCCTGCACATACGCACTGTCATTCGATAGCTTCGCTCGTGCGTACAAGGACCGGAGATACGCGAGTGGCGGGGGTAGTCGCATGGGAGGCCATCGGCCGTCGGACTGGCATGTCCTTGACCTGGACAAGGATCCGACGCCGGGTGATCCGCACCGGGTGCGGTCGTTGGCGAAGAATCTGCACGACTTCTCCGACGACGTCGGCCGGGTGCTGCGGGACATCAAGGGGATGGCGGGCGAGGACGCCATCCTGAAGTGGGCGGGCAAGACCGCGGACGCCTTCACCGAGAAGTTCCAGGACGCCCCCGACAAGCTGAAGAAGCTCAAGAAGAGCTACGAGATGGCCGGCGACGCACTGGCCGCCTACTGGCCCGAACTGGAACGCGCCCAGACCCTGGCCGACAAAGCCCTGGTCAAGGGCCGCGAGGCCCGCGCCGACCTCAAGAGCGCCACCTCCCGGCTGTCCTCGGCCGACTCCTGGATGGAGCGCGCGGGCAAGGAAGCCGACAAGTACAAGGACAAGCCCGGCAAGGACGTCCCCCCACCCGACCAGGACAAGGTCAAGGCCGCCACCCGCAACGCCACCTCCGCCGAGAAGGCCCAGAAGTCCGCACAGCAAGACGTCGACTCCGCCAAGAGCGCGCTGGAAGCGGCCAAGAAGATGGCCGCCGATGCCCGCACGATGCGTGAGGACGCCGCGGGCACCGCCCGGCGGAAGATCGACGAAGCCTCCGACGCGGGCATCAGGAACCGCAAGTGGTGGGAGGAGATCGGCGACTGGGTCACCGACAACTGGGACTCCATCGTCGCCGTCTGCAAAGTCGTCGTCGCCGTCGTCGGCGTCATCGCGATGATCGTCGGCGGCCCCATCCTCGCCGCCATCGTCATCGTCGCCGGCGCCATCGTCCTCGCCGACACCTTGAGCAAATACGCCAAAGGCCAGGCCACGTTGATGGACGTGGCCTTCGCCGCCATGGACTGCATACCCGGCGCCAAGGGCATCACCACCGCGGCCAAACTCGCCAAAGGCATGAAGGGCCTCAAGGGCGGGCTCAAGGGGCTGAAGAATGCCCGGGGCATGCTGGGGCGGGGCAAGGACGCATTCGCCCGCAACGCAAAGGCGGTGTGGAAGAAGCTCACCGACCCCGTGGACCTGGCCACCGGCCAGATGTTCCTACCCCAGACCGACATCGACCTGCCCGGCATCCTGCCTCTGACCTTCACCCGGCGCGTCGCCTCCGACTACCGCACCGGATGGTGGTTCGGCCCCACGTGGTCCTCCACCATCGACCAGCGCCTCGAGATCGACGCTGAGGGCGTCGTCTTCGTCACGGAGGACGGTCTACTCCTCGCCTATCCGCACTCCGAAGGGCCCGGGATGCCGGTGCTGCCGGAGGTGGGCCCGCGCCGCCCCCTCGTCCGCACGGATGACGGCGGCTACCGCATCGACGACCCTCTGACGGGACAATGCCGCTTCTTCGGCCCTCCGCACGAGGGCCTGGCGCTGCTCGAGCGCATTGCCGACCGCAACGGCAACACCATCGACTTCGACTACGACGCCGACGGCACTCCGCTCGCGATCCGGCACTCCGGCGGCTATCACCTTTCGCTGGAGATCGAGGACGCACGGATCACCGCTCTGCGTCTCGTGGGAGCGGCCGACGACGGCTCGGACAGGACCGTCAAGGAATACCGCTACACCGACGGAAACCTCACCGAGACGGTCAACTCTTCGGGATTGCCGCTGAAGTTCACCTACGACGAGCGGCTGCGCGTCACGTCCTGGACGGACACCAATCAGAGCCGCTACGAGTACACCTATGACGACCGGGACCGCTGCGTCACCGAGGGAGGCGCGGCCGGCCACCTCGCCCTCACCCTCGATTACGACGGGACCGACCCCGCGTGGCCCGGCTGCCACGTCACCACGCTCACCACCGCGGAGGGAGCCGTATCCCGCTTCGTCGTCAATGAGCGGTACCAGGTCGTCGCGGAGGTCGACGCGATCGGCTCGGTGACGCGGAGCACGTACGACACGCATCATCACCTCGTCTCCTGGACCGACCGGTGCGGGCACACCACGGAGTTCAGGAACGACGCGTACGGCAGGCCCGTCCACGTCATCCGCCCCGACGGGGCCGAAAGCAGCACCGAGTACGACGACCTCGGCCTGCCGGTGCGGGTGGTGACCGCCGACGGCTCCGTGTGGGAACACGATTACGACGAGCGGGGCAATCGCGTAGCACTCACCGGGCCCGACCTCTCGACGACCCGGTTCACCCACGACGCGGCAGGCCGACCGCTGACGATCACCGACCCACTGGGGGCCACCACCCAAGTGCGGTGCGATGCCGCAGGCCTCCCGGTCGAGATCCTCAGCCCGCTCGGTGAACGGACCACTCGCTCCTACGACGCCTTCGGACGCCTCACCGAGGTCACCGATCCGCTAGGCGCGACGACGCGGATGTGGTGGACCGTCGAGGGCCGAATCGCGCGCGTGCTCTCCGCGGACGGGACCGAGCAAGCCTGGGAGTACGACGGCGAGGGCAACTGCGTCCGCAGCACCGATGCCAACGGCGGGGTCTCGGTCTTCGAGTACACCCACTTCGATCTGGTCAGCGCGCGGACCGGGCCGGACGGGGCCCGTCACGAGTTCCGTCACGACGCGTCGCTACGCCTCACCCAGGTCACCGACCCGCACGGCCTGACCTGGGACTACAAGTACGACGCCGCCGGGCACCTGGTGGCCGAGTCCGACTTCGACGACCGGGTCACCAACTACGCGCGCGACGCCGCGGGACGGCTCCTGGAGCGCACGAACCCGCAGGGGCAGTCGGTCCGCTTCACCTACGACGTCCTGGGCCGGCCGGTGGCCAAGGACGTCGACGGACGGCAGACCGCGTTCACTTACGACCGTGCAGGCAGGCTCGTGCGCGCCGTCGGACCCGACTCGGCACTGACGTGGGAGCGGGATCCGCGCGGACGGGTACTCGCCGAGCGGACGGACGGCCGGACACTGGCGTTCGCCTACGACGCCAGGGGGCGGTGCATACGGCGCACCACACCGACGGGCGCCGTGGCCCGGCAGGCCTACGACCCGGTGGGCCGCGCGACCCTGCTGGACACCTCGGGGCATGTCCTGGCCTTCGCATACGCCGCGAACGGCCAGGAGACAGAGCGACTGGTGGGGGACTCGCTGGCGGTCACCCAGACATGGGACCCGGTCGGCCGCCCTCTCGCGCAGACGGTGACGGCCGGAGACGACGTCGTCCAGACCCGCGACTACTCCTACCGGCCCGACGGTTTCGTCTCCCGCATCGAGGATCCGCTCCTCGGCGGGATCGCTCTGGGGCTCGACCCTGCGGGGCGGATCACCGACGTCAGCGGCCACGACTGGACCGAACGCTACGCCTATGACGAAGCGGGTCACTTGACCGCCGCCGAGTGGCCGGAGCGACACCCGGCCCCTGACGCGCGCGGCGAGCGACGCTTCGCCGGCACCCGGCTGATTCGTGCGGGGGCGGTGCGCTACCAGCACGACGCGGCGGGGCGTGTCGTCGTACGGCGCAAGCGCCGGGAGTCGAGGAAACCGGACACGTGGCGGTACACGTGGGACGGCGAGGACCGGCTCACGGCCGTGACGATGCCCGACGGGACCACCTGGCGCTATCTGTACGATCCGCTGGGGCGACGCCGGGCGAAGCTGCGGCTCGATGAGACGGGCAGCGTTGTCGAGCGGACCGACTTCACGTGGGACGGCCCCCAGCTCGCCGAACAGACGACCACCGCAACCGACTTGCCCCACCTCGTCACGCTGACGTGGGACTACGACGGGTTCCGCGCCATCGCCCAGACGGAGCGGCTGCTCGACGAAGCCACCCAGGAGGAGATCGACTCCCGGTTCTTCGCCATCGTCACCGACATCGCCGGGACCCCGACCGAACTCATCGATGAGGACGGCGACGTCGCCTGGCGCGCCCGGCGGACGGTCTGGGGTCTCACCTCCTGGCCCGCGCACGGCACGGCGTACACACCGCTGCGCTTCCCCGGCCAGTACCACGACCCGGAGACGGGCTGGCACTACAACTTCCAGCGTCACTACGACCCCGAGGCCGCCCGGTACACCACGCTCGATCCGCTCGGCCTGGAACCGAGCCCCGACGCCTACGGGTACGTCGCCAACCCGTTCCGCCAGATCGACCCCTACGGCCTCTCCGGATACGACGAAAACGTGGTCCTCTACCACGGCTCGCAGAACTGGCACGGCGACGCATTCTCACTGCCGAGGGCAGTGGACGACTCACGGCCGTACACACCGGACGCCGGGGTCTATCTGACGGACGATTTCGTGCGGGCGGCCAACCAGTACGCTGGGCCGGGCGGTCATGTCGTACGCACCGAAGTGCCGCGGGCGGACGCCGATCGCTGGCTGAGGCAGCACGAAGGTCCTGCCGGAAATCAACCGGAGTACTTCGTGAATACACAGGATGACGTGGACATTCTGAACGCCGGTTCGCCACGGGTGCTGCCGATGGGCGAAGCGTTCATGCAGAACGTGGCCGGGAACTTCTAGAAAGGTCGGTCCAGTTGAGCCAGGTGGAGTGGGACATCTCGGAGAGCGTGCTCGGCCGTTCGGTCTTCGGTCCGCTCGGCGGCATCGTGGAGATCGGCGCGGTCGCCGCGACGGGCACGTGGGCGCTGCCCGACGCGTCCGTCGTCTCGTTCGTGTCGGCGCACCGGTCCGAGGTGAACCGCCTGCTGGACGTGATCCGGGAGGCCGGTGACTTCGGCGGCCCGACGATGGGGATCTTCGACGAGTTGGGCTACCTGCGCGACCACCCCGTGGAAGTCCCGTCACTGCTGATGTGGTCCTCGCTGTACGAGGACGTGTCGCCCCGGCTCTCGGAGCCCGCCGCCGTACGGCGGATGAGCCGCGCGGGAGCCGACCTCCAGCTGACGCGCATGCTGCAGGAACTGGTGAACGCGGCGATCGCACGCGGCCCCGAGGTGGCCTGGGGCGCACCGCTGGTCGCCGAGGCGGTGCGGATCGGAGTGGGGCTGGTCGCTGGAGCGCTCGACGACGATCACGCCACCGCCCCGCGGACCGTCTTCAAGATGTGGCGCACCGGATTCCTCGCCGATCTGCTGCTCCCCGATTCCCCGGCTCACCCCGAGGCGCGCCCCCGCTTCCGGGCGTACGGGCACGCGCTGGAGGAGTTGCTGTCGCCCCCGGCCACCCGCTGAGCCCGACAGCCCCGCACCGGATCGGCCCGGCCGATCCCCCCGTACCTTCCCACCAACCCGCAGCCTCGTAGAAACGCACCGTAGTCACCGCCCCCACGGGCGCCTACCGTGTGCCCGTGCAACCGAGCCGATCGCCGCACCAGCCCACGCCCCCCTTCAACTTTCCCGCCGCCCGGCGCCTGCGGGAGGCGCTCGGGATGGCGCACGGGCATGTCGCGTACGGGATGCGGGCCAGTTACGGGCTCGCTCACGTCACCGCCGACACCGTCGCCGCCTGGGAGCGGGGGCTCGCCTCGCCCACGTCCGCCGAGCTGACCGCGCTCGCCGCGACCCTGTGGTGTTCGCCGGGGGATCTGATGGGGGCCGCGCGGACCCTGCGCGAGCACCGGCTCGCGGGCGGGCTCGCGCCCGAGGACGTCGCCCGGGAGGCGGGCGTCGAGATCCAGGCGTACCTGCGGATGGAGGAGACCGACACCTGGCGCGGGAACGAACGCCAGTCCGAGGCGCTCGCCCGGATCCTACGGCTCTCCGTGCCCGACTTCGTCACCGTCACCGGGCGCGCCGAGCCCCTCGCGGAGCTGCTGCGCAGTGCCGTCACCACCCGGTGGCAGGGGTACGTGCGGCCGGTGACGAAGCTGCTGCCCGTGCCGAAGCGGCACGTCGAGGACGTGCTGCGGCAGATGCACGAGGACTACCAGTCCCGGATGGCGCGCACCCTGAGCTGGGGCGGCGGGGCCGGCTCGGACGCGTCCGGCGAGGCCGGGCGGGACTTCCTGGACCGAATCCTCGAACACTTCTGGGCCTTGGTCCGCGGCGGGCGGGCCTGAGGGCCCGGCAGCGGCACGGACCAAGGGCCGCGGGGGCGGGGCCTAGAAGACCGACTCCGTCTCGTCCATCCGGTCCTTCGGGACCGTCTTCAGCTCCGTGACCGCCTCGGCGAGCGGCACCATGGTGATGTCCGTGCCGCGCAGGGCCGTCATCCGGCCGTACTCGCCGCGGTGCACCGCCTCCACCGCGTGCCAGCCGAAGCGGGTCGCGAGGACGCGGTCGTAGGCCGTCGGAGTGCCGCCGCGCTGCACGTGGCCCAGGATGACCGGCTTGGCCTCCTTGCCGAGGCGGGTCTCCAGCTCGTACGCGAGCGCCGTGCCGATGCCCTGGAAGCGCTCGTGACCGAACTGGTCGATCGCGCCCTTGCCGTACGCCATCGTGCCGTCCTGCGGGTGCGCGCCCTCGGCGACGCAGATCACCGCGAACTTCTTGCCCCGGGCGAAGCGCTCCTCGACCATCGCGACCAGGTCGGACGGGTCGAAGGGACGTTCCGGCAGGCAGATGCCGTGGGCGCCGCCGGCCATGCCGGACTCCAGGGCGATCCAGCCCGCGTGCCGGCCCATGACCTCGACGACCATGACGCGCTGGTGGGACTCGGCGGTGGTCTTGAGGCGGTCCATCGCCTCGGTGGCCACGCCGACCGCCGTGTCGAAGCCGAAGGTGCGGTCCGTGGAGGAGATGTCGTTGTCGATGGTCTTGGGGACGCCGACCACCGGCACGCCCGCGTCGGACAGCATGCGTGCCGCCGTCAGGGTGCCCTCGCCGCCGATCGGGATGAGCGCGTCGAAGCCGCTCTTCTCGATGAGGTCCTTGGCGTTGTCGCAGGCCGCACGGAAGCGGTCGCGCTCCAGGCGGGACGAGCCGAGGATGGTGCCGCCGCGGGCCAGGATGCCGCTGACGGCGTTCAGGTCGAGCGGGCGGTAGCGCCCGTCGAGCAGGCCCGCGTAGCCGTCCTCGAAGCCGATGACCTCGTCGCCGTGGTGGGTCACGGCGCGGTGCACGACCGACCGGATCACTGCGTTGAGGCCGGGGCAGTCGCCGCCCGCGGTGAGAATTCCGATACGCATCGCGCTGTGTCTCCTGCTCGCTATTGGTACTTGTGAGCCGGTCCGATTGTTCCACGGCCGGAGGGGGGTCGCCGCTCACGGATGTCCGACGGATGGGCGTGCGAGGGGTGGGCAGGGACCTTGGTACCGGCCCTGCCGGGCCTTTCGTCCGGCGGGCGACCTAGCCAGCCGCAGAGGTATTGTCAAGAGGGCACAGCCGCGATATCGGGTACTTTGTCCGGCTCCACCGGCGCCTCGCGCCGGGCATCGACAGGCAAGCGAAGCAGGACAGGAAGAAGGGGAGAGCACGCGTGACGCGCAGCGTGTACGTGACCGGGATCGACCGGGGCGACGGTCGACAGGTCGTCGAACTGGGAGTCATGGAGCTCCTCACCCGCCAGGTCGACCGGGTCGGCGTCTTCCGGCCGCTGGTCCACGACGGCCCCGACCGCCTCTTCGACCTGCTGCGGGCCCGCTACCGCCTCTCGCAGGACGCCGCGTCGGTGTACGGCATGGACTACCACGAGGCGTCCGCGCTCCAGGCCGAGCAGGGCACCGACGAGCTGGTCTCCCGGCTCGTCGACCGGTTCCACCGGGTCGCGAGGGATTATGAGGTGGTCCTCGTGCTCGGCACGGACTTCGCCGCCACCCAGCTCCCCGACGAGCTCGCGCTGAACGCCCGCCTCGCGAACGAGTTCGGCGCCTCGGTGCTCCCCGTGGTCGGCGGCAAGAACCAGACCGCCGAGTCGGTGCGCGCCGAGACGCGCAACGCCTACCGCGCCTACGACTCGCTCGGCTGCGACGTCCTCGCCATGATCACCAACCGGGTGGCCCCGGCCGACCGCGACGAGATCCACGAGCGCCTGGAGGCACGCCTGCCCGTGCCCTGCTACGTCCTGCCGGACGAGGCCGCGCTCTCCGCGCCGACCGTCGCGCAGATCACCCACGCCCTGGGCGGCCGCGTGCTGCTCGGCGACGACTCGGGGCTGGCCCGCGACGCCCTGGACTTCGTCTTCGGCGGCGCCATGCTGCCGAACTTCCTGAACGCCCTGACCCCCGGCTGCCTGGTGGTCACCCCCGGCGACCGCGCCGACCTCGTCGTGGGCTCGCTCGCCGCGCACAGCGCCGGCACCCCGCCGATAGCGGGCGTCCTGCTGACCCTGAACGAGCAGCCGGGCCAGGAGATCCTCACCCTCGCCGACCGCCTCGCGCCCGGCACCCCGGTGGTCGCCGTCTCCGGCGGCTCCTTCCCCACCGCGGCCGAGCTGTTCGCGCTGGAGGGGAAGCTGAACGCGACGACGCCCCGCAAGGCGGAGACCGCCCTCGGCCTCTTCGAGCGGTACGTCGACACCGCGGACCTGCTGGGCCGCGTCTCGGCGCCGAGCAGCGACCGCGTCACGCCGATGATGTTCGAGCACAAGCTCCTGGAGCAGGCCCGCGCCGACCGGCGCCGCGTCGTGCTGCCGGAGGGCACCGAGGAGCGGGTGCTGCGCGCCGCCGACGTACTGCTGCGCCGGGGCGTGTGCGACCTGACGCTGCTCGGACCGGTCGAGCAGATCCGCAAGAAGGCCGCCGACCTGGGCGTGGACCTCGCCGACTCCGAGCTCATCGACCCGCAGACCTCCGAGCTGCGGGACCGGTTCGCCGCGAAGTACGCCGAGCTGCGCGCCCACAAGGGCGTCACCGTCGAGCTGGCGTACGACGTGGTGGCGGACGTGAACTACTTCGGCACGCTGATGGTCCAGGAGGGCCTGGCCGACGGCATGGTCTCCGGCTCGGTGCACTCCACCGCCGCGACCATCCGCCCCGCCTTCGAGATCATCAAGACCAAGCCGGAGGCCTCGATCGTCTCCTCGGTCTTCTTCATGTGCCTGGCCGACAAGGTCCTCGTGTACGGCGACTGCGCGGTGAACCCGGACCCGAACGCCGAGCAGCTCGCCGACATCGCCGTGCAGGCGGCGTCCACCGCCCGGCAGTTCGGGGTGGAGCCGCGGATCGCGATGCTCTCCTACTCGACGGGCACGTCCGGTTCGGGCGCCGACGTCGACAAGGTGCGCGAGGCCACCGAGAAGGTGCGGGCCGCGCGCCCGGACCTGAAGATCGAGGGCCCGATCCAGTACGACGCCGCCGTGGAGCCCTCCGTCGCGGCCACCAAGCTGCCGGACTCGGACGTCGCGGGTCAGGCCAGCGTGCTGATCTTCCCGGACCTGAACACCGGCAACAACACCTACAAGGCCGTGCAGCGCTCGGCCGGCGCGATCGCCGTCGGCCCGGTCCTGCAGGGTCTGCGCAAGCCGGTGAACGACCTGTCCCGGGGCGCCCTCGTCCAGGACATCGTCAACACCGTCGCCATCACGGCGATCCAGGCGCAGACGCCCGCTCCCGTCCAGTGACCCCCGCAGCCAGTCCCCCACAGAAAGCGTCTCTCCCCGTGACCGCCACTCGCGTACTCGTCCTCAACTCCGGCTCCTCGTCGGTGAAGTACCAGCTGCTCGACATGCGCGACAGCTCCCGCCTCGCCGTCGGCCTGGTCGAGCGGATCGGCGAGGAGACCTCGCGGCTCAAGCACACCCCGCTGACCGGCGGCGGCGCCGAGACCCGTGAGCGCGAGGAGCCCATCGCCGACCACGAGGCGGCCCTCGAGGCCGTCGCCCGGGAGCTCGCCGCCGACGGGCTCGGCCTCGACTCCCCCGAGCTGGCCGCGATCGGCCACCGGGTGGTGCACGGCGGCCTGAAGTTCACCGCGCCGACCGTGATCACCGACGAGGTCCTCGCCGAGATCGAGCGCCTGGTGCCGGTGGCCCCGCTGCACAACCCGGCCAACATCACCGGCATCCGCACCGCCCAGGCGCTGCGCCCCGACCTGCCGCAGGTCGCCGTCTTCGACACCGCGTTCCACACGACGATGCCGGAGGCCGCGGCGCGCTACGCGATCGACGTGGCGACCGCCGACGAGCACCGCGTGCGGCGCTACGGCTTCCACGGCACGTCCCACGCGTACGTCTCGCGCAAGACCGCGGCGCTCCTGGGCAAGGCCCCCGAGGACGTCAACGTCATCGTGCTGCACCTGGGCAACGGCGCGTCGGCGAGCGCCGTGCGGGGCGGCGTCTGCGTGGACACCTCGATGGGGCTCACCCCGCTGGAAGGGCTCGTGATGGGCACCCGTTCCGGTGACACGGACCCCGCGGTCATCTTCCACCTGGCCCGGGTCGGCGGAATGTCGATCGACGAGATCGACGTCCTGCTCAACAAGAAGAGCGGCCTGATCGGGCTCTGCGGCGACAACGACATGCGGGAGATCCGGCGGCGCGTCGACGAGGGCGACGAACAGGCGGCACTGGCCTTCGACATTTACGTCCACCGCCTGAAGAAGTACATCGGCGCCTATTACGCGGTCCTCGGCCGCGTGGACGCCATCGCGTTCACGGCGGGCGTCGGCGAGAACGCCGCCCCGGTGCGCGAGGCGGCGGTGGCGGGCCTGGAGGAGCTGGGCCTGGCGGTCGACGGCGCGCTCAATTCCGTACGTTCCGACGAAGCGCGGCTCATTTCGCCGGAATACGCGCGCGTGGCCGTGGCCGTGGTGCCGACCGACGAAGAATTGGAGATCGCGTCGCAGACGTATGCATTGGTCGCCGACCGCAACGCCTGAGCGCACTTCCGCCCATTTGTAGATTCCACCAGACGGAATATTCCGTAGCGAAACAAACCGATAGGATCGCCCCATGCGCCGTTCCAAAATCGTCTGCACGCTGGGCCCCGCCGTCGACTCCGAAGAGCAGCTCGTCTCGCTGATCGAAGCCGGTATGAACGTGGCCCGCTTCAATTTCAGCCACGGCACGCACGCCGAGCACCAGGGGCGGTACGACCGCGTCCGTGCGGCCGCCGTGAAGACGGGCCGTGCCGTCGGCGTCCTCGCCGACCTGCAGGGCCCGAAGATCCGCCTGGAGACCTTCGCCGAGGGTCCCGTCGAGCTGGTGCGCGGTGACGAGTTCACCATCACCACCGAGGACGTCCCGGGCGACAAGTCGATCTGCGGCACGACCTACAAGGGTCTGCCCGGCGACGTCTCCAAGGGCGACCAGGTCCTGATCAACGACGGCAACGTCGAGCTGCGCGTGGTCGAGGTGGACGGGCCGCGCGTGAAGACGATCGTCGTCGAGGGCGGTGTCATCTCCGACCACAAGGGCATCAACCTGCCCGGCGCGGCCGTGAACGTCCCCGCCCTGTCCGAGAAGGACATCGAGGACCTGCGCTTCGCCCTGAAGATGGGCTGCGACATGGTCGCCCTGTCCTTCGTGCGCGACGCCAACGACGTCAAGGACGTCCACAAGGTGATGGACGAGGAGGGCCGCCGGGTCCCCGTCATCGCCAAGGTGGAGAAGCCGCAGGCCGTCGCCAACATGGAGGGCGTCGTCGCGGCGTTCGACGCCGTGATGGTGGCCCGTGGCGACCTGGCCGTCGAGTACCCGCTCGAGAAGGTCCCGATGGTGCAGAAGCGCCTCGTGGAGATGTGCCGCCGCAACGCCAAGCCGGTGATCGTCGCGACCCAGATGATGGAGTCGATGATCACCAACTCGCGCCCCACCCGCGCCGAGGCCTCCGACGTCGCCAACGCGATCCTGGACGGCGCGGACGCGGTCATGCTGTCGGCCGAGTCGAGCGTGGGCGCGTACCCGATCGAGACCGTCAAGACGATGTCGAAGATCGTCAAGGCGGCCGAGGAGGAGCTGCTCGCCAAGGGCCTGCAGCCGCTCGTGCCCGGCAAGAAGCCGCGTACGCAGGGTGGTTCGGTGGCCCGTGCCGCGTGCGAGATCGCGGACTTCCTGGGCGGCGAGGCGCTGGTCGCCTTCACGCAGTCCGGTGACACGGCCCGCCGCCTGTCCCGCTACCGCGCGGCCCAGCCGATCCTGGCCTTCACCACGGACGAGGCGACCCGCAACCAGCTCACGCTGAGCTGGGGCGTGGACACCTACGTCGTGCCGCACGTCGACAACACCGACGCGATGGTCGAGCTGGTCGACGCCGAACTGATCAAGCTCAACCGCTTCAACGACGGCGACACGGTCGTCATCACCGCGGGTTCGCCCCCCGGCGTCCCCGGCACCACCAACATGGTCCGGGTGCACCACCTGGGCGGCGGCGAGCGCGACTGACCGCCGCACGCGACACGCACCGAGGGCGCCTCCCCGCGTGGGGAGGCGCCCTCGGTGCGTGGGGACCGGCGACTCAGTCGGTGATCGACTGGTGCAGGCCCGGAATCGTCAGGTTCCCGCCGAACTGGCCCGCCTGCTGCACCTTCACGTCGGTGAAGTGGATCAGCGGGATGTTCAGCGGCGGCGGGTGCTCGGGGTCGAAGGTGATCGGGATCAGCCCGAACAGCTTGCCCGAGATCCGCTCGGTGTACATCGTCGTCTCCCCGTCCCGGATGGTGGACGTGGAGCCCTTGGCGGCCTCGACGTGGTACTTCTTGCCGCCCGGACCCTCGACGATCTGGTGCAGGTCGCCGATGTCGGTCTTCTGGATGACGTACTTCAGGGCCTGCTTGGACTGGCCGTTGGGCATCGTGAGGTTCACGACGCCCTGGTAGTCGGCTCCCTTGAGGGTGAGCGAGCTGGCTTCCAGGTGCCACGGCTGGTTCGGGATCGGCGCGGGCGGCTTCTCGCCCTCGCCGTCGACCTTCTTCTCGACCACGCACGGGAAGGGCTTCTTGCCGTCCTCGTCCGGGGCCATCGGGTCCTCGGCCTTGTCCTTCGCCGCGTCCTCGGCCGCCTTGTCGGCTGCTTCCTTGAGCTTGTCCGCGGCGTCCTCGGCGCTGTCCTTGCCGTCCTTCAGGCCGTCCTTGAGTCCGTCGACGGTGTCGTCGACCGGCTTGGTGACCTTGTCGGTGGTGTCCTTGAGCGGGTCCTCGGCGTCCTTGGCGTCCTTCTCGTCGCCGGCCCGGTCCTTCCCGGACCCGGCGGTCGCGTCGGAGTCGTCGGGCTCGTCGGACTCGTCGGACTTCCCGGACGCGGCCGGGTCCGGCTCGGGGCTCCCGGACTTCTTCCCGTCGGGCGTGAAGGCGTCCTTGAGGGCCTCGCCGAGGCCCAGCGGGTCCCAGGGGTTCTTGGTCTTGTCCGGCTCGGGAGTCTTCCCCGACTCCTCCTCGCCGGCCCTGTCACCGGTGGAAGGGGTGGGCCCGTCCTTGTCGTCCGGGTCCGCCGTGCCGTCCGGGGAGGGCGAGGCCGACGGAGCGGGCTCCTTGGCGTCGCCCTTCTTCGCCTCGTCCTCGTCCGCCTGCTTCTCGGCGTCCTCGGCTTCCTTCTGCTTCGCCTTCTCCTCGGCGGCCTTCTCCGCGGCCTTCTTCTCCGCGGCCTTCTTCTCGGCCTCTTCCTTCGCCTTGTCCGCGGCGTCCTTCTCCGCGTCCTCGGCGTCCTTGTCCGGCGCCGTGACACACGGGCCGTCCTGGAAGGGGTTGTCCGGGACTCCCGGCTTGGCCTGCGCGAGCGTCGGGGTCAGCCCCATGCCCATCAGTACGGCGGTGGGCATGGCGGCGATGGCTATCGCCTTTCCCGCGGGAACCTGCAGCCGGGTGAGCAGCGGCTTCCTGGGGGCCGCGTGGCGCGGCCCGGTTCTCGCACGGGGCTCCCCCGCGAAGCCCTCGTGGTGCACCTCGTCAGCCGGCACGGTGCCTCCCGTTCGTCCCGTTTGTCGGGCTCGTTCCTGACAGATGGTCCTGCTCGCCGTTCACCCCACCCGCGCCGGCCGGGCCGGTGGGCTCGGGCGTCCCGTCGTCGACGGGACCGTCGGAGTCCTTGGCCGTACGCCCCTTCGCGGGGTCACCGCCGGGCTTCGCGTGCGCCCAGGAGACGCCGAGGGCGCCGCCGATCAGGGCGAGCAGGAAGCCGATGACGAAGCCGCCGAAGTTGGAGACGACCAGGGAGACCAGGGCGAGCAGAATCGCCGCGACACCCGCGAAGACCCGGGAGTGCGGCTGGAACCACATGGTCAGGCCGAGCACGACCAACAGCACGCCGATGATCAGCGATCCGGCGCCGGCGGTGGTCGCCATCCGGATCGTCATCGTGCCGAGCGTGAGGTTCGCGTACGGGAAGTACATGATCGGGATGCCGCCGAGCAGCGTCAGCAGACCACCCCAGAACGGGCGCTGACCGCGCCACCCTCGGAACGATCGGCGCATCCGGCCGAGCTTGTCGCCCAGTCCCACTTGCGCTTCGGCGCTCATGTCGTACAGCTCCTCGGGAATGGCGTTGGTTCTGTGTGTCGTGCGGTTTCGGGCACGGGGACGGCTCCGTCAGATATGCCGTCGCGCCCCCGCGCCCGGCCGTTCTCATCGCATCGAGTGCGCACCGGGCCGCCTGTCGCGACCCGCTAGGGCATCAACTGCCCTAGTAGCACTCGTGCTTGCCCTTCTTGACCGACATGCCCAGGCCAGAGAGCTTGAAGGTGCCGGCGGTGGTCGCCCACGCACGCTGCTGAACATCGGTGAACTTCACCGACTCCGCCTGCTGCGCGAACGAGTCCGGGGCGTACTTGTCGCCCTTCGCCGGACCCGGGCCCTTGGTGGTCTGGTCGACCGAGACACCGATGTCGACCTTGTTGAAGGTCGCGTTGGCCTTCAGGTCGTCGGCATCGATGTAGAGCTTCTTGGCCTTGACCTTCGGGCCACCCTCGCCACCGGCCTTGAGGGTCATCGACACATCGCCGAAGACCGGGACCGGCACGACCACCGACTGGCAGAGATTGGTGATCGTGGCCTCGTCGAGACCGACGACGGCCACCGGGTGGGCACCCGACTTGCCGCTGTCAAGGGCTCCGTACTGGACGAATCCCGTACCCTTGAGCTCCTTTGCGGTCACCTTGAACTGCTGACCGGACACACTGAACGATGCCGCGAGCGCACCCTGGGACAGGGCGACGCCTATCGCGGCAGTCGCCGCGACGCTCGGCACCATGACCACGGCGAACCGCTTCCATCTGGTTCCGCCACGAGCCACGGACTCCATGACTTTCCTCCTTCTCGGACGTACATCTCCGGCCCTGACTGCTCCCCTTGGGGCGGCTCAGCCGGGCAGGGATGGGAGAAGTGCTACGTCCTCGGGAAGGAGAGCGCCCGCATCGGAGGCGCGCAACCGCACCACACTTCACCGGCGATCACCCCCGAGCGACAACCACTGGTCGCGCCTGACGCATCACGCACGACCGCACGGACAGGCCCTGCCGGGACGGCAGAGACCCCCCTGTCCAAGACCGGCGACGGCGTCACCGGCCTGCTCGGTGGGGACCCAGAAACCCCGCTCCCGATTGGCTGTCGGGCTGCGGGTCATCGGACCGAGCGTGGCCGATCGTGGTGCATTCTCGGCCCCCGCACAAGGGGGTTCGTTACTCGCTAGTAACGGCCGGATAACCGAAGCGCGACCGCGCGGTATCGGTCGGGTACGGACGGTGGCCCAACGGGTCGGAACAGAACGGGACATGGGCGGGCGAATGCGCCCAGAAGGAAGCCGCTGTCTTACTCCAAGTAACAGCGGCCGCATTTGCCAAGTTTTGGCAAAGTGCGACCGCTGTTGCGTCCTGGGGACAGACTTTTCACCTCGGCATCACAGGCCCCTGCGTTTAGGGACTGGTCAGCCGGACGGCCGGGGACGAACCGGCCGGAGGTCACGCAGGGGTCAGAAGAGCACCCGGGCGAGCGAGGTGCGCGCGGCGTTCACCCGCGGGTCCTCCCCGCCCACCACCTCGAAGAGTTCGAGCAGGCGCACCCGCGCGGCATCCCGGTCGTCGCCGGCCGTGCGCCGCACGGTGTCGATGAGCCGCCCGAAGGCGTCCTCGACATGACCGCCCACCAGATCCAGGTCGGCGGCGGCGATCTGCGCCGCGACGTCGGCCGGCCTGTCGGCGGCGTCCTTGCGGACCACCTGCGCGTCCAGACCCTGCACGCGCAGCAGCAGCTCGGCCTGGGCGAGGCCGAGCTTGGCCTCCGTGTTGGCCGGATCGTCGCTGAGCACGTTCCTGTACGCCTGCACGGCACCGCCCAGATCGCCCGCGTCCAAGGCCTGGACGGCCGCTTCGAGCAGCGCGTCGTGCGGACCGGCCGGCACCTCGGGCGCCGCCGGGGCCTCCTGGCCCTGACCCTGGCCGTCGGCGTCGACCACCAGGCCGGTCAGGCCGAAGCGCTCCTCGCCGACCTGGATGAGCTGGTCCAGGGTCTGGCGGATCTGCGCCTCGGGGGCGGCCCCCTGGAAGAGCGGCAGGGCCTGTCCGGCCACCACCGCGAAGACGGCCGGGATCCCCTGGACCCCGAACTGCTGCATCAGCATCTGGTTGGCGTCGACGTCGATCTTGGCAAGGAGGAAACGGCCGTTGTACTCCTGCGCGAGCCGCTCCAGAAGGGGGCTCAGCTGCTTGCACGGCTCGCACCACTCGGCCCAGAAGTCGATGACGACCGGTACCTCGTTGGAGCGCTGCAGGACCTCGCGCTCGAAGCCCGCCTCGTCGACATCGATGACGAGTGAGGCCGGGGAGATCGCGGCGCCCGCCGCGCCCCCGCCCTGCCGGGCCGCTTCGGCGCGCGCCTGCTCCGCCTTGGCCTTGGCCTCCTGGGCCGCCTTCACCGCGGCGAGGTCGACGACACCGCTCATGGACATGTTCCGTGGCTGCATGAGTACATCCTCCCCCAAGCCGTGCGGGAACCGCGCCCGGCTTCGGCCCCCCGCCGGATTGCGGGGCCGCAGTGGGCTGGTTCAAGGTCCCGAGGAGGACCGCTGGTTGGCCCGGGGTCCCCACCCCGTGCCGTGGTCGTGCTGCGTGGTTGTCTCTCGTGCGCTTTCGCTCCTGGGTGAAAGAGGTGCGCCGTCCGCCACCCCGGAGCTTTCGCTACGGGTCGTAGCGTAACTGTCCGGCATCCGGCGCGGGGAGACGCCTGCCGGTGATCTCGCTCACTCGGCACCCCGAACCGCTCCGTACTGGCCGGTATGGTCGCGGAATGCAGAGCCGCACCACTCCGCCCTCCCGCACCGGCGGCCGTCCGCGCAGCGCGACCGCCGACGCCGCGATCCTGGAGGCGACCCGGCAGGGGCTCGTCGAGCTCGGCTGGTCCAAGCTGACCCTCGGCGCGGTCGCCACCCGCGCGGGCGTCGCCAAGACGACGCTGTACCGGCGCTGGGCGGGCAAGAGCGAGCTGGTCGTGGACGCGGTGGCGGAGCTCTTCGACGAGCTGGAGCTGCCGGACCGGGGCAGCCTCGCGGCCGACATCGAGGGCGTGGTGCTGCAGTTCGCGGCCCTGCTCAACCGCCCCGAGACGAAGACGGCCCTGATGGCGGTGGTGGCCGAGTCGACGACGGACGAGCCGCTGCGCGACCGCATCCGCGCGTCCATCGTCGACCGGCAGAAACGCCTGGTCCTCCAGGGCCGCTCCCGCGCCCAGGACCGCGGTGAACTCCCCGCCGAGTCCGACCCGTCGGCGGCGGGCCGCACCGCCGACCTCATCTTCGACGTGATCGCCGGCGCGGTGGTGCACCGCGCCCTGGTCAGCGCGGAACCGGTGGACGAGGACTGGGCCCGCAGCTTCACCCTCCTCCTCCTGGGCGGCCTGGCGGCGGCAGCGGGCCAGGGCTGAGGCTCCTGCCGAAGGTCACACCTGGTAGCGCGAGGGCGCGAACAGGTCCAGGTTCTCCGCGACCCACGCGGAGGTGAGCTTGAGCCCCTCGGCGAGGGAGACCTCCGGCTCCCAGCCGGCCCACTCCCGCGCCCGCGAGTTGTCCGAAAGGAGCCGCTCGACCTCGCTCCCCGAGGGCCGCAGCCGCGCCGGGTCGACGACCACGGACGCCTCCCGCCCGGACGCCTCGATCAGCGCGTCGGCGAGGTCGCCGATGGAGATCTCCCGCCCCACGCCGAGGTTCACCGCATGGCCGAGCGCCCGGTCGGCGACCGCCATCGCCAGGAAGCCCCGCGCCGTGTCCGTGACGTACGTGAAGTCCCGCGTGGGCGTCAGCGAGCCGAGCTTGATCTCCCGGGCGCCCGCGTGGAGTTGGGCGAGGATCGTGGGGATCACGGCGCGCGCCGACTGCCGCGGGCCGTACGTGTTGAAGGGCCGGACCACCGTCACCGGCAGCTCGAAGGCGTGCCAGTGCGACAGCGCCATCATGTCGGCGCCGATCTTCGACGCCGAGTACGGCGACTGCGGCTGGAGCGGGTGCGACTCGGCGATCGGCGCGGTCAGCGCGGTCCCGTACACCTCGCTCGTGGACGTGTGGACGAGCCGCCGCACGGAGTGCCTGCGGCACGCCTCGGCGACGTTCTCGGTGCCGACCACGTTCGTCTGGACGTAGGCGCCCGGGGAGTCGTACGAGTACGGGATGCCGATCAGCGCGGCGAGGTGGAAGACCGTGTCGCACCCGGCGACCGCGTCCATCACGCGCCCCGGGTCCCGGACGTCCCCCGCGATCATCTCGACCCGCGGGTCGCCGATGAGGTGGGCCAGGTGCCCCTTCTCCGCGTACGGCTTGTAGTGCACGAAGGCGCGGACCGTGGCGCCCGCGTCGAGCAGCAGGTCGACGAGGGTCGAGCCGATGAAGCCCTCGGCACCCGTGACCAGGACGGTGCGGTGCTGCCAGGAGAAGGTGTCCGGTGCGGCTGCGGTGGTGTTCATGCGTACTCCAGGTGATCCAGGTGAGGGGTGGTGCGGGCGAGGCGCAGGACCTGCTCGGCGAGCAGGTCGGCGGCGCGGGCGTGCGGGCCCGGGTCGGCGGCGCCGCTCATCGCGGCCAGCCGCGCCGGGTCCGCGAGGAGCGGGCCGACCAGCTGGGCGAGGCGGTCCGCGGTGGTCTCGGCGTCGGGCAGCAGGACGCCCGCGCCGGCGTCGGACAGGACGCGGGCGTTGTGGGTCTGGTGGTCGCCGGGCGCGTGCGGGTAGGGCACGAGGACGGCGGGGACGCCGGTGGCGGCCAGTTCGGCGACGGTCGCGGAGCCGGCCCGGCACACGACGAGGTCGGCGGCGGCGTAGGAGAGGTCCATGCGGTCCAGGTAGGGGACGGCGCGGGCGACGGCGTCGCCGCCCTCGAAGGCGAGCCGGGCGCGGGTCTCCTCCAGGGCGGCGGGCCCGGTCTTGATGAGGAGGTGCACGTCCGCGCGGCCCTGCCAGCGGGCGGCGAGACCGACCGCGGCCTCGGTGAGGCGGGCCGCGCCCAGGCTGCCGCCGTTGAACAGCACGAGGCGGGCGCCCGGCGGCACGCCGAGCGAGCGCCGGGCCTCGTCGCGCAGCGCGGCCCGGTCGAGCGCGGCGAGCGGCGCGGCGATCGGCATCCCGGTGGTGTGCGCGCGCCCGCCGCCCGGCAGGTGGGCGCGGCTGCGGTCGAAGGCGACGGCGATGTTCGGGGTGAGCCGGGCGGCGAACCGGTTGGCGCGGCCCGGCACGGCGTTGGACTCGTGGATGAGGCTCGGCAGCCCCGCCATCCGGGCGCCGACGATGACGGGGGCGCTGGGGTAGCCGCCCATGCCGACGGCGACCTGTGCGCCCTGGGCGCGCAGGATGGCCCGGCACTGGGCGCCGGACTTCATCAGGGCGGCGGGCAGCAGATAGCGGCGGGCGCCGAGCGAGGGGTCGAAGGGGATCATGTCGACGGTGTGCAGGCGGTACCCGGCGTCCGGTATCAGCCGGGTCTCCAGGCCCCGCTCGGTGCCGACGAAGGAGATCACCGCCCCGGGCACGGCCCGGCGCAGCGCGTCGGCGAGGGCGAGGCCCGGGTAGATGTGGCCACCGGTGCCGCCCGCGCCGATCACGACGGAGAGCCCGGCGCGGCCCGGGGCGGCGGCGCGGTCGGAGTGAGTGGTTCGCATGGCAGTGGAGCTTCACGCGAGGGTCTAAGAGGGTTTTAAGAGCCGCGTTTGGCACCTTTGGTGCATGAGCTTCGCGAGCCCGACCAGCAGGGGCGGTCCGCCGGGTGCGGGTGAGCCCGTCCCGCACAAGATCCTCGTCGTCGACGACGACCCGGAGGTGCGGGCCGCCGTCGAGGACGCCCTGACGATCGAGGGGCACCGGGTGCGGGGCGCGGCGGACGGCCACCGCGCGCTGACGGCGGTGGCCCGCTGGGAACCGGACCTGGTGGTCCTGGACGTGCTGATGCCGGTCATGGACGGCCTCGCGGTGTGCCGTCAGCTGCGCGCCGCGGGCGACCGCACCCCGGTGCTCGTGCTGACCGCGCTGGACTCGGTGAGCGAGCGGGTGGACGGCCTGGACGCGGGCGCCGACGACTACCTGGTCAAGCCGTTCGCGCTGGACGAGCTGGTGGCCCGGGTGCGGGCGCTGCTGCGCCGGGCGACGGCGGAGCGGGCCGCGGACGACCCCGACGACCTGGCGTACGGCGATCTGGTCCTGGACCCGGCGACGCGTACCGGACGGCGCGGCGGGCGCCGGGTGGAGTTCAGCCGTACGGAGGCGGTGCTGCTCGAACTGCTGCTGCGCAACGCGGGGCAGGTGCTGCCGCGCGAGCTGATCCAGCAGACGGTGTGGGGCCGCGACTTCGGCCCGGACTCCAACTCCCTCGCGGTGTACGTGGGGTATCTGCGGCGCAAGCTGGAGTCGGGCGGCGAGCCGCGGCTGGTCCACACGGTGCACGGCGTCGGCTACCGGCTGGGCTCCCCGTGAGCGCGCGGCGCAGGCTCGGCACGCGCTGGCGGCGCCGCAGGCCGCTGCGCACCCGCCTGGCGGTGGCGGCCGCGGCGGCGGTGGCGCTGGTGGCGATCGGGGTGTGCGCCGCCGCGTTCTTCGTGATCCGCTACAAGCTCTACCAGCAGCTCGACCAGAACCTCGCCCAGTCGGCGACGCTCATCGCGCAGCAGCGGCACTACGACACCGAGCCGGGTGTCGTCACCGGCGAGTGCCGCTACCTGGGCGCCCCCGCCTGCTCCCAGATCGTCCCCGCCGACGCGGCGGACGACCCGGCCGAGCCCTATCTGCTGCCGGTGACCGGGGAGACCCGCAAGGTCGCCGCCCGGCAGGCGGCCCCGTACTACACGAGCCTGACGCTGCACGGGAAGCCGACGCGGATGTACACGACGTCGTACGGCGACGGGGACGCCGTCCAGGTCGCGCTGCGCGCCGACATCGCCGAGCGCGGGGTCAGCCAGGCCGCGTCGCTGCTCTCGGCGGTGGGCGGCGCCGGTGTGCTGCTCTCCGCGGTCGGCGGCTACTGGGTCTCGCGCACCGGGCTCGCGCCGATCACGCGGCTGACCGCGACGGCCGAGCGCATCGCGGCGACCCGGGACGCCCGCCACCGCATCGAGCTGCCGCCGGAGCCGCCGGGGCGGGCCGGTCACCAGGACGAGGTCACGCGCCTGGCCACGACGTTCAACACGATGCTCGCCGAGCTCGAGGAGTCGGTGGCGGCCCGCCGCAGGCTGGTCGCCGACGCGTCGCACGAGCTGCGCACGCCGCTGACGGCGCTGCGCACGAACGCCGAACTCCTGGCCAGGGCGGACCGGTTGACGGACGCGCAGCGCGAGCGGGCGTCCGGGGCGCTGGGCCGTCAGCTGCGCGAAGTCACCGGTCTGGTCAACGACTTGATCGAGCTGGCCAGGGACGAGGAGCCGCAGCCGCTCCTGGAGGAGGTGCGCCTCGCCCCGCTGACCGCCCACGCGGTGGACGCGGCGCGCGAGCACTGGCCGGCCGTGCCGTTCGCGCTGCGGGTGGCGCCGGAGGCGGTGGACCTCAGCGTCCCCGGCGTACCGGCACGGCTGTCCCGGCTGCTCACCAACCTCCTGGACAACGCGGCCAAGTTCAGCCCGGCGGGCGCGCCCGTCGAGGTCTCGCTGACCGGCGCCGCGCTGACCGTGCGCGACCACGGGCCCGGCATCGCGGAGGAGGACCTGCCGTACGTCTTCGACCGGTTCTACCGCGCGGAGAAGGCCCGCGCCCTGCCGGGCTCGGGCCTGGGTCTCGCGATGGCCCGGCAGATCGCGCACGCGCACAAGGCGGAGCTGACGGCGGAGCGGGCGCCGGGCGGCGGCGCGCAGTTCCGCCTCACGCTGCCCGCGCCCTGACCACGGCCGCGCGCGGCGGGGGCGCCGCCGTGCGCGACGGGGGCGCTACTTCTTCTTCCAGGCGCAGCTGCCGAGCGTGGCCTTGCCCTTGGCCAGGAGCCGGTCGGCCTCGCCCGCGGCCAGGACGCGCGTCGTGCCGCCCTTGCAGATCACCGTGCGGTCGCCGTGCCCGGCCAGGTCGACCAGGATCTGGTCCCAGTGCCGGTACTGCACGTCGTGCCCGGAGTCGGCGTACGTGCGGACCTTCTCCTTGCCGGGCAGCGCGTCCTGCCACGTCTTGAGGGTGGCGGGCGGCACGGTGGTGTCCTTCTTGCCGCCGTAGAGGTAGACGGGCGCGTCGAGGCCGGAGAGGTCGGGGCCGGGGCGCTCGCAGTACAGCCGCTGCTCGTGCACCTGGGGTGCCGGGTCGGCCTGCTGGCCGCGCTGGTTGTAGGTGCGCGCGCCCTCTTCGTACGCGGTGTCGGCGAAGCCCGGGATCGACTTGACGGGGCTGTCGTCGGGGAAGGCCCACCAGGTGCGCGGGTCCTTGATCTGGTCCTTGACGGCGGCGGTCAGCGCGTCGTCGGAGAGGCCGCAGTACTCGGGCCGGGGACCGACCGGCGGCAGGGCGGCGGCGAGGTGGAGCTGGGAGATGCGCCCGGGGGCCTTCGCGGCGAGCTCGGCGGCGTAGGGGCCGCCGCCGGATATCGCGATCACGGAGACGTCGTCGACGCCGAGCCGGTCGAGGACCTCCAGGGTGTCCTTCGCGTAGTCGGCCTTGCCGAGGTTCTTGTCGTACGCGGTGTCGCCGAAGCCGTTGCGCTCCACGGAGATGAACCGCAGGCCGAGGTCCTCGCGGGTGGTGCGGAAGAAGTCCGTCATGTGCGAGGCGCGGGCGCTGGTGCCGGTGCCGCCGATGAACAGGACGGGCTTGCCGTGCTTGTTGCCGGTGTCGGAGTAGTGCGCGGTCCGCCCGTCGGACAGCTCGGCGGCACGCACCTCGGCGCCCAGCGAGTCGAACGTGTCCTGGACCTTGGGCTCGGTCGGGGGGCTCGCGCTGCTCTCGCCGTCGGCGACGAACAACGCACCGAGGACGGTGACGGTCGCGGCTCCGATGGCGATGGCGGCGGTACGGGCGTGGCCGGTCGAGCTCAAGGGTGACTCCAGGGGCTGGGGCGGCTGACCGGCCGCGCCTACCCAGCCCCCGGGGAATCACACCTGTCTTTTTCGGCCGCCGTCAGAAGCCGGGCGGTTCGGTGTATACGCCCCATTCGTCCCGCAGGACTCCGCAGATCTCGCCGAGGGTCGCCTCGGCGCGCACGGCCTCCAGCATCGGTCCGATCATGTTGGACCCGTCGCGGGCGGCGGCCAGCATCGCGTCGAGCGAGGACCGCACGCGCGCGTCGTCGCGCCGCTCCTTGCGCCCGCCGAGCTCGCGCACCTGCTCGCGCTCGACCTCGTGGCTGACGCGGAGGATCTCCAGGTCGCCGGTGACCGAGCCGTGGTGGACGTTGACGCCGACGACCCGCTTGTCGCCCTTCTCCAAGGACTGCTGGTACTGGAAGGCGGACTCGGCGATCTCGCCGGTGAACCAGCCGTCCTCGATGCCCCGCAGGATGCCCGAGGTGATCGGGCCGATCGGGTGCTGCCCGTCCGGGTGGGCGCGCCGGCCGCGCTCCTTGATCTGCTCGAAGATCTTCTCGGCGTCCGCCTCGATGCGGTCGGTGAGCTGCTCGACGTACCAGGAACCGCCCAACGGGTCGGCCACGTTGGCGACGCCGGTCTCCTCCATGAGCACCTGCTGGGTGCGCAGCGCGATCTCGGCGGCCTGCTCGCTGGGCAGCGCGAGGGTCTCGTCGAGGGCGTTGGTGTGCAGGGAGTTGGTGCCGCCGAGGACCGCGGAGAGCGCCTCGACCGCGGTGCGCACGACGTTGTTGTAGGGCTGCTGCGCGGTGAGCGAGACGCCGGCGGTCTGGGTGTGGAAGCGCAGCCACTGCGCCTTGTCGGTCCGCGCGCCGTAGACGTCGCGCAGCCAGCGCGCCCAGATGCGGCGGGCGGCGCGGAACTTGGCGATCTCCTCGAAGAAGTCGAGGTGCGCGTCGAAGAAGAAGGAGAGCCCCGGCGCGAAGACGTCGACGTCGAGCCCGCGCGAGAGGCCGAGCTCCACGTACCCGAAGCCGTCCGCGAGGGTGTAGGCGAGCTCCTGCGCGGCCGTCGCCCCGGCTTCCCGGATGTGGTAGCCGGAGACGGAGAGCGGCTTGTACGCGGGGATGTCGCGCGCGCAATGCTCCATGAGGTCGCCGATGAGGCGCAGGTGCGGCTCGGGCTGGAAGAGCCACTCCTTCTGGGCGATGTACTCCTTGAAGATGTCCGTCTGCAGCGTGCCGTTCAGGACGCCCGGGTCGACGCCCTGGCGCTCGGCGGCGACGAGGTACATGCAGAAGGCCGGCACGGCGGGCCCGCTGATCGTCATGGACGTCGTCACGTCGCCGAGCGGGATGTCCTTGAAGAGGACCTCCATGTCGGCGGCGGAGTCGATGGCGACGCCGCAGTGCCCGACCTCGCCGAGCGAGCGCGGGTCGTCGGAGTCGCGGCCCATGAGGGTCGGCATGTCGAAGGCGACGGAGAGGCCGCCGCCGCCGTTGGCCAGGATCATCTTGTAGCGCTCGTTGGTCTGCTCGGCGTTGCCGAAGCCCGCGAACTGGCGGATGGTCCAGGTCCGGCCGCGGTAGCCGGTCGGGTAGAGCCCGCGCGTGAAGGGGTACTCCCCGGGCCAGCCGATCCGCTCGAAGCCGTCGTACGAGTCGCCGGGCCGGGGCCCGTAGACGGGCTCGACCGGATCGCCGGAGAGCGTGGTGAAGTCCGCATCGCGCTTGCGGGCCTTGTCGTAACGGGCCTGCCAGCGGCGGCGGCCTTCCTCGATCGCGTCAGCGTCCATGTTGTCGAATTTACTAGGACGTCCTAGTAACTGTCGATGGGAAACCGCCACGGGCTTGCCCGTGGCGGCGGGTGTTACGCCTTGGCCGCGGCCGGGGCGCCGTCGGCGATCAGCGGCTCGACCTCGCGGACGACCTTGCGCTCGACGAAGAACGCGGCCGTCGGGATCGTGCCGGAGACCAGCACCCACAGGAGCTTGCCGAAGGGCCACTTCGCCTTGGACCCCAGGTCGAAGGCGAAGATCAGGTAGATGATGTACAGCACGCCGTGGACCTGCGAGACGACGAGCGTCAGGCCCTCGCCCTTCTCGAAGCCGTACTTGGCCACCATGCAGGCGCACAGGATCAGGAGCATGACGGCGGTGACGTAGGCCATCACCCGGTAGCGGGTCAGGACGCTGGATTTCATGGCTACGAGCGTAACCGTCCCGCGAACCCCCGCGGACACGGCCCCGGGGCGGCGTGACGCACGCCTCGGCCCGCGGCGCCGGGCCTCAGCCCTGGTCCTCGAAGTCCTCCGCGGCCACCCGCAGCGGCCGGAGCATCGCGAAGATCTCCGCGCACTCCTCGGCGTCGTACACCCCGAGCCCGAAGTCCATCGCCATCAGCTCGCGGGTGGCCGCCTCGACGACCTCGCGGCCCTTCCCGGTGATGGAGGCGAGCGTGCCGCGCCCGTCGTTCGGATTCGGGCGCTTGGCGACCAGGCCGGATTTCACCAGGCGGTCCACGGTGTTGGTGACCGACGTCGGGTGCACCATCAGACGCTCGCCGATCTTCGACATCGGCAACTCGCCGGCCTGCGAGAACGTCAGCAGCACCAGCGCCTCGTAGCGCGCGAAGGTCAGTCCGTACGGCTTGACGACCGCGTCGACCTCGGCGAGCAGGATCTGGTGCGCGCGCATGATCGAGGTGATCGCTCCCATGGCCGGGACCGACCCCCAGCGCTGCTTCCAGAGCTCGTCGGCGCGGGCGATCGGATCGAAGGGGAGGCTGAGCGGCTTCGGCACGGCATCGACCTTACCCGCCGGTCATATGCTGGTCAGCCCCGTCTCGCAATTCGGGCGTACGTTCCCTCCGGCGCTTTCCGGTACGGACCCGGGCGCCCCCGGCCGGGACCCGCGTGCGCCGCACCTCCCGCGCGAGGAGCAGACAGCACACCGTGCCGAGGGCCCCGGCGCCCGTGACGACCGTGCTCACCGCGAAGAACTCGGCGGCCAGTCCGGCCAGCGCCATGCCGACGCCCTGGAGCGTCATCAGGCCCGCCGTGTGCACGGTCATCGCGCGCCCCCGCAGCCCGTCGGGCACGGCGTCGACGAACCAGCGGTCCAGGCCCAGCGTGTACGCGGATCCGGCGCCGGCCAGCGCGAGGACGGCCGGCGCGAGGAGCAGGCCCGGCGTGAGCGCGTACGCCAGGAGCGGCACCAGGGTGAGGCAGGCGAGCGGCAGCACGATGCGGGCGCGGCCGTGCGCGGACAGCGCCGAGCCCGCGTACAGCTCACCCGCGATGGTGCCCACCGGCAGGGCGCACATGAGCAGGCCGACCCCCGCGACGCCGACGCCGATCTCGTCCGCGTAGGGCGCGGCGAGCACCTCCGGGGCGACCAGGAACATCGGGGGCACCCAGAAGAGCAGCAGCAGGGCCCGCACCCGCCGGTCGCCCAGGACCTGCCGGGCGCCGCCCAGCGAGTACCGCACCAGCGCGCCGCCCCCGCCCCCGCGCGCGGGCCGCCGCCGCGTCCCGCACCGCAGCAGCACCGCCGACACCGCGAACGTGCAGACGGTGATGACCAGCGCCCCGCGCGGGCTCACGACGGTGAGCAGCACCCCGCCGAGGCCGAAGCCCACCAGCACGGAGCTCTGCGAGACGATCCGCAGCAGGGAGCGGCCGAGCACGAACAGGTCGCCGTCGCCGAGGATGTCGGTGAGGGTCGCCATCCGCGTGCCGTTGAAGACCGGCGCGACGAGCGCGATGGCGCAGCGCAGCGCGAGCAGTCCGGCGACGGGGGTGGCGGGCAGCGCCATGAGTCCCGCGCACCCGGCGCACACCACGTCGCAGACGACGAGCACCCGCCGGGGCGGGTACCGGTCCGCGATGCCCGCCAGGAGGGTCCCGCCCACCAGGTACGGGAGCATGCCGAGCGCGAAGGTCAGGGCGCTGAGCAGCGGCGACCCGGTGAGCCCGTAGACCAGCACGGTCAGCGCGATCTCGCTGACGACGACGCCGAGCAGCGAGAGCGAGTGCGCGGCGAAGACGGCGCGGAACTCGCGCACGGCGAAGACGCGGGTGTATCCGGTGGGGTCGGCGGGCGCTGGGTCCGTGGCGGGCATGGGGTTCGTGGCGGGCATGGGGTTCGTGGCGGGCATGGGGGGAGCCTGGCGCGGGACGGGGCGGCGCCCTAAAGTTTCGGGCCCAGCCGAATCTTCGCCGCCCGCTCCCGGAGGGCCCGTGCCGTTTCATATCCACTTCGGGCAGGACGACCTGCTGCGCTGCCGGTTCGCGGTGTCGCCGCTGTGGGAGACCCAGGAGGCCGTCCGCACCCTCAAGCGGCCCGAGCGCCACGCCTACCACCCGCGGTGGCTGCGCCGGATCCGTGCGGCGAGCCGCGGCCTCGACCTCTCCGGGCTGTGGCTCCTGATGCCCCGGCGCGGCCACTCCCCCGACTTCCTCGGGCCGCCGCCGATCGGTCCCGCGGCCCGCTTCGACGAGGAGATCGCGGCCGTCCGGGCGTCCGACCCCGCCGCCGCGGCGGACGACATGGCGCGGGCGCTCGCCTGCACCCCGGGCGCCGCCGAGTCCCCGAAGGGCCGCGCCCTGCTCGCCGACCCGGCCGCCGCCGTCCAGGACCTCGCGGACGACATGACCGCGGCCTGGCACGCCCTGATCGAACCGGACTGGCCGCGGCTGCGCGCCCTCCTGGAGGCCGACGTCGCCTTCCACTCGCGGCGGCTCGCCCAGGTGGGCCTCGGCGGGCTGCTCCCCGAGCTCGACCACCGGCTGACGTGGGACGCGGGGACGCTGACCGTCGAGTGGCGGGACGAGCACGTGCGGCACCTGTCGGGGCAGGGGCTCGTCCTGATCCCGAGCGTCTTCTCCTGGCCGGACGTGATCAGCGGCTTCGACCCGCCGTGGCAGCCGACGATCGCCTATCCGGTGCGGGGCATCGCGGGCCTGTGGGCCGAGCCGGGCGACCGTGCCCCCGAGGCGCTCGTACGGCTCCTCGGCCGCGGCCGGGCCGGCGTCCTCGCCGCGCTCGACGCGCCCGCCACCACCACGGGGCTCGCGCACCGGCTCGGGCTCGCGCCGTCCTCGGTGTCGGCGCACCTGGGGGCGCTGCGGGACGCGGGCCTGCTGGTGTCGCGGCGCTACGGACACCAGGTGTTCTACGAGTGCACGCCGCTGGGCATCGCGCTCGGCACCGGGGGCGGTGTGGCACAAGGGCGCGATTAGTCCTTTATGTAACGATTGCCGGGCTGACTGACCGTCACTGTCACCACCGTCACCGTCACCGTCGCCCAAGGGGGCTGGATGCACCGGCTGCTCCGCACGTTCACGGCCCTCGCGGCCCTCGCCGCCCTCGGGCTCCCGACGGGCTGCTCCTCGGACTCCGGGTCCGGCACCACGGACACGTCCGCCGTGCGCGGCCCCTCCACCGACGCCACCCCGCCGCCCCGGGGCGCCTTCTGGGTCGACCCCGACAGCCCCGCCGCCCGCCAGGTCAGGCAGTGGCAGGAGCAGGGCAGGGAAGGGGACGCCCAGGCGCTCAAGCGCATCTCCGAACAGCCCATGGCGGTGTGGCCGGCCGGGGACGACCCGGCCCCCGACATCGACGAGGCCACCGGGGGCGCGGCGAAGGCGGGCCGCACCGCGGTCCTCGTCGCCTACAACATCCCGCACCGCGACTGCGGCCAGCACTCCGCGGGCGGCGCGGGCAGCGCCGACTCCTACCGGAACTGGGTGGACGCCTTCGCGCGGGCCATCGGTGACGCGCCCGCCCTGGTCGTCCTGGAGCCCGACGCGATCCCGCACATCGTGGACGGCTGCACCCCGGCCGAGTACCACGCGGACCGCTACCAACTGCTCTCCGAGGCGATCCAGCGGCTCAAGCAGCAGCCGAAGGTCAAGGTCTACCTCGACGCCGGCAACCCCGGCTGGATCTCCGACGCCGGCAAGCTCACCGAGCCGCTCCAGAAGGCGGGCGTCGCACAGGCCGACGGCTTCTCGCTGAACGTCTCCAACTTCCAGAGCGACGGGACGACCAAGGCGTACGGCCGCACGCTGGCCGGCACGGTCGGCGGCAAGCACTTCGTCATGGACACCAGCCGCAACGGCAAGGGCCCGCTGGCCGGCGACCGCCAGGACGCCTGGTGCAACCCGCCGGGACGCGGCCTCGGCACCCCGCCCACCGACCGCACGGGCGACCCGCTGCTCGACGCCGTCCTGTGGATCAAGCGGCCCGGCGACTCGGACGGCCCGTGCCGGGGCGGCCCGGCGGCCGGGCAGTGGTGGCCCGACTACGCGCTGGGCCTCGCCCGCAACGCCCGGGCCGCCTGACCGCGGGCGGGGGCGGCCCGGGCGTGCGCGCGCCGGTCAGCCGCCCTCGCCGACGTGGACCCACTTCGCCTCGGACGACGTGCCGTCCCGGTCCGTGACGAACAGCATGTACCAGCCGGGCGGCACCAGCGCCGCGTCGCCGCGCGGCACGTCCACCGTCACCGACCCCTTGCCCTTGCTGACCCCCAGGGCGATCGAGCGCTGCTCGACGTCGGTCGTGTGCGTCACCGCGCTCGGCCGCATCAGGCGGGCCGACGCGATGCTCCCGGGGTCGTCGGTGCGGAACGTCGCGCGGCCGTTCGCCGGGATCCGCTCGGGACCCTCGCCGAGCACCGGGCGCCGTGCACCGCCCTTGTGCAGTGCGGGCGGCGTGAAGATCTCCATGCGCTGCTCGAAATGGCCGAGCTTGGTGTTCTGCTCGTTGTCGTAGAGCGGGTCGGAGCCGAAGGTGGCGACCCGGCCGTCGGGCAGCAGCAGCGCCTCGGAGTGGTAGTTGCGGCCCACCTTGGGCGAGGCCGCGTCCCGGAAGGCGTTGCTCTTGGGGTCGTAGAACTGCGCCTTGAGGATGTTGCTGGAACTGCGCCCCCGGTAGTCGCCGGAGCCGTTGGCGGTGAACACCGAGTCGTCCGGCATCAGCACGCTGTTCAGGTAGCGCGTGCCCTGCGGGAGTTCGGGCCCGGTCTTGAATGAGGGGCTGTCCTCCTTGAGGTCGATCACGGCCGTGCGCCGGGTCGCCTTCTCGGACTCGCCCACTCCCCCGCCACCCATGATCATCACCTTCTGGTCCTGCGCGGGCGGCAGCAGCACGGACGCGGACGTCTCGGTCTGGTCGAGGTCCTCCAGACCCGGGACCTTGTCGAACTTGTTCGTCTTCAGATCCCACAGACCCGGCTCGCGGCCCTTGTCGGCCGGTCCGTAACCCGCGTTCGAGGCCGGGTAGAAGAGCTTGCCGCCCTTGGTGAGGAAGAGCGCGGGATAGGTCGGGAAGTACCGCTTGGGACCGTCCGTCCACTTCTTCGTCTTCGGGTCGTAGATCTCGTTGTCGCCCGGGTCGATGACACCCACGTCGTCCAGACCGGACACCGCGAGCACCTTGCCGTCCGCCAGGCCGACGAGCGTCGGGTACCAGCGGGCCTTCGCCATCGGGTCGACGGGGACGTACTTCTCGGCCTTCGGGTCGAACTCGTACGCCGCCTTGATCCCCTGGAAGTCCTGCTTCTCCATGTCGATCTTCTCGGCGATGCCGTACGTGTTGTCGGCCTCCTCACCGGTCAGGCCCTCGATCTCGTACTGCGCGGACTTCTCGGTGACCGACTGCTCGCCCGGCTCGACCGCCTCGACGAAGACGCGCATCTCGCTCGCCTTGACCTTCGTCTTCCAGGGCTGCATCACACCGGACTTGGAGTACGTGATCTCGAAGTCCCGCTTGGCGCGGGGCACTTCGACGTCGAACTTGCTGCGGTACTCGATCCCGGACGGCGAGCGGAACGTGGTGCCCTTCTTGAGGACCACCGGCTTGTCCGGGTTCTCGTTCTTCACCCGCATGCCGCCGCCGGCCCGGTCCACCTCGCCGTCGAGGAGCTCGTAGCGCGCGGTCCCGCCCGCCACGAGAAGGCGTCCGTCGGGGAGTTGGGCATGCCCGGAACAGAAGAAGTCCTCGGGCGTGGCGATCTTCTTGAAGGTGTTCTTGGCCGGGTCCCACAGGACGGTGTCGAACGACCCGGCGTCGAACTTCTTCTGCTCGTTGCCCGATCCGGCGACGATCAGCACCTTGCCGGTGTGCAGCAGCGCGGCGTGGATGGCGTTGGTACGGAACTCCTCGGGGATGTCGATCTGCTTCCAGGAGCCGTACTTGGCCTTGTAGCCGGGCCGCGAGATCTTGTACGCGTAGTACTGCTCCTCGGCGAAGGAGAGCGCGGCGGGCGCGTTGAGTCCCACGAGGAGGACGCCGGCGCCGACTCCGAAGAGGGTCTTCCTGGTGCGCTTCGAGGGGCGGTAGGCCATGGGTCAGTTCCCTCCTGTCGTCGTGCCGGTGGCGAAGGCGGGCGCGGGCTCGCCCTCTGTGCTCTTGCCGTCTCCGCCGTTTCCGCCGTTTCCACCGCTTCCGCCGTGGGCTCCGCTCTCGCCCTCCGCGCCCCGCAGCCCCGCCGTCTCCCGCCGGGCCGTCTTGCGCGCCTTGCGCTCCCTGACCAGCGTGCCGCTCCAGATGGCCACCGGTGCCAGCGAGATGACCAGCGCGAGGACCGCCCAGGTGCGCATCGCCACGTGCGTGTGGCCCAGGACGAAGGAGGCGACCAGCGAGCTGATCAGCACCGCCGCCCAGAACAGGTGGATGCGGAAGGTCAGGAGCCGGTCGGGGCTCGCGTCGCCGCCCTTGGGCGTGACCACGAAGCGGCTGGGGCGGCGCAGGAGGGCCGCGCCGAGCGACTTGGCGTAGATCGGCGCGGAGAGCGCCGACATCCCCATGCCCGCGAGGCCTCCGGAGCCCTCCGGCTCGTGCGGGGACACGTTGTGCCGCCGGTTCCAGAGGTAGAGGCCGACCTGGAGGGCCGCCGCGTCGCTGTAGAGCATCAGCCACACGGATGCGGCGACCTGCGTGCCGCTGGCCCCGAACCACAGGAACAGGACGCAGCTCAGGATGCCGAGCAGCCAGTTCACCGCCGTCATCGGGTAGTACACGAGCATCAGCGAGTACGAGAAGAGGCGGCCGGGCGGCATCGTGAACGGTGCCTTCCAATACTGCTTGAACAGCGTCTCGTAGGTGCCGCGCGACCAGCGCATCTGCTGGGTGAAGAAGTCCGTCCAGGAGGCCGGGCCCTCGCCGACGGCCAGCACGTCCGGGGTGTAGACCGAGCGCCAGTGCCGCCTGGTCGCGGGGTTGCGGTGGCGGTGCAGCTCGAAGCCCGTCGCCATGTCCTCGGTGATCGAGTCGTGCAGGCCGCCGATCTGGGTCAGCGCGCTGATCCGTACGACGTTGTTCGTGCCCACGAACATGGGGGCGCGGTAGCGGTTGCCCGCGCGCTGGATCAGCGCGTGGAAGAGGAACTGCTGCGACTCGGCCGCCTTGGTGACCGGGGTCGTGTAGTTGCCGTAGACCTGCGGTCCCACGACGAAGGCGACGTCCGGGTCGCGGAAGTAACCCATCATCCGCTCCAGGAAGTTGGGGAGCGGGACGTGGTCGGTGTCGACGGACGCGAAGAAGTCGTAGTCCGCGTGGTGCATCGCCAGCCAGGCGTTGTAGTTGCCGTGCTTGGTGCGGGCCTTGTGCGGGCCCTTCTTGCGGTTCCACTCGGCGATGCCGTTGCGGGTGAAGTGCCGCACCCCGAGCTCCTCGCAGAGGGCCTTCGCCTCGGGGCCGTCCCCCTCGTCCAGGAGCCAGACGTCCAGGGGGCCCGGGTGGTGTATCCGGACGGCGCCCTCGAGGGTCGCCCGGACCATGGAGAGGGGCTCCTTGCCGGGCACGTACGTGGTGAGGAAGGCGACGCGGGTGCCGGCCTCGGGGAAGACGGGGATCGGGTCCCTCGCCACCATCGTGGCGTGGGCGATCGATATGACGTTGACGAGCATGAAGAGCTCGATCAGGCCGATCGCCACGAGCATCGTGATGTCCAGGCCGATCAGCCAGCGGTCGGCGCCCTCGCGTTCGGTCCAGTGGGTGGGCCAGACGAGGTAGACGAGCAGGATGCCCGTGAGCACGGGGGCCAGGGTCATCAGGAGTACGGCGCGTATTCGGTGGGGCTCGCCGGAGAGGAGCTTGCGGTACTGGACGCGGTACGTTCCCGACGTTCCCGCGCCACTGCCGCCTTCGCCGTCCGGCTCTGTGAGCGGTCCGGCGAGCGTGCTGTGGGTCTCGTAGTCGTAGCCGTCCGGCTGCCGCACAGCGCCCTCCAGGTTCTGGTGATCGAACGAGCCGATACCCATACAAAAAGGGAGATTTGTCGGCGTGTCGAACGGGGTTCGCCCGTGCGAGGGGTTTTATGGTGGGCGGATTTGCCGGGGTTGCGGGCGGGGGCGCCTTGGGCGGGGCGCCCCGGCTCGGTTCGTGGGGCGGGGCCGCGGGGGTATGTGCGTACTCGCTATCCCTGCGCCCCGCTGCACGAACAAAGACGCCATGGTGCGCTCGGTGCTCCGTGCGCACATACCCCCACGTCCCCTCGCGTCTCGCGTGCGGGTGCGGCCCGGTGGGGGCTGTCCCCCGTAAGTCCCCTCGACCGGAGGGGTGGGGGGATTTCCCCACCCACCCGCCCCCACCCAGCATGGGGCCATGCCCATCCGCCCCCGCTCCCGCTCCCGGCACGAGGTGAGCCCCTCCGCATCCCCCGCCCGGCATGAGGCAGTACCCACCCGGCACGAGGCGAGCCCCACCGCCCCCACGCCGAACACGAGGCCAGTACCCGCCCCCGTCCGGCACGAGGGCAGGCCCACCCACCCGGCATGAGGTAGCACCCCCCGCCCGGTACGAGGCGAGCCCCATCCACCTCCCCCCCCGCCCGGCACGAGCGCAGTACTCCCCCCGCCCCCGTCCCCGCCCGTCGTGAGGCGGGACCCACCCGCTCCTACTCACGCCGCACGGCGCGGGGCAAACGGGTGGGTGGGTGGGAGAGACCTGCTCCTACTCCCGCAGGGCGGTTCGGGGTGAACGGGTGGGTGGGTGGGAGAGATCCGCCGCGCAGCGGCGGGGCTGTTCGAGCCCGCAGACGGGACCGGGGAGAAACCCCCGCCCGCCCCCGGGGCCATGAGGGAGACGGCGCGAGGCCTACGCCCCAGCCCGGCGCAGCCGATGGCGGACGGCCCGCTGCGCGAGAGGCCCGAGGTCCTCGACGGCCGTGACGAGGACCGACAGCTGGTCCAGCGCAGCGAGCGCCCGCTCCGTACCCTCCGCATCGACCCCCTCGTACAGCTCCATCCCCACGAAGGACGCCGCCACCGCCCTGGCGAGCCCCTCGGGATCCACGAACTCCCCGAGCGGCGACCCGGACAGCACCCGGACCAGGACCTTCTCGATCTCCTCGATCCAGAGGGCGAGCCCGGCCGCCGTCGCCGCGGCGAGCCGGGGCTGCGTCTGCGCCCCGGCGAGCAGCTGCCCGAGCACGGCCACGTGCCCGGCCTCGCGCTCCGCCTCGTGCATCTCCCGCCCGAAGGCGAGCAGTTCGGACAGGGACCCGATCCCGGCGAGCCGCTCCCCGTAGAGGGAGACCCGCTGCTCCGTCCCGTGCCGGCACGCCTCCGCGAGCAGCTCGTCGACGGAGCCGAAGTGGTAGAAGACGAGGGCCTGGTTGACCCCCGCCGCCGCGGCGATGCTCCGCGCCGACGCCTTGGCGATGCCCTGCTCGGTGAGCGTGCGCAGCGCCCCGTCGAGCAGCTTGGTCCGCGTCTCCCGGCTCTTGGCGGGGTCCTTGGCCGCACTCACGCGCGGGCCTCCTCGCGGACCGGGCGCAGTCCGGGCCGGACGCCGCAGGCGCGGACGTCGTTGTACGTCGCCCTGAAGGACCCCTCGTACCCGAAGAGCGGCCCGAAGTGCCGGTTGGTGACCCGCACCCGGATGCGGAAGCGGCCCGTCGCGTCGTCGTAGGACTCGCGCACCTCGGCGTCGCCGCCGATCAGGCCGGGGACGCGGCAGTCCACCGGGCCCTCCCGGAAGCGGTGCGTCCCGGAGCGGATGAGCAGCGAGCCGTCGGGCTCGGCCCGCAGGTGCAGGTCGCTGGCGAGGTGCTGGTGCGTGCCGAGGTAGTCGAGCACGCGGTCGCCTTGGGGGCTCAGGACCATCTGGGCGTCGAAGCGGCGGGGTCCGCCGGGCAGGTCGAAGGTGCGCACGAAGCTCACCGTCTCACGCCCGTACGTGTCGGCGTACGGCACGTTCTCGATGACGAAGGGCACGTTCCTGCCCTGGCGCGGGACGAGGATGTTGCGGGTGCCGCCGACCGCGAGGAACGGCTTGACGAAGCCGCGGCCGTGCCAGATGCGGTCCATGACGCCGCGGCCGGTGCACGCCTCGCCGCTCGCGAGGCCGACGGAGAACCGCCGCCGCAGCTGCGGGTGCAGCCGGTCGAAGTCGGCGCCCAGGACGGTGCGGAAGATGGACGCGGGCTGGTTCACGGGTGCTCCTTGGCGAGAGGGGTCCGGGTCGCGGGTGCCGTACGGCGGGCGAGGGTGTCGAGGATGCGCGGGGCGCGCGCGGGTTTCGGCGGGGTGCGCAGACAGCGGCGGGCCGCCGGGGTCGTGGGCAGCGGCGGCAGGACGAGCATCAGGGCCGCCGTGGCCAGGGCCAGCAGGGGGACGAAGGTGACCGCGGCGGCGACGCAGAGGAGGCGGGCGACGGCCTCCGCGATCGCGTGCCACCGGGCGCGCTCGGGGGTGATGCCGCGCTCCAGCCAGAGCCGGAGGCGGTCGAAGGACCAGGCGGTGGCCCAGCCCATGAGGGGGCGGAAGAGCACGCGGTCGGCGAGCCGTCCGAGCCGGCCCCAGCGCGGCAGGTAGTCGTAGCCGGTGACGAAGCGGATGCCGTCCTCGCCGGGTACGTAGCGCCAGTAGCCGCTGCCCTCCGCGAGGAGGGAGAGCGGGTGCGGGGACGCGAAGCGCAGGGCGGAGGTCCTGGTGCCGTCGGGCCGCCGCTTCTCCCCCGCGGAGACGCCGGTCCCGGCGACGGTCAGGAAGGGCAGCACGCGCGTGGCGTACCGGAAGTGCTGCGGCTCGCCCTCCTGGCACGGGAGGTAGTCGATCGCGGTGAAGCGCAGGTCCCAGCGCTGGTGCGCGCCGGGTTCCTGGGTGCGTGCCCAGAGGTCGTCGAGTTCGGCATGGATCCGCGCCTCGATGTACAGGCTCACGGTAAACCCCCACGTCAGCGTCTATTTGAGCGAGTGCTCAAACAGAAGATACGCATTTTTGAGCACTCGCTCAAGATGGGGTTGGGGTGAGCTGGATCTCCCGGACACGGAAAAGCCCCCGCCCGGAAGGGCAGGGGCTTCGTCCGGCGGTGCCGGTGCTATTAGGCGGAGAGGTGACGCTCCACGGTGGCCACCTTGGCGGTGAGGCCGTCCGTCACACCGGGGCGGATGTCCGCCTTCATGACGACGGAGACGCGCGGGGCCCGCGCCTCGACCACGGCGACGGCGCGCTTGACGACGTCCATGACCTCGTCCCACTCGCCCTCGACGGACGTGAACATCGCGTCGGTCCGGTGGGGCAGTCCGGACTCACGGACCACGCGGACCGCGTCGGCGACGTACTCCCCGACGTCCTCGCCGACCCCGAGCGGGGTCACGGAAAAGGCGACGATCATGCGTTCACGACCCCTTCCTTGCGGGCGCGGGAGGCGATCACCGCGGACTCGGCCTCGCGCTTGAGCTTGCGTTCGGCGAAGAAGCCGCCGGTCGGCAGGACGGAGAGGACGAAGTACAGGGCGCCGGTCTTGAGGTCCCACTTCGTGCGGTTCCAGGCGTCCAGCCAGAACACCACGTAGAGCACGAAGAGCACGCCGTGGATCATGCCCATCGCCGGCACGGCGTTGAAATCCGTGGTCCGCTTGAGCACCGAGCAGACGAGCAGCAGCAGGAAGGAGACGGCCTCGGGGGCCGAGACCAGGCGGAGGCGGCGGAGTGCGGAAGCGGTCTTGATGTCCACGGGTCACCTTCGGTGGGGTGGGGCGTCGGCAGGGGTCGGCGCTCGGCGGCATCGATCTTGTGAACGGACGCACAAGCGACCCCCATTGTGACATCGGGGTGTTCTCGGGGTTCGCTCAGGGCCCTTCACCCTGTTCTGGGCGGGTACGCGGGGGCTACCGTCGATTCGTGGCTACGTTCCGGCTCCAAGGGAGCAGAGTGCTCGCCGTCGACATGACGGGCGACGCCGTGAAGGCGAAGAACGGCTCGATGGTCGCGTACGACGGCCAGATGGCCTTCAAGAAGATGACCGGCGGCGGTGAGGGCATCCGGGGCATGGTGACCCGCCGCGTCACCGGCGAGCAGATGACGGTGATGGAGGTGAAGGGGCACGGCACCTGCTGGTTCGCCGACCGTGCCACGGAGATCAACCTGGTCCGACTGGAGGGCGACAAGCTGTACGTCGAGGCGAGCAATCTGCTGTGCACCGACGCGGGGCTGCGCACCGGCACCAGCTTCACCGGCCTGCGCGGCGCCACCCAGGGCAACGGCCTGTTCACGACGACCGTCGAGGGCACCGGCCAGGCCGCCATCGTCTCGGACGGCCCCGCGGTGGTCCTGCGCGTGTCCCGGCAGTATCCGCTGACGGTCGACCCGGGGGCGTACATCGCCCACCAGGGAGATGTCCGCCAGAGCTTCCAGTCGGGCGTCACCTTCCGCACCCTGATGGGCGAGGGCGGCGGCGAGGCCTTCCAGATCCGCTTCGAGGGCGACGGCTTGGTCTACGTCCAGCCCAGTGAGCGCACGACGATCGCGGGAGACGTCTGAGATGCCCTTCCGGGAGATCAATTCGAAGATGGTCGAGGCCACGGTCCAGCCGGGCGCCAAGATCTTCAGCCAGCGCGGCGCCATGCTCGCCTACAAGGGAGACGTCTCCTTCACCCCCAACCTCCAGGGCGGCCAGGGCGGTCTCGCGTCCATGATCGGGCGCCGCGTCGCGGGCGAGGCCACCCCGCTGATGACCGTCGAGGGCAGCGGCACGGTCCTGTTCGGGCACGGCGGCCACCACATCCAGGTGATCGGCCTCTCCGGGGACACCCTCTTCGTGGAGGCCGACCGGCTCCTCGCCTTCGACGGCACCCTCCAGCAGGGCACGATGTTCCTGGGCTCGCAGGGCGGCGTCATGGGCATGGTGCGCGGCCAGGTCAGCGGCCAGGGCCTGTTCACCACCACCCTGAAGGGACACGGCGCGGTCGCCGTCATGGCGCACGGCGGCGTCATCGAGGTCCCCATCACCCCGCAGCGCCCCGTCCACGTCGACCCCCAGGCCTACGTGGCGCACCACGGCGACGTGCGCAACAAACTCTCCACCGCGCTCGGCTGGCGCGACATGGTGGGCCGCGGCTCCGGCGAGGCCTTCCAGCTGGAGTTGTCGGGAAGCGGCGCGGTCTACGTCCAGGCCTCGGAGGAGAAGCTGTGAATCCGAACGTGTCGACCCCGGCCGGCGCCCCCGCCGTCTTCGACCCCATGACGCTGCCGAGCGACGACAGCGTCAATGCGTACACCTTCTGCGTGGAGCTCAAGGGGAGCCAGTGGTTCCTGCAGAAGGGGAAGATGATCGCCTACTACGGGCAGATCGAGTTCAACGGCATCGGGCACGGCCGCCTGGACCGTCTGGTCCGGACCAGTTTTCATTCGCCGCTGCACGCAAGCGACTGGGTCGTGGCGAACGGCCAGGGCAAGATGCTCCTCGCCGACCGGGCCTTCGACGTGAATTCGTACGATCTCGACGAGGGCAACCTGACCATTCGCTCGGGCAACCTCCTCGCTTTTCAGCCAAGTCTCGCGCTGAAGCAATCGATCGTTCCGGGCTTTCTGACGCTCATCGGCACGGGCAAGTTCGTCGCCGCGTCCAACGGCCCGGTGGTCTTCATGGAGCCGCCGATCCGGGTGGATCCACAGGCGCTGGTGGGCTGGGCGGACTGCCCCTCACCCTGCCACCACTACGACCACGGCTACCTCACCGGTGTGATCGGGGGCGTGCGGGCACTGACCGGCATCGGCGGGACGTCCGGCGAGGAGCACCAGTTCGAGTTCGTGGGCGCCGGCACGGTGCTGCTCCAGTCGACCGAGGCGCTGATGCCGGAGCAGGCCGCCGGACAGGTGCCGCAGCAGGCGGGCGTACCCGGCGGACGGGGCACTCCGGGGCAACCGGGTCACCAGCCAGGCGCACCGCGCCTTCCCGGACAACTGGGGGACCTCCAGCGTCGCTTCGGGCTGTGAGCGGTAGTCTGCGGAGTGTGACGGCGAACGCCTGTGCCCCTCCGAGAGGGCTCGGGGTGCGAGGCGCGTCACATCCCACCATTCGTTCACCTTTCAACTTCTTAGGTAGAATCGATTCCATGGAGACCGAGACGGCCCCGCAGTGGCTGACCGACGAGGAACAGTGCGCCTGGCGCACCCACGTGGAGGTCAACAGGATGCTGACATATCAGCTCGAAAAGGACCTTCAGCCGTTCAACCTGACCATGAACGACTACGACATTCTCGTGTATCTCTCCGAATCGGAAGAGCTGCGGATGCGCATGAGCGATCTTGCGTCCGCCACCCTGCAGTCCAAGAGTCGCCTGTCCCACCAGATCACCCGCATGGAGAACGCGGGCCTGGTGCGCCGTGAGAACTGCGAGTCCGACCGGCGAGGCCTCTACACCGTCCTCACCGACGAAGGCATGGAGACCATGCAGAAGGTGGCACCCCACCACGTCGCCTCCGTGCGGCGGCACTTCGTCGACCTCATCTCCGCCGAGGCCCTCGAGGACCTGCGCAAGGCTCTGACCCCGATCGCGGAACACCTGCGCGCCCAGCGCGGCAAGCCCTAGCACCGCCACCGAGCACCGCCACGACCGGCGCCGCCGTCCCTCACTCCGCCGACGACTGAGGGCTGGGCAGCCGGAGTTCGAAGAGCGCACCACCCGACGGTGCCCGGCGCACCACCAGTGTGCCGCCGTGCCGTACCGCCACGTCCCGGGCGATGGCGAGGCCCAGACCGGCCCCGCCCTCGTCGCGGGTCCGCGCGTCGTCGAGCCGCACGAACCGCTCGAAGATCCGCTCCCGCTCGTCCTCCGGCACGCCGCTCCCGTCATCGGCCACCTCAAGGACCGCCCAGCCACCCTCGCTCCGGGTGGTGACCGTGACGCGGGAGCGCGCGTGCCGCTGGGCGTTGTTGACGAGATTGCCGAGCACCCGCGCCAACTGCCCCCGCGAGCCCACGACTTCGACGCTCTTCAGGTCCGCGTCCACCTCGACGTGGTCCCGGGTGCGCTGCGAGAGCTCCTCGCGGACGAGGGCCGCCAGGTCGACCCGCCCGCCCGCCGGCTTCTCCCCCGCGTCGAGACGCGCGAGCAGCAGCAGGTCCGCGGCGAGTTCCTGGAGCCGCACGGTGTCCTCCACCGCGCCGTCCACGTCCAGCAACTCGGGGTGCGCGGCTCCCACTTCGAGCTGGGTGCGCAGCGAGGCGATCGGGCTGCGCAGCTCGTGCGAGGCGTCCGCCACGAAGCGGCGCTGGCGCTCCACGGAGGTCTGCAGTGCGGTGAGCGTCTCGTTCGTCGTGCGGGCGAGGCGGGCGATCTCGTCGTGCGTGTCCGGCTCGGGCACACGGCGCGCGAGGTCCTCCGACGCGGTGATCGCGGACATCTCCGCGGTGATCGCGGCCACCGGTCGCAGCGCGCGCCGCGTCACCAGCCAGGTGACGCCCGCGACCACCGCGAGCAGCACCGGGAAACCGATCAGCATGGACGTCAACGCGGTGGAGAGCGCGCTCTGTTCACCGGAGAGCGAGCCGCCCGCGTACACGGTCAGATCGCCCCGGGCATCGGTGCTCACCTCGACGGCGGCGAAGCGGTAGTCGGACGTCTCGCCGTCGACGGTGGCGGTGCCGCCGGTGTAGGTGGGGTCGTCGTCGATCTCACCGAGGTCGTCGCCGCGCCCCTCGGCCGCGTCCTCGGCCGCGTCCTCCTTCGCGTCCTCGGCGCCCTCTCCCTTTCCCCCGCTTCTTCCCTCGCTTCTTCCCCCGCTTCCCCCGCCCTTCTCGCCGCCCGCCTGCCGCCCGGCCTTCCCGCGGTCCGGCTCGACCGCGTCGACGCCGGTGCCGGTGATCTTCTCCAGGTCGTCGCTCGCCGCGACCAGCCTGCCCTTGTCGTCGACGACCTGGACGGGCGCGTCCTCGTCGTCCGGCAGGTCGAGATCGGCGTACGCCCGGCCCGCCGCGAGCTGCGAGGCGACCTCGCGGGCCGCCGAGTTGGCCCGGGACTCCGCCTGGTCGGTCAGGTTGGCCCGCAGCGCGAGCAGCACGGCCGCCCCCGCGGCGACCAGCGCGAGCGCGACGACCAGGCTCGCGCCGAGCGTCGCCCTGGCCCGCACCGAGCCGAACAGCTTCCTCATCGCGGGTCCTCCAGACGGTATCCGGCGCCGCGCACCGTCGTGATGAGGGCCGCGCCGAGCTTGCGCCGCAGCGTGCTCACGTACACCTCGACGATGTTGGGATCGCCCTCGTACGCGAAGTCCCACACGTGCTCCAGGATGTCGCCCTTGGAGACGACCTCGCCGGTCCGCAGCACCAGCTGCTCCAGGACCGCGAACTCCTTGGCGGTGAGGGTGATCTCGTCGTCGTCGCGGAAGACCCGGCGCGCGGCGGTGTCGACCTTCAGGTTCCCCAGGGTGTGGATCGGGGAGGGCCCGGCGGCGCCCCGGCGGCGCAGCAGCGCCTTCACGCGGGCGACGAGCACCACGTACGAGAAGGGCTTGGTGAGGTAGTCGTCGGCGCCCGTGTCCAGGCCCTCGGCCTCGTCGTACTCGCCGTCCTTGGCCGTGAGCATCAGGATCGGCACGTCGTGGCCGGCCGCGCGCAGCGCGGAGCAGACGCGGTAGCCGTTCATGCCGGGCAGCATGATGTCGAGGACGACCAGGTCGTACGTGCCCTCGCTCGCCCGGTGCAGTCCGTCGACGCCGTCGTGGACGACGTCGACGGCGTAGCCTTCGGCGGTGAGGCCCTTGGCCAGCGACAGGGCAAGCCGCTTCTCGTCCTCCACGATCAGGAGTCGAAAAGTGTGGCGCGTGGCGCCTCCGGCGGGGTGGTGGTGGGAGACGGAAGGGGAGGTGTGGCGCGTAGCGCCTCCGGTAGGGCGGTGGTGGGAGACGGGTGGGCGCATGCGTTCAGGGTCGCAGAGCGAAGCTGAAGAGTTCTTCAGGCCGCTTCAGCGTGGGTTCAGGATCGCTCGGCCAGATTGGTCCTCGTCGAAAGGGAACGGCCGCAGCGCCGGCCCCCTTCGGCACCAGAGCCGAACGACTCGGGAGGAACCCCTCATGAAGCGCAACATCGTCATCGCCACCGTCGCCGCCCTGACCCTCGTGGGAGGGGGCACCGCCACCGCCCTCGCGGTCACCGGCGACGACGGGTCCGGCGCGCAGAAGTCGAGCGTCCAGCTCAAGGACCACGACCGGGACGACGACCGCGACGACGCCCGTGAGGACCGGGACGACGCCGCGGAGAACACCGCCGAGGCCAAGGCCGCCAAGCTGACGGCCGCGGACGCCATCAAGGCGGCGCTCGCCGACACCAAGGGCACGGCCGTCTCCGCGGACCTCGACGACGAGGACGGCCGCCTGGTCTGGGAGGTCGACGTCCTGAACGGCAAGACGTGGCACAACGTGGACGTCGACCCGGGCAACGGCAAGGTGCTCGGCTCCTGGGTCGACAAGGACGACGACGGGGACGACGCCGCCGACACCGCCCGGGTGAACTCCGCGCTGAAGGGTGCGTCCACCAGCGCCGAGGACGCCGCCCGGGCCACCGCCGGGAAGGGCACCGTCACCTCCGTGGACCTGGACGACGACGGCACGGCGACCGCCTGGAGCGTCGAGACGACCGGCGCCAAGGGCGCCGAGTCCGAGTGGAACGTCGACCTGAAGACCGGCAAGGTGACCGCCGACCGCTCGGACGACCGCGACGACGACCACGCGGACCACGCCGACCACGACGACCACGACGGGCGTGACGACCGTGACGGCCACGACGACGACGGCTCCGACGACTGACAGCCGCCGAGAATGCCGCGACCGCCGCGGGTGCACGACGACAGGGGTGGGGGGGGGGGGGGGGGGGGGGGGGGGGCCCCCCCCCCGGCCCCGGGGGGGGGGGCGGGGGCCCCGCCCCCCCCCGCCCCCCCGGGGGCCCCCCCCCCCGGGGGGGGCGCCCCCCCCCCGGGGGCCCGGCCCCCACCCCTGTCGTCCGTCGTCGTCCCGGCGGGCCTCAGCCCTCCGTCAGGCCCTCGACCAGTTCGTCGGCGGCCGTGTACGGGTCGAGCTCACCGGCGACGATCCGTTCGGCGAGGGCGGACAGGCGGCGGTCGCCGTGCAGGGAGCCGATCCGCTCCCGCAGCGCGGTGACCGCGATGGTCTCCACCTCGCGGGCGGCGCGGGCGGCCCTGCGCTCCTGGAGCACCCCGCGCTCCTCCATCCACGCCCGGTGCTTCTCCAGGGCCTCGACGACCTCGTCGATGCCCTCGCCGCGCGCCGCGACCGTCTTCACGATCGGCGGCCGCCAGTCACCGGGGCCGCGGGACTCGCCGAGGCCCAGCATGTGGTTCAGCTCGCGCGCGGTGGCGTCGGCGCCGTCGCGGTCCGCCTTGTTGACGACGTACAGGTCGCCGATCTCCAGGATGCCGGCCTTCGCCGCCTGGATGCCGTCGCCCATGCCGGGCGCGAGGAGCACCACCGAGGTGTCGGCCTGCGAGGCGATCTCCACCTCGGACTGGCCGACGCCGACGGTCTCGACGAGGATCACGTCGCAGCCCGCCGCGTCCAGGACGCGGATGGCCTGCGGCGCGGCCCAGGCGAGCCCGCCGAGGTGGCCGCGGGTGGCCATCGAGCGGATGTAGACGCCGGGGTCGGACGCGTGGTCCGACATCCGCACCCGGTCGCCGAGCAGCGCGCCGCCGGAGAACGGCGAGGACGGGTCCACGGCGAGCACGCCGACCCGCTTGCCGGTCCGCCGGTAGGCGCTGACCAGGGCGGACGTCGATGTCGACTTGCCGACACCGGGCGATCCGGTGAGGCCGACCACGTAGGCATGACCGGCCAGCGGCGCCAGCGCCGCCATCACTTCCCGCAGCTGCGGTGACGCCCCCTCGACCAGTGAGATCAGCCGGGCCACGGCCCGCGGCCTGCCCTCGCGGGCCTGCGCCACCAGGGAGGGGACGTCCTGCATCACAGCTCCGTTCACTACGTACGGGACTTCACTCCGCAGGGGACTTCACCCCGTACGGAAGGGGCCGACGAGCGGGTCAGGCCTTGGCCACCTTCACGATCAGGGCGTCGCCCTGGCCGCCGCCACCGCACAGCGCGGCCGCGCCGACACCGCCGCCGCGCCGCTTCAGCTCCAGGGCCAGGTGGAGCACGAGGCGGGCGCCGGACATCCCGATCGGGTGACCCAGGGCAATGGCACCGCCGTTGACGTTCACCTTTTCCGAGGACACCCCGAGGTCCTTCATTGACTGCACCGCGACGGCGGCGAAGGCCTCGTTGATCTCGATCAGGTCGAGGTCCGAGGCCTCCAGGCCCTCCTTCTTCAGGGCGTGCCGGATCGCGTTCGAGGGCTGCGACTGGAGCGAGTTGTCGGGGCCCGCGACATTGCCGTGCGCGCCGATCTCGGCGATCCAGGTCAGGCCGAGCTCCTGGGCCTTGGTCTTGGACATGACCACGACCGCGGCCGCGCCGTCGGAGATCTGCGAGGACGTGCCCGCGGTGATCGTGCCGTCCTTGGCGAAGGCCGGGCGGAGCTTGCCGAGGGACTCGACGGTGGTCTGCGGGCGGATGCCCTCGTCCTTGGCCAGCAGGATCGGGTCGCCCTTGCGCTGCGGGATCTCCACCGGGGTGATCTCGGCCTCGAAGAGGCCGTTCTTGTCCGCGGCGGCGGCGCGCTGGTGGGAGAGGGCGGCGATCTCGTCCTGCTCGGCGCGGCCGATGCCGAGGCGGGTGTTGTGCTTCTCGGTGGACTCGCCCATCGCGACGCCGTCGAAGGAGTCGGTCAGGCCGTCGTGCGCCATCGCGTCGAGCATCTCGATCGCACCGTACTTGTGGCCCTCACGGGATTTGGGGAGCAGGTGGGGGGCGTTGGTCATGGACTCCTGACCGCCCGCCACCACGACGTCGAACTCGCCGGCGCGGATCAGCTGGTCGGCCAGCGCGATGGCGTCGAGCCCCGACAGGCACACCTTGTTCACGGTGAGTGCCGGGACGTTCATGGGGATGCCCGCCTTGACGGCGGCCTGGCGTGCCGGGATCTGCCCTGTCCCGGCCTGGAGCACCTGGCCCATGATCACGTACTGGACCTGGTCGCCTCCGATGCCCGCGCGGTCCAGCGCGGCCTTGATCGCGAAGCCCCCCAGGTCCGCACCCGAGAAGGACTTCAGCGAGCCGAGGAGACGGCCCATGGGCGTGCGCGCGCCCGCGACGATCACTGAGGTGGTGCCGGTCGTTCCAGCCATGTGCGACGACCCCTTGGGAGGAGAGGAGTTAACGAGGGTTTATCTGAATGTACTGAGCAGTACCCCTGCCGTCACCGGGCGGCAGGTGTGATCGCGCGCACGTTGCGTAATCACTGCGACTAGCGCTGCACTTGAACCATGCTGACGCGAATCGATCACATCGGGATCGCCTGTTTCGACCTCGACAAGACCGTCGAGTTCTACCGCGCGACGTACGGATTCGAGGTGTTCCACACCGAGGTCAACGAGGAGCAGGGCGTGCGCGAGGCCATGCTCAAGATCAACGGGACGGACGACGGAGGTGCCTCCTACCTGCAGCTCCTCGAACCGACCCGGGACGACTCCGCGGTGGGCAAGTGGCTGGCCAAGAACGGCGAGGGCGTGCACCACATCGCCTTCGGCACCGCCGACGTGGACGGCGACGCCGCGGCCGTCAAGGACAAGGGCGTCCGCGTCCTCTACGACGAGCCCCGGATCGGCTCCATGGGCTCGCGGATCACCTTCCTGCACCCCAAGGACTGCCACGGTGTCCTGACGGAACTCGTCACTTCGGCACCTTCCGAGTCACTGGAGCACTGACCTCCGTATATCTGGGCCGGTAGGGTGAGTGGCGGGCGTCCTCAGTTCAGGGGCGGCCACGTGCCGGGGTCCGGGTTTCGGGGGACGAGCGTCGGGGCAGCAGCCCATGCTCCGCTGTTGATCTGACACCATTCCCCCGGGGGCCCCGTTCGGCGGATGGGCGGGGCTCGTTGGAGAGACGTGCGACCAGGGTTGGGGTATCCCCTGCTCGGAGAGCCTGGGGAAGGATGGGACCGCGCAGTGCGGGGCTACGAACGCCAAGAGAACTCGCGGGCTGAGACCGACAGTCTGTCGCGGTTCGAGGCCGAGATGGACCGGCTGAAGACCGAGCGGGAGAAGGCCGTCCAGCACGCCGAGGACCTCGGCTACCAGGTCGAGGTGTTGCGCGCCAAGCTGCACGAGGCGCGCCGCAACCTCGCGTCCCGCCCTGCCTACGACAGCGCGGACATCGGGTATCAGGCCGAGCAGATGCTCCGCAATGCCCAGATCCAGGCCGACCAGCTGCGGGCCGACGCGGAGCGCGAGCTGCGCGACACCCGCGCGCAGACCCAGCGCATCCTCCAGGAGCACGCCGAGCAGCAGGCCCGGCTGCAGTCCGAGCTGCACGCCGAGGCCGTCTCCCGCCGCCAGCAGCTCGACCAGGAGCTGGCCGAGCGCCGCCAGACCGTCGAGTCGCACGTCAACGAGAACGTGGCCTGGGCCGAGCAGCTCAGGGCCCGTACGGAGCAGCAGGCCCGCCGTCTCCTGGACGAGTCGCGCGCCGAGGCCGACCAGGCGCTGGCCGCCGCCCGCGCGGAGGCCGCCCGCGTCGCCGAGGAGGCCCGCCAGCGCCTGGCCGGTGACGCCGAGGCCGCCCGCGCCGAGGCCGAGGCGACGCTGCGCCGCGCCCGCGCCGACGCCGAGCGCCTGCTGAACGCCGCGTCGACGCAGGCCCAGGAGGCCACCGACCACGCCGAGCAGCTGCGGACCACCACGGCCACCGAGTCCGAGCAGGCCCGCCGCCGGGCCACCGAGGCAAGCCGCGCCGCCGAGCAGCGCATGACCGAGGCCGAGGCGGCGCTGCGCGAGGCGCGCGGCGAGGCCGAGAAGGTGCTCGCCGAGGCCAAGGACACCGCCTCCAAGCAGCTCTCGGCCGCCGAGGCGGCCAACGAGCAGCGCACCCGCACCGCCAAGGAGCAGGTCGCCCGGCTGGTCAGTGAGGCCACCAAGGAGGCCGAGGCCACCCGGTCCGAGGCCGAGCAGCAGGTCGCCGACGCCCGCGCGGAGGCCGAGAAGCTGATCTCGGACGCCGCCGAGAAGGCGCGCACGATCACCGCCGAGGAGACCGCGGGTCAGCTCGCGAAGGCCGCGAGGACCGCCGAGGAGGTCCTGGACAAGGCCTCCAAGGACGCCAAGGAGACCACCAGGGCGGCCACCGAGGAGGCCGAGCGGATCCGCACCGAGGCCGAGTCGGAGGCCGACCGGCTGCGCGCCGAGGCGCACGACATCGCCGAGGAGCTCAAGGGCGCGGCCAAGGACGACACCAAGGAGTACCGCGCCAAGACCGTCGAGCTGCAGGAGGAGGCGCGCAGGCTGCGCGGCGAGGCCGAGCAGCTGCGGGCCGACGCGGTCTCCGAGGGCGAGCGGATCCGCGGCGAGGCGCGGCGTGAGGCGGTCCAGCAGATCGAGGAGGCGGCCAAGTCCGCCGAGGAGCTGCTCGCCAAGGCGAAGGCGGACGCCGACGAGCTGCGCACGGCCGCGACGACGGAGAGCGAGCGGGTCCGCGCCGAGGCCGTCGAGCGCGCCACGTCGCTGCGCACGCAGGCCGAGGAGACCCTGGAGCGCACCCGCGCGGAGGCCGACCGGCACCGCGAGGAGGCCGCCGAGCAGGCCGAGACGACCCGGTCCGAGGCGCAGGACGCCGCTACGGCGCTGCGTGAGGAGACCGAGCGGGCCGTAGCGGCACGGCAGAGCGAGGCCGCCGAGGAGCTGGCCCGGCTGCACGCGGAGGCCGAGGAGCGCCTGGCCGCCGCCGAGCAGGCGCTGACCGACGCGCGCGCGCAGGCGGAGCGCATCCGCAAGGAGGCCACGGACGAGACGGACCGGCTGCGCGCCGAGTCCGCCGAGCGGATCCGCGCGCTCCAGTCGCAGGCCGAGACGGAGGCGGAGCGGCTGCGCACCGAGGCCGCCGCCGATGCCTCGCAGGCCCGCGCGGAGGGCGAGAACGTCGCCGTGCGGCTGCGTTCGGAGGCCGCCGCCGAGGCCGAGCGGCTCAAGACCGAGGCGCAGGAGTCCGCCGACCGCGTGCGCGCGGAGGCCGCGGCCGCCGCCGAGCGGGTCGCCGCGGAGGCCGCGGAGGCGCTGTCCGCCGCCCAGGAGGAGGCCGCACGGCGCCGCCGCGAGGCCGAGGAGACGCTGGGTTCCGCGCGGGCGGAGGCCGACCAGGAGCGCGAGCGGGCCCGCGAGCAGAGCGAGGAGCTCCTCGCGTCCGCCCGCAAGCGCGTCGAGGAGGCGCAGGCCGAGGCCGTCCGTCTCGTCGAGGAGGCGGACCGGCGGGCCACCGAGATGGTCTCGGCCGCCGAGCAGCACGCCCAGTCCGTACGGGACTCCGTGGCCGGTCTGCACGAGAGCGCGCAGGAGGAGGTCGCCGGCCTGCGCTCGGCCGCCGAGCACGCCGCCGAGCGGACCAGGACGGAGGCGCAGGAGGAGGCCGACCGGGTCCGCGCCGACGCCTACGCCGAGCGGGAGCGGGCCACCGAGGACGCCAACCGCACCCGGCGCGAGGCCTCGGAGGCCTCGGAGGCCGCGAAGTCGCTGGCCGAGCACACCGTTTCCGAGGCCATCAGCGAGGCGGAGCGGCTGCGCTCGGACGCCGCGGAGCACGCCCAGCGGGTGCGCACGGAGGCCTCCGACACCATCGCGTCGGCCGAGCAGGACGCGTCCCGCACCCGTGCCGACGCCCGCGAGGACGCCAACCGCATCCGCAGCGACGCCGCGGGCCAGGCCGACCAGCTGATCGGCGAGGCGCGCAGCGAGGCCGAGAAGCTGCAGACCGACACCGCCACGGAGGCCGAGCGGCTGCGGGTGGAGTCCACGACCGAGGCCGACCGGGTCCGCACCGAGGCCCTGGAAGAGGCCGAGCGGCTGCACCTGGAGTCCACGACGGAGGCCGAGCGGGTCCGCGCGGAGGCGGCGGCCGAGGCCGAGCGCCTGCGGACCGAGACCGGCACGGAGGCCGAGCGGGTCCGCGCCGAGTCGGTGGCGAAGGCCGAGAAGCTCATCGCGGACGCCTCGGGCGACGCGGAGCGGCTGCGCGCCGAGGCCTCCGAGACGGTCAACTCCGCGCAGCAGCACGCCGAGCGGATCCGCAGCGACTCCGAGCGCGTCAAGGCGGACGCCGCCCGGGAGGCCGAGCGGCTCACGTCCGAGGCGCGCGAGGAGTCGGAGCGCACCCTCGACGAGGCCCGCCAGGCGGCCAACAAGCGCCGCCAGGAGGCCGCGGAGCAGGTCGACACGCTCATCACGGAGGCCGCGTCCGAGGCCGAGAAGCTGACCGCCGACGCCCAGGAGAAGGCGCTCAAGGCGACCACGGACGCCGAGGCGCAGGCCGACACGATGGTCGGCGCGGCCCGCAAGGAGGCCGACCGGCTGGTCGCCGAGGCGACGGTCGAGGGCAACTCGCTGGTGGAGAAGGCCCGTACGGACGCGGACGAGCTGCTGATCGGCGCGCGCCGGGACGCGACGGCCATAAGGGAGCGCTCGGAGGAGCAGCGCGACCGGCTGACCGCGGAGATCGAGGAGCTGCACGACCGGGCCCGCCGCGAGTCGGCCGAGGCGATGAAGTCCGCGGGCGAGCGCTGCGACGCGCTGGTCAAGGCCGCGGAGGAGCAGCTGGCCGAGGCCCAGGCGAAGGCGAAGGAGCTGGTCTCCGACGCCAACTCCGAGGCGGGCAAGGTCCGTATCTCGGCGGTGAAGAAGGCCGAGGGGCTCCTGAAGGAGGCCGAGGCGAAGAAGGCCGAGCTGACGCGCGAGGCCGAGCGGATCCGGTCCGAGGCCCAGGAGGAGGCGACCCGGGTCGTCGAGGAGGGCAAGCACGAGCTGGAGGTGCTGGTCCGGCGCCGCAAGGACATCAATACGGAAATCTCCCGTGTCCAGGACGTGCTGGAGGCGTTGGAGTCTTTCGAGGCCCCGTCCGGCGGCGCGAAGACCGGGGCCAACGGCGGCTCGTCCGCGGGCGGCGTCAAGACCGGGGCCGCGGCTGGGTCGACTCGTTCGAGTGGCAAGCAGTCGGAGGGGTAGCCAAAGAGCATGTGCCGTGCTCTACAAGGACCTTTGGCCCTGTCGCTGGCAAGCACTCCAGCGGTTAGCCACTCAAAAGGGGTGTCATTCTCCAGATCAAACGGGCATCTGCTCGATGACACGCCGCTTGGACCCCTAGGATTCCCTCTATCACCTCACCGGTCTCATTCGACAGGAACCCCATGAGCGACACTTCCCCCTACGGCTTCGAGCTTGTGCGGCGTGGGTACGACCGCGCTCAGGTGGACGAACGTATCTCCAAGCTCGTCTCCGACCGTGACAGCGCTCTTGCCCGTATCACTGCTCTGGAAAAGCGCATCGAGGAGCTGCACCTCGAGACGCAGAACGCCCAGGCCCAGGTCGCCGACGCCGAGCCGTCGTACGCCGGTCTCGGTGCCCGCGTCGAGAAGATCCTCCGCCTCGCCGAGGAGGAGGCGAAGGACCTGCGCGAGGAGGCCCGTCGCGCGGCCGAGCAGCACCGCGAGCTCGCCGAGTCCGCCGCCCAGCAGGTGCGCAACGACGCCGAGTCGTTCGCGTCCGAGCGCAAGGCCAAGGCCGAGGACGAGGGCGTCCGGATCGTCGAGAAGGCCAAGGGCGAGGCGAACGCGCTGCGGGCCGAGGCCCAGAAGGACGCGCAGTCCAAGCGCGAGGAGGCCGACGCCCTCTTCGAGGAGACCCGCGCCAAGGCCGCCCAGGCCGCCGCGGACTTCGAGACGAACCTCGCCAAGCGCCGCGAGCAGTCCGAGCGCGACCTGGCGTCGCGTCAGGCCAAGGCGGAGAAGCGCCTCGCGGAGATCGAGCACCGTGCGGAGCAGCTGCGCCTGGAGGCGGAGAAGCTGCGCACCGACGCCGAGCGCCGTGCCCGCCAGACGGTGGAGACGGCCCAGCGTCAGGCCGAGGACATCGTCGCGGACGCGAACGCCAAGGCGGACCGCATCCGCTCGGAGTCCGAGCGCGAGCTCGCGGCTCTGACGAACCGCCGCGACTCCATCAACGCGCAGCTCACCAACGTGCGCGAGATGCTGGCGACGCTCACCGGTGCGGCCGTGGCCGCCGCCGGTACGCCCGCCGACGACGAGCCGGTCTCGCGCGGCGTCCCCGCGCAGCAGACCCGCTGAGCTCGTAGGGCTGCTGCCGGTCGGCCGAGGCCGACCGCGCGGTTCCCCGTGCCCCTCCGCGGGCACCCGGCCCCTTGCCGCTCCGGTGGCAGGGGGCTTTGTCCCGTTTTAGCGTTGCTGCATGATCGAGCTCGAGGGGCTGACCAAGCGGTACGGCGAGAAGGTGGCCGTCAACAACCTGACGTTCACCGTGCGCCCCGGCATCGTCACCGGCTTCCTCGGCCCCAACGGCGCGGGGAAGTCCACGACCATGCGCATGCTGCTCGGGCTCGACAACCCGTCGGCGGGCGCGGTCCGCATCGACGGCAAGCAGTACGCGCAGCTGAAGGACCCGCTGAAGTACATCGGCGCGCTCCTCGACGCCAAGGCGATGCACGGCGGCCGCAGCGCCTTCAACCACCTGCTCTGCCTCGCGCAGAGCAACGGCATCCCGCGCGCCCGCGTCACCGAGGTCCTCGACACCGTCGGTCTGACCGCCGTCGCGAAGAAGAAGGCCAAGGGCTTCTCGCTCGGCATGGGCCAGCGCCTGGGCATCGCGGGCGCGCTGCTCGGCGACCCCGAGATCCTGATGTTCGACGAGCCGGTCAACGGTCTCGACCCCGAGGGCATCCACTGGATCCGGAACCTGATGAAGTCCCTCGCCGCCCAGGGGCGCACGGTCTTCGTCTCCTCGCACCTGATGAGCGAGATGGCCCTCACCGCCGACCACTTGGTCGTCATCGGCCAGGGCCGGCTGCTCGCCGACACCTCGATGTCGGACTTCATCCGGCAGAACTCCCGGTCGTACGTGCGGCTGCGCTCCCCGCAGCGCGAGCGGCTGCTCGACGTGCTGCACGGGGCGGGCATCACCGCCGTCGAGGCCGGCAACGGCACGCTGGAGGTGGACGGCACCCCGGCCGAGGAGCTCGGCGAGCTCGCCGCGGGCCACCAGCTCGTGCTGCACGAACTGAGCCCCCAGCAGGCGTCACTGGAGGAGGCCTTCATGCAGCTGACCGCCGAGTCGGTCGAGTACCACGCGCACACCGACCACGACGGCGCCGCGCCGCCGCCCGTGCCGGGGGGCCCGGCTCCGGGAGGCCCGGCTCCGGGCGGTCCCGCGGCGGGCTGGGGCGAAGGCTGGCAGCAGCGGAAGGAGTCCTGAGCGATGGCCGCGACGCAGGTTCTGAGGTCGGAGTGGACCAAGATCCGCTCGGTCTCGTCGACCGTCTGGACGCTCGGCCTCGCCGTGGTCGTCACGATCGCGCTCGGCATGCTGATCAGCATCCTGTCCAAGAACGACTACGGCAGCCTGAGCACCGAGGACCGGCTGACCTTCGACCCGACGTACATCAGCTTCGCGGGGATGTCGCTCGGCCAGCTCGCGATGATCGTCTTCGGGGTGCTCGTCGTCTCGAACGAGTACAGCACCGGCATGATCCGCACCTCGCTCGCCGCGGTCCCGCAGCGCGCCACCTTCCTGTTCGGCAAGATCGCCGTCGCCACCCTGCTCGCGTTCGTGGTCGGCCTGGTGACCAGCTTCATCACGTTCTTCGTCGGGCAGGCGATGCTCGGCCAGTACAAGGCGCAGATCGGCGACCCCGGCGTGCTGCGCGCGGTCATCGGCGGTGCGCTGTACATGACGCTGATCGCGATGTTCTCGATGGGCGTCGCGGCGATGCTGCGCAGCCCGATGCTCTCGCTGGGCATCCTGATGCCGTTCTTCTTCCTGATCTCCAACATCCTCGGCAACGTCTCGGCCACCAAGAAGATCGGCCGCTTCCTGCCCGACCAGGCCGGCAGCAAGATCATGCAGGTCAAGTCGCCGTTCGACGACGACACCCCCTACGGGCCGTGGGGCGGGCTCGGGATCATGGTGGCCTGGGTCGTGGTGGTGCTGATCGGTGGGTACGTACTGCTGAAGAAGCGGGACGCGTGACGGCGGTGTCCCCGGGGACCTGACCCGCAGGACGCAGGGGGACGTGTGACGACGCAGGACCGCGGACTCGCGGCGCTCGGCCTCGACGGCGTGCCCGCCCTGCAGCCCCTCACCTATCCGGGCCTGCCGGTCACCGCGCCCTCGCTGCTGACCGGCGCCGAACTGCTGCCGCTGCACGCGCGCCCGGGCGGGCTCGGCGCCTGGACGGTGGACGGGATCACGGCCGGGGACCCGCTGGACGCCGTCCTCGGCCGGCTCGGACAGCCGCCCGTCGCCGGGCGCAGACCCGTGATCGCCGTCGGCTCGAACGCCTCCCCCGGCCAGCTCGCGTACAAGCTCACCCGCCTGGGCCTGCCCAGCGCCGTCCCGATGGTGCCCGTGCGGCTCTCGGGGATCGGCGTGGGCTGCTCCGCGCACATCGGCCGGGCGGGTTACGTGGCCGCCGCCCCCTACCCCGCCCCCGCGACCCGCGCCACGCTCGTCGTCTCCTGGCTCGACGCCACCCAGCTCGCCGCGGTCGACGCCACCGAGCTGCCCAACTACCGGCGCGTGCTGCTGCCCGGCGACGCCTACGGGATGACCCTGCCCTCCGGCGAGCGGCTCTTCGGGGCGTATGTCTACGTCAGCGCGCGGGGTGTCCTCGCCGACCCGCTCACCGGCCTGCCCCGGCCCGGCGGCGGCGACCAGGCGGCGCTCCTCGACGTACTGCTCGACGCCTCCCCGCGGCTGCGCGAGCTCCTCGGCCCCGACGCGGCGAGCTGGGTCCGGCGGGCCGCCGCCGACGCCGAACTGCGCGCGCGGGGCACCCTCCTGTTCGCCGAGGAGGGCTGGGTGCTGCCGTGGACGGAGCTGCCGCTGCCGCCCGGATGACCCCCCGGGGCCTTTTACCCGCTCTTGGCTGGAACCGTCAGCTCCCCGTTATCCTCCTAACCCTTACGGGGGCGTGTGCCCCGACGTCCTGAACCATTCGATGGGTGCGGAGAATGATCGAGGCAGTCGGCCTGACGAAGCGCTACGGCGACAAGACAGCCGTGTACAACCTTTCCTTCCAGGTGCGACCGGGTACCGTCACGGGCTTCCTCGGGCCGAACGGCTCGGGCAAGTCGACGACGATGCGCATGATCCTGGGGCTCGACGCGCCGACCTCCGGGCAGGTGACGATCGGCGGCTACCCGTACCGCAAGCTGCCGAACGCGCCGCGCCAGGTGGGTGCGCTCCTGGACGCCAAGGCCGTGCACGGCGGCCGGCACGCGCGCAACCACCTGCTCTGCCTCGCGCAGCTCTCCGGCATCCCGGCCCGCCGGGTCGACGAGGTGCTGGGCGTCGTGGGCCTGCAGGACGTGGCGAAGAAGCGCTCCAAGGGCTTCTCGCTCGGCATGGGCCAGCGGCTGGGCATCGCGGCGGCGCTCCTGGGCGACCCGCAGGTGCTGCTCTTCGACGAGCCGGTCAACGGCCTCGACCCGGAAGGCATCCTCTGGGTCCGCAACCTGATGAAGTCGCTCGCCGCCGAGGGACGCACGGTCTTCGTGTCGTCCCACCTGATGAGCGAGATGGCGCTGACCGCCGAGCACCTCGTCGTGATCGGCCGCGGCCAGCTCCTCGCGGACATGAGCGTCAAGGACTTCATCTCGCACAACTCCGCGGACTTCGCGCGGGTGCGGACCCCGGACACCGACCCGCAGCAGCGCGAGAAGCTGCTCGCCGCGCTGACCGAGGCGGGCGGCCAGGTGCTGCCCGAGCAGGACGGCGCGCTGCGCGTCACCGGCCTGCCGCTCCCCCGCATCAGCGACGTGGCGCACGGCGCCGACGTCCGCCTGTGGGAGCTCTCCCCGCACCAGGCCTCGCTGGAGGAGGCGTACATGCGGATGACGCAGGGCGCCGTCGACTACCGCTCCACGGTCGACCAGCGCGCGGGCTTCGAGCAGCCGCTGCCGCCCGGCGCGCTGCCGCAGGGCCAGCCCCCGGTGCCCGGCCAGGGCCAGCACGGCTGGTACGCCCCGCCGCCGCCCCAGCCCGGCGGACAGCCGTTCGCGATGCCGCAGCCGCACGGCGCGCCCGGCACGCCGAACCCGTACGCCACCGCCCCCCAGCAGGCCCCGGCAGCAGCCCCCGCGGCTCCCGCGGCCCCCGCCCCCGACATGACCAAGCGCGACAGCGAGGACTCCTGATGACCACGCCTGAGACTCCGCAGCAGCAGCCGCAGGCGCAGCCCCAGCAGGCGTACGCACCGGTGGGCGCCCCGATGCAGAGCGGTCCCGTGCCCGGTGCGCCCGCTCCGATGCCGGGGGCTCCGGTGGCGCCCGCGCCCGCCGCCCCCGCGCCGCCCTCCGCCTGGCAGCAGGCCATGGCCAACGCCTACACCTCGCCGATCCCGGTCAGGAAGACCCACCTCGGCAACGCCCTCTCCTCCGAGTGGACGAAGATCAAGTCGGTCCGTTCGACGATGTGGACGCTGGGCATCTTCCTGCTCCTGGTCGTCGGCATCGGCCTGCTGGCGGTGGCGAACACCGAGCCGCGCGACTACGCGGACATGCCCTTCACCGTCCCGGCCTTCTTCGGCCTGATGCTGGGCCAGATCTGCCTGATCACGCTCGGCGTGCTCGTCACCTCGTCCGAGTACGGCACGGGCATGATCCGTACGACGTTCACCGCGTCGCCGCAGCGCCACCGGGTGCTCACCGCGAAGATCATCATCTTCTTCGTGGTCGCCTTCGTCGTGTCCGCCGGCGCCATCCTGCTGGTGGGCCTGGCGGCCTCGGGCGCCAACAGCGGCCCGGAGGCGGGCGACGAGCCCTGGATGGGCACGGTCTTCAAGGGCGGTCTGTACGTCTCGCTGCTCGGTGTCCTCGCGCTCGCCGTCGGCTCCATGCTGCGGCACTCCGCGGGCGCCATCACCGCGATGCTCGGCGTCGTCCTGGTCCCCGCGATCCTGCCCGCGTTCCTGATGATCTGGGAGAGCACGCAGCCGCTCGGCGACAAGATGAACGACTACAACGCCATCACCGCGCTGGCCAAGGTCTTCGGCGCCGACGACACCGGTGGCGGCGGCGGCTCGCAGCTGGCACTGCTCGCCGTCGTCACGGCCGCCGCGGTGGCCGGCGCGTTCGCGCTCCTGGAGAAGCGCGACGTCTGACCGGCCTCAGTGCCTGGGCGCGTTACGGGACCGCTGCACCCGCGTGGTGCGGCGGTCCTTCGCGTTCCAGCAGGCCTTGTGCCAGTGCCTGCGCTCGTCGACGCCCGAGTGCTCGGGCCAGGCCACGACGTGCGCGAGCCCGGAGGGGATCTCCTGGTCGCAGCCCGGGCAGCGGTAGCGCTTGCCCGCCGCGCTCGCGCCCGCGACATGGCGCACGCTCCACTGCTCGCCCTGCCAGGTCTCGGCGCTCTGGAACCCGCCGTAACGGCCGGACGGTTCCGCGCCCTCGGACGCCTTCGACTCTCCGGCGCCCTTGGGGCGGTTGCGACGCGGGGACACGGAAACACCTCACGGGCTGTACGGCGGTCAGGGGTGCGACCAGCCTACGCGCCGCGCCGCGGGGTACTCGTCCCCTCCCGGTGCCGCCCGGCCCCCGTCGACCGCACGGAAAATCCAACAATCTTCATGCCAGGCCGTGCCTTTGGCACGTGTCACGCGTTATTGCCCGTAGGGGAGTGCCTGCGTCGCGCCAAGGAGGCAGGAGTTCGATGCGTGTAGGAAGTTTTGTACTGGCCGCCCAGTTCCCCGGACAGGGGCAGGGGGAGGCACTGCACCGTGCGGTGCGGTCCGCCGAGGTGGCCGAGGAGGCGGGTCTCGATGCGGTCTGGCTCGCCGAGCACCACTTCGTGCCGTACGGCACGTGCCCGTCGGCGGTGACCCTCGCGGCACTGATCCTCGGGCGGACGCGGCGGATCCGGGTCGGCACAGCCGTGAGCGTACTCCCGAGCGCGCACCCCGTGGCGCTCGGCGAGCAGGCCGCCCTGCTGCACCTGACGTCCGGCGGCCGGTTCTCGCTGGGCGTCGGCCGCGGCGGCCCGTGGGTGGACCTGGAGGTCTTCGGGGCCGGCCTGGAGGCGTACGAGAAGGGGTTCCCCGAATCCCTCGACCTGCTGCTGCGGTGGCTGACCGAGCCCCGGGTCGCGGGCCGGGGCGAGCGGTTCGCCTTCCGCGAGGTGGCGGTCGTGCCGCGCCCGCAGGAGGCCCTGAACGGCGGGGGCGACAGCGGTCCCGAGGTCGTCGTCGCCTGCACCTCGCCGTCCAGTGTGCGGCTCGCCGCGCAGCGGGGTCTGCCGATGCTGCTGGGCATGCATGTGGGCGACGAGGAGAAGGCCGAAATGGTGGCCTTGTGGAATCGCCACGCGCGTGCGTCGGGCCATCCGCCCGAGGCCGTCGCCACCGCCCCGCACGTCTCGGCCGGCGTCGCCCAGGTCGCCGACCGCCGCCTGGAGGCCGCGGAGACGCTGCAGAAGGCCATGCCGGGCTGGCTGAAGCAGGGGTTGGACGCCCATGTCACCGTCGACGGCCGGCATCGCGCCATGCGGGATCCGCTGGCCTACACCGAACTGCTCTGCGGGCTGCACCCCGTGGGGACCCCGCAGATGTGCGCCGACCGGCTCGCCGCCACCTCGGAGCGCACCGGCATCACGCGGTTCGCGCTGCTCGTGGAGGGCTCGGGCGACCTCGCGGCCACGGAGGAGAACGTACGCAGGCTGGGCGCCGAAGTGCTGCCCCAGCTCGGCTGAGACCCGCTGTCGTCCTGCGGAGCTGGAGCTGCCGCTCCGGACTGAAACACCTCCCGCGTACGGAGCGGCAGCAACAAACGTCAGCAGTCCCGCAGTTCGGGCGACTGGTTCAGCAGCTGCCCCCGGATCGAGGTGAAGCGTGCGAGCCGGTCGTCCACGGACGCATCAAGCGGGAACACCGCCACGCGGTGGCAGTTCTGGAAAGCCAGACGCACACCGAAGTGCCGCTGCAGCGCACCGCGAATCGCGTCACTCGCGAGCGCGCGCAGCAGCTGGCCACGTGCCTGCTCGTCCGGCGGCGGGGTCTGGTTGTCGGCGAACTCGCCGCCGTCGACCTTCAGCTGAGCCACCAGGGAGCTGATCATCTCCCATGCGTAAGGCAGGGAGGTCCGGACGCAGTCGACGAAAGCTGCTTCGTCGACCTCGCCTCGCTCGGCCTGTTCCAACAGTGCCGGTGAGACGTCGAGCGACATGGGTTCTCCTCTCGCACCCCCGCGGAACGGGGGCGTACGGACAGGGATGGAGTCCGCCTACGCAGCGTGCACGGATGACGACCTCTTGTCTTCTACGGTAGGCACCGGGCGGGGACCGCACCAGAAGGTTTGGCGCATAACCGGCCAGGATCGAACAGGCTCATCGACGGACAAGTCACACGCGGCGCGGGCCCTCCCGCGGGACGACCCCCGGCACACCGGGGCCGGTCGCCCCGGCGGGGCGGGCGAATCGCGTGCACCGCCCCGAGTCGAGTAGCGTTGCGCCCCATGCGTCTCGTCATTGCCCGATGCTCCGTGGACTACGCGGGCCGGCTCACCGCCCATCTCCCGTCGGCCCCCCGCCTGATCCTCGTGAAGGCGGACGGCAGCGTCTCCATCCACGCGGACGACAGGGCTTACAAACCGCTCAACTGGATGTCTCCGCCGTGCACCTTGAAGGAGGGCTCGGGGGACGACGCCGGTGTGTGGACCGTCGTGAACAAGGGGGGCGAGAAGCTCATCATCACGATGGAGGAGATCCTGCACGACTCCTCGCACGAGCTGGGCGTGGACCCCGGCCTCATCAAGGACGGCGTGGAAGCACACCTCCAGGAGCTGCTCGCCGACCGGATCGAGACGCTCGGCGAGGGCTACTCCCTCATCCGGCGCGAGTACATGACGGCGATCGGCCCGGTGGACATCCTCTGCCGGGACGCGGACGGCCAGACCGTCGCCGTCGAGATCAAGCGGCGCGGGGAGATCGACGGCGTCGAGCAACTCACGCGTTACCTCGAACTGTTGAACCGCGATCCGCACCTGGCGCCCGTCAGGGGCATCTTCGCCGCCCAGGAGATCAAGCCGCAGGCGCGGGTCCTCGCCACGGACCGGGGCATCGGCTGCGCCGTCCTGGACTACAACGCGCTGCGCGGCATCGAGGACGACAAGCTGCGGCTGTTCTGACGCCCGTACGGGGCGCACGGCCCCGTGGGCGGCAACACGGCACGGAAAGACGGCGGAGGGCCGGGTCCCGGTGGACCCGGCCCTCCGCCGTGTGCGTACGTCCCGTTCCCGGCGTTCGGTGTCAGGCCGCGGGTGCCTCGTCCGACCCGCTCGGGGAGTTCGCCGGGCGGCTCACCAGTTCGGAGCTGTCCGGGTCGGTCGGGGCCTCGCTCGACGGCGACGTCGACGGGGTCGTCGTGGGCGGCGAGGTCGGCGGGTCGGTCGGCGGCTTCGACGAGGGCTTCGTCGGCTTGTCGGTGGGCTCGGTGGGCTTCTCGCTCGGCTTCGTCGGCTTGCCGGAGGGCTCGGTGGGCGTGGCGGACGGCTTGTCCGACGGCTCCTCGCTGCCGCTCGGCGTGCCCGAGGGGGTGGCGCTGTCGCCGGGCGCCGGGTCGTCCGCGGTGTCGGGGACGCCGTCGTCGGCGCGGCTCGTGGTGTCCTGGCGCGGCTCGTCGGCGGTCAGGTCGTCGTCGCCCTGGTCGTCCGTCGCCGAGTGCTCGGTCGTGACCTTGTCGTTCGGCGGGTCGTTGCCGTCGGACGTGGCGCCGAGCGTGACGACGGTGCCGAGGACGGCGGCGAGCAGCGCGCCCGCGCCCGCCGCGACGAGGTTGCGCCGGGTGCCGTTGACGAGGGAGCGGCGGCCGGGCGCGGGGCCCTGTGCGAGGGGGGTGGCCGGGCCGGCGACGAGCGTGTCCGGCTCCGGGGGCGGCACGGGCAGCGCGAAGGCGGCCGGGACACCGCCGGGAGGCGACGCGGACTCCTCGTGGCGGGCGTCGGGCACCTCTTCGCCCGCGGCCGTGTGACCGGTGGGCAGCGCGCCGCCCGAGCGGTCGGCGACCAGCGCGAGGGCCCGGCGCCCGGAGATCATGCCGCGCTTGTCGGCGAGGGCGCCGCGCAGCCCGATGGAGGCCTCCAGCTCGGCGCGGGCCCGGTCGAGCCGTCCGCCGCAGAGCGCGAGGATGCCGAGCTCGTGGTGGAAGTACGCCTCCTCGGCGACCTCGCCGGCGTTGCGTGCCGCCTCCTGGCCGGAGCGCAGGGCGCGTTCCCAGGCGCCCCAGTCGAGTCCCCCGGCGAAGGCGGGCGCGGCGGTGCGGGCGAGCAGTACGGCGGCGCCGCTCTCCGTGGCGACGAGGGAGGCGAGGGCGGCCTGGACGGCGGCGGCCTCGGCGGCGACCCGCTCGGGGGTCACGGAGGGGTGTCCGGCCCACCAGGCGTAGTGCTGGGCGGCGGCCAGGGCGTGCTCGGGGGCCTGGTCCGCGTACCCGGCGGCGTCCAGCTGGGCGCGGACCCCGGCGGCCAGGCGGTAGTGCGCGCCGACCGCGGTGACCAGGGCGCAGCCGACCAGCTCGGCGAGGGCGGCGTCGGCGTGGGTGTCGCCGACGAGGGCGGGCAGGTGGGCCTGGTGGGGCAGTTCGCCGCCGAGGGCGACGGCGAACTTCAGGGTGGCGCGGGCGGACGGGCTCAGCCGGGCGGCGAGCAGCTCGGCGGGCGCGGCGCCGTCGGCGAGCGAGGGCAGCGGCACGTCGTGCCCGTCGGCGTCGAAGGACGCGTCGGCCGGGAGGTCGCCGAAGTAGCCGTGCTCCTCGAAGGCGTGCGGGTCGGCGCGCAGCTGGTCGCGCTGGCGGAGCAGGGCGCCGGCCTGGACGAAGCGCAGCGGCAGCCCCTCGGACTCGAACCAGAGGTCGCCCGCCCAGTTGGCCTCCTCGTCGTCGAGGACGCGGCCGACGGCGCGCTCCAGGAGCTCCAGGCTGCCGTTGCGGCCGAGTCCGCCGAGGAAGAGCTCTTCGAGGTGGGAGTCGGCGGAGGGGGCCGCGACGTCGGGGGTCGTGGCGATGAGGAACGCGCACTCGGGCGTCGCGTCGAGCAGTTCGTCGAGGCCGGTGCCGCCGAACTCCAGGTCGTCCAGGACGACGACGGCGCCGATCTCGTGGACGAGGTCGAGCAGCCGGCCGCGCTCGGGGCGGTGCAGCGGCGCGTCGTGGACGGCCGCGCAGAGGTCGTGGAGCAGTTCGGTGGGGGTCCTGCGGTAGCCGGAGAGGCGGACGACGCCGTCGGGCGCGAGGTCCGCGCAGTCGTCGGCGACGGCGTTCAGGAGCGAGGTGCGGCCCGATCCCGCGGGTCCGGTCAGGCGTACGGAGCGACCGCGCGCGAGGAGCCGTACGAGGCGCTCGCGCTCCTCCTGGCGCTCCAGGAGCGGCAGCCTGGGCAGCGCGGGGCCGGGCGGCACGGGCGGCATCGCGGCGCGGCGCAGCTCGGCGCGCCGGTCGGCGGTGCGCTTGGGGGGCGGGCCGGGCCGCTCGCCGGGCGGGCAGGGTTCGATCTCGCTGCCGTCGACGGGGTTGACGGTGAGCAGGAAGTCGCCGGAGACGAGCTGCACGGTGCGGGCCAGGGCGGGCGCGGGCTGGCCGTAGTCCGGGGTCAGCGGATCGCGCGGGCGCTGCGGTCGCGCCGGGGTGTCGGGATCGTCGCCACGGTGGTCGTGGCCGTACTCTTCGGGTCCCCGGTTCGTCGGGTCCATGGTCTTAGCCCCCCAGATGCGTCGCGTGCAGAGCCCCCTCCGGCCTTCGTGCACACTGCGCTGTCGCTTCTGGTCCGGTGCCCGTGCGGGTTCGTCATATCGGTGGGCGACCGAACCCTAGACCTTCGCTCAGTATCTACGAGAGGGCGGGGTGCGGCCCCGTCCGAGACGTCACAGGTTCGTGAGGATTGTGCGCGAGGTGCGATTCGGACTCTTCATACTCGGGGGAGCGATTCGACACCGATGCCGCCTTCGATGGCGAGGATCCGGTGGAGCCGGGTCGCCACGAGGAGGCGCTGCATCTGCGGCGGCACGTGGCGCAGGACGAGTCTGCGTCCGCACCGCCCGGCGCGCCGGTGCGCGCCCATGATCACGCCGAGGCCCGTGGCGTCCCACGAGTCGAGTTCGGACAGGTCGAGCACCAGGTCGCCGACGCCGTCGTCGACGGCCGAGTGCAGGACCGTGCGGGCGTCCGCCGCGCTGCGTACGTCGAGGCGTCCCCCGACGACCAGCTGGGCCTGGTCGCCCCTGATGTGCATATGCGCTCCCCGAGAGTGCTGTGTCGACTGTGGCGCCCGATACGTAAGGCGTCTGCGTATGTCACTGCAACTGACTGCCGCATGGGCAAGGAAGTTGCCGTCTGTAAGCGAACCGATACCGAATTCACTCCGAGGGGTGACCCGTAGGGCGCCAAAGAGCCCGACGGGTCGTCAGACGGCGTACGTCAGTGCTGGTTCAGTGCTTGTAGAACCCCTGCCCGCTCTTGCGTCCGATGTCACCGGCGTCAACCATCCGGCGCATCAGCTCCGGCGGCGCGAACTTCTCGTCCTGGGACTCCGTGTAGATGTTGCTCGTGGCGTGCAGCAGGATGTCGACGCCCGTCAGGTCGGCGGTCGCGAGCGGGCCCATGGCGTGGCCGAAGCCGAGCTTGCAGGCGATGTCGATGTCCTCGGCGGTGGCGACGCCGGACTCGTAGAGCTTGGCGGCCTCGACGACGAGCGCGGAGATCAGACGGGTCGTCACGAAGCCGGCGACGTCGCGGTTGACGACGATGCAGGTCTTGCCGACGGACTCGGCGAACTCGCGGGTGCGGGCGAGCGTTTCGTCGCTGGTCTTGTAGCCGCGCACGAGTTCGCAGAGCTGCATCATCGGGACCGGCGAGAAGAAGTGGGCGCCGACGACGCGCTCCGGGTGCTCCGTGACGGCCGCGATCTTGGTGATCGGGATGGCGGAGGTGTTGGAGGCGAGGACGGCGTCGTCGCGCACGAGCTTGTCGAGCGTGCGGAAGATCTCGTGCTTGACCTCGAGCTTCTCGAAGACGGCCTCGACGACGATGTCGGCGTCGGCGACGGCGTCCAGGTCGGTGGTCGTGGTGATGCGGGCGAGCGCGGCTTCGGCGTCGTCGGCGGCGAGCTTGCCCTTGCCGACGAACTTGTCGTACGACGCCTTGATGCCGTCGGTGCCACGGGTCAGCGCCTCGTCGGTGACGTCGCGCAGGACGACGTCCCAGCCCGCCTGGGCGGAGACCTGAGCGATGCCGGACCCCATGAGTCCGGCTCCGATGACGGCGAGCTTCCGTGCCACTGTTACGACTCCCCTGCCGGTGTTCAAGCTTGGCTTACACGCTGTTTACGTATGCCTCTTCGGCGCACGTTAGCGCCCGGGGCCGCACCTGTGGCGGTGAAGAGATGCGCGTCACGCCCGCCCGTCACCCGGGTACCGCCCCGCGACGAGGGGCTTTGGGGCCGAAGTGCCGTCCCCAATGACGGACATCACACCGGCGGGCGTCATCCGGCGGCGCGCACCGCGTAGTTGAGGACCTTCCGGCTCAGCAGCTCCTCCATCTCGTCGAGCAGCGCCAGGGCCTCCCGGGAGACCTCGGCGGGTTCGCGGCGCCGGGACATCTCGGTGCCGATCCACGCCATGAGCGTGCTGTGCACCCAGGAGAGCTGGCCCGCCATCAGTCCGGGCAGCGGATCGCCGTCGGCCGCGCCGGTCTCCTCGGCGAGGGTGACGGTGAGCCGGTCCAGGGCCTCCTGCTGGATCGCCCAGAGGCGGGAGCGCAGGGCGTGCGCGTCGGTGATGACCTTCATGAAGTCGGCCCAGCCGGGGAAGAGCCCGACGGTCGGCGAGACGGCCTCCACGTCGGCGCGCAGTTCGCGCAGGACGGCGTCGGCGGCGGACTCGCCCTCGCGGCGCCCGCGCACATGACGGGCGAGGCGGTCGACGACGTCGCCGCCCCGGTCGAGGAAGAGGTCCTCCTTGGCCGGGAAGTAGTTGTAGACCGTGTTGACCGAGACGTCCGCGGCGTCGGCGACCTCCGCGACGGTCACCGTGACGAAGCCGTGCTCGAGGAAGAGCCCGGTCGCGATGTCCGAGATCCGCTGCTTGGTCTGCCGTTTCTTGCGCTCTCTGAGCCCCTCAGCCATGGCCTCATCGTAGGCCGCTCCCTAGGACGCCTGAAAACTTGGCTCCACACCACAACTTGGTGCCACGCCAAAAGTTCGCTCCACTTCAAAACTTGGTGGCATTGCAAAATTTCAGAGACTCTGTTTTTGTGGTCGCCATGGCCATCATCAGCACCGCCGGGCTCGCCCGGACCTTCCCGACCAAGAGCGGTCCCGTCGAGGCCGTCCGCGGCATCGACCTGCGCGTCGAACCCGGCGAGATCGTCGGCCTCCTCGGGCCGAACGGCGCGGGCAAGACCACCACCCTGCGCATGCTGACCACGCTGCTCCCGCCCACCGGCGGCGCCGCCACCGTCGCGGGCCACGACCTCACCCGGGACCCCGCGGGCGTCCGGCGCCGCATCGGGTACGTCGCCCAGTCCGGCGGCGTCGACCTGAGCATGTCCGTACGCGAGGAGCTGGTCACCCAGGGCCGGCTCTACCGCCTGCCGAAGGCCGAGGCCGTCGCCCGCGCCGGGGAACTGGCCCGTGACCTCGGCCTGACCGAGCTCCTGGAGCGGCCCTGCGCGGCGCTCTCCGGCGGCCAGCGCAGGCGGCTCGACCTCGCCCTGGGCCTCACCCACCGGCCCGCGCTGCTCCTGCTCGACGAGCCGACCACCGGTCTGGACCCGGGCAGCCGCGCCGACCTGTGGCGCCTGGTGCGCGCACTGCGCGACGAGCACGGCACGACGGTCGTCCTCACCACGCACTACCTCGACGAGGCCGACGCGCTCTGCGACCGCCTGGTCGTCGTCGACCGGGGCGAGGTGGTCGCCGAGGGCACGCCGAGCGCGCTCAAGCTCCGCCACGGCGGCTCGCCCGACGCGACGCTGCAGGACGCCTTCCTCGCCATCACCGGCCGCGCCATCACTCCCGCGCACACTCCCCCGGTCGCCGTCTGACCCGCCCCAGCCGCCCCTCTCGAACCCGGGACCCCGTCATGCCCGCACTGCTCTCCGACACCGCGCTGATCTTCGGGCGGTACGCCCGGCAGACCCTGCGCTCCACCTTCCAGATCCTCTTCGGCGTCCTGACGCCCCTGCTCTACCTGCTCTTCTTCGGCCCGCTGCTCACCGGTCTGCCGCTCGGCTCGCGGGGCGACTCCTGGCAGGTGCTCGTGCCCGGCCTGCTGCTCCAGCTCGGCCTGTTCGGCGCCACGTTCAGCGGCTTCGCGCTCATCATCGAGAAACAGTTCGGGGTGGTCGAGCGAATGCGGGTGACGCCCGTCAGCCGCCTCGCGCTGCTGCTCGGACGGATCCTGCGCGACGCGGCGCTCTTCGTCTTCCAGGCCGTGCTGCTGGTGCTCGCCGCGCTGGTCATGGGCCTGCGGGCACCGCTCGGCGGCATCCTCATCGGCTTCGCGTTCGTGGCGCTGCTGACCGCGGGGCTCGCCTCCCTCTCGTACGCGCTGGCCCTGAAGGTCGACAAGCCGCACGAGTTCGGCCCCGCCGTGAACGCGGTGAGCCTGCCCTCGATGCTGCTCTCCGGCCTGATGCTGCCGATGGCGCTCGCCCCCGCCTGGCTGGACGTGCTCTCCCACTTCATGCCGTTCCGCTATCTCGTCGACGCGGTACGGGCGGGATACGTCGGCCAGTACGCGTCCACGGCCATGCTGTACGGCGTCCTGGCGGCCCTCGGATTCGTGCTGCTGTCCGTGACGGTGGGCACACGTGTCTTCCGGCGGGCCGGAGCCTAACTACGCTGGCCGCATGGTCAATCTGACGCGCATCTACACCAGGACCGGCGACCAGGGCACGACGGCCCTCGGGGACATGAGCCGCACCGCCAAGACCGATCTGCGGATCGCGGCGTACGCCGACGCCAACGAGGCCAACGCCGCGATCGGCACGGCCGTCGCCCTCGGACAGCTCGCGCCGGAGGTCGTCGAGGTCCTGGTCCGGGTCCAGAACGACCTCTTCGACGTGGGCGCCGACCTCTCCACCCCCGTCGTCGAGGACCCCAAGTACCCGCCGCTGCGCGTCGAGCAGGCCTACATCGACAAGCTGGAGGCGGACTGCGACCGCTTCCTGGCGGACCTGGAGAAGCTCCGCAGCTTCATCCTGCCGGGCGGCACCCCGGGCGCGGCGCTGCTGCACCAGGCGTGCACGGTGGTGCGGCGGGCCGAGCGGTCGACCTGGGCGGCCTTCGAGACCCACGGCGACCTCATGAACCCCCTGACCGCCACCTACCTCAACCGCCTCTCCGACCTCCTGTTCATCCTGGCCCGTACGGCGAACAAGGAGGTCGGCGACGTGCTGTGGGTCCCGGGCGGCGAGCGCTAGCGCTCAGCGCCCGGTCAGGTGCTTCTCGCGGTCCCGGGCCGGCCCGTCCGACGTGCCGGGCGGGGCCTTCTTCGGGAACAGGGTGTAGCTGAGCGCGATGAGGCCGTGGATGCCGGCCGCGCGCCAGGCCGTGTACATCCAGCCGCGCAGGGACGCCGTGCCGTCCGGGTCGTCGACGTACCACATGGCGATCAGCAGCAGGGCGCTCGCCACCGCGGCCGCCACGACGGTGCCGAGCCAGACCTTCGCCTCGTGCCGGGCGCGGGGGCGGCCGTAGCGCGGCGGGCGCGGCAGCGGCGTGCCCCGCAGGCGGTGCGCGGCGTGGCCGTCGAGCCACCGCACCGTGCGGTGGCCGTGGCCGACGGTGTAGCCGATGTAGACCGCGGCGAGACCGTGCTTCCAGCTCGGGTCGGCGCCGTTCTTGAGGTCGACCGCGGTCACCACCAGGAGCAGGACCTCCAGCAGCGGCTCGCACAGCAGGATCGCGACCCCCAGGCGCGGCATCCGCAGCAGGTAGCGGGTGGCGAGGCCCGCGGCCAGCAGCACCCAGAAGCCGATCTCGCAGATGACGATCAGTGTGACGATCACGGCGTGCTCCTCCGGCTCGGTTCCCCGCTCACCCTTCGAGCCTCCCGTCGCACCGGCCCCCGTTCATCGTCACCAGTGACGAAGTGGGACTGCATCCTTCGATGTAGCGGCGCCGCCGCGCCCGCCGCAGTACGCAGTTCGATGGAGCCGCCACCGGCGCGGCTCCTCCCTCAGGACCAGGCCAGGGCCCCGGTCGACCGTGTTGGATGGAGGCATGGCCCTGCCCCTCGCCCGTCCGCACCGCGTCGATGTCCTCATCGCCTCGGTCAGCCTGCTCTGCGGGCTGGGCCTGTGGGCGCTCGGGCTGCACGCGCAGACGGACCGGCTGCTGAGCAGCACCTGGGCGCTGATCCCGCTGTCCGTCCTCGCGTGCCTGTCCCTGGTGCGCCGCACGGCCCCGCGGTTCGCCCTGTGCGTCGGCACGCTCGCCCTGGCCGCCGACCAGTTCACGAACGGCAACCTCGCGTCGATCATGATGTACACGGACATCGTGTACGCGGCCGTCGTGTACGGCTCCCCCGCCGCGGCCCGCCGCATCCCGGTCACCACCGGCCTGGTGACGGTCGCGGTCACCATCGGCTTCCTGGCCTGGTTCCAGAAGCCGGAGGCGGTCCTCATCGGCGTCCTCACCGGTGTGATCTCCTTCGCGCCCGCCACCACCGGCGTCCTGGTGCGCAACCACCGCGAGGCCGCGGAGGCGGCGCGGCTGCGCGCCGAGCAGACCGCGCTGCTGGCCGAGATGGACCGGGTCCAGGCCGTGTCCGCCGAGCGCGCCCGGATGGCCCGCGAGCTGCACGACATGGTCGCCAACCACCTCTCGGCGATCGCCATCCACTCCACGGCCGCGCTCTCCCTCGACGACCCGGCGACGAGCAAGGACGCCCTCGCCGTGATCCGCGAGAACAGCGTCGAGGGCCTGGCCGAGATGCGCCGCCTCATCGGCCTCCTGCGCGACCAGACCGGCGACCTGGAACCCTCGGCCGCCCCCACCCTGGCCGCCCTGTCCACCCTGATCGAGAACGCCCGTACGAACGGCCTGGACGTGACGCTCGACGACACCCGCTCCCCCGACGGGCCGAAGCTGCCCGCCCCGGTGGAGCTCGCCGCGTACCGCATCGTGCAGGAGTCCCTGACCAACGCCCTCAAGCACGCATCGCCGGGCCGCGTCACGGTGTCCCTCACCCAGCGGCCCCGCGCCCTCACCGTCCGGGTGACCAGCCCGTACGGCGATCCCTCCGGGCCCCGTGCCCCCGGCTCGGGCGCCGGACTCGTCGGCATGCGCGAGCGCACCGAACTGCTCGGCGGCACCTTCGGGTCCGGCCCCGAGAGCAGCCCCGACGGCAAGGTCTGGAACGTCTCCGCGACCCTGCCCGTCGCCCCCGCGGACGAAGGAGCGGACGCATGATCCGAGTATTGGTCGCCGAGGACCAGGCCGCCGTGCGTTCGGGACTCGTCCTGATCCTGCGCAGCGCGGCCGACATCGAGGTGGTCGGCGAGGCGGCGGACGGCGAGGAGGCCGTCGCGCGCGCCCGCGAGCTGCGCCCCGACCTGGTCCTGATGGACGTCCAGATGCCGCGCCTGGACGGGGTGTCGGCGACCCGGCAGGTCGTCGCCGAGGGGCTCGCGGACGTCCTGGTCCTGACCACCTTCGACCTCGACGAGTACGTGTTCGGGGCGCTGCGCGCGGGCGCGGCGGGCTTCCTGCTGAAGAACACCGAGGCGAAGGACCTCCTGGCGGCCGTCCGCACGGTCGCGCGCGGCGAGGGTCTCATCGCGCCCGCCGTGACCCGCCGGCTGATCGCCGAGTTCGCCGCCCCCGCCACGGCGGCGCGGGGCGGGAACGCGCCGGACCCGGCCGTGCTCGACAGCCTCACGCGCCGCGAGCGGGAGGTGCTCTCCTGCATCGGCGATGGCCTGTCGAACGCGGAGATCGCGGGCCGCCTCGCGATGGCGGAGGCCACGGTGAAGACCCACGTCAGCCGCCTGCTCGGCAAGCTGGAGCTGCGCAGCCGGGTCCAAGCCGCGGTACTGGCACAGGAGTTGGGGGTCTGACCCCGGGGGCCGGGCGGCGGACGGTCGCGATCCGGCCAATGGTTCAGACCTCTTGACCGCTGGTCCAGACCTTTCTATTCTCACCGCACTGCGGTGAGCACTCCCCCACGTGTCCACGTGCTCACGGGCGGCGCAGGGTTCAACCCCTAAGACCCCCGGAACTCACCCGAGGAGCACCTCGTGCGCTTCAAGAAGAGCACCACCCGCCCCAGACTGAGGTTCAGGCACAGAGCTGTGGCGGGAGTGACCACACTGCTCCTTCCGCTCGCCACCCTGGTCGCGCTCGGCGGCTCCGCCGAGGCGGCCCCGGAAGCCGCCCCCGAGGCCACCGCCACGTACGCCAAGACCCAGGACTGGGGCAGCGGCTTCGAGGGCAAGTGGACGATCAAGAACACCGGCACCACCACCCTCAGCTCCTGGAACGTCCAGTGGGACTTCCCCGCCGACACCAAGGTGACCTCGGCGTGGGACGCCACCGTCACCAACTCCGGCACCCGCTGGACCGGCAAGAACCTCGGCTGGAACGGGACGCTCGCCCCCGGCGCCTCGGTCTCCTTCGGGTTCAACGGCACCGGCTCCGGCGCCCCCTCCAAGTGTTCGCTCAACGGCGCGAGCTGTGACGGCGGCAGCGTCCCCGGCGACAACCCGCCGAGCGCCCCCGGCACCCCGACCGCCTCCGGCATCACGAACACCGGGGTCAAGCTCGACTGGTCGGCCGCCACCGACGACAAGGGCGTCAAGAACTACGACGTGCTGCGCGACGGCGCGAAGGTCGCCACGGTCACCGGCACCAGCTACACCGACTCCGGCCTGACCGCGGGCACCGACTACTCCTACACCGTCCAAGCCCGCGACACCGCCGACCAGACCGGTCCCGCGAGCGGCGCCGTCAAGGTCCGCACCACCGGGGGCGGCGGCCCCGACCCCGAGCCCGGCGACAAGGTCAAGCTCGGCTACTTCACCGAGTGGGGCGTCTACCAGCGCAACTACCACGCCAAGAACATCGCGACCTCGGGCTCGGCCGGCAAGATCACCCACATCAACTACAGCTTCGGCAACGTCCAGGGCGGCAAGTGCACCATGGGCGACTCCTACGCGGCGATCGACAAGGCCTACACCGCCGACCAGAGCGTCGACGGCGTCGCCGACACCTGGGACCAGCCCCTGCGCGGCAACTTCAACCAGCTCCGCAAGCTGAAGGCCAAGTACCCGAACATCAAGATCCTGTGGTCCTTCGGCGGCTGGACCTGGTCCGGCGGCTTCGGTGACGCCATGAAGAACCCGGCGGCCTTCGCCAAGTCCTGCCACGACCTGGTCGAGGACCCGCGCTGGGCCGACGTCTTCGACGGCGTCGACCTGGACTGGGAGTACCCGAACGCCTGCGGCCTGTCCTGCGACACCAGCGGCCCGGCCGTCTTCAAGACCATGATGCAGGCCTTCCGCAACGAGTTCGGCTCCAAGAACCTGGTCACGGCCGCCATCACCGCGGACGGCACCAACGGCGGCAAGATCGACGCGGCCGACTACGGCGGCGCCTCGCAGTACGCCGACTGGTACAACGTCATGACGTACGACTTCTTCGGCGCCTGGGACGCCAAGGGACCGACGGCACCGCACTCGCCGCTCACGTCCTACGCCGGCATCCCGAAGGACGGCTTCAACTCGGCCGCCGCCATCGCCAAGCTGAAGGCCAAGGGCGTGCCCTCGGCCAAGCTCCTGCTCGGCATCGGCTTCTACGGCCGCGGCTGGACCGGCGTCACCCAGAAGGAGCCGGGCGGCACGGCCACCGGGCCCGCGCCCGGCACCTACGAGCAGGGCATCGAGGACTACAAGGTCCTCAAGAACTCCTGCCCGTCCAACGGCACCGTCGCCGGCACCGCCTACGCCCACTGCGGCAGCAACTGGTGGTCGTACGACACCCCCGAGACCGTCCGCGCCAAGATGGGCTGGGCCAAGCAGCAGGGCCTGGGCGGAGCGTTCTTCTGGGAGTTCAGCGGGGACACCAGCAACGGTGAGCTGGTGAGCGCCATCAACGACGGCCTGAAGTAACACCCGGGGCCGCCCCAAGAACGAAGCCGGGAAGACAAGATCGCCCCTTGTCTTCCCGGCTTCTCACGTGTCTTCCCGGCTTCTCACGTCGTACGACGGCAGACCGTGCGTGGCCGGCGCGCGGTGCTCCCGCGGAAGCTCCGGCTAGGCCACGTTCACCCGCTGGCCGGGGGGCGCCGCCTCCAGCCACGCGAGGAAACCCGTCAGCGCGTCCTCGCTCATCGCCAGCTCAAGGCGGGAGCCGCGGTGCAGGCAGCCGAGGACGATGGCGTCGGAGAGCAGCGCGAGCTCCTCCTCGCCGTCCGGCGCGCGCCGGTCCACGACCTCGATGGCGGAGCGCTCAAGGACCCGGCGGGGCCGGGGCGCGTACGAGAAGACGCGGAACCACTCGACCCGGTCGCCGTTGTAGCGGGCGACGCCGTATCCCCAGCCCTTGCCGGAGGTGTCGCCCTTCTCCGGCGCGTTCCACCGCAGGCTGCAGTCGAAGGTGCCACCGGAACGCTGGATCAGCCGGCGCCGCAGTCCGAAGACGAAGAGCCCCAGCAACACCAGCACGATCACAGCAAGTCCGCACACGAGCAGAGTGAGGATCATCGGCACCGACCTCCTCGCCTCTACCGTCGGCCGACCGACCGACAACGGACCAATACATCGCACCCGCATTGCCTCAGCCGCGACCCGGTCCGGAACCTTCCCGGACCCGGCCGCGGCTGAGTCACGTTACGCCGCGCGCGCTGGGGTCAGCGCGTCGCCGCACGCAGTCGGACGTCGGCGCGCCGCTCGGCGGAGGCGTCCGCCTCCGACTTCGCGCGCTCCAGCGCCCGCTCCGCACGCTGGACGTCGATCTCGTCGGACAGCTCCGCGATCTCGGCCAGCAGCGACAGCTTGTCGTCCGCGAAGGAGATGAATCCTCCGTGGACCGCGGCCACGATCGTGCCGCCGTCACTCGTACGGATGGTCACCGGGCCCGACTCCAGCACACCGAGCAGCGGCTGGTGACCGGGCATGACGCCGATGTCGCCGGACGTGGTGCGCGCGACGACCAGGGTGGCCTCACCGGACCAGACACTGCGGTCCGCTGCGACCAGCTCGACATGCAGCTCAGCAGCCAAGGGTGGCTCCTCGGGTCACCACCCGGCGGTTCAGCCGGGTGTTGGGTCAAATTCTAGTGGGCGTACGAAGAGGGGCGGGACACGGCCCCTGTGCGGGGTGCAACCCGCCCCTCTCCGACATGAGCTACGGGGCTCAGGAGACGCCGAGCTCCTTGGCGTTCTTCTTGAGGTCCTCAAGACCACCACACATGAAGAAGGCCTGCTCGGGGAAGTGGTCGTACTCGCCGTCGCAGATCGCGTTGAACGCCGCGATCGACTCCTCGAGGGACACGTCCGAGCCGTCCACGCCGGTGAACTGCTTGGCGGCGTGGGTGTTCTGCGACAGGAAGCGCTCCACGCGACGGGCACGGGCGACGACGAGCTTGTCCTCTTCGCTGAGCTCGTCGATACCGAGGATCGCGATGATGTCCTGGAGGTCCTTGTACTTCTGCAGGATCCCCTTGACGCGCATGGCGCAGTTGTAGTGGTCCTGCGCGATGTAGCGCGGGTCCAGGATCCGGGACGTGGAGTCCAGCGGGTCCACGGCCGGGTAGATGCCCTTCTCGGAGATCGGACGGGAGAGCACCGTCGTCGCGTCGAGGTGGGCGAACGTGGTCGCCGGGGCCGGGTCGGTCAGGTCGTCCGCGGGGACGTAGATCGCCTGCATCGAGGTGATCGAGTGACCACGGGTCGAGGTGATGCGCTCCTGGAGGAGACCCATCTCGTCGGCCAGGTTCGGCTGGTAGCCCACCGCGGAGGGCATGCGGCCGAGCAGGGTCGAGACCTCGGAACCGGCCTGCGTGAAGCGGAAGATGTTGTCGATGAAGAACAGCACGTCCTGCTTCTGCACATCGCGGAAGTACTCCGCCATGGTCAGACCGGCCAGGGCGACGCGCAGACGCGTGCCCGGCGGCTCGTCCATCTGGCCGAAGACCAGCGCGGTCTTGTCGAGAACGCCGGCCTCCTCCATCTCGACCATGAGGTCGTTGCCCTCACGGGTGCGCTCGCCGACACCGGCGAAGACGGAGACACCGTCGTGCAGCTTGGCCACACGGACGATCATTTCCTGGATCAGCACGGTCTTGCCGACACCGGCACCACCGAACAGACCGATCTTTCCACCCTTGACGTACGGGGTGAGAAGGTCGACGACCTTCAGGCCGGTCTCGAACATCTCGGTCTTGGACTCGAGCTGGTCGAAGGCCGGGGCCTTGCGGTGGATCGTCCAGCGCTCGGCGTCGGCGACCGTGGACGGGTCGTCGTTCAGGACCTCGCCGAGGGTGTTGAACACGCGGCCCTTGGTCACGTCGCCGACCGGCACCGAGATGCCCTTGCCGGTGTCGGTGACGGGCGCCTGGCGGACCAGGCCGTCGGTGGGCTGCATCGAGATCGCGCGGACCACGCCGTCACCCAGGTGCTGGGCGACCTCGAGGGTCAGCGTCTTCTTCGCACCCTCGGTCGACGGGTCGTCGACCTGGACGTGCAGGGCGTTGTAGATCTCCGGCATCGCGTCGACGGGGAACTCCACGTCGACGACCGGGCCGATCACCCGGGCGACGCGGCCCGTGGCAACGGCCGTCTCAACAGTGGTCGTCATTACTTGTCACTCCCCGCGGTCGCGTCGGCCAGCGCTGCTGTGCCGCCGACGATCTCGCTGATTTCCTGGGTGATTTCGGCCTGGCGGGCCGCGTTGGCAAGCCGGGAGAGGCTGTTGATCAGATCCCCGGCGTTGTCGGTGGCCGACTTCATCGCGCGGCGCGTGGCGGCGTGCTTGGAGGCAGCCGACTGGAGCATCGCGTTGTAGATACGGCTCTCGACGTAGCGCGGCAGCAGGGCGTCGAGGACGTCCTCCGCCGACGGCTCGAAGTCGTACAGCGGAAGGATCTCGCCCTTGGTGGACGACTCCTCCGCGACCTCTTCGAGGCTGAGCGGCAGCAGCCGGCCGTCGATGGCCGTCTGCGTCATCATCGAGATGAACTCGGTGTAGACGATGTGGAGTTCATCCACGCCGCCCTCCGCCGTCTCCTTCTCGATGGCCTCGATCAGCGGCACCGCGACCTTCTTGGCGTCCGCGTACGTGGGCTCGTCGGTGAAGCCCGACCACGACTCCACGACCTTGCGCTCGCGGAAGTTGTAGTGGGCCAGACCGCGGCGGCCGACGATGTACGTGTCGACCTCCTTGCCCTCGGCCACGAGGCGCTCGGTGAGCTGCTCCGCGGCCTTGATGGCGTTGGAGTTGAAGGCGCCGGCCAGTCCGCGGTCGCTCGTGAGGAGCAGCACCGCGGAACGGGTCGCCGTCTCCGCCTCGGTCGTCAGCGGGTGCTTCGTGTTCGAGCCAGTGCCGACCGCCGTGACCGCGCGGGTGAGCTCGGTCGCGTACGGCGTGGAGGCCGCCACCTTGCGCTGCGCCTTGACGACGCGCGAGGCGGCGATCATCTCCATCGCCTTGGTGATCTTCTTGGTCGCGGTGACGGATCGGATGCGACGCTTGTAGACCCGGAGCTGGGCTCCCATGAGTCAGGTCCCTTCCTTACGTCACTTGGCAGCGGCCGGAGCGTCCTCGCCGAGAAGCTTCCCGTCCGAGGTCTCGAACTGCTTCTTGAACTGCGCGATGGCGTCGCCGACGGCCTGCAGGGTGTCGTCCGACATCTTGCCGCCCTCCTTGATGGAGGTCATGAGGCCCTGCTCGCTGCGGTGCAGGTACTCCAGGAGCTCCCGCTCGAAGCGACGGATGTCGCCCACGGGGACCTCGTCCATGCGACCGGTGGTACCGGCCCACACGGAGACGACCTGGTCCTCGGTGGCCATCGGCTCGTACTGGGGCTGCTTGAGCAGCTCCACCATGCGCTGACCGCGCTCCAGCTGCGCCTTCGACGCGGCGTCCAGGTCGGAACCGAAGGCGGCGAACGCCTCCAGCTCACGGAACTGGGCGAGGTCCACGCGCAGACGGCCCGAGACCTGCTTCATCGCCTTGTGCTGCGCGGAACCACCGACTCGCGAGACGGAGATACCGACGTTCAGCGCGGGGCGCTGACCGGCGTTGAAGAGGTCCGACTCCAGGAAGCACTGGCCGTCGGTGATGGAGATGACGTTGGTCGGAATGAACGCCGACACGTCGTTCGCCTTGGTCTCGACGATCGGCAGACCGGTCATCGAGCCCTTGCCCAGCTCGTCCGAGAGCTTCGCGCAGCGCTCGAGCAGACGCGAGTGCAGGTAGAAGACGTCACCCGGGTAGGCCTCGCGCCCCGGCGGGCGGCGGAGCAGCAGGGACACGGCGCGGTAGGCGTCGGCCTGCTTCGAGAGATCGTCGAAGACGATGAGGACGTGCTTGCCCTCGTACATCCACTGCTGGCCGATGGCCGAGCCGGTGTAGGGCGCCAGGTACTTGAAGCCCGCCGGGTCGGACGCCGGGGCGGCGACGATGGTCGTGTACTCCAGCGCACCGGCCTCTTCGAGGGCACCGCGCACGGAGGCGATGGTGGAGCCCTTCTGACCGACGGCGACGTAGATGCAGCGCACCTGCTTGTTCACGTCGCCCGAGCGCCAGTTGTCGCGCTGGTTGATGATCGTGTCGACGGCCAGGGCGGTCTTGCCGGTCTGGCGGTCACCGATGATCAGCTGACGCTGGCCACGGCCGATCGGGGTCATCGCGTCGACGGCCTTGTAGCCGGTCTCCATCGGCTCGTGCACCGACTTGCGCTGCATGACCGTGGGGGCCTGCAGCTCAAGGGCGCGACGCCCGCTGGTCTCGATCTCGCCGAGGCCGTCGATCGGGTTGCCGAGCGGGTCGACGACGCGGCCGAGGTAACCCTCGCCCACGGCGACCGACAGCACCTCGCCGGTACGGCTGACCGACTGGCCCTCCTCGATACCGCTGAACTCACCGAGGACGATCGAACCGATCTCGCGCTCTTCCAGGTTCAGCGCGAGACCGAGGGTCCCGTCCTCGAACTTCAGCAGCTCGTTGGCCATGGCCGAGGGCAGGCCCTCGACCTTCGCGATGCCGTCGCCGGCAAGGGTGACCGTACCGACCTCCTCGCGCGAGGCCGCGTCCGGCTTGTACGCCTGGACAAAGTTCTCCAGCGCGTCCCGGATCTCCTCCGGCCGGATCGTGAGCTCCGCCATCTGGGTTCCCTGCTCTCCTTGTTGGGCCCGAAGTTTTCTTGGGGGGTCTGGGGTCAGCCCCCAGGAATCCTCTGCACGGCCCAACTAGGGCCGTAGGTCGTGCTTGTTGCGTTACTGGCCGGCCACGCGGCGGCCGGCTTCCTCGATGCGGTCCGCGATGCTGCCGTTGATGACCTCGTCGCCCACCTGCACCGTGATCCCGCCGAGGACCGTGGGGTCCACGTCGAGGTTGAGGTGCATCGGGCGTCCGTACACCTTGGCCAGGGCGGCGCCGAGGCGCTCCTTCTGCCGGTCCGAGAGGGGCACGGCGGAAGTGACGACGGCGACCATCCGGTTGCGGCGGTCCGCGGCCAGCTTGGAGAGGGACTCGAGTCCCTCTTCCAGGCTACGTCCACGCGGCGCGGTCACGAGACGCTCGACGAGACGCTCCGTGACGTCCTCCGCGCGGCCGCCGAGCAGGCTGCGCAGCAGCTCGCTCTTGGCCGTGCCGGTGGCGGCGCGGTCGGTCAGCGCGGCGCGCAGACCGGTGTTCGAGGAGACGATCCGGCTGAACCGGAAGAGCTCGTCCTCGACGTTGTCCAGGGCGCCGGTCTTCTGCGCGCCGGTCAGGTCGGCGAGGTTGGCGAGCTCCTCGAGGGCGTCCACCAGGTCGCGCGAGGCGGACCAGCGCGAGCGGACCATGCCGGCCACCAGGTCGGCGGTCTCGCCGCCCACCTGGCCGGTCAGCAGACGCGCGGCGAGTTCGGCCTTGGCCTCACCGGACTGCGCCGGGTCGGTCAGGACCCGACGCAGCGAGACCTCGCGGGCGAACAGCGCCGTGACGGCGGCCAGCTCGTCCGCGAGCCGCTTGGCGTCGACCGAGGTGCTGTCCGTCAGCGCGTCGAGGCGCTCGCGCGCGGCGGCCAGGGCCTCGCGGCTCGCTCCGTGCGCTGTCATCGAGCAGCCTCGGCCTTCTCCTCGAGCTCGTCGAGGAAACGGTCGATCGTGCGGCTCTGCCGGGCGTGGTCCTCGAGGGACTCGCCGACGAGCTTGCCGGCCAGGTCGGTGGCCAGCTGGCCGACGTCCTGACGCAGCGACTGCGCGGCGGCCTTGCGGTCGGCCTCGATCTGGGCGTGACCGGCGGCGACGATCTCCTCGCGCTGACGCTGGCCCTCGGCCCGCATCTCCGCGATGAGCGTGGCGCCCTGCTCCTGCGCCTCCTGGCGCAGACGCGCGGCCTCGTGCCGGGCCTCGGCGAGCTGAGCCTTGTACTGCTCAAGAACGCTCTGGGCCTCGGTCTGAGCGGCCTCGGCCTTCTCGATACCGCCTTCGATCGCCTCCCGGCGCTCGTCCAGAACCTTGTTGATGTTCGGGAGGAGCTTCTTCCAGAAGAAGAAGAAGACGATGGCGAAAGCGAGTGCGCCGACGAGCAGCTCAGGACCCGGCGGGACGAGCGGGTTCTGCTCTTCCTCGGCCGCCAGCTGAACCAGGTTGGCGATCACATCAGTGCCTTTCGTCGAAAAGTGTCAGTAAGAAGTGCTTACTTACCGAACACGAACGGCATAACGATGCCGATGAGGGCGAGCGCCTCACAGAAGGCGAAGCCGAGGATCTGGTTGGCGCGGATCAGGCCGGCAGCCTCGGGCTGACGGGCCAGGGCCTGCGTGCCGTTACCGAAGACGATGCCGACGCCGATGCCGGGGCCGATGGCCGCGAGGCCGTAGCCGATGGAACCGAGGGAGCCGGAGACGCCAGCGGCGAGTTCGAGGGTCGCGGACATGCCGTTACTTCCTTCTCTTTCATGGGCCGGTGGGGGTTGGCCACCGGACGATCTGGGGGTTGGGAGGGCGGGCTGCTCAGTGGTGCTCGGCGAGAGCGCCCTGGATGTACGTGCAGGCGAGGAGTACGAAGACGTACGCCTGGACGGCCTGGACGAAGAGTTCGAAGAGGATCATGACCACGGTCATCACGAAGGAGACACCGGCGGCCGGGATCATGTAGCTGTTCAGCAGGTACCAGGAGGCGACGGTGAACATCACCAGCATCAGGTGACCGGCGAACATGTTCGCGAAGAGTCGCACGGCGTGCGTGAAGGGGCGCACCAGCAGGTTCGAGAAGAACTCGATGAACGACACGAGCCACTTGATCGGGCCGAGCGAGTTGTCGTAGCCGGTGATGTTCTTCCAACCGCCCACGAAACCGTGGCGCTTGAAGGTCAGGGACACCCAGAGCACGTAGACCAGGACCGCGAGCACGATCGGGTACGCGATGACCGACGAGACCGGGAACTGGGCGAGCGGGATCACGGACCAGATGTTCATGATCCAGACGAAGAAGAAGATGGAGACCATCAGGGGGACATACTTCTCGCCCTCCTTCTTGCCCATCGTCTCGTAGACGATCCCGCGGCGTACGAAGTCGTAGCCGGCCTCACCGATCATCTGCAGCTTGCCCGGGACCACCTTGGCCTTGCCGAACGCGGTGTAGAAGAAGGCGACCACGACGAGCGTGGTGAGCAGGGCGAGCAGCATGACCTTGTTGAACTCGAACCCGCCGACGGTGAACATCGGCTGGAAGAGGAACGAGTGCAGGCCCGGAGCCGGGAAGCCACAGCCGTTGTCGGACATGATCCGACAGCTCCAGTCAAAGGCGAGCTCAGTTTGGTCAGCACTCACCGCGGGCTCCTTCGGCGTGACGCATAGGTACGGCAACCTCGTTGTCGTGTCGGCGCGGCGCATGGCCGCGGGTCGGCACCGGACTGGTGTTTCGGAAGTGTGAGCGGCAATCAGGCATCGAGCCTCGCGATCGTGCAGGCGTCAGCTCAGATGCCCGCGCCCGCAGTGCCGCAGTTGGCACCGGACGATAGCAGCATCTCGAACGGCCATTTATCCCGCCCCTACCCTTCACGACGACGACCCCGACTTCTCCGGCTTGTCCTTCTTCTCGGAGTCGCTGACGGAGTCGGGGTCGACATAAAGGATCTTGGCCTTCATGTGCGCGCGGGCCTGCGAGGCCATCCACGCGACGGTGGCCACCACAAGCCCGACGGCGAACGCCTTCGGGTTGAACAGAGTCGTGTCCTTGAACAGGGCCACGAAGAAGAGCAGCAGCAGGAGTTGGGCGACGTAGAGCATCAGCCCCATCGCCTGGAACAGCTGCGGAAGCGATTTTGCCGTCTTCTGCAGGACGTACAGACCGAGCCCCATGAACGCGATGACGACCAGCGTGCCGACGACGGCGCCGATGGCTCCCTTGCCGCCCGCAAGCACGGCGCTGACCGCGGCGACGATCGCGCCGACGGCGGCCGTGGGCACGGCGGACTGAAGGAGATTTCGGGCGTCTTGAGACGGCATGGCGGCAGCTCCGCTTACTGATGGGGGCAGGGTGTCGTCATGGACGAGCGTAGACCCGGGTCGAGAGGGTCCCTCGGGCCAATGGACCGTCGCACTACGGTCCTTCGGCTCTATCCCGGGATCTCGTGAACCGTATCACAAACTATTTGATGAGGTCTTTACCTGCTTGGTGTGCTGACTGTCACACATGAGAGGTAATCCGCGCGTCTGTGCATCCGCAGGGGCAACTTGTCTGGTATTGGAGCGTTTTCGAACCCGGCGTCAACGTGACGTTCCGGCTTCCCGTCGTTCTTGGAAGCGCGAACGACCCCCGATGGCAGTCGCTCCGTTGACGCCCGCGGTCACCGGAGTCTTGTCCTCCGGGCCGCCGTGCTCCTGCCCTTCACGCTCCGCGTCATGCGTCGCGTCCGCGGCCTCCTGCGCGTCCTGCGCCACGGTGGCCCGGCGGCGCCGGTAGCGCGGCGGCACGAAGGCCTCGGCCCAGCGCGGGGTGCGCGGCGTGAAGCGCGGCAGCAGGAGCAGCACCAGGCCGAGCGCGCTGAACGCGACGATCAGCAGCAGGATCCACACGCTCGTCGAGTGCACCGAGTACGCGACCGTGCCGAAGGCGATGAGCGCCGACCAGAAGTACATGATCAGCACCGCGCGGCTGTGCGAGTGGCCGATCTCCAGGAGCCGGTGGTGCAGGTGTCCGCGGTCCGCGGCGAACGGCGACTTGCCGTTCCAGGTGCGCCGCACGATCGCGAGGACCAGGTCGGCGAAGGGGATCGCGATGATCGTCAGCGGCATCAGGAGCGGGATGAAGACCGGCAGCATCGCGTGGGTGGCGTCGCGGCCGCCGCCGAAGTTCAGCTTCATCGCGGCCGGGTCCACCTGGCCGGTCACCGAGATCGCGCCCGCCGCGAGCACGAGGCCGATCAGCATCGAGCCGGAGTCGCCCATGAAGATCCGGGCGGGGTGCATGTTGTGCGGCAGGAAGCCCAGGCACATGCCCATGAGGATGGCGGCGAAGAGGGTGGCGGGCGCCGCGGCCTCGATGCCGTAGCCGTACCAGATCCGGTAGGCGTACATGAAGGACGCCGCCGACGCGATGCAGACCATGCCCGCCGCGAGGCCGTCGAGGCCGTCCACGAAGTTCACCGCGTTGATCGTGATGACGACGAGCGCCACGGTGAGCAGCGTGCCCTGCCCGGAGGTGAGCGAGACCGTGCCGACGCCGGGGACCGGGATCCACAGGATCGTCAGACCCTGCATGACCATGACGCCCGCGGCGATCATCTGGCCGCCGAGCTTGATCAGCGCGTCGATCTCGAACTTGTCGTCGAGGACACCGATCAGCCAGATCAGCGCCGCCCCGGAGAGCAGCGCGCGCGGCTCGTTGCTGTTCTCGAAGACGGTGTTCAGGTTCGGCAGGTGGTCGGCGACCAGCAGGCCCGCGCACAGACCGAAGAACATCGCGATCCCGCCGAGCCGGGGTGTCGGTTCCCGGTGCACGTCACGAGCGCGGATCTCCGGCATGGCGCCGGCCACGATCGCGAACTTCCGCACCGGGCCGGTCAGCAGGTAGGTCACCGCGGCCGTGATGCAGAGCGTCAGCAGGTATTCACGCACGGGCTTCCCCACAGGTCTCGCTGGCCATCTCAGCCCCACACCCTAGCTTTGCGCGCATACGGTTGGGGACTTCCGGGTAGCGACGATGGTTGCACGAGTAGCTGTGCGTCCCTGACGCGACCGCCCCGTCCTACCCCGGATACGGCGTAAATCTTCCCACCAGTTCGCGTACCTCTTCCCGTACGACCGGGTCCTCGCGCACCGCGCCGGCCAGGAGTGCGGCGATGCGCACCATCTCCGGGCCGCCCATGCCCTGGGTCGTGACGGCGGCGGTGCCGAGCCGCAGGCCGCGGGCGGTGCCCAGCGGCAGGGCGCAGGTGTCCAGCACGATGCCGGCCGCGGCGAGCCTGCCGCGGGCGGTGTGCGCGTCCACGTCGAGGGGCGCAGGATCGGCCAGAACCAGATGGGTGTCCGTGCCGCCGGTGGCCGGGGCGAAGCCCGCGGCGGCCATCGCCTCGGCGAGGATCCGCGCGTTCGCGACCACCTGATGGGCGTACGCCGTGAAGGCCGGTGTCGCCGCCTCGCCGAACGCCACGGCCTTGGCGGCGATCGTGTTCATCTGGGCGCCGCCCTGGGTGAACGGGAAGACGGCCCGGTCGATCCGTTCGGCGAGGTCCGCCCCGCACAGCAGCAGGCCGCCCCGCGGGCCGCGCAGCACCTTGTGCGTGGTGGCGCAGACCACGTCGGCGTGCGGCACCGGACTGGGTGCCGCTCCCCCGGCCACCAGGCCCATGGGGTGCGCGGCGTCGGCGATGAGGTAGGCGCCCACGTCGTCGGCGATCTCCCGGAAGGCGGCGTAGTCGATGTGCCGCGGGTAGGAGATCGAACCGCAGACGAGTGCCTTGGGCCGGTGCTTGCGGGCGAGGGCGTGCACCTGGTCGTAGTCGATCAGGCCGCTCTCGGCGTCCACGCCGTAGCCGACGAAGTCGAACCAGCGGCCGGAGAAGTTCGCGGGCGAGCCGTGCGTGAGGTGACCGCCGTGCGGCAGCCCCATCGCGAGGACCGTGTCGCCGGGCCGCAGCAGCGCGGCGTACGCGGCGAGCACGGCGGAGGATCCGGAGTGCGGCTGCACGTTGGCGTGCTCGGCGCCGAACAGGGCCTTGGCGCGCTCGACGGCGATCCGCTCGGCGGCGTCGACCAGCTCGCAGCCGCCGTGGTGCCGGGCGCCGGGGTAGCCCTCGGCGTACTTGTTGGCCAGCGGCGAGCCGAGGGCGGTGAGGACGGCGGACGAGGTGAAGTTCTCCGCGGCGATCAGCTGGAGGGCGTCGGCCTGCCGGGCCGCCTCGCCGATGAGGATGTCGGCGAGCTCGGGGTCCTGGCGGCGCAGCGCGTCGAGATCCGTGTACGCCGCGGGGGCGGCGGGTGCCGTGCTGACCGTCATCGTGGGCTCCGGGGCCTCGCAGGGGTGACCTCAGATCCAATGTAGGCCTGCGCGGTCCGGTCCGCGCGGGCCCGCCGCTACATGTGCGCGGGCACCCCGGTCAGCGCCGTCACCACGGGGTCGAGCGCCTGGTTGATCTCGTCGCCCACCGAGCGGAAGAACGGCAGCGGCGCCCCGTACGGGTCGTACACCTCGTCGGCCTCCACGTTCGGCGCGAGGAGCCAGCCGCGCAGGGCCGCGGCGGCCCGCACCAGCGCGCGGGCACGCTCGACCACGCCCTCCCCGTCGGGGTCGGGCAGGGTCGTCGGGTCTATCGCCCGCACGAGCCGGGTGAACTCCTTCAGCGTGAAGGTGCGCAGGCCCGCCGAATGCCCCATCGAGATGACCTGCGCGCGGTGGTCGCGCGTCGCGGTCAGCACGAGGTCGGCCCGGATGACGTGGTCGTCCAGGAGCTCGCGGCCCATGAAGCCGCTGGCGTCCGCGCCGAAGTCCGCGAGGACCGTCTCGGCGTTGGTCTCCATCGGCGCGCCCTCGTGGCCCCAGGTGCCCGCGCTCTCCACGATCAGACCGCCGGTCAGGGGGTCGCCGAGGCGGTCGGCCAGGGCATGCCGGGTCAGCCGCTCGGTGATCGGCGAGCGGCAGACGTTGCCGGTGCTGACGTGGAGGATGCGGAAGGCGTCCGCAGAGCCCGGGAAGCCCGCTATGCCACGCCCCGTCTCAGGGGCTGTCAATTCGCCACCTCGAGGTCGGGTACCACCTTGCGCAGCTCGTCCGCGTCAAGGGCGCCCGCGCGCAGCAGCACCGGCACCTTGCCCGTGACGTCGACGATCGACGACGGGACGATGCCGGGGGTCGGGCCGCCGTCCAGGTACACGGAGACGGAGTCGCCGAGCATCTCCTGGGCGGCGTCGCAGTCCTCGGGGGCCGGGTGGCCGGTGAGGTTGGCCGATGAGACGGCCATCGGGCCGACCTCGGTGAGCAGCTCGATGGCGACGGGGTGCAGCGGCATCCGGATGGCGACCGTGCCGCGGGTGTCGCCAAGGTCCCACTGCAGGGACGGCTGCTGCTTGGCGATCAGGGTCAGGGCGCCCGGCCAGAAGGCGTCGACGAGCTCCCAGGCCATCTCGGAGAAGTCGGTGACCAGGCCGTGCAGCGTGTTCGGCGAGCCGATCAGGACGGGGGTGGGCATGTTGCGCCCGCGGCCCTTGGCGTCGAGCAGGTCCGCGCACGCCTCCGGGGAGAAGGCGTCCGCACCGATGCCGTAGACGGTGTCGGTGGGCAGCACGACCAGCTCGCCACGGCGGACGGCGGACGCGGCCTCGCGCAGACCGGTCGTACGGTCGGTCGCGTCGTTGGTGTCGTATCGCCGTGCCATTAGTCCGGACTCCTCACTGAAACGTACTGCTGACTTGAGGTCTTGGTCCTCACGGCATCGCCTTGCGGGCGGTCGCGAAGCGGGGGCGGTTGTTGAGGTCGGGGTGGTCGGCCGCGTCGGCCCAGCCCCGCTCCTCGGTGAAGATCCACGGGACCTGGCCGCCCTGGGTGTCCGCGTGCTCGATCACGACGACTCCCCCGGGGCGCAGCAGCCGGTGGGCGGTGCGCTCGATGCCGCGGATCAGGTCGAGGCCGTCCTCGCCGGAGAAGAGGGCGAGGTCGGGGTCGTAGTCGCGGGCTTCCGGGGCGACGTACTCCCATTCGGTGAGCGGGATGTACGGCGGGTTGGAGATGACGAGGTCGACCTGGCCGTCGAGCTCCTGGAAGGCGTCCCTGGCGTCTCCCTGGCGGAGTTTGACCCTGGACCCCTCGACGTTCTTCCGCGTCCACTTCAGGGCGTCCTCGGACAGCTCCACGGCGTGCACGCGGGAGCGCGGGACCTCCTGGGCCATGGCCAGGGCGATGGCGCCGGAGCCGGTGCACAGGTCGACGATGAGCGGCTCGACGACGTCCATCGCGCGGACGGCGTCTATGGCCCAGCCGACGACGGACTCGGTCTCGGGGCGGGGCACGAAGACGCCGGGCCCGACCTGCAGCTCCAGGTAGCGGAAGAAGGCCCGCCCGGTGATGTGCTGCAGCGGCTCACGGGCCTCGCGCCGGGCGACGGTCTCCCAGTAGCGGGCGTCGAAGTCGGAGTCCTTGACGGAGTGCAGCTCGCCCCGCTTCACGCCGTGCACGAAGGCGGCGAGCTCCTCCGCGTCGTTGCGCGGCGAGGGCACGCCGGCGTCGGCCAGCCGCTGGGTGGCCTGGGCCACTTCCGCGAGCAGCAGGTTCACGCTGGTCCTCCGGGGCGGGTCGTCAAGGGTCTTACGGGGGGTGCCTTACGCGGCGGCGAGCTTGGCGGCGGAGTCCGCGTCGACGCAGGCCTGGATGACCGCGTCGAGGTCACCGTCGAGCACCTGGTCCAAGTTGTACGCCTTGAAGCCGACCCGGTGGTCCGAGATCCGGTTTTCCGGGAAGTTGTACGTCCGGATCTTCTCGGAGCGGTCGACGGTGCGGACCTGGCTGCGGCGGGCGTCCGCGGCCTCCTTCTCCGCTTCCTCCTGGGCCGCCGCGAGGAGCCTGGAACGCAGAATACGCATGGCCTGCTCCTTGTTCTGGAGCTGGCTCTTCTCGTTCTGGCAGGAAGCGACGACTCCGGTGGGAATGTGCGTGATGCGCACGGCGGAGTCGGTGGTGTTGACGGACTGGCCGCCGGGCCCGGAGGAGCGGTAGACGTCGATCCGCAGGTCGTTCGCGTGGATCTCGACGTCGATCTCCTCGGCCTCGGGCGTCACCAGGACGCCGGCCGCGGAGGTGTGGATGCGGCCCTGGGACTCGGTGGAGGGCACGCGCTGCACGCGGTGCACGCCGCCCTCGTACTTCAGGCGCGCCCAGACGCCCTGGCCGGGCTCGGTCGCGCCGTTGCCGCCCTTGGTCTTCACGGCGACCTGGACGTCCTTGTAGCCGCCGAGCTCGGACTCGGTGGAGTCGATGATCTCGGTCTTCCAGCCGATGCGCTCCGCGTACCGCAGGTACATGCGCAGCAGGTCACCGGCGAACAGCGCCGACTCGTCGCCGCCCGCACCCGCCTTGATCTCCAGGATGACGTCCTTGTCGTCGGACGGGTCCCGGGGCACGAGCAGCAGCCGCAGCTTCTCGGTGAGGTCCTCGCGCTGCCGCTCCAGGTCCTTGACCTCGGCGGCGAAGTCGGGGTCGTCGGCGGCGAACTCGCGCGCCGTCCCGATGTCCTCCCCGGTCTGCTTCCAGGAGCGGTACGTCGCGACGATCGGGGTCAGCTCGGCGTAGCGCTTGTTCAGCTTGCGCGCGTTGGCCTGGTCGGCGTGGACCGACGGGTCCGCGAGCTTCTGCTCCAGATCGGCGTGCTCGCCGATCAGTTCCTCGACCGCCTCGAACATCGGGGGCTCCTGGTTTTCTACGCGGTGGTTCTACGCGAATTGGCTGCGGGACGGCAAAAGCGCCGGTCCCGGCCACCCCCTCGCGAGGGCGGCCGATGACCGGCGCAGTGGCTCGCTACTTCTTGGCGGAGCCTGCAGCCTTGCCGAAGCGGGCCTCGAAGCGGGCCACACGGCCACCGGTGTCGAGGATCTTCTGCTTGCCCGTGTAGAACGGGTGGCACTCGGAGCAGACCTCGGCACGGACGGTGCCGTTGGAGATCGTGCTGCGGGTGGTGAACGACGCGCCACAGGTGCAGCTGACCTGCGTCTCGACGTACTCGGGGTGGATGTCGCGCTTCAAGGTGTCTCCTAGTTTCGGGAGGGCACCGGGTCGTACGCGCGGATTGCTCGTACGTGAACCGGGGCCGACGTACCAGTCTGCCAGGACCGGCCGTATCTCCCAAAACCGGGGTGCGTGCCGATCTATTCCCCGGAGGTCCGGGGCCGGGCCCTGGGGCGGGGATCCCGGGGCCGGGGATTTCGGGTCCGGGGTCCGCCGGGATCAGTGGCTGTCGACCACGTCGCCCGCGTCGCCCTTGTCGCCGGCCGACTTCTCGGTGGCGGACTTGGGGATGGGCTTGTCGGCCCTGAGCGCGTCCCAGACCTCCTGGTCGGCCTTCTCCAGCGGCAGGACGCGGTTGGGGTCGGCGGGGTCGTACTGGATGGGCAGCGTGACCATCTTCATGTCGCCCGCGCCGATGCCCTTGAGGCCGTTGGCGAAGCTCGCCAGCGACTTGACGTCGTTCAGGTCGGAGTCGGTGGTGACGGCGCTGGTCGCGTCGTTCGCCAGGTCGTACAGCTTCTTCGGGTTGCTGAAGACGCCGACGTCCTTGACCTGGTTGAGCAGGGCCTTGATGAAGGCCTGCTGGAGCTGGATGCGGCCCAGGTCGCTGCCGTCGCCGACGCCGTGCCGGGTGCGGACCAGGCCGAGGGCCTGCTCGCCGTTCAGGGTGTGGGTGCCGGCGTCCAGGTCGAGGTGGCTGTCCTTGTCGCGGATGTCCTTCTTGGTGGTGATGTCGACGCCGCCGAGGGTGTCGATGAGCTTCTTGAAGCCCGTGAAGTCGACCTCGACGTAGTGGTCCATCCTGATGCCGGACATCTTCTCGACGGTCTTGACGGCGCAGGCGGGCCCGCCGACCTCGTACGCCGTGTTGAACATCTGCCGCTGCCCGCCGGGGTCGGTCTTGCCGTCGTCCGTCGCGCACTCGGGCCGGGATATCAGGGTGTCGCGGGGTATGGAGACGACGCTGGCCTTCTTGTGGCCCTTGTAGACGTGGACGATCATCGCGGTGTCCGACCGGGCCGCGCCCTCGTCCTTGCCGTACTTGGCGTTGTCGCCGGAGCGCGAGTCGGAGCCGAGGACGAGGATGTCCTGGGAGCCGTTGTCGACGTCCATCGGGCGGTCCGTGCCGAGCGCGGCGTTGATGTCGACGCCCTTGATGTTGCCGTTGAGCTTGAAGTACAGGAAGCCGAGACCGGCTCCGCCGAGGACCACCACCGAAGCCGCGGTCCACGCCGTGACGACGAGCACCTTGCTGCGCTTGCGGGGCTTGCGACGTCGGCCGCCTCCGCCGCGCGGGCGCTTCGGCTTCTCACCGGTCGCGTCCGCCGGAGTGCTCTCCTCGGTCATGTGCTCCTCAGTCCTCGTCGGTCGGATATCCCCTGCTTCCAGGGTCAGGCGCGGTTTGTCGTACTTGTGAGACGGCAAAACCGTTTGAAGGGTTGCACAGCGACCCGTGCGCGCCCCGGCGCGCACTCGTGACCGACCGTGTACCCCTCCCCCTCGATTTCAGCCCCTCACCTGCGGTTTTTTCTGCCACCGGGCTACTGCCCGTGACCGTGAGAATCTCTTATGCGTGTGGCCAAGGTCTCGCCCCGGTCACCGCACGCGCCGGAACACGGACCGGAGCACCCACCGGAACGCACACCGGAACACCACCGAAGGGCCGTCCCGTCACAGCTGTGACGGGACGGCCCTTCGGTGGCCGCTGACGGCCGGGGACCGCGGTGGACGACTAGTCGTTGCCGTTGCCCGGCGTCGGGGTCGTCTTCTGGATCTGCAGCAGGAACTCGGCGTTCGACTTCGTCTGCTTCATCTTGTCCAGGAGCAGCTCGATCGCCTGCTGCTGGTCGAGCGCGTGCAGCACGCGGCGCAGCTTCCAGGTGATGGCGAGCTCGTCGCTGCCGAGCAGGATCTCTTCCTTGCGGGTGCCGGACGCGTCCACGTCCACCGCCGGGAAGATGCGCTTGTCGGCGAGCTTGCGGTCGAGCTTGAGCTCGGCGTTGCCGGTGCCCTTGAACTCCTCGAAGATCACCTCGTCCATGCGCGAACCCGTGTCGACGAGCGCGGTGGCGAGGATGGTCAGCGAACCGCCGTCCTCGATGTTGCGCGCGGCGCCGAAGAAGCGCTTGGGCGGGTACAGCGCCGTCGAGTCGACACCACCGGACAGGATGCGCCCGGAGGCCGGGGCCGCGAGGTTGTAGGCACGGCCCAGACGCGTGATCGAGTCGAGCAGCACGACGACGTCGTGGCCCAGCTCCACCAGCCGCTTGGCGCGCTCGATGGCGAGCTCGGCGACGGTGGTGTGGTCCTCGGCCGGGCGGTCGAAGGTCGAGGAGATGACCTCGCCCTTGACCGACCGCTGCATGTCGGTGACCTCTTCCGGACGCTCGTCGACCAGGACGACCATCAGGTGGCACTCGGGGTTGTTGTGCGTGATCGCGTTGGCGATCGCCTGCATGATCATGGTCTTGCCGGTCTTCGGCGGGGCCACGATCAGACCGCGCTGTCCCTTACCGATGGGCGCGACGAGGTCGATGATGCGGGTGGTGAGCACGCCCGGGTCGGTCTCCAGGCGGAGCCGGTCCTGCGGGTAAAGGGGCGTCAGCTTGTTGAACTCCGGGCGCCCGCGCCCGGATTCGGGCGCCATGCCGTTCTGCGAGTCCAGGCGGACCAGCGCGTTGAACTTCTCGCGGCGCTCGCCGTCCTTGGGCTGGCGCACCGCGCCGGTGACGTGGTCGCCCTTGCGCAGGCCGTTCTTGCGGACCTGGGCCAGCGAGACGTACACGTCGTTGGGGCCGGGGAGGTAGCCCGACGTACGGATGAACGCGTAGTTGTCGAGGATGTCGAGGATGCCCGCGACGGGGATCAGGACGTCGTCCTCGGAGACCTGCGGCTCGTTGCCGAAGCCCTCGTCACGGCCGCGACGGCCCCGGCGGTCGCGGTAGCGCCCGCGACGGCCACGACGGCCGCCCTCGAAGTCGTCGTCGTCCTGCGGACCGTTGTCCCGCTGGCGGTCCTGACGGTCCTGGCGGTCCTGACGGCCACCGCCGCCGCCCTGCTGCTGGCGGTCCTGGCGGTCCTGACGACCGCCACCGCCGCCGCCCTGCTGGTCGTCGCCCTTGTTGCCGCGGCGGTCGCGGTCCCGGCCGCGGCCCTGACGGTCACGGCGGTCGCGGCGGCCGTCGCCGTCGCCGGAGCCGTCGCCGCCCTTGTCGCCCCTGGCCTCGGACGCGTCGCCCTTGGCGTCGGACTTCGACTCGGCCTTGGCCTCGGCGGTGACCGTCTCGGGGCTGCCCGCGTCGGCGGTGGCCCGGCGCCGGCGGCGCTCGCCGGCCGGCTGGTCGTCGCCCCGCTCCTCGCTCGCGCGGGCGGGGCCGCCGGCCGGCTGGCCGGGGATGTCGATCTGCTGCTGGGCGGTGGCCTTGTCGGCCTTGCCCTCGGACTTCGCCGAAGCGCTCGCCTTGGCGGGCTCGGCGGCCTCCTCGCCCGTACGGGCCTTCGAGGTGGCGCGGCGCTTGGGCTTGGTCTCGGTGGTCTCACCGGAGGCCGCGGCGGTCTTCGCCGGGGCTCCGCCCCCTGCCTGCGCCTCCTTGATGACCTCGATCAGCTGGCTCTTGCGCATGCGCCCGGTGCCCTTGATCCCAAGGCCCGATGCGACCTGCTGCAGTTCCGCCAGCACCATGCCCTCGAGGCCGGTGCCGCGGCGCCGCCGGGACCCGGCCGAAGCACCGGTGGCAGGCGCCGCGGAGGCGTCCGTGGCGGGCGTGTCGGCAGTCACGCCCATCAGATCGGTGGTGTCGCTCACGAAGGGTCCTTCCCTGGAGCGGACGTCGGCCTGTCTGGCTCGGCGACCGGTTGTGCTGTCCGGCGGTCGGTCCGTGCTTTCCATGGACCGTGCCGGGGCGGTGGTCCGCCAACGCGGCGGAAGAATTCATTGGTGATGGCGATTCCCTGCGCGGTGCCACTGAGGTGCGGTGTCACTCGGCTCGGTCACGCCGGTTCCGGAGCGTGCTCGGCACCGCTCAGTGCAGGGCACGAAGCAGTTTGGGAGGCTCCCGGAAGAATGGTTGTCCCGGACGGGGACACAAAGCACCTCGCCATGGTGAGGTCGGGTGCGGACTTGAGATTAACACTACCGGATCCAACAAACATTCCCCCTCTCAGGATCGGGACACCCCGAAATCCCTGTGGTCACTGCGTCAGGGCGCAAGCGGCAGCACGCTCGCTCCCCCGGCGTCGAGCGCCAGGCGATTGGCCGCCCAGCCCTCTCCCGCCAAACGGGCGACCTTGTCGGCCGCACTGTCCTCGGCCAGCGCGAGGACCGTGGGGCCCGCGCCGGAGATCACCGCGGGCACGCCGTCGGCGCGCAGCCGCTCCACCAGGGCGGCGCTCTCCGGCATGGCCGGGGCGCGGTACTCCTGGTGCAGCCGGTCCTCGGTGGCGGGCAGCAGCAGCTCGGGGCGCCTGGTCAGGGCCTCGACGAGCAGGGCCGCCCGGCCCGCGTTGGCGGCCGCGTCGACGTGCGGGACGGTGCGCGGGAGCAGGCCGCGGGCCGTCTCGGTGAGGACGGGTTTCCCGGGGACGAAAACCACCGGAACGATGGAATCGGCGGGGTCCATCCTGATCGCCCGCGCCGTCCCCCCGTCCATCCAGGAGAGCGTGAAACCGCCGAGCAGACACGCGGCGACGTTGTCCGGGTGGCCCTCGATCTCGGTGGCCAGCTCCAGGAGCGCGGCGTCGTCGAGACGGGCCTCGCCGCCTATGGTCACGGCGCGCGCGGCGACGATGCCGGCGCAGATGGCGGCGGACGACGAGCCGAGGCCACGGCCGTGCGGAATGCGGTTGGCGCACACGATCTCGAGTCCGCGCGGCTGTCCGCCGAGCAGGTCGAAGGCGGTGCGCAGGGAACGGACGAGCAGGTGCGACTCGTCGCGCGGGAGGGTCTCTTCGCCCTCTCCGGCGATGTCGATGTTCAGCCCGGAGTCGGCCACCCGGACGACCACGTCGTCGTACAGACCCAGCGACAGGCCGAGGCTGTCGAAGCCCGGGCCGAGGTTGGCGCTGGTGGCGGGGACGCGCACCCGGACGGCGGCGGCGCGGAACGCGGGACCGGCCATCGCTCGATGACTCTCCTTGAGCTGCGTGTTTTTGAGGCTGCGTAATTTTCGTACGTGCCACATGTACGGAACACCCGAAGGCCGCGAACGACGGCGGCACCGCGGCATATGCGGCGGGGCGGGTTCGGTACAGCCTATCGAAGGAAGGTTCTGTGGCGACATAGGGCGCACAGGAGGCGCACGATGCGTGTCGTAAGCCCCCTGTGCCACCCCCTGTGCGGAGTCGCGGGTTCTGCCTGCGGTTACGCGAGGCCCAGGCGCTCGGCGGCGGCGGCCGCGTCGACCGGCACGGTGACCGGCTGCGGAGCGCCCGCGACGGCCCAGTCCGGGTCCTTGAGGCCGTTGCCCGTCACGGTGCAGACGATCTTCTGGCCCTTGTCGACCTTGCCCTGCTCGGCGGCCTTCAGCAGACCGGCGACGGACGCGGCCGACGCGGGCTCGACGAAGACACCCTCCTGGGACGCCAACAGCTTGTAGGCGCGCAGGATCTCACGGTCCGTCACCTCGTCGATGAGGCCGCCCGACTCGTCGCGCGCGGCGAGCGCGTGCTGCCAGGACGCGGGGTTGCCGATGCGAATCGCGGTGGCGATCGTCGAGGGGTCCTTGACGACCTCGCCGCGCACGATGGGCGCCGAGCCGGAGGCCTGGAAGCCCCACATCCGGGGGGTACGGGTCGACACCGCGTCGGCCGCGTACTCCTTGTAGCCCTTCCAGTAGGCGGTGATGTTGCCTGCGTTGCCGACGGGCAGGACGTGCAGGTCGGGCGCGTCGCCGAGCGCGTCGACGATCTCGAACGACGCGGTCTTCTGGCCCTCGATGCGGAACGGGTTCACCGAATTGACCAGCGCCACCGGGTAGTTCTCCGACAGGCTTCGAGCGAGGTTCAAGCAGTCGTCGAAGTTGCCGTCGACCTGGAGGATCTTCGAGCCGTAGACGAGCGCCTGGCCCATCTTGCCGAGCGCGATCTTGCCCTGCGGCACGAGGACCGCGCAGACCATTCCGGCGCGCACGGCGTAGGCGGCCGCGGACGCCGAGGTGTTGCCGGTGGAGGCGCAGATGACGGCCTTCGCGCCCTCCTCCTTGGCCTTGGTGATCGCCATGGTCATGCCGCGGTCCTTGAAGGACCCCGTGGGGTTGGCGCCCTCGACCTTGAGGTGGACCTCGCAGCCCGTGCGCTCGGAGAGCACCTGCGCGGGCACGAGCGGCGTGCCGCCCTCGCGGAGCGTCACGACCGGCGTGGTGTCGGAGACCGGAAGACGGTCCCGGTACTCCTCGATGATTCCGCGCCACTGGTGGGTCATTGCTGCTTACTCCCCTTCAACCCGCATGATGCTCGCGACACCACGCACGGTGTCGAGATTGCGCAGCGCCTCGACGGTGCCGGTGAGGGCGGCGTCGGGCGCGCGGTGGGTGACGACGACGAGGGAGGCCTCGCCGTCCTTCCCCGTCTGACGGACCGTATCGATCGATACGCCGTGCTCGGCGAAGACCGTCGCGACCTGGGCGAGGACGCCCGGCTTGTCGGCCACGTCGAGGCTGATGTGGTAGCGCGTGACGACCTCGCCCATGGAGCTCACGGGCAGCTGGGTGTACGCGGATTCGCCGGGTCCGGTGGACTCGGCGAGCTTGTTGCGGCAGACCGCCACGAGGTCGCCGAGGACCGCGGACGCGGTGGGCGAGCCACCGGCGCCGGGGCCGTAGAACATCAGCTGTCCCGCGGCCTCCGCCTCGACGAAGACGGCGTTGTACGCGCCGCGGACCGAGGCCAGCGGGTGGCTGAGCGGGATCATCGCGGGGTGCACGCGCGCGGTGACGGACCCGCCGTCGGCGGCCCGCTCGCAGATGGCGAGCAGCTTGATGGTGCAGCCCATGCGTTTGGCGGAGGCGAAGTCGGCGGCGGTGACCTCAGTCATGCCCTCGCGGTACACGTCGTCGAGGCGCACGCGCGTGTGGAAGGCGATGCCCGCGAGGATCGCGGCCTTGGCGGCGGCGTCGAAGCCCTCGACGTCGGCGGTCGGGTCGGCCTCGGCGTACCCGAGCGCGGTGGCCTCGTCGAGCGCCTCCTGGTACCCGGCACCGGTGGTGTCCATGGCATCGAGGATGAAGTTGGTCGTCCCGTTCACGATCCCGAGAACGCGGTTGACCTTGTCGCCGGCGAGGGACTCGCGCAGCGGCCTGATCAGCGGGATGGCGCCGGCGACGGCGGCCTCGTAGTACAGGTCGCGGCCGTGCTCGACGGCGGCGGCGTGCAGCGCGGCGCCGTCCTGCGCGATCAGGGCCTTGTTCGCCGAGACGACGGACGCGCCGTGCTCGAAGGCGGTGGTGATGAGCGTCCGCGCGGGCTCGATGCCGCCGATCACCTCGACGATGACGTCGATGTCCCCGCGCTTGACCAGGGCCGTCGCGTCGGTGGTGATCAGGGAGGGGTCGATGCCCTCACGCACCTTGGAGGGGCGGCGGACGGCGACCCCGGCGAGCTCCACCGGGGCGCCGATCCTGGCTGTGAGGTCGTCGGCGTGCGTCGTCATGATGCGCGCCACCTCTGAGCCGACAACCCCACAGCCCAGCAGCGCCACCTTCAGCGGACGCGTACGCATCATCCGACCTCACTTCTCATACATCTAGGGTGGGACCAGTCTCACCCACCGGAACGGACTTTCTGTCCATTGTCCGGATCCTGAGACGGTTATTTCATTATCCGACGTCGAGACGCAGGAGATCTTCCTCCGTCTCGCGCCGGACGATCACCCGCGCCGCACCGTCCCCGACGGCGACGACGGGCGGGCGCAGCGCGTGGTTGTAGTTGCTCGCCATCGAGCGGCAGTACGCACCGGTCGCGGGCACGGCGATCAGGTCGCCGGGCGCCAGGTCGGCCGGCAGGAACGCGTCCCGCACGACGATGTCCCCACTCTCGCAGTGCTTGCCGACGACGCGCACCAGGACCGGGTCCGCGTCGGAGGAGCGGGAGACCAGGGCGACGCTGTACTCGGCGTCGTACAGCGCGGTGCGGATGTTGTCGGACATGCCGCCGTCCACGGAGACGTACGTGCGCAGCCCTTCGAGCGGCTTGATGGTGCCGACCTCGTAGAGCGTGAAGGCGGTCGGGCCGACGATGGCGCGGCCGGGCTCGACGGAGATCCGCGGCGTCGCGAGCTTCGCGGCCGCGCACTCGCGCGTGACGATCTCGTGCAGCGCCGCGGCGATCTCGCGCGGCTCGCGCGGGTCGTCGTCGGAGGTGTAGGCGATGCCGAGGCCGCCGCCGAGGTCGATCTCGGGCAGCTCGACGCCGTGCTCGTCGCGCACCTCGGCGAGCAGCTGGACGACGCGGCGGGCGGAGACCTCGAACCCGGCCATGTCGAAGATCTGCGAGCCGATGTGCGAGTGGATGCCGATGAGTTCGAGCCCGTCCAGCTTCAGGGCGCGCCGCACGGCCTCGGCGGCCTGGCCGCCCGCGAGCGCGATGCCGAACTTCTGGTCCTCGTGCGCGGTGGCGATGAACTCGTGGGTGTGCGCCTCGACGCCCACGGTCACCCGGATCTGCACGCGCTGGCGCTTGCCGTGCCGCTCCGCGATGTGCGCGACGCGCACGATCTCCTGGAAGGAGTCCAGCACGATGCGGCCGACGCCCGCCTCGACGGCGCGCTCGATCTCCTCCACGGTCTTGTTGTTCCCGTGGAAGGCGATGCGCTCGGCGGGCATGCCCGCGGCGAGGGCGGTGGCGAGCTCGCCGCCGCTGCACACGTCGAGGTTGAGCCCCTCCTCGTGCAGCCAGCGCACGACGGCCCGGGACAGGAACGCCTTGCCCGCGTAGAAGACGTCGGCGTCGGGGCCGAAGGCGTCCCGCCAGTCCTGGCAGCGGGCCCGGAAGTCGGCCTCGTCGACGAAGTACGCGGGCGTGCCGAACTCCTCGGCGAGCCGGGTCACCTCGATGCCGCCCACGGCGACCGCGCCCTCGGGCGTACGGGTGACGGTGCGCGCCCAGACCTTGGGGTCCAGGGCGTTCAGGTCGGCGGGCGGCGCGCTGTAGTGGCCCTCGGGGAGCACGTCGGCGTGGCGGGGGCCTGCGGGGTGTGCGGAACGGCTCATGGCTCTGTGGTCTCGTCTCTCAGGTATGTCACGTCCGTCACATCCGTCACGTCGTCTCGTACGGCGTCGTTCATGGATGTCACAGGAATTCGGGGGCGCCGATGCCGAGCAGGGACAGGCCACCGGCAAGCACCGTCCCGGCGGCTTCGGCGAGGGCGAGCCGGGCGCGGTGGGTGGCCGAGGGTTTCTCGTCACCGAGCGGCAGCACGCCGGCGTCCGGGGCGCTCTGGAAGGAGAGGAAGGCGTCGGCGGTGGTGACGAGGTGCCGGGCGAGCCGGTCCGGCGCGTGGTGGCGCGCGGCGCCCGCGAGGACGGCGGGGTGGTCGGCCAGGACGTCGAGCAGGGCCTGCTCGGCGGCGGGGGCCGGGGGCAGGGAGGGCGTTGGGGCGAGGGCGGGGTGGGCCGGGGTGTTTTCGGCCCTTGGGGCGGGGCCGGGGTGGGCCGGGGGCCTGTCGGCCCTTGGGGCGGGCTCGTGGGGGGCGGAGCCGTCGCCGGGGGGCTGCTCGGGCAGGGGTCGGCTCGCGTCGGATCCGAGGGGGCCCGGGGCGCTGTCGAAGCCGAGGTCGGCGGCGTTGCGGCTGAGGGCGCGGCAGCGGGCGTGGGCGTACCGGACGCGGAAGAGCGGGTTGCTCTCGCGCTGCGCCAGGTGCGCGTCACCGCCCTGCTCGGGGGTGATGCGGGGGTGGTCGTGGGCCGCGGGGTGGAGCAGGGCCCAGCGGGCGGCGTCCCTGCCGAGAGCCAGCGGGTCCGCGCCGGCGGGCACGGGGCGCAGGACCGGGAGCGGCTCGGGAGGCCGCCCGTACGCGTCGATCCGTACGCCGAGCGCGTCCACCCAGGCGGGGTCCGGGGCCTCGTCGCAGGTGACGCGGACCAGGGTGCCCTGGCTGCGCAGGATGCGGCGGACACTGTCGGCGAGGACGACGGCGCGGACCTCGCGGGGCACGTGGAGCTGGGCGAGGGCGCCCGTGTCCGGGTGGACGTGTCCGTAGCAGCCGCCGCGCGCCAGGACCTCGCGGACGAGGGTCTCGGAGCGGGCGCCCGCGAGGGTGATGTTCAGGAAACCGGGCCCGGTGATGTCGACCCCGGCGATCCCCGGCTCGGCGGCGAGCCGCGGCGACAGCACGTCGGCGACCTGCCGCGGCGACCGCCCGGCGGCGCGGGCGAGCTGCAGGGCGACACCGGTGGCGTAGTCCCCGCACCCTCCGGGCCCCGGCCGCTCGACCCTGGGCTCACGCGCCCCCGCGAGATCCAGCTGCAGCTCCCCGGCATCGACGGCACGACGCATGGCGCGCAGCACGGTGCGGGAGAGCTCGACGGGGGTCACGGCACAAGCGTAGGGGAGGAGGGGGGTGGGAAGGCGACTTGGATGGGCGGATGGTCCGGGATGTGGACGGGGTGGAGTCCGCCGCCGGGGCGCCCGGCGCGCTAGCTTCCTCCGGGTGCTCCGGGCCCACCGGATCCCGCGGCCCCACCGGTCCGGCACTCGCTCCCGACGGCCCCGCGATCACGCGCGTACCCGTACCCGAAGCTGTTCCCGTTCTGATGCTGGCTCTGGCTCTGGCTCTGGTTCTGACTCTGATTCTGATTCTGATCGCGAGCGACGACCTGCCCACTCCGCTCGACCAACTGCCGTACGACACCGACCAGTTCACTGGGCTCGAAGGGCTTGGCGAGGAAGGCGTCGACGCCGACCTCAAGCCCGCCCTCGACCTCGTACTGGGTGCAGGCGCTGATGACGACGATGGGCAGGTCCCGCGTACGGGCGTCGGAGCGGAGGTGCGCGGCGGTACGCAGGCCGTCGAGCCGGGGCATCACGACGTCGAGGGTGATCAGATCGGGCTGGACCTGCTCCACGACGTCCAGGCATTCGACACCATCGGCCGCGGTCACGACCTCGAAGCCCTCCAGCTCGAGGTTGACCCTGATCAGTTGCCGGATGACCTTGTTGTCGTCCACAACAAGCACGCGGCCGGGCACGCCTGACACAACTCGAGAGTAGGTCCGCCCCCACCGCCGCGTCCCGGTTTTCCCCACTTCCACCCCCACGGCTTGCCGTCGGCCCCCTCCGGCCGGCGGCACCCCGAGGCCCCGCCACGGCCCCCGCCCCACCCCCGGCGCGGGCCGCGAAATACCTGTTCATGGAGACCCCCACAGAGCTGGTAGGGTTCTACCCGTCGCCGCGCAAGCGGGTCGATACGCCCCCGTAGCTCAGGGGATAGAGCAACGGCCTCCGGAGCCGTGTGCGCAGGTTCGAATCCTGCCGGGGGCACCGCAGTTCAGGTGCCACTTAGACCCTCTGATCAGGCCATACGCCAGATCAGAGGGTCTGCTGCTATGTGCAGCCAAGTGCCAGCGGAAGCAGCCTTATGACAGCCCTCGCGGGACATACGCGGGACCGGACACTGCGCTACGTATCGGCACAACCCGGATATAGCTAACGCCCCGAGGCGGAAGCCTCGGGGCGTTAGGTGTGATCATGATCACACGTATTCAAGAAGGAGATCGTCGATTCGCTTGTTGGCGACGGCGTGTCGGCCGTGTAGGCACTTGGCGTACCGGGCTAGCAGCACCTCCACGGTGTTGCCCGCGCGCGCAGCCACTTCCGTCGGGTCCACCCCTGCGTTCAGCCACGTGGAAAGCGCAGAGTGTCGTAGGTCATACGGCCGATCGGCGAGCGGACTCTTGACAAGCTCGGGGGGAAGACCGAACTCCCGCGCTTCGCCCCAAACCCGGGAGTAGGTGGACGAACCCACCAAACCCCCACGCTCGTTGAAGAACAGTCGACCGTCATCAGCAGTCCCGAAGGTGTCGATGCCGTCACGCCAGATGGCGACGAGCTGCGGCGGCAGCGGGGTGGGCCGGACTTCCTCGGGCTCACGGTTCTTCAGGCCGCGATCATCGTGAACCGCACCAGTCTTCGTCCATTTCTTGCCCGCCGCCGGCCGAGTTCGGTGCAGGTTCGCGAGGCCCCAGCCCTTTTCGGGAAGGTGGCAGTCCTGCAGCGTCACACCGACTGTCTCGGCTGGGCGCATTCCCGCGTAATACATGCCCGCGAACATCCCGACCAGTCGGCGGCCTCGCGCCCGGTGGTATCCGCCGACGTACGAGACGGATCCGAGCAGGTTCGCCGCCTGCTTCGGGTTGCATACAACGCGCGGGTCGACTTCCACGACCTTCGAAGGCTTTTGCCAGGTGACCCTATTCGTGGGCACTTCATCGAACTCACCCAGCTCCGTGGCGTACCGCAAAGCATTTACGAAGGTCTTTCGCTTACGCCTAACCGTCTCACCGGCAGCAGCTTGTCCGTCGAGTTTCAGCTTCAAGGCGTCCAAAACCGTCCGCATGACGGCTGGATCGTTCAGGTCACTCAGCGGAGGCGTGTTGCGTTCTACCCAGTCGAGCGCAGCCCTGGCCTCCGGCGGAAGGTCGCGGTCACCCGGCCCCGGCAGGAGGAACGCCCAGTCGCGCAGTGCACGGTGGAGCGCCTGCTCCGAAGGGCGTCCGGGACGCTGCGGCATAAGCGCCTTGGTCACCCAGGTGAGGCCCTCGCTGATCTCGTCCCGATAGTTAGGCGAGGCGTGCGGCCATTTCATGCGGGTGTAGTCGAGGGCGAAGCTGTACCAGGTTCGGGCAGCGGCCTTCTCCTCCATCGAGGGCGGGAAACCCGTCTCGGTGTCGAATTGTTCCCCCTGCTCTTGCGCCATGAGCAGTTTAGCGCGCAGCTTGTTGGCGAGCCCCACCGTTCGCCGGGAACGCGAGACTTCACGTCCAGCGACAACCCACCGAACCTCGTAGGTGTCTTTGCCTCGACGGGTTTTCTTGCGGACGTCCCATATTCGAACGTCGGTCGTTTTCAAGCCGCTTCCTCTCTTTCTTGCAGCCATGCCACGAAAACGCTGCGCCAGACCCGCAGTTCACCATTGGGCAGCTTAAGCACGGATGGGCCCGTTCCCAGTTCACGCCATCGGTAAAAAGTGCGGCGCGACGTCCCTTTCAGCTCGGCTAGCACTTCGGGGACGGTCATCAGTTCATCTCGCCTATCGCCGACTCTCATACAGCCACCTCGGCGAAGGTGCATCGCAACATGCCTCGCAAACGCCGGATGATCGCAGCGGGTTGCAAAGGGATCTCAATCGACTTCACACCAAGAGGCCCCTGTTTCAGAGCAGGGCGGATCACGGAAGGGTGCACGCGGGGTTCCTTATAGGCGAACTGGGCATCGCTGGGGCGCAGGATCCAGCGAACTGGGGACGGCTCTTCCTTTCGGGTGCGTCTTACATTCCCCAGGGAGTAGCCGATTCTGATCTGGGGCACGTCGAATTGCTGTCGCACCGGTCCACCGCCAAGCAGCCGATACGAACAACATCAATGCTCCAGACGATCCCCGGTTTCGGTAACCGGGGATCGTGGCCTATATTCCGCCGCGCAACCGAGGGCTAAGAGGTGAGCCGGTAGGACTTGAGCGCGGGGTGCTCGTCATCTTCAACCAGGACCACGAGCCCGTTCTCGGTAAGTCGGCTGAGGTTGCGAGCCACGACGCGTTCGGGAGTGCCGACGGCTCGGGCGATGCCTCGGGCCTCCGCACCCGGGTGGGCCGCGATGTGCGCGAGCACCAAAAGGTCTTGGCGTTGTTCGCGCTGCACAAGGTCCTCTCCGAAAAGGCCGGCGGCGCAGACACAGAGGCACAGGGCTGTGGAGAGCGCTGCGTAGTCGGCGTTCGTCTGGGCGGTCCATGCGTTCATGGCGCCGAGCGCCAGGAGGATCGGAGCGGTGACGCGGGCCGATCGCAGTGCGGCTTTTGGCAGGAGGGCCTCCTTGCTAGGGACCAGGGCGTGAGACGGGAGACGAAAGCCGGCGCGGGGAACCGCATCGGAAGGCGTCTCTGACCTGGTGCTTTCCGGGAAGGTTGTACGTTGACATGGTCTCCGGTGTGGTTCCAGTCCCTTGGGGGCTCTTTCACGTCTGCCGTGGGCGAATCTGTCCTCGGGCCCGCAGGCAGGCGCGCCTCGGCTATCGCGGTGGGAGGAGGGAGCCAGCGCCTTCAGCGCGGAGCAGCTGCACCACCTCGTCGATCAGGGCCTGGTCATCGCCGACGGGTCGACTAGCGCTCACGTTCGCATTGGCTCCGTTGTCCGGGGCAAACACCGATGCCGTGACCAGCACTTGGCTCCTTGCTTCGTCGTAGGCAGCGTGTACCGAGCAGGCCGTGTGGCAGTCGCCGCGTAGCTCGCCCAGCACGCCGCGCTCGATATGCAGCAGGCGCTGGGCGGTCGGGTCGTTGATGGGGTCGAGTAGGCGAGCGGCAATGGAGTCGCCGGCTCGGTGTTCGACGATCACGAATCCGGCTCCGGTGGCGGGCATGAGGACGTTGGTGGGAAGTACTTCGACAGCACGGTCGGGGAGGCCGATGCGTTGCAGGCCGGCGAAGGACACCACGAGGGCATCGAGCCCTGCGTGGCCTTCGTCCAGCCGTTTGATCCTCGTGTCGAGGTTGCCCCGCAGCGGGCGGACGGTGAGCTGGGGAAATCGGGTACGGAGCTGGGCTGCTCGGCGGGGAGCGATGGTGCCGACCACTGATCCCGGCCGCAGCTCGTGGAGGGGTGTCGCGTCGGCTCCGGCTGGCAGTACGACGGCGTCGCGGGCGTCCTGCCGGGACAGGACCGCGCCGATGACGACTGCGGTGCCCCGCTCATGGGGCCCCGGCAGGTCCTTCGCGCAGGAGACGGCGAGGTCGGCTCGGCCGTCGACCAGGGCCGCGTCGAGTTCTCGGATCCAGGCGCTCTTGCCGCCGACGGTGTCCAGGGAACCGTGGTGCCGGTCAGCGGTGGTCGTGATCTGCGAGAAGTGCGCCACGACGCCGGGGTGTGCCTGGCGGAGGAGAGCCGCGACCGAGGCTGTCTGGGCCACGGCCATGGTGGAGGAGCGGGTGGCGATGATGGTGCGGCTTGGAAGGGGAAGGTCGGTCACGGTGGCCTCGCAAGCGCTCCGGCCGGGTGGGGCCGGCGGCGGCCGACTGAGCCGCCGAGTCGGATGTCTGGGGGCGACCGTCAGTGCTCCGCCACCGAGAGCAGGACACGTCAGGGTCCGCGCGACTCGTTGCAGGCTGAGCTATGAACAGTCTGCGCTGCCTGTGACCGCGGCAGCCCGGAGCCCGTCTCGGGCGGAGGGCTGCAACTTTACCTGCGCTCCTTGCCCTCTTGTGACGCCCCGCGCGTCCCGCCGGACGGGAGCCGGGAGCAAGTCGGCGTGGCAGGGGATAACCCTCCGTCGCTCTCTCGTCCGCGAGCCGGGAAGGCTCTCTGGCGCTGCAGCGATACGCGGACGAGGTTGCTGGCTACCGACAACGGGCCAGTTCACGGCCCTGCGCGGGCTGTTGCAAGCTACGAGGGAGACGCCACCATGAACGACTGCTGCTGTTCCTGCCCCTGCCACACGCCGTCCTGGTTCGAACGCCTCCGACTGGCGGTGTCCCTTCTTGCAGCAGCAGGCTTCTTGCCGTGGCGGCCCTGGGAGTAGCGGCGCTCAGCCCGCTCTGGGCCAGCGCCGTCTTGACGCGCTGCCCCAGGGCGCGGAACAGTCACGTCGATCACCGTTCGTCTCCGCCGAGGGGGAACGCCATGAACCTGCACCTGATCGGAAAAGATCCGGAGTCCGGCGATCACGGGTCGCCCACGCTGTGGCTCGACACCGACACGCGCGACCTCGTCGTCCAGGGCTGGGCCGCAGACGAGTTGACTCGCGCGACGTGCCTCGCAGACGGCCCGATTCCCGACCACGAGGCGATCGTGCGGATCCCGCCGCGGATGATTCCCCTGCTCCGGGAGGTCCTGCGTGTCGCAGACGCTGGATGACTTCGCCACCCTGATCCGCTCCGCACGGCACTCCGCCGTACACCTGGAGATGCGTGACAGGTACGCCATGGACAACGAGCACGCGGCGTTCGATGCCTGGCGCGCTGGAGAACGTCTCGACCCAGAAGACCGAGAGTCCTGGTGGAGGCCCTGGCTCGGCCTCGTGCAGGAGGTGACCGGCCGCGGTGTGGCAATGCGCCGGGCCCGCATCATCTCCGGGCCGGCGAGCGAATACACCCGCTTCCTGTTCGACGGCACCTTCACGAACATCGCGGCAGGCGAGGAAGTCCGTTGGTTGCGGCGACCGCGGGCCTCGGGGCTTGCTCTGCCCGAGACCGACTTCTGGCTCTTCGATGGCAAGATCGTCCAGTTCAACGTCTTTGACGACGAGGATCGTTGGGTGCGCACCGACCAGACCGACGATCCGGAGACGGCTCTCCTGTGCCGTACCGCCTTCGAGGCGGTCTGGGACCGCGCGATCCCGCACGCCCGCTTCGCGGTCTGAGCGCACGTCCCTCGTTCGATGTCCTCATCACCTCTGTCCACCGTCCAGGACGTGCGTCACAGCATCGCTGCGGCACTCGCGGATATGCGGAACCAGCAGGGGCTGAGCAACGTCGAACTCAGTCTCCGCTGCGGCTGGAGCACGAGTAAGACGTCCCGGATCGCTCGCGGGCTCCAACTTCCGAGCGCCCGGGACATTCAGGTCTGGTGCGATGCCTGCCGGCAACCAAGGCGTGCCGGCGATCTGATCGCCAAGGCGCTGTCAGCCGAAACGATGTACGTGGAATGGCAGCGGCTGCATCACCATGGGCTGCGGCACGTGCACGAACGAACCACGCCGCTCTACGAGCGCACGCGGACCTTCCGGGTGTACAGCTCTTCCGTGTTCCCAGGGATGCTCCAGACCGAGGAGTACGCCACTGGCCTGCTGCAGATGATCACGGCCTTCCAGCACACCCCCGACGACGTACCCGAGGCCGTCCAGGCGCGGCTCGCTCGTTCGGGCGTCGTCTATCGCGGCCGACGCAACCTCGCGGTGCTTCTGGAGGAGACGGTCCTCCACCACCTGGTCTGCCCACCCGATGCGATGGCCCAGCAGCTCCACCGGCTACTCGCGGTGATGCGCCGGCAGAGGGTATCCGTTGGAGTCCTGCCCTTTGGCATCCGAAGGACCGTCTGGCCGGTAGAGAGCTTTTACGCTTTCGACCACAGCCAGATTGCGGTGGAGAACCTCACGGCGGAGGTCAACATCACCACTCCCGGCGAGATCGCCATCTATCTCGACGCTTTCGCTCGACTCGCTACCAGCGCCCTCTTCGGCGCGGCCGCTACAGAGCGCGTACGACGCGCGATCCGTGCCCTGGAGTGAATCCGTGCAACGAAACGCAATTTCGTAGACGACCACACTCCCGTACGTCTAGCTTCCGAACTCTCGCGGCAATAAAGCGAATCGCCTCACGATGCCGCGCCGAGGAGAAGATGGAATGGGCTACGAGGAGCTGCTCGACGACCTGTCCGGTCAAGGGGTCCTGACCGAGCAGTGGCGATCAGCCTTCGAAAAGGCCCCGCGGCAACGGTTCGTACCTCAGCAGATCTGGGACCAGAGGGACGGACGGTGGCGGAAGGTCGATCGGTACCAGCACCCAAGCCGCTGGTACCCCCTCGTTCACTCCGACAAGCAGATCGTCACTCAGCTCGATGACGGCAGGGGTGGCGGGGCCGGCGACGTCACCTCGACATGTTCGCAGCCGACCCTCGTGGCGACTCAGCTTGATCTGTTGTCTCTCAAGCCGGGGATGACCGTGCTGGAGATCGGGTCTGGTTGGACGACCGCGCTGCTCTGCGAGATGGCAGGAGACCGCAACGTGGTCTCCGTGGAGATCAACCAGCAGATGGCTGACGTTCATCGGGGGTTGCTTGCCGCCCAGGGCTACCGCCCGGAGATCATCTGCGCTGATGGCCTCTACGGCGCCCCCGGCCGCGCGCCCGTTGACCGCATCCTGGTCAACGGCTCCATTCACTCGTTCCCCTGGGTCTGGGCCCAACAGGCTGCGGCTGGCGGCCTCATCGTGGTGCCGTTCCGTACGGTCTTCGCCCACTGCGGCCTAGCCGTCTTGACCGTCTCGCAGGACGGGAACTCAGCTGAAGGCCCCTTCTGCGCGCCGGCCAACTTCGTGTGGCTCCAGGGCAACCGTCCAGCAAGACCGTCCCTGGCAATCGACGAGAGCGAGGCGGCTCGCACGAGCACGGCGGGACACGCCCCGGCCCTCATCGCAGAGAACCGCGGAGCCCAGACGTACGTCGGGCTCCGGCTACCCCGCATCCGGATGCAGCACCGATCGCGTAAAGACTCCTTCGAGCGAGGCGTCGCCGACCGAATCCACCTCGACGACGGGGCCCGTTCTCGGGCCGTGATCTTCTGCCAGCACCCACACGCAGTGCACCAGTGGGGTCCTCGCGACCTATGGGGAGAAGTGGAACGGGAACTCGACCGCTGGGCTGCTAACGGCCGGCCGGCCTTTCAGGAGCTTGGGCTAGCCCTTGATCAGGATCGCCTCATCGCCGTGGGGCGACGGGATACTGACGACCGCTGGACGCTCAGCCCTGCGGAATCGCCCACAGACTGAGGCCCGCGCCATCCGTAGGCGCTGACCTGCCCGAGCATGCGAGGACCCTCCGCCGTCGATGGGCGGAGGGCTCAGCAGGTGCGCTATACGTCGAACTCGCCGTCGCGAGCCCCGAGGGTGAAGGCCCTCCACTCATCCGCCGTGTAGCGGAGTGGGGGGTCCTCGGGGCAGGCCGCGTTCCGCATGGCCACCGCACCGTCGGGTAGGTACGCGATCTCTACGCGGTCGCGGGGATCACTGCCTGGAGCGCCCCGCCACTCGACCCCGTTCAGGTCGAGCGCGTAGAGCGTGATCTTCTCGGCAGAGTCGGCGCTCATCTCAGAGGGTGCCCTCCGCCGCGGCCGTCACGAACTCCTGCCACACGGACGGCCGGAAGGTGTGGGCGCCCAGCTCGCGGTTCTTGCTGTCGCCTGCGGCGACGCGGCCGTCGGCGGTCGTCTGCCTCTCCAAGCAGTTCCCCCCGTTGTCGGTGCTGTAGGAGGACTTCGTCCACATGTCCTCCGGGAGGTCGTGCCGCATCATCTGGTGCCTGCCTCTAAGTCTTGTTCAGATCTCGCTTCGCTCGCGAGATCAGGTCCATGGACTGCCGGGACGGTAGAGCTGATGCCCGGAGTTGGTCAAAAGCTAGCTGGTACCGCTCGACAGGACCATCTTCCTCCAGATACAGAGCCCCGTCGAGGTACTCCATTCTCACCACGTCGAGGTCCATGGGGTCGGGGTAGCTGAAGATGCTGAAGGCGCCATCGAGGCCACCGTGCCAGCCCTCACTGAACGGGATGACCTGGATCGAGAGCCTGGGCGGGTTGTTCAGCTCGATCAGCCGCTGGAGCTGGCCTGCCATCGTCTTCGGGCCGCCGATGACGCGTCGCAGCACCGCCTCGTCGAGCACGCAGACGACCTGCGGCGAGTTCTCCCGCAGTATGTCCTGTCGCCCCATCCTGACGGAGACGTACGACTCGATCTCCTCGTCGGAAGCCGTCTTCTCCACTCCGCGGATCGATTCCTCAGCGTACTCGCGTGTCTGGAAGAGGCCGGGAACGAGCAAGGGCTGGAAGATGAGCATTCGGACAGCGTCCGACTCGATGCTCAGCTGCTCCTGGAACATCTCCTGCAACGTGTCGCTGTACTGCGCCCACCAGCCCTTGCGTCGACCTTCGCGTGCCAGGGTGATGAGTGCGGTCTTGAGCTTGTCGTCCTTGACGCCGTAGAGCTCGAACAGGGCCTCGATCTCCAGCTTGCTGACGCCCTGACGGCCGTTCTCCTGACGCGAGATCTTTGATTTGTCCCCGCCGATCCGCTCGCCGGCCTTCTCGGTTGAGACCTTGGCGGCCTCGCGGAGCCTTCTGAGCTCGCTGCCGAGCCTGCGGCGTCGGACTGTGGGCCGTGGATGACTAGGCACTTTGGCTCCCCTCCCAGACGTGGTGGGCACCAGTGTGTCGTATGGGGACACGATCCCTCCAACAGGCGTCATATGCCAGTGAGTTAGGCGCTTTTCGAGAATCTGCAACTTTGTAGTCTGAGCGGGTTGCGATAACAGCATAGGCGGGTCCACTCTGTTGTGCGTTACACATGGCGCTTGGGGGGTCACAGAGCGTCGGCCCATCGCTATGCGCTGCTCAAGGCGCTGGAGGAGCCATGACCGTCATGGCAGAGGTAGGCACGAAGCGTTACAGGCAAGAGATGACCGTCGACCCGAGGCAGCTCGGCCGGGTCCGGCGCATCGTCGCCGCGTACATGCGGTACTGGGACTGCGCTCCGATAGTCGACACCGCGGTCCTGTGCATCACGGAGCTGCTGACGAACGTGCGGAAGCACGCCGACTCCAACGACTGTGTGCTGCAAGTCGAGTTGGCGCCGTCCGGTATGCGGATCGTCGTCAGCGACGACAGCCCGGAACTCCCGGTGATGTCCGAACCGGACTGGGACAGCGAGTGCGGCCGAGGGCTGTTCCTCCTCGACTCGACAGCTGCCGCCTGGGGTGCCGTCCCGACCGACAGCGGCAAGGACGTGTGGGTCGAACTTCGACCGGAGGAGGTCGCCGCATGATCGGTCCGCCAACGCTTCAGTCCGGCACCGCTGACCGCAGCGTCGAGGCGATGTCCAGGGTCGTGGCGGGACTTCACGCCCCCTACCTCAACGACCTCCTGGACGACGACATCGACGACTTGCTCGGCGCCGACGCGGGACCTACCGGAATCGCCGGGAGCCGTCCGCCGCTTCGCCCCCTGTCGCTGAGGCAGTTCTTACGGCCCAAGCGCCCGCGACAGAAGCAGACGCCCGGCGGGCAGCCGCCCATGGACCGCCCGGCCATGTACCGCCGTGCCGTCAACATGCGGCGTTCGCTCCCCACCCTGGTGGATATGGCGGAGCGCAGGGATCCGGTCGGCCCCGAGCTCGGCGAAGCCGTCCGGCAGGCTGACCGTCTCTGTGCGCGCGAGGTCAGCGAGGACACGGTCGACCTCGTATATCTGCGCCACCTCGCTCTGGCGATGCTCGAACTGGTCGAGTGCCTGGCAGTCGAAGACCACCAGCCTCCGCCGGACTTCGAGCCCAAGGACGCTGCACCGCGCGGGTGGTGGGCATGAACCTGCTGCCGCGCACCTACTGGTGCCACCGCGACTTCGACGGGCCGGGCCGCGACCACTGCGAACCCCAGGACCTCACGACCCCCCTGCCGGGACGCGCCGTCCGCTGGATGCGTGAATCTGTCCGGGACTCGCTGGCCGGCCTCGACCGCCCGACCTTCGGCATGGCGTGGGCGTGGCTCGGCGACCACGAGGCGTCCGCCATGGGCGTCAGGGCGCTGAGGAGGGGGCGGTCCTACACCTTCTCCCTTCCCGTGGCGGATGGCCGCTGGACGTGGAGGGTCTACCCCCTCTCCGTCCTGCCCGTCATCGACGTCTGCCCCCGAGCACCCTCCCCGCACCGCCAGTTCGCTGCCGCGCACGCGAACGGGGATCCCCCGTAGCGCGGCGACTCCGTCTTCCCCTCTGCTCGCGAACGAACGCCCGGAGTTCACATGCCCCGCCCCGCAGTACTCTTCGCTCCGCCTGCCACGCTCCAGGAGACAGCAGACGCCGCCCAGGATCTGGACCGCGCTTTACGCGCCGCCGGACTCGGTGACCTGCGCTCTGGTCTCGTCCGGGACGGAGAGCCAGCGCGTATCAGCCTGAACGACATCGACGCGGTCACCGCGAACGAGCTGTCCCGCCTGATCCATAAGGCGATGCGGCGCACCTACAAGGTCGCCTCCGCGTTGAAGGACGCGCTGCGGGCGCATGGGCTGAGCGACGCCCCCGAGCCGTGGGTCTACAACGCGGACATCCAGCTCGGAGACTTCTCGATCTCTGCCGCAGACCGGCTCGCCGTGGCCTTGGGTGCTCCTCCTCAGCCGGAGCTGTCGGATGTTCCCGACTGGCCGGAGGCACACGAGGTCCTCAACCGCCTGGAAGTCGTGCTCACCCAGGCCACCCGTGGCGGGTTCGTGGACATGCGCATGCATCCGTACTGCCAGCGATGCGACCAGGACCCCGCTATCACCCTCGGCGCCGTCACGGTGGGCACCGCCCGGCGGCTCGTATCGGCCCTCCAGTTCGGAGCCTGATCGTGACCGCCGAGCCCCTGCGCCCCGACATCGCCCGCAACCTGCGTGATCGCGCCGCCGTCGCACGCGAGGCGCACACCCGGCGCATGCGCGGACTGCTCAGCGCCACAGAGATCGACCAGGGGCGTCACAGCGATCACGCGAACACCCAGTACCTGCGCCGCGTCGTCAGCGAGCACGGATGGCCGGGCCGCAGCCTCGTCGGGGCAGAAGCGTCCGTCGCGGCCTGGCAGCTGGTCCTGCGCGCCGATCACCGCCCAGACTTCCAGCGCCTCGTGCTGCGCCTGATCGCTCCGGCCGTGGAGCAAGGCGAGGCGACCGTTCAGCAGTGGGCGCACCTGCACGACCGGTGCAGCGTCAACTCCGGCACGCCCCAGCTCTACGGCACCCAGTACCGGCTGGGCCCCAGCGGGCCCGAAGTCCTGCCGATCCATGACCCGGCACAGCTTGGCGCGCGCAGATCCAGCGTCGGCCTTGTCCCGTTCGCCGCCGCGCAAGAAGCCCTGCGTCGCCGCCTTGTCCGTCAGCCGCACCCCGGACCGGCCGACGACCCTGGTGACGACGACCCGCACCCAGAGGCCACAGCCGTCGAGTTCATGGGGAGCGCGGCATGAGCGGATATCGGATCCCGACCGACGGTGAAGAACTCCGTACGTACCTGTTCAGCCCACGGGCGGGGTTCATCTACGACTTCCTGGTGGACGGTAGCGCGTCCTACAGCTTCGATCAGGACGTCGCAGTCGAGCTCTACAGGGTGGCGAACTGGGTCAGGACGGCTGCGCTCATCAACCGTGAGTTCGGACGCCAGTCCGTCAACACCTCCCTTGCTCTGGGTGTCCGCCAGTTCCTCGACCTGGGCTGCGGGCTCCCGGCCGGGCCGCAGGCAGCAGTCCCAGACCTGCACGAGATGATCGCCAAGACCCAGCAAGGCTGCCCGGTGGTGTACGTCGACCACGACCCGCACGTCTACGGGTACGCAAGGTGCGACCTCGATGTACGCCCCCCGCACCGCGTGACCCCCGTGCACGCTGACCTCCTGGACATGCAGGAACTCCTGCACATGCCCGAGGTGACGCGCGCACTCGACCTCACCCAGCCGGTCGCGGCCATCCTCCACGACTGCCTGCCGTGGAACGAGGACGACGACGAGGTGGCGCAGGCGCTGGCGGTGCTGCGCGCGTGGCTGCCGGAGGGGAGCACCTTGTCCATCACGCACCTGACGGGCCACTGGGATCCCGCCACGGTGTCCGCTCTCGTGGCCGTCTACGGCAAGCACGGCATCCGGGCACGTCCTCGGACGCGGGAGCAAATCGCGGCACTGTTCGGGAACTTCATCCATCGGGAGCTGGGACTGGCCGCGACCGCCCAGTGGTCCGACGACGGACCGTTTTGCCGCCACCCGCCCATACACTCCGCCGCCTTCGCCGGCCTCGCCGTGAAGGACACCGCAAGGAACCTGCACGACGACGAAGCCGAACCGGCAGGGAAGGCAACCCGATGACCTCCGCGAGCGCGCCGAGCGCAACGACCTGGGACGCGTGGCAAGACGAAGGGCGCGGCTTCCAGGTCATCACCGACACCGAGCTGGAGAGGTTCGCTCTCCACTTCCCCCTCCACAACGGGCACACCGCGGTGGACGTCGGCTGCGGCAACGGCCACTTCAGCCGACAGCTGCACCGCTTCGGCTACCAGGTCACCGGCCTGGACTTCTCCACCAGCGCCCTGACCGCAGCCCGGCGCACGCCGCTGTCCGGCGTGCAGTACCTCCACCACGACCTCACCCAGGGCGACCCGCCCGGCCTCCCGGCCCACGGCATCGACCTGGTGGTGTGCCGCCTGGTCCTGCCCTTCCTCCACGAGCCGACGGCCTGGGTCCGGCGCGTCCGCGACCTCTGGCTGCGCCCCGGAGGACGCATGTACGCGGTGATCCCCGTCGTCGGCGAGGACACCACACAGCCCGGAGGGATGACCGAGGAACAGATAGCCGACGTCGCCCACGGCTGGGCCCACAGCCTGCGCTACGACCTGAACGGCACCAGCGCGGCGCTGGCCCTGCGGGCGGCGTTCACCTAGACCCCGCTCGGGAACCGGTCGACTCGCTCCCGGTCTCCTGAGCGGATTCAACTCCCAGCCGGCGCAGCCACGTTCTCGGGCGGCGGCAGCTGGGAACGGTCGGGGGATCGCGGCCGACACGGACGCGGCGCTCCCGGACCCTGGCCCAGCAACGGCCAGAAAGGCACCACCCGACCCATCTCATATTGGAGGATCCGGACATGGCTCCGATGAACACGGGCGTCGAACGCGGCGCCACCCAACTGCACGCCCAGAGCCCCACCACGACGACTCCGGACGGCTTCGAGCTGGACGTGAGCCTGCTGGAGGTGGCCGACTCGGCGAGCCTCGTCAACATCACCAACGACAACTGCGGCAGCACCTGCGGTGCCTGCACCACCGGTGTCGCCTGAGCCGTCGCTTCACCACGGCTGAACCCTAGGGCTGGTGCTGCCGCACACCCCCCGTGCGGCAGCACCAGCCCACCCCCACCACCCCGTCCTTGGAGGAGAACGATGGCCGCAGCCGCTCGCGCGTTTCGATCCGGTGACACGGCGCTCGTGCGCGCGGTCGCCCAGCCGACGCCAGCCGTCTCCTCCTGGCCCGACCTGACCGAGTCCTGCAAGACAGCCGGGCAAGACCAACTCGTCTGGCTGCGCGCCGTGCTTGAGAACGCGGAGCTGGAAGAGGCACTGCACCACGCCAGCCCCGTCCTCATGACCAAGGTCCGCGCCTTGTGCGCCGCCGATCGGCCCCATCGGCGGAACGTGCGGCGCGCGGCGCTCTCCGTCGCCCGCTACCTGGTGCGTGCCGGGCACCGGCCGACCCCCTTCGGCCTGTTCGCCGGGGTCACGACTGCGGCCTTCGGCGAGCGGGCACAGGCGAACTGGGGCACAGAGCCCGTGGCGGTCGTACGCGCGGGTGCCGCCTGGCTGGACGACATCATCCTGCGCCTAGAGCACTGCCCCGAACTGCTGGCCCGCCTGACCGTCATGGCCAACAACACCCTGTCGGTGCGAGGAGACCGGGTGATCGTGCCGTACCAGCCCCACACGAGAGACGACGGCACCGGGGCCGTGGAGGTGTCGCTCGCGCACACCGCGCCGTTGTCCACCGTCCTGGTCGCTGCCTGGACGCCGGCCCGCGTCGGCGAGGTGAAGGAGAAGCTGAGCGCGGAGTTCCCGCAGGCCGGTCCAGAGCACGTGGACACCTTGGTCCGCGAACTGATCGAGCGGGGCGTACTGATCACCTGCCTGCGCGCGCCGAGCACCGAGACGGATGCGCTCAAGCACCTGGTGGAGCAGCTGTCGGCGGTCGACGCCGACCGCGTGGCGCCGGTCAGCGACCTGGTGCAGTCCCTGCGTGAGATCCACGCCGACCTCCTGCACGTCAGCACACAACCCCTGGGGCAGGCCCGCGCCGGGCGGGCCCGTCTCACCGCGCAGATGGGCGACCTGATGCCGGGGCGCCAGCACCCCCTGGCTGTGGACCTGCGCCTGACCGGAACCGAACTCACGCTGCCCCACCAGGTGGCCCGCGAGGCCGAACACGCCGCTCTCGCCCTGGCCCGCCTGAGCGCCGCGCCCTTTGGGACCGCCGAGTGGAAGGCGCACCACATGCGCTTCTACGAGCGGTACGGGATCGGCTCGATGGTGCCGGTCAAGGACGTCGTCGCGGACAGCGGAATCGGCTTCCCCGAGGGCTATCCCGGAACGCCGGCCGTGGAGCGGCGGCCGATCTCCGAGCGCGACGAGGCACTGGTCCGGCTCGCGCAGGCAGCCGCTCTGGACGGCCGTCACGAAGTGCTCGTCGACGACCAGTTGATCGCCGAACTGGCGCAGGGGCCCGAGCCCGTCAGGCTCCCACCGCACCTGGAACTGTCCGTGCGCGTGCACGCGCACAGCACCGTGCAACTGGAGCGTGGAGACTTCCACCTGGAAGTGGTCAGCGTCTCCCGCGGCGCAGGTGTCGGCCTGGGTCGCTTTATCGACACCGTTGAGCCCGGGCAGCGTGGACTCCTCAAGGCGGAGCTGGCAGACCTGCCGACCGCCGACGGCCACACCATGCCCGCGCAGCTCTCCTTCCCGCCCCTGGTCGCGGAGACCGCTCACGTCGCCCGCGCCCCGCAGGTCCTGCCCACGCTGATCAGCCTGGACGAACACCGTCTCCCCAGCGACGGCGTCCTGACCGTCGACGATCTCGCGGTGGGCTGCGACGGCCGCCGCATGTACCTCGCCGCTCCCGCCCGGGGGCGGCGCATCGAGGCGATCGGCATGCACGCGCTGAGCCTGAGCACCCACACCCCGCCCCTGGCCCGCTACCTGATCGAGCTGAGCCGCGCCCAGAGCGCGACCGTCACCCTGTTCGACTGGGGAGCCGCCCGGACCATGCCGTTCCTGCCCCGCCTGCGGTACGGGCGTGTGATCTTGGCGGCGGCCCGCTGGCGCCTGGACCCCGCCGAACTGCCGAGCCGGGCGCAGGCGTGGCGGGCTTGGGACGATGCCTTCGCCGGCTGGCGCGCACGCCGGCATCTGCCCGCGACGGTCTCGCTGACGGAAGGCGACCGGCGTCTCGTCCTCGACCTGGAGCACAGCGGCCACCGGGTGCTGCTGCGTTCGCACCTGGACCGCGGCAAGGTTGCGGAGCTCACCGAAGTCCTCGACGACACCGGATGGGGCGAGCACCGCCCCCACGAGGTCGTCATCCCGCTCACGGCGACCCGGCCGCCGGCGTGGCCGAGCCTGCCCGTCCCCACCCAGGCGAGAAGCATCGGCCGAGACCGCCACGACGCGCCCGCCGCCTCCACCGTGCTGCTCGCCGGTCTGTACGGAGACATCCGCCGCCAGGACACGGTCCTGGCCCGGCATCTGCCCGACCTGCTCGATCAGCTCGACAGCCCTGCATGGTGGTACGTCCGCTTCCGCGACCCCGACCAGCACCTGCGTCTGCGGATCGCTCTGCCCCGCCCGGACGCCTTCGGCGCCGTCGCGGCGCAGGTCAGTGCCTGGGCCGACGACCTGCACCGCGCGGGACTCCTGCGCGAGGTGCGCTACCCCACCTCCTACCCGGAGACCGGACGATGGGGGTCCGGCCCAGCCTGGCACGCGGCCGAGGACGTCTTCCGCGCCGACTCCCGGGCCCTGCTCACCCAACTGCGCCAACCCCAACGCCCCTCGCGCCGGGCTCTGGTCGCCGCGCACACCATCGCCATCGCGTCCGGCTTCCTCGGCAGCATCCCCATGGCGATGCGCTGGCTGATCGACCACATCCCGGCCCAGGCCCCCGAACCCGTCCCCCGCAACGAGCTGCGCGAAGCCGTCCAGGTAGCCGACCCCCGCCACCAGTGGCAGACCCTGACCGCCGCCCCCGGCGGCAGCGCCATCGTGGACGCCTGGCAGGAACGGGAACAGGCGCTGTCCGTGTACCGCGAACACCTGCACGGACCTGACGGACAGGGCATCGACCACGACGCCGTGCTCAGCTCGCTTCTCCACCAGCACTTCGTCCGCGCCGTCGCCGTCGACTTTCCCGAGGAGGCGGTCTGCCTCTACCTGGCACGCGCCGCCGCCCTGGCGTGGACGGCCCGCACCACCGGGAGCACTCCGTGAGCCATCTGCCGCTCTCGAACCTGGCCATGCGCACCGCCGACGCGCTGGCTTCCCCGGACATGGCGCCGCGCCGGTCGCAGAGCGCACCATGGTGGCGGCAGTCGCTCGCGCACGGCGTACCCGGCATAGCTCTGCTGCACATCGAGCTTGCCGCCAACGAGCAACGTCCCTGGCAGCGCGTCCACGACTGGGTGTCGGCCACCACCGCCGCACCGATCACCACCGGGCAGGACAGTCACCCCTTCTACGGGGCCCCCGCCCTCGCTCACGCTCTGGCCTGCGCCACCGAGCAGCTGCCCGGCGCCTACAAACGGACCCTGGACGGCATCGACCAGAGCATCACCGCCGACACCCGACGGCGCCTGTCCGCCGCCCACCGCCGCATCGACCGCGGCGACCTTCCGCGGCTAGCTGAGTTCGATGCCCTGCAAGGACTCACCGGCTACGGCGCCTACCTGCTGCGCCGTGATCCCGACGGCGCGGCCGTGGCCGAAATCCTCTCCTACCTCGTGCGCCTGACCGACCCGGTCACCCACGACGGCATGACGCTGCCGGGCTGGTGGACCCCTTCGGGACCTTCCGGAGAGCCGGACGACCGCTTCCCCGGCGGGCACGCCAACAGCTCCGTCGCACACGGCATCGGCGGTGTGCTGTGCCTGCTGTCGCTCGCCACCGCACGCCGCAGCCTCGTCGCGGGACAGCTGGATGCCATCCGGCGCATCTGCAACTGGCTGGACCGCTGGCACGACCCGAGCGGCCGGAACAGCGCCTGGCCGTACTGGGTCACCCGCTCCGAGCTGCGCTCCGGCCTCTTGCGGCGCGCCGGCCCCCAGCGCCCGTCCTGGTGCTACGGCACCGCGGGCCTGGCCCGCGCTCAGCAGCTCGCCGCGCTCGCCCTCGGCGACAGCGAACGCCAGCTCACCGCCGAACGCGAAGCCATCGCCGCGCTCACCGACCGCCAGCACCTCGCCGCGACCACGGACATCGCCCTGTGCCACGGCTTCGCAGGACTCGCCCACGTCGCATCCCGCATCGCCGACGACGCCCTGCCCAACACCGGCGGTGAACTCCGCGCCCTGCTCCCCGCGCTCCTCACGGCCGTGGTGCCACCCGGCGCCGATCCGGACGACTCCGTCACCGAGCTGATGAACGCCGACGACGCAGGCCCCGGCCTGCTCGACGGCGCCGCCGGAGTGGCCCTGGCCACCCTCGCGCCCGGCAGCGGCAGCCCGCCGCGCTCCGCATGGGACGCCTGCCTGCTCATCTCCTGACCGCCGCCCACCGTGAGGAGCGCGCCATGTCCGCCTGGTGCCAGCACAACATCACCTTCCACGACCGCGACAGCGGCCAGCAGCTGATCACCCAACGCATCGGCCCTGCGCTGCTCGCCGCCGAGCGTGACGGACTGCTGCACGCCTGGTGGTTCATGAACAAGCAGCCCTGGCCACTGCGGTACCGGCACGATGAACGCGCCCGCGACACCATCACCCGCCTCCTCGACCAGCTGGCCGCAGACGACCGGATCAAGGACTGGACCACGGGCATCTACGAGCCCGAGACCGCCGCCTTCGGCGGGCAGGCCGCCATGCACACCGCCCACCAGCTCTTTCACCGCGACAGCCGCAACCTGCTCGCCTACCCGGTCGCCCTCGGCCACCTGGGCCGCAGGGAAACCGCCGTCGTGCTGTGCAGCGCCATGATGCGCGCGGCCGGACTCGACTGGTATGAGCAGGGCGACGTGTGGGGCAAGGTGGCCCAGCTGCGGCCTGCTCCGGTGTCCGGCCCGACGTGGAACGCCGCGACCTCCACGGCGATGCGCCGCCTGATGACCGTCAACGCCACGAAGCTCTGCGACCCGTCGAACAGCGGGCCGCTCATCGGCCACCACGACTGGGTTGACGCCTTCGAGGACGCCGGACGCTCCCTGGCCTACCTCGCCCGCGCGGGCCAGCTCGAACGCGGCCTGCGCGCGGTCATCGCCCACCACTTCGTCTTCCACGCCAACCGCGCCGGCCTCTCCACCGAGGACCAAAGCGCCATGTCAGCACTAGCGAAAGAGATCGTCATGGGATCGAGTGACACCACCGCGTCCACCCCGGCAGCCGGCGGCAAGGACACTAACCTCGCCGGGGTGAGCAGCCACACCATCGAAGCGACCGAGACCGCCGAACGCCTCCGTCACGCCCTGGTCGACCAGATCACCTCGGAGAGCCGCATCCACACGCCACGCGTCGTGGAGGCGATGCGGACCGTGCCCCGCCACCTGTTCGTGCCCGAGGCGCCGCTGGAGGACGCCTACGCGAACACGACCGTCCACATCAAGTACAACGAGGCCGGCCAGTCGATCAGCTGCGCCTCGCAGCCGGGCGTCGTCGGGCTGATGCTGGAGCAGCTTGAGCCACAGCCCGGCGAGCGGATCCTGGAGCTCGGCGCCGGCACCGGCTACAACGCCGCGCTCCTGGCCCACCTCGTCGGCAAGGAAGGGCACGTCACCACCATCGACGTGGACGACGACCTGGTGGACGGAGCCCGCGCGCACCTGGCGGCGGCCGGAGTCGACAACGTCACCGTCGTGCTCGGTGACGGTGCCCTTGGGCATGCCGAGGGCGGGCCCTACGACCGGATCATCGCGACGGTCGGCGCGCACGGCATCCCGCACGCCTGGCTGGAGCAGCTGGCGCCCGGCGGACGCCTCCTCGTACCCCAGCGGCTGCGCGGCAGCGTCAACCGGTCCATCGCCTACGAGCGCCGCGATGACGAGTTCATCTCCGTCAGCAGCGAGATGAACACGTTCATGCCGCTTAGGCGCGGTGTGGCCGACGACGACCGGCCCCTGATCCCGGTCACCGCCACCGGCACCGTGCACCTCCAGACCAACACCGACCAGGTGGTCGACGCCGCCGCCCTGGCCGACGTCCTGGACCAGCCGTCCGTGCAGGAATGGACCGGCGTCCTGTACCGGGGCATGGAGTCGCCCGAGTGGATGGAGCTCTGGCTGACCCTCGCCCTGCCCAGCGGCCTGAACTGGATGTCCTTCGACCGGGCGAAGACGGCCGGGACGCTGCTCACCGACGACCCGTACCCCAGCTCCACCGCCGTCTTCGACAAGAGCGCGCTCACCTACCTGGCCCGCCGCCTGAGCGACCAGAAGACGTCCGAAGGCGGGAAGCTGTGGGAATTCGGCGTGATCGGGCACGGGCCCGGCGGTGACGAACTGGCCGCCCGCGTCGCCGAGGCGATGAAGGAATGGGACCGCGACTACCGCGGCCGGGAGGCCGACTTCGAGCTGCGCCCCCTCGACGCGGCCCCCATCGCACCCCATCCGGGGCACTTCACCATCGACACGCCGCTGAACCAGATCGCCATCAAGTGGCAGTGAGCGGTCGGTAGTTCGCTCGTGTGCCCGGTCGTCTCGGCGGCCGGGCACACGCCCCCTGCCCTGGAGGACGGATGGACGGCACCAGCCCGATAGCCCGGCGCTTCCCGCTGATCGCACGCGTCAGACCAGCATGCTTGCCCCTGCCGGAGCGCGTCATGGCGCTCAACCGCCTCGCCGACCAGAGCGAGCGGGACAACGACCACGGCGCCGCCTCATCCGTGTGCAACCAGGCGGCGCTCCTTGCCTCCGATGTCGGCTTCAACGAGCTCGCCCGCGAGATGTGCCACGCTCACGCGGAGGCGTACCTGACCGTGGGCCCCCTGTCGGCGATGGACGCCATCCGCGGGCTGGAGCCGCTGGTCAACCTGGCTCGCCTGGACATCCGCGCCGGAGAGGCGAACTCAGGACTGAGCCGGCTTGACTGCCTGTTCGCGGCGGTCAGCGAAGGGCTGCCGCTCAACTACAGCCACATCCCCGTTCCCGCGAACCTGGTCGACACCGCTGAGGACCGGCAGGAAGTACGGGCCTGGCTGTGGCGCGTACTCCTCGCCGACGGCACCCGCACACTGACCTCGACCGGCCGCTGGAGCGAGGCCGAAGCGCACATCGAGCGCCACCGCGGGGTCGGACTGCGCATGCTCGACGGACGGCAAGTCGCCGTCATCGCCGCGCTGGTCAAGGGCGACCACGAACGTGCCGCACAGCTCATCACCGACACCGAGCCCGGCGAACCCTGGGAGGGCAGCATCACGCACGCCCTCAATACCGCGGTCAGGATCGTGAGCGGCGCAGCACACCAGGCCGACGCCACGGCGCTTGTCGCCGCCTACCTCCAGTCCGCCAAGGAACCCGGCCGCACCGTCTTCGACATACGGCTCGGCCTCACCGCCCTCGATCTCGCCTGCCAGCTCAAAGCCCCAGCCGACGCCGTCGCGCACGAATTGGCAGCCCGCGTGTTCGCGGCTAACGACGGCTATGCGGCCCGCGAACTCCTCGCCCATCCCGCATGCGTGAACCTCCTAAGCGAGCAGCAGACATCCAGATGCCGCGACCTCGTCGACGCGTGCGCACTCGGGGCGGGCCGACTGCCCGAAGAACTGCTCAGCACGCTTCAGCAAGCACTGCGCACCGCCCACCGCGTGCTCGTCCGACGCCCCTAGCCTCCAGCGGTATTGCAGCCCGTCGACTCCCGCCCGGCGACGCGGCCCCGTCCCGTACTGGTCGGTCGATGACGTCGACGCCGCACGCCAGCTCCTTCTCGATGCCGGGTGCACCCACCACCGCGGGCCCCTCGACGTCGGTGACGGCACTGGTCGCCGCATCGCACAGCTGCAAGATCCGTTCGGCAACGTGATCGGCATCGACGGATTCTGATCACCCCCTGGAGGACACCGACGCGCCACTGCCCGCACGCCTCGAATACGGCCGTGAGCATCGAGTACGGTGCGGGTCTTGGCCGGCCTGGGCTGATCTGCGCCGCGATGTCGTGAGCCGCAAGGCTGATCACACTGCTGTGTAGCGGGCGAAGAACTCGCTCTCAGCCTCCGAGATGCGGCGCAGGGCGCCCGTCTCCAGGTTGTAGGCGGCCATCTTCGTGGTGGCCTCAGCGTACGTGTGCTCGCCGTCCCTGATCGCGTACCCCAACTCCAGCTTGGCTCCCCGGCAGGTGACGACCCAGACGTCCACGTGCACGGGCTGCTCTCGGTAGTCCAGCGGCCTGTTGTATTCGATCACTGACTGCTTGACCACGAACGCGTGCCGTCGCCGTTCGGCCTCCTCGGTCGGCAGCAATTCCTGAACCATCCTCGTACGTGCCTCTTCGAGGTACGTGAGGAAGCAGCTGTTGTTGATGTGTCCGTAGCTGTCCTGATCGGACCAGCGCAGCGGAAGCGAGTACGTAAACGCAGGCATGGAGGGTCTTCCTGTGCGGCTTGCTGAATTGCTGTGGGCGGTGCAGAGCCGCCGGGTCGCCGGCCCTGCACGAGAGCGTCGTGCTAGCTCTGCTCCTCGGCCACCGGAGGGTTGGCGGGCCCGCTAGCGATCATGGCCTGGACTTCACGCAGGACGCGCTGCTCCGTGGCTCGATCGTGGAGCAGCTGGGTGATGCGGGACATCGCCGCGCCCTCGTCGGTCGGCAGCGCGACGCGGACCAGGCGGTGCAGCTCGGAGAGGCACTCGTCGGTGATGGCGTCCCGTGGCACTCGGGCGATCACCGTGGCGGGTGATACCCGGGTGACCGACCACAGGCCGGCAGCTTCCTCGACCGCCCAGATGACGGTGCGGCGGGCGGTGTCCAGCGTGAGGTGCGCGTCGGGGCCCATGAGCCTGCTGACGGCGGGCATGGGGACAGCGTGGTCACCCGCCAGCAGTGCCGCCTCGTCGGCCGTGTTGACCACCCCGCGCGCGGCGAGTGCCGCAACCTCGCGCCGCCAGCGGGTGGCGGCGTCCTCGGCCACGCGATCCTGGGTGTGGCGCTGCGCCGCCTCAACGTCTGCCGCGTCCGCGGATGCGCCGGCCCAGGCGTTGCGGACGTCTCCGAGCGCGTCCCACTCCTCCTCGCCACCCTCGACCCAGGTGATCACGACGAAGCGTGCTTCGGGCATGGAAGCCGGGTAGAGGACGTGGCTGACGACTTCGACGGTGTCCCAGTCGAGCGCGGGGACGTTCATGCGGAATGTGTGTCCGTCGCGGGTCTCGCCCATGTCCCGCTCGGTGTTCCAGACGTGTCGGGCGTCCGGATCCTTCTTGATCTGTTCGATCAGCTCGCGCAGGTCTGTGTCATCGGGCCTGATCGCTTGGGCGAACTTCAGCATCTTCACGTAAGCGTGGGCGTGCAGATCCCAGTCCTGGTACTGGGTGCGGGCCTCCGCCGAGGTGAGTGCCCACCGGATCAGGTTCGCCCCGGGCTCCATCACCCACGGCCACCATTCCGCCATGGCCGAATTGAAGCCGAGGATGTTCCAGTGCTGATCGCACAGGTAGGCCGGGCTGGGCATCTGTCGATCGATGAGCAGGCGCAGTGCGCGCTGAAGCTGCGGCTGGGCGGCACCGCGCGGTGGGATCAGGTTGCTGCCGATGTTGTGCAGCATGAGCACGTGACGCTGCTCAGTGTCCAGGCCGAGTGCGTCGGCCAGCGACTCGCACTGCCCCGGGGTGAGGCGGGGAGGCGTCGCGCCGTGCTCGATCTTGCGATAGGTACGCTCACTGATCCCCAGAGCCCGGGCCGCCCGGGGCTGGTTCACACGAGCCGCCTTGCGCCACCCGCGGAGCAGGCCACCAAAGCCCATGTACTGACCGGCCAGGCGCATGCCGCCCGTTTCCGAATTCCCTTTCGCCGCACTGGCATTGACACCGCGACCCTTTTGCTGCGCGACCACGCGAAACCTGCCTTACACACGAGGGAACACCTAGCCTCGGGCGCCCTGAAGATGCGCAGCGCAAAGGCGGCATCTCCACGCCCGAGCCCCCTCCCCTTTAAACCATACGCAATCAAGGAATGATCTTGAGGGAGTGTGGTCTGCCCCACACGCACACCGCGAGTAGCTACGTTCGCGCTTGGCGGTGACGTGGAATCGGCAAAATGTTGCCGGTTTTCGTTCGTATCCAGTGACTACAGGTCTGGACCACCAGTAGCCGCATTCGATGTGGCATGTCGGGACCACCCACCCCCCGCTCCACGAAAGGGAGTTGCCTTCCCTTTAGCGCGCGCTGGGCAGCGCCTCGCGGGTCCGACCTAACGGAACCAAACGGACAAATGGCGACCGTTGACGCCCTGCCGCGACTTGACTTAAATCGCTCCTGACCGCGCAAGTTCAACAATCTTTTGGCCCGCCGTGAGGTCGAACGCAGCGATCGACGGCTCTTCCCCAGTGACCGACACCCCTCCGCCTTCTCTTGCGGCGGGCCGAGGCAGAGCAACGAGTGTGAGGAATAGGCATGTGGTGGCGTCTCAAGCGCAATGAAACCCATCGCAGCGTTCTGCGAAAAGAGTGTGAACGCCTCCTCACCGACCTGCCTTTGCCTGAGCCTTTCGACATCGAAAGCCTCGTGCGAAATATGCAGGACGCACTCGGGCGGCAAATCGTCCTCATACCGCTGGCCGATCACGAAGCAGGACCGAGTACGGCATGTGGTTTGCGTGTGAAGACTCCGGAACTGACGTTTGTGCTGTATCGACAGCGCGCCAGCCGCCACAACACTGATCACGTCATCCTGCACGAGCTGTCCCACGAATGGTTCGACCACGGCACCACCCTCACGAGAGAACAAATCGAGCGCTTTGTTCCAGCCCGGATCAGACAAACCGTGTTGGAGCGATTCCCAGGCGCCCTGGTGCAGGGACGGGCCAACTATGACACCCCGGAAGAGCAGCAGGCGGAGCTGTCTGCCTACTTGATCAAGCGATCGGTGCGCCGACGGCAGCCAGTCGATGCCGGTGGGGACGACATGGTCACTCTCCTCGAACACTCCCTGTCCCACCCCGTCGCCCCGCCTCGCCGCGGCAGAACGAAATCCTGAGGAGCGCAGGAGCATGCTCGCCTTCTTCGAATACCTGGCCGCGTCCGTCATGACCCTCGTCTCGATTTGGCGCGCCCCGGCCGTCCGGTACGGGGATGCCCACCGACGGAGCCTTTGGGGCGGTTATGCCGGTTTCGCTGCAGCTCTCTGGTTGAGCACCGGGGCGGTGATGGACGCTGTCGCCCGGATACCTGTGGTCGACCTGGACGCGCTGCTGAAACACTTCGCATCCACTTCGGCAATTCTGGCCGCCTTGACCTACGTAGCAACCAGTTACGGTAAAAGTTCCGCATCGGTGGTTCCGCGCCACGTCGCCGTGTCCCGATGGATCGCGCGGGTCGCCTACAAGGTCGGCATGGTCGGCGTCACCGTACTGACGATCCTTTTCTTCACGGTGGTGGATCGACCGACCCACAGCACGGATTTCGTGACCGACCATGCTGGTGAGCTCGGCGCCGGCATTTACATGACGGTCTTCTACTTCTTCCCGCTGGTGACCACCGCCGTGTGCGGCTACCAGTGGACGCGCGCCTCACGGCGGGCTGAGTCCACCAGCATGCGCCTGGGACTGGTCTTGATGGCCATCGCCATGTGGATGGGCCTGATCTATGTAGCAGCTCGGATCGCCATCATCTGGGCCGCCATCGTCGCTCCTCTGGCTCCCGACACCCTGGACGCAGGCGTCACCGGCACCGCGATCTGGATGAACGCCCTCTTCCTCATCGTCGCGCTCGGCGCCAGCATCCCGACCACACAGGCCGCCGTCGCCCGTTGGAGGACCTGGCGTGCGCTGTATCAGCTCTATCCACTGTGGCGCGACCTGATGGATGCCTTTCCCGGCACCAGCCTGTACCCGCCGCGCTCCCGGCTGCGCGAGTGCACCCGTTCCTTCTCCACCTTCGACGTGCGCCTGGACCGATGGACTCAGGACATCGCTGACGTCGCGGACAAGATCCGCTACGTCGTCCCGGCCGAGCTGCTCTTCGTTGCCGAGGAAGCAGTTTCCGCCCACCCTGACCCCGAGCCGGCCGCCGAGGCGTACTGGTACAAGGCAGGTATCGAGGCCACCGCAATCCGGGAGCCCAGCGACCGCCCCCTGCTGCCGTTGCAGAGCAAGCCGTTCACCGACGCCACCGCCGAGTCAGCATGGCTGGTGCGAGTCCGCGCGGCATACTCCGAGATCACCGCAGCCCAGGCACGGCGCCTGCTCACCCTGGCCGAGGGAGAGGCCGCCTGAGCCCCTGACCTGCGGCCCCCGACATACCGCTCGGCGACCCCGCACACAAACGCCGTCGCCCGACCGCCCGCGACACCGGAGCGCACCACGATGAATCCCCCCACCGACCGCCTTTCCTTCCCCGCGTCCTTCTCCTGGGGCACAGCAAGCTCCGCCACCCAGAGCCAGGGCGCCACACCAGCGGACAACTGGTGGACGTGGGAGCGAGCGGGCAGGGTCCCCAGCAGCGGCGACGGAAACGCCTTCGGCACCCGGTATGCCGGAGACTTCGCTCTGCTCTCCGAATGGGGCTTCAGCGACTACCGCATGTCTCTGGACTGGGCCCGGCTCGAGCCTGAGCCGGGCCGCCACGACCCGCATGCGGTCGAGCTGTACCGCGCGATGCTCACCGCGGGCCGCGACGCCGGACTGACCATGTGGGTCTGCCTGCTGCACACCGCACTCCCGCAGTGGTTCGCCGACCAGGGCGGCTTCCTCTCCCCGCAGGCAGATGAGACCTGGGCCCGGCACGTGGCCTTCGTCGCAGAAACGTTCGCCGACCTCGCCGACGGCTGGATGCCGATCAACAACCCCACCGCCTTCGCACAGAAGGCATACCTGACCGGGACCTTCCCACCTGGCCACACCTCCCAGGAGGAGTTCCTCACCGCACTCCAGGCCATCCACCGTGCCGACTTCGAAGCCGCCCTCATCCTGCGCCAGACCGGGAAGCCCACCTCCACCAACGAGGCCCTGCTCACGCTCCACCCGACCGACGACAGCTCCGAGACCGCCGGCATCGCCGCCCTCATCGACTCCGTGGTGTGGGACTCCTGGCTGAACCTGGTGCGCAACCCCCGCTATGAGAACGCCTTCGACCTGTACGGCTTCAGCTACTACTTTTCCCCCGCGATCAACGCAGCAGGCGACCTCCTGCCGCACCCAGCCCACACCCCGGTCGGTCCGCAGGGATACGTAGCCTGGGCACCCGGACTCGGTGAAGTGCTCGCCCGGCTCCACCAGGAGCTGCCGGGCAAACGCTTCCTCGTCGCCGAGATCGGCTACGGGGGCGACGACGACGGCGCACGATCCGCCTACCTGCGCGACGCCATCACGCAGGTACACGACGCGATCGGCAACGGAATCGACGTCCGCGGCATCCACCTGTGGACAGCGATCGACAACTACGAGTGGCTCGACGGACACAACGTCGCCTTCGGCCTCTTCGACGCCCACCGCGCACCGCGCACCAGCGCCCGCATGATCCGCGAGCTGATGCGCCCGTAGCCAGAGGCGCATCCCGGCAGCCACAAACCCCACCAAACGCCCTGTTACCGTGAAAGACGACGTCATCCGGTACAGCGCCGGCGACCGCTCGGTCTACAGGCACCGTGCGCAGAGACAGACGATCGATGGAGTTCAACCTCGTGTCCCACCCCGCTCCCCCCACCTGCCTCGTCCTGGACTTCGGAGGCGTGCTGACAACGCCCCTGCTGCCCGCGGTACTCGCCTTCGAACAGCGGGAGGGCCTCGCGGAGGGAGCGTGCATCACCGCGCTCTACCTCAACGAGGAGGGCGTCCGCCGCACCCGGGACCTGGAGCGCGGAGCCATCACCCAGGCCGAGTGGAACCAGCACGCAGCAGCTGCACTCGGCGTGCCCGCCGACAACCTCATGGGCCGCATCTTCGCCGACCTCCAACCCGAGACGGCCCTCATCCATGCCGCGGCAGCCGCACGCCGGGCCGGGATCAAGGTCGGCATTCTGTCCAACAGCGTCGGCCTGTCGCCGTGGAACCTCTACGACGGCTATGACCTGGACTCCCTGTACGACGCCGTCGTGATCTCCGAGCACCTCGGTCTGCGCAAGCCCGACCCGGCCATCTTCGAAGCCGTCCTCAAGCAGCTCGATGCGCCGGCCGACCGAAGCGTCTTCGTGGACGACACCGCCGACTACCTCCAGCCCGCCGCCGACCTCGGATTCTCGACGGTCCACGCAACCGATCCCCAGCAGACGGTCGCGCAGCTGGAGGCTCTGCTCGGTATCCCTCTCACCGGATCCTGAGACGTCGTTCGCCCCGATCACGAAGACGCCGGCCAGGGCCTCAGCACGCACCGGCTTCCCGATGGACGGGCCGATCCCGCATGAGGTGACAAGTTGAACGATCGATTCCAGCGCCAGCGTGCCGCAGTGCCCGTCCCGCCACGGCAGCCTGCCCCGAAGCCGCAGTGGGAGGGACTGTTCCTTGCGCCCCCCTTCCTCGGCCATCCAGCCGAGGAAGAGCCGGCCGAGCCGCCACCGCACGGTCGACGGCGCCGCGGCGGCCGGCGCGCGCAGTAGCCCGGCAGGCGCTTCGCGGGCGTCGGACAAGCAATCGCCGAGCCAATGTAGGCACACGGCGCACTCGCAGCATGCGCCCGCTTCCGCTCGGGTGCGCTGGCCTGCGTCGCCGCGCCTTCACATCCACGCGCTACAGGTGACTTAGGTTGGAGCCGGGCGTCTTGTGGATGCACCGCGTTGGGCCTGTGCTCCACGCGCCAGGCCCAACACCCCCGCTCATCCCCGTAGAAGCCGTGAGCGGGCGGTGGGAGTGGCCGCAGTTCTCATCCGCCGGGCCGGGCCCCCGGCAGCTTCTGAAGGGCTGCGATCAGGTTGTTGATCGTGGCGACGGCCTCGGTTGATGCGCCCTGTTGATTACCCCGCGCTGCCAGACCGAGAATCTGCCCGTTCGCGAACCCCTGCATCAATTTGAGGGCATCGATCGCGGCGGGCATGTCCTGCCAGTCCGCGTCATCGGCGAAGACGTCCGGGGCGATCGACAGAGCAGCGCCCAGCCCCTCCCGCACGGCCAGCGGAACGGCCACCTGGTCGCCCGCGCGCAATGCCCGAACGCCGTCGAGCGTGAGCAGCGTCTGCCCTGCGCGTTCGTTCACGGTGCGGGCGATCTCTTCGTCCGAGGGCGCGGGGGTGAGGTATCCGGCCTGCAACAGATAGTTGATCTTCTCGCCCACGGTCCGCGGCAACGAATTCTCGTCCGCCTTGACCGTTGCGGTCTCAGTGACTCCGAAGGACCGGTTCTGCGCACGCAGCAGGTCCTGGTTGCTCACGCCGTATGCGGCAGCCAGCGGCTCAACGTAAGCGTCTTTGAGGCGCTCGATCCCGCGCTCGGCTTTCGAGACCGGGATATGGCTGCGAGCGCCGATGAACGGTCCGACTTCCGACTGCGCGTATCCGGCATCGCAGCGTAGGTCGGCCAGGTCCGGCTCACCGTCCCGCGGGAAGAGCACGTCCAGCGGGCTCTGCAGCGCCTTGGCGATGGCCGGGAGCTTATGGGCGGGCGGGTTCGACTTGTCGCCTTCCCACTTGGCCACGGATGCCCTGTCCACATCCACCGGTGCCCCGAGTTCGGCCTGCGTGAGGTCAAGCTCTCTACGCCGGGCACGAACGCGCGCACCACTGAACTGACGAGCGGACATGCGACTCCAAATGCTGCGTGACCTGCGAAAACGGACAACGAGGAAACTTCACCCACCCACTTGATAGGCAGAAGCACGTAACGTAACTTTACCTATCGATGCAGGTCGCCGCACTGTCGTCGACCCCGGGCTGCCAGTTCCTCACCCTCGGCAGGCCCCTCACGCTCCCCGGAAGCCGGGGTGGTGAATCCCCGTCGCCGGAGATCCTTATGAGTTTGCCATCCAATGGCGCATCTTCCCACCCCGAGCAGCACCTCGCTGCCTCGCGGGCGGGGCACGGAGCTTCTCTCCGCACGACGCCAGCCTTACACCTCGCACTGGCGTGCTCTGCGTCTCATAGCGTGCCCGAGCCTGGCCGACCTCGGCCGTCCGACTCCAGGGGAGCCGAGGCCACCTGCGGACACGAGTTGTAGAGAGTCCTTTAGCAAGGTCTGGATCTTGCCCCGACCTGTGCATATGTTCGTCGTCCCCGCCGGGCAGCCCGCCCGGCCACCGCCCGAGGAGGGGTCATGCAGCAACGCGAGCGAGCACCGTGATCTAGCCCGGAAATGGCGAAGGCGCCCGAGGAGCAAGCTCCCGGACGCCGAACACCAAGTGGCACTCCTGCCCCGGCAAGGGCAGAGATTTACCCACCTTCACCGCGCCGGCCCTTTCCACGGGGCACACCGGCACGGGCTTCACCGAGGAGAGTCTTACATGCGGCCTGCCCTGCGCAAAAGGCCGGTGCTCCCGGCTCGCGCGGCAGCAGCACCTGCCTACCTGCCCGCGCGCCCGTCCTCCGCCCACCAAATAGCGGTGCCCCGATGAGCGGGCAGGCCCGGAAGTGGGCCTGGGAGAGCAGCACCAGCAAGGGCGTCGCCCGCCTGGTCCTGCTGTCGATCGCCGACCGGATCCCCGACGCCCAGTGCGTCGCGTACGCCTCGGTGACCGATCTGATGGAGCGGACGCGCGCGAGTCGTAACGCCGTGCGTACCTCGCTGGCTCTGCTGGTGGACGCCGGTGAGCTGGAGATCTGCGACGAGTACGAGGGCCCGCAGCACAGCACGGTCTACCGCATGCCGCGCCCCGCCGCCTGGCTCGCGAAGGTCGCGGCGGCGCAGAAGGCCGCCCCCGAGCTGCGCGTCGAGGACGTCGAACCCCTGACCGACGCCGACCCCGCTCCTGACCTGAAGGACCTGGACAAGGAGCTGCTGCGCAAGCACCGCATCTGGTTCATCGCAGGGTCAGAATCGGGCCCCCGTCGCCAGAATCCGGCCGGGTCAAAATCTGCGCCCGCTCGTCAGAATCTGACCCCCCGCAGGGTCAGAAACCGACCCCCCTCCGGGTCAGAAACTGACCCCCAGAACTGTAGTGAACCGAAGGTGAACCGTAGGTACAGCAGCAGTAGTGCTGCCGAGGTCACCTCCGCCACCGACTGGCAGGTCGACGACGCCAGCCTGGCCTGGGCCCAGCAGCAGGGACACCTGGAACGCCTCGGCGAGCAGGGCCTGCAGGCCGCCGACGCGAAGTGGCGCCACTACCGCTCCGCCTGGAGTCCTCGCTCCACGGCCGCCTGGTCTGCCGACTGGCGGTCCTGGATCGCCCGCGAGCACACCCCCACACCCCAGCGCCCCAACCTCTACGCCTTGCCCGGCGGCAGCCCCGCCCTGCAGGCCGGCATGACCAAAGCCGACCTGCACATGGCCGCCCTGCTCGCCGCCGTCGACGAACCGACCGGAACGGAGTAACTGCCTTGGACCGCCGTGAAGTTGCTGCCGTCATCGCCTACGTCGGCAAACTGGACCCGCGCACCATCCGCACCGACGCGGGCGAAGCCCGCGACCAGCTCGCCACGTGGCACGAGCTGCTCAGCGATGTACCCCCGACCACGGGTCAGGGCTGGGACGTGCGCGAGACCGTCCGCAAGCGCATCGTGACCTCGCCATACCCGATTCTCCCGGCCGATGTGGCCCGTGAATGGCACGCGCACCGCCGCGATCGGCTGGCCCGGCACACCGACCCGACACCGATGGCCGACCCGGACAACCCGCAAGCCTGGCGGGCCGAGCTGCTGGCGGCGCGCGACGCGGTGGCCGCCGGACACGCCGCGCCCTCGCCGCACTGCGAACTTACCGCGGGGCGTCACCGGCCGGGGCTGAAGGACCACCTGGCCACCGTCGGCTCGTACATCCCGGACGCGGTGCGCGCCGAGCTGGCGCCCTACCGCCCGGCCCGCGCCGCCCGCGAAGCCGCCATCGCCGCCGGCGGCCCGGACATCCTGGCCGTGCCGTGCGAGTGGTGTCGCGCCGACACGGGCGAGCCCTGCCGCCGCCGGCGCGTCACCCTCGACGGCAGCGCCCGGGGCAACGCGCCCCGCGCCACTGCGCACCCCGGCCGCATCGACCGGGCTCTGGCAGCGCAGGCCCAGGCACCCGCCGCCTGACCGCAGCCGACTCCTCCACAGAAACGTTCCGCCTTGCGTACGGCCCGCCGCCGTACCCCGAGCCCGCCACGAAGCGCCCACGCCGCACCCCAGCCAACCCAGGTGCCGAGCGACCGCGCCGACCGAGGCGACTTCCGGAGACTGCCTTGCGCCACATCACCACCAACGACACCCCGACCTCGATCCTGCGGGGCATCGCCGACCACAGCTGGCAGGCCCGCGGCCTGTGCCACAGCCTCTCGCCCAAGGACATCGACGAGCTGTTCTTCCCCGGAGCCCGCGCCCGCGCAGCCATCGACGAAGCCAAGTCGATCTGCGGCCAGTGCCCGGTGAAGAAGGCGTGCTTCGACTACGCCCTGGACAACGAGATCCGCCAGGGCATCTGGGGCGGGCTCACCGAGGCCGAACGCCGCCCCTGGCACGCCAAGGTCAACAAGCGCCTGGACTACAGCCGGGTGAAGGCCGCCTTCGAGGGGCGCGACGTCCACCTCAGCGACGCCGAGCGAGACGCCGTCACCCGCCATGCCTACGTGCGCGGCTGGAGCCCCGAGCGCCTCGCGTACACGCTGCGCCTCGACCTCGACTGGGCGCGCGACCTGATGCGTAACGCCGCCCACGCCGTCGCCGACCGCGACCGCTACTGGGACCAGGCCGACGACGCCGAGTCAGCCGACTCCGAGACCACCGAGGACGACGACGCCGGCTCGTCGGTACAGGTGCCTCGCCAGGTGCAGACCGACTCCCTGATCGCCGCCCTCCGAAAGGCCGCATGACTCACCCCATCGCCATGTCCTTGCCCTACGGCATCGATCCCGTCTACCTGGTCGCGGCCCTCGGGCTGCTCGCCCTCGCGCTGGCCGGCTGGTCGTTCCGGCGAAACCGGAACCGCGTGGACGGCAGGCGCGTCGGCACTCCCGCGGTCTGGGTCTCCGCTCTCGCCGCCCTCAACTGCACCGTCTACTCCGCCGACACCAGCTGGCGGTTCGCCGCCGACTACCTCGACATGGCCGGCACGGTGGAGCGCGCCATGATGTTCAGCGCGGGCGAGGCCGCACTGTTCGCGACCGCGCTGATGGCCCGGCAGAATCTGAAGACCCAAGGGGCGCCCGGACTGCCCGGCGCCCTGGTCTGGGTGATCACCGGGGTGCAGGTCATCCCGGCCTACGCCGAGTCGGCCGCGGTCGGTGGAACCGTGCGAGCCTTCGTCGGCCCGGTCATGGCCGCCGTGCTGTGGCACCTGGCCATGGGCATCGAGCTGCGGCTGCACAAGCCGGACGCCACCTCGCAGGGGCTTCTGGCCACGCTCGGACGCGAAGCACGAGAGCGGCTCCTCTCCCGCCTCGGCATCGCCACGCGCAACCGCGATGCCGCACAGATCACCAAAGACCGTGCGTCTCGGCGAGCGGTCGCCCTTGCCTCCCACCTGGCCGGCATGTCGGTGGCAGATCGCGAGAAGGACACCCGGGTCACCCGTCGGCTTCAGACCGCGCTCACTCGGGCCGAAGTCGGCACCGATCCTCGCCAGCGCCAAGCGTTCTTGGAGGAGCTGGCCGCGCGTCGGCACGCGGCCACTCTCGCGACCATCGATCTGCCCTCGCCGTGGGTCCACTCCACGCACGGCAGGGACGCCGAGCGCGAAACCCGGTCCCCCCTCGTCCCGTCCCCGCCGGTGCTCCTGGGGGACGGGAAGCCGATGGGACGACGGCTGAGCGCGGTCCCCAACGACGCGTCCCAAAGCGGTGGGGACGGGGACCGTACGGAATCGGGGACGGGGACAGAGGCCGAAGGGGACGGTCCCCACGCCGTCCCCACCGACGTCGGGGACGGCGTCAACGAACCCGCCTCGGGCCTGCCAAGCGAGCAAATGGCTGCGGCGCTCGGGGACCGAGGCGACGCGCCGGACACGGGCGCGGCAGCCGACGCCGACATCGACGTCAGCACCGCGGAGGGCAGCGAAGCTGCTGCTCAGAGCGCTGTGGGACCGTCCCCAGCAGCCGTCCCCACGGGCGACGGGGACCGCGAACACCCCAACATGGGAACGGGGACGGGGACCGGAGGGGACCGTCCCCGCGCCGTCCCCAACGACAACGGGGACGGCGAACACCCCGACACGGAAACGGGGACGGGGACGGGGACGGGGACGGGGACCGAAGAAGGCCGTCCCCACACCGTCCCCGTGCGCCGGAAGCCGAAGCCCAAGGCGAAGGCGCAGCGGAGCCGTCCGGGCGGTGGGAAGTCGAAGCGTCCTCAGCGCAGGGCGCTGAGTCCCGAAGAGACGGCCGACCTGGTGCGTCCTCACATACCCGCGCTGCTGGAGCGCGACGGGACCGAGGTCATCACCCGTCCCCAGCTGCGGGAAATCCTCCGCGCCCTGAACCTCGCGGGCGGCCGGAACTCGAACATCACGCGGCTCCTGCAGCTGCTGAGGTCCGAGACGATCCCCACCACGGCAAGGAGCACGAGCCGATGAAGACCTGCCACAGGTTCGACCGCATCAAGGCCGGTTTCGAGAAGGACGTCAGCTTCCTGCGCGGGCACGCCGAGCGACATCTGGGATCGCCAGCGGCGAAGACCAGCGCGAAGAACGCCGTCTCGGTGAAACGGAACATGGCGCGAGCCCTGAACACACACCTCGCCCGCTGCCGCGAGTGCGGCTGACACCTGCAAGACCGCAGGTCAAAGCCCTAGATCCTCATTCCGCGCGGTGGCCCGGTCTCGGCCCGGCCACCGCCCCCGCCACGGAGGGACCGTCATTCCTGCCCACCACCCACGTACGCACGCCCCCTCGATCGCCGAGGCCGGCGCCTGGGCGGAGGCGCTCGTGCGCCACCAGCTGCTGCACACAGCCGTCCCGGTCCCCACCGGCCAGTGGCTCGTCCAGCAGCGCCCCGAATCGCCCGTCCAGGTCCTCGCCGGCGCGACCGCCATGGTCGAACTGGCCGCCGAGATCCAGCACCGCATCCGCACCACGAGGAACGACACCCGATGACGAACCCGACGACAAACCCCGCTCCCACGCCCGATGAGCCGGAATCCAACTCGACCTCAGCGGGAGCAAGTTGGTGCGAGAGTAATACTCCCGTTGGGAGTATTACTCTCGCGTCCTCCGCCCCGGGGGTGGCGGAGGCGGTCCAGCGCCGGGGGGCACTGGACCGGGGGGATGCGACCGAGGGCGGCTCGCATCCCAAGGAGGAGACGACTCACCCGTGCCACAACCCGCACTGCGCCCAGCATGCGAGTGCGCCGCAGAGCCAGCCGCCTGCGCGTAACCGCACACCGAAGAACAAGTCCAGCAAGCGCAAGCATCTGATCGCCAGCCGCTTCAACGACGTTGAGAAGCAGTCCGTGCTGGATGCCGCGGCAGCGTGCGCCATGACGCCGTCCGGCTTTCTCGCCCATGCCGCACTCAGCGCCGCGCACGACCTCACCCGCACGGAAGCCGAGGTCGCCGGCCACCGCGAAATGACACGCCGACTGTTTGCCCTGGGCCCCGCGCTGAGCCGGATCGGCAACAACCTCAACCAAGTTGCGGCAGCCCTGAACCGAGACGAGCCGGCACCGCAGGCCAGAGCGGTCCTCGACGCTGTCGACGAGGTTCGCCTGGAGGTGCAAGCGTTCATCCAGCACTACCTGGACAGCGAGCGTCCGGCAGCATGATCCCCTCAGTGAACGACATGGGTGACGACACCCATGGCCTGCTGAAGTATCTGTACGGCCCTGGCAAGGCCGAGGAACACATCGACCCCCACCTTGTCGCAGCGTGGGACAGCCTGGCTCCCGACCCCGGCCGCCACCCAGACCGTAAGGCGACGCTGCGCGCCCTGCAGATCCTCCTCGACCAGCCCGTCATGGCCTTGCCCGAAGGCGAGAGGCCCTCCGAGCACGTCTGGCACCTATCCGTACGCGCCGCCCCCGAAGACCCGATCCTCACCGACGAGCAGTGGGCGGACATCGCCCGCCGCATGGTCTCCGCCACCGGGATCGCCCCCGATGGCGACGACGCCGCCTGCCGCTGGGCGGCCGTCCGCCATGCCGACGACCACATCCACATCGTCGCCACCGTCGTCCGCCACGACGGCCGCCAGGCCCGCATCCGCCGTGATGGCGCCCGCGCCCAGACGGAAGCCCGGCAGATCGAAATCGACTACGGCCTACGGCGGGTGAACACCGGCGACGGAACCGCCGCCAAACGCCCGAGCAGCGCCGAACGCCACAAAGCCAACCGCCAGGGCAAGGAACGCACGCCACGCGAGGAGCTGCGCGAGACGGTGCGCCGCGCCGCCGCCGGCGTCGCCAGCGAGAAGGAGTTCTTCGACCGTCTGACCGCCGCCGGCCTTCTGGTCGATCAGCGTGTCGCGCCCTCCGGTGATCTGCTCGGCTACAAGGTCGCGCTGTCCGACGACCGGAACGAGGACCAGCAGCCGATCTACTATTCGGGCTCCACCCTCGCCGCCGATCTCTCCCTGCCCCGCATCCGCGAACGCTGGACGAACAACGCCTCGGGGCCCGGCGAGGACGCCACCACGGACCGCTCCTCCGGATCGGACCGCATCAGCCCCTCGGACGCGCGCCGCCGAGCGACGACGGCGTCGTGGCAGGCCGTACTCATCATCGACCAGGGGGAGGACGGGCAGATTTCTGGCCTGATCGCCGCGGGCGGCGAGGTCCTCGACGCGCTGGCCAAGACTTCGGCGTTGAACACACGGCGTGAACTGCGCGACGCCGCCTTCGTGTTCGAGCGGGCGAGCCGTTCGCACGTCCGGGCGGAGCGCCAGCACGCCCGCAATCTGCGCAAGGCCGCCCGCGACCTCGTCCAAGGCGGGCCTGCACTCGGGCGGGTGGAGGACGGTGCCACGACCGCCATGCTGATCGACATGGTGTTCTTCCTGGTCACCGCTGCCGCCCAGTGGCACGCGATGAAGGGGCACGCCCAGCAGGCCGCTGCTGCCCGCCAGGCGGCCGAGCACCTGCGCGCCGCCTACCAGGCCGCAGCGCCGAGGTATCTGGGCGTCATGCGCGACCGCGGTCGGCGCATGTCCCTGCCCCTGCAGCGCAAGCAGGCGGCCTACCTGCGCCGGGCGGTGCCGGAGCTGGCCGAGCAGGTCCTAGCCGAGCCGGGCTGGTACGCCCTGGCGTCCACCCTCGCCGACGTCGAGCGCGCCGGGCACGACCCGGCGGCGCTTCTGGCCGAGGCCGCCGAGCGGCGGGAGCTGGGCACCGCCGAGTCGATCAGCGACGTGCTCGTGTGGCGGCTACGGCGGATGGCAGATCTGCCCGCTGACGCTTCCGCAACGCCTCCCACCCAGGACAAGCCCACTACGGCGCCGAGCCGCCGCGGGCAGACCCGCACTGCGACGTCCTCTCGCAGGCCGGGGCCGGGGGCCGAAGGCACACGTGAGCATCGGCGCTGAGGGAGGCGTTCAGCTCAGGACGGCGATCATCGCGGCGGCCACGGTGGTTCCCGCGATGCACAGCATCACGGTGCGCGTGGCCGGCACCCGACGAGGAGCAGACGGCGATGAATCGTCTCGCGTGCCGTCGCACGCACAGCCCGGAGCATGCGGCAGGAACGGCGAGTCCAGCCAATAGGCGCCCCGTAGTTGCGGCGAGACGGCTGGCGAAGGGGAGCTGGGCATACTCGGACAACGCCGCGTCCCTGCCGACGGCACGGGCCGCAATGCATTTGTAACGAGAGGCACGGTCACGTCCGCTTCGTCTCGGCACTCCCTCGGAAATGCCGGTCACACTTCACGAATTCTAGAGTTGCAGCAGGTCAGCGACTTGCGGCACTCTCCTCGTGCAGGCGAGACGACAGAGATGGAGACGGCATGTTCCGACGCAACCGAGCGGACCGAGAGTTTCGTGAAGCGCAGCGAGCCGGCCAGGCGCTGCTGGCCATGCACACCGAGTGGCCCGAGGCTCCCGCCCCGGTCGCCGCGCCGGCCCCGGCCGCGCCGGCCGAAACCACGGTGGTGCCCGACTTCCTGCCGCCGGAGTTCCGGGCGCCGTGCCGCCAGGACGTCAGGGGGTTCATGATGCGCTGGGACCTGCCGCTCGTCATCGACGGCGAAGTCCACGCCTGCCACTGTGGTGCGTACCGGAACTGGATCGTCTTCAACATGCGCGACGACTCGGTGTGGCTGCGCTGCGAGGCCGGCCACGAGGTGCACGAGACCCGGCTGGACACCGCCTGGTACAACCGCAACTCCGGGCCGGTCGACCACTTCCACCCCACCCTCGAAGACGGCCTGCGCCACCTCGGCCACTGACGACGCGAAACCCCTTCCCCCACCCCTGCGTTCATCGGCACCCGGAGGGCCGATCCGGTCAGATCATCCGTCTCGCACCAAGGGGTTTCACGTATGCGCCGCTCCACCACGACCGCCCTCGGCCTCGGCGCCGTCTTCACCGCCCTCGCCCTGACCGGCTGCGCCGGCCACGCCGAGCCCGCCGACACCTCCGCCACCGCTTCCGCACACCGGGGTGGCAGTACCGCGGCGGCGTCCGTGCCGCTGTCCTCGGCCCAGCTGAACCAGCGGCTGCTGAACATCGGCGACCTGGGCGAGGGCTACACCCGCAAGCCCGAGGCCCCCCGCCGCAACGACGACGTCACCGTCATCGGCTGCCCGGCCCTGGAGAAGCTCGGCAGCAGTGCCGCCACCGGCTCCAACCTCGACTTCGCCCGCAAGGCAAAGGCGTCCTTCGCCTACACCGGCAGCAGCTCCTCCGAGGTCAGCGAGGAGCTGTACAGCGATCGCCCGGCAAAGCTGTCCACGGGCATCTCGAAGGTCTTCGACGCGATGCTCTCCTGCCCCTCGTACCAGGTGGCCTCGGGGAGCACGGCCGTCGACATCGACACCGCGAAGTCGGCCGCGCCGGACCTCGGCGACCAGCAGTGGAGCCAGCGGCTCACCTTCTCCGCCGGCGGGCAGCGCAGCGTCGTCAAGCAGACGGCGATCCGCACCGGCAACGTCCTGGTCCTCGTCTCCGGCTCGCCGGGCCTCGTGGACGCCCACGTGGACAAGGCACTCGCCAAGGCGCGCACCGCACGCTAGTCCGCTCCTCCTGCGCCTGCCCCGGTGTCCGGGCCCGCTCTTCCGACGGGCCCGGACACCGGGGCTTCGCCGTTCGCGCCGATCAGCCGTCGAGGCGGAGTTCGCCGGGCTCATAACGGAGTTGGAAGGTCTGGGCGTACTCGCCGTGCATCCAGTACAGGGTCATGGTCGACAGCATGCTGCGCTTGACGTACCGGGTGCGCGCGGGCATTCCTTCGTCCTGCGCGACGATCCACTTCTCCACCCGCTCCGGCAGCCCGAACCGGAGCGCATAGGCATTGGGGTGCTCGGCGGCGCGCAGTTCCCAAACGGGGTGTTTCGCTGCCTGGTTGATGCGTCGCAGACGCACCGCGTGCGTGGGGTGCTCTCGCGCGTATTCCACGAAGGCGTACAGATCGTCCGAGGCCAGTCCCAGAACGAACGGCGCTGCCGGAAAGGCCAGAACGAGACCTAGCTGCGACCGGCTGTGCAACCCGTCCGCGAGGAAATCGAGGGGGTGGCGAATCGCGGCGGGCAATTCCAGATCACCCGGATCCATCTGCAGGAGCGGCCCGCGTAGATACGCGCGCATTTCGCGCATCTTCGGCCGCCCATTGGCCGGGCTCTCTTTGAGCACTGCGTGGATCGCGTCGGCCGTGGTCCTTACGAGACTCCGCAGCCCATCAAAGTCCGGTGCAGAAAGGTCGATCAGCGATATCTGGTGGGCCAGTGCATAGTCCTGCGCCTCCGGAGTGAAGCCGGACGTGGAGAAGATCGCGTAGCTGTAGCGGTAACGCGTCCGCGGCCGGCCAGTGCCGGGTGCGGTAAGGGTGGTGGTCTCCGCCTCGTTCACGTCGTGGATCACACCGTGGCCGTTTCGGACGGTGGGAAGACCGACCCGTGCGGTCAGATACTTCGCCTCGACGAACAAGCGCACCGGAAGGGAGAACGGCGGGACATACCGGAACTGGCCGAGCGCGTCTACCTGATGCCACGCGCCACGTCCTCGGACCAGCAGACCGTTCTTGTCCTCCTTCAGCACCTTCCACGGTTCTTTGTCCTGGTCGTCGTCGGCCGTGAGGACTTCGAAGCCGCTGGAGCGCAACAACCAGGCCAGCACCTCCTCCAGGAGGTAACCGCGCAAGGGCCCGATGCGGATCAATTTATCTGCCACGTCGACGATCCTATGTACGGCCTTGATCTTGGTTCCAGGGGTATATCAGCTTCTGCGATGCGGGTACGACGAAGGCCCGGTGGTACCGCTCCCGTGAAGGGAGCGGTACCACCGGGCCTGGGAGAAGGAGGCATCGCGCCCGTCGATCCCGCCGGGGACAGGGGCTACGCGACGCCGGTCACCCGCGGTGGACGACGGTGAGACGGTCCTCCGCTCCCGCGGGCAGTACCCGCCGCGATACCGGGCCGGGTGCGGCGAGCGAGGAGGCGAAGGCGGCGACCAGTTCGTGCGGGGCGCTCGCGCTGAAGCTCGTACACCACAGGTACGGGGCCCCGAGGACGGGCTCCGCCCACGCCTGCCACCCCAGAAGGTCATCGCGGGGGTCGGCGTCGTGGATGAGCGGCGGCAGAAGCTCCAGCGACACGTTCGTGGAGAAGCCGGGATCGGTGGCGGTCGTGCGCGGGCGGTCCATGTCGCGCAGCCACCCGCGGGCGCTGAGGGCGGTGAGCACCGCCTCGGCGCTCTCGAGCCCGGCCTCGGGAGTCTCGCTGGCGTCGAGCGCGAGCAGGAAGTCGGTGAGTGCCTCGTGCGGTACGCCGGCGGTGAAGTACGCATTCCACTCGGTCAACGCCGAGGCCGGGTGCGGGCGGGCCGACATCTGCCAGGCCACCGGCAAGCCGCCCAGCTCGAAGGGGTAGGAGGCGAGGATCCACTCGGCGCCGCGCAGGCCGTCGGGGCTCACGAAGAGCAGGGTGTTGCGGGAGGTCGGCCACATGCGCCAGCCGAGGTCGGTGAGGGTGTCGCCGATCCGTTCGGCGAGGACGCCGTCATCGCCGGCCAGGTGGCGCGGGGTGACCCAGTACATCGGGTCCGGCGAGAGGGGGCGGGAGGAATCGGTGGGGTCGTGCGGGTACAGGGGCGCCTCCGTCAGTTCGGGGTTGTGCTAGCGGCCGTTGTTCGGGCCGGTTGCGCCGCGTCGGCGGCGCGGGGGTGCCTCGACCGGGCCCTGCCAGGTCAGTGCGACGGCCACGGCGGGCGGCAGGGGGTGCTGCTCGGCATCGGGCGACTCGGCGATGTAGACCACCGGCCGGCCGTTCTCGTCCACCGACTTCTCCACACCGCCCAGGCTGTGTGCCATGGGGAAGAAGGGGTTGATGGCGAGGCGGGCCGTCGTGTCGCGGTCGAAGGCGGACAGTGCGTCGATGATGTCGCCGACGGTCATCTCGGGCGAGTGCGGGTCCAAGGTGGTCTCCTAGCGGTGGCGGACGAAGCCGCGCGAGCAGGGGCAGGGTACGCGGTGCGTATGTATAGGGAGGGCGGACGTGCCCGTCACACAGGGCGGGAGGTGGACAGGATGCTGGCCACCACACCGGCGACGATCTCCGCCGGAGTGTCCGTGCCAAAGGCAATGCGGTAGCCGGGGACGTTCGCGGTGCCGGTGACCGCGATCACCCAGCCTTCACCCGTCACCCAGTCCTCGTCCGGGCCACCGGGCCGGCCGGTCGGGAAGTAGCCGAGGTAGAAGCGGCCGTCGCGCGAGCTGACGTGCACGTCGGCACGGTCGTCGACGATGTGGGTGAAATCGGCAATCGGGAACTGGTCGATCACCTCCATCGGCTGGCCGGCACCGAGCCTCCAGGAGCGCAGCCGCAGGGCCGCGACCGTGGTGGCAAATCCAGGTTGCGTCGCGTCCAACGCCACAGAATCACCTCTCTGACCTGGGGTTTCTTCCGGAAGGTCGTTCAGGTTCACATAGCGTTGCGGTGTCCACCAGTCCTTTGGACGATCTTCCTTGTCTGCCACCGGCGAACTAGGGACCATGTGGCGGGGAACCGCACGTGACACGCGGTGCGTCTGCAGATTCGCCACTCTCGGAAGGGAACACCCGTGCCGTTACCGGTCACTCCAGGCCGCCTCCGCGCCTTCTTGCGTCATTCACACCACCGGGCCGTGGAGGACCGCATAGCCAAGGGCCAGACTGCCGTGGAGCGCCTCCCGGACCTGCCAGACGTGGAGTGGGCCGCGATCCGCGCCGCCTACCAGCGCCCGACGCGCACCGTCCTCTCCTCATACCGGGACCTCGCCGGCGAGGTCCTCGTGGTCGCCGTCATCACCGCGCTGGTGAGCGGATGGTTCGCGATGGCCATGACCGGCTGGGATGTGGTGCAGGAGGGGCGCGACCAGCCCACGCGCGCCGAGTGGGTGCAAGTCGCCTACTTCACCGTGGTGATGACCGCGGCCAGCGTGTTAGGGCCGGTGACACGGCGAGTCAGCAACCTCCGCCAGGGCGTTCCGGCCGTAGCGAAGGACGAAGTGCTTACCGCTGCCCTCGCCGTGCTGCCCGCCTGCGCTGAAGTGGCCAGCGCGCCGGCCGGGCACGAACGTCACACCGCACTCGGCGCCTTGCACCATCTGCTGAGGACGCTGAACACCGCACTGGCCAAGAGCGCCCGGCGCTCCAACCGGATATCTCACTTCACGGCGAACCGACGCCAGGTGATCGCCCACACCCGCAAGGTAAGGATCAAGCTCCTCGCCGAAGCCGATCATCTGACCTCCGACCGAACCGCTGCCGCTGGCAACCTGGCCCGCTTCGTCGCGAACATCGCCGTAGCCCACGCCCGCAGCGAGCACAGCTCCCTGCTTCCCGCCGCCGAACTGCCCGTTGATCCCGGCGCCGCCACCCCGATCGGCCCGTTCCCCCGGCGCCTGCTCGTCCTTCCCGCACTTGCAGCCATGCTCACCCTGACCGTGCTGGTCATGCTGGGCACCACTGATGCGGCCCTGGTCTTCGCTCCGCTCTCGATGTTTTTGCTGACACTGATCGCGCTGCTCACCACGACCGGGAACCTTGCCTGGCTGCGCGCCCTGACGGGCATCGTCTTCGCCCGGGAAAGTCCCGCAGCGAACAACGCCCCCACCCCTCCCGGCGGCGGATAGCGGCACACGACCACGTCTCGCCATCGTAGGCACGACCTGCTGGCGGTGAGGCCCATCAGAGGGACGCGGCCTGCCAGGACGCGCCGAGTTCCGCGAGCCGACCACGAAGTACGCCGCGCTGCTCCTCCAGTACCTCCGAGGCAGGCGAGAGGAGATAAACGTTATTGCGGTAGAGGCGGAATCCGAGGCCCTCCCACCCGCGGGCGATCTTGGCGTTGACGCGATCCCACTCGGTCCGGTTCCTCAGTTCCTGGCTGCTGAGGTCGGAGACGCCGGGTGAGCAGGCGATAGCCCGGCAGCCGGCCATGAGGCGGTGGATTACCTCGCTGCCGAGTACGGCGGCCAGTCCGTACCCGCGCCACCCCGGATCTAGCGTCACCCGGTCCATGACGAGCAGCGCGGAGCCGACATAGTCCAGGCGCTCGCCGACTTCCCTCGTGAAGGAGCCGGTCTCGGGGTCGAGGAGCGCCTGGGCAATCTCGTACAGCTCCTCGGACTCTTCCTCCATCGCCCAGTAGGCGTTGCGCCCGCGGTCCAGATGGACCCGGTAGAAGGTCATGGACCCGACGGTGGCGTCCGTCGTGCAGGACGGGGAGTCCGCGGCTGCGCAGTCCTCATCGGCCGATGCGTCCCGCGCAGCAAAATGCAGACGTCGGCGGTGCAGGACGGAGACGTTCCACCGCTCCAGCGTGTCAGCTTGCGGGGTGTCCCAGAGCTCGTCGTCGTAGACGATGCGCAGGTGCAGCTCAGAGGGGTCACCGGGCAGTGAGGAAGGCTCATTCACTGCCGAAGCCTAGCGAGACGCTCGTCGGGCTGCGGGGGCGCCACAGTCTGCCGTCTCAGCCAGGCTGGACGCCAGTCGCGTTATGACCTGCGTCACATAGCGCGCATCGGGAGCATGCGTACTGTGGCGGTCGCCAACTTGGCTGACCTGCACGGCAGTTACTGCTCGACCCTATTAATTTGATTCGTCCCACTTTCTGGGTACATTAGTTAAAAGCGCAGGTCAGGGGCGGTTCGGGTACCTTCCTGCACATGACATCGATTGATCTGTACTTCACGGCCTTCTCCAGTTCGTTCCTGGCGCTCTTGACGGTGCTGTTCGCCGTGGCTCTGACGCACCCGGAGCCACCGGTCAGGGAGCGTGCTGAACGGCTCCTAGGGCTGCTCCTTCGGGCGCGCTAGCTGCGTGGGCGGCTTCTGAGCCGAGGCAGCGAGCCTGAGTGAGGCGCTGGGCCGTCACTGATCCGCCCTTTCCTCCGATCGCATGCGAAGGCCCCCGGAATCGGTTGATTCCGGGGGCCTTTGGGAGAGGTGCGGGAGGAGCTAGCTCTCGTCGGTCGGGTCGTCCGTGCGACGCCGTCGGACGGCGAAGAGGGCGCCTCCGCCAGCAGCGATCAAGACGCCGGCGCCGCCGATCAGCCACGGGGTGGCGTCAGCACCGGTGTGTGCGAGCGCGCCCTCGGGGGCGGGAGCGGCGGTCCTCGACGTGGTCTCGTCGGCGGCCGGCGTCTCCGAGGCGGCCGGTGTCCCCGAGGCCGACGGTGTCGGTGCGTCCTCGTCCTTGCCGGGCCTGTCCGGGGTGGGCTTGTGGCTCGGCTTGCCGGTAGGCTTTCCGGTCGGCTTCTCCGTGGGGGTGGTGGCGGTCTTGGCGTTGGTCGTGGTCACCGTCACCGGATCGCCCGGCTTGGCCTTGAACGTCTTCGACGGCTTGTAGAGGTCGTAGCCCTCGGGCGCCTTCACCTGCTTGACCCAAAAGTCCGTGCCGGTTCGGGAGTTGATGGGCAGCTTCCCGGTGGCCGTGCCGTCGGGGCCCGTGGTCAGCGTGAGGATGGTCTCGGTGCCGCTGCCGATGTTGACCGTGGATCCGGGCAGCAGCTTTCCGGTCTTGTCGTCCTTGGCCTTCAGGCTGACCGAGGCGTCCTTGAACGGGTCGACGATCGTGAGCGGCGTGTCCGTGCCGGGGGTGACGATGACGTCCTGGTCGTCGACCGTGTCGTGCAGCGGGCTGCCGCTGGAGATCTCCTTGAGGCGGTAGACGCCCGGTGTGAGGTCCTTGAAGGCGAGCTGCCCCTGGGTATCGGTCTTGCCGCTGGCGGTCTCCTTGCCGGCAGAGTCGAAGAGGGCGAAGGAGGCGCCGGAGAGCGCGTCGCCGCCGGGGTCCTTCTTCACGATGGCCACGCCGCCGGTGTCCGCCTCGGCTGCGTTGCGCGGGGCTGCGGACGTGGAGGCGGAGGGGCTGGGATCGGTGCTCTGGGCCGAGGCGGTCGGAGCCCAGGACAGGCTGCCGGTCACCGTGGCGGCGACGGCGACAGCGGCCGGAAGGGTGCGAGCGGAGCGGATGCGCAAGTAGGGACTCTCCGAGAAGAACGCGCGGAGCGCGTGCGGGTGGGTGGCGTGGGTGGTGGTTCAGCGGGAGCGCCGCGGCGCCGGTCCTGCGGGGGCTGTGGGCGGGTGCGTCGAGCGGGACGGTGCGGTGATCGCATAGCGGCGTGCGGCGGCGCGTACGAGCTGCTGTTGTTGCTCGACGGGCAGCCGCTCCACGCCGGCCAGGCCCTGGGCCACGACGAGACCGAAGGGGGATCCTGCGTCGAGTCCGGCGGCTTGGACGATCTGCGCGGCGGCCTCGGCTTCAGCGAGGATGCCGTAGGTGCTGGGGATGCCGAGAAGCTGCTCGGCATGGTCGCGGGCGCCGTCGAGGAGTTCGGTGAGCGGATCCCCGTCGTTGAGGCAGTCCTCGACGACATCGAGGAGGGTCAGCGTGGCCCTGTGCAGCCGGTCGCGGAAGTCCGGATCGGTGAGCCAGAAGCCGTTCGGGCCCGGCGGCGGTGGGGGCGCCTGAAGCGGAGTGGTCGCAGGCGGTGGTCGTCGGTGGGACGGGAGCCAGCGGGGCGGTGGCATCCAGAACTCCTCTGGTGCGATGGATGGTTAGCGGGTACGGGGTGACGCCCCGGCTATGGGTGTGGGCCGGGCGACAGGTGGGAGCGCCGGTTGCGATGCCTTTGGCGGCGGAAACCACAGGTGGGCGTACTGCTCGATCGCGGTGCGCAGCCCCGTGCCGTCCGCGCCGTGCCACGCGGGCCCGCTGCTGTGCCAGTCGCGGATGACGGCGTAGCCGTCGCGGCCAGCCGACAGGCCCCGGGCAGCATCGCGGCGCTCGAAGGTGCCGTGGTCGGCGAAGCGGAGGATGGCGGTGTCGAGGACGCCTTGATCGGGGTGGACGACGCGCAGGCGTAGTCCGTCGTACTCGTCGCGGCGGATGGTCGGAGCGAAGTCGATCCGGAGCCGCAGCGGCGTGTCCGGCTGCGGGGCCGCGTACAAGGCGTTGCCGACGATGGCGTGCTGGTGGAAGGGCAGTTCGAGGACGTCGTCGAAGAACTGCTGTGCGTGCAGGGCCACGTGATCCTTCTGGGACAGGGGTGCGGGAGGTCAGCGGCGGGGGCCAGAGCTGCGGGCGGGCAGGGCCGCCGACGGGGTGGTCGTGGTGCTCCAGCGCGGCACGCTGCGCGTGGTCAGTGCAGGAGCCCTGCGGGGTGCGGTACGCCGGGCGTCGAAGGGCGTGGGAACCGGGGGCGGCGGTGGCGTGACGGGTACGAGCTGGGCCTTGTCGTTCAAGGGGCGCCATCCGGATGTGGTCGGGGCGGGTGCACGCGGCAGGTCTAGGCGGGGGTGACCTGGATGGACAGGTGCCGGTACGCCTCGGTGGAGCGCGCCTGGGCGATCTTGGCGCTGGGACCGGTGGTGATCAGGTAGCCGATGCGGGCGCTGAACATGTCGCCGTGCGGCGGCAGCACGAGCTTCTCGCCGGCGTCGCGGGTGAAGGTGACGCGCTCGAGCCAGTCGATGCGCTCGGGAAGCTCGGCGTCCATCCGGCGCCCGGTGAGGGTGCCGGAGTAGGCGGGGTAGATCAGCCGGATTGCCGCGGCCTGACTGCGTGTTGGGGTGAGGTCGGGCCGTACGCCGCAGGCAATGTCGGCGGCGGCGCGGGCCAGGTCGACACCGGTGGCCAGGTGGACGAGGTGGCCGATCATGTCGCCGGCGAGGCGCGCGTTGACCTCGATCAATCGGGGGCGGCCGTCGACGATGCGCATTTCGACGTGGCTGACGCTGTCGGATACGCCCACGGCGTCGAGGGCCGCGACGGCGACCGGCGCCACGGCGGCGAGCAGCGGGTCGTCCGCGTCGACCACGTGGGCCAGCTCCTCGAAGAAGGGCGGCATCCCGACGGTCTTGCGGGTGACGGCGACCACGGTGGTCTGCCCCTGATAGGTGACGCACTCGACGCTCACCTCCTCCCCGTCGAGGTACTCCTCGACCAGGACCTGGGTGCTCTCGACTCCGTGGCCGGCGGTCTGCGCGGCGAAGGCGTACGCGGCGGCAAGTTCACGGGCGGTGTCGACGCGGATGACGCCCATGCTCGCGGCGTGCGCGGCGGGCTTGAGAACGACGGGATAGCCGATCAGGGCGGCTGCATCGGCCGCCTCCTGCTCGGCGCGCACGCCCACGGATACGGCCGAGGGCACCCCGTGACGTTCGAACAGCGTGCGCGAAGTGTGCTTGTTGCGGCAGCCCTGGAGGGCTTCCGGGGTGGTGGTGTTCAGGCCGAGCTGGCGGGCGAGACGGGCGACGGGGACGAGGTACCACTCGGTCCACGTCATCACGCCGGCCAGCTCGTAGCGTTCGGCGAGGTCGCGACCGGCAGCATGCAGTGCGGCCTGGTCGGTGGGGTCGGCGACCGCGTAGTCGAGGAGGAACTCCTTCTCCCAGGTCGGCTCGGCGCCGGAGATCAGGACGACGTCGTAGTGGGCGTGGACGTTTTCGAGGCAATAGCCCCGATACGCCTGTGCCTCCATGTCGGCGGCTGCGACAACCAGGACGACAGGGCGAGAGGACAACAAGGCTCCAAACAGTGGCAGGCAATGGTGGTTGAGGCAGGTATCCGCGTCAGGGGGTGCGGCGTCGGCGCAGCTCGAAGGCTGACGCCCAGTGCGGGTGGTCCTCGATCAACTTGCGGGCGTACAAGGACGTGAAGCTGTTGTTCAGGCCGCGCACGCCCGCGGGCAGCTGCCAGCGCAGGTCCTCAAACAGTGCCTTCAGCCCGACCCGGGTCGCTCCGGCGGCAATCCGGTCGGCGGCCAGACGCTCCAGCGCGCGGTAGACATACGGGTGCTCGGCGTCGAACGCGAGGAAGCGGTCCATCAGCGTGGGCCGCGCCCCTGCGCGAAACGAGGGTCGGGATATCGGCAGGACCAGCTGGTCGGCCGGGGCGTGCGACGTGCGCATGGGGCGTTCTCCTGGAGTGAGCAGGGTGACAAGGAGGTCAGGCGAAAGAGCTGTGCAGAGCGGAGGTCGCACGCAGCCGGGCGAAGGCGGTGAACAGACCCGCGGCCTGGAGTACCGCGCAGAGCGTGATGACCTGGCCGAGCTGGGCGGGCGGTACGACAGCGACGAGGACGCCGGCGAGCGGGAAAGGCAGCAGCAGCACCAAGATCGTGAGGGAGAGGGTGGCGCCGAATACCTCGGCGGGGATGAGGTGGGAGCGCAGGGTGCGCAGCACGACGGTCATGCCGCCCTCGCCGGCCATGAGGACGGCGATCAGGGCGAGATAGGCGTGGTAGGTGCTGGCGAAGGAGACAGCCAGGCAGGCGGTGGCGGCGATCGTGGCGGAGACGGCACCGACCGGCCACAGGCCGAAGCGGTCGATCGCCCGGCGGCAGAGGGCGACGGCGCCGAGTGAGGCGACGGCGGCGATGGACCAGACGAATCCGACGTCGGCCGTGGAGTGGCCGAATTCCTTGACGATGATCACCGGGGCGGCGGCCTGCAACAGGCCGACGGCGAGGTTGGACACCGTCAATCCGGCGACCAACCAACCCAGCGCCGGCAGTGCCCGCAGCGTGGACCAGCCGGTGCGCAGCCCCTTCGAGACGGGCTGCACCGCGGCGGCCTTCCCCCAGCGGTACTGACGTGGGGCGAGGAGGCTGGTGAGCAGGGAGAAGACGGCGATCACCGTCAGCATCCCGCTCGCACCGGCCCACTGCAGCAGCAGGCCGGCCAGCGCCGGGCCGCACAGGGTGGCGACCTGGTCGATGCCGAGCAGCACCGACTGCACCTGGTGCGCGCGGTCGCCGGCCTCGCGGCTGGCGACCCCGCCCGCGGTCTCGGCCGCGATGTACGCGCACTCGGTGAGGATCCCGGTGGACGCAGCCAGCGCCATGACCGTGACCGTCGCCCCGAGTCCCGCCTCCTGCGCTGGCAGGAGGAGCGCGGCGGCCAGGACCACCAGGGCCCGCGCCACGGAGGCGAAGCGGAGCACGGTGGTCGTGCCGTGGCGGTCCACCAGGGCCCCGGCGACGGCGAACGCCCCCAGGCGCGGGATCCATTCCAGCGCGAACGCCAGTCCGGTGAGCGCGGCGGAGTTGGTGGTGGCCAGGACCAGCAGCGGTATGCCGTACGTCGTCATGGCGAACGCGGCGGCGTCCGTGCTGCGCGGCAGATAGACGCCGCGCAGCACTGTGGGGACCGGGCGGCGGGCATGCCGCGGTCCGACACGGGATCTCACGCAGCGCGCCCCGCTCCCAACGCCTCTTCGTGTGAGGAGCCGACGCCGGCACGGTTCAGGACGCGGGGATGTGCCTGCAGGAACTCGGTGACGACCTGGTGCGGAGCCGACGGCTCAAGATTCGAGACGCCCGTCTGCGGGCTGCGGCTGGTCAGCTGGAGGGTGTGCTGGACACGGGTGACGAAGTCGACGGTGGTGTCGGGGAAGTGGCGGGCGCGGGCCCAGCGGGCCACGGTGTCGTACACCTCGGCGAGGTCTTCGCCGCTCGCAGTGAGCCGGTAGCGATCCGGTGCCTGTTCGTCGGCGTGGACCAGGCCGAGGTCGCGGGCGATGTCGATGGCGTGGCGCAGTTGCCCGGGGGTGAGGTCGCCGAAGGCGCCCTGCAGGCTGCCCTTCTGATGGCTGATGGGGCCGTAGTCGTCGATCTCGGTGATCAGGCGGATCAGACTTGGCAGGGTCAGGGTGCGGATCGCGCGGCGTTCGGGCAGGAGGGTTTCGGGCCGGGAGCGGTTCATCGGCGCGGGCCTCCTGCCGGGGAGATCGGGCGGGCGGGTATCTGGTGGGAGAAGAGGTCGCCGGGCTGCCATGCCGGGCCGTTGGGGGCCGTGGTGCCCAGGGCGGGGCGGGCTGCTGGCGCGGCCGGAACGACCGGTGCCGGAAGGCGGGTCGGTGTGGTCGCCCACGGGCCGGAGGGGTTCTGCGACGGGGCGGCGCCCTGGCCCCGGATCCGACGAGCTTCGGTTTCCAGGGACGGGGCGGTGGCCCATGCGGAGATGGCCTGGAAGACGGGGATGAGCCCTTGGCCGCTGGCGGTCAGCTGGTAGCCGCCGGTACCGCTGGCTACCACCAGGCCGTCGTCGACGAGGCGTTCCAGGGGCTTGTAGACGGCGGTCAGCCCGTATCCGGGCATGGCCTCACTCGCCAGTGTCTTCGCGGTCGCGGCACCCCGGGCCTGCAGCGAGAACAGAATCGGGACCGCGTGCCGGGGAGCGACCAGAGCGACGGTGTCGTCGATGTTCTGGGCCGGCGCGATCCGCTCGGGCTCCAGCTCGCCGGTGTCCTTGTTGGCGACCAGGTCCTTCTCCAGATACGTGTCACCCCAGGACGCGATCACAGCCAGGACGGGCAGCAGCGCCACGCCGCGGCTGGTGAGGCCGTAGGTGACGTGGCGCGGGCCGTACTCCGTGCGTTCGACCACACCCGCGTTGGTGAGGTGGCGCAGCCGGGGGTGAAGCTGGCCGTCCGCCAGCCACGGAAGCCGCGGCTTGAACTCGGCGTAGCGCAGCGGCTGGGAGGAGATGGTCATCAGCACCCACACGCTCCAGCGCGGAGCGAGCAGGTCCAGGGTCTTGGTGACGCCCAAGAGGTCGTGCGGTGTGGCAGGGGGCGGCGCGGTGGTGGCCAAGAGAAGTGCTCCTCAAGCGGTGCGGGTGGGTCAGCGGGTACGGGAGGTGGTCGCCGTCGGAGCGGCGGGCATCGGCGTGGCCGGCGAGTGGGGGGCCGGGGCGGTCACTCGGCGCAGGCCGCCCAGGACCGCGCTGGTGCTCTTGGCGTAGGCGTCGCGGGTGGCGACGGACTCGGCGATGCGCCGGGCGCAGTCGAGGATGTGGCCGGCCTCGAACCGGCCGATCTCCCGTTCAGGAGCGGTGAGTTCACGAAGCCGCTCCAGCTGGAAGTCGATGTTGCGTTCGGCCAGGGCCAGATCGCTGTGGTTGCCGGTCAGGGCCGCGAGCAGGCTGGCCTCGGGCGTGGCATCGGCGAGGACTTCGAGGTCGGCGAGTGGCTGTGCGTACAGCGCCTCGATCCGCTGGGCGAGGAGCTGGGAAGCGGCGTGGGACGGGGTCTCGGATGGAGGCAATCGGCGGGCTTTCAGGGACGTCGCATCCGCACTGCCGCGGCGCGGGATGCCGCCGGGGCTAGCGGAGCGGTGGCGGTGATCTTGGGCCGCAACTGGACTTCCGCAGCTGGTGCTTGAGTCGGGGCAGGCAGCGTGCGCAGCAGCTCGTCGAGCGCCGCGGTGTAGCTGTCCCGGCCGGCCAGAGCCGCCTCCAGCCAGGCCGCGTCCCCTCGCAGGTCCTCGGCACAGAGGTCGTCCACGTCCCCGTCGGGGGCCGGCGCGGTGTGGACGCGGTCCCGGACGCGGGCCACCTGCTCCTCGGCGACGGCGAGGAAGCTGCGCAGTTCCAGCGCCCGCTGGAGTGCGGCATTGGCCTCGCCCCGGGCTGCCTGTGCGTACAGCTCGGCCACTTCGGCGCCGAAAGCGTCCTGCAGTGCCGCATCGCGGCTGGTGGACTTGTCTATGACGCTCACCGGACGGCTCCGCGTACGGGGGTAGCCGGTGTCCGGGGCAGCGTGGGCGCGGCGGTCGGGAGAGCCGGTGCGCGACGTGCGGCAGCGGAGGCGCCGCGCCACGCGCCGGGGCCGCGTTTGCCGGGTGCGTTGGGGTCCAGGAGGTAGTTCACGACCATGGCCCGTCCGTCGCGGGAGGCGACGGCGGCGTTGACCTGGTGGGCCAACTCCATGACGGAGTCACCGAGTACGTCGGGCGGCTGGGCTCCCAGAGCCTGGACGAGCGCGCCCTCCGCGGTGTCGAGTGCCTGCTGCGCCTGGGCGAGCAGACCGTGCCAGTGCACGACATCGGTGGCCTCGGGGGTGGCGTCCGGTGCGGCCGTCACGGCGCGGCGCAGATCGGCGAGGGGCATCTGGAATCGCTCCTCGATGCGCTCGGTGATGACGCCCATCACGTCGTCGCTGGCATCGGGCATGGGAGAATCTCCTTTCATTTGCGTCTGGAGTGGGATTTCCGCACCGGCAGCTCCGGCGCGGAATGCGGGAATGCTTTCGGGCGGGTTAGTCCAGGCACATGGCGACGTCGCGGTAGACGTAGGTCCCGGACACCCAGCCCGCAATTCCCGTGGTCTTGTCGGTGATGTAGCGCCACTTCCCGCTGCTCTTGTGGACGGTGAAGTGGTGGTCCCGGTAGAGCAGACCGACAGCGGCGGACTTCGTAGTCGCCTTGGCGCGGATCGTCACCGCCTTGGTGTGCACGGCGTACGGCAGGGTGGTGGTCGGGCAGCTGGCGATGGTGGTGGCCGCGCTGGCAGCGCCGGCCGAGACGATCGGGAGGGCGAGCGCGCCCAGTACAGCGGCGGACAGCGCTATGCGGCGTGCACGCATGGGGATTTGACCTCCGGGCCGTGAAATGGGAATGCGGATACAGCCCCGGGCAGATGCCGTGCGGGCTGAGAACAAGAATCCGGAGAATCCCCGGTTTCGGTAACCGGGGATTGCGTGCTACATTCCACGCCATCTCGCACGCGGCAGGCGGAATTGCATCGGGGCCTGTGAGGCAAATACGGCTGCGGTAGCGGGAGTTCAGCGGCCGGGGCCGCTCGGCGGGGCGGGTTGGGCCGGCAGGCTGGGGAGGGCGGTGGTGTGCCGCGTCGCCGGCGAGGCCGTCGGCAGCGGCGGCTTATCGCCGTTCCAGTGCGCCTCCCACCACTGCGTGGCGGCCTCGAAGGTCCGGAATCCGCCCTCGCGCAGGGTGTGCGTCCACGCGGTGGTGTCGGCGACTTCGAGGAGCACGCGGTAGGGCATGGCCGCCTTCTCGTCCATGGCGCGGAGCATCACCGTGGTCTGCATCGGGTCGCTGGAGTCGTCGGTGTAGCTGACGCCGTAAGCGAAGTGATCGCCGTCGCTGCGTAGCCGCTGTTCCAGGACACGGGTGGCTTCGTCCGCTGCGGCGGTGCCCATGCCGTCAGGCAGGAGGATCTTGTCCTCGGGGCAGCCGCGGGTAATCAGCCAGGACTGGGCCATGGACGGCAGCGGCAGCATCTTGTGGTCGAACCGGTAGTTGCGCGCGGCCGGGTCGCGTTTGAGGTGCAGGGCAACGATCTGCGGTTCGCCGGGGATTCCCCACGTGACGGCGCGGTTGTGCATCACGTAGAAGCTGTGCGCGGCGTCGTCGCTGTGGTGCTCGGCGAGGACGGTCATCATGTCCTGCTCGATGCTGATGTGCCCCCAGAACTGGTCGGCGACGTGCTCGTTGACGGCTTCGTATCCGTCGAGGCGGAAGTCAGGTTCGTAGCTGGGCATCGGTGCTTTCGGTCGTGGCGCGATTTCGGGCGCGAGGCACGGAGGCGCCGTTCAGCGGCGGGGAGCGGAGACGGCCGTCGGCACTCGCGCGGGCGTGATCCTGGGCGGGCCGGAGCGGCGGGGTGCGGTGAGCACGCTGCGGCCGGCATCGGTGAGGGTGACGGGCTGCCCGGCCTGCACCGGGTGCGAGGTGTCGCGCTCCACCAGGCCCAGCGCCTCCAAGTGCTGCAGCTGGGCGTAGGAGATGCGGGTACGCGCGTGAGTCGCCACCGCGAGGCGGTGGGTGACGAGGTGTTCGTGCAGCTTGGCGCCCTGGGCGATGGCAAGCAGGGCCGCAATGTCCTTCGTCGCGACCTGTGGTGGCGCCTGCCGAGGAGCGGCGGCTTCGATGGGCTCCAGCACGGCCGTTGCCGCGGCCTGCTTCGCGTCGCGGACGGCGGCAGCCGTCGCCAGCTGATCGAGGGTGCGCCGGATTCTGGCGAACAACGCTTGGTCCACGGGCAGTTCGCTGGAGGCGAGACGCGCAAGGCGGACGCGATGGAAGGCGACGTCCCGCTCGGCGGCCTCCAGGTCGCGGTGGGCGACCGCCAAGGCGGCGTGCGCTGCGGTGAGGAGCCCACCGTCGCCGTGCCGGTGCAGCTCCTGGACGCCGTACCCCACGGCGGTCTCGATGCGCAGGTCGAGCGCGGTGGGTGTGTGCTGGTTGAACGGGGGTGAGGTCATGGCGGTGCCATTTCTGGGCCCGGCGCGAGCGCGTCCAGGGCGACGCGGACCTCGACGTACGGCCCCTCTCGGCTGTGCCGGGTCGGCCCGAGCCGGTCGAGCAGTCGGAGCATGGGCGCGTTGGAGGCGTGCGTAAACGCGGCGAGGGTGTGGCCGCCTCGCGTACGGGCGAAGAGGGCGGCCTGCCGGGCCACCGCCGTGCCGATGCCCTGACGGTGACGGTGGTCGACGACCTGCAGTCCCAGATCGAAGACGCCCGGCTCCCTGCTGACCGGACCGGCGCAGACGAGGGCCAGTGGCCGCTCGTCCGCGCCGAGCCCGACCCAGCACTGCGTGTGGGCGAGCAGCCGGGACAGGTCGCGAGGGGTGATGCGGGTGCGGCCCCAGCGGCGCAGCAGGTTCTGCTCGGAGCACTGCGCGTGGAAGGCAGCGACCAGGTCCCAGTCCGCCTCCGTCACCCGTCGGCTCTGCGCGAGGGCCGGGTGTCTCAGCAGGAGCAGGTCGGGCGGGCGGCCAGCAGGTCGGAGCGCCGGTAGGCCCGGTAGCGACTGCCGTCACCCGCACGCGGCTTGCGGGACTGGACCCCGTAGCCGCGCAGGAGCAGGCCCAGCCGTAGCGGGGTGAGGTCGGCGTAGCGCCAGCGCCCATCGGCCTGGCCGGGCAGATCGCGCAGGCGCCTGACCAGCTCCGCGGTGCTCACGTACTCCGGGGCGCCCTCGTCTTCGAACACGGTCAGGCATGCGTGGACGATCGTCTGCGGGCTGCTGGGGCAGGACAGGAACTCCTCGCACGTGTCCTCGTGGAGATCGTCCAGGTCGTCCGGTTCGTCGAATCCGTCGATGCCTTCGAAGTCGGGATCGAAGTCGGGCGCCTCGTCGTCCCACGGCTCGTACGCGTCCTCGGGGACGGGCTCGTGCGCGGCGGCGCAGCAGCAGGCCGTGGACAGCAGCGCACTCAGCTCGGCACCGGCTGCCATCCGTTCGACCAGCAGGTCGGTGAGGGTGGTCAGCTGCTCGGCGGGAGGGACACCGGGAAGCTCGGCATCAGTGAACTCGACCAGCTGCTGGTCGAGTTGCTGGACCTCGGTGAAGGCGTCGAGGAGGGCGCGGTGGTGCGGGTTCTCGGTGACCTGGGCCGGCGCCAGTACGGCGGCGGCGACCTGGTCGATCAGGGTGGGGAACTGCGTCAACGAACGGGGCCCTTCAGGGTCGGGGGCAGGGCAGGCTGGGGAAGGCCGGGCATCGCGTAGGGCGGCGGTCCCGGTTTGGGGGCAGGCTGGCGCGTGCCCAGCTGCGGCGAGCGGGTGCGTGCCGCATGGGTGCGCTCGCTCAGCGGGCGACGGCGGATGCCGAGGCGTGCGCGGGCCGCGTCGTACACGTCGTGCGCCTCGCGTGGGCGCACGGCCACGACGTGAATCTCGGTGGTGTGCGTGGAGTTCGTGGGCGCGGGCCGCTGGGCGTAGACGATCCGCCAGGCGTTGCGGTGATCGACGTAGACCTTGCGGTATCCGGCCAGGTCGCGGGTGAGTTTGGTTCCCGACAGGCGGGCGTTGACGATGTCCTGGAGCTGGGCGAGGGCCAGGTCTCGGATGTCGACGGGTGCCTGGAGGAGGTCGGTCAGGGCGCGTGGATCGAAGGACAAGCCGTACTGCGGCCGGTCCTCGCGGCCGGTCATCCGCTCGCCTGGCCCGGCTCGCCGGGCTCCTCGGGCTCCTCGGCGCTGGTGGTGCGGTTCGAGGGACGAGGTCCGGGCAGCACCCGGTGGGCGGGCCGGTCCGGATCGGTCATGCACGCCGACAGCGGCCCGCCGGCCGCCCGGACGGTCGCCATGGCGTGGGTGAGAAAGTCCCGGTGCCACACGAACAGGCCGGACAGTCCGGCTTCGGCGTCCTTGTGCTGCTGGTAGGCGAGCCACAGGGCATGAAGCCAGGCGACGACATCGGAGTGCTCCTGCCACTGCTCGCACCACGGCGCGGCGGTGGTGACCTCCGCGCCGTAGACACGGACGAGGAAGTCGTCGACCCAATCCGACAGCGCATCGAGTTCGTCCTCGTACTCCTCGTCCTCCAGCTCAAGGATCGGGCGGGGCTCGGGCGGAGCCGGCAATGCAGGCAGGCCCGCGAACCCCGGCAATCCGTAGGCGCCGAAGGGCGAGTCCGTGGGGGGCGGTGCGGCGGAGAGGGTGTCGATCTGCCGGTCGTGATCTGCGAATCGGGCCGTCAGCTTGGCGACGTCCGCCTGGATACTCGCCAGACCGGCCTCCGGCACGCGGACCGGCTCCAGTTCTCCCTCCTCCGGAAGGGGGTGGGAATCAGGCGTGTGGGCCGGTTCCGCCCCCGTGTCCTCCGGGGGATTTATGGATTCAGGCACGAAAAGGGGCCTCCTTGAGCCGCAGCCATAGGGCATTGATTGCGGCTCCAACCATCCGGACAATCCCCGGTTTCGGTAACCGGGACTTCGCTGCTATAACGCCGCGCGCGGCGTAGCCACGGCACACGCAGATTTGGCCCCAAGGCCACATCCCGCGTCGCGGGTTCACCCTCAGACGGTGAGGGTGAAATCATCCTGGGCAAGGGTCTGTTGCAGCGTTTCGGTCAGGCGGTCGGAGGCGACCCGGGCGTACTGCTTGGTCTTCTCGACACCGATGAAATCCCGTCCCTCCAGCAGCGCGGCGACCCCGGTCGAGCCGGATCCGCACGTGAAGTCCAGCACCGTGCCGCCCTCCGGGGCGATCTGCACCAGCTCGCGCATGACCGAGACCGGCTTCTGCGTGATGTGCTGGCGCGCCTTACCGCTGGGCTGCGAGGCGCTATACAGACCCGGCAGGTAGACGGGATTGCGGGAGGCGTCGATCGGCCCGTTACTGGCCCAGACGATGAACTCGCAGTTCTGCGTGAATCGGCCCTTCTGTGGCCTGGCCTGCGGCTTGTGCCAGGCCAGGACGCCGCGCCACAGCCAGCCCGCGGCCTGGATGGCGTCCGTGGTGACCGGCAGCTGCCGCCAGTCGGTGAACAGCAACGCGGTGCCACCGACCTTGGTCAGCCGGTGCGCCTCCGTCATGATCTGGGTCAGCCAGAAGCCGTAACTGCGCTGGTCCATGTTCTCGCCGGTGAAGTCCGGCAGCTCGTGGCCAGCATCGGCGGAGGTGTACTTCTGCTTCGCGGACCGGCTCGTGCGCTCCTTCGCCGTCCGCCCGCCCGAGTTGTACGGCGGATCGGTGATGACGGAGTCGACGCAGTTGTCCGGCAGTTCGGCAAGGACGCCGAGCGCGTCGCCCTGATGCAGGGAAAAAGGCAAAGAGATACCCCAATTCGGGTCGTGTGAGAGATACGCTCCAGCTCGCCTGGATGACCCCACGGGACCGAATGCGGGCCGACGGCTCCGCGGTCTGCTGCGCGAGGGGGCAAGGGGAGAAGGCAAAACTGTAGGGCACGATCCCCGGTTGGCAGCTATCGCCGCCGAAAACCCCGAAACAGAGCCTTGATCACGAAGGATTTCGGCAACCGGGGATCGGCCCCTACTGTTTTGGAACTGCCCGGCGAACACCGCCGATGGCACATCCCCGCCCCTGCCTTCGTGGAGGTATCCCCATGTCCTGGCACACCTGACCCGCCACCCCGTGCTGATGCGAGCGGCAACTCGCTAAGGCACCTGGGCCACCCGAATTACCCACCACCCGGACGTCGCGCCCTTTCCTCAACGCCGCACGCGCCGCCGGGACTTCACCAAGGACCTCGCTGTGACATCGCTCTACCCGCCCCTGCCCGCGATCCGTCCACCGGCCCGTGACCGCCTTCCGGGCGGCGGACCGGATTGAAGGGCATAGCCGCCGGCATCGGCGTCGTCGTCCTCTCTCCGCTCCTGCTCGCCGGCACCGCCATGATGATGGCGTCCTCCAGCGATGCCGCGACGACCAAGGCGTTCAGCGGCTGCCTGACCGACATCGACACCGACGCGGTGGCCAAACAGGTCACCGACATCCTCGATGGCGCGGACGGCAAGAACGTCCACATCCAGGGCCTGGACCTGCCCGCCGAGCAAGTCCCCAACGCCCAGACCGTCGTGGCCACAGGCATCAGCCTCGACGTGCCCAAGAAGGGCCAGATCATCGCGCTCGCCACGGCGATGCAGGAATCGCGGCTGCGCAACCTGGGCTCCGGTGACCGTGACAGCCTCGGCCTGTTCCAGCAGCGCCCCAGCCAGGGGTGGGGAACCGCGCAGCAGATCCGCGATCCGGTATACGCCTCCGAGCAGTTCTACAAGCACCTGCTGAAGGTCGATGGCTGGCAGCAGATGAAGGTCACCCAAGCCGCCCAGGCCGTCCAAAAATCTGGCTACCCGGACGCGTACGCGCAATGGGAAGACCTCGCCACCGCGCTCCAAAAGGCCATCGCCAAGACCTTCCCGGACGCCGGCAAGGGCAAGCCCGTCAAGGACACGCCCAAGGGCAAGGACGAGGAGTCCGAGACCAGCACCCGCGGTTGTGCACCGGACAAGGACGGCACGTCCTTCGGGCGGATCCCCGAGGGCAGCGTCCCGAAGGGCTACAAGATCCCCAAGGACGCCGCCCCGAAGGCCCGCAAGGCCATCGAATGGGCCATGCACCAGCTCGGCACCCAGTACCAGTGGGGCGGCTCGTGCACCGACTCCCACGGCCCCGACCCGATGGGCCGCTGCGACTGCAGCTCGCTGATGCAGCAGGCGTACGCACACGCCGGCATCAAGCTCACTCGCACCACGTACACGCAGGTCAGCGAAGGTAAGGCCGTCTCGGCGAAGAACCTGAAGCCCGGTGACCTGATCTTCAGCCGCGGCACTGCCGCCCGGCCCGAACACGTCGGGATGTACATGGGCGAGGGCCTCGTCATCGAGGCGCCGCGCACATCGAAACCGGTCCGGATCACGCCGATCAAGGACTGGGACATTTTGGCCGCCCGCCGCGTCCTCTGACGCCGCGCACCGCCCGGACATCTGCCGGGCCGTGCCTGCCGGGCCCCCTTCTCGCGCCGCGAGCGCACTCCTCCCTCCCTCTTTCTTCCCTTCCGCCGGCCCCTGCACGGCCCGCGCACGCAAGGAGTCCCGCCACACCTATGCCCATACCTCTCGCAGACCGCGCCGCCGTCCTCCTCGCCTACGACCCAGGAATCTCGCCCAAGGGCGGCGGTTTGCCCGGGCTGTCCGTGCTGAAGAACGTGGTCAACTCGATCAACATGTTCGGGATCATCGCCGTCGTCGGCGCCCTGGCCGTGTCCCTCGGCGTGTGGGCCTGGGGCCACCACACCGGTGGCCACCAGGCCGAGGCCAACGGCAAGAAGGGCGCGGTCGTCGCGGCCGGCGCCGCGCTCGGCCTCGGCGCCGCCAACGGCGTCGTGGCGTTCTTCTCCAGCCTGGGGTCGCAGGTCCACTGATGCCGAAACGATTCCCCTCCCTGGCCGGGTACGGCGTGACCTGGTCGGCCAACCGGCGCGTCGCGATCGTCGCCCTGGTCCTCACCGCGCTGCTCGCCCTCGCCGCGATCACGGCCTGGTTCACCGGCCGCGGCGAACACCACGACAGCGGCAGCACGCCGTCGCAGGCGTCCACTTCCTCCCACGCCGAAGCCGCACCGAAGCCCGCGGCCGGGTCGGGATCGGTACCCAAGCCTCCGCAGATCGCCGAACCGGTCGCCTTCGCCAAGGCCGCGGCAGCGATGCTCTGGTCCTACGACACCCGCGACACCAGCCGCGACCAGCAACTCGCCGGTATGCGGTCGTGGATGACCAAGGAGACCAAGTACGCCGACTGGGCCTCCGTCTCCGGCCAGGTGCCCGACCCGCTGCTGTGGTCGCGCATGGCAGACCAGGACCAGCACGCCACCGGCACGGTCACCGAAGGCCACTACCCCGGCGCATTCAAGCAGGCCCTCGCCGAGGACCCGTCCGCGATCACCGAGGCGTACATCTACGTCGTCACCGTCAACGGCAAGCAGCAGATCGAGTGGAAGAAGGGCGGCGGCGGCTCCGAAGACCGCGCCGTGACCCTCGCCGTGCAGTGCCGGCCCAACCACGACTGCCGCCTCGCCGCCATCGCTCCCAGCGTCACGCAGTGACCCACCTCACCGACCGATAAGGAGGTCAACTCACCTTGGGTTTCTGCGACTTTCCCGTAGCGGACAAACTCTGCGCCGTCGGCGAGGCCGTCGACTTCGCCTCCGATCCCGGCAAAGCCATCGGCGACTGGATGGCCAAGTCCGCCGGCGAACTCGCCGCCGCAGCAGCCGACCTGGCCGCCAAGGCAGTCGACGCCACCACCAAGGTCGACCTGAATGCCGAATGGTTCCGCGACAACTACGAGATGCTGCTGCCGATCGGCCTGGTCATCCTCGTCGGCACGTTCTGCGCGCAGCTCATCCGGGCCGCCGTCAAACGTGACGGGCAGGCTCTCAGCCAGGCGTTCACCGGCACCGCCAGCGGCGTGATCTTCGCGTTCGCCGCCATCGCCCTGACCACCGTCGCCATCGAGGTGGTCGACGCATTGTCGGCCGGTCTGTTCAAGGCATCACACCTGTCCATCGAAACGGCCGTGCGCCGCATCGTGAAGGTCTCCCAGATCCCCTCACTGGCCGGTCTGGGATGGCTCGTCGCCGTGTTCGCCGGGCTCGGCGCCGCCATCGGCGCGTTCATGTACTGGTGCGTGATGATGGTCCGCAAGGTCGGCATCCTCGTCATGGTCACGCTCGCGATCTTCGCCGGGGCCGGCGGAGGCTGGGAGGTCGCCCGCCGCTGGCGGCGCGGCTGGATCGAAGCCACCGCCACCCTCGTCGTCAGCAAGCTCCTGATGACCGTGATCTTCGTCCTCGGTATCGCCGCCATGGGCAAGACCGAGGCCAAGGACGGCCTCGGCGCCCTCGCCGACGTCATGGCAGGCATCGTGGTCATGGTGTTGGTCTTGTTGTGCCCGTACGCCGTCTTCAAATTCGTCCACTGGGCGGCCGAAGGCACGGACGGAGAATCGATCCACCGAGCCGGTGGCGCCGGAGCGCAGCTCGCACGCCAGCACGCAGAGAAGGCGGGCCGTAAGGCAGTCGCCGCTGCCGCCACCGCCGGTACGGGCGGCGCGGCAGCCGGAGCGGGCGCCGCAGGACCCGAGGCGGCCGGCGGCGGATTCCCCGGCGACATCGCCGCCAACCCCACCGGAGGCGGCGGCCAGGAGAGCCAAGGCTCCCAGGGTTCCGGAGGCGAGGGGATCAAGAACGGTCTGGAGAAGGCGGTCCAGCCGCCCCCGACCAGCCCCGGCGATGACACCAGCGGCCAGGTAGGAGGCGCGCCCGGAGGCGGCGGCGGTTCCGCCTCGGCCCCCCTCGGCGGTAGCGGCTTCATGTCGCAACCCGGCACCGGCGGCTCCACGCCGCCACCGCAGGGCGCCCCGCCGGCACCGGACTCGGCCGACGCCGCCGGCGGGACCGGAGCACCGCCGCCCCCGCCCACCGGCCTGTAGCCCCTGCCCGACTCCGGGGCGGCACGCGCGCCGCGCACCCCATCGCCGCGTGCCGCCCCGGCCACCGCCCCGCGCACCCCCGGAACGGCCCTTGTCTGATCTCACCGTCCAACCGCTCACCGTCAAATTTCCCCACAGGTCGAAGCGCGGCATCCTGCTCGGCCTCTCCCTGCCGCAACTCGTCCTGGTATCCGCCGCGTTGGCGCTGCTGCTGATCACGGTGGTGTCCACCGGGCTGCTCGGTGCCATCGCCCTGACACCGCTGTGGGCCGTGGTCGCCGCCTTGGTCGCCATCCGCCGGCACGGCCGCTCCCTGATCGACTGGGCGCCGATCGTGCTGCGCTTCGCGCGGCGGCGCCGCACCGGGCAGACTCTGTGGCTCGCCCGGCCCGTCACCCGTCCCCGCCAGGACGGCGTCCTGCACCTGCCCGGCACCGCGGCCTCTCTGCGGGTGGTCACCCCCGGCGACTCCGCCAACGGCGCCTCCGCGATTCACGACCCGCACCAGCAGACACTGACCGCCATCGCCCGCGTCAGCTCGCGCGCCTTCGCCCTGCTGGACCCAGCGACGCAGAACCACAACGTCACCGGGTGGGGACGGGCCCTGGCGGGCATCGCCCGCACCGGACACGTGGCCACCGTGCAGGTTCTGGAGCGCACCGTCCCTGACAGCGGTGACACCCTGGCCCGGCACTGGGCCCACCAAGGACGACCCGAGACACCGGTAGCCGGGCAGGTCTACAGCGACCTGGTCACCTCCGCCGGTCCGGCCGCCGCCCCACACGAGGCATACCTGGCCATCAGCCTCGACCTGAAGGCGGCCAAGCGCCTCATCTCGCAGGCCGGCGGCGGGCTGCCCGCCGCCTTCACGGTGCTGGAGCAGACCACCAGCTCGATCGCGCAGGCCGCGCGCAGCGCCGGGCTGATGGTGACCGGCTGGCTCTCGGCGCGCGAAATCGCCGCCGTCATCCGCACCGCCTACGACCCGGGCGCGCTCTCCGCGCTGCAGCAGTGGTCAGAGTCCGGGCGGGCCGAAGCCGACCCGGCCGCCGCCGGCCCGGTGGTGCAAGTCGAGGAGTACGACCGGCTCGCCACCGATTCCGCCCGGCACGCCACCTACTGGGTCGAGGACTGGCCCCGCACCGAAACCTCGGCGGGCTTTCTGCACGGACTCATGTTCACCGCCGGGGTGCGTCGCACCCTCTCCCTTATATACGTGCCCCAGGGGCTCGAGTCAGCGATGCGCGACGTCCAGCGCAAGAAGGCCGCGATCATCGCCGATGCCAACGAGCGCTCGCGGCGTGGACAGGTCGACTCCGAGGCCGACAGCGTCGAGTACGCGGACGTCAAAACCCGTGAGCGCCAGCTGATCGCCGGGCACGCCGACGTCGCCCTGACCGGCCTGCTCACCGTGTCCGCCGAGACCGACGCCCTCCTCGACGCCGCCTGCGCACAGATCGAGACCGCCGCCGTCACCGCCCAGGTCGATCTGCGGCGCCTGAACTTCCAGCAGCCCGACGCGTTCACGCTCGGCGCCCTCCCGCTCGCCCGCACCGCCCTGTAACCCCGCACCTGGCCCCCGCCGACGTCCTGCCGCCGCGGCAGGAAGGAACCTTTCCCCTTTGACCTCTGCCCTTCCCGTCGGTGACGCGTACCCGTACCTGCGGGCCGCCAGCGCCGGCATCCGCCATCACGCGCGCACCCTCGCCCCGCGCGCCCAACACCCGGCCTCGGTCGCGGACCGCGTGCACCTCGACGTGCTGCACGCCCATCTCACCGCGCTGCACCAGCTCCTCGATCAGCTTGCCGAGGTCATCCGGCCCGCGCATCCTGCCGCCGGCCGGCAGCTCGCCACCGCTCATACCCGGCTGTGGCAGGCCACCGCCGCCGTCCACGACGCCTTCCACCTCCTGCCCGTAGCGGAGGAGACCTCGGCGAGCACCGAATGCCACCCCGAGCGCTTTCCCGAGGGACTGCCCGTCCTGACCATCTGCCAGCGTCACCTCGCCGCCGGCCACGCCGTACGCCGCAAGACCACCCCGGCCGACCTCAACGCCCCGGCACCCGGCCGCACTACCACCTGCAGCCAGTAGCCCCCACCACCGAAAGGCCCTGCATGCGCAAGCTGAAGCGCTCCACCTCCACCGCCGTCATCGTCGCCACCCTCGCCGGAACCGCCGCCCTCGCCACCGCCGCGCCGGCCTCTGCCGCGTCGTACCACTGCAAGACCAGCAGCTACACCGTCGACGACCCGAGCTACACCGGCCCCGACTCCGACAACTGGGACTTCGACGTGCAGCTCTGCGCCAAGCGGAGCGGCAGCTACATCTACACCACGGCCAAGGTCGTCTGGGACGGCCCCTACGCAAGCACCCAGCACAGCACCCTCACCTTCAACAAGGCGCGCTTCCACCTGCAGACCAAGCGCTCCACCGCGGGCACGGACCCGGTCGTGAAGTACGCCAACTACACGTACCTGGAGCACGCGCTCGAACACAGCAGCGGCAACGGCAACGGGAGTTACGAGACCGGGACGCTCAAGACGAAGGCGAGCGGCCAGTACCAGTACCTCGCGGACGGCTACATCGAGCTGGACTGGAAGGGCGACGGCGCGGGCTACCGCAAGCCGCTTCTGTTCAGCGCCTCCCCGCGCGTCTGACCGTAGGCATTGCGTCCTGATCGCCGTCACGTGAAAGCCAACGAGTCATGAGCCACCGGCCCGCCCGCCGCGCCCGCCGGGCCAGCGCCAGCCCCCTGTTCACCCCACACGGCACCGATCGCGCCGCCCGCAAGGCGGCCCGTCGCCAGCTCGCCGAGGCCGCCGCGAAGGCCCGCTCCGAAGCAGGCGCCCACCCCCATGGCGCCGGGGCCGAGGAGCAGGAGATGCCGGCGCCGATCCTCCCCGCAGGCGGCCGTCCCGGCCCCGCGTCCTCCCGCTACAGCAAGATCAAATTGCCCGCGCACCGTATGACCACCGCCACCGCTTCTGGGGCGTACCCGTTCCTCGCCGAGGGCGGCCTCGGCGCCGAGGGCATCTACATCGGCCGCGACGTCCACGCCGAAGCGAGCTTCTGTTTCGATCCGTTCGCGCTGTACGGAAAGATCGAAGGCTTCACCAACCCGAACGTGCTGTTGGCCGGGGTGATCGGGCAGGGCAAGTCAGCGCTGGCCAAGAGCTTCGCGCTGCGGTCGATCGCTTTCGGCTACCGGGTCTATGTCCCTTGCGATCCGAAGGGCGAGTGGACGCCCGTGGCGCAGGCGTTGGGCGGCACCTCCATCGCCCTCGGGCCAGGGCTGCCGGGAAAGCTCAATCCGCTGGACGCCGCGCCGCGCCCCAACAGCGTCTCCGAGGCCGACTGGGCGTCCGAGATCCGCAAGCGCCGCCTGCTGCTGCTCGGTTCCCTGGCCCGTACCGTCCTCGGGCGGGACCTCCTGCCGATGGAGCACACCGGTCTCGACGTCGCCCTGGACGCCGTCGTCGCCCAGGCCGCCGCGAGCGGTCGCACCCCCCTGCTCGGCGACATCGCCGCCACCCTCAACAACTGCGACGAACTCGACCGAGTCGGCGGCGTCATGTCCGGCCGCCTCGGCGACGCCTCCCGCGACCTGGCCCACGCCATGCGCAGGCTGGTCCACGGCGACCTGGCCGGCATGTTCGACGCACCCTCCACCGTCGCGTTCGACCCCAACTCGCCGATGCTCACCATCGACCTGTCCCGCCTAGGCGGATCCGGCGACGACACCGCTCTGGTGCTCGCCATGACCTGCGCCTCCGCGTGGATGGAGTCTGCGCTCTCCGACCCGAACGGCGGTCGGCGCTGGATCGTTTACGACGAGGCATGGCGGCTGATGCGCCACCCCGGCCTCCTCGCGCGGATGCAGTCCCAGTGGAAGCTCAGCCGCGGCCTGGGCATCGCCAACTTGATGGTCATCCACCGGCTGTCCGACCTGCTCACCGCCGGAGACGCCGGATCCCGCGGACGCGCGCTGGCCGAGGGCCTGCTGGCCGACTGCTCCACCCGCATCATCTACCGGCAGGAAACCGACCAACTCCACGCTGCCGCCGCGTTGCTGGGTCTCACATCGGTGGAGACGGACGCGATCTCCCACCTCAACCGCGGACGCGGCCTGTGGAAGGTCGCGGGAAGATCATTCATCGTTCAACACCTTTTGCACCAGCACGAATTGGCTCTTTTCGACACGGATGCACGTATGCATTGATCCTGTCGAGCCGGGCCCGCCGCCCCCGATCCCGAGGATGCCCATCGAGAACCCAACCAGCCTCCCACCGTCTGCGGGCCCCGGCACCCGGATGGTGCACGAAGCCCTCGGCGCCGCGCCTCACGTCATCGCTCGGCTCCAGGCCGGGGCGCCAGAGACGGCGCTCGCCGACCTTCTGTACACGGCCGCGCGCCACTTGGATCACGTGCACCAGCAGTTCGTCGACGCCGCTTCGAGGGCGGCCGACACCCTGACGCGCGCCGCCGTCGGAAACACGACGATCAACAGCCTCGGCGTCCTGCAGAACAGCGCCACACAGATCGACATCCTCGCCGCTCGCCGGTCCGATGCCGTCGACAACCTCAGAGAGACCATCCTCGCCTACCGGGAAGGAACAGCCTCCCAGGCTGCGCCCCGGACACGTGCCGTATCCGCTCCGGCGCCCGCAGGGACACCGGCTCCTGCCGCACCCGCGGCAGGACGTCCAGGCCCTCGAAGCCGCTGATCGCGCCGGCACTGCCGCACACTTCCTGGAGTCCATCTGCCCTTCCTCTACGACCAGATCAGTCAGCTGCACTCGCTGGCCGAGCGCATTCACAGCGCGGCCGACGAACTGCCGCTGAACGACGCGGTGCACTCCGGCAGCGACAGCCTCGACGATCTCGACGACCGCGTCCGCGACGTCGCCGGACTGATCACGCACCTCACCACCGCGGCGGCCTTCGCCGATCGCACCCTCCGCCTCGGCCGTGACCCCGAGGTGGAGATCACTCGGCTCGCGGTCACCCAGCTCACGCACACGGCCGGCGCCCTGGGGCACGCCTTGGCGGACCTCGGTGACGCCGTCGCCCACGCCGGCGCCCTGCACCAGTTCGCCGCCTCACCCCGCTCGGCGCAGCGCACCACGTCGATGGAGTCCACACGCGCTCTGCTGCACGCCCGGATCGACAGCACCCGCGGCCGACTCAACAAGGCGGGTGCCCGACTCCACCAAGCGGCCGACCGGCTCGCCGCTCCCCGCAGCCTGCGCGCGAGCGCCACCGCCCCCGCCCCCGTTCCTCTGCCCCGCTCAGCTGCCTCCCGCACACGCTGACCCATTTCCCCAGCCCCTGGAGCACCCTCATCCGCAACGCTGCCCGCGCCCTTCCCCTGCTCGTCTCCGCCGCGCTGCTCGCCGGAGCCGCCACCGCCTGCACCAGCGGTGGCGACACGGCGGCCGACAAGAAGACCACTCCCTCGCCTGCCGCGCCGAAATCGGCGCCGGCGCTCAGCGACGCGCAGGCCCGCGCCGTCATCACCACCTACTCCAAGACCAACAACGAGGCCAACAAGGAGCGCGACCGTGCCCGGCTCGACACCGTCGAAGACGGCCCGGTGTACGCCATGTCCGTCTCCGACTACACCGAGACCGAGGGCCGGCCCAAGGCAGACCGCAAGCCGTACAAGCCGTGGTCGTACGACACCTCCAGCGCCAAGCTGTACATCCCGCGCTTCACCACCGGCCAGGATCGCTGGTTCGCCGCCGCGCTCTCCAGCGAGAAGGGCAAGGACCCGAGCCGCATCGCCGTCTTCGCCGAGCAGCCGAAGGACAAGCGGTGGGAGCTGGTCTCGGTCGTCGATCTCGAATCGACGACGCTGCCGGACATCGCCCTCGACAAGGACGGCCACGCCACCGCAGTCGACGCCACCGGCAACAAGCAACTCGCCGCCGACTCGGATTTGCTGCGCACCGCCGTGATCGACAACTTCGCGACCGGCGGGACAAACACCGGCACCAAGGTCTTCAAGCCGACCAAGGCCAGCCGGCAGCAGGTCAAGGTCCACGACGAGACGACCCGCAAGTTCGGGAAGCTGGGCACCACCGTCTTCGCCGGCGCCAGCAACCGGTTCAAGGACGCCTACGCGCTCAAGACCCGCGACGGCGGAGCACTCCTGCTGTTCGCCCACACCCACACCCAGACCGACGCCGTCGCGCACTCCGGACTGCAGATCAACCCGGACAAGGACGAGAACGCCTGGCTGCACGGCATCCCGCGCACCTCGGTGACCTACACGTTCGTGTGCTCCGACGCCGCCACCGTCCCGGCGAAGGCCGCCCCCTCCCAGCTGATCGGCTATACCTGCGCCCGCACCGACGCCTCCGGCCCGCCGGTCGGCTCCGCGGCCACGGACCGCGCCTAGCGCGAGCGGAGCGTCCCCATGCCCCTGCCTCCGCACGAATCCCGGCCGTCCGCCGAGGACCTCCATCGCTGGGCTGCCTACGACGCGCGGCAGTTCACCAAGTCGTTCACCCTCGCCGACGCCGGACACGGTGTCACCGCGTGGGCCGACAAGCTCCACGAAGCGCGCACCACCGCGGAGTTCGAGGCCGTCACGTCCGCAGTGCTCGGCGACGGCCACAGCGCCCTGGGCGAGCTGCACCAGTTCCTCCAAGCCGCGGCCGACTGGTGCGAGCGCCACCACGAGCCGCGCATCGCCGAGCGGTACCGGCAGCACGCCGACGAGCTGTCTGAACTGGGCGACCAGCTCGCCTACCTGAGCGAAGACCACCTGGCCAACACCTACCCGCGCCCGAACCGGCCCGCCGCCGTACGGGCTGCCCCCGCCCCGGCCGTGGCTCCCGCCGCACCGGCTGCGCCCGTGCGCCGCTCCTCCCGCTGACCCCACCGACAGGAAGATCCTCTGTCCACTCGATCCGTCATCGCCCGCCCCACCGGCACCGGATACACCGGCACGTACGTGCACTGGGACGGTCACCCTAGCCACCACCTGCCGCTGCTGCTCGCCGCACGCCAGTACACCTTCGGCGAAGACACCGAGGCCCTGGCCCGGTACCTCATCGACGACGCACCCGAAGGCTGGTCGTCCCTGGGCACGGACCTGCTGGTCCACGCCCCCGGCCATCTACGCGACACCCTCCCTCGCGGCCACCACGAGGCCGGACGCCGCTACGCGGAGCGCTCGCCGAGCGAGCGCCTCGTCATCACCGAGCGGAGCGCCTCCCGGCTGAACTGGGCCTACGTCCTCCACCCGGAGGGCATCGAAGTGATCAGCACGCCCGGCACGGCCCGCGGTCCGATCGTCGCGTGGGACACCGACCCCTACGTCCGGTTCCGCGACACCCCCAGCCTGTGGAAGCCCGGCCGGCCGATCCCCGGCACCACACCACCCCAGGCCACCACGCGCAGCACGGCACCCGCCCAGCCCCTGCCGGTGTCAACTTCGGCGCCGCGCCCCCGCGCGCACTGACCCCTCCCGCTCGCTCTTCAGGAGACCGACCTGTCCACTCGCTCTGTCATAGCCCGTCCCACCGCCGACGGCTTCGCCGGCATGTACGTCCACTTCGACGGCTACCCCGACAGCAAACTGCCCCTGCTCCTGGCCGCCTACCAGCACCGGTTCGACGGTGATCTGGAAGCGATGGCCCGACACCTGATCGATGACGTCGACCACGGCTGGGACGAGCTGGGCACCGATCTCCTCGACGGCGCTCCCGAAGCCCTGCGCCGCTCCCTCACCGGCGGCGATGAGTACCCCAGCCGCCAGATCACCGACGTGATCGTCATCGGCCCGGACGACACCGCCGACCGTCTACTGGTCACGCAGGACGGCACCGACGAGCTGGAGTGGGCATACGTCCTGCACCCGCACGGCATCGAAGTGATCGCCCTGCAGGTGTACGACCGCGGCCCCGTCGTCGCGTGGGACACCGACCCGCGCAGCCGTATCAACGCCCATCCCGGCGCCTGGCCCCCGGGCTCCCGGGCTCCGGTCATTCCGCCCCGCACCCCGCGGCGCCCATCGACGGCCTCGTCGCCCGCGCCGCCGACGCCCCGCAAGACCGCCCGACGCTAGCCCCAGCATCCGCCGCCCCGCCCGGAGATTCCCCTGCCCCCGCACCCGAAGATCACGGTGGTCATTGCCACCCAACTGCGCCCAGAGCGCCTCGCGTTCCTGGTGGCCATGCATGCCAGCCTGTGCCGTCAGAGCGTGCCGTGGGAGGCCATTGTCGCCCTCGACGATGCCGACCCCGCCCACCTGCCCGCCGCCCTCGCCGCTGACCCCCGTGTTCGCACTCTGGCCCTTCCGCGACGCCCCGTCGGCGCCGCCTGCGCCCGGAACTTCTCCCTCGACGAGGTACGCACCGAGTACGTGCAATGGGCCGACGACGATGACGAGTTCACCGACGAGGCGATGGAAGTGCGGCTGCGCGTCCTGGAGCAGACCGGGGTGGGCTGGTGCGCCGGATACAGCCAGGACCTCCACGCGGACGGAACCACGACCCTGTGGACACCTCCGACGCCGCCGGGCCGGCACGAGGCCGGGGACGTGTGGCGGTACTGGAAGGACCCGGCCGACACAATCCCGCTCGGCCCGACCACCCTCCTGGCCCGCACCGATCTAGTGCGCGCAGCCCCCATGGGCGGCCTGGTCCAAGGCGAGGACTACTGCGCGCTCGCCGTCACCTGCCTTGCCCCGGGCATCGTGCTGCCCGTGCCGGTCTACCGCTACCGCAAGGGTCCGTGGCAGATGACCGCGCAGGACTCGTACGGCGAGCTGGAGTCGCGGGCGAGGTCGTTCGCTCACCGTTTCGGCGTCAGCTTGCGCGCCGCGTGCCTGCCGCCGCGCGACTCCGACCCGGCCGCCGCAGAGCCGGGGCAGCCCGCTCGCCCCCACACGCCTCTCACCGAAAGCACCTATGCCTGATACACCGGCCCAGGACCGCCCCCGGGAGAAGATCCTTATCTCTCCGCGGTACCTGGCCGCCAGCCTCCCTGCCACCCACCACGAATTCCTGGACGTGTTCGCCGAGGAGACAGGGTGGGATGCGCACACCGACAGCTCCTCGTTCACCGCCACCAGCCCCTGCCGACGCGTCACCATCCGCCATGAGCAGGAGCGCGTGGGACGAGGCCCCCACCTGGTGATCTCGGCCCGCAGCGACGAGGACGCCGCCGAGCGTTGGCGGACCAGCGTCAGCGGCGCCGCGCCGATCGAATTCGTCTGCACGCTCGTCGGCACTCTGGCGGCCGAGCTGGCCGCCGATCCGGATCACGTCGTCTACGGAATCGGCGCCGAACCCGGCCCGTTCGAGCTGCTGGTCGACATCGACGCCTGGAACCCGTTCGACGCCTCCGGGCTGTCCGGCTTCATCTCGCGTGACGGGCAGGCCGCGGTGATCGGCCGACCACCGGACTCGTCAGCGCCTCCGATCCACGGCGACGCGTCCATCGCCTGGCACGTGGCCGCTTCCCCGGACGACCTCGGTCACCTGTGGGACATCTCGTTCACGCAGCAGGCGCCCGACTTTCTCATGCACGCGGTCGTCACCAAGACGCTCGACCCCCGTCCCATTCTGCGCACCACGGCCTTCCCGTTCCCCAAGGCCGTCCTTCCTCTGGTGACCATCGAACACGTTCCGACGCCTCGGCCCCCTTCTGCCCGCTCCTCATCCGCCGACCCCGCACCCGGCCACCAGTTCAAGCGCTCCCCGAAGTCCCGCTGAGCCACGTCCGTTCGGACGCGTTAGCTCGCTGGATCGACCCACCAGGACCCTGATGACACCCCCCTCTACCGAGATCGCCCTCAGCACCAGCGCCACCCTGGGCCTCGTTGCGATCGCCGTCGGCGAGAACTACCAGAAGGCCAACCAGGCCATCGAAGCCGCCGGTCTCACCCGCCAGCCCGGCGGGGCCTATGCGGTCCCGCTTACCGACCCGAAGGCAGCCCGGCGTGCCGCCAGCGCCCTGGCAGCCCACGCCCACGAACACGGGTTCGCTCTCGTCACCAGCACCCGCCGCTACCTCGGCGATGTCGGCGCCGAGATCGCCGCCCAGCTTCCCGGCAACTGGAGCGCTCAGCTGGAGATTTACAGCCTCCCGCTGTGGCAGGACGACCTCTGGTACCAGCTTTGGGAAGCGGGGGAGATTCATACCGCTCTGCAGAACCACAACGTGCCCTTCGCCTCGATCCTCAAAGACGGGCAGGGCACCGAACTGCTGCTGATGGAGAGGCCCGGTCATCCCAGCGGCTACCTTCTCGGCGCGCTCACCGACCACGAGAAGGAAGACGTTCTCGAGGATCCCACCACGCCGACCACCATGGTGCTGCCCGCCGAACCCGACCGGGCAGCCGCCATCATCGCCGGCACCTTTCTGCCCCTTTACCGAAGCGCCGTGCATCACCGTGACCTGAACACGGTGCTGGCGGCGCTGGAGCGCATCCGGGGCGAGCACGAGCGGCTACAGCAGATGAAGGAATCCGGCCACTACGCCGATGGCGTGCCGTTGACCAGCCGGATCACGGACGCCTTGGAACGTTCGTTCGCCGACCTCGCCTGGATCCAGTTCCGCACCGTGGCCGACCTAGCTCCTGATCTGATCGCCCGATGCGACCCTGCTTCCAGCCCTTGGCCAGGTGACCACGCGGCAGTCGTCCGGCTGCGCAGCGCCCTCGGCGACAGCGACGCGGCCATGCGGGAGTACACCGCCCTCAACACCGATCTGCACGCGCTCCGTCGGCTGCTGCACACCCACGAATACCACCATGTGCGGGCCGAGTTCGGCCTCTCCGCATTGCCGGCCATCGAGACGTGGCTCACCGACGGCGCGGCGTTCGAGCGACAGGTCCGCGCGGCCCAGCCGGCCGGGCCGACCACTCTGGCCTCCTCCAGTCAGCGTGCCCTCACCTCCCGCCCCGTGCCACCCCCCGCCGCGCCTGCGCCGACAGTGCACCGCTGACCACTCACGAGAGAAGGATTCGCCACTGTCTGACCACTTCCGCTTCGGCGCACACCCCGACCACGGCTTCGTGGCCGCCGCCACCGCGAACATCCCCGCCCACCTGGCCCACTGGTTCCTCGAACGCGAGCAGTTCGAGCCTGTCCCCGGCACCCCGGGCTTGTACCGGCTCACCCAGCCCGAGCAGGACGGAGTGCGCCGCACCCGCCAGGCCGTTCACGACCTGCGACGCCACGGCTACGAGGTCCAGGCCGACTACAGCCTCGACCCCGGCCGCAGCGCGTCACCGCCGCGCGCGGCCATGCGCGACGGGCTCACCGAACGCCGCACCCGCATCGCGCAGGCCGCCGCGGCCACCTCGCCACAGCGCGCGCCCGCGCTGTCCACCGCCCCGACACAGCGCGCGGCTCAACCGGCCGCAGTCCCCCTCGCCGGACGTGCGCCCGGCGCGGGGCCTGGACGGGGACGGTGAGCATGAGCACCGACCCCATCCGCATCGCCCGCAAACGAGGCGGCGAGGTCGACGTCGAGGGCCCCGTCGATGAGCTCGCCGCGAAGATCCTGGACCGCGCGGGGTTCATCTTCCGCCCGACGCTGCGCGGTGTGTGGATCCGGCTGCACTTCGACACCGGTCAAGAACGCGAGAACCACAAGGCCACCTACGCCGCCCAGATGCTCAGCGCCGCGGGCTACCACGTCGACCTCGACCCGAACCTGCTCCCCGCCGCCGGGCACAGTGCTCCGGTGAACTGGTGGCCGCCACGCATCGGAGCAGCGATGACAGCGCAGCCCGCACCCAACTCCATCCAGCGGCCCCGACGCTGAACTCCTCACGAGTTAAGGCACCATGACCTCCTCCGCCCACATCACGCTGTACCTCAGCACCCACGACAAGATCATCGCCCTGCCGAGCGGGCCCGGCCGCAGGTGGGCCGAGACCGCCCTCGACCTGGCCGGTTTCACCCAGAACCACGACCGCCTCCACACCCTGGCGCTGGACGACCAGTCCGAGGCCCGCCAAGCCCTTACGCATCTCCACCAAGCCGCCCGCGACTGCCAGGTCACCGTCACCACCCACCCCCGACCCTTCCTCGGCGACATCGCCCAGATGATCGTGGCGGCGCTGCCCGGCCACTGGACAGCGGAGACCGAGCCGCTGCGAGAGCAGCAGGACCAGCATCATCTGCGGGACTTCGTGTGGGAAACCGGCGCTCTCCACCGCCTCCTGGACACGAACCAGCTGGGTTGCACGGCGATCCTCCGTGATGGCGGCGGCACCGAGCTGCTGCTTGCTGAACGGCCCTCGGACGGCGCCTACCTGGTCGGCGCCCTGGCCCCGAGCCCTGACGACGTCCACCTGACTGCCCCAGCTCCGCGCAGCGTCATCGCCTCCAGCGCCCGGCTCGCCGCCCGGTCTATTCAGACACGCCTGCTGCCCGACTACGAACGGGCCGTCCACATCTCGCGCCTGAACGAGGCGGAGGAGGACCTGCGCTGGGCACAGGATCGTGAGCCCGGTACGTACGACACCACGCACCTACAGGCGGCGCTGTACCGGTTCCGCGCCCACGCCATCACGTTCATCGCCACCCTGCGCGACAAGACGACGCTCTCGGCCGAGCAGGTCTTCTTCCTCGATCGCATGGAGGACGTCCTGATTCTCGACGATCTGGACGATCCGGATCCCGAGGCCCTCGCCGTGGCGGAGGCGGTGTGGCTCGTCGACGGCGAGGAACTGATCGAGATGGCCCGCGTCGCAACACCGCCTGCAGCCATCACCCCGGCAAAGCCCAAGCCGCTGGCCGCCGCCATACCCCCGCCGGCAGCAGCGGCAGCCACCGGGCCGCGCCGCTGAACCCCGCGCGCAACCACCGCGACCACGCCCCGTTCCGGAGAACCTCATCACCGACGTCCCCACCGATGTACTCAGCACCGCCGTCGATGAACTGCACACCTTCCAAACGCAGTTCGCTCTCATCTGCGGGCGCTACGAGCGTGCCTGGGCCCGATCGGCAGATGCCGCAGACGCCTCGCACGCCGCCGCAGCCATCGCACACGGCAGGCGCCAGGAAGGCATCGAAGCGTTCGAGCGCCACGTGCTGCCGCGCGCCGACACGCTGCTGGCCGCCGCGCGCAGCGCAGTGGACGCCATGCCGCCGGCCCGGCACCATACGGCCTGGCGCGAGCTGATCGACGACCTGGTCCACGCCGCCGACCAGATCCACCGCATCCGCTCCACGTCCACGGGCCAAGACGACCCCGACGCCTCCCGCGTGCGTCACCTCCAGCTGTGGCCCTACGTCCTGGCCTGGGCCGAGCGCGCCTTCATCATCGGCGACCTCGCCGGACAGCACCGCCCGGCCGCCCCGCCTCTGCGCGGTGAAGAACTTCTGCTCTGGCAAGATCGCGCGCAAGCAGCATGGCAGCGCGGCGACTTGGACGCGACCGATGTCTGGTACAGCGCCAGCAACGACCTGATCACCCTGGCGTATCTCGTCGAACACGGCGAGCAGACCGTGGTGGTGTTGGCGGGCGAAGTCGGCAGCGAGCAGATGCGGGTACTGGGTCACTACGACACCCTGCAGCAGGCGGTCGAAGCGTCCCCGCCCGCGGTTCCCGCCGGGGTCCTGCATCCCGACGTCACCCCCTTGGCGCCCCATGCTCCCGCAGCGGAGGCCCCGGTCGCCAAGCTGGTTCGGCAGGTCGACGAGGCGCGACATACCGGGGACGTCTATATGGCCCTGCTCGACGCCATCGACGACTCCGGCTTCTCCCGCGGGCCACTGCCCCGCCTGGCGGAACTTCTGGACCGGGCTGCGAAGTTCACCGACGCACTGGAGACCAAGCAGGGCCAGCGATCTGCTGCCCGCCTGTCCGTCCTCGCCAGGCAGCTCGGTGCGCTGACGCAGGAGATCGAGTCCGTCGCCGAGGGTCTGGGTGCCGGCGTCCTGCCACCACACCGCACCCCCCGCCCCCTGTTCCACACCACCCCCGCGCCCCCGGCCCCGCCGGCCACACCGCCCATCGGACCGGCCGCGCCCCACACCCCCGGCACCGCCCGCCGCCGCTAGCACCCCCGCACCGGGGCGCCTCACCTTTGAAAGCACGCGTTGACCCCCACCACCGGCTCCAGCCCGCTGCTCGCGCAACGCCACGTTGCCCGCCTGCTGATCGGCACCTTGGTCGGCCGCCTGCCAGGCGGCATGGCGCCCGTCGCGATCCTCCTGCTCGTCGCAGACCAGGGCGGATCTCTGAAGAGCGCCGGCCTGCTGTGCGCGCTGTACGGACTGGCCTCCGCCGTCGGGCAGCCGGTCCTGGGCCGGGTGGTCGACCGGCGCGGACAGAGCCTGATCACCGCGACGGCGGTCCTGCTCACCACGGTCTGCCTGCTGGCCCTGGCCGTCGTCGAGGTCGCCGCACGGCCGGGCCCGGCCGTCGCGCTCGTCGCGCTCGCCGGATTGAGCACCCCGCCGCTGGAAGCAGGACTGCGGGCGCTGTGGCCCGCAGTCCTGCCCGACCAAGCGCAACGCCGAGCCGCGCTCGCGCTCGACACTGGCGCCCAGGGACTGATCTACGTCACCGGGCCCCCGCTGGTCGCCGTACTGTCCACGACGACGGGACCGCGCACCGCGATGGTGGTGAGCGCCGTGCTCGGCCTGCTCGGCGCCGCCGTCGTGCTGAGCGCCGCGCCCTCCCGCCACTGGCGCCCAGATCCCGAAGGCCAGCGTGCCGGCGCCCTGGGGCCCCTCGCGCACGCGGGGCTGCGCTGGTTGTTCGTGGCGGTGAGCGGCGTCGGCTTCGCCCTGGGCGCGATGAACGTCTGGGCGGTCGCCCTCGCCGACGACCTCGGCATCGGCCTGCTGTCCGGGCTCATCCCCGCCGCGCTGTCCACCGGCAGCCTCGCCGGCGGCTTCCTGTACGGGCGGCGCGCCTGGCCGGGCACGCTCACCGCGCAACTCCATTCAGCGGCCCTGCTATTCGCTGCCGGATGGCTGCCGCTGATGGCGGTCACCGGGCCCGCCTCCGCAGTCATGCTGACGGCAGTGCCGGGTCTGCTGCTCACCGCCGTGATCACCTCCGCCTTCCTGACCGTGGACGCCCTCGCCCCCACCGGCACCACCACGGAGGCGTACGCCTGGCTGATCGCCGCAGTCGGCACAGGCCAGGCCGCCGGGACCGCCTTGGCTGGCGCGCTCGCCGAGCATCCGCCGATCGGCGCCGCCCTTCCCACGGCCGGCGCCGCGCTCACCCTCACCATCCTGCTCGCCGCCCGCCGCCGCCTCGCCGTCCCCGGCGCCACCGCCCGTCACCAAGGCAGGCACCGCCGCACACCGGCTCATGCAGCCCGCTGAACCCTCCGCTTCCCGCCACCACCGATAGGAGATCCGCCTTGCCTGAAGCACCGGAGCCGTTCATGCCGATCCGGCACGCCTTCACCGGTGAGATCACGACCACCGCCTACAACCGGGCCGCCCGGCGGATCCTGCTCCAGGACGGCTTCGAAGAGCCGCCCGTCTGCACCTGCCGGGCGAGGGGCCCCGGAACGGAGCAGGCGCGCGGGCCTGCTCGGCAGCCAGCGAGCTGCTCGTCGTCGACCGACCCGTGTCCCTGGGCCGAGCCCTCGGCCGGCCGGTGAGCGCCGACAGCACGCCCCGGCTGACCCAGTCGCTGATGTCAGCACAGTCCGTGATCCGTTTCGAGAGCGGCCAGCCCCTCCAGCACTTCGCCAACCCCGCCCACCCCGCAGCCTGTTGAAGGACCCTCGTTGTGACCACATCCGGACCGCCTACCAGTCCAGCGCGGACCAAAGGCGGCGAACTACGGGCCAAGGTGGCCCGACTGCTGGCCGACCGGCCTGCGGACGCGCTCACCATCGGCGACATGGCCAGGCAGCTGGGCCACTCCCACGGCGCCGTCCGCAACGCCGCCCACACTCTGGTGCAACGCGGTGAAGCCAACCAAAGCGGCAGCGGCCAGCCGCAGTTCAGCGCGAACGCGAAGACCGCCGCAGCAGCGAAGACCGCTGTGATCAGCCCACCGGGAACCCACGCTCCCCGCGCCCAGCCGACCACGGCCCGCAGGACCACTACCGCAGCAGCCCCACCGAAGCAGACCGGCCCGATCCGCCGCGCGGGGGGCCAGCTCTACCACCCCCGCGAGCTGGCGGATCTGCCCGACGTCGAGGCACTGAATCGCCTGCGCGACGCCGACGTGCCGGTGCTGCTCTACGGCCCTCCGGGCACCGGCAAGACCTCACTGGTGGAGGCGGCGTTCCCGGACCTGCTCACCGTCGCCGGGGACGGCGACACCGAGGTCAGCGACTTGATCGGCGGGTGGACGCAAGCCGATGGCGGGGGGTACGAATTTCAGTACGGTCCGCTGGTCACCGCGATGACCGAGGGCCGCGCCCTGCTGATCGATGACGCCACCCTGATCTCACCGAAGGTGCTGGCGGCGCTGTATCCCGCGATGGACGGGCGCCGGCAGATCCAGGTCAAGGCCCACAAGGGCGAGACCATCAAGGCCGAGCCGGGCTTCTACGTGGTGGCGGGCCACAATCCGGGCGTCCACGGAGCGGTTCTGACGGAGGCGCTGTCGTCCCGGTTCAGCGTGCAGATCCAGATCGGCACGGACTACGACCTCGCCCTGGCCTTGCGGATCGATGCCCGGGTGGTCCGGGTCGCCCGGAACCTCGCCCGCCAGGTCGAAATCGGCGAGCTGGGCTGGGCACCCCAACTGCGAGAGCTGCTCAGCTACCAGAAGACCGAGGCCGTCCTGGGCACCAACGCCGCGCTCGCGAACCTCGTCGGCATCGCCCCTGAAGAGGACCGCGACGCCGTCGCCGACGCCGTCATCAAGGCTGTCGGCGTCAAGAAGATCGCGCCCCTCGCCCTCGGCAAGCAGCTCCCCGCCTCAGCCGTCCGGCAGCCCCCGAGCATCTCCTCCGCACACCGGAGCCGCTCGCGATGAGCGCTCACCACCACGTCCAGCCGCCCGCGACCCAGGACGACGCCGACCTCGCGCGCTGGGACGATGACGGCGCCCCGCCCGCGCAACCCCGCACCTCCCCGGACGCATGGCTGCGCGTGGGCGCCGAACTCGGCGACCGGCTGGTCGCCCTCTCCGGCCGCCAGGACCTCCTGGTCATCTGCCGCCCCGGCACGCGCAGCGGCGCACCGGCCGCCTATTTCCCCGCGCTGGGCGAGGTCGAGGTCGACGCCCGCCTGTTCGCCCCGCTGAAGCCTCACGAGATCCATCCGCGGATCGCGGGCGACGAACAGAACTATCCGGCCGCGTGGGGCGTGTTCGTCCACGAGGCCGCCCACGCGGCCCACTCCGTCTGGACAGAGCCTGCCGGAGCCGACCCCCGGGTCGTCGAGGCCGCGCTCCTGCTGGAGGAGAGCCGTGTCGAAGGCGCACACCTGGTCACGCGGCCCACGGACCGCACATACCTGCGCACCAGCGCCCGCACCCTGGTCATGCCCGACATCGCCCACCCCACCTTCCAGGGCATCGAGCAGGCAGCCGCCGTGGCGGCCCTGATCCTCGGCCGCCGTGACGTCGGCATCCTGGACGCCGGCGAGACCCGGGCCGTCGCCGATCTGTGCGAAAACGTCCTGGGAGCCCCTCTGTTGGCCACCCTCACCCGCATCTGGAGCGACGCCCACCAGTGCGCCGACCACGACGCCACGACCATGCTCGCGCGCGGTCAAGAGTGGTGCGACGCTCTGGACGCCGCGGCTCCCGCCCTGCCAGTGCCGGGGAACCTCGCCGACTTGCTGTCCGGCGCCGTGGGGGTCGTCATGGACAGGACGGCCGCTACCGACGCCGCCGACCTCGCAGCACACGAAGCGGCGGCCAGCGCCATGGCCGCCAAGTCCACAGCGCAGGCTCAGGACCGCGCCCAGCGGGCAGACCAGCGACGCAAAGCCGCCGCAAGCGCCAAGTCGGTCTTCAACACCCGTGGCACCACCGTCGATCCCGACGGCACACCCGCGCCCCGCAACAATCCGGTCACCGGCAGCCGCCGACCCACCACCGCCGAGCAGAAGGCCGCCGCGCGACTGAGCCGTGCCCTGCGCGCCGCCGCCTACCGCGAGCGGACTGAGGAGCGGACCACCAGCCCCACCCCGCCCGGCCGCCTCAACATGCGCCAGGCCCTCGCCCGCGACGCGCAGCGAGCGGCCGGGTCGGTCCCCACCGCGGAACCGTTCACCCACACACGCCGCCGGAACTCGCCCACCCCGCCGTTGCGGGTGGGGATCGCGGTGGACGTCTCCGGCTCCATGCATGCCGCCTGCGCGCCCGTCGCATCCGCTGCCTGGATCGTGGCCCGCGCAGCAGCCCTGACCGACCCCGACTCCCGCACCGCCACCATCGCCTACGACACGCACCTGACCGCACTGACCCGACCCACCCACCGGGCACCAGAGCGCGTGACAACGTTCGGCGCCAACGGCCGCAGTCACAACCTCGCCAACGCCCTGGACGCGCTCGACCACGGCCTCGAACTCAGCCGCCCCGGTGCCGGGCGCCTCCTCGTGATCGTCACCGACGCCCTCTACACCGCCGACGAGACCGCTCAAGCCGTCACCCGCGTCAAGCGCCTGACGACCGCCGGCTGCGCCGTGCTCCAACTCACCCTTACCGCGCGATCCCAGCACTTGCCGGGGACCACCTTGCTGCACCTTCCCCAGCCCTCCAGCGCTCCCGTCGCCATCGCCAAGGCGGCCACAGACGCCATCCGCAGAACGCGCTGAGACGACCCAGAAGACAGAAAGCAGGACCAACCACGTGGCAGTACGCACGACCTGGAAGATCATCCACAGCTGTGGACACGAAGTGACGCACAACCTGTCCAACCGCCCCGCCGACCGGCGCGCCGGATACGCGCGCTGGCTCGAAGGCCGCGACTGCACCGACTGCTGGAAGGCCGCCCGCGACTCCGACACGGAATCCAAAGAAGCCTGGCTCGCCGCCAAGCGCGCCGAGGAGCAGCAGGCCGCCCACGAGTGGGCCGAGCAGTTCGACATGCCGCCGCTCGAAGGACCCGAGCGTGCCCTGGACTGGGGTGGACGCTCCCGCCACCAGCTCGTCACCGCCGCGTACAGCACGCTGGTGAGCGAGGGCACCTGGGACGAAGCCGACTGGACCGTCCTGGAAGACAAGATCCGCACCGTCACCCGCGCCGGCTGGTGGATCGACCAGCGGGACGCCGAGGGCTCTGACCTGCCCGAACTCCTCGACGCAGCCACGTCCGAGGACACCGGGACGGAGAACCCCTTCCGGTAGGCCGCGCAGCTGTATACCCGACGATCCCCGGTTACCGAAACCGGGGATCGTCCGGATCCTTGTTCCTCCCACCGCCTCCTCGCGCACCTCGTGGAAGGAACCCCGCTGTGCCCCCATCCCGCCATCCGCACGCCCCCGGTGACATCGTCACCCCCGACCGGGACATCACCCACCAGCATTTCCGGCCCGGTGACCAGGTCGTGATCCTCAAGGGCACCTCCGGCAGCGAACTGTGGGGCGACGCCTACAAGGTCGTCACCCCCTCGTGGCACACCCCGACGGACGAAGACGGCTGGCGCCTGTACGACCCGGCCGGCGGCGAACGCTCGTACATCACCGCGCACCCGCGCTACCTGGTCCACCTCTCCAGCCGGTGCCCGGACTGCCTCATCTACCAGCAGGCGCTGCGCAGTTACCTGGTCCCGCGCCTGACCGGCGCCGACGAGGACGTCGACTGCGGCTGGTACTCGCTCACCCACCTCAACCAGGTGGTGCACGTCGCCGACGCGCGGGGCGGCCAGTGACCCGAACACTCAGGTCGGAGCGCGCCACGGCCCTGAACGGTGCGGCCTCGGCGGCCATCGAGGCGATCCCCGGGAGCGAGTGGCCGACGCTGCTCGCCGAGGCTTTGCGCGAGACGGAGGCGACGTGGCAGGAGTCGGCCGAAGTGTGCGCCGACGTCGCCTGGCAGGCCCGCGCCGCCGGCAACAGCGCGCTGGCCGTGCTCACCCCCGAGCACGTCACCGCCGCCGATCAGGACCCGGTGAGCTGGCGAACGCACCGGCACCTCTACCTCAGCACGCTGCGCTACGACTTCCGCTGCCGTGACATCGAGGACCTGATGAACACGGTGCCGGTGAGCGTGCTGAACGAGGACCCGTACAGCGAAGCCCTATACGCCTTCGCACGGTTGGGGCAGTCACGCTCCGACGGCCTCGCCGTCATGCACCGGGTCCTCGTCGCCGCTCCCGACCACCCCAAGACGCTGCACGTCCTGCTGCACGGCGTGTGGCTGGGCACCTTGCTTCCCGGCCGGGCTCCCATGCTGCTGGCCCTGGTGGGCCTGCTCCCCGAGGGCGGGCTGCGCGACCCCATCGCTCTGTTCCGCATGGCCTCGGCCCGGCGCAGCCTGGGCCACTACCCCGAAGCGCTCACCGCCATCGGGCACGCCCTGGACCTGCTGCCGCCCGGCGATCCGGCCGTGCACGCCGACCTGGTCCGTGAGCACGCGCTCATCGCCCTTGCCTACGACCTCACGCAGCACGCCCGCGCGACCCGGAACACCACCCCGTCATGATCATTCGCATTCACCCGCGCGGCCTCGATCCCAACGAAGCCCTCGCCGAGGCCCTGGACCGGCCCGTCAGCCGCCAGGAGGGGTTGACCGACCACACGGTGGTCGCCCACTGGTCGGGGCTGGACGCCTACTTCCTCGACGACGAGGACCGCGTCTGGGCTTCTGCCGAGTGGGCCCAGCACCTCAATGGCCCGTCCTGGCAGCACCGCCACGCGGCCAGCCCACAAGGCGACCGCCGGGCCATCTGGCATGCCTCCGCGCGCCTGCACCCGGACGACCGCGACCTCACCCGCCCGGAGTGGTCCGAGATCGCCCACCGGATCGCCCGCACCGCGGACATCCACCGCCCCGGAGACGAACGCGGCTGCCACTGGATCGCCGTACAAGCGCAGCCCGGCCGCATCGACCTGATCGCCAACCTCATCCGAGCCGACGGCACATGGACAGATCACCGGTCGAACCCGTCGCGTCTGACCGCCGAGAGCCGGCGCCTGGAAGCGGAGCTGGGGCTGATCCGGCCATCGGTCGGCGGGCCGGATCCACAGCAGGGCGCACGGTTCTCCCAACGCGCACGACCGTCATGGACCGCCACCGCGCAACTCGCCGAACTCTTGCGGCAACTCGCCGACGAGGACGCCGGTCCGCTGTCCACCGTCCGTGGCCTCGTCGAGCACGCGGCTCACCGCCTCGAACGCCTCCCCGGTGCGCACGGCCGCGACCGCGCACATCAGCTGGAACTGATCGCCCGCCGCCTGCATGGAATCCAGCAGGACCTCGACTTCCTGGCCGGCACGCTGCCAGCCAATGGCCAGACATCATCTCGCCCAACTAGACCATCTGCCATGCCGGGTGGGCCCCTCGCTCAGCCCAACGCCACCCGGCTCGCCCGCTGACCGTCAGAAAGCATCTCCTTCTTGGCCCTCGCCGATCGTTACCTGGCCCTGGGGCGCGATGTGCACTCCGGGGAAGTCCTCGCTCGCGGCGGCGATCCCGAAGCCCACAGCATCCTTGAACGCACCGGGTTCGTCCCCGTCGTCCGCCTCCACGAGACGTATCACCGCCTGCCCGTCGGCCTCGACAAGGCCGAGGAGAAACGTCTCGCCACCCGCGCCGTCGCCCGGCTTCGCGCCGTCAACTACGACGTCAAGGCCGACCAAGCCTTCGACACCGAGCTGCGTGAGCCGCACTACCTCCCCCTCGGCTCCCAGGTCGCCCACCTCGCCGAGCAGATCCGCGAAGCCAGCACCAGCGACGAGGTCGCCGACGTCCTGACCGAACTGACGGCCTCCCACGACGGCGTCCTGATCGCCCTCGGCGAGGTCATCGCGGCCACCGCCGGCTTCTATCAAGACCTCGGCCAGCCATCGGATCCGCACACGGCAAAACGGTTGCAGGACCTGGCCGAGCACCAACTCGGCGTCCTGTGGTCCGACCTCGCACACCTGCGCAACGACCTCGCCGACCGGCACCAGGACCATCCCCAGCGCCTCGCCTGCACCGCCGAAATCGGACCGCAGGAACGCGAAGCCTCCGCCGTCTGCGGCTGCCCTCCAGCACCGCCTCGCCTACCCACCAGCACCGTCGCCGCACCGGCCCGCCCGCGGCGCTGATCTCCCCCTTCCCTTCCGAGGAGCCCATGCACGACCCCATCCCCGACACCAGCCTCGGCTCATTCGCTGCCGTCCTCGCCGGCGAACTGCCGGGCAGCTGGACCAGCGCGTACCACCCTGACCTTGGCGAACTCAACGTCCACCACGTCCTCACCGACGCGGTCTGGGACATGAACGAGGTCGCCGACGCCCTGGCCAAGCACCCCGTGCACCACTGCGCTGTGCTGCAACGGCACGACGGGACACGCCTGTTCGTCACGGAACAGCCCGGCCACGCCGAGGGATACCTCATCGCCGCACTAGCGCCCCGCGACCTACCGGCTGAGGCATTCCGCGGCGTACGCGAACCCGACGGAATCGCCGTCCAGGCCGACCCGTTCAGCGCGTCCGAGCACATCACCGTCGACTTCCTGCCCCGCTATTACGTCGCAGCCCACCAGGTCGTCAAGAACGCCGAGCACCTCAATGAGGCATCGTCCGCTCCAGAACACCTGGTCATGACGTGGTCGGACGGTGCACTCGTGGTCGAGGAGCCCGACCGTGCCGACGTCACCCAGGTACTCACCGACCACGGCTTCGTCCTCGACACGGCGCGATCCGTCCTCGTCCTGTCGGGCGACGACACCGCCCACCAGGCCGCCTCCGTACGAGCCAGCAAAGAACGGCTGTCCGCGCTGGGCATCGACACGGTGCTGCGTCATCCGCGGACGCGACCTGCCCCAGGCACCACCCCCGTCGCGCCGCCCGCGACCTCGTCCTCGCCGTCCGCGCGACGGCGATAGACCCGACCCGCACAGGAGTATCCGCACGTGGGAAACCGTGCCGACGACGAAGGCACCGACGTCACGATCTACCGCAAGCCCCTCACCGACACCGTGCACGCCGACACCCCGACCGGCGCGCCCGAGGAACTGCTCGCCCTCCTCGACACCCTCGGCTTCGAGCGCCGGACCCTGCCCACCCCCGGGCCCGTCTACGTCTGGCACGAGGCACCCGCCCACCTCGGCGAGGACGCGAAGAAGCAGCTCGCCACCCATGCGGTGCCCTGGCTGCACAAGGCCGGATATGTGGTCCGTCTCGACGATGGCGTCTGGGACGCCGACGCCTACACCGACGCTGCCACGGCCCTGCGCGACCACAGCGCCCCAGCCCCGCCTGCGCCCCGCAGCCGCCCTGCACGGCTCGGTTCGATGACCCTCGCCGACGAGCGCGACGTCGACGTCACCGTTTACCACAGCGACGGAACGATCTACGTCGACACTCGCGCCGCTGCCCCCGAGCATCTCCTGGCCCTGCTGGACGGCATCGGCCTAGACCGGCACCAGGTCGAGGACGACGTCTGGCATCAGATCCCGGACGCGATGGACGAGATCGCCATGAAGTCCATGACCGACCGGGCCGTGCCTCTGCTGGCCCGTGCCGGATACCGGGTCGACATCGACGCGGGCCTCTTCGGCGGGACCGCCTACCGCGCCGCGCTCGCCGACCAGGCAGCACATCGACCGCCACCGTCACCCGCCGCGCACGCACGCCGTACGCGCTGACCTCACGATCCTCGCTGGCCCCGGCCCACCGATGCCGGCCCCACCCTCACCAGGAGCCCACCGTCACTCACGAGCCCGACCGCACGCCCCCGCCCATCACCCCTAGCCGCAAACCACGTCTGGTCACCGCCTTGTTCCGCCGCTACCTGCGCGCCGTCACCGCCGGCAGCCGGGAGCGCACCATCCCACTGGCCGGCGGGCGCCCCGAGGCAGCCCTCGACGAAGCCCGCCGGCGCGACATGTTCCTCCTCGTCGACAGCCACCGCGTCCGCCACCACGACTAGCACCTCGAACCGGCCTGTTCAGGAGGCCCATGACCGACTCGAACCTCCCCTCCATACAACTCGCGGGCGCCATCACCGCCCAGCTCGGACAGCTCCGCCGCCACCTCGCCCAGGCGCCGCCCCACGAAGCCGCCCAGATCCTCGCCACGGTCCTGGACTACGACACCGGGCTCCTCGGCGAGGTCACCGGCCTCGTCGAAACCGGCTCGCGCTTCGCCAGGGACCACTCCGAACGCGGGGTGCTGCCGCCCGAGGTCTGGCTCGCGCTGGGCCGCGCCGCCAACGAGCTCAACGACGTGGGCGTCGACCTCAACGAGCACACCGGCACCATCAAGCAGGTCGCGGTGCCCACGGCTCCGTCCAGCAGACCGGCCGCGGTGCCGGTCGCCTCGGCGATGGTCCTCCGGCGGCGCCGGTGAAGAAGAACAAGCAGTGGTCCGGCTGGGGGCCCACCGGTCAGCAGGCCCTGCAGCACTACCTCGTCGAGCCCCGTCACCTCGCCGGCGGCGGCGACCTGCGCCACGTCACCGAGTACCTGCGCGCCTCAGGCTGGAAGGACAAGTCCAAGCCCGGCGGCCCCGTCGTCTTCGACAGCCCCGACAAGTCCATGCGCATCGGATACGACCCGTTCACCCAGCCCGGCGGCTGGGCCATCAGCGGGAAACAGACCAAGACGCAGGAGGCATGGCACGCCACGCTCGGACGGCAGGTCCCCGTCGAGATCGTGGCCGGCCTCACCGACGCGCTGACCCGCCCTCGCTCCGCCCACGCCCCCAACGTGTGGGCGCCGCTGGAGGCGCAGGGCTGGGAGACCGAGCGCGGACAGCACTTCACCGCCCGCAGTCCCGACGGTGCCGTCGTCCGCTTCCACCAGGACGCTCCCGGACAGGCGCACTGGTGGGCCGGCGCCCGCAACGAGCACGGCACGGTATGGCAGGCGACGTTCACTCCGACCACGCCCATGCACCTGGTGGAAGCGTTCAGCACCGCGCTCGCCGACCCGCAGCCGGCAATGCGCCCCCTGGGCCACGTCCCGCCGTCGCAGAGAATCCGCACGACCTCGGTGTCCGTGCTGCCCTCGCAGCTCAGTGCCTGGCAGCAGGCCCGGATCACCGCTGCCCGAGCTGCCACCTGGGCCAGCAATACCTTCGCCACCAACAGGGCGCGCCCTGCTGGCCCTGGCTCCCGCCCGTACGCCAAGTCGGGGCGGATGCGGTGACCCACGAACGCTTCTATTCCCGCGTCAACGGGCCCACCCTGCACCGCGCCAACGCGGTCCGCTGGCTGGACGAGATGTCTCCGCGCCACCTGGCCGGTGGGGGCGATCCCCGGCACGTGACCGAGTACCTGCTCGCGTCCGGCTGGAGCAACCACTCGGTCCCGGGCTATCCGCACGTTCTGCTGGAAAGCCCCGACCACCGGTGGCACCTCACCCTCGAACCCGCCCAGGAGGAGTTCATGGCGTCCTGGCGCGTTCACCCGGCCCAAGGGCGCTCCTGGTCAGCTCAGTTCGCCATCCACACCCCGGTCGAGATCGTCGCGGGTTTCACCGATGCCCTGCACAGCACCGGTCCGCGGCCAGAAGAAGACGAGCTGTGGCGACTCGCGGCCAGCCGCGGGTGGGCCATGCAGCTGGCCGGCAGACAACGCGCCGCGCTGTCTCCTGACGGGACCGCCTACCTGGCCCGAGAATCGTCGCTCGCCGAAAACCCCGTACACCGCTGGACAGTTCAGGTCTCCGTGCCACACACCGAGAACCGGCTCCGGTGGATCTGGAACGCCTCCATCGACGAAGCCGCGCCGCCCGCAGCGCTCACCGGCTTCATCGACGCGCTCACCGACCCCAGCCCGCTGCTGCGCTGGGAGGGGCAGGAACCGCAGCACGCCTTCGGCTTCCTCGACTCCCGCCGCAGCCCCGTCACACCGGAACAGCACCGCCTGCAACACCTGCGACGCATCGAAGCCGCTCAGCGCACCGCCACGGACTCACCCACCCCAGCACCACCTCCTCCTGGCCCGGCGCGCCACAAACGGCGCCGCTGACCCGGTGCCCGCACTACCTCACCCTCCCGCTCGACCAAGGACATCGATGCCCAACCCTTCAGCGCCCAGCGCCGACGACGTCGCACAGGCGACCGCCACACTGACCCAGATCCAGAACTACCTCCACACCGATCCGTCCGTAGCCGACCTGCTGCCGCTGCTCACCGAACTCCTCGACGAGGACACCGGCGTCCCCATCCTGCTCGGCGACATCCTGCGCAACGCCGCACGCCTCGTCGCCCAGGAGGCGAAGGAGGAGAAGGAGGAAAGCGACAAGATCCACCTGATCGTTGCCGGCCTCCGAGAAGCCGCTCAGGACGCCACCGACTGGCACGTCCTGCACTGGGACGTGCAGCGCCTGCGCGACACCGCGTTCGAGGCAGTGGGGTAGCCGCCGGCCACATGACGCGCCCCTACATTCCTAGCCGAGTCCACGATCCGTGGTCGCGTATGTGGTGCGACACCACACCCAGGCACCTCGCCGGACCCGGCGACCCACGCCACGTCACCCAAGCCCTGCAGGCCGCCGGGTGGAAGAACCTGAGTGAACCCGATTTCCCCCACGTCGTGCTGGCCAGCCCCGACTACCAGCACACGCTCGTCCTGGAGCCCACGCCGGACACGTACGGCTCCTGGTGGCGCGTCTCCTCGACGCCCTGGGGCGGATGGCACGCCTCCTTCGGCGGCAACACACCCGTCGAGATCCTCGCCGGATTCACCGACGCGCTCGTGCACACCCCGCCCGCGGACGAGCCGGACATCTGGCCGAGGCTGCGAGCAGCCGGATGGACCTACGAACGCGATGACCGCGGCAACGAGCACGCACGCCATCCGGACGGCATCACCACCATGGAGCGGCGGGCCAACCTGACCAGCGACCACTTCGCGTGGACTGCCGACGTCGCGCTGCCCACCGGACTCGGCGGCCACCAAAGGCTGTGGAGCGCCTATTTCGACGACCGCACCCCGCGCCACCTGATCGCGGGCTTCGCCGCCGCCCTCATCGATCCGGCTCCCGTCTCCCGGGGCCGCTACGACGTCCCCCACTCCCACCTGGTCACGCAGGTGGAACGCGGCGCCCAGGGCGAGCAGCTCGCCGCCGCCCACGACGCGCGGCTCAAAGCCATACGGGCCGCCGCCCGCAGAGCCCGCCGCTCCTCGCCACCTGCCGCACGCCCCGCCTCCGCACCCACCACCGAGGCGACCCGATCCGCGGCTCGAAATCGCTGATCGTGTGGAGCGGCCCCGGCCGCTCCACGCCCCCGTCCCTCACGCCTCCTGCTCCGAGAGTTTCCTTGACCTTCTCCCTCGAACCAGCGAGCCCGGCGCACCGGCTCTACCTGAACCAGCTCGCCTACTACCTGCGGCACAGCCGGCAGATCCTCGCCGCCTGGGACCACTACTCCCAGCGGCACTCCGACCCCGATACGTTCCAGCCCCACGACGAGGACGCGTACGGGCTGCGGCAGCAGAAGCGTGACGCAGACACCCTGTCCGCATTCGGCCGCGTGTACTACCACGCCGACGAACTCGTCCATGTCGCCGAACGCCAGCTCGCCCAGCTGTCGCCCACCGCCCGGACCCGGCGCTACGCCTGGCAGGCCCGAGAACTACGGGATGCCACACAGGGCCTCTACGCCGTCCGCAACGACTGGCTCGCGGTAGAAGCCGCGCTCCCCGAGAGCGCTCGGCCCGGCACGGCGGCGTACGAGGAACCGCTCGCCGAGAGCTACGCGGAAGCCTGGTCCTACCTCGACCAGTGGGCCGTCCACGGACAGGCGCTCTTCGCCGTCCACGCGCTGGCGCAGCGCAACTCCACCGCACACCCATCGACCCTGGCCGCTACGGGGCCCGTACACCAGGCTGCCGCCGCGCCGTCCAGGGCCCGGCGGTGACACAACAGGCTCTTGCCGATCTCGCGCCCGCTATGCGTGCCCCTGACCGTATCCCGGGCTGAGCCCGCGACCGCCTGAGCGTAGACACCCGTCACGTCGCCACGGCCGACGTCGCGTTCGCCCTGGAGCGGCGGATCGCCACCCTCACCGAGCGGCACCGCCGCGCGAGCGGCGTTGCACCCTCGCCTCCCTGCCCGGCACGAGGCCGCACACGCTGACCGGTCCACCGCGACCGGCCCCCTCTTCTTTCCCCGTCCCTGGAACAGCCCTTGCCTCAGCCCAACTCCACGTCCACCGACGGCTACGACCTTGCCTTCCGTGTCCTCGGCATCGTCCTCGCCGTCGCGGTGCCCCTGGCCAACCTCGCCTGGCTCGGAGGCAATCTCACCTCCTGGGCCACCCATGCAGGACCCGGCGCCCCGTACCAGCCGATGCAAGCCCTGCTGCATCCCGATCAGCTATGGCCCGGCCTTGGAGAAACGTCCCTCCTCCTCGGCGCACGGATTCTGCCGGGCGCAGCGCTCATTTCCCTCGGCATCACCGCCGCTGTGCTCTACAAGCGGCACCGGGACGGCGGCGGACGCAAGAAGCGCGTCACCGGCATGGCCAAACAGAAGGACATCGAACCGCTGCTGTCCAAGGCGATCACCGCCAAGGCGCGGTCCCTTCGGCCGAGCCTGAAGGACGCCAAGCAGCTCGCTGCGGCCGACACCGGCATCCTCCTCGGCAACCTGCAGGGCACCAAGCACGAGGTGCGCATGGGGTACGAGGACGTCGCCGTCGCGATCATGGCGCCCCGATCCGGCAAGACGACCAGCCTGGCGATCCCCTCGATCCTCAATGCCCCCGGCCCTGTCCTGCTCACCTCGAACAAAGCGGCCGGTGACGCCTACACCGCCACCCTCGATGCGCGGGCCGCCGTCGGCCGGACCTGGTCGATGGACCCGCAGCAGATCGCCCACGCTGAGCGAGCCATGTGGTGGAACCCCCTGGCCGATGCCAAGACCCTCGACGGCGCAGGACGGCTGGCCGGGCACTTCCTCGCCGCGAGCGTGGACGCGTCCCAGCAGGGCGACTTCTGGTCCAAGGCCGGCAGCAACATCCTGAGCCAGCTGTTCCTGGCAGCGGCCCTCGACGAACGGCCGATCACCGACGTCATGGCCTGGCTCGCCTTCCCCGCCGACCGCACGCCCCTCGACATCCTGCGCGACCACCAGTTCGCCGCGGTCGCCGCCCAGCTCAAGGGCACCGTCGAAGGCCCGCCGGAAACCAGGGACGGCATCTACGAGACCGCCCGGCAGTACGCTGCCGCGCTGCTGAACACGCAGATCGCCGCCTGGGTGACTCCCCAGAAGGACGTGCCGGAGTTCACGCCGAGCACGTTCGTCACCTCGACCGACACGCTCTACCTGCTGTCGAAGGACGGCGGCGGCGGAGCCTCCGCCCTGATCGCCGCGTGCGCGGACAGCGTGATGCGCTCCGCGACCGCCCAGGCCGAACGCGCCGGCGGACGCCTCGACCCGCCCATGCTCGCGATCCTCGACGAGGCCGCCAACGTCTGCAAGATCAGCGACCTGCCGGACCTGTACAGCCACCTGGGCTCGCGCGGCATCATCCCGATCACCATCCTCCAGTCCTACCGCCAGGGACAGAAGGTCTGGGGGGACGCGGGCATGGACGCCATGTGGTCCGCCTCCACGATCAAGGTCATCGGCTCCGGCATCGATGACCCCGACTTCGCGGACAAGCTCAGCCGCCTGATCGGCGACCACGACGTCGAGACGACCTCCACCTCAACCTCGGAGTCGGGCAAGTCCACCTCGGTGTCCATGCGGCAGGAACGCATCCTGGCCGCCGACGCCATCCGCGCCCTGCCCAAGGGCACTGCCCTCGCGTTCGCCACCGGCATGCGCGCGGCCATGCTCGACCTGCGCCCCTGGTATCTCGAGCCCGGCGCCGCCGTGCTCTCCGCCGCCTCCGCCCGCGCATCACAGGGCATCACCGAACGCGCGGTCGCCAAACACGCGCCCACGAAGGCGGACTACGGCCCCGCCGCCTGAGCAGCCCGCTCGCTCCGGCCGCGCGCTCAGGCCCTTTTACCGCTCCGCCCCCACCCACCGCTCTGCCCCCCCCTGGATGTACATGCCGACCCTTCACGATGTTCCCGACGACTGGCCCGTCGATGGCCGCTGCTGCCTGGAATGCGGAAACAGCGAACCCGACGTCACCTTGCGGGCGATCACCCAGCCCGCCACGAAACAGCAGGCCCTCGCCTGCACCCGACACGTCCATGACGTGTCCGCAGCGCTCGGCGCACCCGTGTCACGCGACGAGGTTGCGCCGCCTCCGGCGTCCCGCGCCCCGATGCAACGCCGCCGGCCGTGACAGCAGACCCAACCATGCCGTCCGCCGACGCCGCACTGTTCGAGGTGCCCACCCCTGTCGACGAGCTGCTGCGACTCGCTGGCGCGTTCACCCGGCACAACGACGCCCTCGACATCGCGCTGCGAGCCGAGAACACCGCGCCGGACGCCGCTCACAGCACATCGGCGCGAGACCTGGGCGGCGGCGTACTCAAGGTCCTGCGGGCCATCCAGGACCAGCGCCTCCACCCCAGTGACGACCTGACGCGCGCCCAGGTGCGCCTGCGTCAACTCGTCTTCCTGACCGTGTCGTCGGCCGACCAGCCGCCGGCCGCGGCACGTGAGTTGACCGCGCTGGCGACCAAGACCGTGATGGACAGCACCATGATCGTCGCCGAGGAGACGCTGCGCGCCCACTCCAAGGGCCATCACGCAGCAGGCGCGGATCTGACGGCGGTCCAGAAATCGGCCCTGACCGAGATCGCCCGCGGGCACGTCGTGGCCAACTCGACCCTGGGCCGGGAGTACACGCGCTCCAGCGGCTCCAAGGTGCTGATGAGCACGCTGCGCCGCCTGGAGGCCAAGCACCTGGTCTCCCGCACCGCTGGCACCGCCCTTCCCGCCTATGTCGGCGGCCCGCTCCAGGACCGCGTCCAGCTGACACCCGCCGGCATCACCGCGCTCGGCGCTGCCCTCACCCGGCCCGAACCCGTACGCACCGCACCGAAGGTCACCGGTGTCCCGCTCGTGTCCCCGGCTCAGGCCACCGCCCGCTCCCGCTGAACCTGGAGAAGAACCTCAATCACCACCGCCCCGCCCGGCGTGCTCGAAGGCATCCGTCAACTGCGCGAGCTCGCCGACGACTTCCAGACCCTGCATGACCGCGTCCAGGACGTCTCATATACGCCCGGCACGGATGTTCTGCACCGCATCGGTCCGCTCCTGCTGAGCGCACAGGACCTCACCACGACCGCGCTCACCCGGCTCACAGCCCTCGACCACAGCTCCTACACGAATATCGCCGGCAGTCGCGCCAGCCTGGAACTGATGGCCTCGGTCGTCTCCTCCTCCGCCCTCGCCGGCACCGACCTCGCCCACGTCCTGCTCGCCAACCCCTGGGAAGGGCAGGGCTTCGCCGGATACCCGCCCGACAGCGCAGCGATCAAACGGACGCGGTATGCCGAAGCCATCCCGCAGATGACCGGCCACCTTGCCGACGCCGCCCACCAGCTCGATCTGTGCGCCACGGCCTGCCACTACCTCGCCAGCGGCATCACCGACGACTACGCCACCTCCGAGCCGACGGCGTCGGCTACGCAGCAGACAGTGTCGTCGCTCTCGGCCCCGCAGTACGACGCCTTGGCCGCGCTGGCCAAGGGCGGTCGGCTCTTTGAGAGCGCGGCACGCGGCGTGGGCGTCACCCGGGTCGCCGCCGACGACGGGACACGGATCTCCATCGCCACCTTCCGGGCCCTGAACAACCGCGGCCTCGTCAACCGGGACACCAGCACACCCCTGCTCACCGGACAGGAAGTCACCGTCACCGAGCAGGGAGGTAGGGCACTGACCCAGTCCAGGCCGAGCAGCTCGCCGCCGACGACAGCCGCGGTCACGGTGCCGCCGACCACCCCGGTGCCGGGGGTGCGCCGATGAGCCAGTACGCGCTCGACGAACGCGTGATGGTCTCGCCGCGCTACATGGCCGGCGCCGGGGACCGGATCGCCGACGTCCTCGCCCCGCTCGTCCGCCTCTTCGGCTGGCAGCACCGTCAGGACGCGGCTACCGGACGGATCGAGGTCGACAGCCCGGACGGAAGTCTCTTCGTTGACTTCGCACCGATGCAACGCTACGGCATGTGGTGCACGGTCTCCCACCACGAGCCCTACTGGCAGGCCGCCTTCAGTCGGCAGGCACCCCTGGAGGCCGTCGCCGCCGTCACCCAGGCCCTCCCGCAACTCCTCGGCGACGCCCGCCATGCCGAGCGGATCCCGCTCACCGACCAGTCCTTGGGCCAGCTCGCCGCGCTGCACGACTGGACCGTCCAGGACACCGTCATCACCTCGCCCGACTGGAACTGCCAGCTGATCCGCACACCAGAAGACGCCGAAGACATCACCTGGCGGGTCCATCACGCCTTCTTCGAGCACGAGCCCCTGGCCACGGTCACCCGCGACGTACCCGATCGCCTCGTCGGGAACTTCTTCACCTACCTCGCCTCGACGGCACCGGTCGAGCGCGCCGTCGCGGACGTGCCCATCCACACCCGATACGGGCACAGCGACCTGATGACCCCAGTCCGCCCCGCCTCGATCAACCCGCACACGGACCACGCCCTCGCTCAGATCAACCGCGCGATGAGGCGTCGCTGACCCTCATCCCGCTCCTGGAGATGCCCTCTGATCGACAAGACCTTCTCCCTCGAACCGGCCGAACAACTCCTCGCTCTGGCCGCGGACTTCACGCGCTTCAGCGACTCCCACATGCGCCACCGGCTCCTCAGCAACGACCCCCTAGCCGCCTTGATTCCGCAGACGGAGGCGGCAGAGGAGCTGGCACACAACGCACTCGGCGTCCTCACGTCGCTCAACGCCCAGTCGATGTACCACAGTCCCGACATCCGCACCGCCTACGCCCGAGTGCGCCAACTGACCCACCTCGCCAGCGACGCAGCCGAACACCTCGGCGCCGCCGAAGACATCCTGCTCAGCGCACAGGCAGGGCTTCCCGTGGAAACGGGTGACGGTTTCATCGCGTCCGTCAGCGAGAAGGAAGCTCGCCAGGAGGCAGGACGCCGCATGGCCCTCGTCTTCGAACTCACCACCCTGGGTGCCACCGACGCCGTCGCGAGCGCCGAACTCTACGTCGCGGATCGCGCCAAGCGCGGATACCTGCCCGACCACCAGTCCTCTGCGCTCTCGCCCACGCAGCGCGACACCCTGCTGGCCGTCGCCCGCGGATACGTGACCATCTCCGACGGCCGGGCCAACCTCCGCAACGACCGCGTGAGCATCAGCACGATCCGCTCCCTGGAAACCCGCGGACTGATCGCACGCCAGGAGTGCGCCCGCTGGCTCACGGACGAACGCGTGCACCTCACCGCGGCCGGGTGCACCGACCTCGCGGCCTCCTTCGCCCGGCCCCGCACGCCCGCCCTGGCCACCACACGCCCCGCCATCGCTCGGCCCACCGCCGCCGCTTCCGCCGGGCGTACGCGCTGAATCCGCCCGCCCCTCACATCCGGGAGACCTCACGCCCTCCGACCACCCGACCGTCCACGACGTCGCTTGCGCCCTGGCCGACCAGATCCCCGGTGCTCCACCGCGCGATGTGAGCGTCCACTTCACCGTCCGGCGCCAGGTCGCGGCCGACTACGGCCACCGCTCCCGAGGCGGTCCCGTCACCGTCTACGCCCGAGCCATCCACGCCCAGCTCTACGGCCTGCCCGCAGACAACGACGACCCGCCGGTGGCCCTGGACGAACTCCTCCAAGCAGCCCACAGCACCAACCTCCCCGAACAGCAGGCCGCGATTTTGGGGCAGCTCGCCGAACAGCTCCGCAACGCCACGGAGATCCTCGAATGGGCCCGCAACCACGCCCACTGGCGGCGACTCCCCGCCCCGGCCTGGGAGTGGCTGCGCGACGCCACCGACCGTACGCGCGATCTCGCCGACGGCCTCGACACCATCCGGCCCGCCTTCACCGACGCTCCGGCCGCCGCCCTCGCCTCACCTTCCCGGCCTGCCCCTCCCCGCGCCGAGACCAGCAGCGTCGTCGCACCGCCCACCGCACCGGCCGTGCGCCACCGCTGACCGGTCCGCCTCTCCACTCGAAGGACACGCCCTGGCCACCGCCAACCCCCTCGACAGCCTTCTCGCACAACCCCCTTGCTCGCTGGGGGTGTTCCTCCCTGCCGGCGTTCACGAGCCGGACGTCCAGCACCGCCAGCTCGACCATCTCGCCCGCGCCGGAGCAGATCTGTTCGAAATCGGGCTGCCCTGCGCGAACCCGGTCCTAGACGGCCGTCTCATCCGGTCCGCCTACCAGCGCGCCCTGGTCAAGGGGAACGTCCTGGACCGCACCGTCCGCGCCGTCGCACATGCCGCGTCCCTGCGGCCGACGGTGGTCATGACGTACTGGGAGCCCGTGCGCCGCCACGGCCCCGAACGCCTGGCCCGTCTGCTCGCCGACGCGGGCGCCGCGGGGGTCATGGTCATCGACCTACCCCACACCGGAGCACTTCGCTGGCACCACGCCGCACACGACGCCGGCCTGAGCACGTCCCACCTCATCTCGCGCGCCGCTGCGGACGCCGACCTTCCCGTCATGGTCGAGAGCGCGTCCGGGTGGCTCTACGCACCCGCCAGCAACGGCCTCAGCGGCTTCCAAGGGCCCCTCGATCTGGCGGCGCTCGCAGCCTTCACCGAGCGACTGCGTGCGGCCAGTCCGTTGCCCGTGGTCTCCGGGGTGGGCATCTCCAGCCCCGACCTCGCGGCCCGCGTGGCGCCTCTGGTCGATGCCGTCGTCATCGGCACGCCCATCGTCCGGGCCCTGCTGCCGGATCCGGCCCCGGCCGCCGCCGTGACCGCAGCGTTCGCCCAGGCCCTGCAGACCCGGATCGGCACGGCCCAAGATGCCTGACTCCGCCGGCCATCACGAGGCCCTCGATCAGATCGCGGCCGACGCACACGCTCTGCGGCAGCGCCTGCGCCGCACCCCCACCGACGGCGCCCGGATGCTGACGGCCCGGATCGTCGAGGCCCAGGCACTCGCCGCCACCGCACTCCGCCTCTTCCTCGATCTGGAACGGAAGGCGGCGCACGACCAGGAGCATCTGCTCCACCTCGACCATCTGGCACGCACCGCGAAGACCGCCCAGGACGCGAGCGCCGAGCTGACCGCCGCGCTGTCGCGCGCCGTCGAAAACGAATCCCGCCGGCGCAACGCCACGACGTCGCCGCCCGTGCTCCTGCGCCCCACCCCGCAGCAGTTCATCGCCTCCGCCGCCGACCTGCTCAACGGGCTCCCCGCCGTGCCCGCGCCGCCGACGCGCTGAAGCGCCCCCAGACCTCACACCCTTCAGGACCGACCATCACCGAACAGCCCCAGTTCCGCGCCCTGTCCCTTGGCGCGGGCGTCCAGTCCAGCACCCTGCTCGCCCTCTCCGCCGAAGGGATCCTCCCCAAGGTCGACTTCGCGATCTTCGCCGACACCGGATGGGAACCCCGCGCGGTGTACGCGCACCTCGACCGTCTGGAGCGCGAGATCGCCGCCCCGGCCGGCATCCCCGTCCTGCGCGTGTCCACCGGCAACATCCGCGACGACGCCCTCGACCCCGATCACCGGTTCGCCTCCATGCCGCTCTACATCCTCAACCAGGACGGCCGACCCGGGATGACCCGACGGCAGTGCACGGGCGAGTACAAGATAAAGCCGATAAAGCGACAAGTCCGCGAACTTCTCGGCTACCCCTACCCCGCACGCATCCCGCGGGAGGTGTTCGTCGAGCAGTGGGTCGGCATCTCCACCGACGAGGTCCACCGCGCCAAGGACGCGGACGTGAAGTACATGCGCAACCGGCACCCGCTGCTCATCGACATGGGCTGGTCCCGCGCCGACTGCGTCCGCTACCTGACGTCGCTGGGCCTCGCCGACACCCCGAAGTCGTCGTGCCTGGGCTGCCCCTTCCATGGCAACGCACAGTGGCGCGGGATCCGCGACACCTCGCCCGAGGAATGGGCGGACGTCGTCGCCTTCGATGCTGCCATCCGCCAGGGCAACGCCCGTGCGAACGCGAGCGGCAACCGCCTGCTCGGCCAAGCCTTCCTGCACCGCTCACGGATCCCCCTGAGCGAGGCCCCCATCGATCACGTCACCGCCGCCGAGTGGGCCGCCCTGCAGCAGGAACTGGGCAGCGACGAAGACGCCACGGTGTTGGAGGACGGCGTCGCCGACGGATGTTCGCCGTGGGCCTGCCGCGGCGACGCCGACGCTCTGACTCGCGACGACTTCGGGCTGGCCACGTGATCGTGCTCGACCTGTTCGCCGGGCCGGGCGGCTGGAGTCACGCACTGACCGTCCTCGGCGTGCGCGACGTCGGCCTGGAATGGGACGAGTGGGCGTGCAAAACCCGTGCCGCGGCAGGCCAGTTGACCATCCGCACGGACGTCGCGATGTATCCGGTGTGGCCCTTCCTCGGGAAGACGACCGGGCTCATCGCCAGCCCGCCCTGCCAGGCGTGGTCGATGGCCGGCAAACGCCTCGGGCTCCTCGACCAGCCCCTCGTCCACCAGGCCGTCGCCGACCTCGCCGCCGGCCGCGACACCCGCGCCAAGCTCCTGGCCGCCTGCCAGGACGAGCGCTCCCTGCTGGCCGCCGAACCCATGCGCTACCTCCGTGCTCTCCACCAGTACGGCCAGCCCGAGTGGATCGCCATGGAGGAGGTCCCCGACGTGCTGCCGCTGTGGCGCCAGTACGCCGCGATCCTGCGCAGCTGGGGCTTCTCGGTGTGGACCGGCATCCTGAACGCCGCCGATTACGGGGTGCCGCAGACCAGGAGGCGGGCGATCCTGCTCGCCTCGCGCACCCGCACCGCCGAGCCGCCGCCGCCCACCCATGCCAAGGTCGCCGAGCCGGAGTCGTTGTTCGGGCCGGGCCGCGGGCAGTGGGTGTCCATGGCCGAAGCCCTCGGCTGGGGCGCCACCGACCGCCCCGTGCCGACCGTGTGCGCCGGCGGCGGGCCAGGCGGCGGGCCCGAACCGTTCCCGTCCGGGTCACGCAAGACCCTCAGCGACGCGCGCGACCGCGGAACATGGAAGCCCCAGAGCAGCGTGGTCCTGCAGTCTCGCCGCGAAGGAGCGGGGTGGACTGCGCGTCACGGGGCCAGGGAAGATCGGCCCGCCCACGCGCCCGCGCCGACGTTCACCGGGGAGGCACACCGGTGGTCGTGGTCGTTGCGCAGCAACAACCAGTCCAACGCGACCGTCCGCTCCATCGAGGAACCGGCCGGCACCCTCTTCTTCGGCCACCGCGCGAACGAATGCGTCTGGATCGCCGAACCCGAGCCCAGCAATCCCACGGACCAGCAGCCGGTGCCCCAGTCCATTCGGATCACGGCGAACGAGGCCGGGGTCCTCCAGACCTTCCCTGCTGACTACCCCTGGGCCGGAAACAAGGGCCAGCAGTTCTCCCAGATCGGCAACGCGGTCCCGCCCCGGCTCGCCGCCCATCTCCTGGCCCCGCACCTGGGCAAGGCCCTGCATCCCGACGACTTCACCCTGGCCGCCTGATGGCCCAGCACCGATCCGACCCGTACGAGGACGACATGGAGGACGTGCATGCACCGCGCCCCGTGCACTACGCCGAGCAGTCCCTGCTCGGCGCGCTCCTCCTCGAACCCCACCGGCTCCCCGACATCAGCGACCTGGACACTGGCCACTTCAGCAACCACGCCCACGGCGCCCTGTGGCAGGCGATGCGCGATCTTCCGCCACCCGAGCCGGACACGCACCGCTCCAGTCCCGCCTGGCTGAACGCCGTGCTCGATGCGGCCCGTCCGCACGCTCCCGGACTCACCGCTTCCTACCTCCACACCCTCATCCAGGTCTGTCCCTGGCCCATGCACGCGCCGACGTATGGGCGGATGATCCGGGCCGACCACGCCCGCCGCACCGTGCTCACGCACGCCGAACGCCTCGTCCAGACCGCCACGGACACCACCCTGCCCAACCCGTCGGCCATCACTCTGGCCCAGGCCGACACGCTCGGCCAGTTCCTCGACACGCTCGCCGGGCAGTTCGCCTCACACCCCGGCTCCCTGCCCCGCACCGCCGTACCCGCTCCCCGGGCGCAGCACCGCAGCGAGGAAGCCATCGACGAGGAACGGCTCCTCCTCGCCACGGCCACCGCACACCCGGCAGACCTGAGCGACATGCGCTGGCTCCAGCCCGACGACTTCGCCCTCCCGCTGCACGCCGCGCTCTGGCAGTGCCTGACCGCCCTGGTCCACAACGGGGAGCCCGTGGACGCCGTCACCGTGCTCTGGGAAGCCCAGCACCGCGGCCTCCTCGCCGACGGCCTCGATCCCCGCGACCTGATCGACCTGCTCTCCACGCCCGTCGGCTCGGCCGAATACTGGGGCGAGCGGGTCCTCCAGCGCGCCCTGCTGGGACGCGCCGTCGATGTCGGCACGCGCATCGTCGCCTACGCCCAGGACCCGGCCAACACCCCGCACCAGCTGATCACCGGCAGCCGCCGCGCCCTGGCCGACCTCACCACCCTGCGCACCCGCTGGACACGCAGCAGCAGCCCTCCGCCAGCCCCTCGCGCGCCCCGCGGGCCGACCGTCTCGCGCGCCGGCCCACTGCCGCGCACCACAGCTCCCACCACCCGAGCACTCCACTGACCCCACCTGCTCCGACCGGCCCCGCGCCGGCCGGAGCCGTGAAACGAGGACCAGATTGCCCACCCCCGCAGCAGACCTGCGCCTCCGCCTCGACCTGCTCAACGGTCGCCCAAGCGCCGTCACCGCCACCCTCACGGGCACCCCCAGCCACACCGTGCGGGCCCTGCTGGCCCTCCACGGATTCGAGCCCCTCGACGACACCACGATGGTCATGGCCCGCATCGATCGCGAGGAGCCCTACTACGCCGACCAAGCCGCGCACGCCCTGCGCGCCGAGGGCGTCACCGTGGACATCACGCCACTGCTCCGCGAAGAGATCGACACGGAATGGACCTGGGCCAACTACCCCATGCCCTGGTGCACCCGAGACGAGATCCGCGAGGTCTCAGGCGACGCCCAGAAGATCTACGACGACATACGCTCCGGCCGCCTGATCATCCACGCGCACGCCCACGACGGCTGGACCACCGTCGCCGTCGGCACCTACCGCGACGGACCGAGCATCCACCTCCATGGCGAAAACCACCTCCGCGTCGAATCCCTCCAATTCGAGAGCCCGGCCGCCGCTATCGCCGAGTTCGAGCGCCTCTACGGCAACGCCGTACGCCCCGGACCCGCACCCGCCACAGGCGCCGAACGGGAAGCCGAGCAAGCACGCCGCCCGCCGGCCCCCGAAACTCAGTCCGACGTCCATCCGCCCAAGGACACGGCCGACACCGCCGAGAGCGAAGCGAAAAGCGCAGACGACCACGAGACGCTCCTGAACGACTTCCTCGCATCCCACGGAACATGGGAAAAGTGGCGCACCTGGTCCGACGACACCACACACGCCGTCCACGAATCCCTCGTGCTGCGCGTCGAGTTCATCCACGAAGCCGAACCCGACGACACCCAGTGGAAGATCGCGGCCTACGAGAGCCCAGTCGGCGAACGCCGGTGGCACGCCACCGCAAGCACCGCGGTCCCCGTGACGATCATGCGAGCACTCCTCGACAGCCTCGATTCCACAGATGCGGCCGAGATAGCGGCGGGCAGCAAAGTCGCGGAAGCCACCGTCTGGGAGGCCACACACCCATTGTTCGACGCTGGCTGGGAGCACGACACCGACAACCGCTTCATCCGCTGGCAGGCACCGGGCGATCGTCCCAGAGGCATCCTCTTCGACGCCTTCGCAGCAACCTCTCGGCAGTCCGACCTGCCTGTCTGGACCTTGTGGGGCGAGGGCAACGCCGACGCCCCGGGGTGGACGCTGCATTTCTCGCCCCACACTGCCGCCTCCGTACTACAGGACATCGCCTACGAGTTGACCGCTGGGCTCACCTCCAAGCCGGCGGCTGCCCAACCCCGAGGATCGAATGTGGCGAGCCGTACGGAAATCCGCGCGCAGCCTGTACCGCGCACCCAGTCGTCAAGGCTGCGGTGAGATCCGGGCAAGGCGGTGGCAGCGGACTCCGGCTCTGCGCCACGATGCTGAAATGCACGATGAAGACGAGCCGCTGCAGGACTGGGTCCGCCGACGAGAGGAACGTCGGGATGCTTCGAAGGGCAAACGGCGCGCGATACCGCTCGCCGAGGGACAGCTCCGTGGACAACACGTCCAACCCCACGCACCACGCGTGATCCAAGAATGGAACGGCACCGAGTGGGAGCCGGTCGGCCTGGTCCGTGATCTCGACGCGGCAAAGGCTGTGCTGTATCCACCACAGCCGTCCGAGCGGAAACCCACCGAATGGGATCGCCTCGCGCTCGGGAAAGGCCGCGGCCGACACAGAAGGGCGACCCCAGCAGAGGAACGCGAAAGGTAACGGGCCATAGGGGGCCGTCTAGAAACGGCGGCACTATAGCCGCGGATCCCCGGTTACCGAAACCGGGGATCCGCCGAATACTTATAGCTCCACCGCCACCACCCGACCGCACGTCGAAGGGACGCATCACGACAGATCAAGTATCCGACCGGCCCTTCGCACATGGCCCTGCGGGCCATTGCTCTTTCACGCCGCGGCGTAGCTGATCCGGAAGAGATCCTGGGCCCGCTCCAGGTCCCGCTCAGTACGAAGCTGTACCTCCAGGTCGCCAGTGCCGTGATGCCCGAGCCCTGTCACGTCCCTCGTGAATCCAGGCACCAGATCGACGCTTTTCGGGTCCGCCTTCAAGTAGACGAGCAGTTTCGTCTGCTGGGGCGGTATGACGCAGGCGAAGTTCCGCAGCCGCTGGTAGGCGGCGTACTGCTTCCGCTGAACTCGCGTGATGCCGTCTCCAAGGCCGCGGAGCGTCTCGTCGACAGCCACAGCCAGTTCCGTCATGGCGCCCTTGTGCTCGTGGAGCGCACGGGGCGCGCCCGGCTGTGCGTGCCGCCGGGTGCGACGGTTCACAGCATTCGACCGGCCGGTGACAGAGACAATTGTCTCCAGGCTGATGTGGTCACTACCGAAGTACCGGTAGCGGACCAAGTCGATGCTGCGTCGGTGCTCGTGTACAGCGTGCGCGTCGTATCGGGTGAAGTCGCCGGCCACGCAGATCAGCCTCGGTGCGCTCCACAGGATCTGGGACGCGGCCGTGACCCCAAGCCGGTCTCGGACCAGGCCGTCGAAGGCGCTCCGGTGCCTGGTCAGCCACGAGAGGTAATACAGCCCCTGGTTGATCACACCGGCATCAGTACCTCGCTTGTACTCGACGATCACCGGTGCACCGTTCTCGTCGATGCCGAGCGAGTCGATCCGCCCGCCGTCGACGCAGCCGATGACGTACTCGCTCGCGAGGAATCGCACGCCGAGCATCGTCTCCATGTGCGCCTCGATGAGGCTCTGCACATCCGCCTCGATACCCGCCAGACGCGGCATGACCTCCGTCATGCCGTTTTTCGTGTTGAACAGCTTCAGGCCCGACACCGTCCCCTCCCGATCTCTACAGTGAGGAGGCCCAACGTTCGGTGTTGCCGGATTATTTCCCCGCGTCGCCTGAGTCGTCCTGCGGGACACACGGGATGCGGCACATCGGACATGTGTCGCGGATGTGGCGATTTCCAACCCGCGGGACATGCGCGGGACCAGGCCGCTAACGAAGCGTCAGGTAACGCTCTGACCTGGGAAAACGCGTGGGACCGTTCCGGCCTCCGGAGCCGTGTGCGCAGGTTCGAATCCTGCCGGGGGCACCTTGTAGTAGGTGCCTGAAGACCCCGTCATCAGCGGAGAAGCTGACGACGGGGTCTTTTTGTATGTGCAGGTGGAGGCGGGCGGAAGCAGTCGTTTGCCAGTGATCACGCAATGGCGACGTAATGATCTTGGCGGCCGTCAGTGCAGGTGAGCGGGCGTTTTCGGGGTCCGGCCGCGGACACGGAGAAGGCCCCGGAGCATAACGGCTCCAGGGCCTTTCTCACCGGGTCTCCATCGGGCTCACATCTCGGCGTCCCCCTCCCCCAGCCCGCGCATGATCCGGTCGTTCATCTCTGCTTCCTGCCCGTCGATGCACTTGGCGTAGATCTTCAGCAGCACGTCGACCGAATGCCCGGCGCGCGCGGCCACCTCAGGCGCCGGAACACCGGAGTTGAGCCACTGCGAGACTCCCGCGTGCCGGAGGTCGTACGGCCGGGCAGCCATGACGGATCCGACCTGGTGTGGCAGGAGCGCCAGTTCCCGTGCCTGCTTCCAGACCCGCGAATACGACGAGGCCGCGACGACGTTGCCTCTCTCACTGGAGAAGAGGCGCCCATCCGGGGCCGTACCGAACTCCTTGATGTGGTCGAGAAGCAGTCGAACCAGCGGGGGCGGGATGGGCACGGTCCGGATCTCACCGGCTTCCCGCTGCTTGAGCCCGCGACGATCGTGCGCCTCACCGGAATCGGTCCACGCTTTGCCGGCCGTCGGCCGGGTCTCCGCCAGCTCGATGCGACCCCAGCCATTGTCTGGGAGGAAGCAGTCCGTGCGACGCAGGCCCAGTGCTTCGCCGGGGCGCACAGCCGCGTAGTACAGGCACCCGAAGAAGGCGCGGAGCCGCCGGCCGCTCGCCCGGCCGTACTCGCCGACGTAGGTGAGCGCGGTCAGTAGCTCCCGCGCCTGCCGTGGATTGACCACCACGCGCCGGTCGACCTCTTGCACTGCCCGCTTGCCCCGAGTCCGGCGTACCTGTGTCAGCGGGTTGACGGTCAGCGCGCCGAGTTCGACGGCGTACTGCAAGAGGTTGAAAACCACCGCCCGGCGACGCCGGTAGGTCTGCGTGGCGGCCGGTTTGCCGTCGAGGAGCCGGGAGAGCGCATCGACCAGGTCCTGCGCGCGGGACCCCTCCGAGAGTTCGGCCACCGGCAGAGATGCCTTCGACAGCCAGGCCAGGGCATCGGTGATCTCCTCGGGTCGCTCCCGTTCGCGACGAGGCGGAGGCAGCAGGTGCGACCGCAGTGCGCGACGCAGGGCCGATGGTTCGGGCCGCCCGCGCAGCGCCTTGACGGGAACCGGCAGGACCGTGGCCAGCGCATCGGTCACGCTGTCGCGCTGCTTGGCCGAAGCCTCCGCCCACCGAGCATCGGTGTACTTAACGGCCAGTTCCACGAAGCTCAGCGCGACTTTTCCACCCCGCAGGGAGTCGGGAAGGCCCGTCACGGTGTCGAAGGCTTCGCCTCTCTCCGTGGCACGCAAGAGCTTGGCCCGGAAGCGGTCGGCAAGCGGCTTGGTCTTGTAGGAGTCGTGGAACGGTTCGCCCTCCACCGACCAACGCACGAGATGCGTCGGCTTCTTGGCGGAGCGGTTCACGCTCAACTTCCAGATGACGACCTTGTACGACTTCATCGGCCGCCCCCGTACACGTCCTCCGCTCGCTCCTCCACCCAGGCGTCGAGCACGTCGCGGCGCACCCGTAGTTGGCCGTTCGGGAGGCGGATGCAGGTCGGGGCGAGTTCGAGTTCACGCCAGCGGTAGAAGGTGCGGCGGGAGACGCCTCCCAACTCCTCCAGGACCTGCCGAACGGTGAGGAGTTCGGCCGATGGCCGGTTACGCGCCATGGCCACCACCGCCTTCCCGTACGGAGGCCGCGAGCAGCGCCCCTTCCGGGGAGTAGCCGCGCCCGGCGTATCGCCACTGCCCGACTACGACCACGGGACGGCCGGCGAACCCGAGCGCTGCCCGCTGCTCCTCGGCCCGGTGGTCGGCGCGAGCGCGACGGAGTTCGCCGAGGGTGGTCGAGTAGCGGCGGGACTTCGTGGAGAAGTGCCCGCCGTAGCCGAGCATGTGTGCCCAGCGGCGCAGGCCGAGACCGGCGAACGCGGGCAGGCCGCCGAGCCACCAGCACGTACCGATCATCCTCAGCACGTGCGCCCGCACCGGTAGAAGGACCAACTCCCGCGGGGAACGGATACGTCCGTCGACCGCGCCAGCCGACTCGGCGCCCTTGGTGGCGTACTTGGCGATGTACCCGGCCACAGCCCCCGACGACGGCCGCTCCCCCATGGCGGATGCGTCGACAGGGCGTGCGTCGATCTGCGTGCCGAAGCGGAGCATTCGGGTTCCGACGACCGAGCCACCCAGCGGCCGCAGCCGCACTCGGGAGGCTGCGACCGGAACGGCATCGGCAAGCAAAGCGGTACTTGCCCAGGCGGGCGGGAGGGAGCCCGGTCCGTCCGGGCCGTCGAGGCGGACGACCGCATGGAAGTGGACCAGGCCGCGCCGCTGGTACTCGGCGACCTTGGCGTACGAGACCCGGGCCACCTCTCCCAGCGCCCCACGGGACACCCCGACCTGGCGGGCGATCTCCCGCCGCAGCTCGATGCCGAAGCGGTGCCAGAGCGTGCCCGCGCAGGACTGCCAGAGCACGGCGCCGGCGTAGTCGTAACAGCGCGGGCAGAGCGGTTCGCCAAGGCGAGGGTCGTCCGCAGCGTGGCGCAGGGCGCAGCCGAGGGGCAGCCCGTGCGGGCAGCCCGCGGCACCCCGCCGGGGGCGGCACGGGCGTACGCGGCCCGATTGCTCCCGGCGAGTGTGGACCGCCCCGAAGCTTGGCGCGGTGAGGGTGGCGAACACCCGGGGGTGCGTGTCCACCGTCTCCGGGACGGCCTTGCCGCCGACGAGGCCGGCGCGTACGAGCTGGTACGTGTCTGCTTGATAGAGGCGGGAGCAGGCAGGGCAGACCGATGCCCGGCGGTTCCCGCAGGCCGTCAGCAGACGCCGCGCGCTGGCCGGACCGCTGGACTCCTCGGCACCGGCCAGGGTCTCCCCCGTCGCGGTGTCCACCAGGACGCTGGAGCCGACGAGGTGAACGGGGTTGGTGCAGCCGCCGAGGCGGACGATGGCGCGGCGCCAGCCGGGGAAGTCCGGCTGTACTGCCCGCTCCAGGAGAGCGGTAACGCCCGGGGAGAGTGCGGACGGCGCGTTCATCGCCGACCACCGCCCCCGGGGCCGAAGGCGTGGCCCATCACAGCAGCGATGGCATCCGGCGGGGTCTTGGCGCTGAAGCGGTACGTCGGGTCGGTCAGCCAGACCGCAGCGGCGTGGCCGGGGCAGAGTCGGCGTTCGGTGTCGTCGAGGGCGACCAGGACGACCTGTTCGCGGCCCGCGCAGGTAGCGGAATAGTCGTCAGGAGCCCGGAGGTCGCAGTCCGGCGCGTGGGATTTGCGCGGACGGTGGGCGGTGGACACAGTGTGAGTGCTCCTTTCACTGCTCATGTGGCGAAGGGAGAGGGCTTCCGGCGGGGTCGGGTTTGGCGACTTCGCGCCCCGTCGGGAGCCCGTGAATCGGGCGGTGGGTGCCGTTACGCAGAGGGAAAGCGGCGGGCCGGTTGCAGGCGGTGGATGCAGTCGGATGCGCACGGATGCCTTCCGTTGAGTTGTTCGGGTGGTTGGGTTCGTTGGGGCCGCCGGGCTCAGAACCGGATCTGTGCGAGCACTCCGTTCATGCCGGAGAGCAGCTGCGAGACAAGCGGCGCGGCGACGGTGCGGGAGAGCAGGAAGCCGAAGGCGCAGCAGAGCAGCACGTCCAGCCAGCGCAGGTACCGGATGCGCAGGAGGAACCAGATCGCGAGGCCGAGCAGCAACACGGCCGATGTGGTGACCAGCACGGTGACTCTCCTTGTCAGGCCAGGGCGACGGACAGTTCGGGCAGTGCGGGTGTCAGGTGCGCGTGGGCGGCGGCGACGGCTTCGGCCTCCGCTTCGGTGATCAGGTGGGACCGGCCGCGCTCCCAGCCGTCGCCGGAGGCGAGTACGGCAGTGCCGGCCTCTTCGGGGGCAATGGCCTGAGCAGCCTTGAGCGCGTCGGGGTTGAGGTCGCCGAGGGTCATTTCCGCCGTTCCGGGGTCGGCGACCCGATGGCAGACCCGGCCGCCGAGCTGGGCACGGAGCGCGGTCACTCCGGGGCCGAGGTCGGAGCCGACGCGCTGTCCGGCGACGACGAGGAACACCCCGAGCGCAGCGCCGAGTTGAGCGAGCCGGATCAGCGCGGTGCCAGCCGCGTGTGCTTCGTCCTTCTCGTGGCGCCCGGCGATGAGGAAGAGTTCCGCGATCTCGTCCACGATCACGACGACCGGAACCGGACGCTCCTTCTCCGCGAGGCCCCAGATGTTGCGCACGCCAGCCGCGCGGCAGATCGTCATGCGGTCCAGGGTGAGATCCACCAGCGCGGACAGCAGCCGCACCGCCTGTCTCCGGTTGGTCGCGAGAGCGGAGAGACGAGGCCCGTAGAGCGACAGCTCCATGCCGCCCTTGCAGTCGATGCCGACGAGGGCGACCGGTTGCGGCGCGAGGCCCGCGACGAGGGCGTTGATCAGCGTGGACTTGCCAGAGCGTGTGGCGCCGACGATCAGCCAGTGCGGTATCCGGCGCAGGTCGATGACCCAGACCGCCCCGGTCTCCAGCGTCCCGACGACCACCCGCAGCAGTCGCCCTGGTGCGCGGGTACGGGGCGCCCGGGGCGCGGCGAGCGGGTTGGCGTACAGGGCGTTGATCCGTACGACACCGGGCCGCTGGGACGTGACCCGGACCGCGTGGATCTGCCAGTCCTCCGCCATGGCGGGAGCCGCCTTCACGAAGTCCTCGGGCAGTTGCCCAGGGAGCAGGCGAGCCAGGAAGACGAAGCCGGTAGGCGTGGGCCGGATGAACCCGTAACGGGGAACGCGGGGTTGGGGCGGCGGAGCCCCGTTACCGACGAGCCCGGCCACCACCGTCAGCGCCGGGCGACGACTCACGGCGAGTCCGCACCCTGCCATGAGCGCCCGCCAGGTACGGGCGACACGAGAAACGGCGGCCGGGTAGCCGAGTAACAGCCACCAGGCGGCCGGATGCCTCCGGCGAAGCGCCGGGCCCGCTATCAACAGGCCCAGCGCCACGACGGCGGCGACCACAAGGACCCAACTCGGCCAGGTAGCCCCGGCCGCCGGGTCGGAGGACGCCAGGGTCATCACTGCCCGGCCCCCTTAGCGGCAGAGGCCGCCTGCAGAGGTCGAATCTCGGCGGCGCGGTAGGCGATCCCGTGCCGACCCTCGTTCTCCCAAGGGATGGCGACGAGGTCGCGCACGGAGACAGGCGTGCCGTTCTGCACGCCGGACGGCTCACCGGGAACGCTCACGTTCACCACGTCCGCCGAGGTGCCGGCCATCAGGCACAGGCCCACCTGATACAGCGTCTTGCCGGTGTCCCGGTCCACCCGGACCTGCCCGGACTCACGGCTGACGAGCCGCGGAGTCGGGGGCACGGCACAGATGATCCCCGTGAACTTGGCGGTTTCGATCGGAAGGGTTGCCACTTCTTGCACTCCTCTCATGGGCACCCGCAGGCCAGCCCTGCGGATTGCTAGACCACCCGTAGTACGGGTGAGTGAGTCCAGATTGGCGACCCGTAGTACGGGTTGTCAACCGTGTTGGGATAAGAGAAGCTGTCCACGTTCGTGGACAGCTCGTCTACGGAAACGCACAAGCCGCGAAGGCCGAGGGCCACGGAGGACCGGGCATGCCGCCAAAGAACACGCAGCCGAAGTACCGGCAGATCGCCGACTACCTGCGCGAAGGCATCCTGGACGGCACTTTCCCCGCCGGCCAGCCGCTCCCCTCGGAGGAGTCGTTGGCCAAGCAGTTCGGCGTGACGCGTCCGACTGTCCGTCAGGGCCTTACCGAACTAAGGGCGTCCGGACTGGTCGAGGCCATCATGGGCCGAGGCACGTTCGCCCGCTCCCCCCAGAACCGCCCGAGCCTCACCCTCCCCCGAGGCGTCCGCCGCGCCTCCGACGGCACATACGCAGAGGCCGACGGCATCCGCTGGACCGACGCCGAAGAGCCCACGGCGACGCGCACTGACGCCCCACTCGCCCTGGCAGATCTACTCCGCGTCCCGCCGGGCGAGCCCCTGTTCACCTACGACGCCTTGCAGACCGCCGACCAGGGCCGCCTACGTCAACTCCACCGCACCTACATCCCGTTCTCGGTACTCCTGGACACCAAGTACGAGGAGCAGCCCCCACCACCGGCCCCGCACATCTACAACGCGCTCGCCGAGCTGGGCCACGAACTCCACTTCACGGAGTACGTCCGCACCCGCATGCCCCTCCCGGACCAGGCTCAGGCCCTACGCCTGGCCGACGGCGTACCCATGCTGCACATCCTCCGCGTCACGCTCACGGCCACGGACAAGCCGCTAGCCCTAGAGGAGTTCCACCTTCCAGGGCACGACTTGGAGCTTGCGTTCCGGCTATAGCGAGCCACGCTAGATTCAGCGCACGGTTCAGACTTTCTCTACTTCTTCAAGAGCCCGCGCACGGCGCGGGCGCGCGCCGCCTTGTCGGCGGGGCTGCCGCCCTGTCTTCGCCAGCGGCGGCCCCTCCCGGCGGCGCGCTGCGTGCACCGGGCAAGGACGAGAAACGATCTACCGCATGCCCAGCGGGCACGCCAGGATGGCCCCTATGGGGGATTCCACCGTGCGCACTGCGTTCCGTCTGACGTTCACCGACTACCACCAGGACCCGAACGACAGCGACGTACTACGGCGAGCAGTGACCGTCCATGCCGACCGGATAACGTTCGACGAGGGCCACCTGAACCTCTGGCTCACAGGCACCCACGTCGGAGAGTTCCCACTCGACATCATCGAGTCCGTCTGCCCTCACAGCGATGCCGGCAGGAAGCGTGAGACGCCGGAAGAGCTACGGGCTCGCTTTCCGCGGATGGGCCACCCGTGGTCACAAGAGGACGACGCCCACCTCCTTGCGCTCTACCAGCAAGGGGAACGTGACTTCGAGGCCCTCGGGAAGCAGTTCGGCCGGAAACCCAGCGCCATCCGGTCGCGACTGGCCAAGCTCGGCCTTGAGAACCTCACCTGACAGAGGTCAAGGCTCATACGGTTGTGGCTGGGGCGGTCGGCTCCGCGGCTTTAGGCAGCCACTTTGGGGCGAGCCTCGAAGATCATGGCCCCAACGTCGTGCTTTAACGGGCAGGTCCACAGACTTCCCGAATCGCCGGAAGCTTACGGGGCCATGATCACTCGCCCCAAAGCAGCTCCAGCCCAAAGCCGCTCCACCGACCTGACGGGGTAAAGGGCCGCAATCGCCCCATCGAGCCAAAGCAGCAGCACTAGACTGGCGCAGCCCAACAAGGGATCATCGCACATCAGGTCGAATATCTAACGAATAAGGGCAGCCAATTCTTCACACCAGGGGGGCGAGTAGTGATCCTTCGTAATTACATCGAGTGCCCGGCATGCCAGGCAGCAATTATTCTACGAGTCGGCATTGCACGCGAACGGCAGCTTGTCACTGTGTCGTGCCCTAGTTGCCACTCCGCGATCAGAGGGGAAACGTACGAAGCTAGTGACGGCCTTCCACGCCTATCCCTCCCTGGCATCACCCTAATCGATCCCGAACGCGCGGGAACAGAATGGCACACGGTTACAACCTATGGGGACCTGCCAAGCGATCCAGCAAGCGGAGAGTTCTCATCCTTCCTTGCCGCATCCCAACTATTCGGTGACTACTTTACGCGATACATGCAATGTCTATCCATCGTTAGATGGTTCGGAGACCGGATCGACCCACTGGAGCACGCCTACGGATTCTATCTAGGAGAAAAGTGGGATCTACTAGATTCGGTAATGAAGCGCAATTTCGAAGATTTGTGGCCAGACAGTCCGTCCGCACTGGACCGTCACACCGTGCTGCATCGGATCCTGTATATGCTGGTGTCTTCCATAGATCCTGAGGGCGCATACCCCAAGAGCAAACGCGATACATGGTCGCGAACATTCAAGAAGGAAGCAGAGTTCGCAAAATGCGCTCACTCAATTATCGCGAAACCTGAGTTCATTGCCGCCAATAAGAGAGCATCCGAGCAGTTCTTGAACCTTCTGCGCAGCAATCAAGAATGGACACCTGCCCTGACGGTCGTCCATCTTCGCGCCATCGGCGCCCCGATTCCACAAGGATGGCAATTCCCTGCTGGGCGTATCGATTCACTACGAGATGCCTACCGGCAGAATTTCGAGGTAAGCTGCCAAATGCTTCCCTTGGTGATTCGCATGCAGAATATTGCCGAGGGGCGGGATTCCGAAATCATCCGCGCCCCCGCCGATGCCCAAGGGTGGGGGCCGAGGGCGCTTAACCCACGCGACCAGGTGAATAACCTCAACCAATATGCGAAGGCTAGGGCGGCAACCAAGGAGGCTTACCTAGATCGCCATACCCTTCTTCGCTACTACTGGAATGCCGCCTTCAATAGAGACGTGCGCAATAGTATCGCGCACGCCGAATTTGATTATACAATGCATGACGGAATGATTAGCTACAAGGGGAGGGAAGTCCCTTATTACACTTTCACCGAGGCCCTCATTAAACAGATTTCACTTCTCGCTTTCTGGCTGGACCTGTGTAAGCTCTTTAAGATCTACGGGTCACGATGGGATCCAGAGAAAGAGAATTTCCTAGGGCTAGATTAGTGCGAGCGCAACCGGTTGACAGGCAGGCATTCCGAACCCACCGCGTCGAATACGTGCCGATCGCATAGCGACTATCGAGCCCTGATATCGCATCAGTCGACATCAGCAGTCGGAGCGGGCCCGATCGAACTCCTAGAGCGGTGTTCAGTGGCGGGGGCTGTACAGCACGGAAGTACAGCAACCGCCACGGCCGCAACCGAGCGCTGGTATCCCCAGGCGACCGGCCGACGTGCTCGGCAGACCTCAACGACTGCCCCGCACGCAGTTCGCATCGAGGGGTAGCTCGGCCAAAGGGCCACCCGGGGCGCCGTTCTTAGCCGATGGACGGCGCCCGGCCTGTTGACTCAGCCATTGAGACTCCGCCGACCTTCATGGTTGCGCACCTGCACGCTTTTAGAGAAGCTCCTTAAAAGCCATGCGCAGGAGTGAGTGTACCGAACTCGGGTCTGCAACCCTGAAGGAAATCTGGTATGTACCGTCTTCAGGATTCCCGTAAGGGGTCTCCCGATTCGGCTCCCCTGTTCGCCGCTCGGGAACCATTTCGATTTTCGTCCAGCCAGCTATTTCCGCATCAGAGAGCATCTCCGGATTCACTCTTCCCGATGCCAAAATGGTCACCGGACTGTATCGGAAACGGAAGGACACATGACCTTCATCAAATATGAAGGTTGTTTCCGTCAACGGCATCAAGAGTGGGGAGGTGCCACGGAGGAACCACCAGGCGACCTCGCAATAGTCTTGACATTCTTCCAGGCTGGGAGGTTCGGCGCCGTCATGTTCCACGGCATTTCGCAGCTGCCTCATGCGTCGTAGCATGCGCTGTCGAATCACTCCCCAGCTCTCCAGTAATCCCAGCCACCCAAGATTCTTGGCCTCGGAGTATTGGTTAAATTTGTATATCTCATCGAGGTGATCAAGGCGAGTTTGCATGGCCCTCTTGAGGGCGAGAATCGCATCAATACAGTCAAACTCACTTGCGTGATTTGCAATCCTGTATTCGGCGTGCGCGAAGGAGGAATCAGCCTGGCGCTTCAAAGCAGGATTCAGGACGGCGCCAAATCGTGAGCCCTCGTCTGAAAAGCTGGCACTGAACTCAGTGCACAGCCACCAAGTGTTGTTCTTTCCTCCCATGGCTCAGATGGTATCGGTCATGGAAGGGGCCGTATCCCGATTTTCCGCGATCATGGCGGTCAGCGCACGAGCGCCCTCCCGGGCCGTCCTCGGGCCGTGGAAGGGCGCTCAACGATGACCAACGTCGACAACTGCTGACAGCTCAGCAGCAGGTCAGGACGTTGATCGATAAGGCGGCCGCAGGTCACGGCCGCCCGTGATCAGTTGTGGCTGTACTGAGCAAGCGGCATTCAGCAACCAGCCAGCCCGCAGCAAGAAGCAACATGGCTGAGGCCAGTGGGGGTGCAGCGAGGCACACGCGCACCTGATCGGTCGGAGCACCCGCCATCGTGGCTGGCTTTCGTCGGCTGCAGCACATACAAACCACGCGCCGGACCACCCAGCGGATGTCAGCCCACCTGGCCCGGCTCGAACGGGCTGGCCCCCTCCACAACGGGCCGGTGCTGCGGGTCTACAGCGCGCCGGCCGACGCAGGCAGAATGATAGTAGGACAGCCGTCAGCGCTCCCGCACCGTTGTTTCCCGCACCGCAAGAACAGCGAAGGTGAGTGTGTAACTGCGTGACAACGCCGACGGACAACAGCGGACGACCGCGAACGTCAGCGGACGGTCAGCGCAGGTGAGAAGCACACCAGCCCAAGGCAGCATCCCCGCTCAAGTTGCTTCGGAACGAAGAGGTCACCGCGCAAAGTGGCACCCGCTTCCCGAACTGAGATACGGCCGACAAAAGGTGGCCTGTCGTCCGTCCGGGCTGCGGCGCTGGGGCGCCGGTCCCGGCCGGGCGGCAGGCCACCTGGCTTGTGATCGCGATGAGGTGCAGGGGCGCTCAGCGGGGAACAGCCGAGACAGGCGAGGCTGCTTGTCGGACCTTCGCCTCTGCTCCCGCGCTGATGAGCTGCGCCAGCAGCTCCGCCGCTTCCGGGCGGATCGTGCCGAGGCGGACCAGTCCGTCGCCGCGCACGTTCACGTCCGCCCTGAGGCCGGGGAAGTCGGATTCCAGGCCGAGGGCGGCGAGCTGCTGGGCTAGGTTGTCCGCGCTGCGCCGGCCCTCCGCCCAGCCGCGGACGTAGTTCACGCCGGTGTTCAGGTTCTCGGCGCGCGGGGCGATGACTCCGTGTCGGTCGGTCATGGCTCACTCCCCCGGGGTGTGGTCGGTCGCGGTGTCTGGGCGGGATTCTGCAGGGCTCGACAAGCCCAGTCGCAGCAGTTCGGCCAGGTGCTCGGCCGTGCTTGGCGAGACACGGCCCAGTTCGACCAGGCCGTGGCCGAAGGCATTCAAGTCGGCGCGTAGGTACGGGAAGTCGTGGTCGAGGCCAGCACTGGTCAGGGCGTCCCGGAGGGCCATGGTGGCGTTGCGGGCGGCGTACCAGCCGTCGCTGTCCAGTGGTGTCCAACGGGCAGCATCGACGCGGCCAGACGGTTCGTCATGCACTAGTGCTCGGCTCCTCGGGATAGGCCGCGAGGGCATCGGCGGGAGAGCGGAAACGCTCTCCGTAGTGGTCGACCCGGGTCAGGAGCTCGGCGGAAGCAACAAGGAGCATGGCCAACGCGATCGGTCGGAGGGGGTTGGCTTCCGGCCGGCGGATCGGTGCGCGGAGCCATTCGTAGCGATCGCCGGTCAAGGGCATGGGGCCCGGCACTACGACTACCGCGTTCGCGCCGAGGTAGCGGTAGGCCAGGGGGTTGGTGCTCTCGCGGTTCACGAAGTGCGCAAACCAGTCGCGGCTGTTGGAGCCGAGGAAGAAGCCCACGCGCTGGGCCGCGCGATCGACCATCGCCGGGCCGCAGGGCAACCCCTGGCGGCACATCTGGTTGAAGGTCTCCAGGCCGAGGCGTTGCCCGACGGACACCACGTCGAAGAAGCGTCCGGTGCGAAGCATCGTCGGCTGGCGCGGGTCGTAGGCCCAGTGAGCACGGCATGTCACCGGGTCGTCGGCGCTTGCGGAAAGCCACTCGATGCCTCTCCTGGTCACCGTCTGCACGTCATCTCCCCACCTCGGTTCCGCCGTCGCACTTTCCTGCGGCTCGGTGGTTCCACACTCCCGGTGTGGGCGTTGAGCTGGGCAGATGACGAGAGACGACGTCGGGTGACGCACGGGACGAGGGAGCGTCACCCCGCGTCATCCGCAAATGGAGTCGATCCAATTCCCTTCGCCCGTGCCAACAGGCTTGTTGCGTCACGTACGTTCATGATGGACAAGCACCACGCACCACCCTTTGCCATGCGTCGAGGAGGGCGGGGAGACGTCAGCCATGGGTCCGGTCAACGAACGTCTACGCAGTGCGCGAGCCGAACGCGGCTGGAGCCAGCTCCGGCTGGTGCGTGAGATCCGGCGGGTAGCCGCCGCACGCGGACACCAAATCCCTTCCGACGAGAGCGTGAAGCGGCGAATCGCGAGTTGGGAGAACGGGCACAGCACACCCGACTCGTTCTACGGAGCGCTGCTTGGTGACGCGCTCGGGCTCGGGCCGGATGCACTCGGGCTGGAGCAGGGCGGAAGCCAGGACGCTGTACTTCTCGACGCCGGCTATCCGGACAGCCCCGATGCCGCGATCGGCACCGTAGAACGGCTCTGGACGGCGGACCTGAACCGGTACGAGCCGCTGTTGCAGGCCGAAGCAGCCGAGCCCGCATGGAACGAGGCTTCCTTGCGATGGCTGGTCGCACCAGGGCCCGCACCCCGATCAGGGCGACCGGGGTCAGTGCGGGTGGGGCTCGGTGACGTAGCCGCGGTGAAGGCGACGGCTGACATGTTCGCCCAACTCGACGACCGGTTCGGGGGCGACCACGCACGGCGCTCCGTGATCCAGTACCTCAGCACGGACGTGGTTCCCCTGCTGCGCGGCAGCTACAGCGACGCCGTGGGACGTGCGCTCTACTCCACGGTGGCGGAGGCGACGCTTCTCGCCGGGTGGATGTCGTACGACGCATGCCATCACGGACTCGCGCAACGCTACTTCCTCCAGGCCCTCCGGCTCGCCCAGGACGGGAGCGACCGGCGCCTTGCCGGAAGCATCCTGTCGGCGATGAGCCACCAAGCCACCTTCCTCGGTCGGTACACGGAGGCGGCTACTCTCGCCCGCGCCGCGCTCATGGGGATCTCGGCGGTGGCCACCCCGACGCTTCGGGCTCAGTTCCACGCCATGGAGGCACGCGCACTTGCCAGGACCGGCGACGTACGAGGTTGCGAAGCAGCGTTGACGGCCGCAACGCGTGCGTTGGAGAGCTGCAACGCGGAGGACGAGCCGGAGTGGATCACCTACTTCGACGCCGCTGAACTGGCCGCCGAGGCCGCGCACTGCTTCCGGGATGTGAACAGCGCCCGCCAGGCCGTCGCGCACGCAGAGAACGCGATGAGCGGCAGCCACGTGCGAAGCGACTTCTTCGCCTCCATGGTGCTGGCCGATGCCCACCTTCGCGCCGGCGACATCGAGGAGGCGTGCCGGGTGGCTGTGGACGCGCTCGATCTCGGGGAGAACCTGAAGTCGGCACGGTGCGTGAGCTACCTCGCGGAGTTCCGGACGGACCTTCTCACTGCCGGGGACAACGCCGTGTCACGGGCGTTCGCGGAGCAGGTACGCGAGCACCGGTTGTGGGTGACTGCGGAGAGCGGGGCCCGTTCGTCCACGTAGGCGCACTGGCTCCAGCTCTACGGGGTACTCAGAAAGCGCCCCAGGTCTTCCGACCCTCGCCTGACCTGAGGGAGTGAAGGCGCTTCTGGAATTCGGCGGCCGAACGCTCGCTGTCCTTCGCCTGGTGGCCAACCCACGCGACCATCATGAGTTCTCGGAGATCAGCAAGGGTCTCGTAGCCGGGCCAGTTCATCAGGTCGAAGCCGTATCGGAAGACGAAGTCCCGGTACTCCTCCGCTGTGTGCCAGCCGTACCGCTCGTAGTACATGGCGGTGAGGACCAGGTCCCATTCACGCGGAGCGAGAGCGAAGCCGTCGAGGTCGATCAGGACCGCGTGACCGTCGCGGTGGCGGAGGATGTTGCCGATATTGGCGTCGCCGTGGATCAGGCCGAAGGGGAGCACGAAGTCCAGACGCTCGTACTCCTTGCCGAGCCTTGCCGCGCGTTCCTCCAGAAACTCCCGGTCCTGGTCCGAGACGGCGTCCAGGCCGTCCAGGGAGGCGGCCAGCTTGGCGTGTGGGTCGAAGTACGGGAGGCCGAGGGATTCGGGCTCCTCCAGCCAGTGCAGGCGGCGCAGGAGGTCAGCCAGCTCGCCTACGGTGGCGTACTCCTCGTGGTCCTGGACGCTCTCCCAGAAGGTGACCACACGGCCGCCGAACACGGCTGGTTGAGTGGCATGCGGCGGGACCCGGTTCGCGGGGAAGTCGGAGCGCTCCAGCCAGTGGGCGACGCCGACGGCGCGTTCCATCTCGGAGAGCACGGAGGGGTCCCGGGCGATGCGGACAATGATCGGTTCCGAGGCGAGGCGGTAAACGGCGTTCGAGCCGAGGCGGAGGAGTTCGGCGCCGGTCGCGTCGAGGCCGGCGGAGCGGCAGGCGTCACGGAGGATGCGGGCCGTACTCTCGGCCGTGAACCCCGTATCGTCGCCGCCGTCGCTGCCCGAGATCATGCCAACGACCATACGGGGCACGGGCAGAGGCTGACAGGCCGCCCGCGTAATAGGGACGTAATGATCATGGAGTGTGGATCCCGGCAGGCACTCCCCCGCACAGGTCAGAGGGTGTGCGAGCGCTCGGGCTCCTTTGGCCTCCGGAGCCGTGTGCGCAGGTTCGAATCCTGCCGGGGGCACCTTGTAGTAGGTGCCCGAAGACCCCGTCACCAGCGGAAACGCTGAGGCCGGGGTCTTTGCGTATGTGCGGGCGTGTGTCGCTCGGGGGCGGGCGTGGGTCCGGGGGGCTGCGAACGAGGTGTGGAACGGCCTCTGGGGCGTCGCAGCAAGTGCGGGGGCGGGGCGGTTCATCAGCGGGGAGAGGTTGTCGCGCGGTCGGCCCTGGCCTCGCCGTGCTGCGTTGAGGCCTCCGTCCCCCAGTCCCACAGCGCTTGGAGGACCGGGCCGAGGCGGTGTCCACTTGCGGTGAGCGCGTAGCGCACTCGCGGCGGCCAGCCCCGTCGACGGTCGCGCTCCACGACTCCGGCTTCGCCGAGCTGGGCCAGCCGGTCGGACAGCACCTTGTCCGACAACATGGGCAGGGCCTCTCGCAGTTCGCTGTAGGAGCGGTCGCCGCGCAGCAGCTCGCGGACCACCAGCGTCGTCCAGCGACCGCGCAGGGCTGCCAGCGCGATCTCGACGGGGCACTCGGGAGTGGGCTCGGTGACGTTCGCCCGCGGGTCGTCGGGGAGGCCTGCCGAGTGGCCAACCGTTCGGTGAGTCACGAGATCGCCTCCTAGCGTGTGGGCATCCCGATTCTCCCTGCCCGGAAGGACGTCCGTCGATCATGCGAGAACTGGCCGATCGGCCCGAAGAGATGCCCGCGGTGTTCGCCGAGCGGTTCAACAGCGGTGACGCCACCGCGTTGGCACAGGTCTACGAAGACGCCGCGGTGCTGGTCCCCCAGCCGGGAACGCCGGTGACCGGCCCGGACCTGCGCACCGCCAACAGCCGCCTGCAGAAGCTCGGAATTCCCCTCTCGGTCCGTCCGCGGCACGTGTACCGCAACGGAGACCTGGCGCTGCTCATAGTCGACTGGGCCATCGACGGAACCGACCCGGAGGGCCGGGACGTGCACATCGGGGGCACCGCCACCGACGTCGCCCGGCGCGGCCCGGACGGCCGTTGGCGGTACGTCATCGACAACCCTTTCGGCACTCGTCGTGCACAGCAGCACCCCACGTCCTGAGTGGTTACACCTGGCAGGGCGGAGAGGTCCCTGATCTCGGCCGGCCGGTCCTGCGGCCCGCGGGCGGCGTGGGTCTCGTGGCTCACGTCAGCCCGTGGCCGGAGGGAACGCAGGGGATATGCCCAAGCCGCCACGCCAATCTCCTTGCGTCGGCATAATGGCGCTGACTTTGCCGTCACTCGACGTGGGGAACTGCCTTGGTCACTTCGTCACTCACCTCCTCCCAGCTCACACCTCAGGAGCTGGAACGATTCGAGGAGCAGGAGAATGAGCTGCTGGACAGGGCACTGAGTGAGGCCGCAGAGGGGATGCTCCCCCTTCCTACCGAAAGTGATCGCGCTGCGGCAAGGTCGAGATTGGAAGGATCGGCCGCCCTGGAGAAATATTCGAATTGGCGCTCCGCCTTCTTGGCCGTGATAGCCGCCGAGCGTGACTTGAGGAGCAGACGGCCCGAGAGTATCCGGATCATCGTCGGGTTCTTTGTTTCCGTCGCGATCCTCGCCACTTCCCTACTGGCAACACTCGAGGAAATCACCCTTCCGGTACCCGAGTATCTGAACTGGTGGGTAAGCGCTCTGGCTCTGATTGCCTCCGCCTTCCTCGTTTCCTTCCTCGGGGCCCGCCGACGCCCGCTGCTCGAGGAACTCGGTCGGGCTTCCACGAAAGTGGATGACCACGAGAACCGTCTCGCCGCAGCGCTTCGGACCGAAGCTCAAGCCACTCTTTCAAGCGTTGTCAATGAACGCAGGGAACGGGGCAGCAGCCAGCAGGCGACTCTCGACAGCACGAAGGCGCCTATCCTGGTGGAGCTCGACACCATGGATGCGGTTCCTTCATCATCAGCTCGTGAAGTGATGGACTTCATCAAGGAGCACAGAACCTCCGCGATCGGCATCAGCGGCACTCGCGGTATCGGCAAGTCCACTCTCATGCATTGGATTTGCCGGCGCGATCCCGAGCGATACCTCAGCGTTTACCTTCCCATTCCGGTGCAGTACTCGGCACCCGAATTCTTCCGCGTACTGTTCAGAGCGGTGGCCGAGGCGGTACTTGCTTCCTACGGAGCGGAGCACTATCAGTTCCAGCGACGTAGGCGGGAGATGTTCAAAGTCGAATTGACCCGGCTCGTCGTCAGCCTCCTGTTCGCCCTGGCCGGGCTGGGGCTGATCGCCATCGGCCGGTCAAAGGGCGTGGGACCGTTCGAGGCCTCCGACGTTCCCGGCCTGCTGCTCGTCCTCACAGGAGTGGCGACGCTGATCGTCTCCATCAGATCCAGCAACTTCCTGGTGTCACTCGTCTCCGATGCCCTGTCCCCTCGGAGGAGAGAAGGAATGGCCGTCTCGGCCATCAATGTCCTGGAAAGCCTGGAATTCTCCACCACACAGCAGACGGCGAGCAAGAACACGTTCACCGTGAACCTGTTCAGTATGGAGGACTCCAGCCAGGTGGAGCGCGCCGAACGGGAGCTGACCCATCCCGAGCTGGTGGCCAAGTTCAAAGGATTTGTCACCGCCTATACGCGCTCACGGCTCGAATACTCTTATCAAGATGCACCGCGAGAAATCATCGTGGTCCTCGATGAGCTCGACAAGATGGAGGCAGGAGAGGACGCTCTCGCCTTCGTCAACAGCGTGAAGGATCTGCTGCACATCGATGGCGTTCACTTCCTGATTTCAGTATCAGAGGACGCTCTTCACAATTTTTCACTGCGGGGCGTCCCCCTGCGAGATGCGTTCGATTCTTCATTTGATGCGATCATTCCCGTCAAACGCTTCACCATCGCCGAATCGGAGAATCTCCTCCAAAGGAGAGTTGTCGGATTTCCGTTCCCGCTCATCCTGTTCTGCCACGCAATGAGCGGTGGCCTGCCACGCGATCTGATCAGAATCGCTCGGCAATGTGTAAGTGTGCGGCGAGCCGACGATCGGGCCGTCCCGCTGGAAACAGTTGTGTGGACCGTGACGCAGCAGCAAGCGATCTCGGTCGTCGAAGCCCTCGGCGCGAAAGTCAGAGATTCGCACAGCGCACTGCTCGCTGTGGTCATCGAATCACTGGTCGAGGTCAGGAGAGCTGACGACGAAGGCGCGCTGGTATCGGCGCTGGACGACGCAGTGGGGCGTATCCGAGCTGCGGCTCCGGAGGACTTTCCGTTGGCTTTGCACGCAGCCACTTACCTTTCCTGCATCTCGACCTTGTGCAGCCATTTTGCGGTCAGCCGGACAAACGGAGAATGGGATGCGGAGCCCTCTGCCAGTACGTCCGTAAAAGTCTCAGATTCTGTGCGCGGCGCCATTGAGGTGCTCCAGATCGACAGCACGGCAGCCATGAGCGTGCTGGAAGCCGTCAGGGCAGATCTGGGGCTGCGGCAGACCTAGCCGGCGTCAGGGGGCGGGTCGCTACAAGTTGATCAGGGAGGCCCCGCTCCCCCACGGCTCGACTTCAGGGGTCTGCCGCGCCGAGCGCCTCTCGGCGCAGGAGTGACGCTCCGTCATGACTCTGCGTGACCCCGCCCCCTCCCCGCGTACATCCACAAGTTGTTGATCCTGTGCATCCTTGTCGCCGATGCCATGGAAGACGGACGAGGGGGACGTCTCGGTGTGTTGTGGGGGTGGGGGGCGGGATAGAACAGGGCGGTCAAACGGAGTGATCAATGCGGAGGAGGGGACGACCTCGTGGGCATCTTCAGTCGGCGGCAGACCGCCACCATCGAGCCGACGCCGGCGGGCGGGCCCTCGGGGGGTGGGGTCGCGCTCGATCCCTCGCTCGGTGATCTGACCGGGCAGTGGACCATCGACCGGCCGCACAGCCGGATCGGGTTCTCCGTGCGGCACGCGATGGTCACCACCGTGCGGGGGGCCTTCGCCGACTACGAGAGTTCGTTGTACTTCGACGGTGCGCGGCCCGCCGCCTCGCGGGCCGAGATCGTCATCCGTGTCGGCAGCGTCGACACCGGCGTGGAGCAGCGCGACGCGCATCTCGTCGGGGCCGACTTCTTCGACGCGCGCCGGTTCCCGGACATGGTGTTCCGCAGCACCTCCGCCGTCCACGAGGGCGGCGAGAGCTTCCGGATGGCCGGGGACCTGACCATCCGTGACGTCACCCGGCCCGTCGAGCTGCAGCTCGACTACCTGGGGTCGGTCGTCGACCCCTTCGGGTTCGAGCGGGTCGGGTTCGACGGGACCACCACCATCGACCGCACCGACTGGGGGCTCGTCTACAACCAGCGGCTCGCCACCGGCGGCACGATGGTCAGCGAGAAGGTCCGGCTGCAGTTCGACATTTCGGCCGTGCGGGCCGCCGGCGCCCCCGCGGCGTAACGCACCGGCTCCGACGCCCTCCGCGGCCGTCACGGGTTGGGGCGGATCGCCTCGGGGCGCATCGGGCCGGGCCGGATCGGGCCGGGTTGGATCGGGTCAGGTTGCATCGGGTCAGGTCGGATCGGGTCAGGCCGAGGCGGGGCGCGCTCAGTCGTCCGTGGGACGGCTCCGCGCGCCCTCCTCCTTCAGTGCCCTCGTCTCGCTCTTGAGGATGCGCATCGACTTGCCCACCGAGCGGGCCGCGTCGGGCAGCCGCTTCGAGCCGAACAGGGCGATCACCACGATCGCCACGATCAGTAGGTGCCAGGGCTCCAGGGCGTTGCGGATCATGGGGGGCCTCGCCTTTCGTGGGTTCGGGGGTCTCTTCTGCTGCGCGACAGTTGCTATATTGCGCAACTGTACAACCGTGGCGGGGTCGGCAGTGAGGTGGGCGGGATGGCTGGGGTCCGGCGGAAGCGCGGGCGCGGGCGGCGCGGACGGCGGATCGGCCTGGGAGTGCTGGGCGCCCTCGTGGTGCTCGGTGTGGGCGGCGGCGGGTGGATCTATCTCAAGCTGGACCGGAGCATCGACACGTTCAGCGCCGACGGCGTCTCCGGGGACCGGCCCGCCGGCAGCTCCGGCGGGCAGAACATCCTCGTCATCGGCTCGGACGCCCGTACCGGCGGCAACAAGGCCCTCGGCGGCGGCGACGCCCAGGACGTCGGGCGGTCGGACACCGCCTTCCTCCTGCACGTGTACGCCGACCAGCGGCACGCCGTCGCCGTCTCCATACCCCGCGACACCCTCGTCGACATCCCGCCCTGCAAGCTCCCGGACGGCAAGTGGACCGAGCCGCGGCAGCGGACGATGTTCAACGCCGCGTACTCCGTCGGGGAGACCGCGAAGGGCAACCCCGCCTGCACGCAGAACACCGTCGAGAAGCTGAGCGGGCTGCGGGTCGACCACACCGTCGTCGTCGACTTCAAGGGTTTCTCCGAACTCACCGACGTCGTGGGCGGCGTCAAGGTCTGCCTGCCCAAGGACGTGTACGAGCGGGACCTGAACCCGAACCGCACCGACCGCGGCAAGCAGATCTTCCGGCAGGGCGTCCAGGAGGTCGCCGGGCAGCGCGCCCTCGACTACGTCCGCATCCGGCACGGCATCGGGGACGGCTCCGACATCGGGCGCATCAAGCGCCAACAGGCCTTCGTGAGCGCCCTGTTGAAGAAGGTCAAGAGTGACGGTCTCAGCCCCGGCAAGCTGTTCCCGCTCGCCGACGCCGCCGTGCGCTCCATGACCGTCGACCCCGGGCTCGGCTCCGCCGACAAACTCATCTCCTTCGCGATGTCCATGAAGGACATCGACCTGCACAACACCAAGTTCGTCACCATTCCCTGGCGTTACGAAGGTGCCCGCGTCGCCGTCGTCGAGCCCGACGCCTCCGAACTGTGGACCGCCCTCAAGAACGACGAGCCCGTGGGCGGGGACGGTGACGGTGACGGCGGCAAGAAGGGGCGCGCGGACCGTGCCTCGTACGGTGAGGGCGTCTCCGTCGGCGTCTACAACGGCACCACCGTCGCCGGGCTCGCCGCCGACGCCGCCAAGTCCCTCTCCTCCCACGGGTTCACCGTCACCGGCACGGGCACCGTCACCGGTCGGGAGTACGCCACCACGGTCGTCGAGTACGCCCCCGGGCTGAAGTCCCGGGCCGAGACCGTCGCCCGCGCCTTCCCCGGAGCCGATGTCCGGGCCGCGAAGGACGGCGATGGTGGCGGTGACGGTGGGCGGTCCGGGGTCAGCGTGATCCTCGGGCAGTCGTATGTCGAGAAGAAGAAGGAGAAGGAGGAGGGGAAGGGGAAGGAGATGGGGCGGGAAGGGCAGGAGGGGGGCGGGGCCGCGAGCGGCGGTCGGGAGGACGCCCGGTCCGCCGATGACGGGCCCTGTTCCGACCTCTCCTACGGCTGAGACCGCCGTGGAGCGGTGCGGCCTGCCCCTTCTGCGGATCGATCCGCCGTGGAGCGGTGCGGACCCTCCCATGGCTCGGGCCTCCGCGGAGAACGGCGCGGCCCTCCTACCGTTCGAGCCGCCGCCTGGTGCGGTGGCCCAGCAGCCACAGTGCCGTCGCGTACAGCGCCAGCACCGCCGCCAGCAGGCCGTAGTACAGCGGCGGCAGCGCCGTCATCGCCAGCAGGGGGCCCAGCGGTGACAGCGGGAGCAGCAGGCCCGTGACCGCGAGGGCCGCCGCCGCCCACGTGACCGGGGTGGACCTGCCGCGGACGGTCCGCAGCAGCAGCATCACCAGGGCCTGCGTGAGCAGGTTCTCGGTGAACCAGCCGGAGTGGAACACCGACTCGTCCTCCGTGCCCGTCGGGCCGGGCACCGCGAGGGCGAGGACCGCGAAGGTCGCCAGGTCCGCCACGGCGTTGAGGACGCCGAACCCGGTGATGAAGCGGAGGAGGGCGCGCGGGCGCAACGCGGTGGGGCGGCGCAGGGCGGCGCGGGCCGGACGCTCGTACGCGAAGGCCAGCTGGGCCGCGTCGAAGCAGAGGTTCTGGGCCAGCACCTGGGCGGGGAGCATCGGCAGGAAGGGCAGCAGGAGGCCCGCCGTGAGCATCGCGATGACGTTGCCCAGGTTGGAGGAGAGCGTGATGCGCAGGTACGTCGCGATGTTCGCGCTGCTGCCCCGGCCCGCCGTGACGGCGTGGTCGATCGCCGTGAGGCCGGGGGTCCCCGCGGTGCCGCTGTCGGGCAGCACCACGTCCGCCGTCTCCCGCGCCACCGGCACCGCGTCGTGCGGCGCCACGCCCACGTCCGCCGTCCGCAGCGCGGGCAGGTCGTTGACGCCGTCGCCCAGGAAGCCGGTGGTGTGGCCGCGGGTGCGCAGGGCCTCGACGACGCGGGCCTTGTGGGCGGGGGTGCAGCGGGCGAAGACGGTGGTGCGGTGCGCCACGTCGGCCAGTTCGGCGGGGGTCAGCGCGTCGATGTCCGCCGCCGTGCGGACGTCGTCGGGGGCGAGGGCCACGCCCAGGTCGCGGCAGACGCGGGCGGCCGTGCCGGGGTGGTCGCCGGTGAGCAGCTTGACGGTGACCCCGCGATCCGCGAGGGCGCGCAGGGCCGGGCCGGCGGCCGGTGCCAGCTCGTCCCGCAGGGTGACGAAGCCGCGGAAGGTGAGGCCGCGGACGTCCGCGGGGGTCCAGTCGCGGTGGCGCGCGCGGCGGTCGGCGGTGGCGACCGCGAGGACCCGCAGGCCGTCCGCGGCGAGGCGGGCCGCGCGGTCGTGCAGGGGTGCGCGCTCCTCGTCGGACAGGGCGCAGTGCTCCAGGACGTTCTCGACGGCGCCCTTGACCACGAGGGTGTGCACGCCGAGGCCGGCGCCGGGGCGCAGCACGACGGCGGTGGCGAGGCGGCGTACCGGATCGAAGGGCAGCGCCGTGACGCCCTCGCAGGAGGTGAGGGCGTCCTCGCCGGCCGCGTCGAGGATCGCCTCGTCCAGCGCGTCCGGGGCGGGCGGGTCGGCCAGTTGGAGCGTCCACCAGGCGTTGACGGCCGCCCAGTGCAGGGCCTCGGGGGCGTCGTGGCCGTCGGCGGTCACGCCGCGCTCCACCACCGGGCGGTCCCGGGTGAGCGTGCCGGTCTTGTCGACGCACAGGACGTCCATCGCGCCCAGGTCGTGCAGGGCGGGCAGCCGCCGCACGATCACGCCGTGGGTCCGGGCCAGGCGGGCGGCGCCGCGTGCGAGGCACGTGGTGACGACGACGGGCAGCATTTCCGGGGTGAGCCCGACCGCGACCGCGACGGCGAAGGGCAGCGTCTCCAGGCCGCGACCGCGCAGCGCGGCGTCCGCCATGAGCACCAGCGGGGGCGTGAGCAGCATGAAGCGGATGAGGATCCACGAGATGCCGTGCACGGAGCGGTCGAAGGCGGTGGCGGCGGGGTCGAAGGCGGTGGCAGCGGGGTCGAAGGCGGTGGCGGCGGGGCGGGAGCCTGCCGCCCGGGCACCGGGGCTTGCGCCCTTTGCGGTCCGGGGTGTGGGAGTTCCGGTCGTCCGGGGGGAGGGGTTCCCGGTCCGGGGGGAGGGGTTCCCGGTCCGGGATGAGGCGCTTCCGGTCCGGGGTGAGGGGTTCCCGGTCCGGGATGAGGCGCTTCCGGTCCCGAGTGAGGGGGGCCCGGTCCCAGGCAAGGGGTTCCCGGCCCCGGGCAAAGGGCTTCCGGTCCCGAGTGAGGGGGTTCCGGTCCCAGGCAAAGGGTTCCCGGCCCCGGGCAAAGGGCTTCCGGTCCCGGCCGCACCGGCCGTCCCGACGCCCCCCGTCGCCGCCGCGAAGCGCGTGCGCCCGCCCGTCGCCGTCACCACCGCCGTGCCGCCGCCCGCCGTGACGCTGCTGCCCTGGAAGCAGCGGTGGGACTCGCCGGACGCTACGGGTACGGACGGGGCGGTGGTGGAGGCGGGCGGGAGCGGGGGCACCGGATGCTTGGGCACCGGTTCCGATTCCCCCGTCAGCGGCGCCTGGTTCACGTACAGGCCCCGCGCCGCGACGAGGTGGACGTCGGCCGGGACCAGGTCGCCGGGGCCGAGGCGGACGATGTCGCCGGGCACGAGCTGGTCGACGGGGAGTTCGCGGGGAGCCGGTGGCGCGTCGGCGGCGGGGCGGCGCACGACCGTCGCCGTGGTGGGCACGAGGTCGCGCAGGGCGTCCATGGCGCGGTCGGCGCGGTGTTCGCCGGTGGCGCGGAGCGCGCAGCTGACCGCCACCAGGAGTGTGATCACCCCGGCCGTCCCCCACGCCGACACGGTGGCGGAGACCAGGCCGAGGCAGAGCAGGACGGCGGTGAAGGGGTCGCGCAGGCCGCGGACGAAGCGGCCGGGCCACGGCGGGGTCCGCCGGGCGGGCAGCGTGTTCTCGCCGTGCCGGGCGAGCCGGAGGTCGGCCTCCTCGTCGGTGAGGCCGCGCGGTCCGGTGTCCAGCGAGCGCAGGATCTGGAGGGTGGTCGGCGCCGGTGCCGGGCCGCTTTCGGCGACGGCCCTCGGCGCCGGGGACGCCGGGCCGTCGGGCACGAGGCGGAGCCCCTCAGGCACCGGTTCCGCGCAGGCCCGCGGCCGGGGCGGCGGCCTCGGACCGGGACGCGAGCTGGGTGACCATCAGGCGTACGACCGTCACGACGTCGGGGTCGGCCACGAAGTAGACCATGCGGCGGCCCTCGCGGCGCGCGCCGACGAGCCCGGCGAGCTTCAGCTTGGTCAGGTGCTGGCTCACGGCGGGCAGCGCACCGCCCACCCGCTCGGCGAGGCCGCTCACGTCGCTCTCGCCCTGGGCGAGGACCCACACGAGGTGCAGGCGCGCGGTCGAGGCGAGCAGGCCGAAGGCCGCAGCCGCCTCCGTGAGCAGTTCGGCGGGCGGATCCCCGTGGGCCCCGTGGCCGCCGACACCCGTCGTCACCTGCCGACCTCCCGATCGTCTCCGCTGGTTACCGGGCAAGTCTAGGCGGGGCCGCGGCCTGCCGTCCCCGGTGCCGCGGGTCCCCGGGCATCGGGCATGCTGGCGGTCGGCGGCGGTCCCGACACGGCCGGCCGCCCCGCAGACCGAACGCCGTACGCCGTGCCCGGCACGGGTACGCAGAACACCGCCGCCGCGCGCGGCACGCGAAAGGAGGGCGCGCTCGTGGGCGACTGGATACGTTGCTTCCACCCCGCACCCGATGCCGGGACCCGTCTGCTCTGCTTCCCGCACGCGGGCGGTTCCGCCAGCGCCTACCACCCGCTGTCGGCCGCCGTCAGCGGTGTCGTCGACCCGCTGGTCGTGCAGTACCCCGGTCGTCAGGAGCGGTTCGGCGAGCCGTTCGCCGAGCGCTCGGAGGAGGTCGTCGACGCCGTGCTCGCCGCGCTGCCCGGGTGGGACAGGGGTGAGCCGACGGCGCTGTTCGGGCACAGCATGGGCGCGGTCCTCGCGTACGAGACGGCGCGCCGCATGAGCGCGGCGGGGCGGCCGCCGGTGGCGCTGTTCGTCTCCGGCCGGCAGGCGCCCTCGCTGCCCTGGCGGCCCGCCGCCCTGGTGCGGCCGGTGCACGAGATGAACGACCGCGAGCTCGTCGAGGAGATGCGGAGGCTGTCCGGCACCGCCGACGAACTGCTGTCCTCCCCGGAGCTGCTGCCGATCATCCTGCCGCCGGTACGCGCCGACTACCGGCTCCTGGACGGGCACGTCCACCGGAGCGGTCCGCCCCTCGACTGCCCGGTCGTGGTCCTCACCGGTGACGCCGACCCGCGCGTCACGGTCGAGAACGCCCGGCTCTGGGAGCAGGAGACGCGCGGCGACTTCTCCTGCCACGTGCTGACCGGCGGGCACTTCTTCCTCGACGGTCATCTGCCGTACGTCGCCGAGGTCATCGCCTCCGCGCTGCGCGACCGGAGCGGGGCGACGCCTTGACGGGCGGGGGCGCCTTGACGGGTTGAGGGGCGTGGGGGCGGGGGCAGGTTGAGGGGGGCGGGGGCGGGAGTACGAGCTCCGGCCTCGGCCCCCGGCGCCTCGCCCCGCTACCGCGGGCCGCTGTTTCGGGGTCCGCTGTCTCCAGAGGCGCGCTGTTTCCAGGGCCCCCGTCACGCCGAGCTGCGGCGCTTGGCCGTCGTCTTCTTCGCCGCGGCGGTCTTCTTGCCCGTCGCCGCCTTCTTGGCCGTGGTCCTGCTGCCGGTCGCCTTGGGAGCGGTCTTCGTCGCGGTCTTCGTCGCGGTCTTCGCCGTGGCCTTCGTCGCGGTCTTCGCGGGCGCCGTCGCCTTGGTCGCCCGCTTCCGGGCGGGTTCGGACTTCTTCTTCGTCGCGGACGACGTCGACTTCTTGCCGCCCACCTCCTTGGGCGTCGTCCGGGACGTCCGGGACGCCCGGGAGGACGGGCGCGCGAGCGGCGTGACCACGGCGACCTCGTCCTTGTCGCCGTCGGCGCCCTTGGCACCCTTGCCGCTCTTGCCGCTCTTGCCGCCGGCCGGGGCCCGGCCGCCCTTCGATCCGCCGCCCCCGGCCGTGCGGGCCGCCCGGACGCTGTTCTCCAGCGCGGCCATCAGGTCGATGACCTTGCCGCCGTCCTCGTCCGCCGGGGCGGGCTCGGCCGGGGCCGTGCCGTCGGCCTTCGCGGCGACGAGTTCCTCGACGGCCGCGCGGTAGTCGTCGTGCAGGGTGCTGATGTCGACCTCGCCGAGGGTGTCCATCAAGGCGTCCGCCAGATCCAGCTCGGCCTCGCGGACGGTGACCTTCCCCTCGGGGGCCACCCCTTCGGGCGCGCGGATCTCGTCCGGCCACAGCAGCCCGTGCAGGGCGATCACGTCGTCGACCACGCGCAGCATGCCGAGCCGCTCCCGGCCCCGCAGCGCGAACCTGGCGACGGCCACCTTCTCGCTCCGCTTGAGCGCCTCGCGCAGCAGCGTGTACGGCTTGGCCGCGGGGACGCCGTTCGCCTCCAGGTAGTACGCGGTGTCCATCTGGAGCGGGTCGACCCGGTCCACCGGGACGAAGGCGACGATCTCGATGGTCTTGGCCGTCGGGACGGGCAGCGCGGCCAGGTCCTCGTCGGTGACCGGGACGATCGAGCCGTCGGCGTCCTCGTACCCCTTGCCGATCTCCGCCGTCGGCACCTCGCGGTCCTCCAGCTCGCACACCTTGCGGTAGCGGATGCGGCCGCCGTCCTCGGTGTGGACCTGCCGGAAGGAGACCGAGTGGTTCTCGGTGGCGTTCACGACCTTGATCGGGATGCTGACCAGGCCGAAGGAGATCGCGCCGTTCCATATGGATCGCACAGTCCGACACCTCGCGAAGGGGAGGGATGGGGAAGAAGGAGGAGGAAGAGAAGGGAGGTAAGGAAGAGACAAGGCCGGAGCCGGAGAAGGACCAGGGGATCCGTCAGACACTTCATGGCGTTATGAGCGTTTTATGGGACTCTCATCCTATGACGCCGATCACAGAGGTGGAGGGGCGACGGCTCACGCTCAGCAATCTGGACAAGGTCCTGTATCCCGCGAGCGGCTTCACCAAGGGCGAGGTGCTGCACTACTACGCGAGCACGGCCGAGGCCCTGCTCCCGCACCTCGCGCACCGGCCCGTCTCCTTCCTGCGCTACCCGGACGGACCGGACGGGCAGCGGTTCTTCACCAAGAACGTGCCGCCGGGGACACCCGACTGGGTGCACACCGCGGACGTGCCGCGCTCCGCCGGCGTCTCGCGCCAGGTCGTCGTGCAGGACCTGCCCTCGCTGATGTGGGCGGCGAACCTGGTCACCGAGTTCCACACCCCGCAGTGGCGGGACGAGGCGCCGGGGCGGGCCGACCGACTGGTGTTCGACCTGGACCCCGGGGAGCCGGCCACCGTCGTGGAGTGCTGCCGGGCCGCGAGCTGGCTGCGGGAGCGGCTGGCGGCCGACGGTCTGACCGCGTACGCGAAGACGTCCGGCAGCAAGGGCCTGCACCTCCTCGTGCCGCTGGAGCCGACCCCCTCCGAACGGGTCACCTCGTACGCCAAGGACCTCGCCGTCGAGGCCGAGCGCGAGCTGCCCGACCTCGTCGTGCACCGCATGACGCGCAGCCTGCGCCCCGGCAAGGTCTTCGTCGACTTCAGCCAGAACGCGGCCGCCAAGACCACCGCCACGCCCTACACCCTGCGGGCCCGCCCCGAGCCGACCGTCTCGGCGCCCGTGACGTGGGCCGAGGTCGAGGAGTGTGACGACGCGGCGCGGTTGGCCCTCACCGCACGGGACATCGCGCCGCGGCTGGCACGGCACGGCGATCTGCTCGCCCCGCTGCTGGATCCGGCCCGGGCGGGATCGCTGCCCGCCGGGTGACCGTGACCCGTATCACGTCTAATCAAGTTTGATCAGAGAGCGGACGAGGCATACCCTCTGCGTCAGTAGTCAAAGTTGATGAGTCGGCAGGCCCGGCGCACGACGAGCAGAGGAGACCGCGTGACCCCTCTTCCCGATCTTCCCGACACCGGATACGTCCCGACCGCCGAGGACCGCGCGAGCCTGGACGCCTGGTTCGCCGCGTACGACGCGCACAGCGCGCAGCGCGACGTGGAGCGCATGGCCGACCTGGCCGTCTTCCCGCTCAACCTGGTCAGCGACGACTCCGCGGGCGACGGGCGGTCGGCGCAGTGGGACCGGGAGCAGTTCGTGGGGACGATGACGCACGTGATGGGGGACGGGAGCGAGGACATCCGCTTCGAGTCGACGCGGACGCCCGTCTTCCTCTCCCCCGCGATGGCCGTCGTCTTCACCGACTCGGCGATGACGACGGGCGGCGAGACGCAGCACCTGCGCTACGCCGACATCCTGATCAGGCGGGGCGGCTCCTGGGCCTTCCAGACCATGATCCAGGGGGGCTGGGGCGACAACCTCTGACGGCCCGGGGCGGCCCGCCCCGGCGGGTCAGACCCGCTCCCAGGTGCGGCGGTCCCTGGCGAGCGCGTGCAGGGCCTCCACGTCGGCCGGTTTCAGCACCCCGCCCAGCCGGGCGAGGCCCGGCACGTCCGCCTCGCGCAGCACCCGTACGTCACGGGGCGGTGCCGCCACCGCCAGGTCGGCGGTGCCCGTCCCGGCCAGCGCGAGCACCGGGCGGACCTCGGCCGTCAGCGCGAACGAGGCGCGGCCCGCGTCGGCGCGGACCGTGCGGAGCAGCGGGACCGGCTCGCCGCGGCCGACGGCGACCATCGGGTCGGCGATGCGCACCCGGTGCTTGCGGACCGCGAGGGTCGCCACGCAGAACAGGCCGCCGGGGCCGATCAGCAGATGGTGGATGCGGGCGCCGCCGGGCAGCGGCACGGAGTGCAGCACCCGCCAGCCCGCGCCCTCCAGCGCGTCCAGGGCCGCGCCGACGCCCTGTTCGGCGGCCAGCGCGCGGTGCCGGGGGTCGGCGCGCAGCCTGCGGGCGGGCGCCGGGTCCCGGTCCAGGGCGATCACCAGGGCCTCGCCGGGGCGGTTGGGGGCGAGGTCGTCGTCCGGGTGGAGGGCGAGGCGGGCGAGCTCGGCCGGGGTGGGCGCGGGCGGCGGGCCCACCGTGACCTGGCCGGTCAGGAAGGGCGCGAGGGCGTCCAGGACGTCGCCCTCGTGGTCCTCGCTCAGCAGGTTGACGCGGGACGACTCACGGTCGTACCAGGCGACGCTCCTGCCGTCCGCGAGGCACACGTACAGCCGCTCCCGGCCGTGCTGCCAAGCCGGTACGACGCGCAGTCCGGTCATGCGCCACCACCCCCTCGACCATGGGAACAGCCCGCACGCGCCCCCGGCAAGAAGCCCGCCGCCGCGGAGCGGGGCCGATGCGGCTCCGCACCGGGTCCACCCGGTCCGGGCGGGACGCCCCCCTGGTCCCGTAACGGCACCGCCCGCACAGCTATGGACCCCTGTTACATAGCCGACGAATTGCCGCAATAGCGGACATCTAACTTCGTAGCTGTCCCCCCGATCACGCCGGAGCGATCAGCCGACCGAAGGTAAGGAACACCCCGTGAGCACCCACCGCCGCCACACCCTCCTCCGTACCGCCGCCGTCTCCACCCTCGTCGGCGGAGCGCTGCTGCTCCCGGCCGCGGGCGCCTTCGCGGACTCCCCGGCGCCCGACGCCTCGGCGTCGCAGAGCCAGCCGCCGAAGCCGGACGACGCCTCCTCCGGCAAGCCGTCCGAGAAGCCGACGCACAAGCCGCAGAAGGGCGAGGTCTACGAGGTCACGCTCGGCAACGGCGCAAAGGCGAGGATCCAGAACCGCGGCGGCTCGTACGTGGCGACGATCTCCCTCAAGGGCAAGGAGATCGCAACCCTCTCCGCCACCCACCCGACGGTCACCCAGGGCGGCGTGAAGTACGAGCTGCACCCCTCCAACGGGCACATCGGGATCACGTACCTGAACGGCAAGGGCGACAAGGACCACGGCAAGAAGGACCAGAAGGTCACCCCGCAGCCGAAGCCGCACACCGGCGGCGCGGGCGACAAGACCGTCACCCCCAAGGGCGGCGTCAAGGCCGGTGCCGAGAACGTGCGGAGCGCGGGCGACCCGGCGTTCCTGGTGGCGGGCGGCGGCATGGCCGCGGCCGGCGCGGCCGGTCTCGGCTTCGCGATGCTGCGCCGCGGCCGCACGGACGCTTGACCTCCGGCCCCGCGCCCGCTCCCGCCCCTTCCGCCGGCCGCCGGACGGCCCTCACCGTCCGGCGGCCACAGCCCTGCCGTCCCTCCCCTCCCCCACAGGAGTTCCCCGTGCGCACCTCCACCGGCCCCGAGCCCGACGCCCCCGACGAGACGCAGGACACGGCCCGGCAGCGCCGCCGCACCACCCGCATCGCGGCCGCCGCGGCCCTCACCGTCGCCCTCGGCGTCGGCCTGATCGCCTGCGGGCAGGGCGGCAACGGCGACCCGGCCCCCGACGTCAAGGTGCACAACGCGGCCACGGCTCAGGCCAAGCAGGCCGTCGCCCCGCTGAAGAAGTCGAAGCCGACCGGCCTGCGCATCCCCGCGGCGGGCGTCGACGCGAAGTCGATGCTCGACCTCAGGACCGGCGCGGACGACGAGCTGGAGGTGCCGCCCGCCGACAAGGCCGACGAGCCCGGCTGGTGGACCGGCGGGGTCACGCCCGGCGAGAAGGGCGCGGCCGTGATCGTCGCGCACTACGACACGGCGAACGGCCCCGCGTTGATGAAGAACGTCGCGAAGGTCAAGGTGGGTGACACCATCGAGGTGCCGCGCGCGGACGGCAGCACGGCGACGTTCAAGGTGCGGGAGATCCAGCAGGTCGACAAGAAGGACTTCCCCACCAATAAGGTGTACGGGACGACCGACCGGCCCGAACTTCGCCTGCTGACCTGCGGCGGCCCCATCGTGGACGGTCACCGCTCGGACAACATCATCCTCTACGCCGACCTGGTGACGTGACAACAGGCCTGGTGCCACGACAGGCCGCGTTCCGCGGCGGGCAGGAGTGCAGTGAACCGCAGCCGGCTCTCGGCCGCCGCCTTCGCCGTGCTCGCCGCCCTCGTGGTCGCCGGGTGCGGCGACCCGGGCGGGCTGCGGGGCGCCGGCGCGACGCCGACCGCCGAGGGCCCCACCCATCTCTGGCCCGACCTGCCCTCCCCCTCGGCGCCCGCCGAGGACTACGGCGCCATAGAGAGCGTCAAGGTCGACGGCGTCCGGGTGCCCGACGGCGACCTGCACAAGGTGGACCCGGCCGACGTCGTCCGCGCGGACTTCACCCAGAACCCCGGGACGTACGAGCGCTCGGACTCCGCGTACCGGCAGACCGTCGCGCGGCTCAAGGACTGCGCCGCCGACAACTCCGGCGAGAGCGGCCGGTGTCCGGTCCTCAAGGCGTACTACCGCGACCTGACCGGTGACGGCAGGGACGACCTGATCGTCGGCGTCTCCACGCCCGACGACAACCTCGACATCCGCGTCTACGCCGAGGAGAAGCGGCAGCTGACGCAGATCATGGAGATGAGCGACGCCGTGCTCGGCGTCGAACTGGCCGGGCGCGACCTGATCATCCGGGCCATCTCCAGCCTCGCCGGGTACGAGTACCACACGGTCTGGTCCTGGGACGCGCACCAGAAGGCGATGCTGCCGACCCGCGACGAGATCGTCCGCTCGGCCAACGCGCCCCGGCCCGCGTCGCCCCGCCCCTCCCCCGCCCGGCCCTCCGCCAGCGCCTCGCCCTCCGCCAGCGCCTCGCCCTCCGGGGACGGCACGCGGTGAGCCGCCGTACGCCGCGCGGGCCGCGGCTGCCCGCCTGGACGGCCACCCTCACGTGGAAGGCCGCCGTCTTCATCACCGTCATGTGCTGCGCGCTCGCCGCGCTGCTCGGCGCGCTCGTGCACGTCTCGGTGACCAACCAGACCGTGGGCCAGGCCCGCGAGCGCGCGCTCTCCCACCTCAAGGAGGTCACCGAACGGTACGAGGCCGGTGACCGGCTCGGCCCCGGCGCGGGCATCGACCCGGACGGGCTGCCCCCGCGGCTGCGCGAGCTCGCGGCGAGCGGGGAGCGCGGCACCATGGTCGCCGCCCACGACACCCGGCCGACGATGTGGGCCGCCGGGCCCGCCGACGGTGGCCGCGCCATCGCCGTGCAGGTCGACTACGCGCAGGGCGCCCGCACCATCGACGGGCTCGACCGGGCGATCCTCGGCTCCTCGGTGCTCGCGATCGGGGCGACGCTGCTGGTCGGCGCGTTCGCCGTGACGCGCGTGACGCGGCGGCTGCACCAGACGGCACAGGTGGCCCGGCGGATCAGCGCGGGCGACCTGGACGCCCGGGTGAAGGACCCGCACTCGGGGCCGGACGCGACGGGCGCGCCGCGCCACCAGGACGAGGTGGCGGCGGTCGCCGGGGCGCTGGACACCATGGCGTCGACGCTGCAGGGCAAGCTCCTGAGCGAGCAGCGGTTCACCGCGGACGTGGCGCACGAGCTGCGCACCCCGCTGACCGGGCTGCACGCGGCGGCGGAACTGCTGCCGCCGGGCCGGCCGACCGAGCTGGTGCGCGACCGGGTGGCGGCGCTGCGCACGCTGACCGAGGACCTCCTGGAGATCTCCCGGCTCGACGCGAAGAGCGAGCGGGTGGACCTGGACGCCCACCGGCTCGCTCCATTGGCGGAGCGGGTGGTGCGCTCCTCGGGCGGCGCCGCCGAGCTCGCCGTCGTCCGCGACGTGTGCGTGGAGACGGACCGGCGGCGGCTGGAGCGGGTGCTGGGCAACCTCGTCGGCAACGCGCTCAAGCACGGCCGTCCGCCGATCCTCGTGACGGTCGACGGGCCCGTCGTCACCGTGCGGGACCACGGCGAGGGCTACCCCGGCTACCTCGTGGAGCACGGGCCGCAGCGGTTCCGCACCGAGGGCACCACCAAGGGGCACGGCCTCGGGCTGACGATCGCGCTCGGCCAGGCCCGGGTCCTCGGGGCGCGGCTCACCTTCGCCAACGCGGCGGACGGCGGGGCGGTGGCGACGCTGCGGTTGCCCTTCGAGGAGACGCCCGAGGGCGGCGGCGACGGCGCCGAGCCGCGCCAGGACCCGCCGCGCACGTCCCGCCGTCCGGCCGGGTGACGGAACCCCGGACGGCGCGGCACCGTGCCCCGTCGGGAGGGGTGAGTTGTGCCCCGTCGGGGGTGCGCCGTGCCCCGTCCGGAGGTGCTCCGTGCTCCGTTCGGAGGTGCTCCGTGCCCCGTTCGGGGGTGCGCCCGCCCGTGTGACGTCCGGTTGCGCCTCCCCATCGGGCCGCTTTTAGTGTGCTATGCGGCCTTTGACCAGGCGTCAGGGCCATCCGATCCGCCCTTCCCCGAGGAGGCCCCCATGTCCCTGCGGACCACCACCATCCGGCTCGGCATACTCGCCGCCGGCGGCGCCCTCGCCGCGCTCACCGCGGCCGGTCCCGCCGTCGCCCTGGACGACGCCAACAACCACCCGCCCGTCTACAAGGGCCGCGTCACCGCCAAGTCCGGCCTCCTGCTCCGCGACGCCCCGACCCGGGGCAGCCGGGTGATCCGCAGCGAGCCCTACGGCAAGGTCGTCACCATCTACTGCAAGACGACCGGCGACCGGGTGGGCCACAACAACCTCTGGTACCTGCTCACCGACGGCACGTGGGCCTGGGGCGCCGCGTACTACATCCAGAACATCGGGCAGGCGCCGCGCTGGTGCTGACGCCCCTTCAGGCCACGTGGCCGACATAGCAGGCATAAGCGGAATTCCCTCCGATTGCTTGCTACGTTCCGGTCATGGCCGGAACGAGGACGGGCACCGCACCCCCCGCGGTCCCCGCTGTGCGCGTCCCCCGGCGCCGTGGCACCGAACTCGTCCTGCTCGTCGTCGCCGTCCTGCTCTCGGTGTACGGCTACTGCGACGTCGGTCTCGCCAAGAACGGCACCGTCCCGCCCGGCGCCGCCGGTTACGGCGCCGGGCTCGGTGCGCTCGCCCTCCTCGCGCACCTCGCCGTCCGCTTCCGCGCCCCGTACGCCGATCCGCTGCTGCTGCCCATCGCGGTGCTCCTCAACGGCCTGGGCCTGGTGCTCATCTACCGGCTCGACCTGGAGACCCCGCACGACGAGGCGGCGCCGGCCCAGCTGATCTGGTCGACCGTCGGCGTCGGCCTGTGCGTCGCCGTCGTCCTCCTGCTGCGCGACCACCGCCTGCTGCAGCGCTACGCCTACCTCTCCGTCGTCGCCGCGCTGATCCTGATGATCGTGCCGATCTTCTTCCCCTCGGTGAACGGCGCCCGGATCTGGATCAGGGCCGGCGCCTTCTCCATCCAGCCCGGCGAGTTCGCCAAGGTCCTGCTCGCGGTCTTCTTCGCCAGCTACCTCGCGGCCAACCGCAACGCGCTCGCCTACACCGGCCGCACCGTCTGGCGGTTCACGCGCCTCCAGCTGCCCACCGGCCGGGTGCTCGGCCCCATCGTCGCCATCTGGCTGCTGAGCGTCGGCGTCCTGGTCCTGGAGCGCGACCTCGGCACCTCGCTGCTGTTCTTCGGGCTCTTCGTGATCCTGCTGTACGTCGCCACCGGACGCATCGGCTGGATCGCGGTGGGTCTGGTGCTCGCCGCGTTCGGCGCCTTCGCGGTCGGCTCGCTGGAGCCGCACGTGCACGGCCGGGTGCAGGACTGGCTGCACCCCTTCGCCTCCATCGACGCGGGGCAGGGGCCCAACCAGCTCGCCCAGTCGCTCTTCGCGTTCGCGGCCGGCGGGATGCTCGGCACCGGGCTCGGGCTCGGGCACTCCATCCTCATCGGCTTCGCCGCGAAGTCCGACTTCATCCTGGCCACCGCGGGCGAGGAGCTCGGCCTCACCGGCCTGTGCGCGATCTTCCTGCTCTACGCGCTGCTCGTGGAGCGGGGCTTCCGGGCCGGGCTGGCGCTGCGCGACCCCTTCGGGCGGCTGCTCGCCATCGGGCTCGCCTCGATCGTCGCGCTGCAGGTCTTCGTCATCGCGGGCGGCGTCACCGGGCTCATCCCGCTCACCGGCATGGCGATGCCGTTCCTCGCGCAGGGCGGTTCGTCCGTCGTCACCAACTGGATCATCGTCGCGCTGCTCATCCGGCTCAGCGACTCGGCCCGCGGCCAGCCCGTCCCCGGGGAGAGCGCGTGACCAGGTACATCCGGCACGCCGCCGCCTTCTGCGCGCTGCTGCTGCTCGCGCTGCTGGTGAACGCCACCCGCGTGCAGGTCGTCCGCTCCGACGCCCTCGACGCCAACCCCGCCAACCGCCGGGGCGCCATCGTCCGCTTCGACCAGCCGCGCGGCGACATCCTGGTCGACGGGCGTCCGGTCACCGGCTCCCGGGACACCGGCGAGCAGCTCCGCTACGAACGGACGTACAAGAACGGGCCGTTGTACGCCCCCGTGACCGGGTTCGCCTCGCAGGTGTACGGCACGACCTTCCTGGAGAGCGCCGAGGACGGCATCCTGTCCGGCACCGACCCGATGCTGGCCCCGCTCCCGCTGTGGAACGACCTGACCCGCGCGCAGAACCCCGGCGGCCGGGTCGAGACCACCATCAAGGCGGCCGTGCAGCAGGCCGCGTACGCGGGTCTGGGCGGCAAGCGGGGGGCGGTCGCCGCGATCGAGCCGTCGAGCGGGAAGATCCTCGCGCTGGTCAGCGCCCCCTCGTACGACCCGGAGCGGCTGTCGGGGACGCGCCGGTCGGTCGCGGACTCCTGGGCGGAGCTGAACTCCGACGCGAGCAAGCCGATGCTGAACCGGGCGATCCGCCAGACCTACCCGCCCGGTTCGACGTTCAAGGTGGTGACGGCCGCGGCGGCGCTGGACTCCGGCGCGGTGACCGACCTGGACGCGCCGACGAAGTCGCCGAACCCGTTCACGCTGCCGGGCACCAGCACCCAGCTGACCAACGAGGTCGACGGCTGCACCGACGCCTCGCTGCGGTACGCCTTCCAGTGGTCGTGCAACACGGTCTTCGCGAAGCTGGGCGCCGACACCGGCCTCGGCCCGATGCTCGGCACCGCGCGGAGCTTCGGGTTCAACGACCGCGGCCTGAAAATCCCCTCGTCCGTGGCGGCCAGCAACTTCGACACCTCGATGGACCGCGCGCAGCTCGCGCTCTCCGCGATCGGGCAGTACGACACCCGGGCGACGCCGCTGCAGATGGCGATGGTGTCGGCGGCCGTGGCGAACGGCGGCATCGTCGAGTCGCCGCACCTGGTGGACCGCACGACCACGGACGACGGCGACGTGGTCGACACGAAGGGCGCCACCTCGCGCCAGGCGATGAACCCGGGCACGGCGATGCAGCTGCGCGAGATGATGACGCAGGTCGTCGAGGAGGGCACCGGCACGAACGCCGCGATCCCCGACGCCACGGTCGGCGGCAAGACCGGCACCGCCCAGCACGGCATCGACAACACGGGGACGCCCTACGCCTGGTTCATCTCCTGGGCGCAGGCCGAGGACGCCGGGCAGCCCGCGGTCGCGGTCGCCGTGGTGGTCGAGGACGCGTCGGCGGACCGCGGGGACATCAGCGGCGGCGGCAGCGCGGCCCCGATCGCGAAGGCCGTGATGGAGGCGGCGCTGGCGCACTGAGGGCGGGACCGGGGCGGGCGGTCCCGGCCGTCAGACCGACTCGCCGGACGCGATCGCGTCCGACACCTCCGCCACGCGCGCGTGCTCCTCGGCCGCGAAGCGCTCCGCGTCGAGCTTCTCGGCGATCTCCTCGTCCTGGGCCATCAGCTGGTCGAGGTTGGCGTTGCCCATCTCGAAGACGCCCATGTCGACGTAGGCCTCCTGCAGGCGCTTGCCCCACAGGCCGATGTCCTTGACGCAGGGCACGATCCGGGAGAAGAGCAACTGGCGGAAGAGCGCCAGGAATTCGGACTGCTCGCTGTACTCCTCGGCCTGCTTCTTGGGGATGCCGAAGTTCTCCAGGACCTCCACGCCGCGCAGCCGGTCGCGCATCAGGTAGCAGCCCTCGATGACGAACTCCTCGCGCTCGCGCAGTTCCGCGTCCGAGAGCTGCTGGTAGTAGTCGCGCAGCGCCATCCGCCCGAACGCGACGTGCCGGGCCTCGTCCTGCATGACGTAGGCGAGGATCTGCTTGGGCAGCGGCTTGTCGGTGGTGTCGCGGAGCATGCCGAACGCGGCGAGCGCGAGGCCCTCGATGAGGACCTGCATGCCCAGGTAGGGCATGTCCCAGCGCGAGTCGCGCAGGGTGTCGCCGAGCAGCGACTGCAGGTTGTCGTTGATCGGGTACAGCATCCCGATCTTCTCGTGCAGGAAGCGCCCGTAGATCTCCGCGTGCCGCGCCTCGTCCATGGTCTGGGTCGCGGAGTAGAACTTCGCGTCCAGGTCGGGGACCGACTCGACGATGCGGGCGGCGCACACCATGGCGCCCTGTTCACCGTGCAGGAACTGGCTGAACTGCCAGGAGGTGTAGTGCTTGCGCAGCTCGCCCTTGTCCTTGTCGGTCATCTTCGCCCAGTGGGGCGTGCCGTAGAGGGTCATCGCCTCGTCGGGGGTGCCGAGCGGATCGTACGGATCGACTTCCAGGTCCCAGTCGATGCGCTTGGCGCCGTCCCACTGCTTGTCCTTGCCCTTCTGGTAGAGGGCCAGGAGCCGGTCGCGCCCTTCGTCGTACTCCCAGCTGAAGCGGGCCGAACTGGCTGACGGTACTTGCCAGTTGAGTCCAGCCGGCGGACTGGTGTAAAGCTCGTGCGTCGCCATGACGGCAGGCTCACACGCTACTGGACAAGGGGTCAACAAGTCGTGCGCAAGGGATTGACGGCCTTGCTGACAAGCAGTCTCATAAGACTTGACCGCCGGTAACCCGCGACAAGGCAGGAACAGTCATGACGACCGTGACGGAAGACGTTTCGCTCGAGGGCCTGCGGGACGCGCTCGGACTGCTCAAGGACCGGGAACAGGTGGCGGCCCGGCTCCTGGAGTCGTCCGCCAAGCACTCCTTCGACCCCGACAGGGAACTCGACTGGGACGCACCGGTCGAGGAGGGCAAGTGGTTCTGGCCGCCGGAGCTCGTCTCCCTCTACGACACCCCGCTGTGGAAGCGGATGTCCGAGGAGCAGCGCCTGGACCTGGCCCGGCACGAGGCCGCCTCGCTCGCCTCGCTCGGCATCTGGTTCGAGATCATCCTGATGCAGCTGCTGGTGCGGCACATCTACGACAAGTCGGTGACCAGCAACCACGTGCGGTACGCGCTCACCGAGATCGCCGACGAGTGCCGGCACTCGATGATGTTCGCGCGGATGATCGAGAAGGGCGGCGCCCCCACCTACCCGGTCACGCGCCTGAACCACAACCTGGCGCGGATCCTGAAGACGGTCTCCACCACCCCCGGCTCCTTCGCCTGCACGCTGCTCGGCGAGGAGATCCTCGACTGGATGCAGCGCCTCACGTTCCCGGACGAGCGCGTCCAGACGCTGGTGCGCGGCGTGACCCGCATCCACGTCGTCGAGGAGGCCCGCCATGTGCGGTACGCCCGTGAGGAGTTGCGGCGCCAGATGGTCACCGCGCCCCGCTGGGAGCGGGCGCTGACGCGGGTCAGCTGCGGGGAGGCGGCCCGGGTCTTCTCCCTCGCCTTCGTCAACCCCGACGTCTACACGAACGTCGGCCTGGACCGCCGCGAGGCCGTCGCCCAGGTGCAGGCGAGCGGCCACCGCCGCGAGGTCATGCAGACCGGGGCGAAGCGGCTCACCGACTTCCTGGACGACATCGGGGTGCTGCAGGGCGTCGGGCGGCGGCTGTGGCGGTCGTCGGGGCTGCTGGCCTGAGCATCCGCACCGGGCGGGCGGTGTGCGGCCGATCGGGCCGTTCCCCGCTCCCCTGGCGGGGCGCGGGCCGAGTTACCCTGCGAGGCATGACCTCGCCCGCCACCACACCCGCGTACCGCCGCCTGAGCGTCGAGGCGCGGCGGCGGCAGCTGCTCGACTCCGCGCTCACCCTCTTCGCGCACCGCGCGCCCGAGGAGGTCAACCTCGACGACGTCGCGGAGGCGGCCGGCGTCTCGCGCCCCCTCGTCTACCGCTACTTCCCCGGCGGCAAGCAGCAGCTGTACGAGGCCGCGCTGCGGTCGGCCGCCGACGACCTGGAGCAGTGCTTCGCCGAGCCCCCGCAGGGCCCCCTCACCCAGCGCCTCTCCCGCGCCCTCGACCGCTACCTGGCCTTCGTCGACCAGCACGACGCGGGGTTCAGCGCGCTGCTGCAGGGCGGCAGCGTGGTGGAGACCTCGCGCACGACCGCCATCGTGGACGGCGTGCGCAGGGCCGCCGCCCGGCACATCCTCAGCCACCTGGACGTGCCGGACCCCGGGCCGCGGCTGCGGATGACCGTCCGGATGTGGATCACGGCGGTCGAGGCGGCCTCGCTGATCTGGCTCGACGAGGACAAGCAGCCGCCGCTGGACGAACTGCGGGACATGCTGGTGCAGCAGTTCATGGCGGTGCTCGTGGCGACCGCCGGACGCGACCCGCAGACCGCCGCCGTCGTGCGGTGGGCCCTGACCCTGGAGACCCCGGACGGGCCCGTCGGGGACCTCGCCCGCCAGGTGCTGCCCGTGGTCGCCGACGCGGCGCACCTGCTCTGACGGTGCCGGTGTGACACTGGGGGCGTGAAGAGCGAAGAGACCCCCTTCGTGGGCGGCCCCCTGGACGGCCGGTCACTCCCGGTGCTGCTCGGGCCGACCGGGCACCCGCCGAAGGTGTACCGCGTCCCCGTCCCGGACGACGCGGGCGGCCCGCCGACCGTCCTGGTCTACCGCCGGGTGGCCGTCGACACCGGCAGGCGGCTCTCGCTGACCCCGAAGTGGCGCTACGAGTACGACGCCCACGGCGACCGGGGCGGCGGCCTGAAGTGGCCGTGGTCGAAGCCGGGCCGATCCTGAGCCGCGGCGCAACGTCCCGCGCCGCGCGGCGCCTGGACGAGTGACCTCATTGGGCCGACCGCCCACCGCCCGGAGGCGGACCGGCCGGGGCGGGCCGATGCTCGCGGTGCGTGACGGAGAGGCCGTCCCGCACCGGAGGTGATCACGTGTCAGGAAGGTTGCTGCGGTGGGTCTGTACGGGTGCCGTCGTGGGTGCCCTGGTCATGACCGCTCCCGGGGCACACGCGGCCCCCGCGCCCGCGCCGGACCCCGGACAGCGCCCCGTCTCCGAGCTCCTGACGGACCTTCAGCGCCGGTACCGGTCGGCCGAGGAGGCCGCGGAGACGTACAAGGCGACCGCGGAGAAGCTGCGCACCCACCGGGCGAGCGCCGCGGACCTGGACCGGAAGCTGGCCAGGGCGCGCGCCTCGGTGCGGGACAGCCGGGGCGCCGCCGGACGGTTCGCCCGGCAGCAGTACCAGGGCGCCGGCGAGCTCTCCCCCTATATGCGCCTGCTGCTCGCCCGCGACCCGCAGCGCGCCCTCGACCAGGGCCACGTCATCCAGCGGGTGGCCGCGGGCCGGGCCGCCACCGTGCGCCGGCTGACCGGCGGCGAGAAGCGGGCGGGCGTGCTCGCGGGCGCCGCCCGCCGGGCCCTGGCCACCGAGACGGCCCTGGCCGCCCGGCAGAAGAAGCAGCGGGACGCGGCCGACAGCGGCCTCAGGGAGGTCGAGGAACTGCTCTCCTCGCTGAGCGTCGACGAGCTCGTCGCGCTGCGGCAGGCGGAGGAGGCGGGCACCGCCGAGGCGCAGCGGCGCTTCCTGTCCTCCGGCGCGCTCGGCGGCAGCCCGGCCACCCGGCCCCCGTCCCGGCAGGGCAACGCGGCCCTCGACTACGCGGTACGGCAGATCGGGCGGCCCTACGAGTGGGGTGCCGAGGGCCCGGACGCCTTCGACTGCTCGGGGCTCACCTCACGGGCCTGGGCGCACGCCGGCCGCAAGATCCCGCGGACCAGCCAGGAACAGTGGGCCGAGCTGCGCCGCGTACCGCTGTCCAAGCTGCGCCCGGGCGACCTGGTCGTCTACTTCCCCAAGGCCACGCACGTGGCGATCTACCTGGGCGGCGGCAAGGTCGTCCAGGCGCCGCGCCCCGGGTCGCGCGTCAAGGTCTCCCCCATCGCGGCGAACCCGGTGCTCGGCGCCGTGCGGCCCGACCCCGGGGGCCGGGCCATGTCCGGCTACACCCCGCCGAAGCTGCCCGCGGGCGCCGCGTCCGGCAGCGACCTCGGGTACAGCAGGGCTCAGCCGCCGGGCGCGACCGACTCCAGGTAGGCGGCGGCCTTCCCGGGGTCGTAGAAGAAGTTCTCGAAGTCGGCCGGGTTGTCGAAGCCGTTGGCGAACCGGTCGGCGACGGGCTGCAGCTGCCCCGCCGCCCCGAGGATGTTCAGGACGTGCTCGGGCGGGGCACCCAGCATCGCGTTGGTCCACTTGGTGACCCACTGCGCGGTGTCCCAGTAGCGGTCGAACGCCGACTGCATCCACGCCTCGTCGAACGGCTCGTCGCCGTGCTCGACGATGGAGGAGATGTACGAGGCGGCGCACTTGGACGCCGAGTTGGAGCCCTGGCCGGTGATCGGGTCGTTGGCGACGACGACGTCGGCGACGCCCAGGACCAGGCCGCCGCCGGGGAGCCGGCCGATCGGCTTGCGCACGGTCGGGGCGTAGCGGCCCGCCAGCGTGCCGCCCGCGTCGGTCAGTTCGACCTTGGTGGCGCGCGCGTACTCCCAGGGCAGGAACTTCTCCAGCAGCTCCAGCGTCAGCGCCAGGTGCTCCGAGGGGTCCTTGACGCCCTGGAAGGCGTCGAGCGGGCCGCCGGGCACGCCCTCCCAGAAGAGGATGTCCGCGCGGCCGGACGTGGTGAGCGTCGGCATGACGAAGAGCTCGCCGACGCCGGGCACGAGGTTGCAGCGCACCGCGTCGAACTCGGGGTGCTCGGGGCGCGGGCCGAGGCCGTGCACGTACGCCACCGAGAGAGCACGCTGCGGCTCGGCGAACGGCGAACGGGCCGCGTCGCGCTCGAACATGGAGACCAGCTCGCCCTTGCCCGCGGAGACCAGGACCAGGTCGTAGGTGCGGGAGAAGTAGTCGAGGTCGGAGACCGCCGCGCCGTGGATGACCAGCTGGCCGCCGCGCTGCGCGAACGTCTCCATCCAGCCCGCCATCTTCACGCGCTGGTCGACGGACTGGGCGTACCCGTCCAGCTTGCCGACCCAGTCGATGACGCGGGAGGAGTCCGGGCCCGCGACCGAGACGCCGACGCCCTCGATCCGCGGGGCCTGCGACTCCCAGAAGTTGGCCTGGATGTCGCGCTCGTGCTGGAGCGCGGTGTGGAACATGCACTGCGTGGACATGACCCGGCCGGACCGGATCTCGTCCGCGGTGCGGTTGGACATCAGGGTGACCTCGTACCCCTGTGCCTGGAGTCCGAGGGCGATCTGGAGCCCGGACTGGCCGGCTCCGACGACAAGTATCTTCCGCATGGGGGCACTTCTCCTACGTACGTTCTGACGGGCGGATGCCGTGGGGGGTGGCGTCGGCTACTCGGGGGTGACGTCCAGCGCGTGCGCGACCAGGGCGAGCAGCGACTCGACGACCGAGATCCGCCGGCGCGCGTCCATGATCAGCACGGGGATGTGCGGCGGCACCGTCAGGGCCTCGCGCACGTCGGCGGCCGCGAACTCGGTGCTGCCGTCGAAGTGGTTGACGGCCACGACGTACGGCAGGCCGCAGCTCTCGAAGTAGTCGAGCGCGGGGAAGCAGTCGGACAGGCGGCGGGTGTCGGCCAGCACGACGGCGCCTATCGCGCCGCGCACCAGGTCGTCCCACATGAACCAGAACCGCTGCTGGCCGGGCGTGCCGAACAGGTAGAGGACCAGGTCGTCGTCGAGCGTGATGCGGCCGAAGTCCATCGCGACCGTCGTGGTCGTCTTGTCCGGGGTGCCGCTGAGGTCGTCGGTGTCGGCGCTCGCCTGCGTCATCAGCGCCTCCGTCTGGAGGGGCGTGATCTCGGAGACGGCGGTCACCAAGGTCGTCTTGCCGACGCCGAAACCGCCCGCCACCACGATCTTCGTGGCGATCGGAGCACGTGACCTGTCCGTCTGCCAGGCCTGCAACTGACCCTCGTCCTCGAGGAGTTCAGAGACGGCGGAGTCCACTCAGCACCCTTTCCAGCAGTGCGCGGTCGGGCTGACCCGGGCCGTGGCCCGTTCCGTACACGCGGATCTTTCCCTGGTCGGCGAGGTCGCTGAGCAGCACGCGGACCACGCCGAGCGGCATCTTGAGGAGGGCCGCGATCTCCGCCACCGTGCGCATGCGGCGGCAGATCTCGACGATCGCCCGCATCTCCGGCATGACCCGCGCCAGCGAGCCCTTGGGCAGCTCCAGGCGCTCCTCGGGCGCTTCGAGCGCGGCGACGAACGTCTCGACGAGCAGCACGTGCCCGAACCGGGTCCGGCCGCCGGTCAGCGAATAGGGGCGGACGCGGGCGGGTTTTCTGTCGCCGCCGCGCTGCGGCAGCTTCGCGGGCCCACTGCTGCTGCTCATCGGGCGCTCTCCATCGACTGGCGCAGCTCGCTGCGGAGTTCGGGGGTGAGGACGTGCCCGGCGCGGCCGACGAAGAGCGCCATGTGGTATGCCACGACGCTCATGTCGCAGTCCGGGGTGGCGTGCACGCCGAGCAGCGAGCCGTCGCTGATCGCCATGACGAAGAGGCTGCCCTCCTCCATGGCGACGACGGTCTGCTTGACCCCGCCGCCGTCCATCAGCTTGGCGGCGCCGATGGTGAGGGAACCGAGCCCGGACACGATGGTGGCCAGGTCGGCGCTCGACCCCTTGGGCCCGGTGGGCCGGTCCGCGGGGACCTCGGCGTTGCGGCCCGGGTCGGAGGAGAGCAGCAGCAGCCCGTCGGAGGACACGACCGCGACGGAGAGGAGCCCGGGCACCTCCTCCACCAGGTTCGTCAGGAGCCAGTGCAGGTTTCGGGCTTCGCTGCTCAGGCCGTACGTGGCGGGTTCGGCGGAAGAACTGGGCGTGCGCATGGGCGCAGTCAACTGCTTGCCTCCTCGACTGGGTCCCCCATTACGTCTGCGGCTCGTGCGTTCTCTTCGTTTCCCCGTGCCGGTGTCGCCGGTTCCTCCCCGGCGATCTCGGCCTCCACGTCCCGGCGGCCGCTGATCGCGCCCCGGTGGAAGCCGCCGAGACGCCGGCGCAGGGCCTCGGCGTCCACGGACCCGGAACGCGGCTTGGGCGCCGCGGCCACGGGCGCGGAAATCTTCGGCGTCCGCTTGGGCAGGCCCTTGTCGGTGACCCGCTCCCATTTGGGCCCCTCACCCTCGCCCTCGCCCTGAGCGGCGCTCTCGGGGGCGGTCGCGGCCTCGGCGGCCGACTCTCCCGACGGCTCGGGCTCGGCGTCCTCCCGCTCGTCGGTGACCCGCTCCCACCTG
>NZ_JBIARE010000001.1:0-903110 GCF_042889645.1 Streptomyces sp. NPDC002564 | reverse complement strand
GGGTCCCACGCCCTCGCCCTGAGCGGCGCTCTCGGCGGCGGTCGCGGCCTGGGCGGCCGACTCCTCCGACGGCTCGGGCTCGGCGTCCTCCCGCTCGTCGGTGACCCGCTCCCACCTGGGTCCCACGCCCTCGCCCTGAGCGGCGCTCTCGGCGGCGGTCGCGGCCTGGGCGGCCGACTCCTCCGACGGCTCGGGCTCGGCGTCCTCCCGCTGTGGGCGGGCGTCCCGCACGGCGGGACGGGCGGGCACAGCCCCCGGTGCCGGGTCGGGCGGCGGAGGCGCCAGCAACTCCATCGTGGTCTCGGGAGACGGCTCGGGCTCGGGCGAGGGCTCAGCCACGGGCTCGGGCGAGAGCGTCGGCTCGGGCTCAGGCGAGGGCGCAGGCGCAGGCGCAGGCGAGGGCGCAGGCGCAGGCGAGGGCGTCGGTCCAGGGGAAGCCGACGGCAACTCCGTTTCGAGCGTCCTCTCCGCCGCCGCGATCAGCGGATCCTCGCCGGGCGCGCCGGTCAGGCGGGCCGGCAGGACGTTCGAGTTGGCCTCGGCCTCCGAGCCGGGCAGGTGCACCACCGGCTCCGCGCTCCGGGGCGAGGCGACCGTGGCGGCGGGCGCCCCCGGCGACGGCGGTGCCGCGAGGATCGCCTTGGGCAGCACCACGACCGCGGCGACCCCGCCCTGCTTCTGCTCGCGCAGCCGCACCCGCGCCCCGTGCCGGGCCGCGAGCCGGGCGACGACGTAGAGGCCGAGCCCCAGCCCGTCCCCGCTCTCCTGGTCGTACGCGTCGTCGGGGTCGAAGTCGGCGAGGCGGGCGTTGAGCTCGTCCATCCGGTCCTGGGTGACGCCGATGCCCTCGTCCTGGACGGAGAGCATGACCTCGCCGTTCTCCAGGAGCCACCCGGAGACCTCGACGGCCGCGTCCGGCGGCGAGAACGACGTGGCGTTCTCCAGGAGCTCGGCGGTGAGGTGGCTGATGTCGTCCGCGGCGAACCCGGCCACGTGCGCGTGCGGCGGCAGCGTGGCGATCCGGACGCGCTCGTAGCGCTCGATCTCGGAGACGGCCGCGCGCACGACGTCGACGAGCGGCACCGCGCCGGGGTGCTGGTGGCCGTGCTCGGCACCGGCGAGGACCAGGAGGTTCTCGCTGTGCCTGCGCATGACGGTGGCGAGGTGGTCGAGCTTGAAGAGGGTGGCGAGCCGGTCGGGGTCCTGCTCGCGGTCCTCCAGGTTCTCGATGACGGCGAGCTGGCGCTCCACCAGGCCGAGGGTGCGCAGGGCCAGGTTCACGAAGGTGCCGTGGATGGAGTGGCGCACCCGCTCCAGGTGCGCGGAGGCCTCGGCGAGTTCCTCGCGCAGCGCCGCGCGCTCGTCGGCCATGGAGGTGCGCTGCCCGATGAGGTGCTTGCGGTCCGCCTCCAGGGTGCCCAGGCGGTCGGTGAGGGCGGCCGCGTGGGCGTGCAGCGCGTTGACCGAGCGGACGACCTGGGCGAACTCGTCGTCGCGGCCGGTGAAGCGGATCGGCTCCTGGGGCGCGGGCTCGCCCGCCAGGCGGGCGGAGCCGAGGCGCAGTACGGCGAGCGGGCGGGTCAGCGACCGGGCGGCGCCCATGGCGACGCCGACGGCGACGAGCAGGCAGACGCCGACGAGGGCGACCCGGATCTCCAGGGCGGTGACGTCGTCGTCGCGGAGCCGGGCGAGCTGCTTGGTGCGCTGGACGCCGAGCGCGGACTCGGTGCCGCGCATGGTCTCGATGCGGGCGGACAGCGCGGCGTCGACCTTGTCGCGGTCGTAGCGCTGCTCGGCGGCGGAGAGCGTGGGCCGGTCGGTGAGGCGCTTGAGGTACTTCTCCGCGGCGCCGACCTCGGAGCCCGTGACGGTCGACTCGTACGTGGCGCGGGCGGAGTCGCTCGCCGTGTCGCGGAAGTCGGCGAGGGCGGCCAGCTCGCGGATGCGGGCCTGCTGGGCGGCGGAGCTGAGCTCGTCGCGCCGCTCGGCGTCGGCCGGGGACTCCTCGGTGACGTTGGTCGGCAGGCCGGTGACCGGGTCGATGGCGGGGGTGCCGGCCGGGCGGGGCAGGGCGAGGGCGGCGAGCAGCAGGCCGCGGGCCGCGGCGGCCTGTTCGACGGCGTGGTCGAGGTCGGCGAGCGCGAGGGCGCCGCGGTTGGCCTCGGGGGGCAGCCGCTCGGCCAGGTCGCGGGTCAGGCCGTGGAGTTCGGTGATGACCTTGGTGTACGCGTCGTGGGCTTCGAGAGCGCTGCTCTTGCCGGTGAGCGCCGCTCTGCGGACGGCGCCGATGTCGGCGAGGTCGTCGCGCAGCCCGGCGGGCCCTTCGGCGCCGCGCAGTTCGTCGATCTGCCGGTCCACGCGGGCGCTGCGGCTCTGCGAGAGCCCCTTGCCCTGCGGGCGCCCGGAGGCGATGAACGTGGTGACCTCGTCCCGTTCGTCGGCGAGGGAGTGGCCGAGGGAGACCGCCTGCTGGGTCTGCTCGGCGAGGGTCACCAGGTCCTGTGTGTCGTTCAGGCGGCCGGAGGCGGCGAGGACGGCGGGCGCGCCCGCGCCGAGCACGGCGGCGGCCACGACGGCGACGGCGATGATCAGCCGGTTGCGCACCCGCGCGGTGGGCTTGCGGTTCGCGGGGGGTGCCGGAGCGACGGAGGGCTGCGCGGCGGGGGCGTCGGCCGCGGGAGAGGCGCCGGGGGCGCCGGAACCGTCAGGCGCGGTGGCGCCGTGCGGGGCCGCGGAGTCGTGAGGGTTCGCGGGGCCGTGAGGGGCCGTGGAGTCGTGAGGGGTCGCGGGGCCGTCAGGTGTGGCGGGGGCGACCGTCCGCTCGCCCTGCGCCGGGGCGTCGGCGCCCGCGGAGGGGTCCGTGGCCGTGCGCTCCGGCGCACGCTCGGTCGGTGTGGTCGCTCCCGGCGTGGCCCCTTCCGGGGCCTTCTGCTTGCCTTTGCGCCCAGGCCGCATCTTCTGCACCGGTGCTCGCATTCTAGTTTTCGTCTGCCCTTGGGCCCGGGTGACGATCTGTCGACGCGAGCGCTCCCCCGGTACGGTTCCTGACCCTTCCAGTGCCGGTGAGTGGCGGTCGCGCATCGCCTGCCTGGCCACCCGAAGGAGTGAACATCGGCGGGGAGTTGGCGGGCAAGTCCCGGGATGGCTGCTGCGCGGCATATGCGGTGCGCCGGTTGGACGTCTCCGACGGGCTTTGGCAGGATGCGCCGCCACACCCCGCCGGAGGTGATCATTCCGGCCGAATTCCGGCGTGCGAGCGCCCCGCCCGGGCCCCCCTCCGCCCCCGTCACGGCCTCGCGCGGACCCTGTGAAGGCCTCGTGCAGACTGGCCGGATGCGTATCGAACTGGCCACCGAACCCGGCGACCCCGCACGCCCCAACGAGGACTACGCGTCGGTCGCGCTTCCCGCGTCCGGACAGGGCGGATCGCTCGTCGTCCTGGACGGCGTGACGCCGCCCGAGGGCTCGGTCGGGTGTCCGCATTCCGTCCCCTGGTTCACCGCGCGACTCGGTGGCGCGCTGGGCGAACTGTCCGTTTCACGACGGGATATGACGCTCACTGAGATCCTGGCGGCCGCCATCTCGCGTACCGCCGACGCCCATCGTTCAACCTGTGACCTTTCTCACCCGCGCACACCTCAGGCAACGGTGGTGCTCGTGCGGTGGGACGCCGAACGCGTGGAGCACTTGGTCCTGTCCGACTCGGCGCTCCTGATGGCGGGCCGTGACGGGTCGGTCACCGCCGTCCTCGACCGGCGCCTCGCGGAACTGCCGCCCGCCGTGCGGGCGCTGCGCGACCAGGTGCGCGCGCTGCCGCGCGGCTCGGCCGAGCGGGACGTGGCGGGCCGCGCGTACGGCGCGGCCGTCGAGGCCCTGCGCAACGCGGAGGACGGGTTCTACACCGCGGCCGCCGACCCCTCGGCCGCCGGTCGCGCGGTCACCGGCGAGACGCCCCGGGCGGACGTCACGGAGGTGGCGGCGCTCACGGACGGCGCCGGGCGGTGGGTCGAGACCTTCCGCGAGGGCGACTGGGCGGACTGCCTGGCGCTGCTGCGCAAGCAGGGCGCGCAGCACCTGGTGGACCGGGTGCGGGAGTTGGAGCGCGCGGACCCGGAGCGCCTGGCCTTCCCGCGCGGGAAGCGGCACGACGACGCGGCGGTCGTGTACGCGCAGTGGTGAGGCGGACCCGGCCGCGGGGCCGGGTCCGCCCCGGTCTCAGGTGTCCGCGCTCGCGTTCAGGCGGCCCAGCAGCCTGGCGAGTTCGGCGACCTCGGGACGCTCCCAGCTGGCCAGGCGGCGCACGTACTGGGCGCGGCGGGCGGCTCGCACGGTGCGGAACCGGGTGCGGCCGTCGGGTGTCAGGCGGATCAGCCAGGCGCGCCCGTCGGCCGGGTCCGGCTCGCGCGAGACCAGGCCGAGCTCCTCAAGTGCGCGCAACTGGCGGCTCATCGTGGCCTTGCCGACGCCGATGAAGGCCGCGAGCTCGGTGGCCCGCTGCGGTCCGGAGTCGTCCAGGCAGACGAGCAGCCCGTACGCGGACGGCTCCAGGTCGGGGTGCACCTGACGCGCCATCTCGCCCGACGAGGCCCGCGCGCGGCGCAGCAGGAGCGACAACTCCCGCTCCAGGGAGAGGAACTCCGGGTCGGCACCCTGTTCCACCTCGTCCTGCGCGCCGGGCTCCACGCCCTCTTCTGCAGCACCCATGTCCCGCTTTCCCGATTCTGAAAGTTATCGCCGGATGACCCGCGCGCCGCGGCCTCGGCGGCAGCGGCCTGACCAGTATTTCGCAAGGTTGCGGCCGTTCTCCCCCGGCGGCACCGCCACAGGAGTGGACCAACGGCAGAAGCCTGCACCTCTTCCCCAACGGCGGTCTACGTGCGTAGCGTTTTGCATGACATGTTCACACCAGGTCATGTCGACAGGTCCCCACCGAGCACCACCGAGGCCTTCGGAGGCACGCCCATGCCCGTGCACAGACCCGGACCGGCCCGCCGCTCGCGCTTGTCGCCGGCGGGGGTTCTCCTCGCAGTACTGTCCGCACTCTCCCTCCTCCTGACGCTCCCCACGGCGGCCCAGGCGGACGACGTCCCCGACCGCGGCACCGCGCGCCTGGGCCAAGGCGTCGTCGAACACGACGGCCAGGGCGGCCGGCCCAGCGGCAGTGACGCCGCCCAGACCGAGGGCGTCGACGTCAGCAGCCACCAGGGCAACGTCGCCTGGCAGACGCTGTGGAACAGCGGAGTGAAGTGGGCCTACGTCAAGGCCACCGAGAGCACCTCGTACAAGAACCCCTACTTCACCCAGCAGTACGACGGCTCGTACGGCGTGGGCATGATCCGCGGCGCGTACCACTTCGCGACGCCCGACACCTCGTCCGGCGCCGCCCAGGCGAACTATTTCGCGGGCAACGGCGGGGGCTGGTCGCGCGACGGCAGGACGCTGCCCGGCGTCCTGGACATCGAGTGGAACCCGTACGGCGCCGCCTGCTTCGGCAAGTCCCAGGCCGACATGGTCGCCTGGATCCGGGACTTCCTGAACACGTACAAGGCGCGCACCGGCCGCGACGCCGTCATCTACACGGCCACCAGCTGGTGGAAGGACTGCACCGGCAACTACGGCGGCTTCGGCGCGAGCAACCCGCTGTGGATCGCCCGCTACAACACCTCCCCCGGCGAACTCCCGGCGGGCTGGGGCTTCCACACCATGTGGCAGTACACCTCGTCCGGCCCCACGGTGGGCGACCACGACAAGTTCAACGGCGCCCTCGACCGCGTGGTGGCGCTCGCCAACGGCTGAGCCCGGCGACCGGTCGGACGCGTCGGCCCGTACGTGAACGGCGGCCACCCCGGTGCGGGGTGGCCGCCGTGCGGAGGACGGTCCTGCCGTCCCGCCCGGTCCGCTACGCCGCGGCCGGGACCCGCACCTCGGCCTCGGTGAGGGCCAGTTCGAGCACCTGGCGCACGTCCGTGACCGCGTGGACGTCCAGCTTCTCCAGGATCTCGGCGGGCACGTCGTCCAGGTCCGCCTCGTTCCGCTTCGGGATGATCACCGTGGTGATCCCGGCCCGGTGGGCGGCGAGCAGCTTCTGCTTCACGCCGCCGATCGGCAGCACCCGGCCGGTCAGCGAGACCTCACCGGTCATCGCCACGTCCGTGCGGACCAGCCGGCCGCTGAGCAGCGAGGCGAGGGCGGTCGTCAGGGTGACGCCCGCGCTCGGCCCGTCCTTGGGGACGGCGCCCGCCGGGAAGTGGACGTGCACGCCGCGCTCCTTGAGGTCGGCGACGGGCAGTTCCAGCTCCGCGCCGTGCGAGCGCAGGAAGCTCAGCGCGATCTGCGCCGACTCCTTCATCACGTCGCCGAGCTGGCCGGTGAGCGTGAGCCCGGAGGCCCCCGTCTCCGGGTCGGCGAGCGAGGCCTCGACGAAGAGCACGTCGCCGCCCGCGCCGGTGACCGCGAGCCCGGTGGCCACGCCCGGCACCGCGGTGCGGCGCTCGGCCGGGTCCTGGGCGGACTCGGGCACGTGGTGCGGCCGCCCGATCAGGCCCCGCAGGTCCGCGTCGGTGACGGTGGACGGCAGCTCCCTGTCGCCCAGTTCGTGCTGGGCCGCGACCTTGCGCAGCAGCCGTGCCACGGACCGCTCCAGGTTCCGCACGCCCGCCTCGCGGGTGTACTCGCCGGCGAGCTTGCGCAGCGCGCTCTCGTCGAGCGTCACCTCGTCGGTGCCGAGCCCGGCCCGCTCCAGCTGGCGCGGGAGCAGGTGGTCGCGGGCGATGACGACCTTCTCGTCCTCGGTGTAGCCGTCCAGGCGGACCAGCTCCATGCGGTCGAGCAGGGCCTCCGGGATGGCTTCCAGGACGTTGGCCGTGGCCAGGAAGACGACGTCGCTCAGGTCGAGCTCGACCTCCAGGTAGTGGTCGCGGAAGGTGTGGTTCTGCGCCGGGTCGAGGACTTCCAGGAGGGCGGCCGCCGGGTCGCCCCGGAAGTCGGAGCCGACCTTGTCGATCTCGTCGAGGAGCACCACCGGGTTCATCGACCCGGCCTCCTTGATGGCCCGCACGATCCGCCCGGGCAGCGCCCCCACGTACGTACGACGGTGGCCGCGGATCTCCGCCTCGTCGCGCACGCCGCCGAGGGCGACCCGCACGAACTTGCGGCCCATGGCGTGCGCCACGGACTCGCCGAGCGAGGTCTTGCCGACGCCGGGCGGGCCGACGAGGGCGAGCACGGCGCCGCCGCGGCGGCCGCCGACGACCCCGAGGCCGCGGTCCGCGCGGCGCTTGCGCACCGCGAGGTACTCGGTGATGCGCTCCTTGACGTCCTGCAGCCCGGAGTGCTCGGTGTCCAGGATCTCCTGGGCGCCCTTGATGTCGTACGCGTCCTCGGTGCGCTCGGTCCAGGGCAGTTCGAGGACGGTGTCCAGCCAGGTCCTGATCCAGGAGCCCTCGGGCGACTGGTCGCTCGACCGCTCCAGCTTGTCGACCTCCTTGAGGGCGGCCTCGCGGACCTTCTCGGGCAGGTCGGCGGCCTCGACGCGGGCGCGGTAGTCGTCGGACTCCTCGGCCGCGTCCTTGCTGTCGCCGTTGATCTCGCGCAGCTCCTTGCGGACGGCGTCGAGCTGGCGGCGCAGCAGGAACTCGCGCTGCTGCTTGTCCACGCCCTCCTGCACGTCCTTGGCGATGGACTCCGCGACGTCCTGCTCGGCGAGGTGCTCGCGGAGCTGCTCGGTGGCGAGCTTGAGGCGGGCGACCGCGTCCTCGGTCTCCAGGAGCTCGATCTTCTGCGGGACGGTGAGGAACGGCGAGTAGCCGCTGTTGTCGGCGAGCGCGGAGACGTCGTCGATCTGCGTGACGCGGTCCACCACCTGCCAGGCGCCGCGCTTCTTCAGCCAGCTGGTGGCAAGCGCCTTGTACTCCGTGACGAGCTCGGTGACCGCGCCGGGCAGCGGCTCGGGCACGGAGTCGTCGAGCTTCAGCCCCTCGACCCACAGGGCGGCGCCGGGTCCGGTCGTGCCCGCGCCGATGCGCACCCGGTGGCGGCCGCGGATCAGGGCGCCGGGGTCGCCGTCGGAGAGCCGTCCGACCTGCTCGACGGTGCCGAGCACGCCGGTCGCGGCGTACGTCCCGTCGATGCGCGGAACAAGCAGCACCTTCGGCTTGCTGTCCCCGGTGGACCGCGCGGCGGCCTGGGCGGCCTCGACCGCGGCGCGCACGTCGGCGTCGGACAGGTCGAACGGAACCACCATGCCGGGCAGGACGACCTCGTCGTCGAGCGGCAGCACAGGCAGAGTGAGCGTTGTGTTGGCAGCGGACTCAGAAGCCATGATCTCCCCTTCGGCATTCAAGTTGAGCTATACCGACTCAATGCTGGTGAGTGCCGAGATGTTCCCCGACCCCTGTTCGCTGTGAGCGATCACCCGGAAGCCGCCTCCGTGACGGGTACGGCGCGCGGGCGTACGACGGGATCGCGGCGGGTGCGCCGGGCGGGCGTACGACGGGATCCGGACCCATTTCCGGTCACGTGGCCGGGGCCGCCCCCCTGCGGCGTTCCCTCCTGGCCCTCGCCTTGGGACCGTGGCCCTTGGGACCGTGGTCGCTGCGACCCTCCGGCCCGACCTTCAGGAGGGGATCTGTGGTGGACACACCCGGGAACGGCGACGGCGACGTGCGGGACGCGGCCGGACAGCTCGTGGAGCTCGCGCTGGGGCACCTCTTCTCCGCGGCGCTGCGCACGGCGGCCCGCTGCCGGATCGCCGACCATCTGGCGGCCGGGCCGCGGACCGCCGAGCAGCTGGCCGCGCGGACCGGGACGGACCCCGGTCACCTGCGCCGCGTCCTGCGCTATCTGGCGACCCGCGGCCTGTTCCGCGAGGACGGCGGGGGCGCCTTCCACCTGACCCCGCTCGCGGACGCGATCCGCACGGACGTGCCGGACTCCCTGCACGCGGCGGTCCTGATGCTGACCGACCCGTCCTTCGTGCGGAACTCCGCGGGCCTGGAGGAGACGGTGCGCGCCGCGGGCCCGTCCTTCGAGCGCCTCTTCGGGAAGCCCTTCTTCGACCATCTCGCCGGGGACCCGGAGCTGCGGGAGCTGTTCGACGCCGGCATGACGTCCCTGTCGGGGCCGGTCGACGCGGTGATCGCCGGGACGTACCCCTTCCCGGAGAAGGGCACGGTGGTCGACGTCGGCGGCGGCCGGGGCGGGCTGCTGCGCGCGGTGCTGCGCGGGCGGCCCGGCCTGACCGGGGTGCTCTACGACCAGGCCCCGGCGGTGAGCACCCACGTGCTGGCCGACGACGACGAGGTACGGGGGCGGTGGCGGGCCGAGGCCGGGGACTTCTTCGCGGCGGTGCCCGAGGGCGGCGACCTCTATGTGCTCAAGCAGGTCCTGCACGACTGGCCGGACGAGGCGTGCCTGCGGATCCTGCGCAACTGCCGGGCGGTGATGGCGCCGGACGCCCGCCTCCTGATCGTCGACTGCGTGCTGCCCGTCGGCAACGAACCGCACGTCGGCAAGACGCTGGACGTGGCGATGGCGGCGATCGTCGACGGGCGGGAGCGCACGGAGGACGAATTCGCCGCGCTGCTGGTGGGGGCGGGACTGCGGCTGACGCGAATCCTGCCGACCGACGCGTTCCCCTCGATCGTGGAGGCGGAGGCGGCGTTCTAGGTCGTGGCGGAGGTGCCGTTCCGGGCCGTGGCGGAGACGGGGCTACAGGTCGAGACGGGGTGCTACAGGTCGAGGCGGGGTGCTACAGGTCGAGACGGGGTGCTACGCGTCCGTACGGGCCGCGCCGCCGCCCGGCCTGCGCCGGAGCAGCGGCCAGGTGGAGACGCCGATGACCAGCGCGAGCAGGTGCCCCCAGTTCGTCATGGGGTCCGTGAACGCGATCAGGTCGTCGACGAGCATCCAGCCGAACCCGGCGAGGACGGCCCACCTGAGCCACGGCGTGAGGAGGCCCGCCAGCGCGCCCACGCTGGCGGCCACCCCGAAGCTGATGCCGTAGTCGAGGCGGTGCAGCGAGCTGTCGGGCAGGTGCCCGGCGAGCACCGAGAGGCCGACCGGCACTTCCGTCGCGAGCGTGGCCACGGCGTGGCCGAGCAGGAAGACGCCGGCGGTGCGCAGTCCGCCGATGCGGCGCTCCAGCGCGGTGAGCACCAGCAGGAACCCGATCGCGTACGGGGACGTGATGCCGCCCGCGACCCACAGCGCGCTGGCGATCAGGACGAGGAAGGGGCTCTGCGCGAGGTGCGCGACGTCGGTGCTCGAACCGCGCAGCAGGGAGGAGACGACGTCCGGGTCGGCGTACTCGGTGAAGAGCGAGGTGGCGACGAGGACGAGGGCGTAGCCGAAGGTGAAGGGGGTGCCGGTGGGAGTGGGCAGGAGCCGCCAGGGCCGGAACCGCAGCCGTCCCGCCCGTCCGGCGCCGGTCACGCCGGTCGCGGGGGCCGCCCCGGCGCGGGACGCGGTCCGGATCCGGGACCCGCCGGCCCCGCCCGGGACTCCGGCGCGGTCCTGACCGTCGGGGCGCTCGTCATGGTGGGCCCGGTCCTCACCGCGGGCCCGACGTCCACCGTCGGAGCGGTGTTCACCGCGGGAGTGGTCCGCGGCGGACCCCGACGGGTCGTCCACCCGCTCCGGACCGTTCGCACCTGCCAAGCCGTTCCCGCGCGGGGCACGGCTCTCCCCCGGTGGGGACTGGGCCGGGATCGCGCTCAGGGCGCGTTCGGCCACGTCCGGCGCTTCGGGGGCGGGTGCCGTCGGCCCACTGCGATTCACGGTGAGGAGCTCCTTCCGTCCCGGCCAACCCTTTGCCCTTTTTTCCGGCGTTGTCTATGACCGGCGCCACGTGAGACGCACGTCACAGCAACCCGCCGCGCGGCTTCTGCGTTGCGCCGAGAATTCCTCCCTACCCAGGTCGGCGCTCTCTAGGCTGACGCCATGCACCCGCACACCACCGCCCCCGTCGTGCTCGACCGGCGCGAGGGTCCGCACGGCGAGGTCGTCCTGCGGCGCCACGGCGACCTGCTGCAGATCATCGCCAACGGCTGCTTCCTGATGGACACCTCCGACGGCCGCTCCGAGCGCCTGCTCGTCGACGCGGCCCGCGACGCCCTCGACGGCCGCCCCCGCCCGGCCCTGCTGATCGGCGGGCTCGGCGTCGGCTTCTCCCTCGCCCACGCCGCCGCGGACCCCCGCTGGGGCCGCATCGACGTCGTCGAGCGCGAGCAGGCGATCATCGACTGGCACCGCGGCGGCCCCCTCGCCGAACTGTCCGGCCCGGCACTCGCCGACCCACGTGCGCAGATTCTTCACACGGACCTCGTCGCCCACCTCCACGACGCCGCGCGGACGTACGACGCGCTCTGCCTGGACATCGACAACGGCCCCGAATGGACGGTGACGGAGGGCAACAACTCCCTTTACTCGCCTGCCGGTCTGACGGCCTGTGCGCACCGCCTGAACCCCGGCGGAGTGCTCGCCGTATGGTCCGCCAAGCCCTCGTCCACTTTCGACGACGCTCTACGGAATGCCGGATTCCAGCAGGTACGGGCCGAAGAGATCCCCGTTGCCCGAGGCGTCCCGGACGTGGTCCACCTCGGCGTCAGGGCTGCGTAGCCGCGGGCCCTTCGCGCCCCGTACCCTGCTGACCGAACACAAGCGATCAGTGTCAGGGGCGGGCGATGGAGCAGACACACACCTCCCACAACGGCGCCACGGCGGCGACGCCGGGCGCCCAGCGCCGGGTGCTGGTGGTCGAGGACGACCCGACGATCGTCGACGCCATCGCCGCCCGGCTGCGTGCCGAGGGTTTCGTCGTGCAAACGGCGGGCGACGGCCCGTCCGCGGTCGACACCGCCCAGGCCTGGCAGCCCGACCTGCTGATCCTCGACATCATGCTGCCGGGCTTCGACGGCCTGGAGGTGTGCCGCCGGGTGCAGGCCCAGCGGCCCGTCCCGGTCCTCATGCTCACCGCGCGTGACGACGAGACCGACATGCTGGTGGGCCTCGGCGTCGGCGCGGACGACTACATGACCAAGCCGTTCTCCATGCGCGAGCTCGCCGCCCGCGTGCACGTCCTGCTGCGCCGCATCGAGCGGGCCACCCTCGCCGCGACCACGCCCCGCAGCGGCATCCTGCGCCTCGGCGAACTGGAGATCGACCACGCGCAGCGGCGGGTCCGGGTGCGCAGCGAGGACGTCCACCTGACGCCCACGGAGTTCGACCTCCTGGTCTGCCTGGCCAACACCCCGCGCGCGGTCCTCTCCCGCGAGCAGCTACTCGCGGAGGTGTGGGACTGGGCCGACGCGTCCGGCACCCGCACCGTCGACAGCCACATCAAGGCCCTGCGCCGGAAGATCGGGGCCGAGCGGATCCGTACCGTGCACGGCGTCGGGTACGCGCTGGAGACCCCCACCCCGTGAGGAGGGTCGCGTGATGAGCGGACCCTTCACCGGGCTGCGGCCGTTCTCCATCAAGACCAAACTCGGCGCCCTCGTGGTGGTCTCGGTGTTCATCACCACCGGCCTGCTCCTGGTGGCCATGGAGACCGAGACCGAGCTGCGCTTCATCACCGTCTTCTCGGTGATCGCCACCCTCCTCATCACGCAGTTCGTGGCGCACAGCCTCACCGCTCCGCTCGACGAGATGAACGCGGTGGCCCGCGCCGTCTCGCACGGCGACTACACGCGCCGGGTGCGCGGCGCCGACCGGCGCGACGAGCTGGGCGACGTGGCCTCCACGATCAACGCCATGGCCGACGACCTGGAGGCCCAGGACACCCAGCGCAAGGAGCTCGTCGCCAACGTCTCGCACGAGCTGCGCACCCCCATCGCCGCGCTGCGCGCCGTCCTGGAGAACGTCGTCGACGGCGTCTCGGCCGCCGACCCCGAGACGATGCGCACCGCCCTGAAGCAGACCGAGCGCCTGGGACGGCTCGTGGAGACCCTCCTGGACCTCTCCCGCCTGGACAACGGCGTGGTGCCGCTCAAGGCCCGCCGCTTCGAGGTGTGGCCCTATCTGTCCGGCGTCCTGAAGGAGGCCAACATGGTGGCCTCCGCGCGCGCGGGCATCGCCTCCGGCTCCGGCAGCCACACGCGTACGGACGTCCACCTGCACCTGGACGTCTCGCCCCCCGAGCTGACGGCCCACGCGGACGCGGAGCGGCTGCACCAGGTGGTGGCGAACCTCATCGACAACGCGGTCAAGCACAGTCCGCCGCACGGACGGGTGACGGTACGGGCCCGGCGCGGCCCCTACCCCGAGTCCCTGGACCTGGAAGTGCTCGACGAGGGCCCCGGCATCCCGCAGTCCGAGTGGCACCGCGTCTTCGAGCGGTTCAACCGCGGCAGCCACGCCGGAGCCCCCGTGAAGGGGTCCGGGAACGACGGCGGCACCGGCCTCGGCCTCGCCATCGCGCGGTGGGCGGTCGACCTGCACGGCGGGCACATCGGGGTGGCCGAATCCCCTCGTGGTTGCCGGATCCAGGTCACTCTTCCGGGCCTGCCCGAAGCCTGAAGTTGACGTAGGGTTCGAAGCGGAAGCGATTCAGGGTGCCTGTTCAGGGCACTCGGGAGCCGCCGCCGCGCGTAGACGTCCCCCCGACGTACCCGCGCGGCCATCTGGCGTTGCAGAACCTCGCTTGTTTCCCGCCAATTACAGCGCCGAAACCAACGATCCAGTGTGACTTACGCGACGGATGCCGGGCCCGGTCTGCACCTCGCGCCCTGGGAGGCGTAGCCTTTATTTCCGCTGTCCATCACCTTGTGAAGCGGAAGAGGGCGGTTACCGCCGTGTCGCCACAGTCCCCCAGTAACTCGAGCATCTCGACCGACCAAGACGGGCAGGGCAAGGACCCTGCTGCTGCCTTCGGTCCCAATGAGTGGCTCGTCGACGAGATCTATCAGCAGTACCTCCAGGACCCGAATTCGGTCGACCGAGCCTGGTGGGACTTCTTCGCCGACTACAAGCCAGGGGCGGGCGCTTCCGTAGCCGCTCCCCCGGCGAAGCCGGCGGGTGACGCGGCCGCGGGGGCCGCGTCCACCAGTGCTCCCGCCGCACCCGCCGCGCCCGCCCCCGAGGCGAAGCCCGCGGCCCAGGCTCCGGCCGCCGCGCCGGCCGCACCCGCGAAGCCCGCGGCCGCCGCTCCGGCCCCCGCCGCCGCGAAGCCGGCCGCCGCCAAGCCCGCGGCCGCCAAGCCCGCCGCCAAGGCGGAGCCCGCGGCCGAGGCCCCGGCCGGTCCCGAGTTCGTGACGCTGCGCGGCCCCGCCGCCGCCGTTGCGAAGAACATGAACGCCTCGATCGAGGTCCCGACGGCCACGTCGGTCCGCGCGGTCCCGGTGAAGCTGCTCTTCGACAACCGCATCGTCATCAACAACCACCTCAAGCGCGCCCGCGGCGGGAAGATCTCCTTCACGCACCTCATCGGGTACGCGATGGTGCAGGCCATCAAGGCCATGCCGTCGATGAACCACTCCTTCCAGGAGAAGGACGGCAAGCCCACCCTGGTCAAGCCGGAGCACATCAACTTCGGCCTCGCCATCGACCTGGTGAAGCCCAACGGCGACCGCCAGCTCGTCGTCGCGGGCATCAAGAAGGCCGAGACCCTGAACTTCTTCGAGTTCTGGCAGGCCTACGAGGACATCGTCCGGCGCGCCCGTGACGGCAAGCTGGGCATGGACGACTTCACCGGGGTGACGGTCTCCCTGACCAACCCCGGCGGCCTCGGCACCGTCCACTCGGTCCCGCGCCTGATGCCCGGCCAGTCGGTCATCATGGGCGTCGGCTCCATGGACTACCCCGCGGAGTTCCAGGGCACCTCCCAGGACACCCTGAACAAGCTCGGCATCTCGAAGGTCATGACGCTCACGTCGACCTACGACCACCGGGTCATCCAGGGCGCCGCCTCCGGCGAGTTCCTGCGGATCGTCGCGAACCTCCTCCTCGGCGAGCAGGAGTTCTACGACGAGATCTTCAAGGCGCTGCGCATCCCCTACGAGCCGGTCCGCTGGCTCAAGGACATCGACGCCTCGCACGACGACGACGTCACGAAGGCCGCCCGCGTCTTCGAGCTGATCCACTCCTACCGCGTCCGCGGCCACGTCATGGCCGACACGGACCCGCTGGAGTACAAGCAGCGCAAGCACCCCGACCTGGACATCACCGAGCACGGCCTCACCCTGTGGGACCTGGAGCGGGAGTTCGCGGTCGGCGGCTTCGCCGGCAAGTCGATGATGAAGCTGCGCGACGTCCTCGGCGTGCTGCGCGACTCGTACTGCCGCACCACCGGCGTCGAGTTCATGCACATCCAGGACCCGAAGCAGCGCAGGTGGCTGCAGGACCGCATCGAGCGGACCCACGCCACCAAGCCCGAGCGCGAGGAGCAGCTGCGCATCCTGCGCCGGCTGAACTCCGCCGAGGCCTTCGAGACGTTCCTGCAGACGAAGTACGTCGGCCAGAAGCGCTTCTCCCTGGAGGGCGGCGAGTCCGTCATCCCGCTGCTCGACGCCGTGCTCGACAGCGCCGCCGAGTCGCGCCTGGACGAGGTCGTCATCGGCATGGCCCACCGCGGCCGCCTGAACGTCCTGGCGAACATCGTCGGCAAGTCGTACGCCCAGATCTTCCGCGAGTTCGAGGGCAACATGGACCCCAAGTCCATGCACGGCTCCGGCGACGTGAAGTACCACCTGGGCGCCGAGGGCACCTTCACCGGCCTGGACGGCGAGCAGATCAAGGTCTCGCTGGCCGCGAACCCCTCCCACCTGGAGACGGTCGACCCGGTCATCGAGGGCATCGTCCGCGCCAAGCAGGACATCATCAACAAGGGCGGCACGGACTTCACGGTCCTGCCCGTCGCCCTGCACGGTGACGCGGCCTTCGCGGGCCAGGGTGTGGTCGCCGAGACGCTCAACATGTCGCAGCTGCGCGGCTACCGCACGGGCGGCACGGTCCACATCGTCATCAACAACCAGGTCGGCTTCACCGCCGCCCCGGAGTCCTCGCGCTCCTCCATGTACGCCACCGACGTGGCCCGCATGATCGAGGCGCCGATCTTCCACGTGAACGGCGACGACCCCGAGGCCGTCGTCCGCGTCGCGCGGCTCGCGTTCGAGTTCCGTCAGGCGTTCAACAAGGACGTCGTGATCGACCTCATCTGCTACCGCCGCCGCGGTCACAACGAGTCGGACAACCCGGCGTTCACGCAGCCGCTGATGTACGACCTGATCGACAAGAAGCGCTCGGTGCGCAAGCTCTACACCGAGTCCCTCATCGGCCGCGGCGACATCACGCTGGAAGAGGCCGAGCAGGCGCTGCAGGACTTCCAGGGCCAGCTGGAGAAGGTCTTCACCGAGGTCCGCGAGGCCGTCTCGCAGCCCGCGCAGGCCGAGGTGCCCTCACCGCAGGCCGAGTTCCCGGTGCACGTCGAGACCGCGATCTCCCAGGAGGTCGTCAAGCGGATCGCCGAGTCCCAGGTCAACATCCCCGACCGGGTCACCGTCCACCCGCGTCTGCTGCCGCAGCTGCAGCGCCGCGCGACGATGGTCGAAGAGGGCACGATCGACTGGGGCATGGGCGAGACCCTCGCCATCGGCTCGCTGCTCCTGGAGGGCACCCCGGTCCGCCTGTCGGGCCAGGACTCCCGCCGCGGCACGTTCGGCCAGCGCCACGCGGTCCTCATCGACCGCGCGACCGGCGAGGACTACACGCCGCTGATGTACCTCTCCGAGGAGCAGGCGCGCTACAACGTCTACGACTCGCTCCTCTCCGAGTACGCGGTGATGGGCTTCGAGTACGGCTACTCGCTGGCCCGTCCCGAGTCCCTCGTCATGTGGGAGGCGCAGTTCGGCGACTTCGTCAACGGCGCGCAGACGGTGGTGGACGAGTACATCTCGGCCGCCGAGCAGAAGTGGAACCAGCACTCCGGTGTCACCCTGCTCCTGCCGCACGGCTACGAGGGCCAGGGCCCGGACCACTCGTCCGCCCGCATCGAGCGCTTCCTGCAGCTGTGCGCGCAGAACAACATGACGGTCGCCATGCCGACCCTCCCGTCGAACTACTTCCACCTCCTGCGGTGGCAGGTGCACAACCCGCACCACAAGCCGCTGGTGGTCTTCACCCCGAAGTCGATGCTGCGCCTCAAGGCGGCGGCCTCGAAGGCGGAGGAGTTCACGACGGGCGGCTTCCGCCCGGTCATCGGCGACGCCTCGGTCGAGGCGTCGGCGGTCCGCAAGGTCGTCTTCTGCGCGGGCAAGCTGTACTACGACCTGGAGGCCGAGCGGCAGAAGCGCGGCGCCACGGACACGGCCATCATCCGCATCGAGCGGCTGTACCCGCTGCCCGGCGCCGAGCTCCAGGCCGAGATCGCCAAGTACCCGAACGCCGAGAAGTACCTGTGGGCGCAGGAGGAGCCGGCGAACCAGGGCGCGTGGCCCTTCATCGCCCTCAACCTCATCGACCACCTGGACCTGGCGGTCGGCGCGGACATCCCGCACGGCGAGCGCCTGCGCCGCATCTCGCGGCCGCACAGCTCGTCCCCCGCGGTCGGTTCGGCCAAGCGTCACCAGGCCGAGCAGGAGCACCTGCTCAGCGAGGTCTTCGAGGCCTAGCCGAACCGCTCCGGCGGCAGCACGCACGGTGGGCCCGGCCCCCGGTCACATTGACCGGGGGCCGGGCCCACCGGCGTGTCCGGGGCCCGGACGACAGCGACTACGGCAACTCCGGCGACGACGGCCCTTGGGCCCCTGCCGCCTCGCGCACGTCCAAGAGCACGCGCTCGCCGACATGAGCGATCAGCCGGGCCAGATCGGCGCAGTAGACACTGGGATTGAGGTAACCGCTGCCGCGCCGGTAGCGATGCGTGTAGTTGCCCGCCCCGCACACCTTCACGACGGGACACCGTCGGCAGGTGTCGCACAGCCCGATCGGATCCCGCTGCCGCGCGACGATCCCCGGCAGCGTCATCGCCTGGTCGAACGAATCACGAAAGACGTTCATGCCCGTCGCCATCGCACCCGCGTAGCTGGACTTGAGCGTGTGGGCCAGGTCCAGCGCGCCGTCGGTGTCGACGGTCAGCACCCGGATCGGAGTGAGACCGAGTCCCTCGGTACGGCTCTCCCCACCGAGCAGCAGCGCGATGATCTCGTCGAACAGCCGGATCCGCACCGGCACGGGCGTCGTGCCGTACCAACGGTCGAAGAGGGGTATGAGCCAGTCCGCGAACGGCGTACCTCCCTCTTCACCGGCCCACCCGGGCGGGCGCTCCGACCAGTTGGCGTGCGGAAGCAGGAAGTGGAGAGTGGGAGAGCCCGTGCTCAGCAGCGCCTCGTAGACCTCGATCGGGTCCGACGTCACATCGATCGTGCACAGCACGCTCTGGAAGAGGTCCGCGTACCGGGGATGCCGCAGGGCGTCCATGCCGCGGAGCACGGCATCGAAACTGCCCTTGCCGTTCGCGTACTTACGGTGCTTGTCGTGTGAGGCCCGGGATCCGTCGAGGCTCACCCCGAGCCGGATGTCGTGCTCGCGGAGGACGGGCAGCGTGGCCTCGTCGAGCAGCACCCCGTTGGTCTGCATCGCCAGCGTGACCTCGGTGCCTTCCGGAGCCGCCGCGCGAAACGCCGCCGCCGCGTAGCCGATGCGCTCCGCGCCGGCCAACAGCGGTTCGCCGCCATGCATGACGATCCGGACGGCCGGGACACTCTCCGCGTGGGCGGCCAGGTGCTCTCCCAGCCGGTCGGCGAACCGGTCCATCGTCGGACGCGTCATGACCGTCGGTTTGTCGCGCCAGCTCTGGTCCGCCATCTCGTACACATAGCAATAGTCGCAGGAGAGATTGCAGCGACTTTCGATCTTTACGATGTACTCCGTAAAGGGCATCGGCTCCCAGGCGGGATCGGCCAACGCCTCATCGACAAACCTCTGCGTCGGCCATTCGGGAGCACGGCCGACGGCAACGGGGAAAGGAAGATCGACCAAGACTTCTCCCACCAGGGTGGATGACCACCGGTGCGGCGACAGGCGACACATGAATGCCATGGATGCCATGGATGCCATGGATGCCGCCGCACCAGAATCTTTACGGGGCGTCTTCGTAGACCGCCTGCGCCGGTATTCCGCTGGTCGCGCCGACTCGCTCCAGGGCGGCACTCAGGGCGCTCCCCGGCTGTGCCGCCCGTGCCGCGTCCGCGACTCCGGAGGCCCCGATCTCCGCCAGGGAAGCGGTCACCAGGCCCGCCCTCGAGGCGAGTTCACCTCTCTTTTCATCCACCACAGGAATCCTCTCGGCTCATACTCTCTGAGCAGTCGAAGGTACCGACGCAGGCTATCCATGCGGTCGAACACCGGACAAGACCGCAACGTTTCGGGCGACCCGAACGCGGTCGCCTCGGCCGGAATCCCCAACTGCGCAGCGTCCGGCGTTTTTCCAGGTCATTGCGCCGGGACGACAACGGGAGAGAGCAGCACGCCACGCATTACGGCGACCCGACCCAAAAGGTCGGTATTCCATCTGCCGGAACGCCCGCCACGGACACGATGGGACGGCGCCACTTCACGCCCGGACGAACGTGGAAGCAGTGTTCACGGGCGAGCAGGACGCGTGTGGTTCGGGTGCACGTCCGGCAGGGGCAGGCGACGCCTAAAATGGAGCCGAGCCAGCTGCATCCGCACCACCACCCGCGTCCCCCGCGGCCGTCCGCAACAGGAGCTTGAGTTGTACTTCACCGACCGTGGCATCGAGGAGCTGGAGAAGCGGCGCGGCGAGGAGGAGGTCACGTTCGAGTGGCTCGCCGAGCAGCTCCGCACCTTCGTGGACCTCAACCCCGACTTCGAGGTCCCGGTCGAGCGCCTGGCGACGTGGCTGGCCCGCCTGGACGACGAGGACGAGGACGAGTAGGTCCGTACTGCCCCGGCCGGTCGTGACCCGCGCGGCGGCCGGGTGGCGTCACCGGCCAGGGCCCGCGACGCGTGCTGTGCCGTCCGCAGCGACCCGCCCCCGTAGCCCATGGCCCCTCCCCCGAGGCCTCCGCGCCTCGCACGCCCCCAAGAGCCCAGCTCAGTCCCGTGCCCGCATGTCAGTCCCGTGCCCGCATGCGGTCGTACGCGAGGCCCGCCGCGCCCTGCGTGAGCAGCAGCGCGGCCGCCGCGGCCCAGCCGCCGCTGCGTCGCCGGACCGCCCACACCGCCAGCGGCAGGCCCGCGGCCACCTGGGCGGCGGCGAGCACCCGCGCGCGTGGCCCGCGTACCCAGGGGCCGAGCGGTCCCTTCTCGACCGCGCCGAATTCCGCCCGTACCGCGTCCCGCCACCCGGACCACTCCACCTGTCGCACGCCCTCCTGGACGCGGGCGACCTCGCGCAGCCGGTCGGCCGGTTCGCCGGGGCCGAGGCCCGCCGGCAGCGTCAGCCCCGTGCGGGTGAGGACGGCGAGCAGGCCGAGCATCCTGGCGCGCGCGTCGGCGGCCGTGTCGGGCCGGGCGAGCGCTTCGAGGGACTGCACGTCCAGGACGGGATCGAGGCCCAGCCGCGCGGCGAACGTCCGCATCGCCTCGTCCTCGCCGACCGGCGTCCCGTTCGCCAGCCAGACGTATCCGACGGTCCGCCGGAAGCCCGCCGCGAGGGTGTAGCCGGAGCGGTCCGTGTCCCACCACAGGGCGAGCACGGGCCAGCCGGAGCCGACCGCGAGCGCGGTGGCCCACCCGGTCAGTACCCGGTCCACGGGCTCCTCGCCGTGCAGCCACGGCTTGCCCTCGGGCACGAGGACGCTCCAGCCGCGCCCCGCCTCCACGAGCAGCATCCGCTCGCGGAGCAGCTGGGCCGCGATCTCGACGACGTCGGGCTCGGCCCGGCAGAGGAGCAGCGCGCCGGCGGACCTGACGGACCCCGCGGGCCCGGGGCCCTCGGACGCGGCCCCGGAGGCTTCGGGGGAATCGAGGGACTCAGCATCGGACGACATGGCCCCACGCTAGGACAGATCCGGTCATTCGGCGCATAAACGTAGGCCTATGGCAGCCCGGCGGGATCCGAGCGGGTTCCGGGCGGAGTCCGGGAGAAGGGTTCACCCTCCGGCTGTCTTGACTTCGCGGATCCGCGATATATCGTGAATGAGAGAGACGCGATATGGCGCGTCGCGTCCGCCAGCCAAGGAGGCCAGCCCATGTCAGAGTGGTCCGTCGCCGAGCCTCGGAAGCTCACCTTCGACGCCCCGGTGACCGCACTCCACGTCCGCGTGGTCAACGGCATGGTGAACGTGGTGGGCACCGACGAAGGTTCCGCCCGCCTCGAGGTCTCCGAGATCGAGGGCCCTCCGCTGCGGGTGACCCAGGAGGGCGGCACCCTCACCGTCGCCTACGACGACCTGCCCTGGAAGGGCTTCCTGAAGTGGCTCGACCGCAAGGGCTGGCGGCGCAGCGCCGTGGTCTCGCTCGCCGTGCCCGCGGCGACCCGGGTCGAGGTGGGCGTGGTCGGCGCGGGCGCCATGGTCTCCGGCATAGCGGGCCACGCGGAGGTGAAGGGCGTCACGGGCGACACGACCCTGCTCGGCCTCGCGGGCCCGGTCCGTGCGGACACCGTCTCCGGGAGCCTGGAGGCCCAGGGCGTCACCGGCGACCTCCGGTTCAACTCGGTCTCGGGCAGCCTGACGGTCGTCGAGGCCGCGGGCTCGTCCGTGCGGGCCGACTCGGTGAGCGGTTCAATGATTGTGGACCTCGACCCGGCGGGCAGCCGCACCGACGTGGCCCTGACGAGCGTCTCGGGCGAGATCGCGATCCGCCTGCCGCACCCGGCGGACGCGGAGGTCGAGGTGGACACGGCCAGCGGCTCGGTGTCGAACGCCTTCGAGGACCTGCGGGTGGGCGGCCAGTGGGGCGCCAAGCGGATCACCGGCCGCCTCGGCACCGGCCGCGGCCGGCTCAAGGCGACGACGGTGTCCGGCTCCATCGCGCTCCTGCGCAGGCCACCGAGCGAAGAGGACCCCCTCGGCGAGATCCCCCTGGACCTCCCCCCGGCCGACACCGCCCCCGCCGGCTCCCCCGCGCCCCCCGGCCCGACCGACGGCCCGACCGACGACCTCACGGACGCCCCGGCCGACGGCCTCACGGACGGCCCGACCGACAAGAAGGTGCTCTGACATGCCCCCCGTGTTCGCCCACGGCCGCCTGCGCCTGTACCTGCTCAAGCTGCTCGACGAGGCCCCCCGCCACGGCTACGAGGTCATCCGTCTCCTGGAGGAGCGCTTCCAGGGGCTGTACGCCCCCTCCGCGGGCACGGTCTACCCCCGCCTGGCGAAGCTGGAGGCCGAGGGCCTGGTCACCCACACCACCGAGGGCGGCCGCAAGGTCTACGCGATCACGGACGCCGGCCGCGCCGAGCTGGCCGACCGCAGCGGCGAGCTGGCCGACCTGGAGCTGGAGATCCGCGAGTCGGTCGCCGAGCTCGCGGCCGAGATCCGCGACGGCGTCCAGGGCGCCGCGGGCGAGCTGCGCCGTGAGATGCGGGCCGCCGCCAAGGAGGCGCGCTCCTCGGGCGGCACGCCTCCGCTCAAGCCCTTCCCCGACCCGGGCGAGTTCTTCGACGGCGCCTGGGGCGACAAGGAGGGCTGGCGCCAGGCGAAGGAGGAGTTCAAGCGCGCCAAGCAGGAGTGGAAGGAGCAGGCGCGCCGCGCGAAGGACGAGAGCCGCCGCGCCCGCGAGGAGGCCCAGCGCGCCCGCCGTCAGGCCAAGGACGCCCAGGAGAAGGCCCGCGCCCAGACCAGGGAGGCCCAGGAGGAGGTCCAGCGCATCGCGCGGCGCGTGCAGGAGCAGGTCCAGGACCACTTCGCCCGGGGCGACTGGCCGACGGGCGTTCGCGAGGGCCTGACGGAACTGGCCAAGGAGTTCGGCGAGTTCGGCAAGGACTTCGGAAAGGACTTCGCCAAGAACTTCGGGACCGCGGCAGGCACCGGAGGCGGCGCCGCGTCCGACCCGGCACCCGGCACCGGAGCGCCCGGCGCCCGGCCGTCCGCCGCCGAGCCCGTGGGCGACCCCGAAGGCGCCGGTCCCGGCGGCACCGACGCAGGCGCGAGCGCAGCCGCGGCCACCGACCCCACGCCGACGCCCGCGCCCCCGTCCACCCCCGCACCCGGCTCCGGCCCCAAGTTCAGCCCCGCTGCCGAGGACCTCCCCGTGGAGTACAGCCCGGGGTGGGCCAAGGAGGACTCCACCGGCGACCCCGGCAAGGACCTCGACCGACTCTTGGACCGCTTCCGCGACGACATCCGCGACGCGGCCCGCGACCACGGCGTGACCGACGAACAGCTCCGCGTGGCCCGGCGCCACTTGTCCGAGGCGGCGGCGCACATCGGCGCGTCACTGCGTACGCCCAGCAGTTCCTGACGCCTCGGGAACTGTCGGCCTCCCGGCGCCGCCTGGTGACGGGCGCGGGGAGCCGACTCGGCGCCCCTCAGGTCGCCCCGGCGAACAGCACCCGCTCCAACTCCCCGTACGTCACCCCGTGATCCGCCAGGACCTCCGCGACGACGCCGGGCCGGACGGTGAGGGCCAGCAGGATGTGGTGTCCCGCGATGACCCGGTCGCGGCGCGCGACCGCGATCCGCAGGGACTTGGCGAGGACCTCCTTGGCGTCCCGGGTGAACGGGAGCCGTCCGAGCCGGTTCCTGCGGCCCTTGCGGGCCGACCGGCCCGCGTCACCGGCACCGCCCGCGCCCGCCCCGGCGAGCACCCCGGCGCCGTGCACCTCCTCGACCCGGGCGACGATCTCCTCGAGGTCGATGCCGAGGCCCGCGAGCGCCTCGGTCTCGGCCTGCGAGAGCCCGCCCCTGCGCCGCGCGTCGGCGAGGGCCCCCTCGATGGACGCGCGCCGGTCGGCGGCGCCCAGGGCCGTCAGGACGAACGCGGCACGCTCGCCCACCCCGTGGTCGAGCTGGTCCAGCAGGGCGAGGAGCAGATGTCCGTCGTCGACCTTCTCGGCACCCGCTGCCGCCGCCCGCTCGACCGCGCCGAGGACCACGGCGCGGGACTCTTCGGTGAAGCGCTCGAACATCACTGCCTCCCGTACTTCTTGTGCACGGCCTGCCTGCTCACGCCGAGCTCCGCGGCGATCTCCTGCCACGACCAGCCCTGCAGCCGCGCACTGCGCACCTGCACGGCCTCCAGCTGCTCCACGAGCTTGCGCAGCGCGGTGACGGCCCGCAGCCCGATCCGTGGGTCGCGATCGCCCGCGCGCTCGGCGAGATCCGTTGCTTCGGTCATACATGTCAACCTAAGTTGACAGGAGGCGAGTGTCAACCACCATTGACAGAGCCGCTCAGACCTCCAGCACGATCTTGCCGAACAGCTCGCCGGACTCCAGGCGCCGGAAGCCCTCGCGGGCCCGGTCCAGCGGCAGCACCTCGTCGACCACCGGACGTACCCCGGTGGCCGCGCAGAAGGCCAGCAGGTCCTCCAGCTCGTCCTTGGTGCCCATGGTCGAGCCGACGACCTTCAGCTCCAGGAAGAAGATCCGGGTCAGCTCGGCGTGCGAGGGCCGGTCCCCACTGGTCGCGCCCGAGATGACCAGGGAGCCGCCCGGCTTCAGGGACTTGACCGAGTGGGACCAGGTGGCCGCGCCCACCGTCTCGATGACGGCGTCCACCCGCTGCGGCAGCCGCGCACCCGCCTCGACGGCCTCCACGGCACCCAGCTCCAGGGCCCGCTTCCGCTTGGCCTCGTCCCGGCTCGTCGCGAAGACCCGTAGACCGGCCGCCTTGCCGAGCACGATCGCGGCCGTGGCGACCCCGCCGCCCGCGCCCTGCACGAGGACCGAATCACCGGGCCGTACCCCGGCGTTGGTGAAGAGCATGCGGTACGCGGTCAGCCAGGCGGTCGGCAGGCAGGCCGCCTCCGCGAAGGACAGCTCCTTCGGCTTGGGCAGCACGTTCCAGGCGGGCACGGCGACCCGCTCCGCGAAGGTGCCCTGGTACTTCTCGGTGAGGATGGAGCGGCCCTCGTGCGGGCCGACGCCGTGCCCCGTCTGCCCGATGACGGAGTGGAGCACCACCTCGTTCCCGTCCTCGTCGATCCCGGCGGCGTCGCAGCCGAGGATCATGGGCAGCTTGTCCTCGGCCAGGCCGACCCCGCGCAGCGACCACAGGTCGTGGTGGTTCAGCGAGGCGGCCTTGACGTTCACGGTCGACCAGCCGGGGCGTGCCTCGGGGGCGGGCCGCTCCCCCAACTCGAGGCCGTCGAGCGGCTGGTCACGGTCGATTCGGGCAGCGTAGGCAGCGAACATGAGCCGACCCTAGGCGGCGGGGCTGCCGCGACGGAACCACGTACGGCTGTGACACGCGCCGCGCGGTCGCGACGCGGTGCACCCCCCAGCGCGCCCAGCGCGCCACGCGCCGCCGCGACGCACCGCGCCCCCTGTCGCGCGGGGCGGCAGGGGGCGCGAGGGATCGCGGGACCGGCGTCAGCGCCGGGCCACGCCCTCCGCACGGGCGGCGGCGGCCACCGCGGCCGTCACGGCCGGGGCGACCCGCTCGTCGAACGGCGAGGGGATCACGTACTCCGCGGAGAGCTCGTCGCCGACGACGGCCGCGAGGGCCTCGGCGGCGGCGATCTTCATGCTCTCGGTGATGCGGGAGGCCCGCACCTGGAGGGCGCCGGCGAAGATGCCGGGGAAGGCCAGCACGTTGTTGATCTGGTTCGGGTAGTCCGAACGGCCGGTCGCCACCACGGCCGCGTACTTGTGCGCGACGTCGGGGTGGACCTCGGGGTTCGGGTTGGCCATGGCGAACACGAAGGAGTTCGGCGCCATGGACGCGACGGCCGGCTCGGGGACGGTGCCGCCCGAGACGCCGATGAAGACGTCGGCGCCCTCCAGGGCGGCCTCCAGCGAACCGCTGATGCCCGCCTTGTTCGTGATCTCCGCGAGCTCGCGCTTGACCGGGGTGAGGTCGTCCCGGTCACGGCTGACGATGCCCTTGCGGTCCGCGACCGCCACGTCGCCGAGGCCCGCCTCCAGGAGGAACTTGGCGATGGCGACACCCGCCGCGCCGGCCCCGGAGATGACGGCGCGCAGCTCGCCGAGCGTGCGCCCGGTCAGCCGGGCCGCGTTGCGCAGCGCGGCCAGCGTGACGACGGCCGTGCCGTGCTGGTCGTCGTGGAAGACGGGGATGTCGAGCCGCTCCTGGAGCTTGCGCTCGATCTCGAAGCACCGCGGCGCCGAGATGTCCTCCAGGTTGACCCCGCCGAACGACGGCGCGAGGCGCACCACCGTCTCGACGATCTCGTCGGCGTCGGTGGTCGCGAGCGCGATCGGCACCGCGTCGACCCCGCCGAACTGCTTGAACAGGATGGCCTTGCCCTCCATCACGGGGAGGGAGGCCTCGGCGCCGATGTCGCCGAGACCGAGCACCGCGGTCCCGTCGGTCACCACGGCGACGACATTGGATTTCCACGTGTAGTCGTGGACGAGCTCCGGCTGGTCGGCGATCGCGCTGCACACTTTCGCGACGCCGGGCGTGTACGCCAGGGACAGGTCGTCCTTGTCGCGGACCGGCACGGTGGCCTGCACGGCCATCTTGCCGCCGCGATGCAGCGCGAAGGCCGGATCGAAGGGATCGCTGTCGCCTTCGTGATCCGTACTGCTGTCGCTGCGAGGATTGACGATCTCCGCTGCCACTTGTCTGACCCCTTAAGTCTTAATCATCAGTTGAGGGTGTCCACTCCCGGTTGAGAAGTGGGCGGGCACCGCGTCCGTTCCCCGCCTGTCGGCGGAGGGAGGTACGGACACGCGGGCGCGCCGCACACGCGCCCTGGGCCCCGGATGAGGGGTGTAGCCAACCTTTGTACCCGAAGGCAGTGGGCACGGGCGAGTGACATTGGTTGCAGCCAGCTCGGCAGACGTCCCTAGAGGCCGGGACGAGTGTCCCTAGGCGGGCAGGTGGGCCCGTGGGGAGCCGGGGGCGCGCGGGGAGGGCTCCGCGGAGGCACCGCGGGGAAGGTCCCGCGGAGACTCCCCCCCCGGGCCGGGTGATCAAGAGCGAAGTGCCCGGCTTTTCCGGCATCGCCGGGATCGACGGGAAACGCACCGTACAAAGAAGCCCCGAACAACCGATGTCCGAATTCTCCGAATAGTGCGCTGCACCGGTCCGCATGGCGAGATTCACCGGATATCGCTTGGTTAACGATGATTCGCTCCCGCCCCCTTGCGCCCTTGCCGTACCGGGATGAGGGGATTCGAGGCTCGCCCGTTATCCGATTTTGACATCTCCGGCACCCAGAATCGGACGGTCCGAATGGCAAGATGCCGTCATCACACGAGGTCGCGACACCCGAAGGTGTGTGCCCGACCCATCGGCAACTCCCTCATCCGCCGGAGGACCCACCATGACCGCACGCTCCATTTGTCGGCAGACCGCAGCCAAGTCCGCAAAGACCCGGATTTCGGCGGTCGGCACGATCGCGGTCGTCGGCACGCTGCTGCTTTCCGGCTGCGGCGACCAGACCAACGACAAGGAGAGCGACACGGTCAGCAACGCCCCGCTCGCCGACAAGCTGCCCAAGGACATACGCGACAAGGGCACCATCAAGGTCGGGTCGGACATCGCCTACCCGCCGGTCGAGTTCAAGGACAAGTCCGGCAACACGGTCGGCATCGACCCCGACCTCGGCGAGGCGCTCGGCAAGCAGCTCGGCGTCACGTTCGAGTTCGAGAACGGCACCTTCGACACCCTCCTCGGCGGCCTGCGCTCCAAGCGCTACCAGGTCGCGATGTCGGCCATGACGGACACCAAGAACCGTCAGGAGGGCATCGACGAGGACACCGGCAAGAAGGTCGGCACCGGCGTCGACTTCGTCGACTACTTCACGGCGGGCGTCTCGATCTACACCAAGAAGGGCGACGACCAGGGCATCAAGACCTGGGGCGACCTCTGCGGCAAGAAGATCGTCGTCCAGCGCGGCACCGTCTCGCACGACCTGGCCAAGGCCGAGTCGAAGAAGTGCAAGGGCGGCAAGAAGATCGCGATCGAGCAGTTCGACAACGACCAGCAGGCCCAGACCCGGCTGCGCTCCGGCGGCGCCGACGCGGGTTCGTCCGACTTCCCGGTGGCCGCGTACGCGGTGAAGACCTCGGGCGGCGGCAAGGACTTCGAGCTGGTCGGCGAGCAGGTCGAGGCGGCCCCGTACGGCATCGCGGTCTCCAAGAAGAACCCCGAGCTGCGGGACGCCATCAAGGCCGCGCTCGACGCGATCATCAAGAACGGCGACTACGACAAGATCATCAAGAAGTGGGGCGTCGAGGACGGCGCGGTCAAGGAAGCCGTGGTCAACGGCGGCAAGTGACCCCCTCCCCCTCTCTCCAAGTCGCTGAAAGGCCACTCCCGTGACCCCCGACATCTCCAAGAAGGGCCCCGCGGACGACGTCCCCACGGCCCGCCCGGCGGAGGCCATCAAGGCCATCCCCGTCCGGCACTTCGGCCGCTATGTGGCCGCGGTGCTCGCGATCGGCATCCTCGCCTCGATCGTCTACGCCTTCTCGCAGGGTGACATCAACTGGGGCGCCATCCCCGACAACTTCTTCGACGAGCGCATCCTCAAGGGTGTCCGCGAGACCCTGATCCTCACCTTCCTGTCGATGCTCATCGGCGTGGTGGGCGGCGTGCTCCTGTCGGTGATGCGGCTGTCGAAGAACCCGGTGACCTCGTCGATCGCCTGGTTCTACATCTGGTTCTTCCGCGGTACGCCGGTCCTGGTCCAGCTCTTCGTCTGGTTCAACCTCGGCTTCGTCTTCGACTACGTGAACCTCGGCCCGGTCTACAAGGACGAGTGGTCGGACTTCATGACGCCGTTCCTGACAGCGCTGCTCGGCCTCGGCCTCAACGAGGCCGCGTACATGGCGGAGATCTGCCGCGCCGGCCTGCTCTCGGTCGACGAGGGCCAGACCGAGGCGTCGCACGCGCTCGGCATGAGCCACGGCAAGACGCTGCGCCGCGTGGTGCTGCCGCAGGCGATGCGCGTGGTCGTGCCGCCGACCGGCAACGAGTTCATCAACATGCTGAAGACGACCTCGCTGGTCGCGGCCGTCCAGTACTACGAACTCCTCAAGTACGCCCAGGACATCGGCACCTCGTCGGGCGCGACGGTGGAGACGCTGCTGCTCGCCGCCTGCTGGTACCTGATCATGACGTCCATCCTCAGCGTCGGCCAGTTCTACCTGGAGCGCTACTACGCCCGCGGCTCGTCCCGCTCGCTGCCCGCCACGCCGTGGCAGAAGATCAAGGCCAACATGCTGTCCCTCAACAGCACGCGGGGAGGCACCGCATGACCGCCATGGTGAAGTCCGAAGGCGTCCACAAGTCCTTCGGCAACGTCGAGGTCCTCAAGGGGATCGACCTGGAGGTCGAGTCGGGCGAGGTGTTCTGCCTCATCGGCCCGTCCGGCTCCGGCAAGTCGACGTTCCTGCGCTGCATCAACCACCTGGAGAAGATCAACGCCGGGCGGCTGTACGTCGACGGCGACCTGGTGGGCTACCGGCAGAAGGGGGACAAGCTGTACGAGCTCAAGGACAGCGAGGTCGCCCTGAAGCGCCGGGACATCGGCATGGTCTTCCAGCGCTTCAACCTCTTCCCGCACATGACGGCCATCGAGAACGTCATGGAGGCGCCGGTCCAGGTCAAGGGCATCCCCAAGGCCCAGGCCCGCGAGCGCGCGGGCCAGCTCCTGGAGCGCGTCGGCCTCGCCGACAAGGCGTCCAGCTACCCCTCGCAGCTCTCCGGCGGCCAGCAGCAGCGCGTGGCCATCGCCCGCGCGCTGGCGATGGACCCGAAGCTGATGCTGTTCGACGAGCCGACCTCGGCGCTCGACCCCGAGCTCGTCGGCGACGTCCTCGACGTGATGCGCGACCTCGCCGAGACCGGCATGACGATGATCGTCGTCACGCACGAGATGGGCTTCGCCCGCGAGGTCGGCGACAGTCTCGTCTTCATGGACGGCGGCGTGGTGGTCGAGTCCGGCAACCCGCGCGACGTCCTGACCAACCCGCAGCAGGAGCGCACCCAGTCGTTCCTGTCCAAGGTGCTGTAGCCCGCGCCCCCGGCAGGGGCACGCGAGAGGGGCGGTACGGATCGGTGATCCGTACCGCCCCTCTCGCGCGTGACCCCTCGTCCGCGCACTCCCCTGCGGGAACCGCTTGGGGCGCGGGCTACTTGAGGCCGAGGACCAGTGCGTCCGAGGGCGACGCCCAGACCGCGCGGGCCTCGGCGAAGCCGGCCTCGCGCAGCGTGCGGGCGTGCCAGTCGACGGACGGCATGTCGCCGTCCGCGTGCTCGCCGTAGATCTCGAACCGCTCGGCGGTGGGTCCGGCGAGGACCGGGTCCCGGCCGGCGAGCTCCCACCACTGCTTCCAGTCCAGGACGCCCTCGGCCTTGGCGCGGTCCATCCGCCGGTGGCGCAGCGCGCTCTCGGCGGCGTTCAGGCGCGGGGTCGCCGGGTCGGGCATGTGGTCGGCGTTCATGAACACGCCGCCGTCGCGGACGAGTCCGGCGACCTGGCCGTAGAGGGCGGCGAGCGGCTCGCTGTAGAGCCAGTGCAGGGCGGTGGCGGTGAGCACGGCGTCGTACGCGTCGTGCGGGAGGGCCGCCGTCCAGCCGGGGTCCTTCAGGTCCGCGGTGACGAAGGTGACCCGGTCGTCCCCGGCGAAGGTGCCCTCGGCGATGGTGAGCAGCGCGGGGTCCAGGTCGACGCCGACACTGGTCGCCTCCGGGAACCTCTGGAGCAGCCGGTCCGTAATACTTCCCGTACCGCATGCCAGGTCCAGGACGCGCGGGGCGGGTCCGACCACGGCCTCGACCATGTCGAGCATGATCCGGAACCGCTCCTCGCGGTCGGGCAGGTACCACTGCTGCTGCCGGTCCCAGCTGTCCTGCCAGGCGCGCCAGTCGGTGCCGAGCGCGCCCCGGGCCTCGGCTCCCGTCCCTGTCTCCGTCATCGGAACCCCTCCATTACGTAATACCCTGGTACCGCAATCGGCCATTACCGGCCGACGTGCCGACCCTAGCCCGCCCCGGTAAGGACTACAAGTGGAACTGGCCCATTACTCGGACTTCGCCGTGCGTCTGGTCAACAGCGAGGAGCCGGGCCGCGACAAGGACACGCTGACGTCCGTCGAGAAGATCCGGGAGCTCTTCGGCCCGAGCACGCAGATGGCCCGGCGCGCCACGGACGCCGACGTGACCCGGCTGCGCTCCGTGCGGGCCCGCCTGCGGGCGGTCTTCGAGGCGGCGAGCGGCGGCGACGAGACGCTCGCCGTCGACCTGCTCAACTCACTGCTCCTGGAGTTCCCGGTCAGCCCGCAGATCTCGGGCCACGACCACCGGGACGAGGACGGCCGCCCGCTGTGGCACATGCACCTGGCCGACCACTCCTCGAACGCCACGACGGGGTACGCCGCGATCGCCGCGATGGGCCTCGCCTTCCACCTCACCGAGCACGGCGTGGACCGCCTGGGCCTGTGCGAGGCGGCGCCGTGCCGCAACGCCTACCTGGACACGTCGACCAACCGCTCCCGGCGCTACTGCTCGGACCGCTGCGCCACCCGCGCCAACGTGGCCGCCTACCGCGCCCGCAAGCGCCTGGAGACGGAGCGCTCCGCCGCCACCGGGCGTACGGCGCCCAGCGCCCAGCGCGCCAGCACGAGCGGGGAACGGCGGCCGGGCGTCGGCGGGCGGTAGCGGAACCCCACCTTTCCGAGGACGAGGTCTTCGGGGACGACGCCGTAGTCCGTGCTGTCCCCGCCGGCGAAGGCGTTGTCGCCGAGCACCCACCAGCCGCCCTCGCGCCGCTCCTTGGCCCGCTTGACGACCAGCAGGTCCTGCTGGAAGGGGTGGCGCAGGATCACCACGTCACCCGGACGCACCCGTGCCCCCCACCGCACGAGCAGCCGGTCCCCGTGGTGCAGCGTCGGCACCATCGAGGGTCCTGTCACCTCCGCGGCACCCCACGGCACGACGGCCCTTCCGCGCTCGGACTCCTGCGACAGCTCCGGCATCACCGGCACCTCCCCGGTCCTATCCTCCACGAGTCCCAGTCTGACCCTGGACTTTTGTCCTAAGCCCATGGGGGCACTCGAGAAAACCCGTCTCTCACGGAGTAATGTCCCACCTGAGAAGACGATCACGAGGAGGACAGCAACATGCTTTCCCGCCTGTTTGCCCCCAAGGTGAAGGTCAGCGCCCACTGCGACCTGCCCTGCGGCGTGTACGACCCGGCCCAGGCCCGTATCGAGGCGGAGTCGGTCAAGGCCGTGCAGGAGAAGATGGCCGGCAACGACGACGTGCACTTCCAGGCGCGCGCCACGGTCATCAAGGAGCAGCGCGCCGAGCTCGCCAAGCACCACGTCTCGGTGCTCTGGAGCGACTACTTCAAGCCCCCGCACTTCGAGAAGTACCCGGAGCTGCACCAGCTGGTCAACGACACCCTCAAGGCCCTCTCGGCCGCCAAGGGTTCGACCGACCCGGCCACGGGCCAGAAGGCGCTCGACCACATCGCCCAGATCGACAAGATCTTCTGGGAGACCAAGAAGGCCTGATCCACCGCCCACCGGCGTGGATCCGCCCTGACCGGCGAGCGGTGCACCCCCGCGGGTCAGCGGGCCCTGCGAAGGGGTCCGGCCGAATCACCTCGGCCGGGCCCCTTCGGCGTTCCGTACGCCCGTGCCGCCCTTGCCGCCCGTGTCGCCCGCTACGGTGCGCGCCGGGGGCGGGCCAGGCCCAGGTCGTAGGCGAGGATCGTGGCCTGGACGCGGTCGCGCAGGCCCAGTTTGCCGAGGACCGCGTTGACGTGGGACTTCACCGTGCCGGTCGTGACGCCGAGCGCGTCGGCGACCTCGGCGTTCGTGTGGCCCCCGGCCACCAGCGTCAGGACCTCGCGCTCGCGGGGCGTCAGGGCCCGCAGGACCTCGGGGTCCGGGGCGGGGGCCGTGCCGGCGAAGGCGTCGATCAGACGGCGGGTCACGGTGGGCGCGAGCATCGCCTCGCCCGCGGCCACGATGCGGATGCCGGTGAGGAGTTCCTCGGGCAGCGCGTCCTTGAGGAGGAAGCCGGAGGCGCCCGCGCGCAGCGCGTCGTGGACGTACGCGTCCTGGTCGAAGGTGGTCAGGACGAGGACCCGCGGGACGGGCCCCGGTCCCGCGCCCGCCGTCAGGAGCCGGGTCGCGGTGAGGCCGTCCATGCCGGGCATGCGGATGTCCATCAGGACGACGTCCGGGGCGAGTTCGGCCGCCAGCCGCACCGCGTCGGCGCCGTCCGCCGCCTCCGCCACGACCCGCAGGTCCGGCTCGGCGTCGACGATCGCCGCGAATCCGGCGCGGACCACGGCCTGGTCGTCGACGACCATCACCCGGGTGGGCCCGCCCCCGGAGCCGCCGGGGCCGCCCGGGCCGGTACGGGGGCGGGCGTCGGCGCCTTCGGTGCCTTCGGTGCCGGGCACGTGGTCGGTACGGATGGCAGTGCCTCCTTCGGGCGCTCGGCGGGGGTGCCGAGGGCGGGTGATCCGGGGGTCGGGGGGTGCTCGGGGGCGGGGGCTGTGCGTTGACGCGGGGTGTGGGTGTCGGCGGGGGCCGTGCTCTGTCGTGGGGTGTGGGCGTCGGCGGGGGCCGTGCGCTGTCGCGAGGCTCGTACCTCGGCAGGCGCCATGCCCTGTCGCGGAGCGCGTACTTCGACGGGCGCCGAGCCCTGACGCGAGGCGTGGGCGTCGGCGGGGGCCGTGCCCTGACGCGGGGCTCGTACCTCGGCAGGCGCCATGCCCTGACGCGTCGCGCGTACGTCCGCGGGCCCCGTGCCCTGACGCGTCGCGCGTACGTCCGTGGGCGCCGTCACTTCGCGTAGCGCCGCCAGTAGGTCCCGCATCGCGGCCAGGCCCGCCCTGGCCGCTTCGGCGACGCCGTCCAGGTCGCCCGCCTCGGCCCGCTTGACCACCGCGTCGGCGTGCCGCAGGACCTCGCCGCGCAGCTCCGCGGCGATGCGGCGGCGCTCCTCGTGCGCCTCGGCGACCGCCGACCACACCGTCGCCGTGAGCGCGTGGTCCTCCCGGGCCCGGACGCGTTCGCGCCGCGTGCGCACGGTCGCGCCGAGCCCCCAGACCGCGGCCATCGGCACGAGCAGCACCGTTCCGAGAACCACCACGAGGAAGAGGAACAGGCCGGGCCCGCCGTCCTCCCGCAGGTCCGCGATGCCGTCGGCGGCCGCCACGGCGAGCCAGGACAGGCACAGGCCGGCGCCCGCCGCGCCGATGGCGGGCCAGGTCAGGCGCGGCGGCCCCGCGAACGCCGCCACCGCGTACACGGCGACGCACTCGCTGAGCGCGCCCGCCACGGCCAGGCACAGGGCGGCGGCCGGGGTGAGCAGCCCGAACGCGAGGGCCAGCGGCGCGGTCCAGGCCGTGGCGAGGACCGCGCACAGCACCGCCCAGGGCGCCCGCCGCCGCCACAGGAGCGGGAGCGCGTGCGCGACGACGGGGCCGCAGGCGAGCACGGTGGCGGGCGGGTCGTCGGCGAGGACGGCGAAGAGCGGCAGCGTGGCGGCGGCGAGGGCGACCGCCCCGTCGGACAGGTCGAGGCCGCGCAGCGCGCGCGGGCGCCGGGCGCGCAGCCCCGGGGCACCGGCCGTACGCGGCAGCCGGGCCCGCACGGACCAGCCGGGGCCGTCCGGGCGCGGCCCGGCCGTCAGCGTGCCGCCGAGCGCGGTCGCCCGCTCCCGCATGCCCGCCGTACCGCGCCCCGAGCCGAGCCGTTGCCGCCCCGCGGGCCCACCGGTCGCCCCGCCGGACGTCCCGGCCGCCGCTCCGTCGTCCTCGACGGCCAGATCGAGCGCGCCGTCCGGCCCGGTGGCCCCGATCCGTACCCGGACCGCCGCCCCGGGGGCGTACCGCAGCGCGTTCGTGAGGGCCTCGCGCACGATGCCGAAGGCGGCCTCGGCCACCGGGCCCGTCAGCGCCGCGAGGTCGGGCGTCACGTCGACGGCGGGGCGCAGGCCCAGGCGGGCGAACCCGGCGGCCAGTTCGCCGACGCGCTCTTCCAGCGCGCTCTCCTCGTCCGCCGCCGAGGTGCGCATCATCGCCACCAGGCGGTGCAGTGCCGCCAGGGTCTCGCGCCCGGTGTCCGCCGCGAACTCCAGGGCCTGCGCGGTCAGCTCGGGCCTGCGGTCGCCGAGCCGCCGCGCGGCGTCCGCGGTGACCACGACGGAGGTCAGGTGGTGGGCGCTGACGTCGTGCAGTTCACGGGCGAGGCGTTCGCGTTCGGTGAGGGCGGCCCGGGACCGTTCGGACTCCGCCCGCGCCAGCTCCAGGGCGGCGCCGCGGCGGCCCGCGAGCCAGCGGCGGCGGCTGCGGCCGAGGCCCGCGACCGTCAGGAACGCCACGCTGTTGATCACGGCCTCGCCGCCGGCCTCGACCCCCGAGTCGACCAGGAACGCCGAACGCCCCGCCTCGCACACGGCCAGCACGGCCCCCACCACGAGGGCCGTCCGCCCCGGACAGCGCACCGTCACCGAGTACAGGGCGACCAGGACGCCCAGCGCGTGCAGGAGCGTCGCGTCCTCCGGCAGGAACACCCCGGCGACCAGCGCCGCCTCGACGGTGAGCGCGGCGGCGACGGGGCGGTCGCGGCGCGCGCCGAGCGCCGCCGTGACCACGACCGCGAGAACGAGCGCAGCGGTGAGCGGGACGGCACCGACCGGGTCGGCGTCGCGCAGGGCGCGGCCCGGCCAGTAGGCCAGCTGCTGGATCGCCAGCAGGGCGGGCAGCAGCCAGGTGCGTATCCGGTCCATATCGGGCTCGATGATACGGAGGGTCGCGCTCTGGCCAGAAGAGCTGCCTCTCCCTGCGGGTCGCCGGACGGGGAGGCTCATCGGGGCGGCTTCCCCGGCGCCGGCCGCCCCCGCGCCTGCCGCCTGTCCCTGCTCCTGTGCCCGCCCCGTGCCTGTCCCTGTCCCTGCCCCTGTCCCTGGTGTGTCTGGCCCCGGCGTGTCTATCCCTGGTTGGAGAACACGATCGTGCGAGCGGCCGACGTCCGGGGCCGGCGGCACCGGAATGCTGGTGTCATGACGCCGACGCCCCCACCGCACGCCTCGCAGTCCCCGCACGCCCCGCAGTCCCCGTACGCTCCGCAGTCCCCGTACGCCCCACACTCCCCGTACGCCCCTCCCGCACCGCCGCCCCACGGCTGGCCCCCGCGCGTCGGCCCGTACGCCCCGCAGCCCGTCGAACCCGTGCCGCCCCTCCCCTACCACCGGCTCGCCCTGGTCACCGGGCGGCGCGGCCGGTGGCGGCCGGTGGCCGGGACCGCGCTGGTGCTGGCGGGCGTGCTGGTCGCGGCCCTGGTGGTGCTGCTCGTCGGGGAGGTCGCGGGGGCGTTCCTGGACCGGCCCACCGACGACGAGGGGCTCCGCGCGTGGGGCGGCATCGGCGACACCGCGTTCGCCCTACTCTCGCTCGCCCTGGTGACGCCCGCGGTGTTCCTGGCCGCACGGTGGGCGCAGCGGCGGCCGGCGGGAACCCTGTCGTCGGTGACCGGCCGGCTGCGGTGGCGCTGGCTCGGCCGGTGCCTGCTCGTCGCGCTGCCGCTGGTGACCGCGTCGCTCGGGGTCATGCTGCTGCTGCCCGAACCGGCGGGCGGCGGGGACGACATGGCGTGGGCCGGGCTCCCGGACTTCCTGCTGGGCCTCGCGACGGTGTGCCTCCTCGTGCCGTTCCAGGCGTCGGCCGAGGAGTACGCGTTCCGGGGCTGGCTCACCCAGGCGGTCGGCGCGTGGTGCCGCTCGCCGTGGGTGGCGATCGTGCCGGGGGCCCTGCTGTTCGCCGCGGCCCACGGGTGGGGCACGCCGTGAGGGTTCGCGGACCTGGTGGTGTTCGGCCTCGTCGCCGGGTTCCTGACGGTCCGTACGGGCGGTCTGGAGGCGGCGATCGGCCTGCACGTCGTCAACAACCTGCTGGCGATGGGCCTCTCGTCGGCGGTGGCCGGGGCGCTGGCCTCGGAGGAGACCGCCGCGGACATGGACGCCCTCTCGGTGGCCGTCGACGTGGCGATGCTCTGCGCCTACGCGGCGATCGTGCTGCGCCTCGCGGCCCGGCACCGGATCGCGGCGCTCAGCGCGGGGTCGCGGGGCGCCGGGGAGGAACTCCCCTAGGGGACCTCGGACTCCCCTAGGGGACCTCGGACTCCCCTAGGGGACCTCGGACTCCCCTAGAGGGACCCCCACTCGGCGCCCGCCCCCGCCGGAATCCGCCTACTTCAGCATGTGCTCGCACATCGGCTTCTTGGCCTTGCCGCCGTCGTTGTCGGAGACCTTGTCGCCGTCGACCGTGATCGTGCAGGGGGCCGCGCTCAGCATGCCGTCGCCGCCCTGCACCGAGCCGGGCACGACCGAGACCACGTGACCGACCTTCTTCTCGGCGCCCTCCAGCGTGATCTCGAAGGTCTTCTTCCAGGGCAGCGTGACCTGCTCCATGTGGTTGGTGTCGGAGACGTACATGATCTGCGTCTTGCCCTGCCCGCCCACCTCCAGGGTCACCTGGTGCGCGGCGCCCTTCCCGGACCCGCCCGCGTCCGCGTCGCCGCCCGGCTTCGCCGCCGCCCCCGACGAGGAGCCCTCCTTCTTCCCGGACTTCTCGCCGGAACCCCCGCCGTCGTCCGAACTGCCGCACCCCGTGAGCAGGGCGAGGGCCGCGACCAGGGCGACTCCGGTGACCGTCTTGCGCATGCTGGAACTCTCCCGTTGCGAACGTGCTGTGTGCGCGTACTTAATCATTTGCCGCGCCCGACCGCCTCCTGCTGAACTGACGGCAGCCGGGGGAAAGCCCGGCGAAGTCTTACGGAGTCCGGCGAGGAGCAGGAAATGCGGCGTTCGTGCATGTCCCACACGAAAGGAAATCCCACTTCCGCAAAGGACATGACGGTACGTGCATTCATCCTCCCCGCACACGCTGAACCTGGGCGTTCTGGCCCACATCGACGCCGGTAAGACCAGCCTGACCGAGCGGCTCCTGCACACCGCCGGGGTCATCGACGAGGTCGGCCGCGTCGACGACGGAAACACCCGGACCGATTCGCTCGCCCTGGAGCGACAGCGCGGCATCACCATCAAATCGGCGGTCGTCTCCTTCGCCGTCGAGGGCGTCACGGTCAATCTCATCGACACCCCCGGCCACCCGGACTTCATCGCCGAGGTGGAGCGGGTCCTGAGCGTGCTCGACGGCGCCGTGCTCGTGGTCTCCGCCGTGGAGGGCGTCCAGGCGCAGACCCGCGTGCTGCTGCGGACGCTGCGGCGCCTGCGCATCCCCACGCTCGTCTTCGTCAACAAGACGGACCGCCGCGGCGCCCGCCAGGAGGGCGTCCTGCGGCACATCGCGGAGCGCCTGACCCCGGACGTCGTGCCGATGGGCACGGTCGGCGCCCTCGGCACGCGCGCCGCGCGCTTCACCCCGTTCACCGCCGCGGACGCGGATTCCGGCGGCTTCACCGCCCGGCTCGCCGAGCTGCTCACCGCGCACGACGACACGCTCCTGGCCGCGTACGTCGACGACCCGGCGTCCCTCTCGTACGACCGGCTGCGGGCCGAGCTGGCCCGGCAGACCCGCCGCGCGCTGGTGCACCCGGTGTTCTTCGGGTCGGCCGCGACGGGCCTCGGGGTTCCCGAACTCATGGACGGCATCCGGGAGTTGCTGCCCGCTCCGGCCGGTGACGCGGAGGGGCCGGTCTCCGGCAGCGTATTCAAGGTCGAGCGCGGCCCGGCCGGCGAGAAGATCGCGTACGTCCGCGTGTTCTCCGGCACGATCCGCACCCGCGACCGCCTCGACATCGGCACCCGCGACCAGCCCGGCACGGGCACGGGCACGGGCACGGGCACGGGCACGGGCACCGGCACCGGCACCGGCACCGGCGAGGGCAAGGTCACCGGCATCAGCGTCTTCGACCGGGGCGCGGACGAGCGGCGCCCGGAGGTGCGCGCGGGGCAGATCGGCCGGCTCTGGGGGCTCGGGGACGTCCGGATCGGCGACGTGATCGGCGTACCGCGCACCGGAGTCGACCCGGCCGCGCGCTTCTTCGCGCCGCCGACCCTGGAGACGGTGGTCACCCCGGTGCGCCCCGCCGACCGCGGCGCGCTGCACCTCGCGCTGACCCGGCTCGCCGAGCAGGACCCGCTGATCGGCCTGCGGCAGGACCCCGTCCGCCGGGAGGTGTCGGTCTCGCTCTACGGCGAGGTGCAGAAGGAGGTGATCCAGGCGACGCTCGCCGAGGACTTCGGGCTCGACGTCGCCTTCCGGGAGACGACGACGATCTGTGTGGAGCGGGTCGTCGGCACGGGCGCCGCGTTCGAGATCATCGACAAGGAGCCCAACCCGTTCCTCGCCACGGTCGGACTGCGCGTCGGACCCGCGCCGGTCGGCTCCGGCGTGGAGTTCCGCCTGGGCGTGGAGCTCGGCTCGATGCCGTACGCGTTCTTCCGCGCGGTCGAGGAGACCGTCAGGGAGACGCTGCTCCAGGGCGTGCACGGCTGGCGGGTGCCGGACTGCGCGGTCACGATGACGCACGCCGGGTACTGGCCGCGCCAGAGCCACGCCCACGGCACCTTCGACAAGAGCATGTCGAGCACCGCGAGCGACTTCCGCAATCTGACGCCGCTGGTCCTGATGGACGCGCTGCGCCGGGCGGGCACGGCGGTGCACGAACCGATGCACCGCTTCCGGCTCGACGTGCCCGCCGACACGTTCGCGGCGGTGCTGCCCGTCCTCACCCGGCTGCGGGCCGTGCCGCACACGCCGACGACGAGCGGCACCTCGTACCGCCTGGAGGGCGACATCCCCGCCCGGCAGGTGCACACCCTGGAGCAGGTGCTGCCCGGACTGACCCGCGGCGAGGGCGAGTGGGAGTCCGCCTTCGACCACTACGAGCCGGTGCGGGGCGGCACGGTGCCCACGCGCGAGCGGACGGACCACGATCCGCTGCACCGCAAGGACTACCTGCTGCGGGTGGTCCGCCGGACCGACGGCACAGGACGGGGGAACGCGGTGGGCGACTGAGCCGTCTCCCCCCCTGGCCATCCCCTGAGGCTCCCCCTGAGAGGGCCCCTCAGGGGGAGCCTCAGACCCCGATCGCCGGGATGCCGAGGCCCGCCAGCCGCTCCCGGTCCGCGATGATGTTGATCTCCACGATCCTGCCGTCGACGACCGTGAAGGCGCCGAGCGCGACCGCCTCGCCGCCCGGCAGCCCGACCAGCCCCGGCAGGCCGTTGACGAGCACCAGGTGCTGGTGGGCGGCCATGGCCGCGAACATCGCCGCCTGGCCCGCCACCTCGGCGGCGCCCCGCACCACCTTCGAGAGCCCCGAGGCCAGTTCACCGGTGTCGGCCCGCAACACGACGTCCGGGTCGAGGAGTTCGAGCAGTCCCTCGAAGTCGCCCGCGCGCGTGGCCGCCATCCACGCCTCGACGACCTCGCGCTGCTTGGCGACGTCGGTCTCCGCGGCGGGCGCCGAGCCCTGCACGCGGCGCCGCGCCCGGCTGGCCAACTGCCGGGTCGCGGCCGCCGACCGCTCCACGACCGGCGCGATCTCGTCGAAGGGCACGGCGAACATGTCGTGCAGCACGAACGCGAGCCGCTCGGCGGGCGCCAGCGTCTCCAGGACCACGAGCAGCGCGAGGCCCACCGAGTCGGCGAGCAGCACCTCCTGCTCCGGGTCGACCACGTCGGCGCGCGTCACGACCGGATCGGGGATGTGCGTCTCCCCGAAGTGCTGCAGGGACGCGTCCAGGGAGTCCTCGCGCCGGGACGTGCGCGAGCGCAGCTGGTCCAGGCAGATGCGGCCCACGACCGTCGTCAGCCAGCCCCCCAGGTTCCGCACCTGGCCCGCATCCTCCGGAGCGCCGCCACCCTCTCCGAGGCCCGCCCCCGCCCCCGCCCCCGCCTCGGTGCGGCTCAGCCGGAACCACGCCTCCTGCACCGCGTCCTCGGAATCGCTCAGCGAGCCGAGCATGCGGTACGCGACCGCGTTCAGGCGGGGCCTGTGCTCCTCGAACCGGGCCGCGAGCGCGACCTGCGCCGCTCCGTTCTCGTCCATGCGTCACATTCTCCCGTCGCGTTCCGTCATAGCTGTGACGGACCAACCCCACACATACGTGACGACCGAGGTGGACAGGATTGAACGCCCGCATGCGCAACCCGACCGAGGTCCTCCCCGACGCCGTGCCCGCCCTCCACAGTCTGTTGCAGAGTACGCGCGCTGCCGGGCTGCCCGACGCCACGCTCGACCTCGTCCACCTGCGCACGAGCCAGATCAACGGCGCCGCCGCCTGCGTCGGCCCCGGGGTGCGCGGGGCCCTGGACCACGGCGAGTCGGAGGCGCGCCTGCACGCCCTGGCCGCCTGGCGCGGCGCCTCCTGCTTCACCGCCGCCGAGCGGGCCGCGCTCGCCCTCGCCGAGCACGCGGCACGCCTGGCCGACCACCCGGGCGCCGTGCCCGACGCGGTCTGGGACGACGCCGCCGCGCACTACGACGAGCGCCAACTCGCCGCGCTCGTCCTGATGATCGGGGCGACCCACCTCTTCAACCGGCTCGACGTGATCACTCTCGACGCGATCACCCCGTAGCCGGGCCGGGCGGCGGGCGGCGGGCGGCCCGGCGGATCGGGCTCCGGCGAAACTCGGTGGACAGCGGCCGGGGCGCGAGGTGGGATGAGGCGTCATCCCCCGGTCCTGTCGCCCCCCCCCGATCCTGCCGTCCTCCCTCCCGAAGCCCGGAGCCTTTTTTGAAGATCGACGCCGACCTGGTCCACCGCCTGATCACCGAGCAGTTCCCGCAGTGGGCCGAACTGCCGGTGTCCGCGGTGCCGTTGCCCGGCATGGACAACGCGACGTTCCGCCTCGGCGACGACCTCTCCGTACGGCTGCCGCGCCACCCCCGGTGGATCGGGCAGGTCGAGCGGGAGCAGCGGTGGCTGCCGTGGCTGGCCCCGCAGGTGCCGCTGACCGTCTCGACGCCGGTCGCGGCGGGGCGGCCCGGCCAGGGCTACCCCTTCCCGTGGTCGGTCTACCGCTGGCTGGAGGGCGAGGCGGCGACCACCGAGGGCCTCGCCGACCCGGTGCGCGCGGCCCGCGAACTCGCCGGTTTCATCACCGCGTTGCAGAAGATCGACGCGACCGGCGGCCCCGCACCCGACCTGAGCAACGCCTTCCGGGGCGAGCGCGTGGGCACCGAGTGCGACTCGCTGGCCGCCGACTCACTGGTCCGCGCCAAGATCGCCAAGCTGGACGGGATCGTCGACACGGACGCCGTGACGGCGGTCTGGGAGGCGGCGCTCGCGGCACCCGCCTGGGACCGGGCACCGGTGTGGCTGCACGGCGACCTCGCGACCGGCAATCTCCTCGCGGTGGAAGGGCAGTTGAGCGCCGTCATCGACTTCGGCACGCTGGCCGTCGGCGACCCCGCCTGCGATCTCATCCCGACCTGGATGTTCCTTCCCGCGCAGGCGCGGGACGCCTTCCGCGAGGCGGTCGCCCTGGACGACGCGACGTGGGCGCGGGCCCGCGGCCTGGCACTGGCCGGGTCACTGCCCGTCCCCGACGACCCGTTCTTCGCCGTTCCCGCCCGGGTGACGGCATCGCTGCGCCACCTGGACGCGGTGCTGGCGGACTTCGCGGAGCACGGACAGCGGAGGTAGCACCGGAGGGGAGCACCGACCGCCCCGGCGCCATGTCCGGGCGTACCCGGCATCGGGCCGGTCAGGCGGCGACGGCCGGGAACGTGTAGCGCACGCCCGTGAGCTCCTCCGACACGTCCCACAGCCGGCGGCCGGTCTCCTCGTCCGTGGCCCGCGGCGCCGGTTCGCCCGCTGTGGGCGCCCCACGCAGCTCGCCGATGCCGTCGGGGACGAGGAACTCGCCACCCGTGACGCCCGGTTCGGTCGCCGCGCAGAGCGTGGGCAGCGCGCCCCGGTCCGCGCTCTGGGCGAGCGGCAGCAGCAGACGCCCGAACAGGAACCTCACCAGACCGGCCGGTGAGCTCGTCTGCAGGTTGGTCGCGGCGTAGCCGGGGTGGGCGAGCACGCTGCGCACCGGGCTCCCGGCCGCGGTCAGCCGCCGGTGGAGCTGGTGCCCGAAGACGGCGTTCGCCAGCTTCGACTGGTTGTAGTACGCCATCGGGGCGTACCCGCGCTCGCCGCCGAGGTCGTCGAAGTAGAGGGTCGCCGAGCGGTGGTTGGGCGAACTCACCGTCACCACGCGGGGATCGGTGCCCGCCGCCAGGAGGTCGAGCAGCAGCCCCGTCAGCGCGAAGTGCCCGAGGTGGTTGGCCGCGAACTGCACCTCGTGCCCCTGGGCGCTGAGGGTGCGGCGCGGCGGCGCCATCAGGCCCGCGTTGTTGACGAGTACGTCCAGGTGCCCGTGGTCCGCGTGCAGCTTTCCGGCGAAGGCCCGGACGGAGTCCAGGTCGGCCAGGTCGACGCGCCGCACCTCCAGCGCGGCGTCCGGGAGGTCGGCGGTGATCGCGTCGGCCGCCGCCCGCCCCTTGTCCTCGTCGCGCACGGCGAGCAGCACGCGCGCGCCCTTGCCGGCCAGCGCCCGGGTCGTCGCGAGGCCGAGGCCGCTGTTGGCCCCGGTGACGACGGCCACGCGGCCACTCAGGTCGGGGATCTGCTCGGCGGTCCAGCCACTTGGAATTCCCATACGGCACAAGCTGCCGCATGTGGCACTGTGTGTCAACGGCTACTCGTAATGCCGCACAGGGCACAGGGTGCGGGACGCGAGGGCGCGAGAGGCGTGAGAGGCGTGGGGGATCGGGGGGGGACGTGAGGGAGTCCGCCACGGGCCTGGCCAGGGGCGCGACCAGCCTGCCCGGGGCGCCACCGGCCGGACGACCGGCCCCCGGGCATGAAGAAGGTGGGCGCCCACCGACAGGGAAGTCGCGGGCGCCCACCGGGAAGTGGGCCGGAGCCGAGGGCGGGGCCGCCCCCGGCCGGGGGTCAGAGCAGCGGGCCGAGCACCGCCCGCAGGTCCGCCGGTTCGCGGTAGTGCAGGCCGGTCATGCCGAGCGCGGTCGCGGCGTCCACGTTCTCCTCGCGGTCGTCCACGAAGAGGCAGCGGGCGGGGGCGACCCCGGCCCGCCGCGCCGCCGTCTCGTAGATGCGCCGGTCGGGCTTGACGACACCGAGGTCGGCGCTGCTGATCACGTCGTCCAGGAAGCCGTCGGGGCCGGTGAGGCCGAGCAGGGCGAGGTCGTCGGCGAGCCACGGGGTCGCGTTCGTGACGAGCAGGACGGGCAGCCCGGCCGCGCGGACCTGCCGCAGCAGCCCGACGACGGTCTCGTCGGCCCGGAACTTCGCCTCGGCCAGCGTCGTCCCGAGCTCGTGCCCGCGCGCCCACGGCACCCGGTCGGCGAGCCCGTCGGCGATGGCCGCGATCCACCGTTCCTTGGTGATCTCGCCGCGCATCAGCGGCAGGTCGGTCTCGGGCCGGAAGGCGAGCTCGGCGGTGCTGCCCGGCGCGAGACCGGCCGCGCGCTCCCGCTCCTCCAGTTCCGCCATGTCGTAGAAGCGGATCACGCCGTCGAGGTCACTCAGTACGGCGTCGAACGCCCGGCCGGTGGTCATCTCCCGTGTCTATCACGCACCGCAAGAGCGCTTCCGGGGGGACCGGACCCCACGGCCACGCACCCCCGGACCGCACCGGGACCACGGCTACACACCCCCGGACCGCACCGGGACCACGTACCGAACCCCACGTACCGAACCCCACGGGCAGCCCCCTCGCGCAGCACCGGGGCGCGCCCGCACACGATCCCGGACACCACGCGGAGCCCGGCCCTGGACATCCGTGGAGCCCGACCCGAACACCACCACCCGAAGCCCCCCCCCGGAGCCCGCCCTCACCCCGCGTCGTCCACCCGCTCCCCGCGCAGCGCCGCACGGGCGTTGGCCCGCACCCGGTCCAGGTCCTTGCGCACGGCCGCGTACCGGGTCGCATGGTGGCGCAGGTCCGCTCGCTGCTTCTCGGCGCCGACGGTCCACCAGACCCCGGCGGTGTTCAGCTCCCGGTTGCACTCGACGTCGGCGACCGCCGTGCCCAACTCCTCCTTGGTCCGCCGGGTGTTGCCGTCCCGACTCCCCTTCGTCCACGCCTTGTCCCTGAAAGCCTCCGCAGGGTTCGCGTACCGCCCGAACCCCTTGTCGCGGACACAGCGCGACCAGTCGCCGAACGCCCTGCGGATCCGCCGGTCCGCGGCGACGGCCTTCTCGATCCTCCGGGTGCGCTCACCGACGTACTCCCGCAGACGGTCCGTCCCGGCCCCGTCCCCCATGACCCCGCGCGTGCCCTCCGCCGAGCAGCCGCCCACCGGGACCCTGCGGCCGTCGGCCACGACGCGTTCGCCGGGCGTCGCGCCGGAGCCCCGGAGCACCTCGTCCTCCCGGGCGGTCGGGACCCGCCCCGTCCCCCGCATCCGCTGCACGAACTCCCGCGTGCTCTCGGGGTCGAACCCGTAGCCCCAGCGGCGGACGTGGTCGAGGTCGAGCATCCCGTACGGGGACACCGCGCTCGCCGTCATGGACACGGAGTTCGCCATCGGGGGCGGCGACCCGGGGTCGAGCGGGAAGTCGGCGAACCCGTAGGAGCGCATGCACTTCTGCGTCAGCCGCTTCTGCGCCTGCTCGATACGCCGGTGGTCGCGGCTGCTGAACTCGTAGCGTTCCAAAGGCAGTTCGGGCATGTCATCGGCGCTGCGCACCCGCGGCACGCCGTCCGCGCGCGCGTACCCGGGCAGCGAGTCGTCTCCGCCCCCATCGGCCCCGCACCCCGCCAACACCGCGCCCACCAGCGCGAGCACACCCCACCGCAGCCTCATCGCACCCCTCCCCGGGCAGCCCCATGCGCAACCGTGCGACCCTACCGCCGTGGTGGATCACCTGGCCGCGACGCCCGGTGAAGGCGCGCCCCCGGGCTCAGGGGTGCGCGTGCCTCACGCGCCGCCGCCGGGAGAGGGACCCGGCCTTCTGCCGCGGCGCGACCGGGACCGCCTGGAGCCCGCGCGCCCGCCGCCCCGGCCACCACCGGCCCTGCCGTCCGCGCCCTCGTCCACCGCGACGACACACGCCTCGCACTGTTCGTTGCGGCACGGCCCGGGACCCCACACCGGAACGAACACCCCGAGCACTTTGCGCCGCCGGATCGCCGTACCCACCTGCCCTCCGCAGACCCCGCACAGGAACACGTCCCGCGGGGCCGGGCCGGGCGGTGACCCTTCGCTGCCCATACCTCCAGGTTATGCGCGTTCGGCCGGGCTCGGCAGCCCTGCGGCGACGGGTTCCTCGACGGCCGTACGGGCCGCGCCGGGCACCCGCGGAACCGGCCGACGCTCACTGCCGCCGGAGCTCCGAGGTGTCGAACTCCCCCGTCACCACCTGCCGCGCGAACTCCCCGAGCCGCACCCGTTCGTGCCGCGCGTGCCGGCGCAGCGCCGCGAACGCGTCGTCGACCGAGCACTGCCACCGCTCGGCGAGCACGCCCTTCGCCTGCTCGATGGCGATCCTGCTGGTCAGCGCCGCCTGTAACTGCCCGCACTCGACGAGGCTGCGCTCCAGGGACCGCTGGCGGGCCACCGTGACCGCCGCGAGGTCGGCGAGCGTCTGCGCGAAGGCCACGTCGTCCTCGCTCAGCGGCGCCGCGCCCCCGGTCCTGAACAGGCCGAGCGCGCCGACGACCCGCGTGCCGATCCCCCACTCGGACCCGACCGCCTGGTCGTCGTTCCGGGGCTCCCCGCGCAGCGAGAGGACCCGCACCGCGGCGAATCCCGCCGTCCGCGCCTCGGCCGCGAACCACGGCCAGCGCTCGGCCGCCGCCGCCCCGCCGAGGTCGACGTCGGGCAGGGCCGCACCGGAGACACAGGTGTCCAGGGACGGGCCCTCGCCCCGCAGGAACGCGGCCAGTTCGAGCTTCCTCGTCCGCTCGTCCGACGCCGACACGGGCCCCGGGGCCCCGCGCGCTCCGGGGCCGCCCGCGCCCGCGTCACGGGCGCCGTCCAGCCCGCGCTCGTCCACGAGCAGCACCGACGCGGCGTCGATCCCGAGAAGGTCCACGCAGCGAGCGGTCAGATCCTGCAGAAAGTCCACGGCGCTCTCCGGTCCTGTTGTCGGTACGACAGTTCACGGGCGCCACCCGTGCGGCGTGCGCCCCGGGACCGGACGGACCCCTGGCCCGTACCGCCCCGTCAGCGGGGGCCGCTCTCCAGCGGCTCGCGCCACATCGGCCACATCCGTGGCCCGTCCGGCAGGTCGAGCGTCTCCCCCATGAAGGCGAACCCCAGGCGCGCGTAGAGGTCACGGCTGCGTCGGTTGCTCGCCTCCAAGTAGGCGTGCCGACCCTCGCGGTCGCAGCGGTCGAGCACGGCGGCGACGAGTCCCGTGCCGAGGCCCCGGCCCTGGTGGTCCGGGTGCACGGCTATGAGGTGCAGATACTCGTGCGGCCGGTCCGTCGGATGGATCGCATCCGTCAACCGGCCGATCAGCTCGACGCGTTCGTTGTCGGGGTCGACGGCCCGGCGCAGCATCGCGGGTCCGTCCTCCTCGGTGTCCTGCGCCTGCGCCCCGTCGTCGTCCTGGTCCGTGCCCGCGGGCACGGACCACCACAGGGCCACGGCCGTGCCGTCCTCGGTGAGGTCGACATGGCCCTCGGCGAGCGCGAGGTCGAAGAAGGCGTTCATCAGCGCGGCGTGCGTGCGCAGGCGGTGCTCCTCGCCCGGAAAGACCCAGCTGCTCACCGGATCGTGCAGGAACGCCGCGTCGAGCAGCCGGACCACGTCCGCCCGGTCGCCCTCGCCGGCCCGCCGGATCGCCACACCCACCGCTTGTGCCCCCTGTGCCTCGCCCGTCACGTGCGGCGCGTCCGGCCGTTCGCCAACTCTTGGCCACGACGCACCGGTTGCAGGGTAGGTGATCGTCCCCGTGAGCACGGAGGGGCCCCGCAGCCTGGCCGGATCACGGGGCGTGCGGTCCCCTTCGCCGGGCGCGGGCCCGGCGGGCGGCGGCGGTCATTCCGGGCCTGTGGTCACGGAACACGCGGTCGCGGGCCCTCATCCCCGATGCCCACGACCGCCTCCGCCCACCCCACGACCGTTGGCTTGTTCGCCCGCCCTTGCGCGGCTCCGCCGCCGCCCCCGGGAGCCCGTCAGCGCACACGAGCCCCAGCACGCACGACTTTCGCGCAGGCCCTCCGGGCAGGGGCGAGCGCACGCGTGAACCGTGGACCAGGGCGGACACGGGCCGGTGCGGGGCCGGCGCGGGTACGGCGCGGGCGCGGACCAGCACGGGCGCGGGCGGGCCCGGCCACCGCCCAACGCGGGCGCGGACCAGCGCAGGCGCGGCCGGCCTGGGCACCGCCCAACGCGGGCCCAGATCAGCGCGGGCACCGCCCAGTACGGGCCCCCGTACGGGCACCCCCAGCACCGGCACCGCCCCGTACGGGCACCCCCAGCACCGTCACCGGCACCGGCACCGGCACCGGCACCGCCCAGTACAGGCCCCCGCACAGACACCACCCGGCACAAGCCCGGGTCAATGCGTACGGCGGGTCACGAACTCGGCGAGGGCCAGCAGGCCGCCCGCCGCCTCCGGGTCCGGAACCGCCCGCGCGAGCTGGCCGATCGCCCGGGACATCCGGTCGGCCGCGTGCACCTGCGCCCAGTCGCGGCCGCCCGCGCTCTCCACCGCGCGGGCCACCCGGGCCGCCCGCTCCGGATCACTCCCGGCCGGATCCCCCCAGGCCGGGTCCCTCCCGGCCGAATCACCCCGGGACTGTGCAGGCACCGTGCCGTACAGCTCGGCGAGTTCGGCCGCGGCCGGTGTGCCCGAGGCCAGCGCCGCGACGACCGGCAGGGACTTCTTGCGGACCGCGAGGTCGGCGCCCGCGGGCTTGCCGGTGCGCCCCGGGTCGCCCCAGATGCCGATGACGTCGTCGATGAGCTGGAAGGCGAGCCCGGCCTCGCGGCCGAAGCCGTCGAGCGCCTCGACCTCCTCGCGGCCCGCGCCCGCGTACACCGCGCCGAGCGCGCAGGCGCAGCCGAGCAGCGCGCCGGTCTTGGCCTCGGCCATGGCGAGGCACTCGTCGAGCGTGACCTCGTCCGGGCCGCGCCGCTCCAGGGCGCAGTCCGCGTGCTGGCCCGCGCAGAGCTCCACGACACACCCGGCGAGGCGGGCGGCCGCCGCCGGGGCCCCCGGGTGGGGATCCTCGGCGAGCAGCCGCTGCGCCAGGGCCTGCAGGGCGTCACCGGCGAGTATCGCGTCGGCCTCGCCGAACACGGTCCAGGCGGTGGGCCGGTGCCTGCGCGTGGTGTCGCGGTCCATCACGTCGTCGTGCAGCAGCGTGAAGTTGTGGGTGAGCTCCACCGCGGCCGCCGCCCGCACCGCCATGGCGGGCTCCCCGCCGAGCGCCCGCGCCGCGGTGAGCACCAGCGCGGGCCTGATGGCCTTGCCGGGGTGGCCCGCGGCCGGTGTGCCGTCCGCGTGCTCCCAGCCGAAGTGGTAGAGCGCGATCCGGCGCAGCGATCCGGGCAGCGAGTCGATCGCCCTGCGCAGCTCCGGATCGACGTGCGCGCGGGCCGCCGCCAGGATCTCCGCGGCCTCGTGCCCCTCACCGGACCCGGGGGCCCGGCCCTTCGCGTCCATCGTGCCTGCCGTGCCCGTCGTCGCGTCCGTCATGGACTCACCCCGGGAAGGATGCGGACGGTGGCGGTTCCTCGGTGTGTGGGCGCGTACGGAGAGGGTGTACCCCGTGCCGCGGCCGTGAACACGGCCGTGGGGTCACGTCCAGCGGCCGATCTCGACGTTCTCCAGGACGCCGAGGGCGTCGGGCACGAGCACGGCGGCCGAATAGTAGGTCGACACCAGGTAGGAGATGATCGCCTGCTCGCTGATGCCCATGAACCGGACGGACAGGCTCGGCTCGATCTCGTCCGGGATGCCGCTCTGGCGCAGGCCGACGACGCCCTGGTCCTCCTCGCCCGTACGCATGCAGATGATGGACGTCGTCCTGGCCTCGGTGACCGGGATCTTGTTGCACGGGAAGATCGGCACCCCGCGCCAGGTGGGGATCCTGGTGCCCTCCACGTCGATGGTCTCGGGGACGAGTCCGCGCTTGCTGAACTCGCGGCCGATCGCGGCGATCGCGCGCGGGTGGGCCAGGAACAGCTTGGATCCGCGCCGGCGGCTGAGCAGCTCGTCCAGGTCGTCCGGGCCGGGCACGCCGTCGTGCGGCTGGATGCGCTGGTCGTACTCGCAGTTGTTCAGCAGGCCGAACTCGCGGTGGTTGATGAGCTCGTGCTCCTGGCGCTCCTTGAGCGCCTCGACGGTCAGCCGCAGCTGGTGCTCGGTCTGGTTCATCGGCTGGTTGTAGAGGTCGGCCACGCGCGTGTGGATGCGCAGCACGGTCTGGGCGACGCTCAGCTCGTACTCGCGCGGGGCCGCCTCGTAGTCCACGAAGGTGCTCGGCAGCACGGCCTCGCCGACGTGGCCCGCCGAGAGGTCGATGGGGGCCTCGCCGAGGTCATTGGTGCGCTGGGCGGGGATGGAGCGCAGCCGGTGCAGGTGCTCGCGCAGGGCGTCGCTGCGCTCGGCGACCTGTTCCAGGTCCTGCCGGGGCAGCGTGAGGACGGTGCCCGCGGTCACCGCACGGGCGGTGTACTCCCAGATGGTCTCGGGGTCGACGAGCGCCTGCTCACCGAAGTAGGCGCCGTCGGCGAGCGTCTCCAGGACCGTGTCGTCGCCGTAGGGGCCGGTGCCGACCTTCTCGACGCGGCCGTGCGCGAGCAGGAAGACCTCGTCCGCGGGGCTCCCGAAGGAGGTCAGGACCTCCCCTGCGGCGAACTCCCGCTGCCGGCAGCGCTGCGCGAGCTCGCCCAGCACGTCCTGGTCCTCGAAGTCCCGCAGCACCGGCAGCTCGCCCAGCGCCCCGGGGACGACCTGCACGTGGTCCCCCGTCTTGACGAAGGTCACCCGGCCGTCGCCGATCGAGTAACTGAGCCTGCGGTTCACCCGGTACGTACCGCCCTGGACCTGGACCCATGGCAGCGTCCGCAGCAGCCAGCGGTCGCTGATCTCCTGCATCTGCGGCGCGGACTTGGTGGTGGTGGCCAGATTCCGCGCGGCGGATGTGCCGAGGCTCTGCTGCGGCTTCTCCGACTCAGTACGGATCTCTTCGCCTACCGACATTGGCTGTGCCCTCCCGACGTCCCTGCGGTGACCTGCGCGCACCACCCTTCCAGCACGGAACGTGGTCGCGCCATTACACAAAAGAGCGGGAATGGATCACGCCCCGACGGGGCAGGAGGCGCGTTTCCACCCGTTCGGGTCAACCCGGGATGTGTCGGGCCCCGCGGACTGGTGGGCTCGGGAGATGACCACCTCCGAGGCCTCTGCCGGCGCCGACGCGCGGGAGCCGGCCCCGGCGGCCCCGCTCGCACCGCCGGGCGAGCGGGGAGCGGTGCGCCGGCTGCGCGCCGTCGGCCGGGCCTTCGAGCCCGTGCGCCGCGCGCCGGTGACCGTGTTCGTCGTCGTGGCGCTGTGGGCCGTGGGCGCCTTCACCGGCAGTCTCGGCGCCGGCCCCTCCCGCAGGCTCCTGAGCGACATCGGGGTGGGCGTGCCCGCGCTCGCCGACGGGCGCTGGTGGACCCCGCTCACCTCGATCCTGTGGTGCCCGGGGATCGGCAACTACATCGGCTCGACCCTGCTGTTGCTGCTCCTCGGCGCGGCGGCCGAGCAGCGCATGGGCTCCGTGCGCACCGCCGTCGTCCTGGTCCTCGGCCAGGTGCTCGGCTCGCTCCTGGGCACCGGCGTCGTCAAGCTGGGCGCGCTGGCCGGCGAGGACTGGCTGGACGACCTCGCGCAGGACCTGACGGCGACGCCCGGCATCGGCGCCTGCGCGGTCGGCGCCTTCCTCAGCTACCGGCTCGGCGCCCTGTGGCGGCGCAGGCTGCAGCTGTGCCTGATCGTCTTCCCGCTGATGCTCGCCCTGTACGTCGGCCACCTCCAGGGCGTGCTGCGGCTGGCCGGCACGGTCGTGGGCCTCGGCCTCGGCGCGCTCGCGCACCGCGACACCCACCGCCTGCGGATGCCGCACGCCTCGCACTCCGAGGGCCGCGTCCTGGTCGCCCTCGTGGTGGCCGCCTCCGCCGTCGGCCCGATCATCGCCACGCTGTACAAGGACTCCCTCGGCCCCTTCAACGTCCTGGACCTGTACGTCTCCGGCGGGCCCGGCGCCCAGGACATCGCCGCCGCCTGCGTCCGCGCGGGCAGCGCCGACTGCGCCCGCATCCACGCCCAGGACCACTTCTACGGCTCTCCGGCGATGCTCATGGGCATCGCGATCCCCATGCTGCTGCTCGTCCTCGCGGAGGGGCTGCGCCGCGGCCTGCGGCTGTCCTGGCGGATCACGGTGGCCGCGCAGCTGGTGTGGCTCGGGCTCATGGCGTACCTGCTGGGGGACATCGCCGCGCACCCGGACCGGTACGTCCTGGAAGGCAGCGACCTGTCCGACCAGAAGGCGGCGATGATCCAGGCGGTGGTCGAGCAGATGATGCTGCCGCTGCTCGTCCTGGTGCTGCTGTTCCTCACCCGGCGGCTCTTCGACCAGCAGCTGTCGCGCACCACCGTGACCTGGCTCGCGGGGGCGGTCGGCGGCTCGCTGCTGCTCGCGTGCGTCGCGTACGTGGGCATCGGGTACGCGGTGCGCGACCAGTTCACGCCCGACGCGACGTTCCCGAAGCTGGTCTCCGGCCTGCCCACGCAGTTCCTGCCGCCCAGCTACGAACCGTTCTTCTTCCAGGGGCAGGCCCCCATCCCGGTCGGCGGCACCGCCCTGTCCCTGTACGAGTACTGCGGGATGCTGTTCTGGGTGGTCACCCTGGTCGCCCTCTTCCTGGCGTTCCGGCGGCCCCTGATGCACGCCGACCCGGACGCGGCCACCCGCGCGCGTGCCCTGCTCACGGCACACGGCGGCGGCACGCTCTCCTACCTGACGACCTGGCCGGGCAACCACTACTGGTTCGCCGCCGACGGCCGGGCCGCGGTCGCCTACCGGGTGCACTCCACGGTCGCGCTGACCACGGGCGACCCCTTCGGCGAGCCGTCCGCGCGCGCGGACGCCATCGACGGCTTCGCCGCGTACTGCGACCAGCGCGGCTGGACGCCCTGCTTCTACAGCGTGACCGCCGACGCCAAGGCCCGCACGGACGCCCTGGGCTGGTCCTCGGTGCAGGTCGCCGAGGACACCGTCGTGCCGCTGCCCGAGCTGGCCTTCACCGGCAAGAAGTGGCAGGACGTCCGCACGGCCCTGAACAAGGCCAAGAAGGAGGGCATCACCGCGGAGTGGCACGCCTTCCCGGAGGCGCCCATCGCGCTCACCGACCAGATCCGTTCGATCTCCGAGGAGTGGGTCGCGGACAAGGGCCTTCCGGAGATGGGCTTCACGCTCGGCGGGCTCGACGAACTCGACGACCCCCGGGTGCGCTGCCTGATCGCCGTCGACGGAGACCGCACGGTGCACGGCATCACGAGCTGGATGCCGGTGTACGGCGACGGGGAGCCGGACCGGCCGGTGGGCTGGACCCTCGACTTCATGCGCCGCCGCTCCGACGGTTTCCGGGGCTCGATGGAGTTCCTGATCGCGTCCGCCGCCCTCGGCTTCAAGGAGGAGGGCGCCCGGTTCCTCAGCCTCTCCGGGGCCCCGCTCGCCCGCTCCGACACGGCGGAGCCGCCCGCCGCGCTGCAGCGCCTGCTCGACTACGCGGGCCGCACCCTGGAACCGGTGTACGGCTTCCGTTCGCTGCTCAACTTCAAGGCGAAGTTCCAGCCCCAGTACCGGCCGATGTACATGTGCTACCCCGACCCGGCGGCCCTGCCCGCCATCACCCGGGCGATCGGCAAGGCCTACCTGCCGCACATGAAGCCCTCCCAGGGGGTGCGCCTGATGCGCAAACTGACCGCGTAGAACGTCCCGAAACCTCCCGGCACTTCCGGGAACCACCGGATCGGCGGGCCCGTTGAACCTCACGCGGGGCATCGGCACCGCCCGCACCCTTCGCACCACACGACAGGAGACACCCATGGCAGGCTTCCTGGATCGCGCCAAGGAGCAGGCGCAGCGCGGCATCAACCAGGGCAAGCAGAAGCTCGACGAGGTGCAGGACAAGCGCGCGGGCGACGCCCTCCTGAAGAAGCTCGGCGCCGCGTACTACGCCGAGCGCCGGGGCACCGGTTCCGCGCAGGACACCCAGCAGGCGCTGCAGGCCCTGGAGTCCCACATCGCGGCCAACGGGGACGGTTTCCTGCACGGCGCCTGACCGGATCGGCTCGCACGGGGCCCGAACAGCCCCCGGATCGCCTCCGAACAACTGGTCCGCGCACCGGAGTAGCGGTACAAGCAGGGCATACGAGACGGCCGCGACCGGCGGCCGTCGCGCCTTGCGAAGGAGGCGGCCATGTCCCCACCCATGTCCGCGAGCAGATTCCTGGAAGCACTGCGGGACGAGGGCGTGACCGTCGTCGAGGTCGGCGACTGGGAACACCACAACCGCAACCACAAGGGCCCGTGGGGGCCGGTGCACGGCGTGGTGATCCACCACACCGTGACCTCGGGCAGCGAGCGCACGGTGGAGATCTGCCGTGACGGCTACGCCTCGCTGCCCGGGCCGCTGTGCCACGGCGTCATCACCAAGGACGGCCACGTCCACCTCGTCGGCTACGGCCGCGCCAACCACGCCGGCCTCGGCGACGACGACGTGCTCCGCGCCGTCATCGCCGAGAAGCGCCTGCCGCCGGACAACGAGGCGAACACCGACGGCAACAGCCACTTCTACGGCTTCGAGTGCGAGAACCTCGGCGACGGCGAGGATCCGTGGCCGGACGAGCAGCTGGACGCCATCGAACGGGTCTCGGCGGCGGTCTGCCGGGTCCACGGCTGGACGGAACGCTCGGTGATCGGCCACCTGGAGTGGCAGCCGGGCAAGATCGACCCGCTCGGTTTCACGATGGACTGGATGCGGGACCGCATCGGGGAGCGGCTCAAGTAACCCCTCTCCCCGACCTCCCGGGGAACGCCCGGGGAGCCACCCGCACCGGGCTCCCCTGCCGGACCGCGGGACCCGGGAGACAATGGCGGGGTGCGCCCCACCCCGCCCGACGTCCTGCGCCCCCGGCTCCCGTCCCCGCTGCAGCCCGTCGAGGACGACCGCTTCGCCCGCCGCGGCGTGCGGCTGCTGCTCAAGCGGGACGACCTGATCCACCCCGACCTGCCGGGCAACAAGTACCGCAAGCTGGTCCTGAACCTGCGGGCCGCGGCCGACGCGGGCCACGACACCCTGGTCACCTTCGGCGGCGCCTACTCCAACCACCTGCGCGCCACCGCCGCGGCGGGCCGCATCCTGGGCCTCGCCACCATCGGCGTCGTCCGCGGCGACGAGCTCGCCGGGCGCCCCCTGAACCCGTCCCTCGCGCGCTGCGCGGCCGACGGCATGCGCCTGCACTTCGCCGACCGGTCGACGTACCGGCGCAAGAGCGAGCCGGAGACGCTGGCGGCGCTGCTGCGCGCAGCGGACGCCGGGGCCGCGTACGTCATCCCCGAGGGCGGCAGCAACGCCCTGGCCGTGCGGGGCTGCACGGCGCTCGGCGAGGAGCTGCGGGAGCACACCGACGTGGCGGCCGTGGCGTGCGGCACCGGCGGCACCCTGGCGGGCCTGGCCGCCGGGCTCGGCCCGGACCGGCGGGCCCTGGGCATCCCCGTCCTCAAGGGCGGCTTCCTGGGCGCGGACATAGCGGCCCTGCAGCGCGGGGCGTTCGGCGAACCCACCGGCAACTGGCGTCTCGACGAGCGCTTCCACGGCGGCGGCTATGCCCGCACCCCGCCCGAACTGCTCGCCTTCGCCGAGGACTTCGAGCGGCGGCACGGCGACGCGACCGGCCTGTCCGTGGAGCGCCTGTACGTCGCCAAGCTCCTGTACGCCCTGACCGCCCTCTGCGCGGAGGGCGCCTTCCCCTCCGGCACCCGTCTCACGGCGGTGATCACCGCGGCGCGCGAGGAGTCGTTCGGGGAGCCCGTCGGGGCGTAGGACTCCCCGAGGGGCGCCTCACTCCTCGATCTCGCGGTGGGCCGCCGCCTCCTCCAGGTCGAGCTTGCGCAGCAGCGTCCGCATCATCTCGTCGTCGATGCGCCGCTCGTCGCGCATCTTCACGAACACCTCGCGCTCGGCGGCGATCGCCTCGCGCGCGAGGCGGCGGTAGGTGTCGTCCGCCGACTCCCCCGTCACCGGGTTGGACTGGCCGAGCCGCTCCCACACGGAGTTGCGGCGCCGTTCCAGGACGGTGCGCAGGCGGTCCTGGAGGGGCCGTGGGAGCTGGTTGCGCTCGTCGCGCATGAGTTCCTCCACCCGTTCCTCCGCGGCCTGTGAGGCGGCGTTCTGCGCCTGCGCCTCGGCGAGCGTCTGGGCCTGCGCGTCGCGGCCCGGCACTTTCAGGACACGGATCAGCCACGGCAGCGAGAGCCCCTGCACGACGAGCGTGCCGATCACCGTGGTGAACGTCAGAAACAGGACAAGATTGCGCGCGGGGAACGGCTCGCCGTCGTCCATGACGAGCGGGATCGAGAAGGCGATGGCCAGCGAGACCACGCCCCGCATCCCGGCCCAGCTGACGATCAGCGGCCGCCGCCAGTCCATGTCGCCCTCGCGCTCCCTGATCCGGGCCGACATCCGCCGGGGCAGATAGGTCGCCGGGTAGGACCACACGAAGCGGGCCACCACGACGCAGACGAACACCCCGACCGCGTACCAGACCGCCTGCGCCACGCTGTACTCGCCGAGCCCCTTCAGGACGACGGGCAACTGCAGTCCGATGAGCGCGAAGACCGCGGACTCCAGGATGAACGCGACGACCTTCCACACGGCGGCCTCCTGCAGCCGCGTCTCGAAGTCGACCTGCCAGGAGCGGTGGCCCAGATAGAGGGCGACGACGACCACGGCGAGCACTCCGGAGGCACCCACCTGCTCGGCGGCGGCGTACGCGACGAACGGGATGAGCAGGGACAGCGTGTTCTGCAGCATCGCCTCCCTCAGGTGGGTGCGCAGCCAGTGGATCGGCACCATGAGGAGCAGTCCGACGCCGACCCCGCCCACCGCGGCGACCAGGAACTCCCGCATGCCTCCCGACCAGCTCGCGCCCTCGCCGACCGCCGCCGCGAGGGCCACCTTGTAGGCGGTGATCGCGGTCGCGTCGTTCACCAGGGACTCGCCCTGCAGGATCGTGGTGATCCGCGAGGGCAGCCCCACCCGGCGCGCGATGGCGGTCGCCGCGACCGCGTCCGGCGGCGCGACCACGGCGCCCAGGACGAGCGCGGCGGTCAGCGGCAGGTCGGGGATCAGCAGGTAGGCGAGCCAGCCGACGGCGACCGTGGCAAACAGGACGTAGCCGACCGAGAGGAGCGCCACCGGTCTGATGTTGGCCCGCAGGTCCAGGTAGGAGCTCTCCAGGGCCGCGGTGTGCAGCAGCGGGGGCAGGATCAGCGGCAGCACGATGTGCGGGTCGAGGTGGTAGTCGGGGACTCCGGGGAGGTAGGCGGCGCCCAGGCCGACGGCGACCAGGAGCAGCGGGGCCGGCACCGGGGTCCTGCGCGCCGCCCCCGCCACCGCCGCGCTCGCCGCGATCAGCGCCACCAGCGGCAATACATCCATCGGCAGACCCCTCCACCCTCCGTGTTCCCGTCGTAACCTGGCAATCATGAACGAGTGCCCGCACGTCGCGTCGCTGCCGCACCCCGAGGTGTCCCCGCTGAGCGAAACGTGCCTCGAGTGCCTGGCCGCCGGCAGTCACCCCGTGCAGTTGCGGCTCTGTCTGGCGTGCGGACATGTGGGGTGCTGCGACTCCTCGCCGTTCCAGCACGCGACGGAGCACTTCAAGGAGACCGGGCACCCGGTGATGCGGACCTTCGAACCGGGCGAGAGCTGGCGTTGGTGCTTCGTGGACGGTTCGATCGTCTGAGGCCTGGGTACGTCAACCCGGCACCCGTACTTTGCAATTGGGCCCGCAGACCCCTAGCCACTGTCCGTACCCGTAGGCTTACTATGAGTGACAGCATCGGGCGGGGTCCCCGGGACACGGAGCTGGGGAGCGCGGTAGCGTCACCGCAGAAAGACGTGGTGCGTTACCCGTGTGACGCAGTCCGGACCACCGGTGAACGGCGGCTCCGGAGCCCCGAAATGCTTGTACCACCTTGGAGGTGAGGGTGTCCCAGATCGCAGGCGAGCCCGGGAATCAGGACTTCGTGGAAGTCCGCCTTCCGGCTGCGGGTGCCTACCTGTCGGTGCTGCGGACGGCGACGGCCGGTCTCGCGGCGCGTTTGGACTTCACTCTCGACGAGATCGAGGACCTCCGCATCGCGGTGGACGAGGCCTGCGCGATCCTGCTCCAGCAGGCCGTGCCCGGGTCCGTGCTCAGCTGCGTCTTCCGCCTCGTCGACGACTCGTTGGAGGTGACGGTGTCGGCGCCCACGACCGACGGCCGGGCCCCGGAGCGGGACACCTTCGCCTGGACTGTGCTGTCGGCCCTCGCGGGCCAGGTCGACTCCGCCGTCGCCGAGGACAACACCGTCTCGATCAGCCTCTACAAGAAGCGCGGCGCGGGACCCGGGCCGGCGTGAGGAACGGGGACGGGCCGGTGCGGGACGAAGAGCGCGGCACACAGGGTCTGCCCGTCGGCGGCAGGGAGGGGATGCGCCGTATGACCACCGGAATCCCCGAGCAGCAGGCCAAACCGCATCCCGAGGAGCCGGACCGGTCGGGTCCGCTGAGGGTGGCCGATGTGTCGGAGCAGGCAGAGCCGACCGCCAAGGACGAGCTCAAGCGGCTCTCCGGCCGGGGCGGCGGGCGACGGGTGGGAAACATGAGCGAGCACGAGCACGGCCGGCACGATCCGCAGGACCGCAGTGGCGCACGCGCGCTCTTCATCGAACTGCGCACCCTGCAGGACGGCAGTCGGGAGTACGCGGAGCTGCGCAACCAACTGGTCCGCATGCACCTCCCGCTCGTCGAGCACCTGGCCCGCCGCTTCCGCAACCGCGGCGAGCCGCTCGACGACCTCACCCAGGTCGCCACCATCGGCCTGATCAAGTCCGTGGACCGCTTCGACCCGGAGCGCGGCGTGGAGTTCTCCACGTACGCGACGCCGACGGTCGTCGGCGAGATCAAGCGGCACTTCCGCGACAAGGGGTGGGCGGTCCGCGTGCCCCGGCGGCTGCAGGAGCTGCGTCTCGCGCTGACGACGGCGACGGCGGAGCTGTCCCAGCTGCACGGCCGCTCCCCCACCGTGCACGAGCTGGCCGAGAAGCTGGCCATCTCCGAGGAGGAGGTCCTGGAGGGCCTGGAGTCGGCCAACGCCTACTCCACGCTGTCCCTGGACGTCCCCGACACGGACGACGAGTCGCCCGCCGTCGCGGACACCCTGGGCGCCGAGGACGAGGCACTGGAGGGCGTGGAGTACCGCGAGTCCCTCAAGCCCCTCCTGGAGGACCTGCCCCCGCGCGAGAAGCGCATCCTGCTGCTGCGCTTCTTCGGCAACATGACCCAGTCGCAGATCGCGCAGGAAGTCGGCATCTCCCAGATGCACGTCTCCCGGCTCCTTGCGCGCACGCTCGCGCAGCTGCGGGAGAAGCTCCTCGTCGAGGAGTAGTCACGCTCCGTGTCCGGCCGGCGGCGGCAGCCGCCGCGTCGTCACTTCTGGTCCTGGACGCTTCCGGGGCCGGTGATGCCGAGGGCCTCGGTGGTCGCCGGGTTGATCACCAGGACGAGCGAGACGACCGCCACGATGCCCAGGACGATGCCGGCCGGGATCGCCGCGCTGTCGGCCTGCAGCAGCTGCCAGGCCACCGGGAGCGCCATGATCTGGGTGATGATCGCGGGGCCGCGGCTCCAGCGGCGCAGCTTCATGAGCCCGCGGGCGGCCAGCAGCGGGAGCAGCGCGAGGACGATCAGCGTGATGCCGCCGGTCTCGGCCTGGCGCGGGTCGTCGGGCGATCCGGCGAGCCCCATCGCCAGCATGTAGACGCCCCCGACGACGAGGGCGAGGCCCTCCAGTGCGACCAGGGCCGCGGCGGCGGTCACCCGCACGGGTCGCGGGCCGGACGCGGCCGGCTCCGGGGCTTCGGGGGTGGTTTTCCGCTCAGTACTCACCCCTGCAGGGTAGCTCCGGGGGTGCCCGCCCCGGCACCTCGGTCTAGGCCGGGTAAAGACCGCTAGGTAGTCTGCTGCGCATGCGTGCACTTCTCGTGGTCAACCCGGCGGCAACCACCACCAGTGCGCGTACGCGTGATGTGCTGGTCCACGCACTGGCGAGCGAGATGAAGCTCGACGCGGTCACCACGGAGTACCGCGGGCACGCCAGAGACCTCGGCCGGCAGGCCGCGGAGAGCAAGGACATCGAGCTGGTCGTCGCCCTCGGCGGCGACGGGACGGTCAACGAGGTCGTCAACGGCCTGCTGCACCACGGCCCCGACCCGGACCGCCTGCCCCGCCTCGCGGTCGTGCCCGGCGGCTCCACCAATGTGTTCGCGCGCGCCCTGGGGCTGCCGAACGACGCGGTGGAGGCCACCGGCGCCCTGCTGGACGCCTTGCGCGAGGGCAGCGAGCGCACCGTGGGCCTCGGCATCGCGGGCGGTACGCCGGGCACCGAGGACGAGGCCGTGCCCTCGCGCTGGTTCACGTTCTGCGCGGGTCTCGGTTTCGACGGCGGCGTGGTCGGCAGGGTCGAACAGCAGCGCGAGCTCGGCCGTCGGTCGACGCACGCCCTCTATGTGCGCCAGGTGCTGCGCCAGTTCCTCGACGAGCCGCACCGCAGGCACGGGATGATCACCCTGGAGCGGCCCGGCGAGGACCCGGTGACCGACCTGGTGCTGTCGATAGTCTGCAACACCTCCCCGTACTCCTACCTGGGCAATCGGCCCCTGTACGCGTCCCCGCAGGCCTCCTTCGACGCGGGCCTGGACGTGCTGGGTCTGAAGAAGCTCTCCACCGCGGCGGTGGCCCGGTACGGCACCCAGCTCCTGACGTCGACGCCGGAACGCGGACCGCACGGTAAGCACGCGGTTACGCTCCACGACCTCACGGACTTCACCTTGCATTCGAAGGTGCCCCTGCCCCTCCAGATGGACGGTGACCACTTGGGGCTGCGGACGAGCGTGACGTTCACAGGCGTACGCCGTGCACTGCGTGTGATTGTGTGAGTGGAAGGGCCTAAAGTCCTTTCACTCGAACGTTTAGACCAGGGTCCACCCCATAGAAGTACGGCTGTGACCCAGCCGACACTGAGGAATCAAAAAAAACTTTCCTGAAGGGGTTGTATCCGCCGCCGAGGTTTGCGAATCTCTACATGGCGATCGGGACGGCCCGCAACATCGGCCCCACAGAGAGCCAGAACCCCTCCTCCACCACAGGTCCACACCAGGCGACTGGGCGTCGGCCCTTCCCGTGCGGGGGGATTCGTGAAAGCGTTCACATTCACAAGCAACCTGCATGTAATACCAAGGAGAGGTAGCAGCCATGGACTGGCGTCACAACGCCGTTTGCCGCGAGGAAGACCCCGAGCTCTTCTTCCCCATCGGCAACACCGGTCCTGCGCTGCTGCAGATCGAGGAAGCCAAGGCCGTCTGCCGCCGCTGCCCCGTCATGGAGCAGTGCCTGCAGTGGGCGCTCGAGTCCGGCCAGGACTCCGGCGTCTGGGGTGGCCTCAGCGAGGACGAGCGCCGCGCAATGAAGCGCCGCGCCGCTCGCAACCGTGCACGTCAGGCCAGCGCCTGACCGCGACACCCCCACGAGCCTGAGCTTGGCGGCGCGTACAGCGAGTACGCAACTCCCGCCCCCGAGCCGCAGCCGCGCAGTACCCCCGATGCGCAACGCAACGTGAGCAGTGAGCCCCGGACCACATCGGTCCGGGGCTCACTGCTGTGTGGGCTCAGTGTTGTGTGGGCTCAGTGCTGTGCGGGCTCGCCGTGGTGCGCGTTCGCTGCCGTGCGAGGGCCAGTCGGTCCGTGCCGCGCGGACGGCGCCGGACTACTTGTCGCCGCGGACCGGAACGTCGAGGAGCACCCGCGTGCCGCGCTCCGGGGCGCGGACCATGTCGAAGTTGCCACCCAACTCCCCCTCGACGAGGGTGCGGACGATCTGCAGGCCGAGGTTGCCCGAGCGGTGCGGGTCGAAGTCCTCGGGCAGGCCGACGCCGTCGTCCTGGACGGTGATGAGCAGCCGCGCGTCCTTGGTGGTGCCGCCGCGCACCGCGGACACCTCGACCGTGCCGGTGTCCCCTTCGCGGAAGCCGTGCTCCAGGGCGTTCTGCAGGATCTCCGTCAGCACCATCGACAGCGGGGTGGCGACCTCGGCGTCGAGGATGCCGAAGCGTCCGGTGCGCCGCCCGGTGACCTTGCCGGGCGAGATCTCGGCGACCATCGCGAGGACCCGGTCGGCGATCTCGTCGAACTCCACGCGCTCGTCCAGGTTCTGGGAGAGCGTCTCGTGGACGATGGCGATGGAGCCCACCCGGCGCACGGCCTCCTCCAGGGCCTCGCGCCCCGTGGCGGAGTCGATGCGGCGGGCCTGCAGGCGCAGCAGCGCGGCGACCGTCTGGAGATTGTTCTTCACCCGGTGGTGGATCTCCCGGATGGTCGCGTCCTTGGTGATCAACTCCCGCTCGCGGCGACGGAGTTCGGTGACGTCCCGCAGCAGGACGAGAGAGCCGATGCGCGGCCCCTTGGGCTTCAGCGGGATCGCGCGCAGCTGGATCACGCCGTCGCCGCCCTCGATCTCGAACTCACGCGGCGCCCAGCCGCTCGCGACCTTGGCCAGGGCCTCGTCCACCGGGCCGCGCGAGGGGGCGAGTTCGGCGGTCGCCCGCCCCAGGTGGTGCCCCACGAGGTCGGCGGCGAGGCCGAGCCGGTGGTACGCGGAGAGGGCGTTCGGCGACGCGTACTGCACGATGCCGTCGGCGTCGAGCCGCAGCAGACCGTCCCCCACCCGCGGGGACGCGTCCATGTCGACCTGCTGGCCGGGGAAGGGGAACGAGCCCGCGGCGATCATCTGCGCGAGGTCGGAGGCCGACTGGAGGTAGGTCAGCTCCAGTCGGGACGGGGTGCGCACCGTCAGCAGGTTGGTGTTGCGGGCGATCACGCCGAGGACACGCCCCTCCCTGCGGACGGGGATGGACTCGACGCGCACCGGGACTTCCTCGCGCCACTCCGGGTCGCCCTCGCGCACGATGCGGCCCTCGTCCAGGGCGGCGTCCAGGAGAGGGCGCCGGCCGCGCGGGACGAGGTGGCCGACCATGTCGTCCTGGTAGGAGGTGGGCCCGGTGTTGGGCCGCATCTGCGCCACCGAGACGTAGCGGGTCCCGTCGCGCGTGGGGACCCAGAGCACCAGGTCGGCGAAGGAGAGGTCGGAGAGCAGCTGCCACTCCGAGACCAGCAGGTGGAGCCACTCGAGGTCGGAGTCACCGAGGGCGGTGTGCTGGCGGACGAGGTCGTTCATGGAGGGCACGTGTGCGAGCGTACCTTTCGCTTCCTGCGGGTCCGCCCCCGCGGATCCCGGCGGGACGACGGCGACGGCCGCCCGGCCCCGGCCGGTCCCGACGAGCCGCGGCGCCAGGGCGGGACCCTCAGCCCGCCCACGGCACCGCAGCCCTTCAGGTGCATCGGCCGCCAGAATGTGCGGTACTGGACGGCCGATCGGGAGGATCCGACGCGGTCAGGGCAGAGAGCGCCGGGTCCTCGGTCCGCCCTCCTGTGCGGGGAGAGCGGAGGCTTTACCCACGCATTGTGGACTAGACCATTCTCCGATGTCTATGCGTCGGCAGATGTTTGTTGTTGTCTCTTTCTCCGACATTCGGACCGCGCGGTCACGCCCCATTCTGCGCCGGCCGGGCCTGCGGCCACGCCTGCATCGCGAGATCCGCGACCGTTTCGAGATCGTCCCTGGTCGCGCCGTCCCTGGCCTGCTGCGACATGCCCTGGAAGACCGCCGCGGTGTAGCGGGCGAGGGCGGACGGTTCGGTACCGGCGGGCAGCTCCCCCGCCGCGACGGCCGCGCGGATTCGGGACTCGATCTCGGTCACATTGGCGTTGCGCCGGGCGCGCAGCGCCTCTTCCACTTCCGGCGTCGTGCAGTTGGTGGCCGCGGAGATGACGAGGCAGCCGCGGGGGTGGGCGGGGTCGGTGAACTCGGCCGCGGCCTCGTGCAGCAGCCGCGACACGGCGCCGCGCACGGTCGACTCCTCCGCCAGGGCACGGCCGCTGAAGGCGCCGTGGGTATGCCCGTACCGCACGACGACCTCGTCGAAGAGCGTGCGCTTGTCACCGAACGCGGCGTACAGGCTCGGCGCCCCGATGCCCATGACACGGGTCAGGTCGGAGACGGACGTCGCCTCGTACCCGTGCTCCCAGAAGGTGCGGATCGCCTGCTCCAGGGCCGTTTCGCGGTCGAAGGAACGGGGCCGGCCGCGCTGTTTCGTCGCCATGGAGTGAATTGTATAGCGGACGCTAGTAAATGACGCGGGGGTCGGGTACGGTCTTTTATGTAACGACCGCTAGAGAAAGAGGGGGCGTCCGTCATGGGTGCGCAGATCGGACACGGCACGGAGCACCGCACGGAGCACCGCACGGGGCACGGCACCGGGCAGGGGGCGGGCCAGGGCGGGGGCCGACTGGCGGGGAGGACCGCGCTGGTCACAGGCGGCAGCCGGGGTATCGGGCGGGGCATCGCCGAGCGGCTCGGGCGGGACGGCGCGCGGGTCGCCGTGCACTACGGCAGCAATGAGGCCGCGGCGAAGGAGACGGTGGCCGCGATCGAGGCGGCGGGCGGGTCGGCCTTCGCGATCGGCGCCGAACTGGGCGCCGAGGGAGCCGCGCGGGCGCTGTGGACGGCATTCGACGCGCATGCGCAGGGCCTGGACATCCTGGTGAACAACGCCGGGATCGGTACGTCGAGTTCCTTCGCCGACACCGGCGAGGCGGAGTTCGACCGGCTGTTCACCGTGAACGTGAAGGTGCCGTTCTTCCTCGCCCAGCTCGGCGCGGAGCGGCTGCGGGACGGCGGCCGGATCATCAACATCTCCTCCGGGCTGTCCCGCGCCGCGATGATGCCGGAGATCATCACGTACGCCATGACCAAGGGCGCCCTGGACGTGTTCACCCGGAACCTCTCCAAGGTGCTGGGCCCGCGCGGGATCACGGTCAATTCGGTGGCCCCGGGCGTCGTGGACACCGACACCAACGCCGCGTGGCTGCGCGGCGAGGAGAACAGGGACGCGCGGGCGGGCGTGGCCGCGATATCGGCGCTCGGCCGGGTCGGCGAGGCCTCGGACATCGCGGACGTGGTCGCCTTCCTCGCGTCGGACGACGGCCGCTGGGTGACCGGGCACTGGCTGGACGCGACGGGGGGCTCGCTGGCTTAGGGCGGACCGGTGTTGCCGGGGTGGAGGGGGGCGACGGAGGCGGACCGGTGTTGCCGGAGCGGAGACGGAGCGCTCTTCGGGGCGGTGGTCGTCAGCGGGTCTCGGTGACCTTGGCGAGGGCCCGGGGCGCGTCGGGGTCGTGACCGCGGGCGATCGTCACCTCGTAGGCGAGCAGTTGGAGGGGGATGATCTCCAGGATCGGCTGGAGCTCTTCGGGGACGCCGTCCGTGGGCAGGACGAACCCGGCCGACGCCTGTTCGACCTGCGCCTTCGGCCCGACGACGACCAGGTCCGCGCCCCGGCCGCGCAGCCGCTCCAGGACGGGGCCGAGCGCCTCGCCGCCCCGGCCGTCCGGCACGACGGCGATGACCGGGGAGATGTTGTCGACCATCGCGAGCGGGCCGTGCAGCAGGTCGGCGCCCGAGTAGGCGAGCGCCGAGATGTAGCTGGTCTCCATCAGCTTGAGGGCCGCTTCCATCGCGGTCGGGTAGCCGTAGCCACGGGAGGTGAGGACCATGCGGTCCGCGAAGCGGTAGCGGGCGGCCAGCGCCTTGATCTCGTCCTGCCGGGCGAGCAGCCCGGCCGCGAGGGCGGGCAGGGGGGCGGCGGGGGAAGAAGGGGAGGGAGACGGCGGGGACAGGGACGGGGACCGGTCGTCCTCCTCCGCCCCTTCCTCCGGCCCTTCCTCCGGTCCCTCCCGCAGTCCCTCCTCCGATCCCTCCCGCAACCGCTCCCCCAGCCGCTCGATGAAGAGATAGAGGGCGAGCAGTGCGGAGGTGTACGACTTGGTCGCGGGGGCCCGTTCGGGGCCGGCCAGGATGTCGATGTGGTGTTCGGCGACGGCGGCCAGGGGCGAGTCGGGGTTGTTGGTCACCGCGACGGTGATCGCGCCGGCCTCGCGGGCGGCCCGCGTGGAGGCCACCAGGTCGGGCGAGCCACCGGACTGGCTCACGGTGACGGCGAGGACGTCCCTGAGGTCGGGCCGCGCGCCGTACGCGGTGACGGTGGACATCGACGTCAGGCCGCAGGGCAGGCCGAGGCGGACTTCGAGGAGGTACTTCGCGTAGAGCGCGGCGTGGTCGGAGGTGCCGCGGCCGGTGAGCAGGACGAAGCGGGGGCGCTGCGCGGCCACCCGGTCGGCGGTCCCGTGGATCAGCGGGGCGCCCTCGTCGAGGAGGCGGCGCAGGGCCTCGGGCTGCTCGGCCATCTCCCGGCACATGATCCGGCCCGGCCGCTCGCTCTGCGGGTCGTGCGCGTCCGGCGCAGTCATGGCGGTCATGCCTTCCACTCTCCCCGTTCCGCCCTCTCCCCGCGCTCTGGGCGGGGGTCGGGGCGGGCGGGTCGGGCGGGTGGCGCCGGAGGGGGAGCGGCCGGGCGGGACGGGTGGGGTGGCCCGGCGGGCGGGAGGGGGCGCTCGACGGGCGGAGGCGGTGGTGAGAGCCGAGCATGGACCCGAGGAATCGACTGTCCCGACGGCACAGCTCTGCTAGATTGGTCTATACCACCAGTCCTCTTGAGCACCCTCTCCAGATCGGCAGGCCCAGCGTGGAAGTTGTCATCGTCCCGGACGCCAAGGCAGGCGGCGAGCTCATCGCGGAGGCCATGGCCGCCCTGGTGCGCCGTAAGCCTGACGCCCTGCTCGGTGTCGCCACCGGATCCACCCCGCTGCCCATCTACGAAGCGCTGGCCGGCAAGGTCGCGGCCGGTTCCGTGGATGCCTCGCGGGCGCGCATCTGCCAGCTCGACGAGTACGTGGGGCTGCCGGTCGGCCACCCCGAGTCGTACCGCTCCGTGGTCCTTCGCGAGGTCGTCGAGCCGCTCGGGCTGAGCGAGTCGTCGTTCATGGGCCCGGACGGCAGTGCCGAGGACGTGCTGGCGGCGTGCGACGCGTACGACAAGGCGCTCGCCGAGGCCGGGGGCGTCGACCTGCAGCTGCTCGGCATCGGCACCGACGGGCACATCGGGTTCAACGAGCCGTGCTCCTCGCTCGCCTCGCGCACCCGTATCAAGACGCTGACGGAGCAGACGCGCGTGGACAACGCGCGCTTCTTCGACGGGGACATCGAGCAGGTCCCGCACCACGTCATCACCCAGGGCATCGGCACCATCCTGGAGGCGCGGCACCTGGTGCTGCTCGCCACGGGCGAGGGCAAGGCGGACGCCGTGGCCGCGACGGTGGAGGGCCCCGTCGCCTCGGTCGTGCCCGCCTCCGCGCTGCAGCTGCACCCGCACGCCACGGTCGTGGTGGACGAGGCCGCCGCGTCCAAGCTGAAGCTCGCGGACTACTTCCGGCACACCTACGCCAACAAGCCGGACTGGCAGGGGCTGTAGGCCGCCGGGCGGTACGTACGACGAAGGGGCGCCCCCGCCGTGGGGGCGCCCCTTCGTCGTACCGTCCTGCTGCTGCGCACCTGGTCGCGCTCCGCGCCCGAAGGCGCGGAGCCACGGCACTACTGCACGGTGACGACCGCCGCACTACTGCACGGTGACGACCTCCGCACTACTGCGCGGTGATGACCTCCGCGGCCGCCGTCCCGCACACCCGGGCCGCGCCGCGCGTGGCGATGTGCAGGCCGCCGGTCGGCGCGGACTGGGGCACGCCCATCTCGACCACGACGGTGTCCGGGCGGGCCGTCACGAGCGTCGTCAGGGCGTCGGACATCCACGCGTGGCGGTGCGCGTCGCGGACCACGGCCACGATGCGCCGCTCCCCCGCCGCCGCGAGGGCCTTGCCGCCCGCGCCGTCGCCGGAGAAGGTGCCCGACTCGGTGCCGGGCAGCCGGCGCTCCAGCTCGTCGGTGACGCCCCAGGGGGTCTCGTCGCCGACGGCGATGTTCGGCAGCGGCGAGAAGGTGGCGACGTAGGGGGCCTCGGTGACCGGGGCCGCGTACGTCTCGCCGCGGGTGACGGTGAGCGCGCGGCGGGCGGCGACCAGGCCGATCCCGCTGTCGGGCACGACGCCCGAACGCTCGCCCGCGCCCCGCGACGCCACGGTCCAGGCCGCCAGGGCCCGCACCCGGTCGGCCGCGTCCGCGAGCCGCTCCTCGGACAGCTCACCCGAGCGCACCGCGGCGACGAAGGCGTCCCGCAGCCGCAGCACGGTGCCCTCGTCCGAGGGGCCGCCGCCGGTGCAGATCGCGTCGGCGCCGGCGGCGACGGCGAGGACGCAGCCCCGCTCGAAGCCGTACGTCCCGGCGATCGCCTGCATGTCCATGCCGTCGGTGACGATGAGGCCCTCGTAGCCGAACTCCTCGCGGAGCAGGCCGGTGAGGATGCGGCGGGAGAGCGTGCCGGGGTTGTCCGGGTCCAGCGCGGGGGCCAGGACGTGGGCGCTCATCACGGCCCGCGAACCGGCCGCGATCGCCGCGCGGAACGGCGCGAGGTCACGGGAGTTCAGCACGTCCCGGTCGACGTCGATGACCGGCACGGTGTGGTGCGAGTCGATCGCCGTGTCGCCGTGCCCGGGGAAGTGCTTGGCGGAGGTGGCGACGCCGGCGGACTGCAGTCCCTCGACGTAGGCGGCGGTGTGCCGGGCCACCAGGAGCGGGTCGGCGCCGAAGGAGCGTACGCCGATGACCGGGTTGTCCGGGTTGGCGTTGACGTCGGCGGACGGCGCCCAGTTGAAGTTGATGCCACAGGCGGCCAGGCGGCGGCCCAGGTCGGCGGCGACGTCGCGGGTCAGGGCGGTGTCGTCGACGGCGCCGAGCGCGTGGTTGCCCGGGTAGGAGGAGCCGGTGCGCACCTCCAGGCGGGTGACGTCGCCGCTCTCCTCGTCGATGGCGATCAGCAGGTCGTCGCGCTCGGCCCGCAGCTGGGCGGTGAGCGCGGCCACCTGCTCGGCGCTGTGGACGTTGCGGCCGAACAGGCTGACGGAGGCGAGGCCCTCGTCGATCCGGCGGCGCAGCCAGTCCGGCGCGGCGGTGGTGCCGTCGAAGCCGGGCTGCAGGACGGCCAGGGCGTTGCGGGTGAGCGTGTCACCGGCGTGCGTGAGAGTCGTCATGTGCGGAGTTATCCCTTCACTGCGCCATCGGTCAGGCCGGCCACGGCCCTGCGCTGCAGGAAGACGAAGAGGATCAGGATCGGGATGGCGAAGAGCGAGGCGGCCGCCATCGTGGCGCCCCAGTCGTCGCCGAAGGCGGTCTGGAAGCTGGAGAGCCAGACCGGCAGGGTCTTGGCCTCGGCCTCCTTGTTGAGTACGAGGACCAGCGGGAACTCGTTCCAGGCGGTGATGAAGCCGAAGAGCGAGGTCGACATCAGGCCGGGCGCGAGCAGCGGCAGGATCACCCGGCGGAACGCCTGGATCCGGGTGCAGCCGTCGACCATGGCGGACTCCTCCAGCTCCTTGGGCACGGCGGCGACGAAGCCGCGCAGCGTCAGGAGGGTGAAGGGCAGGATCATCACCATGTAGAAGAGGGTCAGCGGGATCAGGCTGTTCAGCATGTCCGCGTCGCGCACGATGATGTAGATCGCGATGACCATGACTTCCCACGGCGCCATCTGCGCGAGCATGAAGCCGATGATGAAGCCGCGCCGTCCCTTGAACCGCATCCGGGCCAGGGCGAAGGCCGCGGTGACGCCGATGATCAGGGAGAAGACGACCGCGAGGAGCGTCACCGTGAGGGAGTTGCCGACCATGGTCCAGAAGTGGTCGGCGTCGATCGCCTTCTTGAAGTGCTCGAGCGTGGCGTCGGTCGGGAACCAGACCGGGTCCTCGGCGATGATGTCGCCGGTCGGCTTGAAGGCCGTCGCGAACATCCAGTACACGGGGAAGACGCAGAAGACGAAGATGACGACGGCGACCAGGTTGGGCCACAGACGCCCCATCAGCGAGCGCTTCACAGCTCGTCCTCCTCTTGCTTGAGCACGATCCGCAGGTAGAACGAGGTGATGGCCAGCAGGATGAGGATGGTGAGCAGGGCGATCGCGGCACCCATGCCGAAGTGCTGGTTGCCCATGCCCTCGATGTAGGCGTAGACGGGGAGGATCTCGGTGAGCCGGTCGGGGCCGCCCTCGTTGATCGTGAAGACCTGGACGAACGCCTTGAAGACCCAGATGATCTCCAGGAACGTCGTGGCGTAGAGGAAGGGCCGCAGATACGGCAGCGTGACCTGGGTGAACTGCTTCCAGGCGCCGGCGCCGTCCAGCGCCGCGGCCTCGTACAGCTCCTTGGGGATGGTCGTCGTGGCGGCGTAGAGGTTGATCGCGACGAACGGGATCGACATCCAGACGATCAGCAGCAGGACCACGAAGAAGGTCGAGTACTGGGTGGCCAGCCAGTCGTGGTCGGCCATCGAGTCGAAGCCGATCTTGGCGAGCACCCAGTTGACGACGCCGAAGCGCTGCGCGAACAGCCACTGGTAGACCGTGCTCGCCGCGACGACGGGCATGGCCCACGCGAGCACCAGGCCGAGCAGCAGGAACGTGCGCATCCGCCGGCCGAGACGCGCGAGGAGGAGTCCGACCAGCGTGCCGAGCACCATGATCAGGACGACGTTGACGGCGGTGAAGGCGACCGAGCGGCCGGTGACCCGCCAGAAGTCCTCGCCGGAGAGGACCTCCTTGTAGTTGTCGAATCCGTTCCACTCGGTCAGGTGCAGAATGAACTGCCGCATGTTGAGGTTCTGGAACGACAGGATCCCGTTGTTGACCAGCGGCCAGCCGAGCAGCAGCAGGGTGACGATGATCGCGGGGGCAAGGAGCAGATAGGGCGTCAGGCCGGCGAGACGTCCTGGGGCTCTGCGCGGGCCCTCTGGTAGTGGTCCGCCACCCGGTGTCTGCACCTCCGTCGGGCCGGAGGGCGGCCGTTCGGTCTTCTGCACGGTCATGCTCGCCATCTCTTTCGTGGGCAACGCGAAGCGCTGGGGTCAGCGCGAAGGGCGCTGTGGGCAGCGCGGAGTACGCGGAGAGCGCATGGTTGCGCCGGGGGCAGCGGGGTCGTGTCACCCGCCGCCCCCGGCAGGGCACGCGTTCCTACTGCTTCTGCGCCAGGCGCTTGTTGAGCTCGCCCTCGACCTGCTTGGCCGCGGCGGCAGGCGACTTACCGTTGAGCACCGCGGTCATGTAGTTCTTGATCGGGTTCGGCGGGTTCTCCACCGCGGCCCACTCCGGGATCAGCGGGGTGGTGCCACCGCCGGCGGCGGCGGGAGCGGCGGCCTCGGCGGCCGGGTTGCCCTTGAGGTTGGACTCCAGGGCCTTCTTGTTCGGGATCGTGCCGCCTTCCTTGGCGAACTGACCCTCGAACTTGTCCGACAGCGCGATCTTCAGGAACTCCTTGGCGAGCTCCTGCTTCTTGCTGGTGGCGGCGACGGCCAGGTTGGAGCCGCCGAGGAAGACGCCCTCGGGCTTGTCGGCCGTGGCGCCGGGGATCGTGAAGAAGCCGATGTCCTTCTCGATCTTCTTGTTGGCCTTGATCGCGGTCGCGGCCTCCCAGCTCATGCCGATGAAGGCGCCGGTCTTGCCCTTGGCGAAGACCTCGGCCTGCTGCGGGGTGGCCTCGTCCTTGTTCTTGGGGGCCTTGGAGAGGTCCGCGAACTCCTTGTACGTCTTGATGGCCTTGCCGACCTTGGGGTCGGCCAGGTTGGAGACGTACTTGTCGCCGTCCTTCTTGACCAGCTCGGCGCCCTCACCGATGGTCAGGCCGACGAAGTGGTACCAGTTCTGGCCGGGCAGGTAGATCGGCTCGGCGTCGGTCTTGGCGCCGATCTGCTTGAGGTCCTTGAGGAACTCGGCGCGGGTCTTGGGAAGCTCCTTGATGCCGGCGTCGGCCCAGACCTTCTTGTTGTAGACCACGACGCGGTTGAGGACGAACCACGGGGCGGCGTACTGCTTGCCGTCGATGACCGAGGCCTTGTTCATCGAGTCGGTCCAGTCGGCGCCGATCGACTTCTTGAGGTCGTCGAGCTCGGCGAGGCCACCGGTCTTGGCGTACGCGGCGGTCTGGGTGTTGCCGATCTCGAAGACGTCCGGGGGGTTCTCCTCGGAGAGGGCGGTGGTCAGCTTCGCCTGGATGCCGTTCCACTGCTGGACTTCGAACTTCAGCTTCGCGCCGGTCTTCTTCTCGAAGGCGGCGGTGACGTCCTTCTGCCACTGGTCGGGCGTCGAGCCGTCCATCGCCCAGAGCGTCAGGGTCTCACCCTTGAAGCTGTCGGCCCCCCCGGCCTTCTTGTCGTCGTCGTCACTGCCGCACGCCGCGACCGAGACCAACATGCCCGCGACACCGATGGCCGCTATGAGCTTGCGCTTCACGTCACCCTCCTCAAGGGATGCACGTCAACCCCCCACCCGCAGCGACCAAATGGACCGAGATCTGCCCGTGGGACTGGAACCTGGTCTTTAATGGTGTAGACCAGTACGGGGAGCTTGGCCTAGACCTTTAGGGGTGTCAAGGGTGTATAAGAAGGGCTGTCGCCTCCGTTATCGGACCGACACCTGAGCAGGCGGAGTCTGCTCGGCCCGTACCGTGCCACGATGTGAGCCGCGACAGACGGAGGAGCCGGTGACGGCAGCAGCACAGGAGCCGGGAAGGTCGATGATGGGCAGCGAGGCGGGCAGTACGGGGACCGAGGTGGGCACGCCCGCGGAGGGTCCGAGCGTCGGCCGCACCGCGCGCGTGCCCAAGTATTACCGCCTCAAGCGGCATCTGCTGGACATGACGGAAACCCTGCCGCCCGGCACCCCCGTCCCCCCGGAGCGCACGCTCGCCGCCGAGTTCGACACCTCCCGCACCACGGTGCGCCAGGCCCTGCAGGAACTGGTCGTCGAGGGCCGTCTGGAGCGCATCCAGGGCAAGGGCACCTTCGTCGCCAAGCCCAAGGTGTCCCAGGCCCTGCAACTGACCTCCTACACCGAGGACATGCGGGCCCAGGGCCTGGAGCCGACCTCCCAGCTCCTGGACATCGGCTACATCACCGCCGACGACACCCTCGCGGGACTGCTCGACATCAGCGCGGGCGGCCGCGTGCTGCGCATCGAGCGGCTCCGGCTGGCCAACGGCGAGGCGATGGCCATCGAGACCACGCACCTTTCGGCCAAACGCTTCCCCGCCCTGCGCCGCTCCCTGGTCAAGTACACCTCGCTCTACACGGCGCTCGCCGAGGTGTACGACGTGCACCTCGCGGAGGCCGAGGAGACCATCGAGACCTCGCTGGCCACCCCGCGCGAGGCGGGCCTGCTCGGCACCGACGTCGGCCTGCCCATGCTGCTCCTGTCCCGCCACTCGCTGGACGGGAACGGCCAGCCGGTGGAATGGGTCCGCTCGGTCTACCGCGGCGACCGGTACAAGTTCGTGGCCCGCCTCAAGCGCCCCACGGACTGACACCGCCGCACCCGGCCCCCGCGCGCACCGCACCGCCCCGGGGTCTGGCGCGGATCACCTCGCTGCTCTACGTTCCTCCCGTCATCGCCTGGTGAACGGGAGGACGACCCGGTGCGCACAGCGAATCCCCGATCCATCGTCATCTGGTCCCTCGTCGCGCTGGTCGGCGCCGCGGGCTGGACCGTGCTCGCCCTCGCCCGCGACGAGGAGGTCTCGGCCGCCTGGATGGTGGCCGCGGCGCTCGGCTCGTACGCCGTCGCGTACCGCTTCTACTCCAAGTTCATCGCGTACAAGGTCCTCAAGGTCGACCGGACGCGGGCCACGCCCGCCGAGCGGCTCGACAACGGCATCGACTTCCACCCGACCGACCGCCGGGTGCTCCTCGGCCACCACTTCGCGGCGATCGCGGGCGCGGGGCCGCTGGTGGGCCCGGTGCTCGCCGCCCAGATGGGGTACCTGCCGGGCACCATCTGGATCATCGTCGGGGTGATCCTGGCCGGCGCCGTGCAGGACATGGTCGTGCTGTTCTTCTCGACCCGGCGCGACGGCAAGTCGCTCGGGCAGATGGCGCGCGAGGAGATCGGCCCGTTCGGCGGGGCCGCCGCGCTGCTCGCCACCTTCGCCATCATGATCATCCTGCTCGGGGTGCTCGCCCTGGTCATCGTCAACGCGCTCGCCGACTCGCCCTGGGGCACCTTCTCCATCGCGATGACCATCCCGATCGCCCTGCTGATGGGCTTCTACCTGCGGGTGCTGCGCCCCGGCCGGGTCAGCGAGGTGTCCCTGATCGGCATCGCGCTGCTGCTCCTCGCGCTCGTCGGCGGCCGGTGGGTCGCCGAGTCCTCGCTGGCCGACACCTTCACGCTCGCGCCCTCGACACTGGTCATCTGGCTGGTGGCCTACGGCTTCATCGCCTCGATCCTGCCGGTGTGGATGCTGCTCGCGCCGCGCGACTACCTCTCCACCTTCATGAAGATCGGCACCATCGTGCTGCTCGCGATCGGCGTCGTCGTCGCCCTGCCCACGCTGAAGATGGACCCGGTCACCGACTTCGCCTCGCGCGGCGACGGCCCCGTCTTCGCGGGCTCGCTCTTCCCCTTCGTCTTCATCACCATCGCCTGCGGCGCCCTGTCCGGCTTCCACGCGCTGATCTCCTCGGGCACCACGCCGAAGATGATCCAGAAGGAGACGCAGATCCGGATGATCGGCTACGGCTCCATGCTGATGGAGTCGTCCGTCGCGATCATGGCGCTGGTGGCCGCGTCGATCATCGACCCCGGCCTGTACTTCGCGATGAACGCGCCGGCGGGCGTCGTCGGCGACACCGTCCAGGAGGCGTCGAAGGCCGTCGCGGGCTTCGGGTACACCATCTCGCCCGCCGACCTCGCGCAGGCCGCCAAGAACGTCGAGGAGTCCTCGCTGCTCTCGCGCACCGGCGGCGCGCCCACCCTGGCGATCGGCGTCTCGGAGATCTTCTCCAAGGTCACCGGCGGCTCGATGCGGGCCTTCTGGTACCACTTCGCGATCATGTTCGAGGCGCTGTTCATCCTGACCGCGCTCGACGCGGGCACGCGCGTGGGCCGCTTCATGCTGCAGGACATGCTCGGGAACGTCTACAAGCCGTTCAGGCGGCTGAGCTGGAAGCCGGGACTCGTGCTGACCAGCGCCGCCGTCACCGGCCTGTGGGGCTACTTCCTGTGGGTGGGCGTGCACGAGCCGCTCGGCGGGATCAACCAGCTCTTCCCGATCTTCGGCATCGCCAACCAGCTCCTCGCGGCCGTCGCCCTCGCCGTGTGCACCACCCTCCTGGTGAAGTCCGGACGGCTCAAGTGGGCCTGGGTCACCGGCATTCCGCTCGCCTGGGACGCGACGGTGACGCTGACCGCGAGCTGGCAGAAGGTCTTCTCCGACGACCCGCGCGTCGGCTTCTTCCAGCAGCGCTCCAACTACCGGGACGCCATCGACCAGGGCACGATCCTGCCGCCCGCCAAGACCATGGACGACATGCACACCGTGGTCACCAACTCCACGGTGGACGGCGTCCTTTCGGCGACGCTCGCCCTGCTCGTCGTCGTCGTGATCCTCGACGCCGCCCGGGTCTGCGTGCGCCACCTCCGCACCCCCGACGCCTCACGGCTGAGCGAAGCCCCGTACGTGGAGTCGAAGTTGACCGCGCCCGCCGGACTCTTCGCGACCCCCGAGGAGAAGCGGGAGGCCCTGGAGCACAAGGACAGGGAACAGGAGCGGGCGACGGCCGGGCCGGGGGCGGGCGCGTGACGGCGATGCTGCTGCGGGGCCTGCGCTGGATGCGCTGGTACGTCAGGGAGTTGACCGACGAGTCGGCGTACGAACGGTATGTGGCGCATATCCGCGGGGACCATCCGGACGCAACCGTCCCCAGCCGACGCGCATTTGAGCGCATGCGGACAGAGCGGCAGGAGTCGGACCCCGAACAGGGCTTCCGCTGCTGCTGAGCAGGCACATTGACCCGTCCGTTATCCGGACGGGGGTTCCATACCGCGAGACTGTGGCTTAGATTTCCCGCACGTTAAGCATGGGATAAGTGAGGGAACGGGAGCCGCGATATGTCAGATGCGCCTGAAGTGGACCGACCGGTCGTGACACCGGTCCGGGTGGTCATCGCCGTCTGCCTCGTCGCGCCCTTCGTGGCGATGCTCTGGGTGAGCTCCTACGCCAAGGTCGACCCGACGCTCATCGGCATCCCGTTCTTCTACTGGTACCAGATGCTGTGGGTGCTCATCTCCACGGCACTCACGATGATCGCGTACAAGCTGTGGCAGCGCGACCAGCGCTCCCGCAGGGCCGCGCGGGCCCAGGGGGGTGCCGGACAGTGACCACACCCGCATCGACGACACTCGCATCGGGGACCGGCGGCGTGAACGGCGTCGCCCTCGCGGTCTTCATCTTCTTCTTCGCCGCGGTCACCGTCATGGGCTTCCTCGCCGCCCGCTGGCGCAAGGCCGAGAACGAGCAGAGCCTGGACGAATGGGGCCTGGGCGGACGGTCGTTCGGCACCTGGGTCACCTGGTTCCTGCTCGGCGGCGACCTGTACACCGCGTACACCTTCGTGGCCGTCCCCGCGGCCATCTACGCGGCGGGCGCGGCCGGCTTCTTCGCCGTGCCGTACACGATCCTCGTCTATCCGCTGATCTTCACCTTCCTGCCCCGCCTGTGGTCGGTCTCGCACAAGCACGGCTATGTGACCACCTCCGACTTCGTGCGCGGGCGCTTCGGCTCCAAGGGCCTGTCCCTCGCCGTCGCGGTCACCGGCATCCTCGCCACGATGCCGTACATCGCGCTCCAGCTCGTCGGCATCCAGGCCGTCCTGGACGTCATGGGCATCGGCGGCGGTCCCGACACGAACTGGTTCGTCAAGGACCTGCCGCTGCTGATCGCGTTCGCCGTGCTCGCCGCGTACACCTACTCGTCCGGCCTGCGCGCGCCCGCGCTGATCGCGTTCGTGAAGGACGGCCTGATCTATCTCGTCATCGCCGTCGCGATCATCTACATCCCGATCAAGCTCGGCGGCTTCGACGAGATCTTCCGGGCCGCGAACGACAAGTTCTCGGCGGCCAACGAGGCGGCGGGCAAACCGGTCGCCGGGCTCGCGCCGGGCGAGTCGGGGCAGTGGACCTACGCCACGCTGGCGCTCGGCTCCGCGCTCGCCCTGTTCATGTACCCGCACTCGATCACCGCGACCCTCTCCTCCAAGAGCCGCAACGTGATCCGCCGCAACACCACCATCCTGCCGCTCTACTCGCTGATGCTGGGCCTGCTCGCGCTGCTCGGCTTCATGGCGATCGCGGCCGGGGTGAAGGTGGAGAACGGCCAGCTGGCCATCCCCCAGCTGTTCGAGGACATGTTCCCCGACTGGTTCACCGGTGTCGCCTTCGCCGCCATCGGCATCGGCGCGCTCGTGCCGGCGGCCATCATGTCGATCGCGGCCGCGAATCTCTTCACCCGCAACATCTACAAGGACTTCCTCAAGCCGGACGCCACGCCCGAGCAGGAGACCAAGGTCTCCAAGCTGGTCTCGCTGCTGGTCAAGGTCGGCGCGCTGGCCTTCGTGCTCACCATGGACAAGACCGTCGCGATCAACTTCCAGCTGCTCGGCGGCATCTGGATCCTGCAGACCATGCCCGCCCTGGTCGGCGGCCTGTTCACCCGCTGGTTCCACCGCTGGGCGCTGCTCGCGGGCTGGGCGGTCGGCATGGTCTACGGCACGGTCGCCGCGTACGGGGTGGCCTCGCCGACGCAGAAGCACTTCGGCGGCTCGTCCGACGAGATCCCCGGCATCGGTGAGATCGGCTACATCGGCCTCACCGCGTTCGTGCTGAACGTGGTGGTCACCGTGGTCCTCACGTTCGTCCTGAAGGCCCTCAAGGCCCCCGAGGGCATCGACGAGACCTCCCCCGGGGACTACACGGCCGACGCGGGCGACCCCGGCGTCATGGAGGAACTGCCCAAGGCGACGGCGGGCTCCGGGCACTGACCCTGCCCCGCCGCTCCCCGCGCACGAACGCACGAACCCACGAAACTGACGAAGGCCGCCGGAAAACCGGCGGCCTTCGCCGTGCCGCTGTTGCACACTGCGCCCCATGGACATCACGATCAGGCCCGCCCGCCCCGAGGAGTACCCGGCGCTGGGCGATCTCACCGGACAGGCCTATCTCGGCGACGGACACCTGACGGACCCCGGCGACCCCTATCTGGGCGTGCTGCGGGACGTGGCCGGGCGCGCGGCGCGGGCCGAGGTCCTGGTGGCCGTGGCGGACGGCACACCGGACGCCGCGGTGCTCGGCTGCGTGACCTTCGTGCCCGCGCCCGGACCCATGTCGGACATCGCCCGGGAGGGCCAGGCGGAGATCCGCATGCTGGCCGTGTCCCCCGCCGCACGCGGCCGGGGCGCGGGCGAGACACTGGTACGGGAATGCCTGCGGCGCGCCAGGGAGGCGGGCCGCGACGGTCTCGTCCTGTCCACCCAGCCCTCGATGCACGCGGCCCACCGGCTCTACGAACGCCTGGGCTTCCGGCGCACCCCGCAGCGGGACTGGCAGCCGGTCGAGGACCTGACGCTGCTCACCTACGAGTTGACGTTCTAGGACAGTCTCCGCACGCCGACCCCTCGACGCCGACACAAGATGTGGGCCTGCTTCAGAAACCCGGCACAAGATGTATGCTCGTGCTCGCTGTCGTCGCAGGGGAATCCGGTGCAAGTCCGGAACTGTCCCGCAACGGTGTACGTGTACGCATTCGTCGTGCGCGGAGTCCGAGGACCTGCCGGCAGTGCACCCGTGCCGTCCGGCCCGGGTGCCGACCGTCCGGGCCTCGTGGAATGGGCCGGTGGACGCGGTACGCCACCCTGCCCGGGTGCGCCCGTGTGTGCCGATCCCCTCCCCCAGGCCCAGAGCCGAGCGAGGGAGAGCTCCACGTGACCATCGCGCCTGCCGAACCTGCGTCAGCGCTGTCGCTGCCGACCGCCGAGGGTACCGACGGGCCAGGGGCCGCGCTGCTGCGCACCCTGACCGACCTCACCGCCGACCTCCCCGACGCCGATCCCGGCCGGGTCGCCGCCGCCGCGTTGCGCGGCCGGTCGGCGCGGGCCGACGAGGCGGAGCTGCGGGAGCTCGCGACCGAGGCAGCCGCGGGGCTCATCTCCGAGGACCCGGCGTACTCCCGGCTCGCCGCCCGGCTCCTGAGCCTGTCCATCGCCGCCGAGGCGGCCTCGCAGGGCGTGCGCTCCTTCACCGAGTCGGTCGCCGTCGGGCACCGCGAGGGTCTGATCGCCGACCGCACCGCCGCCTTCGTGACCGCCCACGCGGCCCGCCTCGACGCGCTCGTGGACGCCGCCCACGCGGACGGCGCCGACTTCCGCTTCGGCTACTTCGGCCTGCGCACGCTGCACAGCCGCTACCTGCTGCGCCACCCGATCACCCGGCAGGTCGTCGAGACCCCGCAGCACTTCATGCTGCGCGTCGCCGCGGGCCTGGCCGAGGACGAGAGCACCCGCGCCGTCGACGAGGTGGCCGCGCTGTACGGCCTGATGAGCCGCCTGGACTACCTGCCGTCCTCGCCGACGCTCTTCAACTCCGGCACCCGCCACCCGCAGATGTCGTCCTGCTACCTGCTCGACTCCCCGCTGGACGAGCTCGACTCCATCTACGACCGCTACCACCAGGTCGCGCGCCTCTCCAAGCACGCCGGCGGCATCGGCCTCTCGTACTCCCGCATCCGCTCCCGCGGCTCGCTGATCCGCGGCACGAACGGGCACTCCAACGGCATCGTGCCGTTCCTCAAGACGCTGGACGCCTCGGTGGCCGCGGTGAACCAGGGCGGGCGGCGCAAGGGCGCGGCCGCGGTGTACCTGGAGACCTGGCACTCCGACATCGAGGAGTTCCTGGAGCTGCGCGACAACACCGGTGAGGACGCGCGCCGCACGCACAACCTGAACCTCGCGCACTGGATCCCCGACGAGTTCATGCGCCGGGTGGCCGCCGACCGGCCGTGGTCGCTGTTCTCGCCGTCCGACGTGCCCGACCTCGTCGACCTGTGGGGCGAGGAGTTCGACGCCGCCTACCGCGCGGCGGAGGCCGCGGGCCTGGCGAAGAAGACCATCCCGGCGCGCGAGCTGTACGGCCGCATGATGCGCACCCTCGCGCAGACCGGCAACGGCTGGATGACGTTCAAGGACGCCGCCAACCGCACCGCCAACCAGACGGCGGAGCCCGGCCACACCGTGCACTCGTCCAACCTGTGCACCGAGATCCTGGAGGTGACGGACGACGGGGAGACGGCCGTCTGCAACCTGGGCTCGGTCAACCTCGGCGCCTTCGTCGACCGGGCCGCCCAGGACATCGACTGGGAGCGCCTGGACGAGACCGTCCGCACGGCCGTCACCTTCCTCGACCGGGTCGTCGACATCAACTTCTACCCGACCGAGCAGGCCGGGCGCTCCAACGCCAGGTGGCGCCCGGTGGGCCTGGGCGCCATGGGCCTGCAGGACGTCTTCTTCCAGCTGAAGCTGCCGTTCGACTCCCCCGCCGCACGCGCCCTCTCGACCCGGATCGCCGAGCGGATCATGCTCGCCTCCTACGAGGCGTCCGCGGACCTCGCCGAGCGCAACGGCCCGCTGCCCGCCTGGGAGAAGACCCGCACCGCGCGCGGCGTGCTGCACCCCGACCACTACGGCGTCGAGCCGACCTGGCCGGAGCGGTGGGCGGCGCTGCGGGAACGTATCGCCGCGACCGGCATGCGCAACTCGCTGCTGCTGGCCATCGCGCCGACCGCGACCATCGCGTCCATCGCCGGTGTCTACGAGTGCATCGAGCCGCAGGTCTCCAACCTCTTCAAGCGCGAGACCCTGTCCGGCGAGTTCCTCCAGGTCAACTCCTACCTGGTGCAGGAGCTCAAGCGGCTCGGCGTGTGGGACGCCAAGACCCGTGAGGCGCTGCGCGAGGCCAACGGCTCGGTGCAGGGCTTCGACTGGGTGCCCGCGGACGTCCGCGAGCTGTACCGCACCGCGTGGGAGATCCCGCAGCGCGGCCTGATCGACATGGCCGCGGCGCGCACCCCCTACCTCGACCAGGCGCAGTCCCTGAACCTCTTCCTGGAGACGCCGACCATCGGCAAGCTCTCCTCGATGTACGCCTACGCCTGGCAGCAGGGCCTGAAGACCACGTACTACCTGCGCTCGCGCCCGGCGACGCGCATCGCCCGCGCGGCCGGCGGTACCCGGTCCGCCGCCGCGGCCCCCGTCCCCCAGCAGGTGACCGACCCCGACGCCGTCGCCTGCTCCCTGGAAAACCCCGAGTCCTGCGAGGCCTGCCAGTAATGAGCTCCACCACCCACAGCGAGAAGAACCTCCTCGACCCGGGCTTCGAGCTGACCCTGCGCCCCATGCGCTACCCGGACTTCTACGAGCGCTACCGGGACGCGATCAAGAACACCTGGACCGTCGAGGAGGTCGACCTCCACTCGGACGTCGCCGACCTGGCGAAGCTGTCCCCGGGCGAGCAGCACATGATCGGCCGTCTGGTCGCGTTCTTCGCGACGGGCGACTCGATCGTCTCCAACAACCTCGTGCTGACGCTGTACAAGCACATCAACTCCCCCGAGGCGCGGCTCTACCTGAGCCGTCAGCTCTTCGAGGAGGCCGTGCACGTCCAGTTCTATCTGACGCTGCTCGACACGTACCTGCCCGACCCGGAGGACCGCGCGGCCGCCTTCGACGCGGTCGAGGAGATCCCCTCGATCCGGGAGAAGGCCGAGTTCTGCTTCAAGTGGATGGACTCGGTCGAGAAGCTGGAGCGGCTGGAGACGCAGGCCGACCGCCGCCGCTTCCTGCTGAACCTGATCTGCTTCGCCGCGTGCATCGAGGGCCTGTTCTTCTACGGTGCCTTCGCCTACGTCTACTGGTTCCGCAGCCGCGGTCTGCTGCACGGCCTGGCGACGGGCACCAACTGGGTCTTCCGTGACGAGACGATGCACATGAGCTTCGCCTTCGACGTGGTCGACACGGTCCGCAAGGAGGAGCCCGAGCTCTTCGACGACGCGCTGCAGCAGCAGGTCACGGACATGCTCAAGGAGGCCGTCGAGGCCGAGCTGCAGTTCGCCCGCGACCTGTGCGGCGAGGGCCTGCCGGGCATGAACACCGACTCGATGCGCGAGTACCTGCAGTGCGTCGCCGACCAGCGGCTGCAGCGGCTCGGCTTCGCGCCGGTCTACGGCTCCGAGAACCCCTTCTCCTTCATGGAGCTGCAGGGCGTCCAGGAGCTGACGAACTTCTTCGAGCGGCGCCCCTCGGCCTACCAGGTCGCGGTCGAGGGCTCGGTCTCCTTCGACGACGAGTTCTAGCCCTGGCGCACGGCGCCCCCGGTGTGCCCGCCCGTCCTTCCCGGACGGTGCGGGCACATCCGTCGTTCAGCGCGCCCGGGCCCGCAGGACGAGCCGCTTGGGGTGCAGCGTGATGCCGATCCGGGTGTCGGTGTCGGTCTCGGCGACCCGTTCGAGACGCCACTTCGGGGCCACCGTGCCCAGGATCAGGGCGAGTTCGGCCAGGCTGAAGTGGTCGCCGGGGCACTTTCGGTTGCCGACGCTGAACGGCATCATCGCGAACTCCGGTACGTCACCGGCGCGTTCCGGATTCCAGCGGTCCGGGTCGAACTCCAGGTGCCGCTCGAAGGAACGCGGGTCGCGCTGCATCGCGTAGACGCTGTAGACGATGTCGGCGTCCGCCGGAATGCGATAGCCGCCCAGTTCGGTTTCGGCCACGGACCGGCGGGTGAATATCCAGGCCGCCGGCCGTATACGCATCGCCTCCGTGATGACATTGCGGGTGTGCGGCAGGTCCTTGAGATCGGCGAATGTGATCGCCCGATCCGGCGCCACGGAATTTACCTCTTCAACCAACCGCCTTTCCTGATCCGGGTGTTCGGTCATGAGATGGAACGTCCACGCCAGCGTCGACGCGACATTCTCCGCGCCGGCCACCACGAGCGAAACGACGTGGTCGTGGATCTCCTGATCGGTCAGGGGCCCGCCGGTTTCGTCCCGGGCCCGCAGCAATTCCGCGAGCAGGTCGTCCGGGCCGCCGGGACCGGACGCGCGGCGCTCCGCGACGATCTCGTCGACCAGCGCGTGCAGATCGGCGAGGGCGCTCTCGAACCGCCGGTTGGCGGGCGTCGGCACGCGGTAGAGCGGCCCGACCGAGAGCACCATGCGGCGGTAGAGCCCGTCGAAGACGGTGTGCAGCGAGTCGGCGATGCGGTCCGCCTTCTCGCCGATGGAGTCCACCTCCAGGAGCGAGCGGGAGACGATCCGCACCGCGGTGCGGAACATCTCGGCGCCGACGTCGACCGTCTCGTCCGGCCGCCAGCGGGCCGCCGTGGCGCGCGCCTCCTCCTCCATCACCTTGGCGTAGGCGGCGATCCGCTCGGGCCGGAAGGCGGGCTGCATCATGCGCCGCTGGCGCCGGTGCAGCTTGCCGTTGCTGGTCGCCACCCCCTTGCCGAGGAGCACCTCCAGGGTGTCCCAGAGGGGCCCGCCGACGATGTACTCCGGGTCCTTCAGGAGCGCGCCGACGAGCTCCGGGTCGCACACCGCGTAGGCCGTCCTGGGTCCCAGCCTGATCCGTACGAGGTCCCCGTGGTCGCGCAGCGCGGCCAGGAAGCCGAGGGGGTCGCGCACCAGGTGCAGGGCGTGGCCGAGCAGAGGCACCGCGCCGCGGACGAGCGGCGGGGTGCGCAGCGGGTCTCCCGACGTGGCGGGAGCGGGTATCGCGGATTCGACGCTCATTCCTCACCGACCAGTTTGTTTTCCGCCACTGCTTCTTCCGTCACATAGGGAGGCATGGACCTGTCGTCCCAGCTGTCGACCCGATAGCGACCGGATTCGTGATGGAACCAGTACACGGAAGAGAACCAGTTCCGCATGTTGAAGACGCACGATTTCACGGCGTCCGAGAGTTCCCCGCCGCGGCTGCTGCCGTCCGCCAGTTCATCGGCGAATCGCAGCACTTCCCTTTCCGCCTCCAGGAATTCCGTGACGCATCGACCGACCCGCCGGTGGACTTCCCGCACCGCCTCTTCGAGGGTCATTCCCTCGTGGTGGATGAGGCTGATCCCGAGATTGTGCAGTTCGTCGCCCGCGAGTTCTTTGGGGAGTGAGCAGAGGTCGTTGTACCAGGCCGAGAAGTCCTGGGTCGCCAGTGCCGCCCTGCGGTAGGCGGGGTGCTTGCGCACCGGGCCCGGCAGTTCGCACCGCGCGGTCGGCTCCAGGAGGTCGATCCACGCCCAGTGGGCGAAGGTGAGGCGGCGCAGCTCGACGTACGCCTCGACGGTGGGGACCGTGCCGCTGCGCCGGTTCCTGAACTCCTCGTCGTACGCCTCGATCACCGGGTGGAAGTGCCGGGCGAACCTGGCGTTCCAGCTGGGGCCGAGGAAGGAGTACAGCCGCAGGACGCAGTCCGCGAAGCCCGCGACCAACGGGTCCTTGTGGTGCAGGTACTCCCCGGGGTCGTTGAGGGTGCCGTGCAGCCCCCGGCACAGCCGCCGCCACTGTGCCGCCCTGCCGTGCACCGAGTCCCGGTCGTGCCGGTCGTCCCACGCGAAGAACCAGCTGCTGAGGTCCGCTATCGCGGTGAGCAACGCGTCCGGCGCGCCGATGTAGTAGCCGGCGACCAGGTCCGTGTAGCAGAGGCTGTCCGCGTACCGCTCGACCTTGTCGGGCGGCATCAGCCGCATTTCGCGCAGCCAGGTCCTGGACTTCTCCTGGAGCTTTGGCCAATACGGATGCAGACGGCGAGGGAACGCTGCTTCGATCACCGGAACGGCCAGTGCCTGCGGCACCGATACCGCCGATGTGCGTGACCGTGTGTGTGGTTGTGTCTGTGAAGTGCTTCCGGAATATGCAGGCACGAACAAACCCCTTTCAGCCGCGTGGGGACACGCGCCCCTCCCGCCGTACCGGGCGCGCGCCGTTGCGTATCCCCGCGCTTTCCATTCAGCACCACAACTGACCGTTCAGGGAACAGATTTGCGCCATTCACTACCCCCAGGTGCCGAGAACCTCCCCTTACATGACTGAATATGGATCGCTCGGAGCCTGTTTTGCTCGCACAGGCGATCGGCTCACGCCAACGGCCCCTGGTCAGGGGGTACTTCCCCGACCAGGGGCCGCTCGTGTCACGCGGTTCCCACGCCTCTCAGGCGTCGCGTGGGTCAGTCATTGGCCACCACGGGGTAGCGCGGGGTGCCCTCCGCCATCTGCCGCAGTGCGTCCTTGCGCTCCCTCTTGGAGAGGCGGTCGATGTAGAGGTAGCCGTACAGGTGGTCCGTCTCGTGCTGCAGGCAGCGCGCGAAGTAGCCGGAGCCGCGGACCTTGATCGGGTTGCCCTTCTCGTCCTGTCCGGTCACCTCGGCGTAGTCCGGGCGGGCCAGGTCGGCGTAGGCCGTCGGCACGGAGAGGCAGCCCTCGCCCGAGTCGTCGAGCCGCCGCCGGTCGGCGGGCAGCTCCCGCAGGACGGGGTTGCACACGACGCCGACGTGGCGCACGCCCTCGTCGTCCATGCAGTCGTAGACGAAGACCTTCAGGTCGACCCCGACCTGGTTGGCGGCCACCCCGACACCGCTCGCGCCCCGCTGGCTCGCGAACATGTCGTCGATCAGCTTCGCGAGGTCGTCGTCGAACTCCGTGACGTCCTTGCACTCCTTGTGCAGGACCGGGTTGCCGACGACCGTGATCGGCCGGTACGTGCCGCGCTCGCGGTAGGCCGTCTCCCGCTCCTCGCAGTTCTCGGTGTCGATGACGAAGCCCTCGTCGTCGACGGGGAGGACCCCGTTCGAGTACTGCTGCTCAGTGTCCTGCGCCATGTCCGCCGTACGCCTTCCTAGAAACCCACGAGAGTTCGTGCCGGTACAGCCTACGGCGAAGTGTCAGCAGACCTCTTCGAGATCCCGCCAGTCACGGGAATCCGGGCTGTCCGCCACCCACCCGTCCAGGAGGCCGCGCACCAGGGCGGCCGGCGCCGCGATGCCGCACTCGCGCTCCGGCACCCACAGCGCGCCCGGGCTGCGGTGGCCCAGCGGGCCCGGGTGGCCCGGCTCGCTGTGGTCGTGCGGGTCCAGGTGCTCGCCGTCGCCCTCGTCGCTCGGCATCCGCGACTCCGAGCACATCCGGCACAGCAGCCGCACGGAGGACGACCAGTCCTCGGCGGCGAAGCCCGCGTCGGCCGCCAGGCGCTCCAGGGCGTCCCGGTCGTCCTCGGTGGCCGCCTCCAGGAGGACCACCCAGGTCGGCACGGGCGAGGGGGCCCACAGCTCGATCTCGTCGAAGACGGGGTAGGAGTGCCCGGCCGCCGTGGTCCGCTCGCCGTGCGGGACGCCGTCGTGCAGCACGACCTCGCCCCAGCGGCGCCCGGAGGAGGGCAGCGGGATGGACAGGACCTCCATGCGGGCCGGGTCGAGCCTGCGGCCCCACACGACCTCGGCCTCGCCCTCCGGGGAGAGCCGCACGGCCGCGCTGCCCAGCTCCATGCCGGTCGGCTCGCCGGAGGCGGCCACCCCGCCGGGGACCCGCAGGCCGTACGCCTGCCAGGCGCGGCGGGCCAGCGGCCAGTCCTGCAGGGCGGTGGCCGCGATGCCCACGTTCCACCAGTCGGGGGCGCCCGCGGAGCGGTCCAGGAGCGCGACGGCGCGCAGGCCCGCGGCCCGGGCCTGCTCCCAGTCGTGCCGGAACTTGTGCAGCAGGGCCAGGTTGAACCAGGACTCCGACAGCCAGGGTTCCAGATCCGCCGCGCGCGTGAGCAGCGCCCCCGCGTCCTCGTACCGGCCGTCGCCGATCAGCGTGAACGCGCGGTCGGTCGCCTGCCGCCATGAGGCGGAGGGCCGGTGCCGTCCCTTGCCGAAGATCCTCACGATTCCCGCCTGATTCCCGCCTGCCACGTCCTGCGTCGGTCACTTCTCCAGGGGCACGGCGTGGGGCCCTCGCCCCCGTGCACCCTCTTCTTCGCATCCAACCACGTACGGTCGGACGGCCGCTCATTACCCATGGGTTACCCAGTGGGGGCCGGGCTATGACCGGCCGGTCTCCCGTGCCCACCCTGCCCCGGGACCCTACGGGCCGCCCCTTCCGTCCCTGGCGAGCACCCGAGCCAGGGACTCCACGACCTCGGCCTGGTACTCGCGCCCGGTCGCCAGGCGCAGCCGTTCCAGCGCGTGCAGGGGGCCGCCCAGCGCCCCCGAGGGTCCTTCTCCCCGCGCCATCTCGTCGTACGCGTTCGCCGTCCGCACAATGCGCGCCGTGAGGGGCTGTTCGCGGTACGGATCGGCCTGGCGCTCCACGACGACGGCGACGGCGGCGTCCACCCCGGTCTGGCGCACCACGGCCCCGCCGAGCAGGGCGATCCGGCGCTGTTCGGCGGTGGGGAGGGCGGCGGTGGCGCCCTCGGGGACGGGGTCGATGAGGGAGAGCTGCCCGATGTCGTGCATCAGCGCCGCGTGCTCCAGGACGGTGAGGTCGGACTCGCACAGGCCGAGCTCGCGCCCCACGGCCCGGCTGAGACCCGCCACCCGGTGGGCGTGGCCCTGCGGGGTGTACCCGGCGATCTCGGTGGCCCTGGCCAGGGAGGCGATGGTCTGCCGGTAGGTCGCCCGGACGGCCGCGTACCGCCGGAAGGAGAGCTGGGTGAGCAGCAGCGGGAGGCTGAAGACCGGCAGCGCCCACAGGCCCGCCACGGCCACCGCGAGCGCCATGACGGCACCGGTCGCGCAGACGGCGGAGCCGATGCCGAGGATGGCCCGCAGCTCCTCCCGCAGCAGCGGCCCGAACGGCCAGCCGGTGCGGGCGTGCGCGGTCACGGCGGCCAGCACGGCGTCGCAGAGCGCGGTCAGGACGAGCAGCACCACGATGACGAACGCGAAGTACGGGCCGTGCCCGAACCACTCGCCCAACTGGCCGGAGTTGTAGAGAGGTTGGAAGCAGGCGGCGGCGAAGCCGACGGTCAGCACGCGCCGGGCCATGTGGTCGGTCGTGGGGCCGCGGCCGCGCGCCACGCCCGGCACGGCGCCGACCAGCGCGGCCGCGACGACCACGGCGATCACCTGCAGCACGCCGTGGTGCGTGGGCTGCCCGGAGTTCTCGCCGAGGAGGGCGTACGCGAGGGCCCCGGCGGCGCCGAGCGGTGCCGGTTCGCGGTCCCGGCCGCTCCCCCACCTGGCCAGTTCACCGAGGGTGATCAGCACGCCGAAGGCGAGGGCGACGCGGCTCTCGGTGACGCCGTGCCACAGGGTCCAGGCGAGGGAGGCGAGGGCGAGCAGCCCGGCCAGGCAGGTGACCGCGGACGGCAGCCGGGAGGGGGCCTTCACCGGGCCGCCGGCCGGGACACCGCGGGGGCGGGCACGGTGTCGGGCTCCGTGCCGGGTGCGGGCGTGGTGGCGGGTGCGGGAGTGGTGGCGGGTCCGGGGACGGGTGAGACGTTTCCGCCGGGTTCCGGGACGTCCGCGGTGACCTCGGGGTGCCAGCCGTGCCGGTCCAGGGCGCGGGTCAGCGCCCCGACCATCTCGGGGTCGAACTGGGCACCGGCGCAGCGGGCGAGCTCGGCGACGGCCACCTCGACGGGCCGGGCCCGCCGGTAGGACCGGGTGGAGGTCATCGCGTCGAAGGCGTCGGCCACCGCGACCACGCGCGCGCACTGGGGGATCTGCGGCCCGGCCAGCCCGTAGGGGTATCCGCTGCCGTCGAGGCGCTCGTGGTGGTGCAGGATCGCCGCCCGCGCCTCCCCGAGGAAACCGATGCCGCGGACCATCTCGTGGCCGTACTCGGGGTGCAGTTCGATGACGCGGCGCTCCTCGGGCGTCAGCGGCCCGTCCTTGCGCAACAGCCGGGTGGGGACGCCGAGTTTGCCGACGTCGTGCAGGATCCCGGCGAACCGCAGGACCTCGACGCGCTCGTCGTCCAGGCCGAGCTCGCGCGCGATCATCACGGAGGCGCGGCCGACCCGCTCGCTGTGGCCGCGGGTGTACTTGTCCTTGAGGTCGACGGCCTGGACGAGGGCACGGATGGTGGCCTGGTGGGCGGCCCGCTCGCGGTGGTACTGCGCGAAGACCCAGCAGGAGACGCCCATCGGGAGCAGCACGAGCAGCGCGGCGACGGGGCCGTACGGGCTGGTCCAGAGCACCGCCATCATCAGTCCGGCGAGCCCGTGCACGGCGACGGGCGCGAGCGAACGCGTCAGGCCGCCCCGCCAGGCGGTCCGCGGCGAGACGCGCTCGGCGCACACGAGGATGCCGCCGTCCAGCGCGGTGAGCACGGCGGAGAAGGTGAGCACGGCGGCCCCGGCGGGCCCCAGGACGTAGGGGAAGTCGGGGGCGGCGGTGGCCGCGGGCCCGCCGAGCCAGGCGAACACCGACGCGGACGCCCAGGCGGTCAGGGCGAGTTGGGCGGCCCGCCAGAGGCGGCGCAGCCGGCGCGGGTGGCGGTCGACGCGGGCGAGCAGGGCGCCGGGCACGGCGACGAGGGCCGCGGCCGGCGGCGGCAGCAGGAACACCCCGGCGAGCAGGACGGGGAAGAAGGTGCCGAGCGCGCGCGGGTCGAAGCGGGTGGTGGTGCCGCCCGCGCCCTTGAGCCTGCGGGGCAGGGTGAGCTGCTCGCACCCGGCGTAGAGCGCGGCGAGCAGGGCGACGGCGGGCCAGGACGGGTGCGTGCCGGGCGCGGGCGCGGCGCAGAGGGCCCCGGCCAGGGCGACGCACAGGATGTAGACGCGGGCCCGCACCGGCACCGACCGCATGGAGTTCTCCTCCCCGTTCCGGTCCGGAGACTAGAACGGCGCTCCCGCGGCCCGTGCCGGGCGCCGGTTAATTAGCACGTTCGAGTGACGCGGGGGGAGAAGGGGGGACACGGCGGCGGAGCAGGTCGGGCACCGTGTGCCGACCTGCTCCGTGGGTGGCGGCGGTGTGCTCTCGCGCCGGGCGCCGCCCGGGTTTCCGGCCCTGTTCAGGCCTCCGAGGTCGTCACGTCGTGCGTGACGTCCTGGTCCGGGACGGTCTGCCCGGAGCGGATCAGGTCGATGCGGCCCATGACCTTGGCCCGCAGGTCGACGGGGACGTCGTCCTGGCCGCAGCAGCGCTTCACCAGCTTCTTGACCGCTTGTTCGAGGCCGTACTTCTCCAGGCACGGAGAGCACTCCTCGAAGTGCGTCTCGAACTTGGTGCAGTCGCTGTCCGGCATCTCGTGGTCGAGGAACTCGTAGAGATGGTCCAGGACCTCACTGCAGTCAGTCTCGTGCGGCTCTCCGCAGCTCATGAGCCCGAGCCTTTCGTTCCGTTCGACTCCCCGGCACCCGCCGGGACGAGCCCGCGCTCACGGGCGTAGTCCTCCAGCATGCCGCGCAGTTGGCGGCGGCCCCGGTGCAGTCGGGACATCACCGTACCGATGGGTGTCCCCATGATGTCCGCGATCTCCTTGTACGCAAAGCCCTCGACATCGGCCAGATAGACGGCGATGCGGAATTCCTCGGGGATCGCCTGGAGCGCCTGCTTCACGTCCGAGTCGGGCAGGTGGTCCAGGGCCTGCGACTCGGCGGAGCGCAGACCGGTGGACATGTGCGACTCGGCGCGCGCGAGCTGCCAGTCCTCGATCTCCTCGGCGGCACTGCGCTGGGGTTCGCGCTGCTTCTTGCGGTACGAGTTGATGAACGTGTTCGTCAGGATGCGGTACAGCCACGCCTTGAGGTTGGTGCCCTCGCGGAACTGGTGGAACGAGGCGTACGCCTTCGCGTAGGTCTCCTGCACCAGGTCCTCCGCGTCCGCCGGGTTGCGCGTCATGCGCAGCGCCGCCGAGTACATCTGGTCGAGGAACGTCAGCGCGTCCCGCTCGAAGCGGGCCGTGCGCTCCGCGGCCGTCTCGGACTTCTCCGAATTCTCTCGGGGCTGCTCCGCCTGACCGTGCTCGGTCCCTGCGTCGGTCCCAGTGACCGGACCCACCTCCTCCAACGACGTGGTGAGGCCGAAAGCAGCCCCACTCGAATCGGAGGATAGACGACGACCCGGTCCCCGCGCCGCCCGAATAGATGCGGTTTTGGGTGCGCTCAGCACCGTCCACTCCAGGTCAGCGGCGCTGGAGCGGTTCGGGCAGATGGTCGAACCCATGCGGCGGACTCCCTCTCGTACGAACAGCTGTCGACGGCGTCTGCCGTCTGTCCCGCACAACAGAGGTCAGCCGTCCAGCATTCCCGTCCAGCGGGTGACGGCGTCCGTGATGCGCTTCACCGCCTCCTCCTGTGCGATGTCCGCGCGCTTGGGCACCGCGAACCCGTGGTCGCCGTGCGGAATCTCCACGAGCTCGTACGCCCCTTCGGGGAACTCGGCGGGCTTGCCGAAGGGGTCGTTGCCGCCCTGCACGACGAGGGTGGGCACGCCCGCGCCGAGGAGTTCGGCGGCGCGGGACTTCTCCGGCCTGCCCGGCGGGTGCAGCGGGAAGCTGAGGGCGAGGACGGCGGCGGCGCCCAGCTCGGTCGCCGTGCGGCAGGCCACCCGGGCGCCCGCGCTGCGCCCGCCCGCGACGACGGGCAGGCCCTTCTTCGCCAGCGCGGGCCACAGGCCCCGCCAGCCGGTGTCGAGGGTCCTGGGTGCGGGCGCCACCTTCTTGCCCGCCACCCGCCAGGGCTGCTCGACGAGGGCGACGCTCACGCCGTGCGCGGGCAGCTCGGCGGCGACGGCCCGCAGGTCGCGGGCCTCGATGCCGCCGCCCGCGCCGTGGCTGACGGCGAGCAGCAGGCGGGCGCGGGGCGCCGGGTGCCAGGTGATGCGCGCCTCACCGGCGTCGGTCGGGATGGTCTCGCTGTGCGGTGCGTCCTTGGTCACGTCAGAAGAGTGTGCCCTCTTCGGGTCCGTCCAGCTCCTTCAGCAGCTCCGGGCCGTTGTTGCGGACGTTGCTGACGGCGGTGGACACCGGGTAGGCCCGCAGCAGGCCGTGCGGCGGCGGCTCCAGCAGGGTGCGCAGGTCCTCGACGTCCGTGCGGGAGGGGTCGAGCCAGGCGTCCCAGCGGTCCGGGGTGAGCATCAGCGGCATGCGCGGGTGGATGTCGGCGAGGGAGGCGGGGCCCTCCTCGGGGGCCGCCGCCAGGGGCGTGGTCTCCGCCTCCGTGGTGATCACCGTGCACGTCACCCACCAGGCGAGGGGGTGCTCGTCGGGCAGCGTCCGGTCCCGCCAGAACTCGTAGAGGCCGGCCATGGCGAAGACCGAGCCGTCGGCGGGCGTGACGAAGTAGGGCTGCTTGCGCGGCCGCTTCTTCTTGCCCTCGACCTCCAGCTGCCGCTCCTCGGGGGCGGTCACCCACTCGTAATAGCCGTCGGCGGGCAGCACGCAGCGCCGGGACGCGAAGGCCTTGCGGTAGGAGGGCTTCTCGTGGACGGTCTCCGCGCGGGCGTTGATCATCCGGGCGCCGCCCTCGGGCGTCTTGGACCAGGAGGGCACGAGTCCCCACTTCAGGACGCGCAGCTGGCGAACCGGACGCGGGTCGTCGGCGTCTTTCAGTGGACGGTCGAGGACCGCGTAGACCTCTTTCGTGGGCGCCACGTTGAAGTCGGGTGCCAGAGCCTCCCCGGGCTCCCTCCCCTCAGCCTGCGACTCCGCGCCGGCAGGGGGGACCCCCACTTCGATCCCGAAGACCCCGGCGAGGTCCTCGGGCCTACGACTGGATGCATACCGTCCGCACATACGTGCCAGACTGCCAGACCCCGTACGACCAGAGGAGCCGGTCCCGACCATGGCACCAGCAATGGAAGTCACCGCCAACGCCAGCCTGACCGACCTCTGGGACCGGGTATTCGGCACACAGGCCGCGCCCGAGCAGTGGCTGGTGATCGCCACCGGCGTCATCGCGCTCGCCGTCGTCGTCCCGCACAGCGTCTGGCGCGTGGCCCGCAACGCGATCACCATCGCGCACGAGGGCGGGCACGGCCTGGTCGCGCTCCTGACCGGGCGCCGGCTGGACGGCATCCGGCTGCACTCCGACACCTCGGGCCTGACCGTCTCCCGCGGCAAGCCCAGCGGCCTCGGCATGATCCTCACGGCGGCCGCCGGCTACACCGCCCCGCCGCTGCTCGGTCTCGGCGGCGCCGCGCTGCTGGCCTCCGGGCGCATCACGGCGTTCCTGTGGATCGCGACCGCGCTGCTCATGGTGATGCTGGTGATGATCCGCAACGCGTACGGCGCGCTGACGGTGATCCTCACCGGCGGCGCCTTCCTGCTCGTCTCCTGGCTTGCGGCCACCGACGTCCAGGCGTCGTTCGCGTACGCGGTGGTGTGGTTCCTGCTGCTCGGCGGCGTGCGTCCGGCCTTCGAGCTGCAGTCCAAGCGCCGGCGCGGGGGTGCGGGCGACTCGGACGCGGACCAGCTGGCGCGGCTCACGCACGTCCCGGCGGGGCTGTGGCTCTTCCTCTTCCACGCCGTCTCGCTCTGCTCGCTGATGGGCGGCGGACGCTGGCTGCTCGGTCTCTGAGCGGTGCCGGCCCCCGGGCCCCGTGGATTCCGGCGTGCGGGGACGCCGTGGCCGGCCTCGCCCGACCCGCTTCCGGGTTTCGCCTCGATTTCGCCACATTTGATCAAGATTCCCGGTCACGCGCAGCCACTAAAGTGAAGGCATGACCGAAACCCCGGCGCACACCGCCCTCTGGCCCGCCCCGCACGCAAGCGGAGCCGTCACCGCGACGGTCCACGTCCCCGGTTCGAAATCGGTCACCAACCGTGCGCTGGTCCTGGCCTCGCTGGCCGCCGAGCCGGGCTGGCTGCGCCGCCCGCTGCGCTCCCGCGACACCCTGCTGATGGCGGGCGCCCTGCGCGCGATGGGCGTCGGCATCGAGGAGGGCGTGGGCCCGGACGGCTCGGGCGAGGCATGGCGCGTGATCCCCTCGCGTCTGAACGGCCCGGCCACGGTCGACGTCGGCAACGCCGGCACGGTCATGCGCTTCCTGCCCCCGGTCGCCGCCCTCGCCGACGGCCCGATCCGCTTCGACGGCGACCCCCGTTCGTACGAGCGCCCCCTGCACGGCGTGATCGACGCCCTGCGCGTGCTCGGCGCCCGCATCGACGACGCGTCGGTGGGCAGCCCCGGCGCGCTGCCCCTGACGGTGCACGGCGGCGGCGCCCTGGACGGCGGTCCGGTCGAGATCGACGCCTCGTCCTCCTCCCAGTTCGTGAGCGCCCTGCTGCTCTCGGGCCCGCGGTTCAACCAGGGCGTCGAGGTCCGGCACGTGGGCGGCGCCCTGCCGTCCATGCCGCACATCCGGATGACGGTCGACATGCTCCGCGCGGTCGGCGCCCAGGTCGACGAGCCCGAGTCGGGCGGCGAGCCGAATGTGTGGCGGGTCACCCCCGGCGCCCTGCTCGGCCGCGACCTGACCGTCGAGCCCGACCTGTCGAACGCGCAGCCCTTCCTCGCCGCCGCGCTGGTCACCGGCGGCACGGTGACCGTCCCCGACTGGCCGGCCCGCACCACCCAGCCCGGCGACGCGCTGCGCGAGATCTTCACCGAGATGGGCGGCTCCTGCGAGCTGACCGAGCAGGGCCTGGTCTTCACCGGCTCCGGCGCGGTCCACGGCATCGACGTGGACCTGAGCGAGGTCGGCGAGCTCACCCCCGGCATCGCGGCGGTCGCGGCCCTGGCCGACTCCCCCTCGACGCTGCGCGGCGTCGCCCACCTGCGGCTGCACGAGACCGACCGGCTGGCCGCGCTCACCAAGGAGATCAACGAACTGGGCGGCGACGTCACCGAGACCGCCGACGGGCTGCACATCCGCCCGCGCCGGCTGCACGGCGGCATCTTCCACACCTACGACGACCACCGCATGGCGACCGCGGGCGCGATCATCGGCCTGGCGGTGGAGGGCGTGCAGATCGAGAACGTGGCGACGACGGCGAAGACCCTCCCGGACTTCCCCGACCTCTGGACCGGGATGCTCGGGAACTGACGGGCGGATCGAGAACCATGCGCCGCTACGGCAAGAACCCCGACGAGGACGACATCCGCGTCCGTCCCAACCGCAAGGGCAACCGCCCGCGCACCCACATCAGGCCCAAGCACGAGGACGCGGCCGAGGGCATGGTCCTCACCGTCGACCGGGGCCGCCTGACCGTCCTGGTCGACGACCGCGCCGTGATGGCGATGAAGGCCCGCGAGCTGGGCCGCAAGGCCGCGGTGGTCGGCGACCGGGTCGCGGTCGTCGGGGACCTGTCGGGAAAGAAGGACACACTCGCGCGGATCGTGCGGATCGGCGAGCGCTCCTCCGTCCTGCGGCGCACGGCCGACGACGACGACCCGTACGAGCGGGTGGTCGTCGCCAACGCCGACCAGCTCGCCATCGTGACCGCCCTGGCCGACCCCGAGCCGCGCCCGCGGCTGATCGACCGGTGCGTCGTGGCGGCGTACGACGGCGGCCTGGAGCCCGTCCTCGTCCTGACGAAGTCGGACCTGGCGTCCGCCGACAAGATCCTGGAGACGTACGCGGCGCTGGACATCCCCTACGTCGTCACCAGCCGCGAGGAGTTCACCGACGGCGCGGAGCTCGCGCGGGTGCACGAGCTGCTCGACGGAAAGGTGACCGCCTTCGTCGGGCACTCCGGGGTCGGCAAGACGACGCTGGTCAACGCGCTCGTACCGGAGGAGCGGCGGCGCACCACCGGGCACGTCAACGCGGTCACGGGCCGCGGCAGGCACACCACCACCTCCGCCCTCGCGCTCCCTCTGGAGGGTGCGGACGGCTGGGTGATCGACACCCCGGGCGTGCGGTCGTTCGGGCTCCACCACGTCGATCCGTCCCGGGTCATCCTCGCCTTCCCCGACCTGGAGCCGGGGACCGCGGACTGCCCGCGCGGCTGCAGCCACGACGAGAAGGACTGCGCCCTGGACGCGTGGGTCGCCCAGGGGCACGCGGACCCGGCCCGCCTGTACTCACTGCGCAGGCTGCTCGCAACGCGGGAGCGACGCGACGGCGACTGACCTCCCCGTTGTTTGCGCCCCGACGGCAAAGGTAAATGCATAATCGCACCAAGCCGGATTCAAGCCAGACGAAGCGGCCGCGGATCGTGGACGAGTACGGGAGGCATGGACATGGCGTGGCTGCTGGTCATCGTGGCCGGGATTCTCGAGACCGGCTTCGCGGTCTGTCTCAAGCTGTCGCACGGCTTCACCCGGCTCTGGCCCACCATCGCCTTCGCCTGTTTCGCGCTCGGCAGCTTCGGCCTGCTGACCCTCGCGCTGCGCAAGCTGGACGTCGGTCCCGCGTACGCGGTGTGGACGGGCATCGGCGCGGCGGGCACCGCGATCTACGGGATGATCTTCCTGGGCGACCTGGTCTCCACGCTCAAGCTCGTCTCGATCTCCTTCGTCATCGTGGGCGTGATCGGCCTGCAGCTGTCCGGCTCCGCGCACTGAGCCGCCCTCCCGGCCGTCAGACCACCTCCCTGACCGCGGGGAAGTGGCAGGCGGCCGTGTGCCCGGCGTCCTGCGGGGCCACCGGCTCGTGCCGCGCGCAGCGTTCCCTGTCCGCGGCGTCGCCGAGCGCCGCGTGGACGGGGCAGCGGGCCAGGAACCGGCAGCCGTCGTGGCGCCGGGTCGGGCTCGGCGGGTCGCCCGCCAGCAGGATCCGGGTGCGGTCCCGCTCCCGGACCGGGTCGGGCACGGGCACCGCGGAGAGCAGGGCCTGGGTGTACGGGTGCCGGGGCCGCTCGAAGACGTCGGCGACCGCCCCCGTCTCGACCGTGCGCCCCAGATAGAGCACGCTCACCCGGTCGGCGATGTGCCGCACCACGGACAGGTCGTGCGAGACGAAGAGGAACGCCAGGCCCAGCTCCGCCTTGAGGCGCTGCAGCAGATTGAGCACGCCCGCCTGCACCGAGACGTCGAGCGCCGACACCGGCTCGTCCAGGACCAGCAGGTCCGGCTCGACGGAGAGCGCCCGGGCGATGCCGACGCGCTGGCGCTGGCCGCCGGAGACCTCGTGCGGGAAGCGGGTCGCGTGGGCGGGGTCGAGGCCGACCTGGGCCAGCAGTCCCGGGATCCGCGCGGCGGCGTCCCGCTTCGACGCCCCTTGGGCGCGCAGGGGTTCGGTGACGATGTCGCCGACCGTCATCCGCGGGTCGAGGCTGGCCAGCGGGTCCTGGAAGACGATCTGCACCCGGCCGCGGGCCGCCTGCCGCTCCCCCTTGGTCAGCTCCCCCACCGGCCGGCCGAACAGCTCGATGTCACCGCCCTGCGGCGCCGCGAGGTTCAGCAGCTCGAAGAGCGTGGTCGACTTCCCCGAGCCCGACTCGCCCACCAGGGCGAGGGTCTCGCCCCGCCGGATGTCGAGGTCGACGCCGTCGACGGCGTACACGCTGCCGACCCGGCGCTTGAAGGCCGCGCCCTTGAGCACCGGGAAGGTCTTGGTGAGGCCGCGCACGCGCAGCACGGGGGCGCGGTCCCCGTCGGCCGCGGGCTCCTCGCGTGCCGTCGGCGGCGGCTCGGGCACCGGGAAGACGTCGAGCGGTCCGAGCCCGCGTGCGGCGATCTCGGCGGACCGTACGCAGGCCACCTCGTGGTCCTCGGCCGCCGCGGCGAGCGCGGGCGGCCCGCCGTCCCGGCACCGGTCCTGGGCCAGCGGGCAGCGCGGCGCGAAGGCGCATCCCCCGGGGTGCTCGGCGGGGGCGGGCGGCGCGCCGGGCACCGGCACCAGGACCGCGGGCCCCGCGCCGTCCACGCGCGGCACGGCGCCGAGCAGCCCGAGGGTGTACGGCATCCGGGGCCGCCGGAACAGCTCGTCGACGGGCGCGGTCTCCACGATCCGGCCCGCGTACATCACCGCGACCCGGTCCGCCGTGCCCGCGATCACCCCGAGGTCGTGGCTGACCAGGAGCAGCGCGGCGCCGGTCTCGCGGCGGGCGGTGCGCAGCACGTCGAGGACCTGGGCCTGGATGGTGACGTCGAGGGCGGTGGTCGGCTCGTCGGCGAGGATCACGTCCGGGTCGTTGGCGACGGCCATGGCGATCATCGCGCGCTGGCGCATGCCGCCGGAGAACTCGTGCGGGAACGACCGCGCCCTGGCCCGGGGTTCGGGGATGCCGACCAGGTCGAGCAGCTCGACGGCCCGCTCGCGCGCCGCCTCCTTGGAGACGTCCTGGTGGGCGCGGACGGCCTCGGCTATCTGGTCGCCGATGCGGTGGACGGGCGTGAACGCGGACAGCGGGTCCTGGAAGACCATGCCGATGCGTCCGCCGCGCACCCGGGAGAGCTCGCGGTCGGGGGCGCCGAGGAGTTCGGTGCCGTCCAGGCGGACGGAGCCGCCGACGGTGGCGTGGTCGGGCAGCAGGCCGAGGAGGGCGAGGGCGGTGGCCGACTTGCCGGAGCCGGACTCGCCGACCAGGCCGAGGACTTCGCCGCGGCGCAGGTCGAGGCCGACGCCCCGGACGGCCGGGGAGCCGCCGAAGTCGACGGTCAGGTCGCGTACCCGGAGCACGGTCCCGGGATCGGGCGCAGGCGTCATCGGTGGTCCTTCCGGCGCTCGGCGCGCTGCGTGCGGGACGTCGGGTCGAGCGCGTCCCGCAGCCCGTCCCCGACGAGGTTGACCGCGAGGACGAACAGCACCAGGAGGCCCGCGGCGAAGAAGAACATCCACGGGTAGCCGAGGGCCGCCGCGGTGTTGTCGGCGATGAGGGTGCCGAGCGAGATGTCGGGGGGCTGTACGCCGAAGCCGAAGTAGGACAGCGCGGTCTCGCTCATGACGGCGCCGCCGACGGCGATGGTCGCGTCGATGATGAGGAAGGAGGCGATGTTGGGCAGGACGTGCCGCCGGATGATCCGGAACGGACCGACGCCCATGTACACGGCCGCGCGCACGAATTCGCGCTCCTTGAGGGAGAGCGTCATCGACCGCACCACCCGCGCGGTGATCATCCAGCCGAAGACGGCGAGCAGCCCGACGAACGCGAGCCAGCCGCCGCTCTTCAGCCGGGGCGAGACGATCGCGATGACCAGGAAGGCCGGGAAGACCAGGAGCAGATCGACGAGGAACATCAGGATCCGGTCGGCCCAGCCCCCGAAGTACCCGGCGCAGGCCCCCACGAGGGCGGCGACGCCGGTCGCGAAGAACGCCACCAGCAGGCCGATGACCAGGGACTTCTGGAGTCCTCTCGCGGTCTGCGCGAAGACGTCCTGGCCGATGCGGTTGGTGCCCCACCAGTGCTCGGCCGAGGGCCCGGACCGCAGCGCGGTGTAGTCGATCTCGCTGTAGCTCCAGCCGCAGACGTACGGTCCCGCGAAGGCCAGCAGGAAGAGCAGCACCAGCACGGTGGCTCCGGTGAGCACTCCGGGGTCGCGCAGGAAGCGGCGCGTGCGGACGGCGGTCATCGGACCGTTCCCCTCAGGTCGTTCCCCGGCCGGCGCGGGGCGGGCGCGCTCACGCGTGCCGCACGCGCGGGTCGAGCGCGGCGTGCAGCAGGTCGGCGAGGAAGCCGGAGAGCAGCACGACCACGGCGGCGAAGATGTTGACGGCGACGACGGAGTTGACGTCGTTCTTGTTGATGGAGCCGATGAACCACTCGCCCATGCCGTGCCAGCCGAAGATCGTCTCGGTGAAGGTGGCGCCGGTGAACAGCGCGAGGAAGCCGTAGGAGAAGAACGCGGACATCGGGATGAGCGCGGTGCGCAGGCCGTGCTTGAGGAGCGCGGCCCGCCGGGTCAGGCCCTTGGCGCGCGCGGTGCGCAGATAGTCGGAGCCGAGCACGTCGAGCATGGCGCTGCGCTGGTAGCGGCTGTAGCCGGCGAGGGCGCCGAGCGCCACGGAGACCGTGGGCAGGAGCAGGTGGACCGCGCGGTCCCGCAGGACGGCGAGCACACCGGAGTCGACGCCGGGGCTCTTCTCGCCGGTGAACTGGATGACGTCGGTGCCGGTGGTCTGGTTGAACCAGATCGCCCCGGTCTTGAGCAGCACGGCCAGCAGGAACACGGGCGTCGACAGGAGCGCGAAGGAGACGAGCGTGACGGCACGGTCGGAGAGCCGGTACTGCCGCACGGCCGTCCAGGCGCCGATCAGCACGCCGAGCACGGTGCCGCCGAGGGTGCCCACGACCAGCAGCCGCAGGCTGACGCCGAGCCGGCGCCCGAACTCCTCGCCCACCGGCTGGCCGTCGATGGTGCGGCCCAGGTCGCCGCGGAGCACGTGGCCGGCCCAGGTCGTGAACCGGCCGAGCAGCGGCTCCTGGTCGTTGACGCCGATCGCGGTGAGGTGGTGGTCGACCGAGGCGGGCGAGAGCGGCGGCTGCCTGCCCTCGTAGTACGCGCGCGGGTCGAGCGCGTACGACGCGAGCAGGTAGGACAGGCAGACGGCGGCCAGGAGCAGGACCACGTAGTAGCCAAGGCGCCTGGCCAGGTAGGCCGACAACGTACTCGCCCTCCAGTCGGGGTGTCCGGGGCCGGGCCAGGCACCGGAACGTGCAGGTCATCGGCGTGCACACCGAGATCGTCGGCGTACCTGGACCAGCATGATCACCAACTGTTGCCGCGACATGAAGAGCACATGGCAGTGCTGTCGACTCCCGTCCGAACGTGATCACGGGGCCTTACGGTCGGCCCGGAACCCCGCACCCCGCAGCCACGGCCGCCCGACGACCTCGGGCGGCGATCGACGCCCGAAGGAAGACCCATGCGCAGATCCACCGTCCTCGCGACAGCAGCCGCCCTCTCGGCCACCCTGGCGCTTGCGGGCTGCGGTTCGTCCGGCGGCGACAAGGCGGCCAGGAAGCAGGCGGGCCCCGCGGCCGACGGGCAGGACATCAACGTCCGCCCGCTGAGCGACCTCAAGCAGGGCGGCTCGCTGCGCATCGGCATCGAGCAGTGGATCACGCAGTACAACATCAACCAGGTCGACGGCCAGCAGGGCGACGCCCAGTCGATCATCTCGCTGGTCCTGCCGGACCTGTTCACCTCCGACGCCAAGGGCGCCCACCACCTCAACAAGGACTTCCTCACCTCGGCCAAGGTGGTGTCGACCAGCCCGCAGGTCGTCGAGTACGAGCTGAACCCGAAGGCCAGGTGGTCGGACGGGAAGCCGCTGTCCTGGCGGGACTTCGCGGCCCAGTGGAAGGCCCTGAACGGCTCGGACCCGGCGTACGAGGCGGTCGACACCTCCGGCTACGACCAGATATCCCGGGTCGGGAAGGGCAAGGGCGAGCACGGCGTCCGGGTCACCTTCGACAAGCCGTACGCGGACTGGCAGCGCCTCTTCGACCCGCTGTACCCGGCGGCGTACATCGACAGCCCGAAGAAGTTCAACAGCGGCTGGGCGGACCGGACGCCGGTCTCCGGTGGCGCCTTCAAGCTCGGCACGTACGACAGGACGGGGCAGACGATCACGGCGGTCCCCGATCCGAAGTGGTGGGGCGCGCGGCCCAAGCTGGACTCGATCGTCTTCCGGGTGATGGACACCCGCGCGAAGACCGACGCGTACCTGAACAACGAGATCGACTACACCAACGCGATCCTGCCCGAGGACTACAAGCGGCTGGCGAAGGCGAAGAACACCGACATCCGCCGGGGTGCCCGCTGGGACGAGGTGCACATCACCTTCAACGGCGCGCACGGCGCCCTGAAGGACGTGCGGGTGCGCAACGCCCTGCAGGCCGCGATCGACCGCAAGGGCATCAACACCTCCTTCGCCAAGGACCTGGGCTTCGAACTGCGGACCCTGGACAGCCACTTCTTCATGCCCAACCAGGAGGGGTACCGGAAGAACTCGGGGTCGTACGCAACGTACGACCCCGGGAAGGCGAAGAAGCTGCTCGACGCGGCCGGCTGGAAGGGCGCGGACGGCGCCACGCGCAGCCGTGGCGGCCAGAAGCTCGTGCTCGACTACGTGCTCGACGCGGACGCGGTCTCGTCCGCGGTCGACCAGGCGCAGATCGTGCAGCAGCAGCTCGGCGCGGTAGGCGTGCGGGTCGACATCAAGAAGGTCCCGGCGAACGACTTCTTCAACAAGTACGTCAACACGGGCAACTTCGACCTCGTGAGCTTCCGCAACGTCGACCAGGTGTACCTCTCGATGGCGTACGCGACCTACCGGCAGCCGCGGGGCAGGAACCTCTTCCAGAACTTCGGCTCGGTCGGCTCGCCGAAGGTCGACGAGCTGCTCACGAAGGCCGCGCGGACCACGGACCGCACCGAGTCGGTCCGGCTCTACAACGAGGCCGACCGGGAGATCTGGAAGCTCGGCCACTCCTTCATGCTCTACCAGCGCCCGCAGGTCTACGCCGTCCGCGCGGGCCTCGCCAACTTCGGCGCGGAGGGCCTGGCGGACCGGGACTACCTGAAGGTCGGCTGGGTCAAGTAGCCCCCACCCAGCGCCCGATGGCCCCGCGGACCAGCTCCGCGGGGTCGTCGTCGTTCCCGGCGGGCGCCACCACGTAGGACAGGGCGAGGCGGACCGCGCTCTCGCAGGCGCGGGCGAGTTCGGGGTCCCTGGCCCGGCCCCGGCCGCCGAGGGCGAGCACCGCGCGGTCCCGCACCAGTACGAGCAGCTCCGGCGCCGAGGGCACCCCCGCGTCGGCGCGGCGCTGCGCGGGCACCGGGGAGGTCGATCCGGCGGCCCGGCTCGGCGCGGGCAGCCGCTCGCTCCAGCAGCCGGTGAGCGCGGCCCGCACCAGCGCGTTGCCCCGGGCGGCGCCGACGGTCCAGGCGGCGACGGCGGCGAGCCGGTCGGCGGGCTCGCGCTCCTCGGCCAGGGCCCGCTCGACGCCGTGCAGATAGCCGTCGGTCTCCCGCCGCAGCAGGGCGCGGGCGAGGCCGTCCTTGCTGCCGAACTCGTTGTAGAGGGTCTGCCGGGACACCCCGGCGGTGGCCGCGACGTCGACCATGCGGACGCCGGGCCACGGACGGCGCGCGAGTGCCGTGTACGCCGCGTCCAGTAAGGATTCCCGTGCTGCAGGCATCGCCGGCCTCCCCGGGCCCGATACGGCTCCCGTGCCAGAGTTGACGCGCTCGGCAGCACTGTCAATAGCTCCGGAGCACTGTCGGGCACGGCCCGGCGGGGACCGGGTCCCGGCGCCCCGCGACACGGCGCTGTGGCTCGCGCCGAACGAGATCGATACTGTTCACCCATGCCCGACTACCACGATGATCTGCGTCTCGCCCACGTCCTCGCGGACGCCGCCGACGCCGCGACCATGGACCGGTTCAAGGCGCTCGACCTGAAGGTCGAGACCAAGCCCGACATGACGCCGGTGAGCGAGGCGGACAAGGCCGCCGAGGAGCTGATCCGTGGCAACCTCCAGCGGGCCAGGCCGCGCGACGCGATCCTCGGCGAGGAGTACGGCGTCGAGGGCACGGGTCCGCGCCGCTGGGTGATCGACCCGATCGACGGCACCAAGAACTACGTCCGCGGGGTCCCGGTGTGGGCCACCCTGATCTCCCTGATGGAGGCCGGCGAGGGCGGTTACCAGCCGGTGGTCGGCGTCGTCTCGGCGCCCGCGCTCGGCCGCCGCTGGTGGGCGGCGAAGGGCGGCGGCGCCTACACGGGCCGCAGTCTGACCTCGGCGACCCGGCTGCACGTCTCCAAGGTCCCGCGGCTCTCGGACGCCTCGTTCGCGTACTCCTCGCTGTCCGGCTGGGAGGAGCAGGGCCGCCTCGACGGCTTCATGGATCTCACGCGCGCGGTCTGGCGCACCCGCGGGTACGGCGACTTCTGGCCGTACATGATGGTCGCCGAGGGCTCGGTCGACCTGTGCGCGGAGCCGGAGCTCTCGCTGTGGGACATGGCGGCGACCGCGATCGTGGTGACGGAGGCGGGCGGCACCTTCACCGGCCTCGACGGCAGGCCCGGCCCGCACAGCGGCAACGCGGCCGCGTCGAACGGCCTGCTCCACGACGAGCTGCTCGGCTACCTCAACCAGCGCTACTGACCCCGGCGCCCGCGACACCGACGACGGCACGGCCCGGATCCCGTACGCCCTGAACTGACCGCGCACGCCCCCTTGCTGGGGTCTTGCGGGGCTGCGACTCTGAGAGTCCCCCCACTTGTGAACTTGTGAATCCGTTCTCCAGCAGGTAGCGGAGGCAATCCTTCGCCCACCGGGAGGCCGCGGTTTCACCAAGGAGGTGGCTCACGCCCATGCTCGTCCGCGACGCCATGAGCTCGATGGTCCTCACCATCGGCCCCGCCCACACCCTCCGCCAGGCGGCCCGGCTGATGTCGGCCCGAAAGGTCGGCGCCGCCGTCGTCCTGGACCCCGACACCTGCGGCCTCGGCATTCTCACCGAGCGGGACATCCTCAACTCCCTGGCCACCGGCCAGAACCCGGACCTGGAGACCGCGGGAACGCACACCACGACGGAGATCGTCTTCGCCACCCCGGCCTGGACGCTGGAGGACGCCGCGGACGCCATGTCGCACGGCGGCTTCCGGCACCTGATCGTCATGGACCACAACGAACCGACCGGGATCGTCTCGGTCCGCGACATCATCCGCTGCTGGGCGCCCGACCGGCGCGCGGCGCGCACCGCCACTCTGGCGGGCTGAACACGGCGGCGGGCCGGCCCCCGTGGGGAACCGGCCCGCCGCTCTTCGACGACAAGAGGTACTGGTCAGCCGCGCAGGGCCTGGACCGCGGCTGCCAGCCGCTTGCCGAAGTCATCGTCCGCCCGGCGGAAGTTGTCGATCGCCCGCTCGGCGATGTCGTCCCGCGAGACGCCCGCGATGTTGCCCGCGAGGTTCTCGACCAGGCGCGCCTTCTCGTCCTCGGACATCAGGCGGTAGAGGTTGCCCGCCTGCACGAAGTCGTCGTCCTCGGCGTGCGAGGGCGTCTCGTGGTTGCCGGTGCCGCCGGAGACGGCGGTGGTCGCCCACAGCGGCCGGTCCGTCTGGTGCGGGCCGCCGAAGGAGTTGGGCTCGTAGTTCTTCGCGCCCTTGTGGCGTCCGTCGTAGAGGAAGCCGTCCCGGCTGTGGGTGCGCGCCTCGGTGGCGTGCGGGCGGTTCACCGGCAGGTGGTCGGCGTTGATGCCGACGCGGTAGCGGTGGGCGTCGCCGTACGCGAAGAGGCGGCCCTGGAGCATTTTGTCGGGCGAGGGGCCGATGCCCGGCACGAAGTGCGCGGGGCTGAAGATGGCCTGCTCGACCTCGGCGAAGATGTTCTCCGGGTTGCGGTTGAGCTCCAGCTTGCCGATCTCGATCGGCGGGTAGTCCGCGTGCGGCCACACCTTGGTGAGGTCGAACGGGTTGAAGCGGTACGTCGCCGCGTCGGCCGCGGGCATGATCTGCACCTGCACGGTCCAGGTCGGGAAGTCGCCGCGCTCGATGGCCTCGCGCAGGTCGCGCTGGTGCGAGTCGGGGTCCTTGCCCGCGAGGACCTCGGCGTCACCGGCGGTGAGGGTCTTGATGCCCTGGTCGGTCTTGAAGTGGTACTTGACCCAGAAGACCTCGCCGGCCTCGTTGTTCCACTGGAACGTGTGCGAGCCGAAGCCGTCCATGTGGCGGTAGGAGGCGGGGATGCCGCGGTCGCCGAAGAGCCAGGTGACCTGGTGGGTGCTCTCGGGGCTCAGGCCCCAGAAGTCCCACACGTTGTCCGCTTCCTGCGAGCCGGTGTACGGGTCGCGCTTCTGCGTGTGGATGAAGTCGGGGAACTTGATGGCGTCCCGGATGAAGAAGACGGGGGTGTTGTTCCCGACCAGGTCGTAGTTCCCCTCCTCCGTGTAGAACTTCAGCGAGAAGCCGCGCGGGTCGCGCACCGCGTCGGCCGCGCCGAGGTTGCCCGCCACGGTGGAGAAGCGCAGGAACGTCTCCGTCTCCTTGCCGACCTCGGAGAGGAACTTCGCGCGCGTCCACTGCGAGACGTCCCGGGTCAGCGTGAAGGTGCCGTACGCGCCCGCGCCGCGGGCGTGGACGATGCGCTCCGGTATGCGCTCGCGGTTGAAGTGGGCGAGCTTCTCCAGGAGCAGCTGGTCCTGGATGAGCATCGGCCCGCCGACGCCCGCGGTCTCACTGTTCTGGTTGTCGGCGACCGGCGCCCCGGCCTCCGTGGTGAGCGGTCCCTGCGTCACGTGCGCCTCCTGCGTCATACCGGCAAGTCCTGTCCCTTGGCGTTTTCCGTACTCGATCCTACGATGGACTCTGTCTAAGTCAAGTAAGGATCCAAAGTCACATCCGTTCGGGACTTAGGTCCCCTGGCTGTTAGGCTGGCTTCATGAGTGACCTGTTGGAACGACTGCGCGGACGCGGCTGGCGGATGACCGCGCAGCGGCGCGTCGTGGCCGAGGTCCTCGACGGGGACCACGTCCACCTCACGGCGGACGAAGTGCACGCCCGCGCCACGGACAAGCTGCCCGAGATCTCCCGGGCGACCGTCTACAACACGCTGGGCGAGCTGGTGACCCTCGGCGAGATCCTCGAAGTCTCGACGGACCGCCGCGCCAAGCGGTACGACCCGAACGCGCACCGCCCCCACCAGCACCTGGTCTGCGCCCGCTGCGGCGCGATCCGTGACGTGCACCCCACGGGCAACCCGCTGGCGAGCCTGCCCGACTCCGAGCGCTTCGGCTTCACGGTCGAGGACGTCGAGGTCACCTACCGCGGCGTCTGCCCGAACTGCGCCGCGGCGTAGCCCCGCCCGTACGCCCCGACAGGCCCCCGGCGCCGCACGGCGCCGGGGGCCTTCGGCGTGCCCGCCGCCGCCGACCCCTTCCGGCATCTGACGATCCGTCATATTCTCTGCGCGCCCGACATCCCCTGCCCTCCGCAAGGAGAAGCCGTGGAAGATCCGCACCCCAAACTCCGAGCCCGCACAGTCACCCGGACCTTCGGCCGCGCCGCCGAGGCGGTGCACGCCCTGGGGCCCGTCGACCTGGACGTCGCCCCCGGCGAGTTCACCTGTGTCGTCGGCCCCTCGGGCTGCGGGAAGTCGACCCTCCTGCGCATCGCCGCCGGCCTGCTGCGCCCCAGCGCGGGCGACCTGAGCATCCGCACGGCCGCCCGCCGCCCCGTCGCGATGATCTTCCAGGACTACGGCATCTACGACTGGAAGACCGTCCTCGCCAACGTCCGCTTCGGCCTCGACATCCAGCGCGTCCCGCGCCGGGAGGCCGACACCCGGGCCCGCGAGTGGCTGCGCCGGATCGGTCTCGCCGACTTCGCCGACGCCTACCCCGCCACCCTCTCCGGCGGCATGCGCCAACGCGTGGCGATCGCCCGCGCGCTGGCCGTGGAGCCCGAGATCCTGCTGATGGACGAGCCCTTCGCGGCCCTGGACGCCCAGCTGCGCACCATCCTCCAGGACGAGCTCCTCGCCCTCACCCAGACCACCCGCACCACGACCCTGTTCATCACCCACAGCCTCGAAGAGGCCATCGTCCTGGGCGACCGCGTCCTGGTGATGTCGGCACGGCCCGGCCGCATCATCGCCGAGCGCCGCCCACCGTTCCCCCGCCCGCGCAGCGGCGAGATCCGCTCCACGCCCGCCTTCGCCGCGCTCAAGAGCGAGCTGTGGGACCTGCTGCGGGCCGAGGTCGGCACGGAGGCGGCCGCATGACGACCACGGACAGGAACCGCGCCGCGGCCACCACCGGCCCGCCCCCGGCCCCGCCCGAGGACCTCCTGGTCAGAAGGCCCGGCCTGCAGGAACTGCACCCCGTGCGCACCCACCGCAGGCGCCGCGCCCTGGAGCTCTCGCTCGCCGTCGGCGTGCCGCTCGCGCTGGTCCTGCTGTGGCAACTGGCCGCCGTCCGGGGCTGGATCGACGACCGCGTCTATCCCGCGCCGCAGACCATCCTGGAGGACGGCTGGCAGCGCGCCGCCGACGGCGCGCTCTGGCCCGACGTGTGGGCCACCCTGCGGCGGGTGCTCCTCGGGTACGCGATCGGCACCGTCACCGGCTACGCGCTCGGCCTCCTGATGGGCTCCCTCTCCCTCGTGCGCGCCGCGCTCGAACCCACCCTCGACGCCCTCTACGTCGTCCCGAAGCTGGCGCTGCTGCCCGTCTTCCTGAACATGTTCGGCCTCGGCGAGGGCCCGCAGATCGCACTCGTCGCCGCCACCGTCTTCTTCTTCGTCTGGATCTCGACGATGGCGGCGGTCCTCGCCGTACCGTCCGGCCACCGCGACGCGGGCCGGGTCTTCGGCGCCTCGCCCTGGCAGATGTTCCGCCACGTCCTGCTCCCCGCGTCCCTGCCCGCCGTCCTGGTCGGCGCGCGGATCGCCGCGGGCGTCGCGGTCCTGGTGATCGTCGCCTCGGAGCAGATCGCGGCGGCGGACGGCCTGGGCCACCTCATCTTCGACTCGCGCGCGCTCTTCCAGAACGACGTGATGTTCGTCGGCATCGTCTGCGTCGCCGTACTCGGCGTCGTCTTCTCCGAACTCGTCCGGATCGCGGGCCGGTTGCTCACCCCCTGGGCACCGCGCGACCGCGGCCGCAGCCAGTCCTGACGGAGGCATCATGCGCACCCGCACCACCGCCCTGACGCTGCTCGTGGCGGGCTCGCTGCTCGCCGCATCGGGCTGCGCGCAGAGCGACGACACGGACGACGGCCAGGCGGACGGACCCGCGAGGCCGCGGACCGTGACCGCCGTGTCCGGCTGCGGCAAGGGCAGTTGGACCGACCCGGCCGACCTGGACCCCGACCGCGCCCCGGCCCGCTGCGCCCCGGGCACCCCCGCCCCCCGGCCCCTGCCCGAGAAGCGCAGGCTGACCATCGCGACCGGCACCCTGAGCGCCGAGTACGTCGCCCCGCTCCAAGTGGCCGTGGAGAAGGGCGAGTTCAAGAAGGAGGGCCTGGACGTCGAGCTGAAGGTGCTGCCCACCCCGGACGCCCTGCCCCTGCTCGCCAAGGGGGACGTGGACGCCCAGTGGGCAGCCCCGGAGGCCGCCGTCATGAACGGCATCACCAGCGGCTTCGACATCCGGTGGACCGCCGGCAACTTCTCCCCCGACCGCCGCTCCAAGAGCGGCCTGTGGGTCCGCCTCAAGAAGGACGAGAGCGCCGCCCGCGTCCCGATGGCGGGACGCAAGCTCGGCACGATGATCGGCAAGGGGTCCGTCATCGCGTACCCCATGAACAAGGCCCTGAAGAAGCACGGCGGCGGCCTCGACGAGATCCGGTTCCAGCAGCTGGGGTCGGCGGACGTCCTCACCGCCCTGCAGAACGGCGGCACCGACGCGGCGTGGCTGCTCGACCCGGTCTGGCGCAAGGTAGACGGCGACCGCAGGTACGCGTTTCTGGGCGGCCAGCCCCGGGGCGAGCCGCTGGGCGGCCTGCTCTTCGGCCCGAACCTGCTCAAGAAGGATCCGGACGCGGGGGTCGCGCTGCTGCGCGCGTACATCCGCACGGTGAACACGTACTTCGCGGGCGACTACAAGGCCGACAGGACCTTCGCGAGGGACCTGGCCAAGCTGCTCAAGACGGACGAGGAGGTCCTGCTGTCCACCCCGTCGCTCCGCATGGACTGGGAGATCCGCGCGGGCACGACGGACCGGCTGCAGGACGCCTACCGCGCGGCGGGCGTGTCCGAGGGCGAGAAGGTCCCGGAGGCACGGACGGTCGACCGCTCGCTGTACGAGGAGGCGGTGGGCCACCAGTAGCGCCTTCGACGTGCCGCCCGGCCCCGGTCGACGGGCCGGCCGCCGGGACCGGGCACGCCGAAGGCCCGGAACCTGATGGTTCCGGGCCTTCGGTTTCAGTAGCGGGGACAGGATTTGAACCTGCGACCTCTGGGTTATGAGCCCAGCGAGCTACCGAGCTGCTCCACCCCGCGTCGGTGAATACAACTCTACGTCACGGCTGCGACCAGCGCAAATTCGTTCCGGCAGGGCCTGCGGGACGCCCACCGGCCACGCGCTGCCGCACCTGCGCGGGCTCCCGACCGCATCCGTGCGGCCCTCCTGACCGCATCCGTGCGGCGCTCCTGCGCGGAGGCACTGTGCGGGGGCACTGTGCGGCTCTCCTGCGCGGGGGCGGACCTTCCCCTTGCCCGCCCCCGCGCGGTCATGCGGAGAGCTCCTGGCGCAGGGCCTCGCGCAGCCGCCCCGCCCGCTCGGCGACCTCCGCGGGCCCCAGGTCGACCGCGCGCGACGCCCACCGCTGCCCCTGGGCCAGCTGGCCGTGCCGGGCGTAGAGCAGGGCGAGCCGCAGCGCCGCCCGGCCGTGCCCGGCGTCGGCGGCGCGGGTCCACCACAGCGCGGCCTCCGGCTCGCTGCCCTCGCGGGCCAGCAGCAGCCCGAGGTTGAACGCGCCGTTGCGGCTGCCCGCCTCGGCGGCCAGGCGGTACCAGCGGGCGGCCTCCACGACGTCGCCGCGGCCCGACGCCAGCATGCCGACCCGCACCTGGGCCCGGCGGTGCCCCATCTCGGCGGCCCGCTCGTACCACTCCTCGCACTCGGTCTTCCCCGCGGCGGGCTCGCCGAGGACCGGCGGCCCCGCCGGGGGGCGCCGCGCGTCGAGGACCGTCCCGAGCCGGTACGCCGCCTCGGCGCTGCCGCCGCCCGCGGCGCACCGCAGGTGCCGCTCGGCCTCCTGGTCGTCGCCCTCGCGCAGCCGCGCGGTGCCGACCTGGAGCGCGGCGTCGGTGTGGCCCGCGGCGGCCGCCCGCTCGTACCACCGCAGGGCGGCACTCTCCTCGTCCCGGCTCGCGTACAGGATGCCGAGGTTGAACGCGGCGTCGACGCTGCCCGCCTCCGCGGCCTTGGAGAACCACGGCTCGGCACCGGCCGCGTCGCCGCCCTGGAGCAGCAGCACGGCGAGCGCGTTGGCCGCCTCGCGGTGCCCCGCGTACGCGGCGCGGCGGTACCACTGGTCGGCCTGCGGGGTGCGGCCCTGCTCGGCGCAGAGCAGCCCGAGGTTGTACGCGCCGTTCACGTCGCCCGCGTCCATGGCGGCGCGGTACCAGCGCTCGGCGGTCTGCGTCTCGCCGCGCTCGGCGTGCAGCGCGCCCAGCGCGTTCGCCGCGTTGCCGTCGCCGTCCTGGGCGGCCTTGAGCCACCACGTGGCGGCGCTCTCCTCGTCGCCCGCGTCCCGGAGCAGGAACCCCAGGGCGCAGGCGGCCCGGGACTCCCCGTCCTTGGCGGAGTTGAGGTACCAGCGGCCGGCCTCCTTCAGCTCGCCGCGGCGCTCCAGGATCGCGCCGAGGTGCAGCGCGGCCCTGCGGTGCCCGCGGGCGGCCGCCTGGCGGTACCACTGCTCGGCCTCGTCGGCGGGGGAACGCGTGCCGTCCCCCTCGACCCGCTCGCCGCGCGCGGGCCGCGCGGTGCGATCGGTTCGGTCGGTTCGGTCGGTTCGGTCGGTTCGGTCGGCACGGTCCGGGCGGTCCGTGTCGGCCCGCCGGTCCAGGGCGCGGGCCAGGCGGTACGCGGCCTCGCGGTGGCCGCGCTCGGCGGCGACCCGCATCCAGCGCTCGGCGCCGACGTCACCGCGGTGCTCCAGGAGGTCGGCGAGGGCGTACGCCCCCAGGGTGTGGCCCTGTTCGGCGGCCTGGCGCAGCCAGTACTCGGCGGCGGGCTCGTCGCCGCGCTCGCGGTGGTGGCGTCCCAGTGCGTGCGCGGCCGGCGCGGACCCGGCCACGGCGGCGACCCGCCACCAGCCGGCCGCCTCGTCGGCGTACCCGCGCTGGTGGAGCAGGACGCCGAGGTTGTTGGCGGCGGCGCGGTCGCCCTCGGCGGTCGCCGCGCGCAGCAGAGATTCGGCACCGTCGAGATCACCGCGGCGCAGCAGCAGACTTCCGAGCACGCTCATCGCGTCCACGTCACCGGCCTCGGCGGCCAGCCGATGGCGCATCTCGTCGGCGGCCGTCCCGGGATCCTCCCGGTCGGCCGGCTGCACAAACCGCCCTGTATCCAACAGAGTTGCCTTGTCCCCCATAACGTCCATCGTCGCACCACCCGCAACCTGGGTACATCTGAAATACCGCAGCCAGTGAGGTCACTTCAGCGTTTTGTCGACATGCCCACAGAGAGACAAGTCAAACACAGTTCTCCCAACTCTCCCCCGACCGAGCACCGTTCGCATTTCTTGGCATAGGCCACCCGCACACGACAGGCACCGGCACCCACGCGGCCGGCGTCCGGCCCGGCACACACGACGAAGGCCCGGATCCGTAAGGATCCGGGCCTTCACCTTGCAGTAGCGGGGACAGGATTTGAACCTGCGACCTCTGGGTTATGAGCCCAGCGAGCTACCGAGCTGCTCCACCCCGCGCCGTTGTGTCCAAACCGTACCACGGCGCGGGGAGGGTGCTTGACCAGCCGCTATCCGGAGCTGTCCGCCCCGGGGTCGTCCTTCTTGTCCCCGGCCTGGTCACCGCCCTTGTCGGTGGCCTTGTCCGCGCCCTTCTCCGCGCCGCCGGCGCCCTTCTTGGCTGCGGCCTTGTCGGAGGCCTCCTCGGCCCGCTCCAGGGCGTCCTGAAGGCGTTCCTGCGCCTCGCCGTACTTCTTCCAGTCGCCGTCCTTCAGGGCCTTCTCGCCGTCCTCGAACGCCGTCTGGGCGTCGTCGAGCGCGGCCTGGACCGTCGGGTCGTTCGTCTTCGGCGGCTTGGTCGGCTCGTCGCCCCCGTCCTCGCCCGGTGGCTTGGTGCTGCCCTCGGTGCTGAAGACCTGGTTGAGGCCGTCGCTGAGGTTGTCCGCGAAGGCGGTCTCCGTGCCGTACGAGACGGCGACCTTCTTCAGGAGGGGGTACGCCGACTTGCGTCCCTGGACGTAGACGGGCTCGACGTACAGGAAGCCGTCGTCCAGCGGCACGGTCAGCAGATTGCCGTAGAGGACGTCGGAGTCGGCGCCCTTCATGTCCCGGACGAAGTTGCCGACCTCCGTCATGGAGTTCAGCTTGTTCTGCACCTGTTCCGGTCCGTCGACGTCGCCCTGGACTCTGAGCAGTTGCATCTGCCCGTAGTTCTTGCTTCTGGCGTCGGCGTCGACCGTCATGAACGCCCGTAGGTTGGGCCGCTCACTGGGGGTGAACGTCGTCGTCAGGGAGAACTGCTGCGACGACTGTCCCGGCGACTTCATGGACAGGTAGTACGGCGGGACCGCGCTGTCGTCCTTCTTCGTCGGGTCGTTCGGCACCTGCCAGGCGTCACTCGCGTTGTAGAACTGGCCCGGGTCGGTCACGTGGTACTTCGTGAGCAGTTCGCGCTGCACCTTGAACATGTCCTGCGGGTAGCGCAGGTGGTCCATGAGCTTGGGCGGGATCTCGCTCTTGTCCTTGACGGTGCCCGGGAACGCCTTCTTCCAGGTCTTCAGGACCGGGTCCTTCTCGTCCCAGGTGTAGAGCTTGACGTCACCGGTGTACGCGTCGACGGTCGCCTTCACCGAGTTGCGGATGTAGTTGACCTGGTTCTGCTGGGCGATCACCGTGCGCTGGCTGTCGGCCTGCGACAGGGAGTCCGCGGTGGTGTCGCCGAGCGTCGTCCGCGAGGCGTACGGGTAGCCGTTGCTCGTCGTGTAGGCGTCGACGACCCACTGGATGCGGCCGTCCACCACCGTCGGGTAGACGTCGCCGTCGATGGTCAGCCAGGGCGCCACCGCCTCGACGCGCTCCTTGGGCGTGCGGTTGTACAGGATCCGCGAGCCCTCGCCGATGGCGCCGGAGTAGAGGATCTGCGGCTCTCCGAAGGACACCGCGTACGCGGCGCGGTTGATCGGGTTGGAGAGGTTGACGCCGCTGTCGCCCTTGTAGCTGTAGGTCTTCTGACCGCCGCCGTTCTCCTCGTAGTCGAGCTCCTTCTGGGGCCCGCCCACGATCGAGTACTGGCTGGTCTTCTCGCCGTAGTAGATGCGCTGCTCGTACTCGCCGAGCTCACCGCTGGTCGGCAGGCCGGACTCGGTGAACGCCGGGGCGCCCTTGGAGCCGGGCTTCGTCTCCGTGCCCTTGGCGGCGACCATGCCGTAGCCGTGGGTGTAGGCGAAGTGGTCGTTGATCCAGTTCCGCTTGTCGAGCTTGTTCACGTTCAGCTCGCGCAGGCCGACGATGGTGTCCTGGCCGTTGTAGCGGTCCACGTCCAGCGTCCGGGGGAACTGGTAGTAGCTGCGCTCCTGCTCCAGCTGCTGGAAGGTGGGCGAGACGATGTTCGGATCGTTCAGGCGGTAGTTGGCCGCCGTGTCCGCGTTCTCGCGCTTCTTCTTGGGATCGTCGTCGACCTTGCCCGCGCCCTTGTACTCCTCGGGCTTCACGCCGCTGATGCCGTAGGCGTTGCGGGTGGCCTCGATGTTCTTCTCGATGTACGGCGCTTCCTTGGCCTGCTCGTTCGGCTGGACCTGGAACTTCTGGACGATCGCGGGGTAGAGCCCGCCGATGAGGATCGCCGAGAGCACCATCAGGCCGAAGCCGATCACCGGCAGCTGCCAGGTGCGCCGCCACAGCGTCGCGAAGAAGAGGATCGCGCAGATGACGGCGATGCAGAACAGGATCGTCTTCGCCGGCAGGTACGCGTTCGCGTCGACGTACTTCAGGCCGGTCCAGTTGTCCGTCGCCTTGAAGTCACTGGACTTCACCGCGAGCCCGTACCGGTCGAGCCAGTACGCGACGGCCTTGAGCGACACGAAGACACCGAGCAGCACCGAGAGGTGACCGGTGGCCGCGGCGGTCGCGCGCGCGCCCGGGCTGGTGATCCGCAGGCCGCCGTACAGGTAGTGCGTCAGGGCGGCCGCCACCAGGGAGAGCACCGTCGCCGCGAAGCCGAAGCCGAGCAGGAAGCGGTACCAGGGCAGGTCGAACGCGAAGAACGACACGTCCATGTGGAACTGCGGGTCCTTCTGACCGAAGGAGACCCCGTTGACCCACAGCAGCCAGGTGCGCCACTGTCCGGCGGCGGACGCTCCCGCGATCAGCCCGACCAGGGCGGTGATCCCGATGAGCAGCCACTTCTTGTACGGGGCGATGCCCATGCGGTACCGGTCGAGGCTCTGCTGCTCCATCGACATGGCGCTCAGCGGCGGGCGCAGCCGGTGCGCCAGCCAGATGTTCACGCCGACTGCGACCGCCATCAGGAGGCCGAAGACGAAGAACAGGCCGATCTTGGTCCACAGGGTGGTCGTGAAGACCGATGAGTACTTGACGGAGCGGTACCACAGCCAGTCCGTCCAGAACCCCGAGAACATGACGAAGGCCATGGCCAGGACGGCCAGCACCCCCAGTGTCATGAGCAGGGTCCGGACGCGCCGGGAGGGTCGGCCCACTCTGATCCGTGGCCCCGTCGGGCCTCCGCCGCGGTCCGGCATCTGGAAAGCCAAGGTGCGCACCTCGAAGTTCGCTGTTGATTCTCTGTTGGTCCGTCAGGCCCCCGAGATCGCGGACCCACACCTATGCAACTTACCTACGCTTTACTCGGTTCCCGTTTCTCGGGACTAACGAGGCAGGATTGTGACCATGTCCAACACTCCCATGGCAGCGAGCCCCCTCACTCGGGCGGTCCTCGAGATCGACGAGTACGTCTCCGGCCTCGGCTGGGACCGGCCCGCCCGCCTGTTCGCGCTGGTCGACACGGCGCGACTGCGTACCCAAGAACCCGGCCTCGCCTCCCAGCTCGGCCTCGACGACGGCGTGGAGCACGCCGGTCTCACCCCCATCGAGCAGGAGGAGATTCCCGCCGACAAGCCGCTGGACGAGTTCCTCGGCACCATCGCCTGGCCGGACGCGGTCGCCGGCTGCGCCCTCACGGTGGAGCGCCTGATGCTCCCGCCGTCCGCCGAGACGTCCGTCCCGGACGGCCTCAGCGAGTCCCAGCTCGCCACGTGGGTGGCCAAGCACCCGGACCGCCAGGAGGTCCGCATGACGGTCGCGGTGCTCCGTGACGGTGCCCGCGAGTCCGCCCTGCGGCTGCGCGAGAAGGACTCGCCGACCGAGGTTCTCACCGGCTCCGACCTGGTGCCGGGCCTGGCGGACGCGCTGTCGGCGACGTTCGCTTAAGCGACGCGGGTCGCTCTTCCTGCCATCCGGGCGCGGGCGGTTCCCCTCGACGGGGGCCCGCCCGCGCTCCGCTGTCCGGGTGCTGCCCGGCCGGGACCCGCTGCTCCCGCCGGCCGGGTCAGCCGGTGGTGCACTGCGGCAGGTCGCCGTCGTCGCCCTTGCGGATCTTCTCCAGGGACTTCACGGCGTCGGCGATGGTGTTGACCTTGACGAGCTTGAGGCCGTCGGGGACGTCCTTCGCGGCGGTCGCGCAGTTGTCCTTCGGGGTCAGGAAGTACTCGGCGCCCTTGGCGCGTGCGCCGACGGTCTTCATCCCGATGCCGCCGATCGGGCCGACCTTGCCGTCGTCCTCGATGGTGCCGGTGCCGGCCACGAACTTTCCGCCGGTGAGGTCGTCGGGGGTCAGCTTGTCGACGATGCCCAGGGCGAACATCAGGCCGGCGCTGGGGCCGCCCACGTCGGCCAGCTTGATGTCGATGGTGAACGGGAAGGTGTGGTCGGTGCCCGCCTTGATGCCGACAACGGCGTGGTCGGGCTCGCCCTTCGCCGCCTTCGTCGTCATCTTGACGTCCTCGGTCTCCGTCGCCTTCTTGCCCGTCTTCTCGGCGGCCGCGGCGACCTTGACGGGGACCACGCTGAAGGTGACGGGCTCGCCGGGCTTGTGCTCCGTGACGAGCTTGGCGACGTCCTCCTTCACCTTGACGGGCTTGCCGTCCACCGCGCGGATGACGTCACCCGCGTGCAGCTTGCCCTCGGCGGGGTCGCCCTTGAAGACGGTGGAGACGATGACCTGGGACTTGACCGGGAGGTGCAGCTGCCGGAGCGCCGCCACCTTGGCGCTCTCCTGGGACTCGCTGAACTCCTCGGCGTTCTCCTGGGTCGACTGCTGCTCGGTCTTGCCGTCCGGGTAGAGCGTGTCGTGCGGCACCACGATGTTGTCGTGCGCCAGCCAGCCGTAGACGGCCTCCGCCAGGTTCATGTTGTAGTCGGCGCTGGTGACCCGGACCGTCGTCATGTTGAGGTTGCCGGTCGTCGGGTACGTCTTGTGGCCGGAGATCTGCAGCACCGGCTCGCCGTCGTGGTCGCCGAGGGTGTTCACCGTCGGACCGGGGGACATCTCGGCGTACGGCACCTTGATGAGCACTCCGGCGCAGAGCAGCGCGATCAGCATGAGGGTGGAGGCGAGCATCGTCGCGGTGCGGCGTGGCATGGAACGACAGTACGGGACCTGCCTGTGAGAGCACCCCTGGGGCCGGTCCGTACGGGGCGGTCTGCGTTGTGCGGCGCTGTCCGGCGTTATCCGGCCCGCACGCCCGGCTCGGCGTCGGCCGTCTCGGCGGTCTCGGCCGTCCCGGGGGCCTCGGGCACTCCGGCCGCCGGCGCGTGGGACTTCTCCATGGCCTCGCGGAACGCCGCGTAGCCGTTCAGCTCGGAGACGTCACCCGTCCGCCCCGACTTGCGGTTGCGGGCGGCCCAGCTGCCCCACAGACCCGCACCGACGGCTGCCAGGACCGGAATCAGCAACCAGGCAAGTGATGCCATGTCCACCTCCCGACCCCATGAGCCACCGCAACTGACTGATCAGCAGATTAACCATCCGCATGGTCAACGCTCACGGCAGGGGTCGGGTTACGCAACCGGAGCCACACGGGCCAATCCTTTCCCGGCGGCCCCGCCCCGTCCCGGCGGGCACGTCCCGGCTCACGCGCCCGCTGCGGTCAACAGGCGCCGACCCACTCTTCCTTGCCGTCGGAGAAGCGCTGGTGCTTCCAGATGGGCACCTCGTGCTTGAGGTCGTCGATCAGCTTGCGGCAGGCGTCGAAGGCCTCGGCGCGGTGCGGGCAGGAGACGGCCACGACCACCGCGAGGTCGCCCACGGCCAGGTCCCCGACGCGGTGCACCGCGGCCAGGGCCCGGACCGGGTACGCCGCGACGACCTTCTCGGCCACCCGGCGCATCTCGGCCTCGGCGGTCGGGTGGGTCGAGTACCCGAGCTCGTCGACGTCCGCTCCGCCGTCGTGGTTGCGCACGGTCCCCACGAAGAGCGCCGTGCCCCCGGCCGCGTCGTCGCCGACCGCCCGGAACACCTCGTCCAGGGAGAGCGGGGTGTCGCGGATCGCGAGGAGGCGGATCGGGTCGGGAGCGGCCTGCTCGCCGGGGTGGTCCATCGTGGTGCGTGCCATGCGGCCATGGTGCCGCACGGCACGGGCCCCGCGGAATAGACCTTTCGCCCGGCACGCGCGCGTGTCGCCTTGGAGCTCCCTACAGGGCGGGCGCGGGGCGCCTCGCCGCGCCCGGCGCGCGGGCCCCGCGAGGCCGGTCCCGGCCCGGCCCCCGCGACGGCCCCTCAGATCCTGCGGCGTGCCTTGCGCGCCCTGCGGACGACCGCCGCGGCGCCGAGCAGCGCGACCGTCGCGCCCGCCGCGCCCGCCGCCGTGGCGTCCTTGCGGCCGAGCCGCCGGCCGGCCACGGTGCGCCGCCCCGAGACCTCCTCCAGGAGCTCCGCGAGGACCTCCTCGTTGGTCCACTGCGGGCGCCACCCGGCGTCGTGCAGCCTGCTGACGCTGACCACCCAGGGGTACATCGTGTACGCCAGGTCACCGGCCGGGGACGGGGTGAGACCGATGCGGTGCAGCCGGGCGGCGGCGCCGAGCGCGACCGCCGAAGGCAGCTCCATGCGCCGGATCCCGCTGAGCTCCTCGACCTCCTCCTGCTCCAGCCATCCGTCGCAGCCGACCGCGAGCTCGCCGTCGACCTTCTCCAGGACGGCGTACTCCAGGGCGCTGCACAGGTCCTCGACGTGGCAGAACTGCCAGGCGGGCCGGGAGCCCGCCACGACCAGGAGGCGGGGCGACTCGAAGTAGCGGGTCAGGGCCGTGTCCGTGCCGCCGACCAGGGTGGCGGGGCGCACGACGGTGACGTTGAGGCCGGGGTGCGCGCGGGGCGCACGACGGGCGAGCCGCTCGACCTCCAGGAGGTCGCCGACGCCGGTGGCCTCCGCGGTGGCCCGCAGTTCGGCGTCTTCGGAGAGGGGCAGTTCGTTGTCGTCCAGCGCTCCGTAGACCATCGCCGAGGTGCACAGGACGACGCGGTGGACACCCGCGGCCGCGGCGGCGGTCAGGACGGTCTGGGTGCCGCGCACGTTGTACGCGGTGCGGGCCGCGCCATCGGTCTCCAGGTCGAGATCGAGCGCCAGGTGCACCACGACGTCCGCGCCGCGCAGCTTCTCCGCGATGGCCGGATCCCGTACGTCGAGGATGTGCCAGGTGGCCTGCGAGCAGTCGCCCCGGCGCTCGTCGATGGCGATGACCTGCTTGATCTCGTCCGACGCGGCAAGCCGCTCGGTCAGCAGCGCGCCCACTCCGGAGGCCGCGCCCGTGACGGCGACGACGGGGCCCCGGACGGGAGCCTGGGTTGAGGGGTTTCGCGCTGCGCGAACCTGTGGATCTGGGGAACTCACCGGGCGTCTCCAGCGGTTGTCTTCAGTACGTACCCGAATGACGCGTACGTACCAGGTGGCATCCATCCTGCCGCAGGCCATGAGTCGGCGAAGCACCGAGGCCCGAACCCGTCACGGTGTCTACGCTGGGTGGTGTTGTAGCGCCGCCGCCGGAACGATACCGGCGGCCTGACGAGCCGAGGAATCCCGTGAGTGACACCCCATTCGGATTCGGCCTTCCGCCGGAGGAGCCGGACGACGGCGACGAGGGCAAGAAGAAGGACACCCCCGGAGGGGGCCAGGGAGCCGGTGGCCCCGCGAACCCGTTCGGCTTCGGGGGCTTCCCCGGAGCGGGCGGCCCCGGAGCCGGTGACAACCCGTTCGCCGCCATGTTCGGTTCGATGAACCCGAACGACCTGGGCGCCGCCTTCCAGCAGCTCGGCCAGATGCTCTCGTACGAGGGCGGCCCGGTGAACTGGGACATGGCCAAGGACATCGCCCGCCAGACGGTGTCCCAGGGCACGTCGGACGGCACGAAGGACGCCAGCGTCGGCCCCGCCGAGCGCTCCGCCGTCGAGGAGGCCGTGCGACTGGCCGACCTGTGGCTGGACGACGCCACCTCGCTGCCCTCCGGCTCCGGCACGGCCGTGGCGTGGAGCCGCGCCGAGTGGGTCGAGGCGACCCTGCCGGTCTGGAAGGAGCTCGTCGACCCGGTCGCCGAGCGCGTCGGCCTGGCCATGGGCGATGTGCTGCCCGAGGAGATGCAGGCCATGGCGGGCCCGCTGATCGGCATGATGCGCTCCATGGGCGGCGCCATGTTCGGCCAGCAGATCGGCCAGGCCGTGGGCGTGCTCGCGGGCGAGGTCGTCGGCTCGACCGACATCGGCCTGCCGCTCGGCCCGGCCGGCAAGGCCGCGCTCCTGCCGGTGAACATCGAGGCCTTCGGCAAGGACCTGGGCGTCGAGAAGAACGAGGTGCGGCTCTACCTGGCGCTGCGCGAGGCCGCCCACCAGCGGCTCTTCGCCCACGTCCCGTGGCTGCGCTCGCACCTGTTCGGCGCCGTCGAGGGGTACGCGCGCGGGATCAAGGTCGACACCGCCAAGCTGGAGGACGTGGTCGGCCAGCTCGACCCGCAGAATCCCGAGCAGCTGCAGGAAGCGCTCCAGCAGGGCATGTTCCAGCCGGAGGACACCCCGGCCCAGAAGGCGGCCCTGGCCCGTCTGGAGACGGCTCTCGCGCTCGTGGAGGGCTGGGTGGACGCGGTGGTGCACGCCGCCGCCAAGCCGCGCCTGGCGTCCGCGGACGCCCTGCGGGAGACGCTGCGCCGCCGCCGTGCGACGGGCGGCCCCGCCGAGCAGACGTTCGCCACGCTGATCGGCCTGGAGCTGCGCCCGCGCCGTCTGCGGGACGCCTCGCGCCTGTGGGCCTCGCTCACCGACGCGCGCGGTGTCGACGGCCGCGACGGCCTGTGGGAGCACCCCGACATGCTGCCGACCGCCTCCGACCTGGACGACCCGGACGGCTTCGTGCACCGCGAGCAGATGGACTTCTCCGAGCTGGACAAGATGCTCGGCGAGGCTGCCGGTGGCGCCGGACCCGACCTCACCAAGGGCGAGGGCACGGACGAGGGCGACAAGGGCCCCGAGGACAAGGGCGACGACGGCAAGTGAGTCTGTACGACGACACGGTCCTGGTCCTCAAGCGGTACGAGGACCAGCCCGAGCTGCGCCAGGCCTATCTGGACCACCTCTCGGCGCACGGCGACGCCGGCATGTGGAAGTCCTGCACGGACGGCCATGTGACGGCGAGCGCCCTGGTGGTCGACCCGTCGCGCGGGCGGGTGCTGCTGACCCTGCACAAGAAGCTGCGGATGTGGCTGCAGATGGGCGGCCACTGCGAGCCGGGCGACGCCTCGCTGGCCGCGGCGGCGCTGCGGGAGGCCACGGAGGAGTCCGGCGTGCCGGGCCTGACGCTCCTCGCGGGCGGTCCCGTCCGCCTGGACCGGCACCCGATCCCGGGGCCGTGCACCCAGCACCTGGACGTGCAGTACGCGGCGCTGGCCCCGGTCGACGCGGTCGAGGCGATCAGCGACGAGTCGCTGGACCTGCGCTGGTTCGCCTACGACGAGGTGGCGGACGTGGCGGACGAGTCGGTGGTGCGCCTCGTGGCGGCGACCGGAGCCCGCCTGCCGTAGGCCCCGAAGGGGGCGCGGGAACCTGCGCGACCGGCCGCTCACGGCCCGCACGCAGCTCCCCGCGCCCCCTCCTCGTCCGCCCTCTCTCGGAGCGGCTAGGTGTCCGCTTTCTCTCGGAGCGGCTAGCTCCAGACGTTGCCCTGGTTCTGCCCCCGGGCACCCTGCTGGCCCATGCCGAACTGCGCCCGGGCGCCCTGCCCGATGAGCGCGTTCTGCGGCGGCAGCATCTCGCTGGGCTGCACGAGCGCGTAACCCTGGCCCATGAAGCTGAGCTCCCAGCCCTCGCCGGTGTTGCCGCGGCGCCGCCAGACGCCCGAGGAGTGGGTCTGGGCCTGCATCTGCACGCGCAGCCCGTTGGACCAGGCGACGATCGCGTCGGCGTCGGCGTTGACGTACCGCTCCGGCGTGACCTGCAGCATCAGCGGCTGGCCCGACGTCATCAGGGCGACCTTGCCGCGCCCGGAGATGTTGAGCTGGTACTTGCCCGAGCCGGAGATGCCGTACTGGCTGTCCACGGCGATCACCTGGTGGGTGAGCGACGAGTCCATCGCGAGGACATAGCTGCTGTCCACGGTCAGGCCGTCCTGGTCGACGTCGACCACGTGGATGTACTGGGCGAGATTGGCCAGGTAGACCGTGCCCTGCCCGTGGCAGCGCATCAGGTCCAGGCCCTCGCCGGTGTGCGCGCGGGCGCGCTGGTTGCCCTGGCTCTGGTACTCGGCGTCGAACTCCATCAGCCCCTGGTAGGCGACCATGGAACCCTTGCGGGCCAGCACGTCGTCGTGGCCCTCCAGGGCGACCCGCAGCAGCTGCGGGTTCTGCACGGAGTAGCGCTCGTGCGTCTGCTGCTCGGCGTGCGCGAAAAGTGAGCTCTGCATGGTGTGTTGCTCCCCCTCAGCCCCGTGCCCGGAGGCGGTCGGTGCTGTCCTCGCTGGGCTGGACGACGACGATGCCCTCTCCGGAGAAGCCCATCTGGTAGGCCTCGCCGCTGCCGCGCCCGATCAGGGAGCCGGCCTTGAAGCTGCGCTTGCCCTTCACCTTCAGGTTCGGCGACCAGGCGATCAGGGCGTCCGGGTCGACGTACGTCTCGTCCTCGCCGCGCCCGCAGTCGACGACGATCGGGGTGCCGCGGGAGGTCAGCGCGACCCAGCCCTGTCCGGAGATCTTGATGTTCCACAGGCCCTGGCCGGCGAACTTGGCCATGCCCTTGACCCGCTCGACGCCCCACTGCAGGGACGCGTCGAAGGCGAGCAGGTTGGTGCCGTTCACCGAGAGGGAGTCGCCCGCCAGATTGATGAGGACGACGTCCGCTCCGTAGTCGGCGAGGTAGAGCAGGCCGTCTCCGGAGCACTTCATCAGGGGTGCGCCCTCACCGGTCATCCACTCGCGCGCGACCTGGCGGACGGCGGGCGGATTCGGCTCGTACTGCACGAACCCTTCGTAGGCGACCATCGAGCCCACGCGCGCGAAGAGGTCGTTGCCGGTCTGCATGGCCACCTTGACCATGTGATGGCCGTGGTTCTCCATGCGGGCGGCGACGGGTGCGGGAGCGAAGCCCGCGAGTTGCTGGTTCATGACGGGCTCCCTCAGACCTCGTACGGCTGGACGACGATGAAATTGCCGGGCGCGCCGCGGAACTGGAGGTTCACGCTCTCCCCCGTGGAGCCCGCGTACGCGTTGCTGCGCAGCCGCACCTGGCTGGAGACGATCGCCTGGGCGGCGGCCGACCAGGCGACGACGGCATGGCAGTCGGCGAACGTCGTCGGCGTGACGGGCAGTACGACGGGCACGCCGTGGGTCTTCAGGACGACCGTGCCGGTGCCCTGGAACTGCATGACGAACAGTGCGCCGCCGGGAATCCCGTGGCCCTCGATCCTGCGCACCTCGTGCTGCAGCGACTCGTCGAAGGCGAGGACGTTCTCCGCGGAGACGCAGATCGCGTCGCCCTGGAGCTCGATGGGGTGCAGGTGGGTGGCCTCTTCGGCGAGGAACACCTGGCCACGGCCCGAGCAGCGCATCAGCTGCATCTCCTGGCCGGTGGCGTTGCCCACGATGCGGCCCGCGAAGCCCGCGCCCTTGTAGCTGAACTCGACCTTGCCCTGGTAGAGCACCATGCTGCCCTGGCGGGCGAGGATCGGCTGGTCGGCGACGCCGAGGTCGACGCGGACCAGCTTCTCGTTCTGCTGGGTCCAGCGCTGGCCGGTGGGGGCCTCGCGGTACTTCTGGAGGGCCGCGGCGACACCGGCACCCTGGGGTGCCGCGCCTTGCGGGGCAGCACCCTGCGGGGCGGCACCCTGGCCGGGGAACGGTCCGCCCGGGGGCTGCTGGCCGTAGCCGGGCGGCATCGGGGCGGCGGGCTGCTGGCCGTAACCGGGCGGCATGGTGGCCTGCGGCTGCTGGCCGTAGCCGGGCGGCAGCGGCGCGCTCGGGGCCGGCGCCTGCTGCTGGCCGGGGACCTGACCGAACTGGGGCTGCTGCGGTGCCTGCTGGCCGGGCTGCCCGTACGGGGCGGGCGGCGGGGGCGGCACGGGCCCGCCGGGCGGCTGGTTCAGCGGGGCCACGACGGTCTGCGCGGCGTGCACCGACGGGTCGGCGGGGGCCGGGGGCGGGGTCGTGCCCTGGGGCGGCGCGAAGTTCTGCGCGGGGGCCGGGGGCGGGGGCGGCGCGGCGGCCGGGGCGCCGAACGCGGGCGGGGCCGCGGCCTGCGCGGGCGGCGCGAAGGAGGGCGCCGCGGCCTGCGGCTGCGGGGCGGCCGGCTCCTCCTCGGCGACCTCGCCGCCGAAGTTCTTCAGGAGGGCGTCCAGACCGCCGTCGAAGCCCTGGCCGATCGCGGCGAAGCGCCAGACGTCCTTCAGGTAGAAGTCGCCCAGCATGACGGCGCGCTCCGTGGAGAACTCCGCACCGTTGAAGGCGTAGCGCGCCACTTCCTCGCCGCCCGCGACGATGCGGATGTACCCGGAGGCGACCTGCGACATCTGTCCGGCGCCGTCGACCGTCGCCGTGAAGGACAGGCGCTGGATCTGCTGCGGGATGCGGTCCAGCGTGACGCGGAAGGACTCGGTGTCGCCCGCCTGCTCGCCCAGGAGCTGTATCGACTCCTCGGGCGACTTGGGCTGGTTGAAGAAGATGAAGTAACGGTCGTCCGAGAGCCGCTCGCTCGCGTCCAGGCCGAAGCAGCTGATGTCGAAGGTCAGCCCGGGGGCCGAGATCTGTACGCCCACGTACAGATCGGTGCCCGCAGTGAGGTCACTGATCTTGGCCTTGTGGCCGCGTTGGAATTCCCTGGCCATACGTAACGACCGTCCCCCATCCCGAATGTGAATGCGTCGCGTCAGGCTAACCGCAAAGTCGGACGGCGGACCAAGCCGGTACAGACCCGCTACACAACCGCCGGATCCGGCGGACGTTCACTCCTCGCGGGCGGCGGGCAGATGGGGCAGCCGGTCGGCGGCGACCACCCCTTCCAGGTAGCCCCTGGCCCGCTCGGTACGGGGGTAGGCCTCCAGGAGTTGCCAGAAGCGGGGGCCGTGACCGGGGACGAGGAGATGGGCGAGCTCATGGACGAGGACGTAGTCCACGACGTACTCGGGCATGCCCTGCAGCCGGTGCGAAAGGCGGATGCTGCCCTCTGCGGGGGTGCACGAGCCCCAGCGGGTGTTCTGGTTCGTGACCCAGCGAACGGAGGCCGGTCTGGCGCGGCCGCCGAAGTACTGCTCGGAGAGCAGCTGGGCGCGCTCGGCGAGCTCCGCGTCGCCGAGGAGCCGCTTGCTCTCCTGGGCCGCCAGCTTGTCGAGCATCACGTTGACCCAGCGCTGCTCTTCCGCTTCGGACATCCGGGCCGGAATGAGGACGACGGTGCGGTCGCCCTCCCGATACGCGGAGACCGTTCTGCGGCGGCGGGCGCTGCGCCTGACCTCGACCGGGCTCGCCCCGGCCCCGGAGGGCGACGGGCTGGTCGTGCTGCGCTGTGGAGGTCCGGCGCGGCGCGTCGAGGTCTCCCCAGCGACGCGTGAGGACGGGTCGGCGGGCACGCCCCGACGTTACCCGCTGGGCATGGGGGAAGTCCCGCCTCCGGGACGGTTCGGCGGTGTTCCGCTCCCCGTCCGTCGGATTAGTACGACGAACACACCCTGCCTGTGGACAACGCGACGCGAGCTGCCGCCGAGGCGCGCATTCTGGCACTGGATCGATGCGGCGGAAAGGGCCGCGGCGACCGGGCGACGGGGGACGACCATGCAGGAGCAGGGGCAGGGCACGGGGCGGCGCGGCACCGGGCAGCACGAGGCTGGGGAGCGCGGCACCGTCCGGAGTGCGCATCCGATCGTGAAGCCCGCGCTGCGGCGTGGCTGGCGGGACCTGAGCACCGTGCAGTTCGGCGTGGCGCCCGCGCATGCCTTGGTCCTCGGCCCGATGGACACGGCGACGAGCAGCTTTCTGACCTTGCTGGACGGCACCCGGGGGCTGCCGCTGCTGCGTGAGGAGGCCCGGCGGATGGGGCTGCCGGACGGGCATGTGGACAGGCTGCTGACCGAGCTCGCACGCGCCGGCCTGCTCGACGACACGACGGGGGGCGGGCCGGCCGCCGATGCCCTGCGCGGGCGGGGCGAGGTCATGGACCGGCTCCGGGCCGACGTGGCATCGCTGTCCCTCCTGTCGCCGGAGCCGGGCGGTGCGATCGCGAAGATCGCGGCACGTCGGGCCATGCGGGTGCGGGTCCAGGGCGCCGGGCGCGTCGGCGCCGTCGTGGCATCGGTGCTGGCGGGCGCGGGGGTGGGCCGGGTCGACGTGCTGGACGGCGGGCAGGTGCAGCCGTGGGACGTCGCGCCGGGCGGGCTGCCCGCCGAGTCCGTCGGGGAGCGCAGGGACACGACCGCGCGCCGGGTCGTGCGGCACTCCGCTCCCGGCCGGCCGCCCCGGCAGTCCGAGGAGCCGGAGCAGGCGGAGGGCTTCTCCCTCGTGATCATCGCCCCGCGGGACGGCCTCGATGCCTACGCTCCCCCGCCCGCCGCGGCCGAGGCCCTGCTCGCCTCGGGCACTCCCCATCTCTATGCGGGGGTGATCGAGGGGACGGGCGTGGTGGGTCCGCTGGTCCTGCCGGGGACGACCGCGTGCGCGGAGTGCCTCTTCCGGCAGCGCGCGGACCGTGATGCCACGTGGCCGCGGATGCTCGCGCAGTGGCGCTCGGGCCACCAGCGCCAGGCACCCGCCTGTGACCTGGCCCTGTCGACGTCGGTCGCCGGGCTGACGGCGGGGCACGCCCTGGCCTTCCTGGACGGCGAGTCGTCGGCCTGCACGGGGGTTCGGTGGACGGCATCGGTCCCCGGATTCGAGTGGCGCTCGAGCCCGATTTGGCCCCATCCATCATGCTCTTGTGGGGCGGGCGTGTCCGTTAAGGGGGATCGGCTCACCGCCGGCACGAAGCCGCACGCAACAATGGCCGGGTAACCGCCTGACGAGGCGCGGCTGTCTGGGACTTGGAGGGGCGCATGTCTGATCTTCCCCGGAAGGCGGTCACCCGTACCGCCAAACTGGCCGCACTGCCACTCGGCTTCGCCGGCCGCGCGACCTGGGGTCTCGGCAAGCGAATCGGGGGCAAGTCGGCGGAGATCGTGGGCCGTGAGCTGCAACAACGCACCGCCGATCAGCTGTTCAAGGTCCTCGGCGAGCTCAAGGGCGGCGCCATGAAGTTCGGGCAGGCGCTGTCCGTCTTCGAGTCGGCACTGCCCGAGGAGGTCGCCGGCCCCTACCGCGCGGCCCTCACGAAACTGCAGGAAGCGGCGCCGCCGATGCCGTCGCGCACCGTGCACGCCGTCCTGGCGGAGCGGCTCGGCGAGGACTGGCGCGAGCTCTTCGTGGAGTTCGAGGACAAGCCCTCGGCGGCGGCGTCGATCGGCCAGGTGCACCGCGCCGTGTGGGCGGACGGCCGGGAGGTCGCCGTCAAGGTCCAGTACCCGGGGGCGGGTGAGGCGCTGCTGTCCGACCTGACCCAGCTCAGCCGGTTCGCCCGGCTCCTCGGTCCGCTGATTCCGGGGATGGACATCAAGCCGCTCATCGCGGAGCTGCGGGACCGCGTCTCGGAGGAGCTGGACTACGGCCTGGAGGCGCAGGCGCAGCGCGCCCACGCCGAGGAGTTCGCGGACGACCCCGACGTGCTGGTGCCGCAGGTGGTGCACCAGAGCGAACAGGTCCTGGTGACCGAGTGGATGGACGGCACACCGCTCTCGGAGGTGATCGCGGACGGCACGCAGGAGCAGCGCGACCGGGCGGGTCAGCTGCTCGCCCGTTTCCTCTTCTCCGGTCCCACGCGTACCGGTCTCCTGCACGCCGACCCGCACCCCGGCAACTTCCGCCTGGTGCCCGACGAGCAGGGCGGCCACCGCCTCGGGGTCCTCGACTTCGGCACGGTGGACCGGCTGCCGGGCGGTCTGCCCCCGACCATCGGGAAGTCCCTGCGGATGACGCTTGCGGGTGAGGCCGAGGCGGTCTACGACATGCTGCGCGAGGAGGGCTTCATCAAGGAGTCCATCGAGCTGGACCCGGACGCGGTGCTCGACTACCTGCTGCCGATGATCGAGCCCATGCTGGTGGAGGAGTTCACGTTCAGCCGGGGCTGGATGCGCACCCAGGCGGCGCGGGTGGCCGATCTCCGCTCCCCCGCGTACCAGTTGGGCAAGCACCTGAACCTGCCGCCGTCGTATCTGCTGATCCACCGTGTGACGCTGAGCACCATCGGCGTGCTGTGTCAGCTGGGGGCGACGGTACGGATGCGCGACGAGCTGGAGGAGTGGCTGCCGGGGTTTGTCGAGGAGCCCGAGGACGTTGCCGGGGCGGAAGATCCTGGCGAGGCGGCGGATCGCGCGGAGGCGGAGGAGTTCGCCGAGGGCGAGGCGGTCGAGGCGGTCGCCGAGACTCGCGAGGGTGGCGCGGCGGCCCAGGCCTGAGTGCCTCGGCGCGTCCGGGTCGCCCGGGGCTCACCACCAGGCGGAGTCGAGGCGTCCTTCGATGGCTCTGATGTTGTCCCGCGCGCAGGCGTCGCAGAAGTAGTGGCGTCTGCCGTTCTCGACGGAGCAGGTCCAGGTCGGTGGTGTCCCGTCGGCGACCGTGCCGCAGCGGGAGCACACGAGGTTGTCCGTCTCGGCCGGCTGAGGATTCTGCTGGTCCACCGGGCGACCATATCCCCGCGCCCGGACGATCGGTGAGCACAACGCACCTCGGGGGCGCTCCGTCCGGAGCGCCCCCGAGGGCATCTGTCATGGTGGCGAACCGCTGTCGCGGTTCGTTACTGCATGACGGCTATGGCGATGGCACGCCGGGCACGCATCGAGGCGCGCTCCGCGCGGCGCTGCATGCGCCGGGCGGCCATCAGGCGCTCGGCCGGGCGCTGGGCCTCGGCCTCGCGCAGGCGTTCGTGCATATGCGCACGAGCCATGGCTTCTGGGATGAGTTGCATCTCACGGGTCCTGTTCTGGCGCGTGGTGTGCGCGCCGGTGGTGGTGAAGTCTGTGGTGGCGGAGCCCGCGGCGGGCTCGCTGGTGGCTGCCTTCATCGGGGCCTGCCTCTTGGGGTCGTGCGTCAGGGGACGGTCGATGGTTCCGGCGATACTCATGCGACGACCGGGTTCTTGCGCGGGCGACCACGGGGCCGCTTGCGGGCGACGACGACACCCTGGACGAAGAGCTCGCCGCCCCAGACGCCCCACGGCTCACGCCGCTCCTTGGCGCCGGCGAGGCAGGCCTCCATCAGCGGGCAGGTGCGGCAGAGCGACTTGGCGTACTCGACGTCGGCCGGGGACTCGGCGAAGAAGACCTCGGGGTCGTAGGCACGGCAGGGAACGGGTACGCCGAGGTTCTCGATGGCGTCGTCGAGCGCGGTGAGCGCGGTCAGGGGGGTCAAGGTCGGGTCCTCCGTGGGTGCGGGCGGGGGGAGCGTCTGTGAAGGCGGTACGGACGGGGCGTGCGTTTCGAGTTGCACGGTGGTGTTTTCCTCGTCTGGTCGTGCCGGCCTGGGTCGGCCGGTTGGCGGCTGGTACCGGGTCTTGCGGTCGGCCCCTTCGCCCTGTCTCCCTGTTTTAGGGAAAACAGAAGGGCCGCGGATCCCGGGTGGGGTTCCGCGGCCCTGAAGGCGCCGGTCTGATCGAGATCAGACTGGATCACTCCAGGGTTCGAGCCCACGGAAGGCCCACATCGTGTGGTGGTGCTGCGTCGTCTGCTTCCGGAATCCGGCACCGGCCGCCGCAAAGGCATAGGCCTGCGCCTGTGCCTCCGCTACTGCTGCTTCCGGTGCCTTGGTCGGTCGCTCATTGCCCCCGATGGCCTCGCGGACGGGAAGACCGGCGAGAGGCAGGGAGGCGGACATCGGACGGGCGGCGGGGGTACCGCCGGACAGACCGGTGCCCTGGTTCGAGAAGCCGAGCAGGCAGGAGGCGACGACCGAGCGATCGGTCATTTTGGCGGTGCTGATGAAGCTCTCGTTGATGCTGATCACTGGAATGCGCCTCCTCTCGGCGTCTAGGGGATCGGCCGGAACCGATCCGCGGACTGTCAAGTACAGCACGGAACCGGGGCTTCGGAGAAGCCCGCCGTTTCCGTGCTAAGAACCTATGGGTCTTCCTTGCGCATGCGCAAACTATTTTTTCGACGAGTTTGAATCATTCTTCATCGGCGCCCCTTACATGCTCCTGACCTGCGCAGATGGCGAGCACGTCGGCTCCGAAGCGATGGAACTTGCGGACGCCGACACCGGGGATCCGGGCCAGCTCGCCCTCGTCGTCGGGCACGGATTCCGCGATGGCGATCAAGGTCTTGTCCGTGAAGACGCAGTACGCGGGCTGTCCCAACTGCCGCGCCTGGTCCGCCCGCCACTCCCGCAACCGCTCGTAGAGCCCTTCGTCCATGTCGGACGGGCAGTCCTCACAGCGCATGAGCTTCATCTCACCGGCGTCGGTGAGGGTCCGTCCGCAGACCCGGCACCGCGCGGGCGTACGCGTCGTGCGTCGGCGGCGGGCCGCCGCGGTGCCCGTCGCGCCTGCCCCGCTGCCCCGCTCCACGCCGCCGGGGCCGCCGGCCGCGGCCCTGGCGGCCGAGCCCGCCCCGGAGCCCGGCCGCAGGCCGTCCAGGAAGCGGCTGGGGCGGCGGCTGGGACGGCCGCCCGGCGAGCGGGAGAGCGCCCACGACAGGGAGAGGTGCACGCGGGCGCGGGTCACTCCCACGTAGAGGAGTCGGCGCTCCTCCTCGATCTGCTCGTCCGTCTTGGCGTAGGTGATCGGCATCATGCCCTCGGCGAGACCCACCAGGAACACGGCGTCCCACTCCAGGCCCTTCGCCGCGTGCAGCGACGCCAGGGTGACGCCCTCGACGGTGGGGGCGTGCTGGGCGTTCGCCCGCTCGTCGAGCTCGCCCACCAGGTCGGCGAGGGTCGCCCCCGGCTTGGCGCGCGCGAAGTCCTCCGCGAGGCGGACCAGCGCGGCCAGCGACTCCCAGCGGTCGCGGACCGCCCCGGAGCCCGCGGGCGGCTCGGTCGTCCAGCCCTTGGTGGAGAGCACGGCCCGCACCTGGGAGGGCAGGTCCACGACGTCGTCCAGGAGGGAGTCGTTGCCTCCGAAGCGGGCCGCGCCGCGCAGGGCCGCGCCCGCCTCGCGCACCTCGGTGCGCTCGAAGAACCGCTCGGCTCCCCGGAGCTGGTAGGGCACGCCCGCGTCGGCGAGCGCCTGCTCGTAGATCTCGGACTGGGAGTTCGTACGGAAGAGGACCGCGATCTCGCTGGCGGGGACGCCGTCGGCGAGGAGCGCGCGGATGCGACGGGCGGCGCCCTCGGCCTCGGCCGGCTCGTCCACGTACTCCGTGTAGACCGGCTCGGCGCCGGACTCGCGCTGCGAGATCAGCTCCAGGCGGTGGTCGGCGGCGCGGCCGCGGGCCTGGGAGAGCAGGCCGTTGGCCAGGTGGACGACCTGGGGGGTGGAGCGGTAGTCACGGACGAGCTTGACGACCGTCGCCCCGGGGTGGCGGGTGCGGAAGTTCAGCAGGTGGTCGGGGGTCGCGCCGGTGAAGGAGTAGATCGTCTGGCTGGCGTCGCCGACGACGCAGAGGCTGTCCCGGTCGCCGAGCCACAGCTCCAGGAGACGCTGCTGGAGCGGGCTCACGTCCTGGTACTCGTCCACCACGAAGTGCTGGTACTGGGAGCGGACCTGCTCGGCGATGTCGTGCCGGTCCTGGAGGATGCCGACGGCGAGCAGCAGGACGTCCTCGAAGTCGATGACGGCGCGGTCGCGCTTGAGGTCCTCGTACGCCGCGTAGAGCTGGGCGATCTCGGCGGGGTCGCGGGGGACGTCGCGGCCCGACTTGGCCGCCGCGGCCGTGTAGTCCGCGGGGACGGTCTGGGTGACCTTGGACCACTCGATCTCGCTGGTGAGGTCACGCAACTCGTTGCGATCCAGGCGGATGCGGCAGGCGGCGGCCGCGTCGGCGACGAGCTTGATCTTGCGGTCGACGATCCTGGGCAGCGGGCCGCCGACGGCCTTGGGCCAGAAGAACTGGAGCTGGCGCAGGGCCGCGGAGTGGAAGGTGCGGGCCTGCACGCCGGAGGCGCCGAGCTGGCGGAGGCGGCCGCGCATCTCGCCCGCGGCACGGTTGGTGAAGGTGACGGCGAGCACGCTGGCGGGCTGGAGCATGCCTGCCCGCACCCCGTACGCGATCCGGTGGGTGATCGCCCGGGTCTTGCCGGTGCCGGCTCCGGCCAGGACGCACACCGGCCCGTGCAGGGCGGTGGCGACCTCGCGCTGCTCCGGGTCGAGCCCGTCGAGCACCGCGTCGGCCGAGTCCGGAACCTGCGGGAAGAGGGGGGAATGCGTTGCTGATGTCACCCCGCCATGCTGCCAGGTCGCAGGAGGCGGATGAGTCGGTTGTCCACAGGCGGCCGCAGCCGGTCGTACTAATGCGGGAATGGTGGCCGGGTCGCGTACGTTCCTCACAGTGCGATGACGCACCCCGAGCAACGAAGGAGCACAAAAGACATGCCGGGCACTGTGACGATGTACAGCACCACGTGGTGCGGCTACTGCCGCCGCCTCAAGGGCCAGATGGACCGCGAGGGCATCGCGTACACCGAGATCAACATCGAGCAGGACCCGGACTCGGCGGCGTTCGTCGAGAAGGCGAACGGCGGGAACCAGACGGTTCCGACGCTCCTGGTGGTTGCCGCCAGCGGTACGGAGTCGGTCATGACCAACCCGTCCCTTGCTCAGGTCAAGCAGGCACTCGACGCAGCCTGATCCCCTTCACCTGCAGACAGGCCCTCGCTTCCGCGGGGGCCTGCTGTCGTTCCTGTGCTCCCGGCTGTCCGCACCGGTGGGGTGGTCGGGGGTCAGCCCACGGTTCCCGGCTTCGGCAGGGGCTTGCCGTACCAGAGTTCGATCAGTCGGGCCGCGATCGAGATGCCGTAGGGAGGCATGACCTCCCCGGACTCGAAGGCGGCCCGCAGGTCTTCCCGGGAGAACCAGCGCGCCTCGTGGATCTCCTCGCCGTCGACGTTGATCTCCGAGGAGGTCGCGTCGGCCATGAAGCCCAGCATCAGGCTGGAGGGGAACGGCCAGGGCTGGCTCGCGACGTACTCGACGTCGCCGACCGTGACGCCCGCCTCCTCGAACACCTCGCGGCGCACCGACTGCTCGATGGACTCCCCCGGCTCGACGAAGCCCGCCAGCGTGGAGAAGCGGCCCTCGGGCCAGTGCACCTGGCGGCCGAGCAGGATGCGGTCGTCGCTGTCCCGGACCGCCATGATCACGGCCGGGTCCGTGCGCGGGTAGTGCTCGGCGCCGCAGGCCTGGCAGCGGCGGACGTGGCCCGCCGCCGCGATGACGGTGCGCTCGCCGCAGCGGGAGCAGAAGCGGTGCAGGCGCTGCCAGTTCTCCAGGGCCACGGCGTGCACCATCAGGCCCGCGTCCCGGGGGGACAGCAGGAGGCCCGCCTCGCGCAGTCCGGCGGGGCGCGCGGACTGGTCCATGCGGCCCGGCAGGGAGTCCTTCTGCAGCGCGAAGTAGCTGACGTTGTCGTCGTCCGTGCCCAGGAAGTAGCGGTGCTCCTCGGTGAGCGGCGCCTCGAAGGACGGTGTCATCACCAGTTCGGTGCGGCCCTCGGGCGTCTCGTCGATGAGGACCTGGCCGCCGGAGACCACGAAGACCCGGGTCGTGGGGTGGCTCCAGGCGGCGGCGAGCCACGCCTCGTCCATGCGGTGGTGCGCCGCGCGGTCGATGCCGCTCGGCGCGGTCAGCGTGACGGGCCGGTCTGCGGTGCGGTCGGTCCAAGTGGTCACAGGTGCTTCCAACTCCCCCGATGAGATGGGTGGTGCGGCGGGACGGGTGCGGCGCGGCGGCTCTCAGTGTGCATCGCGCCAGTTCTCCGCGAGGTCGCCCCACAGGTAGGCGGTCGTCTCGACGCCCTTGAGCAGCAGGTCGATCTCGACCTTCTCGTTCGGCGCGTGCCAGCCGTCGGAGGGGACCGAGATGCCCAGGAAGAGCACGGGTGCGTCGAGCACGTCCTGGAGGTCGGCGGCCGGTCCTGAGCCGCCCTCGCGGGTGAAGCGGATCTTCTGGCCGAAGGCGCGGCCCATCGCGCGCACGACGGACTGCAGGGCCGGGTGGTCCAGCGGGGTCAGGCACGGGCGCGTGGCGGCGCCGAAGGTGACCTTCTGGCGGATGCCCGCGGGGACGCGGTCGGCGGCCCAGGCGCGCACGGCGTCCTCGACGCGGTCCGGGTCCTGGCCCGCGACGAGCCGGAAGGACAGCTTCACGACGGCGGACGACGGGATGATCGTCTTGCTGCCCGCGCCCTGGTAGCCGCCGCCGATGCCGTTGACCTCGGCGGTGGGGCGGGCCCAGATGCGCTCCAGGGTGGTGTGCCCGGCCTCGCCGTGGGCGCCGTACGACTTGGCGGTGCGCAGCCAGCGCTCCTCGTCGAAGGGCAGCTCGGCGAAGAGCTCGCGCTCGCGGTCGGTGAGCTCCGTGATGCCGTCGTAGAAGCCGGGGACCGCCACGCGCGCGTGCTCGTCGTGGAGCGCGGCGACGAGGCGGGCGGCCTCGGTGGCGGGGTTGGGCACGGCGCCGCCGAAGGAGCCGGAGTGGATGTCCTGGTCGGGTCCGTGCAGTTCGATCTCGCACTCGGCGAGGCCGCGCATGCCCGTGCAGACGGTCGGGGTGTCCTCCGACCACATGCCGGTGTCCGAGACGATCACCGCGTCGGCGGCGATGCGGTCCCTGCGCTCCTCGATCAGCGCGCGGAAGTGCGGGGAGCCGGACTCCTCCTCGCCCTCCACGAGCAGCTTCAGGTTCACCGCGGGCGCGGTGCGCCCGGTGGCGGCGAGGTGGGCACGGACGCCGAGGGTGTGGAAGAAGACCTGCCCCTTGTCGTCGGCCGCGCCGCGCGCGTGCAGGCGGTTTCCCCGTACGACGGGCTCGAAGGGGTCGGTGTCCCAGCCGTCCTCGCGGGCGGCGGGCTGCACGTCGTGGTGGCCGTAGACCAGGACGGTGGGGGCGGCCGGGTCGCCGGAGGGCCACTCGGCGAAGACGGCGGGGGCGCCGGCCGTCTCCCAGACCTCCGTGACCGGGAAGCCGGTCTCCTTGAGCTGGGCGGCGAGCCACTCCGCGCTGCGGCGCACGTCCCCGGCATGGTCGGGCTGGGCCGACACGGACGGGATGCGCAGCCACTCGGCGAGGTCGTCGAGGAAGGCGGCACGGTGGTTCTCGATGTACGTGCGGACGGCGCTGTCCGGTGTCTCGCTCATGGTCACGAGCCTATCCGCCATCCGGGGCCGGCTCTCCCGGTGGCTCGTCGCCGGGCGGCTCACCGGCGGGCGCGGCGGCCGGGTCCTCCAGGAGGAGCAGCTCCAGGCCGGCCCGGTCCGGCAGGTTCCGGGGCCGGGCGGTCTCCCCGCTGCGTACGTAGAGGAAGGCGGCCCGCACCGACTCCAGGGGGACGCCCTGCTGCTCGGCCCAGGCGAGGCGGTAGACGGCGAGCTGGAGGGGGTCGGCCGTGCGGGTGCGGCTGGTCTTCCAGTCGACGATCTCGTACGTGGCGCCGGGTCCTTCGCCGTCCTTGTAGACGGCGTCGATGCGGCCGCGGATGACGCGGCCCGCGATCACGAACTGGAAGGGGACCTCGACGCGGTGGGGCGCGCGGTGGGCGTACTCGGTGCGTTCGAAGGCCTCCTTGAGGGATTCCAGGTCCCGCTCGTCGGCGATCTCGGCCTCGTCGCGGGCGCCGCCCGGCAGGTCCTCGGGGTCGAGCATGGGCAGGGTGAGCTCTTCGAAGCGGGACTCGATCCACGCGTGGAAGCGGGTGCCGCGGCGGGCCGCGGGCTGCGGCGGGCGCGGCATGGGCCGGGCGAGGTCGCGGGCGAAGCCGTCGGGATCGGCGGCCAGGCGCATCAGCTCGGACGCGGTGAGCGAGGGCGGCACCGGGATGTCCCTGACGGCTTCGCGGGCGCGCAGGAGCTCGTCGGTGAGGGCGTCGAGGTCGCGGTCCCAGGAGGCGAGGGTGCGGGCCTCTTCCGGGGTGAGCCGGGTGCCGCCGTCGCCGTGCGCGGCCCGGTGGGGCGCGCCGGCGGGGACGGGATCGGCCGGGTACGGGTCGGCGGGCTGCGGATCGGCCGGGTACGGGTCGGCCGGGTGCGGGCGGGCGTCGGGCGGCACCGTGGGGGACGGCACGTGCGCGTGGCTGTCGTGCGGTGCGGGGCCCTGCTCGGCGGGGGTCTGCCCGGCGGGGTCCGGGCCGGCGTCGGCCGCGGGGCGCGTCGGTCGGGGGGCGTCGGCCGGGTGCGGGACCGTCGGACGCACCGTCGGGCGCTCCGTCGTCAGGGCGTCCCAGTCGGCCGGACCGGCGTCCGGGAGTTCCGCTTCGCCGTAAGGGGGCTCGTCCTCCGCGTAAGGGGGCTCGTCGTACGGGGCCTCTTCGTAGGGAGGCTCGTCGTCCTCCGGAGGGGGTGGCCACTCGGGGTCGTCGGCCGGGGGGACGTCGCCGTGCGTCCAGGGGCGGGTGCCGTCGGGCGACGGGTCCGCGCCCCGGGCGCGCGCGTGCTCCGGCTCCTGGCCGGTCAGGCGGTCCAGGTGGGCGAGGACCGTCCGCGCGGCGGCGCGGCGGCGGGTCAGGGAGTCGTCGTCCAGCGGGAGCGGCCAGGCCTGGTCGGCGGTCGCCTCGTGCAGGGCGGGGTTCTCCTCGTCCTCGGCCGGTGCGTCGGCCCAGACCTCGGTCTCACCGTGGCCCGCCGCGCAGTGGTCGTGCAGGGCCCACAGGAAGTCGGAGGGGCCGCGCGGCTTCTTCTGGGAGGGGCCCCACCAGTGGCCGGAGCCCAGGAGCAGGGAGCGGGGGCGGGTGAACGTCACGTAGCCGAGGCGGAGCTCCTCGGTGCGCTGGTGGTCCTTCATGTCCTCGTGGAAGGCCTTCATGCCCTTGGCGTCCCACGCGGTGACGTCGGGCAGGGTGGCCGCGTCGCCGCGCAGCCGGTGCGGGACCACCTTGGCCTGGGCGGTCCACTTCTCGCGGCCCTGGGCGCTCGGGAAGGTGCCCTCGACCAGGCCGGGGACGGCGACGACGTCCCACTCCAGGCCCTTCGACTTGTGGGCGGTGAGCACCTTGACGGTGTTCTCGCCGCCCGGCAGCGCGTTGTCGAGGCCCTTCTCGTACTGGGCGGCGGTGCGCAGGAAGCCGAGGAAGGCCAGCAGGGTCGCGCCGTTGTCGTGCGCGGCGAAGAAGGCGGCGACGTCCAGGAAGTTGGAGAGGGTCTCGCGGCGGCGGGCCGCGAGGGCGCCCGGCGACGCGGAGAGCTCCACCTCCAGGCCGGTCACGGCGAGCACGCGGTGCAGCACGTCCATGAGCGGGTCGGCCAGGGAGCGGCGCAGCTCGCGCAGTTCGGCGGCGAGCCGCGCGAAGCGCACCCGGGCCGCGGCGGAGAACGGCAGCCCGTCGTCCGCCCCGGAGGCGTCGTCCGGGTCGAGGGGGGACTCCAGGAAGGTGTCCAGGGCGTCGGCGAGCGATATCACCTCGGCCGGGTCGACCCCCTCGACGGCCTCGGCGAGGCGCCGGTCCGGGTCGTCGGGGGCGGTGTGCCCGGGCCGCACGAGGAGGCGGGCGCGGCGGCCGAGGAGCGCGAGGTCGCGGGGGCCGATGCGCCAGCGCGGGCCGGTCAGGAGCCGCACCAGGGAGGCGTTGGCCCCCGGGTCCTGGAGGACCTCGCAGACGGCGACGAGGTCGGCGACCTCGGGGAGGTGCAGGAGCCCGGAGAGGCCGACGACCTCCACGGGGATGTCGCGGGCGACGAGCGCGGCCTGGATCTCGGCGAAGTCCGTGGCCGTGCGGCACAGGACGGCGATCTCGCCGGGCGGCGTGCCGGTGCGCACGAGGTGGGCGATCGAGTCGCCGAGCCAGCCGATCTCCTCGGCGTGGGTGCGCAGCAGGGCGCAGCGCACCACGCCGTCGCGCTCGGCGCCGGGCGCGGGCCGCAGGGCCTCCACGCCCGCGTGCAGGGCGCGCAGCGGCTCCGCGAGGCCGTTGGCGAGGTCCAGGAGGCGGCCGCCGCTGCGGCGGTTCTCGCTGAGCGCGTGGCGGGTGGCGGGGCGGCCGTCGGCGTACGCGAAGTGCTCGGGGAAGTCGTCGAGGTTGGCCACGGAGGCGCCGCGCCAGCCGTAGATGGCCTGGCAGGGGTCGCCGACCGCGGTCACCGGGTGGCCGGTGCCGCCGCCGAACAGGCCGGACAGGAGGATGCGCTGGGCGACCGAGGTGTCCTGGTACTCGTCGAGGAGGACGACGCGGAATTCCTCGCGGAGGATCTCGCCGACCTCCGCGCGGGTGCGGGCCAGGGTCGCGGAGAGGGCGATCTGGTCGCCGAAGTCGAGGAGGTCGCGGGAGCGCTTCGCCGCGCGGTACCGCTCGACGAGCTCGGCGAGCTCCAGCCGGGCGGCGGCGGTGTCGGGGACCTTGCGCAGGTCGGCGTTGGAGAGCTTGGCGCCTTCCAGGGCCCGCAGCAGCTCGGTGTCGTGGGCGCGCAGCCGCTCGGGGCGCACGAGGTGCTCGGCGAGCTCGGCGTCGAGCGCGAGGAGGTCGCTGACGAGGTCGGGGAAGGACCGGGTCAGCGCGGGGTAGGGACCGGGGGCCTCGCGCAGCACGCGGGCGGCGAGCTGGAAGCGGGTGGCGTCGGCGAGCAGGCGGGAGGTGGGCTCCAGGCCGATGCGCAGGCCGTGGTCGGTCAGGAGGCGGCCCGCGAAGGCGTGGTACGTGGAGATGACCGGCTCGCCCGGCGGGTTGTCGGGGTCGGCCGCGTCGGGATCGGTGACGCCCGCCCTGACCAGGGCCTGGCGCACGCGCTCGGCGAGCTCGCCCGCCGCCTTGTTCGTGAACGTCAGGCCGAGGACCTGCTCGGGGGCGACCTGGCCGGTGCCGACCAGCCAGACCACGCGGGCGGCCATCACCGTCGTCTTGCCGGAACCGGCTCCGGCCACGATCACCTGCGGGGCGGGCGGCGCGGTGATGCAGGCCGTCTGCTCCGGGGTGAAGGGGATGCCGAGGAGCTCCTTGAGCTGCTCGGGATCGGTGAGGCGAGGTGACACGACAGAGAGGCTAGCGGTGGCCACCGACAATCCGGGCGGACCCGGGCGCGGGCGGCCACCGCCGCTTCAGAAGAGACGCGCGATCAGGAACCGGCGGCGATCTTCTTCGCGTCGACGACCTCCTTGGCCGGCGGCTCCTTCACGTCGACGGGCTTGCCGTAGCCGCTGAAGACGATGGAGCCCGGGTCCTCGCTGCCCTTGTTGACCACCTTGAGGAAGTAGGGCTTGCCCTCCATGGCGACGTAGAAGGTGGTGGTCTCCTTGCCCTTCTTCTGGGTGAGGACGGCGGCCTTCTTGCCGTCGACCTCGGCGTCGTCCTCACGCTTGAGGTTCTTGAGCTTGTCGGACTTGAACATGTCGTCCGGGTTGCAGACGCTGTCGCCGCTCTTGTTGGGCGACTTCACCCAGCGGCCCTTGAGGAGCTCGGCCGTCGAGCTGCCGCCCTGGCCCTCCCAGAACTTGTCGTCGGCCTTCACGTAGGAGGTCTTGCCGACGGACAGGAACTGCGCGACGCCCTTCTTCTGCGAGCCCATCGTGCCCTTGCAGTCGCCGGACTCGGCGACGGCGAACTCCAGGTCGTTGGCCTGGCCGCCCTGCTTCATCTTGCCCTTCATCGTGAAGGAGCCGGCGTCCTTGGAAGCCTTGGAGGCCTTGTCGGCGATCTTGTCGGCGCTCAGGCCGTCGAAGGGGTCCTTGTCGCCGTCGCTGCTGCAGCCGGCCACGCCGATGACGGCGGCGGCGCAGGTGACGGCCACGGCCAGGAGCTTCCGATGGGCTGCCATATCCGCACTTCTCCTCAAAAAGGTGCACCAACAGCCGGTGCACAGCATGTCTTTACTGCGACTTTAAATTGCCCATGGGGGTGCTATGCCCACTGATGCCATGACGTGACAATCGCCACGGGTGCGCCCGCGCGCTCACTCCACGACCTGGCGCCCCTCCGGGCGGGCGCTGCAGGAGGCGCGGAAGGCGCAGTGGGTGCAGTGCTGGCCCGTGGTGGGCGTGAACCGCTCGTCGAGCACCTTGCCCGCCGCCGTCGCGAGGAGGTCGCCGATCCACTCTCCGGAGAGGGCCTCCTGGGCCTGCACCTTCGGGAGGGCCTCGCCGCCGTTCTTCTTGGCGGCGCCCTGGCGCAACTGGACCAGTTCGGCGCCGCCCGGCGGCGGGCGTTCGCCGTCGAAGACCTCGTCCGCGGCTCCCTCGCGGATCGCCAGCTGGTAGACGGCGAGCTGCGGGTGCCGGGCCACCTCGGCGGAGCTCGGCGCCTGCTTGCCGGTCTTGAAGTCCACTACGTAGGCACGGCCTTCCGCGTCCTGCTCGACGCGGTCCATGGAGCCGCGCACCCGCACTTCGTAGGGACCCGCTTCCAGGGTCACGTCGAAGCCGTGCTCGCTGGCGACGGGGGTGCGGCTCGCGCGGTCCATCACATGCCACTGGAGGAAGCGCTCCAGCGCCACGCGCGCGTTCTCCTTCTCCTGCGCCGACTTCCACGGCGCGTCGAACGCGAGCGCGTCCCACACCGAGTCGAGGCGCTCCATGAGGACGGCGAGGTCGGCCGGGGTGCGTCCGGAGGCGACCTCGTCGGCCAGCACGTGCACCACGTTGCCGAAGCCCTGGGCGGCGGTCGCGGGGGCGTCCGCCTTCACCTCGCGGCCCAGGAACCACTGCAGCGAGCAGGTGTTGGCGAGCTGGTCCAGGGCGCTCCCGGAGAGCACGACGGGCTTGTCGCGGTCCCTCAGGGGCACCTCGCTCGCCGTCGGTTCGTCCATGCCCCACCAGCGGTAGGGGTGCGCGGACGGCACGAGGGGGCGGCCGTCGGTGTCGCCGAGCGCGGCGAGGCGGGCCAGGCGCTGGGCCGCCGCCTCGCGCAGGGTGTCGGAGACCCGCGGGTCGACGGTGGTGGCGCGCAGCTCGGCGACGAGCGCGGCGACGGACAGGGGGCGGCGCGGGCGGCCCGTTATGTCCTGGGGCTCGACGCCGAGTTCGGTCAGGAAGCGGGACGGCTGGTCGCCGTCGTCCGCGGGCGCCTTCACCGCGGTGACGACCAGGCGCTCACGCGCGCGCGTGGCGGCCACGTAGAAGAGGCGGCGCTCTTCGGAGAGGAGCGCTCCGGGCGTCAGCGGCTCGGCCAGGCCGTCCCGGCCGATGCGGTCGGCCTCCAGGAGCGAGCCGCGGCGGCGCAGGTCGGGCCAGAGGCCCTCCTGGGCGCCCGCGACCACGACGAGCCGCCACTCCAGGCCCTTGGAGCGGTGCGCCGTCATCAGGCGCACCGCGTCGGGGCGTACCGCGCGCCGCGTGAGCGTGTCCGCCGCGATGTCCTGCGCCTCGGTCTCCTCCAGGAAGTTCAGGGCGCCGCGCCCGCCGGTGCGCTCCTCCGCGCGGGCCGCGGCGGCGAACAGCGCGCACACCGCGTCGAGGTCGCGGTCGGCGTTGCGGCCCGCCGCGCCGCCGCGCCGGGCGGTGCGCTCCAGGCGCCTGGGCCAGGGCGTGCCGTCCCACAGCTCCCACAGCGCCTCCTCGGCCGTGCCGCCGCCCGCGAGGCGCTCACGGGCCTTGCGCAGCAGCGCGCCGAGCCGCTGGGCGCCCCTGGCGTACGTCGGGTCGTGCGCGACGAGCCGCTCCGGCTCGGCGAGGGCGCGGGCCAGCAGCGCGTCGGAGGGCGGCGGCAGGTGGTTGCCCGCCGCCCGCTCCTCCTCGCGCAGGGCACGGCCCAGCCGACGCAGATCGGCCGCGTCCATGCCGGCCAGCGGCGAGGTGAGGAGAGTGAGCGCGGTCTCGGTGTCGAGCCAGGAAGGGGCGACGGTGGGGGACTGGGTGGCGGGGGTGGCAGGGGTGGCAGGGGTGGCGGGGGCTGCGGCGTCGGGGGTGGAGGTGGCTGCGGCCTCGGGGGTGGCTGCCGCCTCGGGGGTGGCGGGGGCTTCGGACTCGGGAACGCCGGTGTCCATGGCCTCGGGGGTGGCGCTGTCGGCCTGCTCCGGATCACCGGCCTCGGGAGCGCCGGCCCCCGTGGCCTCGGAGGTGCCAGTGACTGTCGCCTCCGGGCCACCGGCCTCCGTGGTCCCGGGCGCACTCGGGACCGCCGACTCGGAGGTGTCGGCATCCGTGGTCCCGGGAGGAGCCCCCGCGCCCCCCGCCTCCGGCGCGCTCGCGTCCGTCGCCCCGGGCTCCTCCGTGCCGGGCGCCCCGCCCCCGTCACCCGCTGCGGAAGCCTCCGTGTCGACCGCCGTCGCCACCACCCGCAGCGCCGTCAGCAGGGGCGTCACCGCGGGCTCGTGGCGCAGGGCGATGTCGTCGCCGTCGATCTCCAGGGGGACGCCCGCCGCGCTGAGGCTGCGGCGGATCGCGGGGATCGTGCGGGCACCCGCACGGACCAGGACCGCCATGTCGCCCCACGGCACCCCGTCCTCCAGGTGCGCGCGGCGCAGGATGTCCGCGATGTTGTCGAGCTCCGTGCCGGCGGTCGGGTACGTGTACACCTCGACGCCGCCGCCGTCCCTGACCGGCGTCAGCTCCCGGTGGGCGCGCACCTTCTCCGCGGGCAGTCGGGTCAGCGGCATCCGCCGGGTGAGCAGCCGGGTGGCCGCGAGGAGCCCCGCGCCCGACCTGCGGGACGTCGTCAGGACCGCGACCGGCGCCGGACGGCCGTCCGCGCGCGGGAAGTCGTGGGGGAACTCCAGGATGCCGTTCACGTCGGCACCGCGGAACGTGTAGATCGACTGGTCGGGGTCGCCGAACGCGACGAGCGTGCGGCCGCCCCCGGCGAGCCCGTGCAGCAGCCGCACCTGCGCCGGGTCGGTGTCCTGGTACTCGTCCACGAACACCGCGTCGTACTGCGCGCCGAGCGCCCGCGCCACCTCGGGGCGGCGGGCGAGCAGCACCGCGCGGTGGACCAGTTCCGCGTAGTCGAGCACTCCTTGCAGGTCGAGCACGTCCAGGTACTCGGCGAGGAAGGCCGCCGCCGCGCCCCAGTCGGGCCGGCCGCTGCGGCGGGCGAAGGCGTCCAGGGCGTCCGGGCCGAGGCCGAGCTCCCGGCTGCGGGCCAGCACCGCACGGACCTCGTCGGCGAAGCCGCGCGTGGTCAGGCAGGCCCGCAGCTCGTCCGGCCAGCGGATGTGCCCGTGCCCCTGCTGCGCGAGGTCGATCTGGCCCGCGAGCAGCTCGCGTACCGCCACGTCCTGCTCGGGGCCGGACAGGAGCCGCAGCGGCTCGACGAACAGTTCGGTGTCCTGGTGGGCGCGGACCAGGGCGTAACAGAAGGAGTGGAACGTCGTGGCCTGCGGGGCGTGGGCCGCGCCGATGCGCAGCGCCATGCGGTCGCGCAGCTCCACCGCCGCCTTGCGGCTGAAGGTGAGCACGAGGATCCGCGCGGGGTCCCCGCCCCGGGCGACGCGCGCGGCGACGGCCTCCACCAGGGTGGTCGTCTTGCCCGTGCCGGGACCGGCGAGGACCAGCAGGGGACCTTCCTTGTGGTCAACCACACCGCGCTGACCTGCGTCCAAGCGAGGGGGGTCCAGTGGGCCCGGCGGCGTACGCACCAGTCGGTAGCCATCCCTGGTCCCCTGTCGTACCTGGTGGTGCGACGGGTGCCGGATGTGCCGAGTGGAAGAGGGGGAACTCACGTGGGTCGCCGGTCCTGGTGGGTCTGCTGGTCGAAGAGCGGCCGCGCGGTGGCCGCGGGGTGACGGGGATGTGTGCTGTCGACGCTACGCCAGTGGGCGTGGAGGACGCGTGCCTTCCCCCGTACGGGCCACCGGTCCCCCGTCGCCCGGCCGGATGCCGGAAGCTGTCAGGTGTGAGCCTCCGGAGCCTGCGGGCGCGCGACACCCGCGGCGTCGCCTTCCGCGCCGCCGCCGTCCGGCAGGCCCGAGCCGTCCCACCGTGCCCGCCGCATGTCCAGCTTCGGCATGTGCCCCTGGGCGGCGCGCGAGGCCTGCCGCAGAGGGGTGCCCTCGTCCCGGTAGTGCCCCAGGGCGCGCAGTTCGTGGCCCGGCAGCAGCGCGCCGTCCGAGCGCACCACACGCCACCACGGCACGCCTCCTCCGTAGAGCGCCATCACGCGTCCGACCTGGCGCGGGCCGCCCTCCTCCAGCCATTCGGCGACGTCTCCGTACGTCATCACCCGGCCCGGGGGGATCAGCTCCGCGACCTCAAGGACCCGTTCTGCGTACTCGGGGTACTCGGGGTACTCCGGCAGCTCCGGCGCCGCGTCGTCGGACCGCACCCGTCCCGTTCGGCTCTGCTCGCTCATCCGGTCCATCCTGCCGTACGCCACCGACACGGTGACGGGTGCGGCACACAGGGTGCGCCGGGCCGTGCGCCGGGCCGCCCGACTGGGCGCAAAGTGCCGTTTCGTGACCACTTCGCAGCCTGGCGTTGCCCCCTGATGCCCCCCTCCACGGGTTGGACATGCCACCATCGTGCGGGCGGTGACTGGTGATACGAGATCAAGAAGAGACGACGGAGCAGCAGGGCGTGCATCCCGATGAACAGGCGGGCACCTCTGCGGCCGAGTCGCACCCGGACACCGGTGAGCGCGCCCTGAAGAGCAACAAGACAGACGAGACCGGCAAGGCGGACGAGCCGGACAAGATCGGCGAGATCGGCGAGATCGGCGAGACCGGTGAGATCGGCGAGACCGGTGAGATCGGTGAGACCGGCGAGACCGACTCCGACAGCGGCACCGACCGCGACCGCGAACCCGTCCCGGACTGCGTCGACGGCGACGGCGACGAGGCGCACACCGACCGCGTCGCGGGCGACGAACCGCTCCTGGCCGCCCGCGTGCACCGCCCCTCCGACCTCATGCGGCTGCTCGTCGGCGTGCTCGCCATCGCCGTGCTCCTGTCCATCGCCGCGTTCGCGCACGGCACCACGTCCGGGCTCGAACAGGACATCGACAAGGGCACCGAGCAGGCGCCCGATCTGCTGATCAAGGTCGCGGGCCTGGTCGCCAGCATCGGCGTGCTCCTCGTCCCCGTCGCCTTCGCCATCGAGCGGCTGATCAAACGGGACGGGCTGCGCATCGCCGACGGCGTGCTCGCGGCCGTCCTCGCGCACGGCGTGACGCTGGCCACCGACCTCTGGGTCGCGAAGGCCGCCCCCGGCTCCATCCAGGACGCGCTGACCAAGCCGTCCCCCGCCGACATCCACGCGTTCACCGATCCGGTGCACGGCTATCTCGCGCCGGTCATCGCGTACATGACGGCCGTCGGCATGTCCCGCAGACCGCGCTGGCGGCTCGTGCTGTTCGTGGTGCTGCTGCTCGACGCGTTCACCATGCTGGTCACCGGCTACACGACGCCGTTCTCGATCATCCTGACGGTGCTCATCGGCTGGGCGGTGGCCTACGGGACGCTGTACGCGGTCGGCTCGCCGAACGTGCGGCCCACCGGGCAGACCCTGCTGGTGGGCCTGCGGCACGTCGGCTTCCACCCGGTGAGCGCCGCCCGCGAGGAGTCCCCGGACAGCGAGCACGGCGACCGCGGCCGACGCTACTTCGTCACGCTGGAGGACGGCCCGCCGCTGGACGTCACGGTCATCGACCGCGAACAGCAGGCGCAGGGCTTCTTCTACCGCGTGTGGCGCAGGCTGACCCTGCGGGGCATCACCCAGCGGCGCAGCCTGCAGTCGCTGCGCCAGGCCCTGGAGCAGGAGGCCCTGCTGGCGTACGCGGCCATCGCGGCCGGGGCGAACGCGCCCAAGCTGATCGCGACCTCCGAGCTCGGCCCGGACGCGGTGATGCTCGTCTACGAGCACACCGGCGGCCGTTCCCTGGACTCGCTGCCGGACGAGGCCATCACGGACGGGCTGATGTGCGACACCTGGCGGCAGGTGCAGGCACTGCAGTCCCGGCGGATCGCGCATCGCAGGCTGGCCGGCGACGCGATTCTGGTGGATCGTTCCGGCACGGTGATCCTCACGGACCTGCGCGGCGGCGAGATCGCCGCGGGCGACCTGGTCCTGCGCATGGACATCGCCCAGCTCCTGACCGCCTTCGGCCTGCGCGTGGGCGCCGAGCGCGCGGTCGCCGCCGCCGTCGAGGTGCTCGGCCCGGACGCGGTCGCCGACTGTCTGCCGCTGCTCCAGCCGATCGCCCTCACCCGCTCCACCCGCTCCACGCTGCGCAGACTGGCCAGGGAACGCTCCCAGCGCGAACGCGAGGCGGTCCTCGATGCCTCCCGCAGGTCCAAGCAGGCCGCGCGCGCGGAGGTGCCGGAGGAGGAGGCACCGAAGCCGTCCCAGAAGCAGGAGAAGCAGGCCGCCAAGCAGGAACGGCAGGCCGAGAAGCAGGCCATAGACGACGCCCTCGACCAGGCCCGCGAGGAGGACCTGCTCACCCAGATCCGCCACCAGGTGCTGCTCATCCGCCCGACCGCGCCGGTCGAGCCCGCGCAGCTGGAGCGGATCAGGCCGCGCACGCTGATCAGCTTCATCGCCGGTGCCATCGGCGCGTACTTCCTGCTGTCACAGCTCACGCACGTCGAGTTCGGCACGCTCTTCCAGGAGGCCGAGTGGGGCTGGGTGGCCGCGGCGGTGGGCTTCTCCGCGCTGAGCTACTTCGCCGCCGCGATGAGCCTGCTGGGCTTCGTACCGGAGCGGGTGCCGTTCCTGCGGGCGGTGGCGGCGCAGGTCGCCGGGTCGTTCGTGAAGATCGTGGCGCCCGCCGCGGTCGGCGGGGTCGCGCTCAACACGCGCTTCCTGCAACGGTCCGGGGTGCGCTCGGGGCTCGCGGTGGCGAGCGTCGGTGCCTCGCAGCTCTTCGGTCTCGGCTCGCACATCCTGCTGCTGCTGGTCTTCGGCTATCTGACGGGCACGGAGAAGACGCCGTCGTTCACGCCGTCCCGGACCGTCATCGCCGGTCTGCTGTCGGTCGCCGTGCTGGTGCTCGTGGTGACCGCGATCCCCTTCCTGCGGAAATTCGTCGTCACGCGCGTGCGCTCGCTCTTCGCCGGTGTCGTGCCGCGCATGCTGGACGTGCTCCAGCGGCCGCAGAAGCTGCTCACCGGCATCGGCGGCATGCTGCTGCTGACCCTGATGTTCGTGCTCTGTCTGGACGCGTCGGTGCGGGCCTTCGGCAACGAGCAGATGACGACGCTGAGCCTCGCGAGCGTCGCGGTGGTCTTCCTCGCGGGCAACGCGCTCGGTTCCGCGGCGCCGACGCCCGGCGGTGTCGGCGCGGTCGAGGCGACGCTGACCTTCGGGCTGATCGCGGTGGGCGTGCCCAAGGACGTGGCGGCGCCCGCGGTGCTGCTCTACCGGCTCCTGACGCTGTGGCTCCCGGTGCTTCCGGGGTGGCTGTTCTTCAACCACCTGACGCGGAAGGGACTGCTCTGACGCCCGGGGGCGGCCGGGGAGCCGGCCCGCCCCGCCGGACGGCCCGGTGCCCCCGGACCGGTCAGAACAGCAGCAGGAGCGCCGCGAGCAGCAGCACGGCGCCCGTCACCTCGACCGCGCCGACCACCGGCACCTTCAGCCCCTTGCCGGGCAGCAGCACCGCGCGGGCCAGGTAGGCGGCGAACAGCGGCGCGAGCCAGGGGTTCAGGGCGTACGCGGCGGGCACGGCGAGCGCGTGGTAGGCCACCGACGCCCGGTGGTACGCGCGTGAGCCGCGCTCGCGGATCATCGTCTTCACGTACGGCACCGTGCCCGCGAAGAAGAGCAGGCAGGCCAGCGCGGGGCGCCAGCCGTCGGCGAGGGAGCCGCCGCCCGTCCGCAGCGTGACCAGGAGCATGCCGCAGGCGGGGACCACGGCGGCCAGGCCGTTCACCAGGGCCCGCTCCTTGTTGCGCCACGCGTAGTACGTGTTGAGGGCCACGAAGGGCGCGGCGCAGGCGGCCGCGACGAGCAGCCAGGGGTGGACGAACAGGAGCGGCACCCCGCAGAGCGCGCTCACCGCCGCCGCGGCCAGGGCGGGGCGCACATGGCGGCGCGGCGCCCTGGGGTTGCGGGAGAGGCGGCGCAGCCGGATCCACTGCTGGGCGTGGAAGGCGGCGACGTATCCGGCCAACCAGGCGACGAACAGCGGCAGATGGGCCCATCGGGGGCCGGTCCCCGGCCCGCCGGACCCGTCGGAGAGGAACACGCCCGCCACGAAGGGCACCGCGAGCATCGCCCAGGCGCCGTGCTGGTTCGGCAGCCACGAGCGCAGCCCGCCGCGTCTCTTCCGTCCCATCCGCCCCGCCTCTCAGCGTCCCGACCGCGTGCCCAGGATTCCAGCGTCGCAGCACAGGGCCCGAATAATTCCGGCAGGAGGTCACCCTCTTACGGGACCTAAGTCCCCGGGGTCCCAACCTCCGCCAGGCTTAGGGTCGTTGTAGGCGGCACGTGCCGTGCGGCCATTTCTTCGGGACGGCCAGGAGACAAGACGTTGCAGCAGAGGAAAGACATCGCTGAGACGCTCGTGAAGGCCGGGAGTTTCTTCACCCGGACCGCCGAGACCTCCGAGGATCTGCACCGGGTGCGGCACGTCGGGGGCCGGGACGCCGAATCGTTCTACCGGGACCGGTGGAGCCACGACAAGGTCGTGTATTCGACGCACGGCGTGAACTGCACGGGTTCGTGCCGCTGGAAGGTGTACGTCAAGGACGGCATCATCACCTGGGAGACGCAGGCCACGGACTATCCCTCCGTGGGCCCCGACCGTCCCGAATACGAACCGCGCGGCTGCCCGCGCGGCGCCTCCTTCTCCTGGTACACGTATTCGCCGACGCGGGTCCGGTACCCGCATGTGCGCGGCACCCTCCTGGAGATGTACCGGGAGGCGAAGGCGCGCCTGAAGGACCCGGTGCTCGCCTGGGCCGACATCCAGGGCGACCCCGAGCGCAGGCGGCGCTACCAGCGGGCCCGCGGCAAGGGCGGCCTGGTGCGGGCGAGCTGGGAGGAGGCCGTCGAGATCGTGGCGGCCGCGCACGTCCACACCATCAAGGAGCACGGCCCCGACCGGGTCGCGGGCTTCTCCCCCATTCCCGCCATGTCGATGGCGTCGCACGCGGCGGGCGCCCGTTTCCATTCCCTCATCGGCGCCCCGATGCTTTCCTTCTACGACTGGTACGCGGATCTTCCGGTCGCTTCTCCGCAGGTCTTCGGTGACCAGACCGACGTACCGGAGTCGGGTGACTGGTGGGACGCCGCCTATTTGATGATGTGGGGCTCCAATGTGCCGGTGACGCGGACGCCGGACGCGCATTGGATGACGGAGGCGCGCTATCGCGGGCAGAAAGTCGTCACCGTATCGCCGGACTACGCGGACAACACGAAGTTCGCCGACGAATGGATGCACCCGCACCCCGGAACGGACGGCGCGCTGGCCCTCGCCATGGGGCACGTCATCCTCAAGGAATTCTTCGTGGAACGGCAGACCCCGTTCTTCACGGATTACGTCCGCCGGTATACGGACCTCCCGTTCCTGGTGACGCTCGACGAGACCGACAAGGGCCTGGTCCCGCACAAGTTCCTCACCGCGGCCGACCTCGGGGGCGAGGCGGCCGACAGCGAGAACGCGGTGTGGAAGACCGTCCTGATCGACGACGCGACGGGCGAGCCCACCGTCCCCAACGGCACCCTGGGCCACCGCTGGGGCACCGCGCAGACCCCCGACTGGAACCTGGACCTCGGCGACACCGTGCCGCGGCTCACGCTCTACGGCGGGGACACCGCCCAGATCGTGCTGCCGCGCTTCGAGGAGGGCCAGGCCGAGGACGCCGACACCGCCGTGGTACACCGCGGCGTGCCCGTCCGCCGCATCGGCGGACGCCTCGTGACCACCGTCTACGACCTGATGCTCGCCCAGTACGGCGTCCCGCGCGCGGGGCTGCCCGGCGAGTGGCCCGCCTCCTACGACGACGCCTCCCAGCCCGGCACGCCGGCCTGGCAGGAGACCCTCACCTCCGTGCCGGCCGCCCAGGCCGCGCGCGTGGCACGGGAGTTCGGCGAGACCGCGGAGGCCTCCCAGGGGCGCTGCATGATCCTCATGGGCGCGGGCACCAACCACTGGTTCCACGCGGAGACCACCTACCGCGCCTTCCTCGCGCTGCTCACCCTCACCGGCTGCCAGGGCCGCAACGGCGGCGGCTGGGGCCACTACGTGGGGCAGGAGAAGTGCCGTCCGGTGACCGGCTGGGCGACGCTCGCGAGCGCGTCCGACTGGGGGCGCCCGCCCCGCCACATGATCGGCGCGGGCTGGTTCTACCTGCACACCGACCAGTGGCGCTACGACACGCTGCCCGCCGAGTCGCTGGCCTCGCCGCTGGGCACCGGCCGCTTCGAGGGGATGACCGGCGCGGACTGCCTGGCCGCCTCCGCGCGGATGGGCTGGATGCCGTCCTACCCGACCTTCGACCGCAACCCGCTGGACCTGGGCGACGCCGAGGACCCGGTGGCGGACACCGTCAAGGAGCTCAAGGACGGCACGCTGGGCTTCGCGGGCGAGGACCCCGACGCGCCCGGCAACTGGCCGCGGGTGCTGAACGTGTGGCGGGCCAACCTGCTCGGCTCGTCCTCCAAGGGCAATGAGTACTTCCTCAAGCACCTGCTCGGCACGCACTCCAACCTGCCCGACGACGGGCCGCGGTGCGCGCCGCGCGACGTGAAGTGGCGCGCCGAGGACGTCGAGGGAAAGCTCGACCTGCTGCTCTGCCTCGACTTCCGGATGACGTCGACGACGCTGCTGTCCGACGTGGTCCTGCCCGCCGCCACCTGGTACGAGAAGCACGACCTGTCGTCCACCGACATGCACCCGTTCCTGCACGCGTTCACCCCGGCCGTGGACCCGCCCTGGCAGGCGCGCACCGACTACGACGCGTTCCTGGCCGTGGCCCGCCGGTTCGGCGAGCTGGCGGGCGAGCACCTGGGCGTGCGCCGCGACCTGGTCGCCACGGCGCTGCAGCACGACACCCCGGGCGGCGAGATGGCCCAGCCCGGCGGCGTCGCGCTCGACTGGTCCAAGGGCGAGTGCGAGCCCGTCCCGGGGCGCACGATGTACAACCTGGCGGTCGTGGAGCGCGACTACGGGGCGGTCGGGGAGAAGTTCGCGGCGCTCGGCCCGCTGGTCGACCGGCTCGGCGTCACCACGAAGGCGGTCACCTTCGACGTCGGCGAGGAGGTCGCGTACCTGACGGCGAAGAACGGCGCGGTGCGCGGCGGCGTCGCCGACGGCCGGCCGCGTCTGGACACCGCCCAGCGGGCCTGTGAGGCGATCCTGTCGCTCTCCGGGACCTCCAACGGGCGCCTGGCCACCCAGGGCTTCGAGACGCTGGAGAAGCGCGTCGGCACCGAGCTGGCGCACCTGGCCGCCGAGGCCGAGGGCAAGCGGATCACGTTCGCGGACACCCAGGCCCGCCCGGTGCCGGTCATCACCTCGCCCGAGTGGTCGGGCAGCGAGTCCGGCGGGCGCCGCTACACCGCGTTCACCGTCAACACCGAGCACCTCAAGCCGTGGCACACGCTCACCGGCCGCCAGCACTTCTTCCTCGACCACGACTGGATCCACGAGGTCGGCGAGGCACTGCCGGTCTACAAGCCGCCGCTGAACATGCACCGCCTCTACGGAGAGCCCGAGTTGGGCGCCCGGACGGACGGCGACAGCAGGGAGGTGGCGGTGCGCTTCCTGACCCCGCACAACAAGTGGGCGATCCACTCCCAGTACCAGGACAACCTCTACATGATGACGCTCGGCCGGGGCGGTCAGACGGTGTGGATGTCCCCGCAGGACGCCGACGCCATCGGGGTGCGCGACAACGAGTGGATCGAGGCGGTGAACCGCAACGGCGTCATCACGGCCCGCGCGATCGTCTCCCACAAGATGCCGCCCGGCACGGTCTACATGAACCACGCCCAGGAGCGGACCGTCGGCGTCCCGAGGACGGAGAAGACCGGCCGGCGCGGCGGCATCCACAACTCGCTCACCCGGATCATGCTCAAGCCCACCCACCTGGTGGGCGGTTACGCCCAGCTGACCTGGGCCTTCAACTACCTGGGCCCCACGGGCAACCAGCGCGACGAGGTGACGGTCATCCGCCGCCGCTCGCAGGATGTGGAGTACTGACACCATGCGCGTGATGGCCCAGATAGCCATGGTCATGAACCTGGACAAGTGCATCGGCTGCCACACCTGTTCGGTCACCTGCAAGCAGGCGTGGACGAACCGCAAGGGCACCGAGTACGTCTGGTTCAACAACGTCGAGACGCTCCCCGGACAGGGCTACCCGCGCCGCTGGGAGGACCAGGAGCGGTGGAAGGGCGGCTGGGAGCGGACCAGGTCCGGCAGGCTCCGGCTGCGGGCCGGCGGGCGCCTCAAGCGGCTCGGGCAGATCTTCGCCAACCCCGAGCTGCCGGAGCTCTCGGACTACTACCAGCCGTGGACGTACGAGTACAAGAACCTCACCGACGCCCCGGCCGGTGACGACATGCCGGTCGCCAAGCCGGTCTCGCAGGTCACGGGCGAGCCCATCGGCACCATCGAGTGGGGTCCCAACTGGGACGACAACCTCGGCGGCGCCCCGGAGCACGGGCCCAAGGACCCCCTGGTGGAGAAGCTCCGCGACGAGGTCGGCGAGAAGATCCGCTTCGAGTTCGAGCAGAGCTTCATGTTCTACCTGCCGCGCGTCTGCGAGCACTGCCTCAACCCCGCGTGCGTCTCCTCGTGCCCCTCCGGGGCGATGTACAAGCGCGAGGAGGACGGCATCGTCCTGGTCGACCAGGACCAGTGCCGCGGCTGGCGGATGTGCGTCACCGGCTGCCCGTACAAGAAGGTCTACTTCAACCACTCCACCGGCAAGGCGGAGAAGTGCACCTTCTGCTTCCCGCGCGTGGAGGCCGGGATGCCGACCATCTGCTCGGAGACCTGCGTCGGGCGGATGCGCTACCTGGGCGTGATGCTGTACGACGCCGACAAGGTCACCGAGGCCGCCTCCGTGGAGGACGAACAGGACCTCTACCCGGCGCAGTTGGAGTGCTTCCTTGACCCGCACGACCCGGCGGTCGCGGCCGCCGCCCGCGCGTCCGGCATCACCGACGAGTGGCTCGACGCGGCCCGCCGCTCCCCCGTGTACGACCTGATCAGGACGTACCAGGTGGCGCTGCCGCTGCACCCGGAGTACCGCACGATGCCGATGGTCTGGTACGTGCCTCCGCTGTCCCCGGTGGTCGAGGCGGTCGCCGCCGCGGGCCGGGACGGGGAGGACGCCGGCAACCTCTTCGGAGCGATCGACTCGCTGCGCATCCCCGTCGAGTACCTGGCCGAACTCCTCACCGCGGGCGACGCGTTCGCGGTCGACGCGGTCCTGCGCAGGATGGCCGCGATGCGCTCCTACATGCGGGGCATCAACCTCGGCGGCGAGGGCGACGAGTCCGTCGCCCGGGCGGTCGGACTGACCGGCGAGGAGCTCCAGGACATGTTCCGGCTGCTCGCCATCGCCAAGTACGAGGACCGGTACGTGATCCCGACGGCCGCCCGCGCCGACGCGGACGCCCTCTCCGAGAGCCACCCGCTCGCGGACGACGCCCTGCGGGAGGGCTGCCCCGTCGGCTACGCGGGGGCCGGCACCAAGCCGCTCCTCAACATCGGCCGGAGGAAGAGCGCATGACCCCCGAAGCTGTCGTACGCCTGGTCGCCGGGCGGCTCCTGCAGTACCCCGACGAGCGGCTCTACGCGGACCTGGACGACCTCCACGAGGCGACCGAGCACCCGCTGCTGCGCGCATTCGTCGCCCACGCGCGCGAGCAGCGCCCGCTGGACCTCGCCGCGCACTACACGCACGTCTTCGACACCCGCAACCGCCGCTGCCTGTACCTGACCTGGTGGACGGACGGCGACACCCGCAACCGCGGCCTGTCCCTGGTGCGCGTCAAGCGCGTGTACCGGGAGCACGGCCTGGAGTTCGCCTCCCGGGAACTGCCGGACTTCCTGCCGGTGCTGCTGGAGTTCGCCGCCCGCGAGGAGGAGGCGGGCACCGCCCTCCTGGAGGAGCACCGGGCCGGGCTCGAACTGCTGCGGCTCGCCGTCACCGAGGCGGGCACCCCCTACGCGCGCGTGCTCGAAGCGGTCTGCGGGACGCTGCCCGGCCCCTCCCCGCGGACCCGCGCCGAGGCGAAGGCGCTCGCCCGCAGCGGACCGCCCCGCGAGAGCGTCGGACTCGAACCCTTCGGCCCCGGAGTGGACCTCCCCTGGCCCACCGTCACCGCCCAGGAAAGGACCCCGGCGTAATGGACCTCCTCCTGTGGGGCGTCATGCCCTACGTCGCCGTCACCCTCCTGATCGCGGGTCTGGTCTGGCGGGCCCGCTACGACCGGTTCGGGTGGACCACGCACTCCTCGCAGCTCCAGGAGTCCCGGCTGCTGCGCATCGGCTCGCCGCTCTTCCACTTCGGCATGGTCTTCGTGGTGCTCGGCCACGTCGTGGGGCTGCTGATCCCCGACAGCTGGACCGACGCGGTGGGCGTCAGCGACCACACGTACCACCTGATGGCCGTCTCCACCGGCGCCGTCGCGGGCCTCGCCGCGGCCGCCGGCATCGGCATCCTGGTCTACCGGCGCCTGCGGGTGCCCGCCGTCCGCAAGGCCACCCTGCGCAGCGACCACCTGATGTACACGGTGCTGCTCGGCGCGATGCTGCTCGGCCTGATCGCCACCGTCCTGAACTCCACCGGAGCGGTCGACTACAACTACCGTGAGGGCATCTCCGTCTGGTTCCGCAGCCTGTTCACGCTCCGGCCCGACTACCGGCTGATGGGCGCGGCGCCCCTCGCCTTCCAGCTGCACATCGTCTTCGGCTTCGCGCTGTTCGCGCTGATCCCCTTCTCGCGGCTCGCGCACATCGTCAGCGCCCCCTTCAAGTACCTCTTCCGGCCCTACGTGGTCTACCGCCGCAGGGACCCGGAGCAGCTCGCGAGCCGGGAGCCGGAGCGCGGCTGGGAGCGGGTGTCGTGAGCCGGGTCGTGCGACGGCCCCGGCACGACGTCGGCGAGCGCCCCTTCATCGTCATCTGGGAGGCCACGCGCGCGTGCCCGCTGGCCTGCCTGCACTGCCGGGCCGAGGCGCAGCCCGCCCGCGACCCGGGCGAGCTGGACGGCGCGGACGCCCGCCGCCTCATGGACCAGATCGCCGCCTTCGGCAGGCCGAGCCCGCTGTTCGTCATCACCGGCGGCGACCCCTTCCAGCGGGCCGACCTGACCGACCTCGTCGCGTACGGCACGTCGCTCGGCCTGCGCGTCGCCGTCTCCCCCTCGGGCACGCCGACGCTGGACCGGGCCAACCTGACGGCGGTGCGCGACGCGGGCGCCATCGCCCTCTCGCTGAGCCTGGACGGATCCACGGCCGAGCGGCACGACGCCTTCCGGGGTGTGGACGGCGTCTTCGAGTGGACCCTTCAGGGCTGGCGCACCGCACGCGAACTCGGCCTGAAGGTGCAGGTCAACACGACCGTCACCCGCAACAGCCTGGAGGACCTCGCGGACATCGCGGCCCTGGTGCGGCGCGAGGGCGCGATGCTGTGGAGCGGCTTCGTGCTGGTACCGACGGGCCGCGGCGAACAGCTCTCCGCGCTGACCGCCGACGAGGTCGAGGACGTCCTGCACTTCCTGTACGACACGGGCGCGGTCATGGCCACCAAGACGACCGAGGGCCACCACTTCCGGCGGGTCGCACTCCAGCGGACCATCCTGGACCGACGCGGCGAGACGCCCGCGACGGGCCCCCTGTACGCGCGCCTGACGGCACGCGCGCGTGCGCTCGGGCTGCACGACGGGGAGCGGCGCGCGGTGCGCAGGCCGCCCATGGACGTCGGCTCGGGGCGCGGCTTCGTCTTCGTCTCGCACACCGGCGAGGTCCACCCCAGCGGCTTCCTGCCGCTGTCCGCGGGCAATGTGAAGCACCATCCGCTCCTCGACATCTACCGCGGCTCCGCGCTGTTCACCACGCTGCGCGAGCCCGCACTGCTCGGCGGCGCCTGCGGGCGCTGCGAGTTCAACACCGTGTGCGGCGGCTCCCGTTCGCGCGCGTACGGGGCGACGGGGCGGGTGCTCGCAGCCGACCCCTGGTGCGCGTACGAGCCCGGGAGCTTCCCGTACCAGGACGAATTGCGGGAGCTGCTCGCGCAGGCGGCCACACCGGCCCGCGGGCCCCGCAGGGAAGCGAGCACGGCATGACGCGTTCAGTGATCGTCGTCGGCGGCGGCATCAGCGGTCTGACCGCCGCCTGGCGGCTGCGCGGGACGGTGGAGGTGACCGTCCTGGAGGGCGCGCCCCGCATCGGCGGCAAGCTGCGCACCGGCACCCTCGCGGGCGTCCCGGTCGACGAGGGCGCCGAGTCCCTGATGGCGCTGCGCCCCGAGGCGGTGCGGCTCGCGCAGGAGGTCGGGCTCGGCGACGCGCTGTGCGACCCGGCGCCCGCGCCCACCACCCTGTGGTCGGACGGCGCGCTGCGCCCGCTGCCGGCCGGTCACGTCATGGGCATCCCCACCGACCCCGGCGCGCTCGCGGGCACCGGGTTGCTGTCCGAGGAGGGGACGGCCCGGCTGCGCCACGAGGACACGCTGCCCGCCGAGCCGCTGACCGACGACGTCACGGTGGCCGAGTACCTCGGCGGGCGGATCGGGCAGGAGGCCGTGGACCGGCTCGTGGAGCCGCTGCTGGGCGGGGTCTACGCGGGCCGCCCCGACCGGCTCTCGCTGCGGGCCGCGCTGCCGCGCGTCGCGGCGGTCGCCGAGCGGGGCGAGCCGCTGCTGGCGGCGCTGCGCGCGATGCGGGCGCCGCAGCGGGCCGCCCGGCCCCGGGTCGTGCCGGTCCAGGGCCTGCGGGGCGGCACCGGCCGCCTGCCGCGCGCCGTCGCCGACGCGAGCGGGGCGCGGGTGCTCACCGGCACGCGCGCGCGGGAGCTGCAGCTCACCCCCGGGGGCCGGTGGCGGGTGCTCGCCGTCACCGGCGACGGGCCGCTCCTCCTGGAGGCGGACGCGGTGATCCTCGCCGTGCCCGCCTACGAGGCCGCCGAGCTGCTGCGGCCGCACGCACCGCTCGCCGACGCCGACCTCGGCGCGATCCAGCACGCGAGCACGGCCGTGGTGACCATGGCGTTCCCGCGCACGAAGGCGCTGACCAGGGCGCAGGGCCACGGCCCCGGCCACGGTCACGGGGACGAGCTGCCCGAGGGCAACGGCTTCCTCGTGCCCGCGGTCGACGGGCGCACCCTGAAGGCGGCCACCTTCCTCAGCAACAAGTGGCGCTGGCAGGGCGAGGCCGCACCCGACCTCTTCGTGCTGCGCACCTCGGTCGGCCGGGTCGCCGAGGAGCACCGGCTCGCGGTGCCCGACCGCCATCTGGTGCGTGCCTCCGTCATCGAGCTGCATCAGGCGCTCGGCTCCATCGGCGAGCCCGTCGCGGCCCGCGTCACCCGCTGGGAGCGGGGCCTTCCGCAGTACGGCGTCGGCCATCTGGAGCGCATCGGGCGGGTCCGCGAGGCCGTCGACAAGCTGCCGGGGCTCGCGCTGTGCGGCGCGGCGTACGAGGGCGTGGGCGTCGCCGCGTGCGTGGCGACGGGGACGGCGGCCGCCCGGCGGATCGCCGAGGGCTGACTCACCCACACGGACCGCGCCCCGAGCGCCCCGTCAGGACCCCCCGCAGGATGGGCACATGCCCACACAGTCCCAGCCGCGCGCCACCGCGCTGGCCGCCGCCACCCTGCTCCTGTCCGCCACGCTCGCGGCGTGCGGCGGCAGCGACGACTCCAAGGACGAGGATCTGTCGGCTCAGAAGCTGAGCTGGAAGGACTGCCCCGCGCCCGACGCCGCGGAGGGCGGCGGCAGCGCCCCGTCGCCGCTGCCGGGCGGCGCCGAGTGGCAGTGCGCCACCATGAAGGCGCCCCTCGACTGGTCGAAGCCGAAGGGCGACACGATCGACATCGCGTTGATCAAGGCGGACACGAGCGGCGACAAGGCCGACCGCATCGGCTCCCTCGTCTTCAACTTCGGCGGTCCCGGCGGCTCGGGCGTCACCACGCTGCCCGCCTTCGGCGAGGACTACACCAAGCTGCGCACCCGCTACGACCTGGTGAGCTTCGACCCGCGCGGGGTCGGCCGCAGCGCCGGCATCATGTGCGAGGACGACGAGCAGCTCGACGAGTACTTCCAGCAGGACTCCACGCCGGACGACGAGGCCGAGCGCAAGAAGCTCGTCGAGAACGTGAAGGGCTTCAACAGCGGCTGCGAGAAGAACGCGGGCAAGACGCTCCCGCACGTGCGCACCACCGACGCGGCCCGCGACATGGACCTCATGCGTCAGGTCCTCGGCGACGACAAGCTGCACTACTTCGGCATCTCCTACGGCACCGAACTCGGCGGCGTCTACGCACACTTGTTCCCCAAGAAGGTGGGGCGGGCCGTCTTCGACGCGGTCGTCGACCCCACCGAGACCGCCGAGCAGGGCTCGCTCGGACAGGCGAAGGGCTTCCAGCTCGCCCTGGACAACTTCGCGAAGGACTGCGCGTCCCAGGTCGAGGACTGCCCGGTCGGCGACACCGCGCAGGACGTCAAGGACCGGATCGCGAAGCTCCTGAAGGACCTGGACGCGAAGCCCATCCCCGGCCTCCCGCCGCGCGAGCTGACCCAGACCGCCGCCACCAACGGCATCGCGCAGTCGCTGTACTCCAAGGACTTCTGGCCCTACCTCACCCAGGGCCTGGAAGAGGCCTACGACGGCGACGGCAAGATCCTGATGTCGCTCTCCGACTCGATGAACGGGCGCAACGAGGACGGCGAGTACAGCAACATCCAGTCCGCCAACGTCTCGATCAACTGCGCGGACGACAAGGCGCGGTACACCCCGCAGTACGTCGACGAGAAGCTCCCCGCCTTCCGCGAGGCCTCACCGCTGTTCGGCGACTACCTGGCGTGGGGCATGGTCAGCTGCACCGACTGGGCGGTCGAGGGGCAGGCCGACCACCCCGACGTGAGCGCGGCGGGCGCCCCGCCCATCGTCGTCATCGGCAACACCGGCGACCCGGCGACCCCCTACGAGGGCGCACGCAAGATGGCGCGGGCGCTCGGCAAGGGCGTCGGCGTCGAGCTGACGTACAAGGGTCAGGGGCACGGGGCGTACGACAGCAAGAACAGGTGCGTCCGCGATGCCGTGAACGGCTATCTGCTGCGGGGCACGGTGCCCGAGGCCGGCACGGTCTGCTCCTGACCCGTCCGCCCGTGCCCACCGGGGGCGGGGCCCCGCCGTCGTCACAGGCCCCGCCTACTATGGCCTGACTGTCTTCCGAGGGGGGAAGCGACTCCATGCAGCGCTTCGTACGGTCCGCGGCCCTGGCCGCCGCGGGAGTGCTTGTGGCGGGCCTCGCCACCGGCTGCGGCTCGTCCGACGAGGGGGACGGGAGCGACGGCAAGGGTCCCTCGGCGACCGCGCCCGAGCCGCGGCCCGAGCCGGACGCCTCCTCGACCCTGCCCGCCGCGCTCACCACGCAGAAGCTGGACTGGGGCCGCTGCAAGGCCCCCGAGGGCGGCAGCACGCCGGGCGCCGAGTGGCAGTGCTCGGCGCTGAAGGTCCCGCTGGACTACGCGAAGCCGGACGGCGAGACGATCAAGATCGCCCTGATCCGCGCCAGGAGCACCGGCGAGGGCGACCGGATCGGCTCCCTCCTGTTCAACTTCGGCGGCCCCGGCGGCTCGGGCGTCTCCGGTCTCCCCTCCTTCGCCGACTCCTACGACGCCCTGCGCGAGCGCTACGACCTGGTGAGCTTCGACCCGCGCGGGGTCGCGGGGAGCGAGGGCGTGCGCTGCCGGGACGACGAGGCGACACAGGCCGCCGAGGAGAAGGTCGACCTCACGCCGGACACCCCGGCCGAGGAGAAGGCGTACTTCCAGGACGCCGCGGAGTTCGGCGCGGGCTGCGCGCGCACCGCGAAGAAGCTCATCGAGCACGTCTCGACGGTCGAGGCCGCCCGGGACATGGACGTCCTGCGCCAGGTCCTCGGCGACACCAAGCTGCACTACTTCGGCGTCTCGTACGGCACCGAGCTGGGCGGCACGTACGCCCACCTGTTCCCGCGGCGCGTCGGGCGCCTCGTGTTCGACGCGGTCGTCGACCCGAGCGCGGACTCCATCGGCCACGCGGAGAACCAGGCGCGGGGCTTCCAGCGCGCCCTGGACAACTACTTCAGGTCCCGCGGCCAGGACCCGGAGGCCGGGTCGGCGAAGATAGCGAAGCTGTTCGAGCGTCTGGACGCGAAGCCGATGCGCACCTCGGGCGACCGGAAGCTGACCGAGTCCCTCGCGAGCACCGGCATCCTCGTCACCCTCTACAGCAAGCAGACCTGGCCCGCGCTGACCCGCGGCCTGGCGGACGCCGAGAAGGGCGACGGCTCGGCGCTGCTGCAGCTCGCCGACGCCTACAACGAACGCGACCCCTCCGGCCACTACAGCACGCAGAGCCACTCGCAGCGGGCGATCTCCTGCCTCGACGCGAAGGCGCGGACCTCGCCGGAGAGCGCGAAGAAGCGCCTGGACCGCTTCCGGGACCTGTCACCGGTCTTCGGCACGTTCCTCGGCTGGGACACGGCGGGCTGGTGCCACCAGTGGCCGGTGGCGGGCCTGCACGACTCCCCCGAGGTCAGCGCGCCCGGCGCCGACCCGATCCTGGTCGTCGGCAACACCGGCGACCCGGCCACTCCCTACGAGGGCGCCCGCAAGATGGCGGACGAGCTCGGCAAGGACGTCGGCGTCCACCTGACCTGGAAGGGCGAGGGCCACGGCGCGTACGGCAACGGCAGCGACTGCGTGGACGGCGCCATCAACACCTACCTGCTGAAGGGCACCCCCCCGAAAAACAACAAAACCTGCACCTCCTGATCCCCCACCCTCCCGGCTCACTGTTCAGCCCGTCCGGCGTTTGAGGACGAGCCCTCAAGGCGATACAACGGCACACAAAGGGGGGCCCGCACCAAAAGGTACGGACCCCCGTGAAACCGTCCAGGCCTACGCCTAGTAGACCGGCTTGTCGGGCTCGATCTGGTTGACCCACCCGATCACGCCGCCGCCCACGTGCACCGCGTCGGCGAAGCCCGCGGACTTGAGCACGGCGAGGACTTCCGCACTGCGGACACCCGTCTTGCAGTGCAGGACGATCTTCTTGTCCTGCGGGAGGTCCTGGAGGGCGGTGCCCATCAGGAACTCGTTCTTCGGGATCAGCTTGGCGCCGGGGATCGAGACGATCTCGTACTCGTTGACCTCGCGGACGTCGATGATCTCGATCTTCTCGTCGGCGTCGATCCACTCCTTGAGCTGCCGGGGAGTGATCGTCGAGCCGGCCGCCGCCTCCTGGGCCTCCTCGGACACGACGCCGCAGAAGGCCTCGTAGTCGATGAGCTCGGTGACGGTGGGGTTCTCGCCGCAGACCGCGCAGTCGGGGTCCTTGCGGACCTTGACCTGGCGGTACTGCATCTCCAGGGCGTCGTAGATCATCAGGCGGCCGACCAGCGGGTCGCCCGTGCCCGTGAGGACCTTGATGGCCTCGGTGACCTGGATGGAGCCGATCGACGCGCACAGCACGCCGAGCACGCCGCCCTCCGCGCAGGAGGGGACCATGCCGGGCGGCGGGGGCTCCGGGTAGAGGCAGCGGTAGCACGGACCGTGCTCGCTCCAGAAGACGGACGCCTGCCCGTCGAAGCGGTAGATCGAACCCCACACGTACGGCTTGTTGAGCAGCACGCACGCGTCGTTGACCAGGTAGCGGGTCGCGAAGTTGTCCGTGCCGTCGACGATCAGGTCGTACTGGCTGAAGATGTCCATCACGTTCTCGGCCTCGAGCCGCTCTTCGTGGAGGATCACGTTCACGTACGGGTTGATGCCGAGGACCGAGTCCTTCGCGGACGCCGCCTTGGAGCGGCCGATGTCCGCCTGGCTGTGGATGATCTGGCGCTGCAGGTTGGACTCGTCGACCTCGTCGAACTCGACGATGCCGAGCGTGCCGACACCGGCCGCGGCCAGGTACATCAGGGCCGGCGACCCGAGGCCGCCGGCGCCCACGCAGAGCACCTTGGCGTTCTTCAGCCGCTTCTGCCCGTCCATCCCGACATCCGGGATGATCAGGTGGCGGGAGTACCTGCGGACCTCGTCGACGGTGAGCTCAGATGCGGGCTCGACCAGGGGTGGCAGCGACACGGGGACTCCGTTGGTCGGTTCCTACGTACGGTTGTTCTCCCCGTAACACTGCCACGCCCTTCTTCATTCCGAGACACCTGTTCCGATACGCGAGACGATTTCGTCCCAGTAACCGGGCATGGCCTCCCAGGGCTCCCCGTGACCGCCGCCGTCGACCCGGTCCGTGAAGTAGATCGTCGACGCGCCCTGCCAGCGGGCGATGCGCAGCGCCTCGTCCAGGTGGCCGAGCGGCATCCCGTGCACGAAGTGACAGAAGCGCTCCGGCGGGTAGTCGGCGGTCCACTCGGCCACCTGCGACCAGCGGTAGTCGCTCCACGGGCCCGCGAAGGTCACCAACTGGTCGCCCGTCTCGGCGTATCCGGGGTACGGGTGGGTGCCGTGGCCGAGCACGATGTGGGCGTCGTCGACGAGCGCGCGCAGCGTCGTGACCGTCCTGCGCACCTCCGGGAGGGCGGCCCGCTCGGTGGGGCAGCGGTCCAGCGAGAAGCCGTCGACCCGGTACCAGTCGAGGTAGCGGTGCGCGTCGGAGACGAGCTCCCCGAAGGAGCGGGCGCCGTACGTCAGGTCGAGGTGGCCGAGCACGCGGACGCCCGCGTTCCGCAGGCGGCCCGCCGCCTCCAGACAGTGCGGGTCGGGCCGTTGCCCCGGGCCGTTCGCGACATTCAGGACAACCCACTTCAAAGGGGTGCCCGGTCGGGTCAGTTCGGCCCATTCGACGGGGGCGACGAGTGGGTGGGCGAAGCCGGGGATGCCGAAGCCGATGCGTACCTCGGTGCTCGCGGCACCCCCTGCGGTCCTGGTCAGATGCGGCATGCGGCCTCCATCCAGATGTCGGCGAGCGACTCCTCGAGGTTGATCCGGGGCCGCCAGCCGAGCCGGTCGCGGGCGGTGCGCACGTCGGCCTGCTGCCAGCTGCCGCAGCCGTCCGGGTAGGGGTAGGCGGCGGCCGGCATGCCGTGGTCGGACTCGCCGCGGGGGTGGCCGATGGTGGCCCGCACGGGCACCTGGTCGAGCTCGTGCAGCGCGCCCCCGTACCCCGCGACGCGGGCCAGGACCGCGGCGGCGTCCCGCAGGCGCACGGCGCGGCCCGCGCCGATGTTCACGATGCCCTGGGCCGCGGAGAGCGAGGCGGCGTGCACGGCGCGCGCCACGTCGCGCACGTCGACGAAGTCCCGCTGCACGCCGAGCCCGCCGAGCTTGAGCTCGCCGTCCCCGGCCTGCATGGCGCGCCGCATGGCCTCCGCGAGCCGGCCGAGCGGCGATCCGGCGGGCGTGCCGGGCCCGGCGGGCGAGAACACCCGCAGGACGACGGCGTCCAGGCCGGAGCCGAGCACCAGCTCGGTGGCCGCCAGCTTGCTGACGCCGTAGGGGCCGCCGGGGCGCGGCACCGCGTCCTCGGCGGTGGAGGAGCCCGGCTGGCTCGGGCCGTACTCGGCGCCGCAGCCCAGCTGGACGAGGCGCGCGCCGCAGCCGCTGCGGCGCAGGGCCTCGCAGATGGTGGCGACGGCGACGGTGTTGTGCCGGGTCAGCTCGCGGGCCCCGCCCCGGGTGGCCCCGGCGCAGTTGATGACGACGCCCGGGTGCACGGCGTCCAGGAAGCGGGTGAGCGCGCCGGGGCTGCCGCTGGCGAGGTCGAACCGTACGTCCGAGTCGTCGCCGCGGCCGAGCGCGGTGAGCTGCACGGCCGGGTCGGCGAGCAGCCGGTCGGCGACGAACCTGCCGAGGTATCCGTTGGCTCCGATCAGCAGCACCCTCATCGGGCGCCTCCCGGGGTGGCCGCTCGGTGGCGGAGACGGCTGCGGGTGGTCATCTGTCTTTCTCCTTCGGGAAGTTGCCGTGATGCACGGGATGAGGCCCGCGGTGTCGGCCCCGCGGGAGAGTGGGCGTAGGGCTCCGGCGCGCGGCTCACGGCGCCTCGCGGGCACATGCGTGGGCCGAGGCCAAGGTCAGGGTCCTGGCCGCGTGGGCGAGGAGGACGAGGGCCGCGCTGCCGCACGCGAGGGCCGGTACGGCACCGGGCCCCCAGGCGTCGACGGCGGCCGTGACGGGCGCGCCGAGCAGGTCGCAGCCGGGCAGTCGGCCGGCGAACACGAGGGCCAGTGCGGCCACTTCACCGGCGCCCGCGGCGCCGAGCAGCAGGGCGGGGGCGCGGGTGAAGCCGTAGGCGCCGAGCAGGCGTGCGAGCAGCAGGAGCTCGCCGAGCGCGGCGGCGCCGACGGGGGCCCGGGCGCCGCCGCCCGTACCACCGGCGAGGTCGCCGCCCGCGCCGCCGAGCAGCGCGTGCGTCGCCGTGAGCAGCGCGCCGAGCGCGGCCAGGAACAGCGCGAACACGCCGAGCAGCAACGGCCGTACGGAGGAGGCGAAGTCGTCGAGGCCGCGGCTGGCGGCGAGCCTGCTCCCGGCCCGTACGGCGAACAGGCGGGCGCACCAGGTCGCGGGCGCGACGGCAAGGGCGAGGCCGAGGAGCGGGGCGAGGGCCGGGTCCCAGAGGTCCGCGGGCGCGTCGGGGCCGCCGGAGACGGCGCCGCTCAGCAGCGCGTCGCCGAGCAGGGCGTACGCGAGGAGCCAGCACGCCCACGCGCGCGTGGCGGGCATCGGGTGGGTGACGTGGCGCAGGGGGCCCTTGCGCAGGGCGACGCGCAGGGCCACGGCGACGGCGAGCACGCCGACGGGCACGATCCCGTAGCGGGCGTCGCCCTCGGGGCCGAGGCCGAGCGCGGTCACGGCGGCCGCGCAGACCGCGCCGGGCAGCAGGGCGAACAGCGCCCAGCCGGGCGGGGCTTGGGGCACGTCACGTATGCCGCTGCCGGCGCGCCCGGCCGCACGTATCCCGGCGGGCTCGTCGGCGGGGGCGGTGCGCCCCGCGTCGTCGCCACCGCGCGGCACGCGCGCGTACATCTCCTCGGCGAGCGCGAACACGTCCCGGTGCCGGAACCGCGCGGCCGCCCGGTCGGTGACCCCGTGCGCCTCGAGCCCCGCGGCGATCTCCAGCGGATCGACGGCCCGCGCGCACAGCTCGCGATGACGGTGCATGAGCGCCTTCACGGGGTCGGCGGCACCGCGCCTCGGCGGCTTGGCGCGGGGGGCGGAGGCGGGAGCGGAAACGTGCCCCCCGAAGGGGCGAACGGATTCGCCGGAGCCGAAGGCCTCCGGGCCACCCGGCTCCCCCGTCGCCCCCGTCGCCCCCGAAGCGGATTCGCCGAAGGCCGGGACGGAGTGGGCGGTCACGGGCGCCGGGGCACCGCTCCCCGGCAGATCCGGTGCCAGGCCGCCGCCACTCGGCAGATCCGGGGTCAGCGCCACGTCCCCGAGCAGTTCCTCGGAGCGGGAGTCCCAGCCGCTCGCGCTCTCCGGGGCCTGTGGCGCGTCCACCGCGCCGGCCCCGCCTTCGTGCCGTCTCATACGGCGGCCCCCTTCAACTGCTTGCGCACGTCGATCCCTTGGGGCCGCGGACCGGCCCCGTCCGTCCCGCCGCCCGCCTCGTCCGGCGCGGCCCAGCTCGGCAGCCCGGCGCCCTCGGCCGCCGGCTCCGCCCCGGCCGCGGGCGGTCCCACCGCGACCGTCCAGCGCCCGGGCACGTGCGCCTCCGCCGGGTGGGCGAACGGCACCGGTTCGCCCGCCTCGTCCACCGCGTCCCGGCGTACGGGGCAGTGCGAGACGATCTCCAGGTAGATGCCGCGGAAGGCGGCGGTGTTCTGCTCGACGGTGAAGAGTTCGAGGGCGCGGGCCCGAGCCGCCGCGCCCAGGCGCGCACAGCGCTCGGGGTCGCGCAGGAGCGCCACGCACGCCTCCGCGAGCGCCCGCGGATTGCGCGGGGGCACGACGAGCCCGGTACCGCCGATGACCTCCACCACCGCGCCGACGTCCGTCGAGACGGTCGCGCGCCCGCAGAACATGGCCTCGACCAGGCTGATCGGAAAACCCTCGACGACGCTGGACAGGACGACCACGCCCCCGGCGGCGTACGCGTCGGCGAGGTCGGGCACGTCGGGCCCGCCGATCTCCTCGAAGGAGACGGGGTTGTCGCCGACCGCGTGCACGCCGTCCGCCTCGTCGGGGAAGAGCTGCGCGGCGAGGGAACGGCAGTGCGCGAGGTACGCCAGGGACTCGGCCCCCTCGGCCGGGGCACCGACGATCCGCAGCCGCGCGCCCGGCACCCGCCCGCGGATCTCCGCGAAGGCGTGGAGCAGCGAGATCAGGTCCTTGGCGGGCTCGATGCGACCGACCCACAGGAGGGTGCGGGGGTCGGCCGCGGCCCCGTCGTACCCCTCCTCGCCGATGCGCGCGAAGCGCCCCGACTCCATGCCCGGGTAGACCGTGCGCAGCCTGTCGCGGTCGGCGCCGCAGCGCTCCTGCCAGCGCCGGGCGTGGGTGTTGCCGGGGGTGATCACCGTGGCCCCGCGGTAGACCTCGGCGGCGAGGAGGCCGTGGAAGGACGCGAGCAGCGCGCGCGCCGGCGCGCTCAGGTCCCCCTCGCCCGCGGCGAGGTAGTGCGCCCGCAGCTGCACGCCGTACTCGGTGACGAGCAGCGGCACCCCGGCGAAGTGCCGGGCCAGCAGTCCCGGCAGAGCCGCGGGCCCGCCGGAGGTGGCGTGGCACAGGTCGACGGCGCCGAGCCCGTCGGCCGTGTACCAGTCGAGGGAGAGCGGGCGCAGCGCCCGCTCCATCAGGCCCGCGGCGGCGAGCAGGTCGGGGACGCGCGCGGTGCGGGCGGCGCGCAGGGCGCCGGGCGCGCGACAGGCGCGCTCCAGGGCGCGCACGGCGGTTTCGGAGCGCAGGGCCGCGACCAGTCCGCCTTCGTCGCGGGCGAGTTCGGCGAGCCCGTACAGAGCGTTGCTGAAACGGTCCGCCACCTCGGCGGGGCGGGGCCGCGCGCCGCCCGTGTCCCCTTCGGCGCCCGCGGCGGCGGCGCCGGCCCCGCCCGCACAGACGGCCTGCGCAAGATCCCCGAGGCAGTCGGCGAACCGGCGCCGGGCCCGCCGCCCGCGCCCGCCGCGCGGCCCCGCGGCGCAGAGCGCGTCGTCGTCGACGGTCCACAGCGGCGCCGTGCGCACCCGGCCGACCTGGGGCGGCAGGGCGACCCAGCCCTGGGCCTCCTGCCGCTCGCTGCGGCTGAGGGCGTAGACGTCGAACTCGTGCTGCCCGAGCCCGCGCACGAGCCGGTCGCACCAGAGCCTGGCCTCACCGCTCACGTACGGATAGCCACCCTCCGTCAGCAGTCCGACGCGCACGAGCGCACCCCCGATCTCCCGTCTGGGGAGCCGCCGTTGGGCCGGCGGCTCGCAGCGGGACGAACGTATGCGGTCATGCCGGTGGCGCGACGGACGGTTGTCCATCGCGCCACCAAAAGGGGTGAACGGCAGTAACTTTCCCGCGTCGGTCGCGTTCCGTCGCGCTATGGCGCACCGGAACCCCGATATCGCTACGGAGAGTCAGGCTGCGGCCAGCCGTGGCCGCGTCGCCTCAGGCCGCGGCCAGCTCCCCGCGGGCCTTCCTGCGCTGCCCCGCGACCTCCGGGTCGAGGGCGGGCACGGCCGCGAGCAGCCGCTTGGTGTACGGGTCCTGCGGCGCCCCGTAGACCTCGGCGACCGTGCCCTGCTCGACGATCCGCCCCTGCCGCATCACCGCGACCCGGTCGCTGACCTGGCGCACCACGGCGAGGTCGTGGGCGACGAACACCAGCGCGAGCCCCAGCTCCCGCTGCAGCTCGGCGAGGAGCCCGGTCACCTGGGCCTGGGTGGTCACGTCGAGCGCGGAGACCGGTTCGTCGCACACGATGAGCCGCGGTTCGGCGGCGAGCGCGCGGGCGATGCCGACGCGCTGGCGCTGACCGCCGCTGAACTCGTGCGGGTAGCGGTCGTAGTGCGCCGGTTCGAGACCCACGCGGGCCAGGAGCTCCCGCGCGCGCTCGCGCACGAAGGCGTCGCTCTCGCCCCGCGCGCGCAGCGGGTCGGCGACGGACTCGCCGACGGAGCGCCGCGGGTTGAGCGAGGAGACGGGGTCCTGGAAGACCATCTGCACCCCGGGGACGACCTGCCCGCCGGGCTTCTCCGCACCCCCGTGGCGGAGCTGCCCGGCGGTGGGCGCCAGCAGGCCGACGAGCATGCGCCCCAGCGTGGTCTTGCCGCTGCCGCTCTCGCCGACGATGCCGAGGGTCTCCCCGCGGCGGACTGTGAGGGAGACGTCGTCGACGGCGGTCACCGCGCGCTTGCCGCGGCCGAACTCCCGCCGCAGCCCGACGGCTTCGAGCACGACCTCGCCCTGCTGCTCCGCGGGCGGCGCGAGCGGCGAGTCGACCCGCGGCACCGCCCCCAGGAGTTCGCGGGTGTACGCCTCGCGGGGCGCCCCGAGGACGTCCCGCACCGGCCCGCGCTCGACCGCCCGGCCGCCGCGCATGACCAGGACGTCGTCCACGCTCTCGGCGGCGACTCCCACGTCGTGGGTGACCAGGAGCAGGCCCATGCCCGTCTCGTCCCGCAGCGCGTGCAGCAGGTCGAGGATCTGCGCCTGGACGGTGACGTCGAGCGCGGTGGTCGGTTCGTCGGCGACCAGCAGCGCGGGCTCGCAGGCCAGCGCCATGGCGATCAGCGTGCGCTGGCGCATGCCGCCGCTGAACTCGTGCGGGCGCGCGCGGGCGCGGCGCACGGCGTCGGGGATGCCGACCCGGTCGAGCACCTCGACGGCACGCGCGCGTGCGGCCCGCCGGGAGGCGCCCGTGTGCACGCGGTACACCTCGGCGATCTGGTCGCCCACCGCGTAGTACGGGTCGAGGGAGGAGAGCGGGTCCTGGAAGACCATCGCGGCCTTCCCGCCGCGCAGCGCGCGCAGTTCGGCGTCGGACGCCCGCTGCACGTCGACGCCGTCGACCAGCACGGAGCCGCGCACCCGCGCGCCCGTGCCGCGGTGCAGCCCGAGCAGCGCGGACGCCACCGTGGACTTGCCGGACCCCGACTCCCCGACGAGGGCGAGCGCGCCGCCCGCCTCCAGGGTGAAGGAGAGCCCGTCGACGGCGTGCACGCCGGAGCCGAACTCCACCGAGAGATCGGTGACGTGGACGAGGCTCATGTCAGGACCACCCGTCGGTCGGCCACCGCGTACAGCACGTCCGCGACGGCATTGGCGAGCACCACGAAGAAGCCGGTGACCAGGACCATCCCGACCACCACCGGCAGGTCGACGACCTTGACCGCGTGCACGAGTTCGCGCCCGATGCCGGGCAGGCCGAACAGCGTCTCGCTGAGCACGGCCCCGCCGAACATCGACCCGAAGTCGTTGGCGGTCAGCGCGATGACGGGGGCGACCGCGCCCCGCAGCGCGTGCCTGCCGATGATCGACCGCTCCCCCACGCCGTACGCGCGGAAGGTGCGCACGTGGTCGTCGGCGAGCGTCTCCAGCATCGCGGAGCGGGTCAGGCGCGCGTACTTGGCGGCCTCGATCAGGGCGAGCGACAGCCAGGGCAGGAGCAGGTTCCACGCCCACTGCGTCGGGTCGTCGGCGAACGCCACGTACTGCGGGAAGGGCAGCCACTGCAGCTGGCCGCAGACCACGATCATCAGCAGCAGGCCGATCACGAAGACGGGCGTGGCGGTGCCGGCGAGCGTGACGGCGGTCAGCACGCGCTCGCTGAGCCGGCCGCGCCGCCAGGCGGAGAGCACGCCGGTGCCGACGCCGAGCAGCAGCCACAGCACCATCGCGCCGAGCGCGAGCGACCCGGTGACCGGCAGCTTCGCCATGATCAGCGAGGTGACCTGCTGGTCGCTCTGGTAGGAGATCCCGAGGCAGGGCGCGGCGCAGTGCTCGGTGCCGGTGCCGGTCGAGTAGTCCTGGCCGACGAGGATGCCCCGGAGGAAGTCGCCGTAGCGGACGTAGAGCGGGTCGTCGAGGCGCAGTTGCTCGGCGACCTGCTGGACCTGCGCCGGGGAGCAGCGCGGGCCGCAGGTGATCTGGGCGACGTTGCCCGGTGCCGCGTAGAAGACCCCGTAGATGATCACGGAGATGGCGAGCAGGGTGACGGCGGCGCCGATGACGCGGCGCAGCAGGAAGCCGGTCATGCGTGGGCCTCCCGCTTGCGTCCCGTGCCGATGCGCAGCCGGGAGGCGGCGCGCGGGTCGAGGGCGGTGCGCACGCCGTCGCCGAGGACGGTGAGCGCGAGGACGGTCACGAACAGCGCGCCCGCCGGGTAGAGCAGGTACTGCGGCGCCGCCTGGTACCAGACGTCCGCGGCCGTCAGCATCTGTCCCCAGGACGCGGTGGGCGGCTTGACGCCCACGCCGAGGAAGGAGAGCGCGGCCTCGACCGTGATGTTCACCGGGACGAGCAGCGCGGCGTAGGTGATGACGGGTGCGCCGAGCGCGGGCAGCAGCTCGCGCCGGGCGATCTGCAGCCCGCCCCAGCCGCTGAGCCGGGCGGCGGCGACGTGGTCGAGCTCCTTGAGGGTGACCGTCTGGGCCCGCACGATCTTGGCCACGTTGCCCCAGGCGACGAGGCCGATGACCAGGGCGACGAGCACCGGCCGCGGGAAGCCGCCCGGCACGACGGCCATCAGCGCGAGCGCCAGGACCATCAGCGGCAGCGCGACGATGACGTCGGTGGCCCGGCTGAGCACCTGGTCCACCCAGCGGCTGCCGAGTCCGGCGGCGATGCCGACGGCCACGCCGATGATCACCTGCACGACGGTCGCGGCGAGCGCGACGCCGAGCGAGACGCGCGCGCCGTACACGAGCCGGGCGAACAGGTCGCGTCCGGTCTGCGGTTCGACGCCGAGCCAGTGCTCGCCGCTGATCCCGCCGAGGGAGCCGACCGGCACGCCGCCGCGCGCCGAGTCGATGAGGTCCGGGTGGTACGTGGTGGGGTCCTGCCCCTCCAGGGCGGTGAGCAGCGGCGCGGCGAGCGCCACGAGCACGAGCAGCGCGACGACGCCCGCCGCGACGAGGGCGGCGCGCTGCTCGCGCAGCCGCCGCCAGAAGATCGTCACGACTACTTCACCGCGACCTGGGAGATGTCGAGGACGCCGGTCCAGTCGCTGATGACGACGTTCTTGATGTCCTTGCCGTACAGGCGCTTGTAGACCGGGTGGAAGAGCGGCACGGTCAGCGCCCGCTCACCGATCTTCTTGTCGAGGGCGCCCCAGCGCCGCGCGGCGGCGTCCAGGTCGGTCAGCTTGTTGATCTCGTCGATCTCGTCGTTGACCGACGCGTCGTCCAGGAAGCCGGAGTTGAAGTTGGCGCCGTCCCGGACGATCTGCCGGCCGTCGAAGATCGGGGCGAGGAAGGGGCCGCCGGAGGGCCAGTCGGCACCCCAGTGGGCGAGGAAGAGGCCGGGCTCGTTCTTGGCGCTGTGCACCTTGTCCGAGTAGTCGTTCTCCTCCAGGCCCTGGAGCTTGACGGTGATCCCGGCCTTCTTCAGGGCGTCCTGGATCGCGGTGGCGATCTCGGGGCTCGTCTCGAAGTCCTTGGCGTTGGAGTGCGTGAGCGTGATGGTCAGGCCGTCCTTGTGCCCGGCCTCCTTCAGGAGCTCCTTCGCCTTCTTCGGGTTGCCGTCGGTGCCCGCGGGGAAGTGGTCGTACTTCGTGTACCCGAAGGACTTCTGGTTCGGCAGGTAGGTGGTGGCGGGCTCGGCGAGCGAGGAGCCGCCCGCGGCGTTGACCACCGAGGAGCGGTTCACGGCGTAGGAGATGGCCTGGCGCACCTTGGGGTCGTCGAACGGCTTCACCTTCGGGTTGAAGGCGAGGTAGTTCGTGTAGCCGAAGTGGCCGGTGCCGACGTGCGAGGCCAGCTCCTTGTCGCCGGTGACCTTGGCGAGTTCGGCCGGGCCGAGGTTGGTGTCGGTGGTGACGGCGGCGGCGTCGGCGCCCTGGCCGGTGGAGAGCCGCTGGTTGATGACGGAGGAGTCGAGCCCGGACCGCACGTCGATGACGTCGGGGTAGGCCTTGCGCTCCTGGTCGGTCTTCGCGGACCAGTGCGGGTTGCGCTCCAGGCGCAGCCGCTCGCCGTCGTTCTCGTTCCTGACGACCTTGTACGGGCCGGAGGAGACCGGGTGGTCCTCGTACTTGGTGCCCTTGTCCTTGGCCTTGGGGACCGGCGTGAACTGCGTCTGGGTCGCCAGGTAGGGGAACTCGCCCTCGGGCTTGTTCAGATGGAAGACGAGGGTGCGGTCGTCGGGCGTCTCGATGGACTCGAGGCCCTTGCCGCTCTTGTCCTTGTAGGGACCCTGGTACTTGGCGCCGCCGATCAGCCAGTCCCTCAAGTAGGGCGCGCCGCCGCTGAGTTCGGCGGCGAAGGACCGCTCGATGCCGTACTTCACGTCGGCCGAGGTGATGGGCGTGCCGTCCTCGAACGTGACGCCCTTCTTCAGGGTGTACGTCCACACGGTGGCGTTCTTGCTCGGCTTGCCGAGGTCCGTGGCGAGGTCCGGGACGACCTCGGCACCCTTGGCGCCGTCCTCGCGGTTGCGGGTGGTCAGCGTGCGGAAGACGAGGCTGGGGACGTTGCCGCCGCCGGAGGTGTAGAGCCGCGCCGGGTCGAAGTCGGTCTGCGGGTCGCGGTTGAGGACGGTCAGGGTGCCGCCCTTGGCGGGCTTGCCGTCGCCGCCGCTGTCGGCGTCGTTGTCCTTGGGGCCCGCGCAGGCGGCGACGCCCGAGGCCAGGACCAGGCTGACGGAAGCCGCTGCCACGCGGCGGGCTATGACGGACGATTGACGCATCGGAAGAAGACCTCTCGGGGGTCGCCGCGGCAGCGCGGCGGGTCGACGGGGATCGAGCGGAGCTCGGACGGAGCTCGCCCCGGAAGAGGTGCGAAAACGCGGCAGAAAAGCAGCGGAGTTCAGCCGTGCGCGACCACGGGCAGCCGGAAAGGGGGCTGCGCGACGGTCCGGACGCCGGCCGGAGCCGGCACAGCTGGGAAAAGCGACGCACTCGCCGGGGCGGGCGTCAGCAACAGTGAATGTCGGCCACGCAGAGCGCGGTCACGCCGAACAGCGCCAGCTCAATGGCGGCGCTCGACGGGGCGTGACGGTTCGACATGCGGAGAAATATGAACGAACTTCCGACGGATGTCAAAGCGGGAGCCGCCCCCGCGGGGCGATTCCCGGTCAACTCTTCGGGAAGACCCAGGGGTTGGGCTTGCACTTGATCCCGTCGTGATCAAGGAATTTCGTCTGCTGCTGCATGACGGGCGCGAGCGCGCCGTCCTCGGTGCAATCCGTGTGGTTGTGGCCGAGCCGGTGGCCCACCTCGTGATTGATCAGCATCTGGCGGTACGGGTGGATCGCGTCGCCGTACGTCTTGGCGCCCTGCGCCCACCGATAGGCATTGATCATCACGCGTTCCGTCGCCGCGGAGTCGCACGACACATTGTCCTGGGTCGTGTCGAGACCGGATTTGGCGCACCACTTCCCGGTGGTCCCCGGGCTCGCCAGCGTAATGACGAAATCGGGCCTGCCCGACGATATCCGCTCGAAGGTGCGGGCTCCCGCGTGGGCCCAACTCCGGTCGTCGTTCAGGGTCTTCTGGACGGCCTGCGCGAAGAGTTCACCGTCGAGCCCCAGTCCCTTCTCGACGTCGACGCGATAGCGGAACTTCTGCCCCTTGCCGGGCGCCTTGTCGAATCCGGATATCGCCTCGAAGTCGCCCTTCGCCTGCGCCTTCGGGTCCAGCGGGTATTTCTTGCCCATCTTCTGGTCGTACGTGACCGGGGCCGCGGGCGCGTCGGCGGGCGCCGGACGGCGGTCCGAGCGGGATGCGGGGTCCTCGGTGTCGCGCGGGCCGCCGGGCGAGGCCTTGGCGCTCGCGTCGGCGCCGCTCCCGCCGCCGGTGACCTGACCGGCCACGACGACGGCGAGCACGGTGGTCACGGCGGCGGCCGCGATGCCGGCGTAGAGGCGTCCGCGCCCCTTGCCGCCCTTGCCGTCGTCGTCGGCGCCCGCACCGTCGGAGAAGTCGCCCCCGCCACCGGCGGGGTGGGCCTCCTCCGCGTCGCTCCAGTCGGTGACGGAGGCGTAGGGGTCGCGGGGCGGCGGCGGCTGCGTGGCGGGCTTCGGCGCGCCCGCGGTGCCGAGCTCCTCACCGCTGTCGGCGTCCGTATCGTCAGCGCCGTCTGCGTCGTCTGCGTCGTCTGCGTCGTCGGGGAAGGCGGCCACGTAGTCCTGGCGGGGCCCGGGGACGTCACTGCGGCGGGGCCGGGGGATGCGGACCGCGCCGGTGATCCGGGGGCTCGCGCCGGTGTCCGGGCCGGCGTCGGAGGAGCGGGCGTCACCGCCGTCGGCGGCATCGGCACCGGAACTGGCATCGGCACCGGCACCGGATTCGGCATCCGTGCGCGCGACCGCGCCCTCGCCCGTGTCCGCGAGGTCCCCCCAGCCGCCGCCGGGCTCCCGCTGCTCGGGGTGGCCGCCGCGGACGTGCGGGACGCCGTGGACGGGGGTGCCGTGGGCCGGGGTGCCGTCCGCGCCCGGGGCCCTGCGGCGACGTCCCGTGCCGGGGCCCGGGTTCGGCCCGGCGGCCCGCGACCGCGGTAGGTCCGTGGTGCCGGTGTCGTCGGTCGTGTCTGCCGGAACCCGGCGGCTGTGACGTCCCACGCCGCGCCTCAGCTCCCCGATCCGGTCTGCGCGTCCTCGCGGCCGAGGCCGCCCGGCTCCCCTGTGTCCTCGAGCAGTTCACGGAAGGCCGTGGCCACGCTCTCGGGGTACTCCATCATCGCCACGTGCCCCGCGTCGGGCAGCGTGAGCAGCCGCGAATCGCGGAACGCGGCGGCCGCCTTGCGGGCCATGCGGGACGAGACGAGCAGGTCCCGGCCGCCGTAGACGAGCAGGGTCGGCGCGAGCACCCGCTCGGCCTGCCGCCACAGCCCGTGCTGGCCGCCCAGCGTGTACGCGTTGACGATGCCGCGGGCGGAGCGGGCCATCGCATCCCAGAAATAAGGGAGCTGGAGCCTGCGCTCCATCTCCCTGACCGCCGCGTCGAAGCCTTCCGGCGTGACCTTGCCCGGGTCCCCGTAGCAGAGGCCCATGACGCCCCGGACGCGCTGCTCGGCCGTCCACTCCCGGGTGAGCCGGGTGAACAGGGCGGCGACGCCCGGCACCGCGAGCAGCCCGGTCGGCACCGCGGTGCGCTGCACCCGCAGCTCCGGCAGGGCGGGCGAGACCAGGGTGAGCGTGCGGACGAGGTCCGGGCGGACCGCGGCGACGCGCGTGGTGACGGCGCCGCCGAGGGAGTTCCCGAAGAGGTGGACGGGACCGCGCCCGCGGGCGTCGAGATAGCGGATCACCGCGCGGGCGTGCCCGGTGATGGAGTAGTCCCCGTCGTCCGGTGGCGGCGAGTCGCCGAATCCCGGCAGGTCGAGGGCCTCGCAGTCGACGACGTCCGCCAGTTCCGGCATCAGCGCCGACCAGTTCTGCGAGGAGCCGCCGAGCCCGTGCACGTACAGCGCGGGCGGCAGTCCGGGCCTGACCGGGGGCCGGGACCGCACGGTCAGCGACAGACCGGGCAGGCCGACCGAGTCGAGCCGCTCCCCCTCCGCGACCGCCACGGCACCCGGCTTGGGGGCGGCGGCGGTGGCCAGCAGGTTCGGCAGATCGGTCGAAGACATGCGGCAATGTTACGAGACGATCACGCGGTAGTTCACGTGTTCGCCGTCACAGATGACGCACAGACCGCGTAGCGCCCCGCCCGGGTCTCTTCTACGCTCGAATCAGCTCTTGGAACGAGTCATGGAAAGAGGGCGCAGCGGGCACTCGCATCACCTGGGCCACCACGTTCCGCAAGGGAAGAGAGCCACACATGAGTGTCGACCCGACCGACCCCGAGACCTTCGAGACGGAGACCGACGGCGCGGCCGAGCCCGGCGTCGAGGCCCCGGAGGCGGACACCGCCGAGCAGCAGGCCGACCTGACGCCCGGCCACGACGACTCCCTGGCGGACGCCGACCCGGCCGCGGCCAGCGAGGGCGACCTGGCGGAGCAGGCCCGCGTCGTCCGTCTCGACGAGGACGACTACCGCTGAAAGAGCCGGGCGACGGCCGCGGGAGCCGGCGCCGACCTGACCGTGTTTGCCCTGCTACGCACCGTTGGCGAGGCCTTCTGCGGTCGTCCAGTCCGTGAAATTCTGCGCTCGCACCGCGCACATCGCAGTTACCGAAAAGTACGATGGCGGCGCGGCGCTCACCGCACATCGGACGATTGGGAGGCGGCGTGACAGCCATCGAGCAGACAGAGGCGGCACGCCCGCGGGGCACACGGCTGCCGCGCCGTGCCCGACGCAACCAGCTCCTCGGGGCGGCACAGGAAGTCTTCGTGGCGCAGGGGTACCACGCGGCCGCGATGGACGACATCGCCGAGCGTGCCGGCGTCAGCAAGCCCGTGCTCTACCAGCACTTCCCCGGCAAGCTCGACCTGTACCTCGCCCTGCTCGACCAGCACTGCGAGTCGCTCCTGCACTCCGTGCGCACGGCGCTGGCGTCCACCACGGACAACAAGCTCCGCGTAGCCGCGACGATGGACGCCTACTTCGCGTACGTGGAGGACGAGGGCGGCGCCTTCCGGCTGGTCTTCGAGTCGGACCTGACGAACGAGTCGGCCGTGCGCGAGCGCGTGGACCGGGTCACCCTGCAGTGCGCCGAGGCGATCTGCGAGGTCATCGCGGAGGACACCGGCCTGCCCAGGGACGAGGCGATGCTCCTGGCCGTCGGCCTCGGCGGGTACTCGCAGGTCGTCGCCCGCTACTGGCTGGCCAGCGGCAGCACGGTCCCGCGCGAGAAGGCGGTGCAGCTCATCACGTCGCTCGCCTGGCGCGGCATCGCGGGCTTCCCGCTGCACGGCGTGGACGGCCACTGAGCCCTCGGGTCTTTGTTCCCGTCCCGTGTTCGCTGACGGCGTGCACGGCCGCGGCCGTTCCCGTCCCCTCACCGGGCTAATGTGTGCTGGGTACGGCGCGGACGGCCGCGCACAGACTGACCGTCGGAGGGACAAAGCCGTGGAGGTCAAGATCGGCGTGCAGTACGCGCCCCGCGAGATCGTGCTGGAGAGCGGCCAGAGCGCCGAGGAAGTCGAGACCGCGGTGTCCGAGGCGCTGACCGGCAAGTCGCCGCTGCTGAGCCTCGTGGACGACCACGGCCGCAAGGTCCTGGTTCCGGCCGACCGCCTCGCGTACGTGGAGCTCGGCGAGCCGACCGCGCGCAAGGTGGGCTTCAGCGCCCTGTAGTAGCCGCAGTACCCGCAGTAGCCGCTCGGGCGCCCGCGAGGACGCTCTTGGTGGATCTTGGAAGAACGGCCCGGTGGTTCCCAACCACCGGGCCGTTCTGCTGTGTTGCCCGTGCGGCCGCACGTCCCGCCCGATCATGGAGGGTTGCGTTCCGGCACCCGGGGGTAGACCGGCTACGACCGATTTGCACCTGGCCGCGAAGGAGGGCACACACCGTGATTCTGGAAGCGATCGGCTCCACATTGCTCGGCCTGGCCCTGGCCTGGGCCACGGCACACCGGCTGGGCCACCGGCTGCCCGCACGCAGCCTCGTCCTGTCCACCGGCCCCGCCGGGGCGCTCGTCGGCGCCTTCATCACCCACATGGCGCTCGGCTCCGGCCACACCCCCGCGACGCTCCTGGGGGCGGTGGCCGTCTCGGTGGCCCTGCTCTCCCTGCTGATCCGCCCGGCCGGCGGCAGCATGCGCCGCTCCGCGACGGCCTGACCGCCCCGCGGAGCCCCGCAAGGGCCCCGGCCGGAGGGCGACTCGGGGGCGCGGCGAACCGCGCCCCCGGCCACGGCGGCCCGCGGCGGACGGCGGGCCCCCTGCGTCCGGCTAGGCCGCCAGGCCCAGCGCCGCCATCCGCTTCGTGTGCGCCTCGGTGATCCGGGAGAACATCCGCCCGACCTCCGCGAGGTCGAATCCGTCGGCCACCCCGCCGACCAGCATGGTCGAGAGCGCGTCCCGGTCGGCGACCACCCGCTGGGACTGCGAGAGGGCCTCGCCCATCAGCCGCCGCGCCCACAGCGCGAGCCGGCCGCCCACCCGCGGGTCCGCCTCGATCGCGGCGCGCACCTTCTCGACGGCGAAGCTCGCGTGGCCCGTGTCGTCGAGCACGCCGAGCACCAGCGCGCGGGTGTCGCCGTCGAGGCGGGCCGCGACCTCGCGGTAGAAGTCACTGGCGATCGAGTCGCCGACGTACGCCTTGACCAGGCCCTCCAGCCAGTCGGACGGCGCGGTCTGGCGGTGGAAGCCGTCGAGCGCGGCGACGAACGGCTCCATCGCGTCGGTCGGCTCGGCGCCGATCGCCGAGAGACGGTCGCGCAATTGTTCGAAGTGGTGGAATTCCGCCGACGCCATCTTCGCCAGCTCCGCCTTGTCGCCGAGGGTGGGCGCCAGCTTGGCGTCCTCCGCGAGGCGCTCGAACGCCGCGAGCTCCCCGTAGGCGAGCGCACCGAGGAGGTCCACGACCGCCGCGCGGTAGTGGGGCTCGGCGGCAGCTTTCGCCCAGTCCTGGGCGGCTACTCCGGTCGGTTCGGGGGCGGATTCGGCAGGGGTGTCAGGCGTCTCCATGAAGCGCACAATAGCCCGCTTGATGGACGGCGTAAGGCCCTGGTCAGTGACTGTGACGACGACCATGTGACGAATTCGCCGGACACACATGCGAGATTACGCGGTACAGTGGTAATGCGCCTGCCGAATATTCGACGGGCCGTACGAATGAGGATGCCCGGTCGGTGGCCCGATCGGCTCCGACCCGACAGCCCTCCGGGCCATGCGCACAGCTGCGTGCGGCACCAGGAGGGAACCTCAGCGGTAAGAGCGCTCGAGCGCCGGCAGTGGTCCCGCGCCCCCGGCACGCCCCCCAAGCGGCCGGCGGTAGTGGCACGGTCACGACCCCCAGCGTTCGCCTCACGCCGCGTCTCACAGAAGAGGCATAGCCCTGACTACGACTTTCCGAGAGCTCGGGATTCTTCCCGAGACGGCCGAGGCGCTCGAAGCCGTCGGCATCATCAATCCCTTTCCCATCCAGGAGCTCACGCTCCCCGTCGCCCTCTCGGGCACGGACGTCATCGGCCAGGCCAAGACGGGCACCGGCAAGACGCTCGGTTTCGGCCTGCCGATCCTCGAGCGCGTGACCGTCCCGGCCGACGTCGAGGCGGGCCGCGCGAAGCCCGAGCAGCTCACCGAGGCGCCGCAGGCCCTCGTCGTGGTGCCCACCCGCGAGCTCTGCCAGCAGGTGACGAACGACCTGCTGACCGCCGGCAAGGCGCGTAACGTCCGCGTCCTCGCCATATACGGCGGCCGGGCCTACGAGCCGCAGGTCGAGGCCCTCAAGAAGGGCGTCGACGTGATCGTCGGCACCCCGGGCCGGCTCCTCGACCTCGCGGGCCAGCGCAAGCTGGACCTCAAGCACGTCAAGTGCCTCGTCCTCGACGAGGCCGACGAGATGCTCGACCTGGGCTTCCTGCCCGACGTCGAGAAGATCATCAACATGCTTCCGGCGAAGCGCCAGACCATGCTGTTCTCGGCGACCATGCCGGGCGCCGTCATCGGCCTGGCCCGTCGGTACATGTCCCAGCCCACGCACATTCGTGCCACCGCACCGGACGACGTGGGCCACACCGTCGCGAACACGAAGCAGTTCGTGTACCGCGCGCACAACATGGACAAGCCCGAGATGGTCTCGCGCATCCTGCAGGCCGACGGCCGCGGGCTCGCGATGATCTTCTGCCGGACCAAGCGGACCGCCGCGGACATCGCCGAGCAGCTGGAGAAGCGCGGCTTCGCCTCCGGCGCCGTGCACGGCGACCTCGGCCAGGGCGCGCGCGAGCAGGCCCTGCGCGCGTTCCGCAACGGCAAGGTGGACGTGCTCGTCTGCACCGACGTCGCCGCCCGTGGCATCGACGTCGGCGGCGTGACGCACGTCATCAACTACCAGTCCCCCGAGGACGAGAAGACCTACCTGCACCGCATCGGCCGCACCGGCCGCGCGGGCGCGTCGGGCACCGCGATCACGCTGGTCGACTGGGACGACATCCCGCGCTGGCAGCTGATCAACAAGGCCCTCGACCTCGGCTTCAGCGACCCCGTGGAGACGTACTCCAGCTCGCCGCACCTCTTCGAGGACCTGAGCATCCCGGCGGGCACCAAGGGTGTGCTGCCCCGCGCCGAGCGGACCCGTGCGGGTCTGGGCGCGGAGGAGATCGAGGACCTCGGCGAGACCGGTGGGCGCGGCCGAGGCGGCCGCTCCGGCGGTCGCGGGCAGGACCGGGACCGTTCCGGCTCCGGCCCCCGCTCGGGCTCCGACACCGCCGAGCGCGAGCGTCCGGCGCGTACGCCGCGTCGGCGCCGCCGCACCCGGGCCGGCAGCCCGCTCGACGCCACCGCGTCGGCTCCGGCCGCCCCGGTGACCGAGAGCGCCGCACCGGTGGCCGAGGCCGCCCCGGCCGCCGTCGAGGCGACCGAGCCGCGCACCCCGCGCCGCCGTCGGCGCACCCGTGCCGGTGCCGCTTCGGAGGCGCTGGCCACGGCCGAGAGCACTCCCGTCGAGGCTGCCGCGGCCGCCCCGGTCGTCGAGGCCGTCGAGGCGGAGGCACCGGCCACCAAGCCGCGCCGCCGCACCCGCAAGGCCGCGGAGCAGGTGGCCGAGGCCGCCGCGCCCGAGGCCGCCCCGGTCGTCGAGGCCGTCGAGACGGAGGCGCCGGTCACCAAGCCGCGCCGCCGTACCCGCAAGGCCGCCGAGGCCCCGGAGGCCGCCGAGGCCGCCGTCGCCACGGCGGAGGGCACCCCGGCCGAGGTCGAGGCACCCGCCGACAAGCCGAAGCGCCGCACCCGCAAGACCGCGGCGAAGGTCGCGGAGGCCGCGGTCGTGGAGGCAGCCGTCGTGGAGACCGAGGCAGAGGCCCCGGTCACCAAGCCGCGCCGCACCCGCAAGACCGCCGCGGCCAAGGTCGCCGAGGCCGCCACCCCCGAGGTCACCGCGACCGACGCCGAGGCCGACAAGCCCAAGCGCCGCACCCGCAAGACCGCGGCGGCCAAGGTCGCCGAAGCGGCCGTCGTGGAGACCGAGGCGGACGCCCCGGCCACCAAGCCGCGCCGCACCCGCAAGACCGCCGCGGCCAAGGCCACCGAGGCCGCCACCCCCGAGGTCACCGCGACCGACGCCGAGGCCGACAAGCCCAAGCGCCGCACCCGCAAGACCGCGGCGGCCAAGGCGGCCGAGGCAGCCGACGCCGTCGAGGCCGGGATCCCGGCGCAGCCGACGGAGGAGTCCAAGCCCCGCCGCCGTCCGCGCAAGGCCGCCGCCGCCCCGGTGGCCGAGGCCGAGGCGCCCGCCGCGGCGCCCCGGCGCCGCACGCGCAAGAAGGCCGACGCGGTGGAGAGCCAGGAGAGCTGACGCTCCGGCCCCGCAGGCCCGTCGTACCGAAGGCCCGTCCCGGTTCCGGGGCGGGCCTTCGCGCGTCCCTCGGCCGGGCCCCTGCGCTGCCGCCGCCCGGGTCCGACCCGTTAGCCTCGGCGCATGAGCAGGCCCCCGACCTTCGTCCCGCCCGCGTGCGCGACCGCGCGCATCCTCCGCACGGACCGCGGCGACTTCGCCGTCCTCGACGCGGCCCCCGCCGAGGGAGCCCCGCGCCGCGGCACCGTCCTGCTGCTCCCCGGGTTCACCGGCAGCAAGGAGGACTTCATCGCCCTCCTGGAGCCGCTGGCCCGCGCGGGCTACCGCGCGGTGTCCGTCGACGGCCGCGGGCAGTACGAGACCCCGGGGCCGGACGACGAATCGGCGTACGCCCAGGCCGAGTTGGCCCGTGACGTGCTGGCGCAGGCCGCCGCGCTCGGCGCCGGGGCGGACGGCCGGGCCGCCGGGGACGGCGCCCGCCCGCACCTCCTCGGCCACTCCCTCGGCGGTCAGATCGCCCGCGCCGCCGTCCTGCGCGACCCCGGCGCCTTCGCCACCCTCACCCTCATGTCGTCGGGCCCCGCCGCGATCACCCCGCTGCAGCGGACCCGCGCCCAGATGCTGGCGGAGGCCGTCGCCGCGCTGCCGATGGACGAGGTGTGGCAGGCCATGCGCGCCATGGAGCCGCCGCCCCCGCAGGAGGCCGAGACGGGCCAGGACCCGGACGACGGGGAGGCCCTGCGGGCCCGCTGGCTGCTGCACAGCCCGGCCCAGCTCATCGCCACCGGCAGGCAGCTGTCGACGGAGCCCGACCGGGTGGCCGAGCTCACCGCGCTGCCCCTGCCCAAGCACGTGATCTCGGGCGAGCGCGACGACACCTGGCCCGTGCCGCTCCTGGACGACATGGCCGAGCGCCTGGGCGCCCGCCGCACGGTGATCCGGGGCGCCGAGCACTCCCCCAACACCGACCGCCCCGCGGAGACGGCGGCGGCCCTGGTCGACTTCTGGCACGCACACGGACCCCGCTGACCCCGTACGGATGGACCCCCGTACGCAAGGACCCCCGTACGGAAGGGCTCCGTACAGAAGGGCTCCGTACAGAAGGCCCCGATACGGAAGGTCAGTACTGCGCCTGCAAGTGGTCCCAGAACCCGTCCCGCAGCGACCTGCGCAGGTCCGACTGCCCGCGCAGCGAGTACTGCAGCAGCCGCTCCGCCTCCACCAGAAGGTCCTGGTCCACCGAGCCGGGCAGGTACGGATGTCCGGGCAGCAGCCCCACCAGCGCCTCGCGGCCGCGCGCGGCGAGCCACTTCGCGGCGATCTGGGCGCCGACGAAGCGGACGTCGTCGCGGGACGGCCGGTGCGCGGTGGCGCTCGTCTCGTACGTCGTGACGGCGCGGCGCGTGACGTACGGCTTGAAGAAGTCCAGGTCGAAGGTGCGCTGGCTGTCGACCTCCCAGAGCAGCGGCTCCGCCTGATTGCGGCCGTCGGGCGCCTCGATGCCCCACAGGTGGACGCGGGCGCCGTACCCCTGCGCCGCCTCGACCGCGGAGACCAGGTCCTCGTCGCCGCCGATGAGCGCCGCGTCGCTGATGGCGCGGTGCCTGGCCAGTGACTCCAGGTCGCTGCGGATCAGGGAGTCGACACCCTTCTGCTGGTTGTTGGCGTTGAGGTTGCCGAGCCTGACCTTGACGTCGGGCAGCTCCGCGATCGACTGCTGCTCGGTGGTGTGGATGCGGCGCCGGGCACCGTCGTACCAGTAGACGCGCAGCAGGCGGCTGTCCGCGAAGATCGTGCGGGCCTTGTCGATGAGCGCCTCGATGAGGCCCTCCGCGTCGAGGTCGAACGACCGACGGTCCTCGGTGCCGGCGGCCAGCCGGCCCGCGGCCGCGTACAGGTATCCGGCGTCGACGAAGATCGCGTGGGTGGACGGTGTCTTGGCCACCTCGGCGAGCACACGTTCGAGCAAGCCGTTGGTGCGCTCCAGCTGAGCGCTGATGTCGGCTGTGCCGCGGGCGGCACCGGAGTCGACGGCATCGGGGTCGACTGCGCTGGGATCGGCGTCGTTCATATCGAACCCAGTCTCCCGCCCGTCACGCTGCGAACACAACTGGTCTCGCTACTCGCAAGTAATTAGGTTCTCGAAAATTTTCTTTAGCGTAGGGAATGTTTGCAGGGAACAACTCGTTGTACCCATCAGAAACACCGAGCAGTTCTCCTTCAGGAGGATGACCAGACGAAGGGAGAAGCCATCATGCGCTTCGAAATCATGCGACTCGACGACGTCGACGGTTCCGCCGTGGACAGCACCGTCGTGGACGCCGCCTCCGTCAACCGGATCGTGCAGCAGGCCGCAGCGATCGGCCAGCGCATCTACATCCGCCCGGCCGACACCACGGCCTCGTAACGCAGACGTCGAAGGACCCCCGTACGGATTCGAATCCGTACGGGGGCCCTTCGTGCGTCCGGGGGCGCTAGCCGCCGTTGATCACCTGCGTCACGCCGTTGATGATCTGCTGCACCGCGATGGCGGACAGCATCATGCCCGCGAGCCGGGTCACGAGCACCACGCCGCCGTCCTTGATGACGCGGATGATCAGCAGCGAGTACCGCATCACGAGCCACAGCACGACGTGCATGGCCACGATCGCCGTCCAGACGGAGATCTGCGTGCCGACGCTGTCGGCGTCCTGGACGGCCAGGATGACCGAGACGATCGCGCCGGGCCCCGCGAGCAGCGGCATGCCGAGCGGCACCAGGGCGACGTTGACGTCCTTGGTCTGCTTGGGCTCGTCCGTCTTGCCGGTGAGCAGGTCGAGCGCGATGAGGAGCAGCAGGAGTCCGCCCGCGATCATCAGCGCGGGCACGGACACGTGCAGGTAGTTGAGGATCTGGTGGCCCACGAGGCCGAAGACCGAGATCACGCCGAAGGCGACGCACACGGCCTGGAAGGCCATCCGCTGCTGCACCTTGGCGGGCCGGCCGGCGGTCAGGCCGAGGAAGATCGGGGTGATCCCCGGGGGGTCCATAATCACGAAAAGCGTGAGAAAAAGGGATCCGAAGACAGCGACGTCGAACACAGTGATGGCCTTGCAGAGAGTCGTACGAAGGAACGGCGGCGGGCGGGACCGGGCGCAGGGCACGGCGGCCGCCGCCACGGAACCGTGGAGTGCGGTGGAGTGAGGTGCGGGACAGTCCCGCGCGGTGCGGGACGGCCCCTCGGTGCGGGACGGCCCCTCGGTGCGGGACAGCCCCTCGGTGCGGGACGGCCCCGCGCGGTGCGGGCTGTTACGCGGCCGGGCTTCCGCCCGCGCCCGGCACCGGGAAGGCTCCCGTGGCCCGGCGGGTGATCTCGCCGTAGATCTCGGGGTCGGTGGTGAACTCCCCGAGCACACATGTCTTGCGACTGCCGTGGTAGTCGCTGGACCCGGTGGTCAGCAGGCCGAGCTCGCCCGCGAGGGCGCGCAGCCGGGTGCGGGTCGCGGGGCTGTGGTCCATGTGGTCGACCTCGATGCCGTCGAGGCCGACGGCCGTGAGCTCGGCTATCGCGCTCTCGGCCACGGTCCTGCCGCGCTTGTCGGCGCCGGGGTGCGCGAGGACGGCGACGCCGCCGGCCGCCTTGACCAGGCGGATCGCGTCGAAGGGGTCGAGCTCGTGCTTGTCGGCGAAGGCGCGCCCGCCGTCGGCGAGCCACTCGGGCGTGAAGGCGTCGGAGACGGTGGGCACGACGCCGAGGCCGACGAGCGCCTCGGCGATGTGCGGGCGGCCGACCGAGCCGTCGCCCGCGATCCGGGCGACCTGCTCCCAGGTCACCGGCACGCCGAGGTCCTGGAGTTTGCCGATCATGGTCTTCGCGCGCGGCGTCCGGTCGTCCCTGACCAGCTCGCGCTCCCGGGCGAGCTCCGGCTCCTCGGGGTCGAAGAGGTAGGCGAGCATGTGCACGCCCATGCCGTCGAGGCTGCAGGAGAGCTCGGCGCCGGTGACGAGGGTCGGCCCCCCGGGCAGCTCGCGCAGGGCCCGCTCGGCCTCGGCGTGGCCCCGGGTGGTGTCGTGGTCGGTCAGCGCGACGACGTCGAGACCGGCGGCCGCCGCGTTGCGGACGAGCTCGGCCGGGGTGTCCGTGCCGTCGGACGCGGTGGAGTGGGTGTGCAGATCGATGCGCACGACGCTGACTCCAGTGCTCTGACGGGACGGATGAGGGGGACGCTCAAGGATAGCGGGACCCGGACGCGGTGCGGGCCGCCCGCGGGGAGGCGTCGCTCACGGCGACAGCAGCCGCGGTGACAGCGCCCCGCAGGGCAACAGGTCGACCTCCGCGCCCGCGTCCCGCAGGTCGGTCAGGACCAGCTCGTCGTACATCAGGAGCCCGGACTGCTCCGGCCACGCGATGGCCCACAGCCACAGGCCGCGCGCCTCGCCCGCGAAGACGGCGCGGTCGTCCGGCGTCCCGGAGACGTGCCACATCGAGGTCGGCCGCCCGGCGGCGAGGACCTTGGACTGCGGCGGCTTCTCGATGGCCATGCGGGGGCCGGGGTCGGGGCCGTCGATGCCCGCGTACCGCGCGCCGAGGCCGACGCCCAGCTCCTCGGCGACCAGCACCAGCTCGCCGACACCGCCGAGCGGCGCGGGGCCCGAGCAGGCCACGGCGGTCGCCCGCCCGCCGCTGCGGTCGTCGCCCGCGCAGGCCACGCCGGTGAACAGCCAGCCGACCGGCAGCGGCCACGGCATCCACACGGGCACCTGGGCGCGGTGCACCACGACCTGGAGCGCCTCGACGCTGGGCGGGATCACGGGCTGCAGCGGATGCACGGTGCCGTGCACGTCGCACTGCCAGGAGTCGGCAAAGAGACCGGGAGCCCTGACCCGGCCACCACACTTCGGGCAACTGGGTTCGCCCCTCATAGCGCCCAACGGTCCTCCCCGGTCGCCGCCCCGTCAAGGACGATCACCCGTCCGGTGGCCCCGTCACCGGGCAAAACTAGGTGTAGCTTGCATCAGTTAGCCTTGCTAACTTAATATGTGTATACATCAACGAACCAGTGGAAGCAGTGAAGGAGCGGCTGTATGACCAGCAGCACCGGAGGTCCCGCGGAAGGGGACCCATTCGACGCGGGGGCCGGCGGCCTCCTGCGGCAGCCGAAGGCCGTCTGGGCCACGGCCGGCGCGTCCGTCGTGGCGTTCATGGGCATCGGGCTCGTCGACCCGATCCTGCCGTCCATCGCCAAGGGCCTGGACGCGAGCGCCAGCCAGGTCTCCCTCCTCTTCACCTCGTACTTCCTGATCACCGCCGTCGCGATGCTCGTCACCGGCTTCGTCTCCAGCCGCATCGGCGGCAAGAAGACCCTGCTCCTGGGCCTCGCGCTCGTCGTGGTCTTCGCCGGCCTGTCCGGCACGTCGGGATCGGTCGGTGAGCTCGTCGGCTTCCGGGCCGGCTGGGGCCTCGGCAACGCGCTCTTCGTCTCGACCGCGCTCGCCGTCATCGTCGGCGCCGCGGCCGGCGGCAGCGCCGCCGCGATCCTGCTGTACGAGTCGGCGCTCGGCCTCGGCATGGCCTGCGGACCCCTGGTCGGCGCGCTGCTCGGCGACGCCAGCTGGCGCTACCCGTTCTTCGGCACCGCGGCCCTGATGGCGATCGGCTTCCTCTGCATCACGGCGTTCCTCAAGGAACAGCCCAGGCCCGCGCGGAAGACGTCGCTGCTCGACCCGCTCAAGGCGCTCGGGCACGGCGGACTCGCCTCCGCGGCGGCCTCCGCGTTCTTCTACAACTACACGTTCTTCACCGTGCTCGCGTTCACGCCGTTCGTGCTGAACATGTCCCCGTACAAGTCGGGCGCGGTCTTCTTCGCCTGGGGCGTGCTGCTCGCCGTCTTCTCGGTGCTCGTCGCCCCGCGGCTGCAGGCGCGGCTCGGCTCCCTGAAGGTGCTCGGCGGCTCGCTCGTCCTGCTCGCCGCGGACGTCCTGGTGCTCGGCTACGGCAACCACACCACCGCCATCGTCTGCACGATCCTGTCCGGCGCCTTCATCGGCGTGAACAACACCGTCTACACCGAGCTCGCCCTCGGCGTCTCGGACGCGCCGCGCCCGGTGGCCAGCGCCGGCTACAACTTCGTCCGGTGGTTCGCGGCCGCCGCCGCGCCGTTCTTCGCACCGAAGATCGAGGAGTGGAGCAACATCCACATCCCGTTCGTGGTCGCGGCCGTCACGGCGGTGCTCGGCGCGGTCGTCGTCCGGGTGCGCAGGAAGGCCCTGACCCACGAGGCCGAGGAACTCGAACCGCGGCACGCCGCCGAGGACGGCGTCGGCGTCTTCGCCAACTGAGCCCGCACGCCGGGTGGTTCAGTCCAGCGGCACGGACTTGCGCAGCGGATCGCGCAGGTCCGTGCCGCTGTTCAGCCAGCGCTCCTGGAGGGCGCCCGCGCCGTGCACCCGCTTCCACGCCGCCTCGTTCGGCGTCATGGGGAGCACCGGCAAGAACCGCACGGGCTCCATGGGCGCGTCGAGCTCCAGGTCCTCGACCAGGCCGCCGGACTCGGCGACCAGCACGGAGGTGAAGGGCGCCGCGGGCCACAGCGGTTCGCCCACGTCCAGCGAGGCCCCCGGCGCCACGACCAGACCCTCGACCTGGGGCGAGGCGGCGAGGACCGCGAGCGGGCGCAGCACCTTGTCGGTGTCGGCGAGCCCCGCACGGACCGACAACACCAGCTCCGCGCGCGGGCCCTTGACCGGGTCGGCGAGGGCGGCGGTGGGGTCGGCCATCGGCTGGACGGACATGCCGAGGGTGGCGTAGCGCACCAGGTCGCCGTCCGTGAAGCGCAGCACTTCGACGCGGTCGGTCCCGAGGAAGGTCACCGCGGCGCGCGCGTCCGGCTCCCCCAGGCCGGTACGGAGACGGGCCTCGACCAGCGCAAGAACATCAGCCATGACGTGAGCATAGAACTCGTCAGGGAAGGGCAAAGCGGGGGCTTGACACTTCTGTCGGCTGATAGTGTTGGCCGCTGGCTCAGGGCAGCACGCAGAAGCGTCGCTTTCAAGCCCTGCAGACAGACACTGACTTTGCGCCACTGGCGTGAAGGGCGCATGGGACTTCCCTTACGGGGGACCGGCCGGAGGAGGTGGGGCTGCAATGGACCGAAGTCGACCGTGCAGTACCACCCGCTCTTCCGCCCGGTGATTCACGCAGCCCGGTAGCTGCGCAAGCACACACCCGCACCGCGAGCACCGTTCGTGCCGTGTGCGACGGAAGAGCACTTCGTTCCCACCTGATCTGTCTGAGTTCCCTGATCTGTGTCAGTAGCGAAGCTGCCACCGCGACGGTGCGGTGCTCCCCGCTTTGTGGACGTGCCAAACATCCCGCAGGAGGACGTCCCCATTCCGGGCAGTTCCAACCGTCGCAGGCGGCCTCCGCCGAAGGAGCCTGCCCATGTCGATGATCCGCGACCTTCGTGCCGCCGTCCGCCCCTCGCTGCGCAAGGACGGCACCGGTTTCCCCTCCTCCCCCGCCTCGTACGACACCTATGACGCGACCCGCGACGCCGCGTCCGCCGTCGTCGACTGCGCCGTCTACCGCGACGGGCGCCGGCTGCCGTGCGCCGACGCGCTCTCCCCGCACGAGGCGATGCTGGAGGTGCGCCGCCGGGGCGGCTTCGCCTGGATCGGCCTGCACGAGCCGACCGAGGCCGAATTCGCCGGTATCGCCGCGGAGTTCGGGCTGCACCCGCTCGCCGTGGAGGACGCGGTCCACGCCCACCAGCGGCCCAAGCTGGAGCGCTACGACGACACGCTGTTCACCGTCTTCAAGACCATCCACTACGTCGAGCACACCGAACTCACCGCCACCAGCGAGGTCGTGGAGACCGGCGAGGTGATGTGCTTTACCGGCCGGGACTTCTTCATCACCGTCCGGCACGGCGGCCACGGCTCGCTGCGCGCCCTGCGCCGCCGCCTGCAGGAGGACCCCGAGCTGCTCACCAAGGGCCCCTCCGCGGTGCTGCACACGATCGCCGACCACGTCGTCGACGGGTACATCGCGGTCGCCGACGCCATGCAGGACGACATCGACGACGTGGAGAGCGAGGTGTTCTCCGCGCCGAGCAAGGGCAAGGGCACCTCCCGCGGCGTCGACGCCGGGCGGATCTACCAGCTCAAGCGCGAGGTCCTGGAGTTCAAGCGGGCCGTCTCGCCGCTGCTGCGGCCGATGCTGCTGCTCAGCGAGCGGCCGATGCGGCTCGTCGACCCCGACATCCAGAAGTACTTCCGGGACGTCGCCGACCACCTCACGCGCGTCCAGGAACAGGTCATCGGCTTCGACGAACTGCTCAACTCCATCCTCCAGGCCAATCTCGCGCAGGCCGCCGTCGCGCAGAACGAGGACATGCGCAAGATCACCTCGTGGGCGGCGATCATCGCCGTGCCGACGGCCGTCTGCGGGGTCTACGGCATGAACTTCGAGCACATGCCCGAGCTGCACTGGCGGTTCGGCTACCCGATGGTGCTCGCCCTCATCGGCGGCGCCTGCTTCGCGATCCACCGGACGCTGAAGCGCAACGGCTGGCTGTGAGCGGCACTCGATAGGCTGCGGCCATGACTGCTGACCCGCTGCTCGACCGCGCCCTCGTCGAGGAGGCCACCAAGAAGTCCGGTCTCATCTGGGTCCGGGGCGAGGGCTCGCCCGCCCGGGCGCTCTGGCACGTCTGGCTGGACGGGGCCGCGGTGCTGGTCGGGGACGGGCCCGGCGAGCAGCCGCTGCCCGGGCTCGTGGACGGGCGGCCCGCCGAGGTGACCGTGCGCAGCAAGGACAAGGGCGGGCGGGTCGTCGCCTGGACGGCGCTGGTCGCCGAGCTGGCGCCCGGCTCTCCCGAGTGGGAGGCGGCGGTCGCGGAGCTCAAGGGGAAGCGGTTGAACGCGCCGGATGCCGAGCGGGTCACCGTGCGGTGGGCCGAGCAGTGCCGGGTCGTCCGGCTCGTGCCGCGGGATGTGGTGACCGAGATGCCGTCGGGGGCGTTGGCGGCGGTGCCGTTGGCCACGGGGGCGACGACGCGGGGGGTCGTGCCGGAGGCGTTGCCTCGGCTGCTTTTTCGGCGGAAGCGGAAGGGCTGAGAGCGGGCGCTCTTCGGGTGCGGGTGCTCCGTGGTTGCTCGCGCCGTTCCCCGCGCCCCCTGCAGGGGCTTCGCCCCATGCGGGGGTGTCAGGACGTCGGGAGCTGTTTGCCGTAGTCGACCATTTCTTCCTTGTCCGGCTGTTGCAGGGGGAAGTCCTTGTTCCAGTCGGAGAGGCGGACCGTGCCCGCGTGGCCGCCGCGCTCCAGGCGCAGGGGGTACGGCTTGCCCTCCAGGGAGACGGAGAGCGTGCCGCCCGCGCCCGCGTCGCCGGTGATCTTGATGCTGCGCAGCGATCCCGTCGTGCCGCGCTCGCCCTTCTCCAGCCGGCCGTGCAGCGTGAGCATGCCGTCCAGGAGCTTGTCCTTGTCCGTGAAGCCGCTCAGCTGCTGATAGGCGGGGTCGCCCTGGGGGATCTTGACGTACTTGCCCTCCAGCTTGGCCGCCGCCGCCCCGTCCGCCTTCCCCGACGCCCCGCCGTCGTTCGTCCAGAACTCGGTGTCGGCCTTCAGGAACAGCGCCTCGCCCACGCGCAGGAGCTGGAACGTCCGCCCCTTGGACGTCACGGAGCCCGTGCCGCCGTCGCCCTTGAGGCGCATGTCGAGGGAGTACGTGTGGCTCTTGCTCACCAGCGTGCCGGAGAGCCGCACGGCCGACGCGGAGCCCGCCACCCGGCCCGCCTTGCCCTGGATCTTCGCCGCGGTCAGCTTGCCGACGCCGTTCGTCCCCGCGTCCGGGTCCTCGCCGCCGCTGCAGGCGGTCAGTGTCGTGGCCGCCGCGACCAGGCCCGCGCACAGCGCGCCCTTGATCGCTGCCCTGCGGGCGCGGCTGGCCGGGGGATGTGCGGTCACAGGTGGCGCTGCCTCTCGTGCGGACGACCTCTACGGCTTCGGCAGTACGGCAGCGTACCCGGGCCGGCCGAGCCGACCGGCGCAAGGCCGTCCGGACCCTCCGCCGGGGCGCATCCGACCGGGACGGGCTAGCCTGAAGCCGGTATTGACGGATCAACCGGCAGGAACCCCACCGGCCCGAAGGAGACGCACGCATGGCGGCAGGCGCCCCCAGGGTCTTCGTGTCGCACCTGTCCGGCACCGCCGTCTTCGACCCGAACGGCGACCAGGTGGGCCGGGTCCGCGACGTCGTCGCGATGCTCCGGGTCGGCAAGCGCCCGCCCCGGCTGCTCGGCCTCGTCGTCGAGCTCTCCACCCGGCGCCGGATCTTCCTGCCGATGACCCGCGTCACCGGCATCGAGTCGGGCCAGGTCATCACCACCGGCGTGCTGAACGTACGGCGCTTCGAGCAGCGCCCCACCGAGCGGCTCGTGCTCGGCGAGATGCTCGACCGGCGGGTGCGGCTCGTCGACTCGGGCGAGGAGGTCACCGTCCTGGACGTGTCGGTCCAGCAGCTCCCGGCCCGCCGCGACTGGGAGATCGACCGGGTCTTCGTGCGCAAGGGCAAGGGGGGAACGTTCCGCCGCAAGGGCGAGACCCTCACCGTCGACTGGTCCGCCGTGGACGGCTTCTCCCTGGAGGAGCACGGCCAGGGCGCCGAGAGCCTGCTCGCCACCTTCGAACAGCTGCGCCCCGCCGACCTCGCCAACGTCCTGCACCACCTCTCCCCCAAGCGGCGGACCGAGGTGGCCGCCGCCCTCGACGACGACCGGCTCGCCGACGTCCTGGAGGAGCTGCCCGAGGACGACCAGATCGAGATCCTCGGCAAGCTCGCCGAGGAGCGCGCCGCCGACGTCCTGGAGGCCATGGACCCGGACGACGCCGCCGACCTCCTGGCCGAGCTCCCGGAGGAGGACAAGGAGCGGCTGCTCACCCTGATGCAGCCGGACGACGCGGCCGACGTGCGGCGCCTGATGGCGTACGAGGAGCGCACGGCCGGCGGCATGATGACGACCGAGCCGATCGTGCTGCGGCCCGACGCGACGGTCGCCGACGCGCTCGCCCGGGTGCGCCAGCAGGACCTCTCCCCCGCGCTCGCCGCGCAGGTGTACGTCTGCCGGCCGCCGGACGAGACGCCGACCGGGAAGTACCTGGGCACCGTCCACTTCCAGCGCCTGCTGCGCGACCCCCCGTACACCCTGGTCGGCTCGATCCTCGACGACGATCTGCAGCCGCTGGCGCCGGGCGCGGGCCTGCTGGCCGTCGCCGGGTTCTTCGCGACGTACGACATGGTCGCGGCGCCCGTCGTCGACGAGGGCGGCTCGCTGCTCGGCGCGGTCACCGTCGACGACGTGCTCGACCACATGCTGCCGGGCGACTGGCGCGAGACCGAGTTCCATCTGGAGGAGGAAGGAGCGGGCCATGGCGGCTGACCGTGAGCGAGAGAACCGGGCGGAGCCCCGGAGCCCTCGATTCCGCCTCGACCAGCCGAGGACCCCGCGGCCCCGGCTGCTGCCCGAGTACGACCCGGAGGCCTTCGGGCGCCTCTCGGAGCGGATCGCCCGCTTCCTGGGCACCGGCCGGTTCATCGTCTGGATGACGGTCGTCATCATTCTGTGGGTGGTGTGGAACATCGCGGCACCCGACCACCTGCGGTTCGACCAGTACCCGTTCATCTTCCTGACCCTGATGCTGTCGCTGCAGGCCTCCTACGCCGCCCCGCTGATCCTCCTCGCGCAGAACCGCCAGGACGACCGCGACCGCGTCAACCTCGAACAGGACCGCAAGCAGAACGAACGGTCCATCGCGGACACCGAGTACCTCACCCGCGAGATCGCCTCGCTGCGCATGGGCCTGGGCGAGGTCGCCACCCGCGACTGGATCCGCTCCGAGCTCCAGGACCTGGTCAAGGAGCTGGAGGAGCAGCGCGCGGTCTTCCCGTCGGACGGCCGGCGCGGGAGTGACGTAGGCGACCGCTGACATACCTTTCCGAGGCAGGGTTACCGCGCCGTACTATCGGAGCCATGGCTACGGAAGACGCGGTGCGCGAAGCACTGTCGACGGTGAACGACCCCGAGATCCACCGACCCATCACCGAGTTGGGGATGGTCAAATCGGTCGACATCTCCGCCGACGGGGTGGTGGCGGTCACCGTGTACCTCACGGTCTCCGGATGTCCGATGCGCGAGACCATCACGAAGAACGTGACCGACGCGGTCGCCGCCGTCGAGGGCGTCACGCGCGTGGACGTCTCACTGGACGTGATGAGCGACGAACAGCGCAAGGAGCTGGCCACCGCGCTGCGCGGCGGCACCGCCGAGCGCGAGGTGCCCTTCGCCAAGCCCGGCTCGCTGACCCGCGTCTACGCGGTCGCGTCCGGCAAGGGCGGCGTCGGCAAGTCCTCGGTGACGGTGAACCTCGCGGCCGCGATGGCGGCGGACGGCCTGAAGGTCGGCGTCGTGGACGCGGACATCTACGGCCACTCCGTGCCGCGCATGCTGGGCGCCGACGGCCGGCCCACCCAGGTCGAGGACATGATCATGCCGCCGTCGGCGAACGGCGTGAAGGTCATCTCCATCGGCATGTTCACCCCGGGCAACGCCCCGGTGGTGTGGCGCGGCCCGATGCTGCACCGCGCGCTCCAGCAGTTCCTCGCGGACGTCTTCTGGGGCGACCTGGACGTGCTGCTCCTCGACCTGCCGCCGGGCACCGGCGACATCGCGATCTCGGTGGCCCAGCTGGTCCCGAACGCGGAGATCCTGGTCGTGACGACGCCTCAGCAGGCGGCGGCCGAGGTCGCCGAGCGCGCCGGTTCCATCGCCGTGCAGACCCACCAGAAGATCGTCGGCGTCGTGGAGAACATGTCGGGGCTGCCCTGCCCGCACTGCGGCGAGATGGTCGACGTGTTCGGCACGGGCGGCGGCCAGCGGGTCGCCGAGGGCCTCACGAAGACGACGGGCGCCCAGGTGCCGGTCCTCGGCTCCATCCCGATCGACGTGCGCCTGCGCGAGGGCGGCGACGAGGGCAAGCCGGTCGTCCTGAGCGACCCGGAGTCCCCCGCGGGCTCCGCGCTGCGCGCGATCGCGGGCAAGCTGGGCGGCCGCCAGCGCGGCCTGTCGGGCATGTCGCTGGGCATCACACCGCGCAACAAGTTCTGAACGGCTGACGCGCAGCGCCCCGTCAGGGGCGCGGGGACCTCCGCGACCGGCCCGGCCGGCCCGCGGAGCTCCCCGCGCCGCACGGAGTGCTACGCGTAGGACCCGATGTCCTTGATCACCGAGAAGCCGAGCCCGTACGCGCTCATGCCCCGCCCGTACGCGCCCAGGTGCACGCCCTCCTTGGTGGAGCCGGCGAGGACCCAGCCGTACTCGGACTCGCGGTAGTGGAAGGGCGTCGGCACCCCGTCCACCGGCAGCGACAGGGACGACCAGTCGGAGCCCTCCAGGTCGTCGGCGAGGACCCAGGCGGTCTCCGTCTGCTGGTCCAGCCAGTCGTCGCGCAGGGTGTGGTCCATCTGGACGGGCCAGGTGAACGACAGCAGGCCGACCCCGGCGAGCCAGGCCGCCGAGGAGACCGAGGTGGCCTCCAGGACACCCGTGCCGTCGGCGCTGCGCCGTACGGGGTTGGCCGCGACGGTCACCACGACCGCGAAGCGCTCCTTGTCACTGTTGCCGAGGGTGCCCTCGGCGCGGACCGACGGCTCCTCGCCGTGTCCGATCGAACCGTGCTCCACGGCGCCGTCCGCCGTCGCGCCGACCTGCATCAGCCAGCGCTGCCCCGTGAAGGCCTCGTCGAGGCCGTACCAGGGGAAGGGCGCCAGCAGGTAGCCGTCGACCGTGCGCCGGGCGGAGGGCATCGCTTCTGCGGTGCCGTCCGCGGCCGCCGCCTGCGTGCCTACCCGACTTGTCGTCTCCATGTACCCGGCCGCCTCCTCGCTCTCGTCGGTCCGGAGCGGCCCGCCCCCCTCGGGCGTCCTCACGCCGGACAACAAGGCAGGATAGCCACACCGGTTGGCGGCGGCGGCTCAGGCGATGCCTCAGGTGGCGTCCGCGTCGAACGGCGGGCGGTCCCCGGCGTCGAGCTTCCTGGGCTCGGCGGGCTTCTTCTGCATGTCCACGCGGGCCCCGCCGGAGGCGGCCGCGGAGGTGTCGGACCCGGTGTCGGAGGAGTCGCTGTCGCGGCCGTGCACGGCGTCCGCGACCTCGTTCATCTCCTTCTTCAGGTCGAAGCCGTTGCGGATCTCCTTGAGCCCGAGCTCGTCGTTGTCGAGCTGCTTGCGGATGAACTTCTTCGGGTTCAGGTCGTCGAACTCGAAGTCCTTGAACTCCGGGCCGAGCTCCTCGCGGATGTCCGCCTTCGCGCTGTCGGAGAACTCGCGGATCTTGCGGATGGTGCGGGAGATGTCCTGAATGACCTTCGGCAGCTTGTCCGGTCCGAAGATGAGCACGGCGAGGACGACCAGCGCCACTATCTCGAGTGCGCCAATGTCATTGAACACCTTGAGCTCCTTGCGATGTCCTCAGCCCGCAGCAGGTCGTCGGCAACAGGTCGTCGTCCGAGGTCTGGACCGTGACCACGGTACCCGCCGCCCGTGTCCGTCCGGTAGCCGCTGCACGACAACCCGGAGCAGACGTGGCCAGTCCTTTACTCAGCTCCCGCCCGCCGAACCGAGCACCAGGGTCACCTCGCGGTCGCTCCCGCCCCGCTCGACGGTCAGCCGCAGGCGGTCCCCGGGGCGGTGCGCACGGACCTTGACGATCAGTTCGTCGCTGGAGTGCACGGGACGGCCGTCGACCTCGGTGATGACGTCGCCCGGCTTGAGACCCGCCTTGTCGCCCGGGCCGCTCCTGTTGACCGCGGGGCCGCCGCTGCCGCTCTTGTCCGCGATGCGGGCGCCGTCTCCGTTGAAGTCGGTGTCGAGCGTGACGCCGATCACGGGGTGCGTGGCCTTGCCGACGTTGATGAGCTCCTCGGCGACGCGCTTGCCCTGGTTGATCGGGATGGCGAAGCCGAGGCCGATGGAGCCGGCCTGGCCGCCGCCCGGCTCGGAGCCCTCGTCCGCGGAGCGTATGGCGCTGTTGATGCCGATGACGCGTGCCCGGGAGTCGACCAGCGGGCCGCCGGAGTTGCCGGGGTTGATGGGGGCGTCGGTCTGCAGGGCGTCCACGTACGAGATGTCGCTGCCGTCGCCCTTCTCGCCGCCCGCGGTGATCGGCCGCTCCTTGGCGCTGATGATCCCGGAGGTGACGGTGTTCTCCAGGTCGAAGGGCGCGCCGATGGCCACGACGGGGTCGCCCACCTGCACGTTCTCGGAGTTGCCGAGGGTCAGGGGCCGCAGGCCGCGGACGCCGGACACCTTGACGACCGCGAGGTCGTAGCCCGCGTCGCGGCCGACGACCTCGGCCTTGGCGGTCTCGCCGCCGCTGAAGGTCACGGACACCTCGCCGCCGGTGCCCGCGGGCTCGACGACGTGGTTGTTGGTGAGGATGTGCCCCTTGCCGTCGAGCACGAAGCCGGTGCCGGTGCCCTGTGCGGAGTCGCCGCTGACGTGCAGCGTCACGACGCCGGGCAGGGCGGCCGACGCGATGCCCGCGACGCTGCCCCGGGGCCGGTCCTTGGACTCGGTGTCGGCCTGCCGCAGCTCGATGTCACCCGTGCCGTTGCGCTCCAGGTAGGCGCCGGTCGCGCCGCCGACGAGGCCCGACACGAGGGCGACGAGCGCGACGCCCACGAACAGCGCCTTGCGCGCCCGCCCGCGCCGCTTCGCCGGGTCCTCCGGCGGCACCGAGCCGACCTGCTGGAGCGGCTGATTCCACGGGTCGTACGCCTGCCGCACCGGCGCCTGGACGACACCCCCGTACGACGGCGGACCGGACGTGCCGTGCCCCGGAGCACCAGGGACGGGCGCGGGGGGCGGGGTGCCGTGGGGCGGGGTGCTGCTGTGGGGGGTGCCGGGGAGCTGGGTGCCGTGGGCGGGCGTGCCACCGTGCGGGGCGCCCGGGGGGAGCTGGGTGCCCGGGAGCTGCGTGCCGTGGGCCGGAGTGCCACCGTGCGGGGCGCCCGGAGGGAGCTGCGTGCCGTGGGCGGGTGTCGCCGCCGGGTGCTGCACGGGGGGCGCGGGCGCCCAGGGGCCCGGTTCGCCGTACGGCGGGGTGCTGTACGGGTCGGGGTCGTGCAGGGGGCGGGGGCGGTCCGTGGGGGCGGGTGCCTGGGCGGCGGCCGGGACGGCCTGCTCGGGGGCACCCTCGGCGGATGCGACCGGGGCGGCCTGCGTACCGTGCGGATCGGCCGCGTACGTGCCGTGCAGGTCACCCTGCATGCCGTGCGGGTCACCCTGCGTACCGTGCGGATCCGCCGCGTACGTGCCGTGCGGGTCACCCTGCGTACCGTGCGGATCCGCCGCGTACGTGCCGTGCGGGTCGGCCTGAGAGCCGTGCGGGTCGGCGGAGTGCGTACCGTGCAGGTCGCCCTGCGTACCGTGCCGATCGTCGGCGTGCGTACCGTGCGGGGCGGCCGTCATGCCGTGCCGGTCGGCCTGCGCCGTGGCGTCGACGTGTGCTTCCCGCGGGGCGTGCGCGGGAGTCGGTATCGGCTCGCCGGGGTGCGTCCCGTGCGGGTGCGGCTGCTCCGGGGCGGAGTCGGTGGCGTCGGCCGGGGCGGGGGCCTGCGGCTCGGTCGGCCGGGGCGGCACCGGTGCGGGCGGCTGCTCGGCGGCGCCCGGCACGTCCGGCCTGGGGCGGCTCCACCAGTTCGCCTTCGTGGGCTTCCCCTCGTCCATGTTCTCCCCACAACTGGCCCGCGGCGGACGCCGTTTGGATGCTCAACCCCGCGCTCGCCGAATCCCCGGCGGGCACGGCCCACCGAGGATTCAACCAGGTTCTCCCGCGCGAGCGCAGGGCACCGCCCTGTCAGCGCATCTGCGACGTGCCCTTGAGCGGGCCGGAGCTCGGCGGCGCGGCGGCCGTGCTCACCGGATCGGCGTTCTGCGGCAGCACCGCGTCCCGCGCCTGCGGCGGCCGCACGCCGGGCGTCCGCGCGGAGTGCGGGCCGGGCTGCGCCGGGCGTATCAGCGGGGAGATGACGGCGGCGCCCGCCAGCATGGGGGCCGTCAGCTCGTACACCTTGTGGCGGGAGCGGGGCGGCTGCGCGGAGGTCCCGGGCAGCAGCGGTCCGCTGACCTCCGTCGGCGCGACCGGCGCCGAGAGGGCGCCCGGGCGCTGGCCCTGCGCCGACAGCGGATTGCCGGCGCCGCGCCGCCGCACGGAGTCCGGGGTGGCGGCCGTGCCTGCTCCCTGGCTGCGCTGCGGGGTCACATTGCTGTTGTTGCCGGAGCCGCCCGCGCGGGTGTCGCCCGTGTCGGTGGGGACGCCCACCGTGACGCCGCCGAGCGCGATCGCGGCCATCGACACCGCGCCCGCCGCGGCGAACGCGAAGCGGCGCCCGCGCCAGAGGGAGCGGTCGCCGTCGTGCCGGGTGACGTCATGGATCCGGAAGCCGCGCTGCTCGCTGGGCAGCACCGCGGCGTGCGCGCCCGCCGGGACGTACTCGACGAACGGGTCAGGGCCCGCGCCGAAGATCCCGGTGCCGGGCAGGCCGACGGAGTCGCTGGCCCCGGTGGCGAAGCCCTCGGGACCGCCCGGTCCTCCCGACGGCCCGGCACCGCCTCCCGGCAGGCCCTGCAGACGGGCGAGGAAACTCTCGGTGGGCGGCGGCGGGGCCGCCTGGGCGAAGACGTCCTTCAGGCGACGCTGGGCGTCGGCCTCGGTCTTGCACATCGGACAGGTCGCCAGATGTGCGAGGACGCGCTCGCGCGCGTCATGGCCCAACTCACCGTCCACAAGGGCGGCGAGCCGGTCCCCCAGATGCTGCTCGGCCTCGGCTAGTTGCCGTTCGGCAGGATTCGACCGTGATCCACTCACGCGGTCGCGCCCCCTCCTCCCAGCGCCACGGCTCCGGTGACCGCGAGCGACCGGCGCTCGGCGCGGGCTTCGGGAGACCGGTGCTGAAGGGCCTTGCGCAGCTGCGAGCGGCCCCGGTGGATACGGCTGCGGACCGTACCCAGCTTGACGCCGAGCGTCGCGGCGATCTCCTCGTACGAAAGGCCCTCGATGTCGCAGAGGACCACGGCGGCGCGGAACTCGGGCGCGAGGGTGTCGAGCGCCTGCTGGACGTCCGCGTCGAAGTGCGTGTCGTTGAAGACCTGCTGCGGGGAGGGCTCGCGGCTCGGCAGCCGCTCCGCGGCGTCGTCCCCGAGCGCGTCGAAGCGGATGCGCTGCTTTCGGCGCACCATGTCCAGGAACAGGTTCGTGGTGATGCGGTGCAGCCAGCCCTCGAACGTGCCGGGGGTGTAGGTCGAGAGGGACCGGAAGACACGGACGAAGACCTCTTGCGTGAGGTCCTCGGCGTCGTGCTGATTGCCGGTCAGGCGGTACGCCAGGCGGTATACGCGGCCGCTGTGCGTGCTGACGATCTCCTCCCAGGTGGGCGGAGTCCACACCTGCGCATCCGCGTCAGCGGCAAAGGTCGCGGTCTGAGCGGAGTCGTTGGCACGGATGCGGTCAGCGGTGTCGGTCACGGATTTCGGCTCACCCGCCAATCCGAGAAAACGCCTGAGCGCTCCTCCCCGATCGCCGGACGCAGCCGCACCTCCCCTGTCGGCTCTGGTGGTGTCCAGTGGAGCCCCTACCATAACCACCTCGCCCGTTAGCTCCGGATAAGCGTTTTTACGTGAATTTGGTACGGGCTTCGCTGCAGGTGTCCTGCACCTTCGAGGCGCCCGCTTCAGGTCTTGATCCATCCGTTACCCCCGCTGTCCTCCCACCCCCTGTAAACGCGCGGCCTCATCTGCGGGTTCCCGGCCCCAACGGATACAGTCACGGCCAGGCAACCACGGGGACAGGAGAGGGCCATTACCGGCAACCGGCAGACGAGCTGGGCGTTCGCCGACGCCTTTGTCGCCGAGGACGAGGCGCTGCGCTGGGCCCGGGACCGGGCCCGGGAGGCAGGGCTGCCCTCGGTGTCGCCCGGCACCGGCGCCGCGCTGCGCCTGCTCGCCGCCACGGTTGACGCGAAAGCGGTGGCCGAAATCGGCACCGGCACCGGGGTGTCGGGCATCCACCTCCTGCACGGCATGCGGCCCGACGGCGTCCTGACCACCGTCGACCCCGAGCCGGAGCGCCAGCAGTTCGCCCGGCAGGCCTTCCGCGCGGCCGGCTTCGCGGGCAACCGCGCGCGGTTCATCCCCGGCCGCGCCCTCGACGTGCTGCCGCGCCTCGCGGACGGCGGCTACGACCTGGTGTTCTGCGACGGCGACCGCCTGGAGTCGCTGGACTATCTCGCTGAATCGTTGCGCCTGCTGCGGCCCGGCGGGCTCGTCTGCTTCGAGGGCGCGTTCGCCGACGGCAGGACCGTGGACTCGGGGCCGCAGCCGGTCGAGGTGCTGCACCTGCGGGACCTGCTGCGCACCGTGCGGGAGAGCCAGGACCTGATCCCGTCGCTGCTCCCGGTGGGCGACGGGCTCCTCTGCGCCGTCAAGAGATAGCGCCCGCCTGCGGCACTCCCCCGCGCCCCCGGCGGGGCACGCACCCCGTACCGGACCCGGAAAACACCACTGCCCCGGCATCGTCGTACGATGCCGGGGCAGTGGAAAAGTATGGGCGCGCGCGCTTCCGCGTCAGCCGACGACCTTCTTCAGGGCGTCGCCGAGTGCATCGGCCTCGTCCGGAGTCAGTTCGACGACAAGTCGTCCGCCGCCTTCGAGCGGAACGCGCATGACGATGCCCCGCCCCTCCTTGGTCACCTCGAGCGGGCCGTCGCCCGTCCGCGGCTTCATGGCCGCCATGCTCGTTCCCCTTCCTGAAACCAGCTCATCGCAGCCGACAACCCAGGTGTCACCGGCATCGAACACATTGCTTCCAGGCCATTATCCCGCATGGCAGGACCCGATGACCAACATCGGTCGGCATCGCTTGCGCAACGCGCGCCCGCAAAACCACTCAATTCGGCGATGTGGCTGCGATACTTCGCCGCCCCATACGCCTCAGGGGCCCGGAATTCTTTGACGCAGGTCACATATCCGCCCTCATGCCGGACCTCGACGATCTCCGTCATGCTGAGCTCCTACCTACTGGACCAGCGGAGGGGACCACCATGGCCGACAGCGTGCTCTACGAGGTGAGCGACGGACTCGCGACGATCACGATCAACCGTCCCGAGGCGATGAACGCCATGAACACCGAGGCCAAGGTCGCGCTGCGGGAGGCCGTGCGGACGGCCGCAGCGGACGAGGCCGTGCGCGCGGTGCTGCTCACCGCGTCCGGCCGCGCCTTCTGCGTGGGCCAGGACCTCAAGGAGCACATCGGCTCCCTCGCCGCGGACCGCGAGGCGGGCACCGGGGAGACCATGAGCACGGTCCGGGAGCACTACAACCCCATCGTGCGGGCGCTGACCGGCATGCCGAAGCCGGTCGTGGCGGGCGTGAACGGCGTCGCGGCGGGGGCGGGCCTCGGCTTCGCGCTGGCCGCCGACTACCGGGTGGTCGCCGACACCGCCCGGTTCAACACCTCCTTCGCCGGCGTCGCGCTGACCGCCGACTCGGGCGTCTCCTGGACGCTGCCGCGCGTGATCGGCCCGGGGCGCGCCGCCGACCTGCTGCTCTTCCCGCGCAACATCAGCGCGCAGGAGGCCTACGACCTGGGCATCGCCAACCGGATCGTGCCCGCGGCCGACCTCGCCGCCGAGGCCGCCCAGGTGGCCCGCGCGCTGGCCGAGGGCCCGACCCTGGCCTACGGGGCGCTCAAGGAGTCCCTCGCCTACGCGGCGGGCCACACCCTGGACGAGGCGCTCGACAAGGAGGACGAGCTGCAGGCGAAGGCGGGCGCGTCGCAGGACCACGCCATCGCCGTGCAGGCCTTCATCGCCAAGGAGAAGCCGAAGTACCTGGGCCGCTGAGCGCGCCGGACGGCGTCAGGCCGGTCCCGCCGCCCCGCGGGCCACGCAGTCCGGGAGGTGGTCGTCGACCAGGCCGCAGGCCTGCATCAGCGCGTACGCCGTGGTGGGGCCGACGAAGCGGATGCCGCGCTTCTTGAGGGCCTTGGACAGCGCGGTGGACTCGTCGGTGATCGCCGGGACGTCGGCGAGGGTGCGCGGGGCCGCACGGGTGGCGGGGTCGGGCGCGAAGGACCAGATCAGCGAGTCCAGCTCGCCCTCGGGCCAGTCGGCGAGCACGCGCGCGTTGGCCAGGGTCGCGTCGATCTTGGCGCGGTTGCGGATGATGCCGGGGTCGGCGAGCAGCCGCTCGCGGTCCGCGTCGGTGAAGCGGGCGACCGCGGCGATCTCGAAGTCGGCGAAGGCGGCGCGGAAGCCTTCGCGGCGGCGCAGGATCGTGATCCAGGACAGGCCGGACTGGAAGGCCTCCAGGCAGAGCCGCTCGTACAGGGCGTCGTCGCCGTGGACCGGGCGGCCCCACTCCTCGTCGTGGTACGCCACGTAGTCCTCGGTGGACAGGCCCCAGGGGCAGCGCAGGCCGCCGTCCGGGCCCGGTACCGCGCCGCTCTCGGTGCTCACTGGTCGTCGCCCTTCGTGTCCTTCGCCGTGCGTGGTTCGTACCCCTCGAAGAGGGCGGGTCCGGCGACGGCGGTGGCCTGCGCGCCGGCCAGGGCGGCCTCCAGCTCGGCGATGCGCGCGTCCCTCTCGGCGAGCTCGGCGCCCAGGCGGCCGAGCACGTCGTCCACCTCGCCCATGTGGTAGCCGCGCAGGGTCATCGGGAAGCGGACCGCGTCCACGTCGGCGCGGCGCAGCGGCCGGTCGGGGGGCAGCGGGTCGGTGAACCGCTCCGGCTCGACGTCGGGCAGGGCGGCGCTGTCGCCGCCGCCGACCACGGCGAGGGTCACCGCGCCGACCACCACGAGGAGGGCGACGACCAGGAACAAGAACAAGACCATCTCTTCAGGCCCTCACGCTCGACTGCCCGTGCTCAAACTGTCAGGGTCCGATCGTGCCATGCGGCTGTGACAGTTAAGGTCACAGGCGGCCGGACGGTGACAAGGACCCAGGAGGACCACAGGGGATGCTCAGGCTTGGCAGGCGCGAGTTCGACGCGCACGAGCCGGTGATCATGGCGATCGTCAACCGGACCCCCGACTCCTTCTACGACCAGGGCGCCACGTTCCGCGACGAGCCCGCGCTCGCCCGCGTGGAGCAGGCCGTGGCCGAGGGCGCGGCCGTCATCGACATCGGCGGGGTCAAGGCGGGTCCCGGCGAGGAGGTGACCGCCGAGGAGGAGGCGCGCCGCACGGTCGGTTTCGTCGCCGAGGTCCGCAGGCGGTTCCCCGACGTGGTGATCAGCGTCGACACCTGGCGGCACGACGTCGGCGAGGCCGTCTGCGCGGCGGGCGCCGACGTGCTGAACGACGCGTGGGGCGGCGTCGACCCGAAGCTCGCGGAGGTGGCCGCGCGCCACGGGGCGGGCCTGGTCTGCACGCACGCGGGCGGCGCCGAGCCGCGCACGCGCCCGCACCGCGTCACCTACGAGGACGTGATGGCCGACATCCTGCGTGTGACGGTCGGCCTGGCCGAGCGCGCGGTGGCGCTGGGCGTCCCGCGGGAGTCCGTGATGATCGACCCGGGGCACGACTTCGGCAAGAACACCCGGCACAGCCTGGAGGCGACCCGCAGGCTCGGCGAGATGCGGGACACCGGCTGGCCGGTCCTGGTCTCCCTGTCCAACAAGGACTTCGTGGGCGAGACGCTCGACAAGCCGGTCAAGGAGCGGGTGCTCGGCACGCTCGCGACGACGGCGGTCTCGGCGTGGCTGGGCGCCCAGGTCTACCGGGTGCACGAGGTCGCGGAGACCAAGCAGGTGCTCGACATGGTGGCGACGATCGCGGGCCACCGGCCCCCGGCGGTCGCCCGCCGGGGACTTGCGTAACTCCCCTTCGGGGAGGGGTGCTTCGCGGGCTACTTGCCGACTTCCTTGGTCACCAGGGTGATGGCCTCCTCCACGTCGTCCGTGACGTGGAAGAGGAGCAGGTCGGCCTCGGAGGCCTTGCCCTGGGCGATGACCGTGTTCTTCAGCCAGTCGACCAGGCCGCCCCAGTACTGCGAGCCGAACAGGACGATCGGGAACCGCGTGACCTTGCGGGTCTGGACGAGCGTGAGCGCCTCGAAGAGCTCGTCGAGGGTGCCGAGGCCGCCGGGCAGCACCACGAAGCCCTGCGCGTACTTCACGAACATCGTCTTGCGGACGAAGAAGTAGCGGAAGTTCACCCCGATGTCGACGTAGGGGTTCAGGCCCTGCTCGAAGGGGAGCTCGATGCCGAGGCCGACCGAGGTGCCCTTCGCCTCGACGGCCCCCTGGTTGGCGGCCTGCATGGCGCCGGGCCCGCCGCCCGTGATGACGGCGAAGCCCGCCTCGACGAGGGCCTTGCCGATCTCGACGCCCGCCGCGTACTCCGGCGAGCCCTCCGCGGTGCGCGCCGAGCCGAACACGCTGATCGCGGGCGGCAGTTCGGCGAGCGTGCCGAAGCCCTCGATGAACTCGGACTGGATGCGCAGGACTCTCCAGGGATCCGTGTGCACCCACTCGGAGGGTCCGTCGGAGTCGAGGAGACGCTGATCGGTGGTGCCGGCCTGCACCTTGTCGCGCCGGCGCAGGACCGGGCCGAGCCGCTGCTCCTCGGGACGCTTCCTGGCAGCGCGGTCCGCACTGTCCGTGCTGGGGTCGGGGTGGCTCATCGTCTGCTCCCTCCATGACGTACGTGACTGACAGCGTAGGTCTACGCGGGTTACAGCCGAGGGACCTCGGGATGTCCGGCACCGGCAGACGTCCGGCGGACGCGGTGCGGGCGCCCGCCGGAGCTCCGCTACGCCGTCAGCCAGGCGCGCAGCCGCTCCTCCGCCACCGGGATCAGGGACGCCTGCACGCGCTCGTCGATCTTGTGGGCGAGCAGCGGGTCGCCGGGGCTGTAGTTCACCGCGGGCACGCCGAGCGCGCTGAAGCGCGAGACGTCCGTCCAGCCGAACTTGGGGCGCGCCTCGCCGCCGACGGCCGCCATGAACGCCGCGGCGGCCGGGTGGGTGAGGCCGGGGCGGGCCGCGCCGGTGTGGTCGTCGACGACGAACTCGTCGACGCCGCAGTCCGCGAAGTAGTCGCGCACGAAGGCGAGGGCCTCCTCCTCGCTGCGGTCGGGGGCGTAGCGGAAGTTGACGGTGACGGTGCACGCGTCGGGGATGACGTTGGTGGCGACGCCGCCCTCGATGCGGACGGCGTTGAGGCCCTCGTGGAACTCCAGGCCCTCCACCACCGGCTTGCGGGGCTCGTACGCGGCGAGCCGCTGCAGGATCGGGGTGGCGGCGTGGATGGCGTTGGAGCCCATCCAGGCGCGCGCGGAGTGGGCCCGTACGCCCTTGGTGCGCAGCAGGACCCGCAGGGTGCCCTGGCAGCCGCCCTCGACCTGGCCGTCGGTCGGTTCGAGCAGGACGGCGAAGTCGCCCGCGAGCCAGTCGGGGTGGGCCTCGGCGACGTGCCCCAGGCCGTTGAGGTGCGCGGCCACTTCCTCGTTGTCGTAGAAGACGAAGGTGAGGTCGCGGTTGGGCTCGGTCACGGTCTGCGCGATGCGCAGCTGGACGGCGACGCCCGACTTCATGTCGCAGGTGCCGCAGCCCCACAGGACGCCGTCGTCGTCGAGCCGGGAGGGCACGTTGCCGGCGACGGGCACGGTGTCGATGTGCCCGGCGAGGATGACCCGCTCGGCGCGGCCGAGGTTCGTGCGGGCGACCACGTTGTTGCCGTGCCGGTCGACGGTGAGGTGCGGCAGACCGCGCAGGGCCGTCTCGATGGCGTCGGCGAGCGCCTTCTCCTCGCCGCTCGGGGACGGGAAGTCGACCAGCCGCGCGGTGAGCTCCGCGGCGTCGAGCGTGAGGTCAAGGGGTGTCTGAGGCATACGCACGACCCTAACGCCGGTGGCGCGGGGACCGGTCGGCCGCTCCAGTACCGTGGACGCGTGCCTGCACCCCCCACCCTCGTCCGGCGCGGCCGTCTCCTCCGTCTCGGGGCCGCGGCCGCCGTGCTCCTGGCCGTCGCGGGCTATGTGGCCGTGCAGTACGTCTACGGGGGCAAGCCCGAGCCGACGTGCACGGTCGTGTCCGGGAAGGCCGACGGCGCCTCGTACACCTTCACCGCCGAGCAGGCGGAGAACGCCGCGACGGTCGCCGCCGCCGGCACCTCGCGCGGCATGCCCGAGCGCGCGGTGGCCATCGCGCTCGCCACCGCGCTGCAGGAGTCCGGCCTGCGCAACATCACGCACGGCGACCGGGACTCGCTCGGCCTCTTCCAGCAGCGCCCCTCGCAGGGCTGGGGCGACGCGCGCCAGATCATGGACCCGGCGTACTCGGCGGCGCGGTTCTACGCGCACCTGGCCGAGGTGCCCGGCTATTCGCGGCTGCCGCTGACCGTCGCCGCGCAGCGCGTGCAGCGCAGCGGCTATCCGCAGGCCTACGCCAAGCACGAGCCGGACGCCGCGCTGCTGGCCGCCGCGCTGACCGGCCGGGCGCCCGCCACCTTCGGCTGCGAGGGCCGCCCCGACGCGGACCCCGGAGGCCCCGCGCGGGTGCGGGCCGCTCTCGCCCGCGACTTCGGCCGGGAGGTCCGCCCGCGGGACGGCCGGGGGCGCACGGTGACCGTCCCCGTGCCCGCCCCGGTGGCCGACGGCAGGCCGCCGCAGCGCGGCTGGGAGCTGGCGCACTGGGCCGTCGCACAGGCTTCCGCGCTGCACATCGAGCGGGTTTCCTACGGCGGCCGGGAATGGCACGCCGAGAGCGCGGGTACGTGGCGGAAGGTGCGGGCGGCGCGGGCCGCCGGGCCCGGCGCGGCCGGGGACCAGGTGCGCATCGTCACCGGGCAGTAGTGCGGCGGGTCCCTCGATCGGGGTAGGGCGGGGGGTGCGGGCCGGCTCCGCGTCCGACTTTTCCGTGCCGCCGCCCCCGGATGCCCAAATCCCTTGAGATCACTGGGAATCGAGGATTCTCCGGCGCTTCGGCACGCGAGCCGTTTGCCCGTTTTTATCCGCAGCCGATAATGCGACGCATTGCCAACTCTTTACGTCGGCCCACCGCAACCTTCGCGGACTTCGAGCGGTAGTCACTGCGTCCGATCGCCGGAAGCCGTCCGGCGGGAAGCCGGATCCGATCCGGCCGGGCACACCCACGTTCTCCCCGTCTGAAGGAGCATCATGTCCCTCCCCCTGACCCGCCGGATCGCCCGTGCCGCGCTGCTCAGCGCAGCGGGTGCAGCTTCCGTGGTCGGTGCGGCCGGCTCCGCGAGCGCCGTTGACCTGCCCGCCGGCCCCGACCTGGGCGGCGTCAGCGCCCTGGACGGCGCGGGCCTCGGCAACACCGTCGACGACGCGGCCCAGAACGTCAGCAACCTCGCCGGGAACACCGGCAGCAAGGCCGTGAAGAAGGCCGTACCCGCCGCGGGCAAGACCGTCGGCCGGGCCGGCAAGACCGCCACCCCCGCGGCCCAGCGCGCCGCCGGTGACGTCGCGGGCAGCGCGGGCCAGGTGCTCGGCGACACCGCCGACACGGCCACCGAGGGCGGCCTGCCCACCGACACGCTGACCAAGGGCGGCCTGCCGGCCGCCGACCAGCTGCCGGTGCAGAGCCTGCCGCTCGGCTGAACCTCCCGGTAGCGCGCGAAGGGCCCGGAGCCACTGGCTCCGGGCCCTTCGTCGGATCCGCGTCCGGACCGGCTCAGGACAGCCGCTCCACGGCCGCCGCGACCCGCTCGTCCGTCGCCGTCAGCGCCACGCGGACGAAGCGGTCGCCCGCCGGGCCGTAGAAGTCGCCGGGCGCCACCAGGATGCCGAGGTCCGCGAGGCGGCCGACGGTGTCCCAGCAGGACTCGTCACGGGTGGCCCACAGGTACAGGCTCGCCTCGCTGTGCTCGATCCGGAAGCCGTGCCCGACGAGCGCGTCGCGCAGGGCCGCGCGCCGGGCTGCGTACCGCTCGCGCTGTTCGTGCACGTGCCGGTCGTCGCCGAGCGCCGCCACGACGGCCGCCTGGGTCGGCGCGGAGGTCATCATGCCGCCGTGCTTGCGGATCTGCAGCAGATCGCCGAGGACGGCCGCGTCACCGGCGGCGAACGCCGCGCGGTAGCCCGCGAGGTTGGACCGCTTGGAGAGCGAGTGGACGGCGACGATGCCCTCGTACGAGCCGCCGCACACGTCCGGGTGCAGCACCGAGACCGGCTCGGCCTCCCAGCCCAGCTCCAGGTAGCACTCGTCGCTGACGAGGAGCACGCCGTGCTCGCGCGCCCAGGCGACCGTGCGGGCCAGCTCCTCGCGGGTGAGCACCCGGCCGGTGGGGTTCGAGGGCGAGTTGAGCCACAGGAGCCTGAGGTTCGTCGGGTCCAGGTCGGTGGGCTCGTCGTAGGCGACGTACTCGGCACGGGCCAGGCGCGCGCCCACCTCGTACGTCGGGTAGGCGAGCCGCGGGTAGGCGACGACGTCGCCCGGGCCGAGGCCCAGCTGCGTCGGGAGCCAGGCCACCAGCTCCTTGGAGCCGACGACGGGCAGGATGTCGCGGTGGGTGATCCCCCGGGCACCCAGGCGCCGTTCGCACCAACCGGTGATCGCGTCGCGCAGTTCGGTGGTGCCCCACACCGTGGGGTAGCCCGGCGAGTCCGCCGCCGCGATCAGCGCTTTCTGGATCAGCTCGGGCACCGGGTCCACCGGGGTGCCCACCGACAGGTCGACGATGCCGCCGGGGTGGGCGGCCGCGGTGGCCTTGTACGGCTCGAGCTTGTCCCAGGGGAAGGTGGGAAGGCGGCCGGAGACTGCGGACACGTGGTGACTCCCGTGCTGGTGCTGGTGCTGACAAACGCCGCGGCCCCGTGCGGCGGGGATGCCGTACGGGACCGGGGCGACGCTCGGGCTGCCGTTACTGGTTCTGCGGCGGCAGGGCGGCGATGAAGGCGTGGTCGCGCTCGATCAGGCCGAGCTTGCTCGCGCCACCGGGCGAACCGAGCTCGTCGAAGAACTCGACGTTCGCCTTGTAGTAGTCCTTCCACTCCTCAGGAGTGTCGTCCTCGTAGAAGATCGCCTCGACCGGGCAGACCGGTTCGCAGGCTCCACAGTCGACGCATTCGTCCGGGTGGATGTACAAGGACCGGGAGCCCTCGTAAATGCAGTCGACCGGGCACTCCTCGATGCACGCCTTGTCCTTGACGTCGACACAAGGCTGCGCGATGACGTAGGTCACGCTGTCGTTCCTCCTCGATACGGGCGTTGGCGGGCCGTCTTCAGGCTCCGCTCGCCTGGCGCGCGGGAGCGCGGCGTCGTCGATGCCCGCCCCTAGTATCTCCGTTCCTGGGCATGATCCGAACAGGAGGGGCGTACAGACCCGTGGAATTCACCGCCGGCGGACGGCTCGAGGTCCGCATTACCCCCGCTGACGTGGGAAAACGCGTGTCGATCCGGCGCTTGAACGACACTGTGGAGCCCGTGGAGAAGTTCACCGACACGGTGGGTGTTCTCACATCGTGGGACGACGGTGTGGTGCTCATCACACGACGGAACGGCGAAACGGTCCGGATCGCGGAGGACACCCTGGTCGCGGGCAAGGTCGTGCCCGCGGCGCCGGCCCGCCGACGGGGCCCCGCCGCCTCGTACCCGGAGCTGGCCCGGGTGTCCGCGCGGGCCTGGCGGCCGGTGGAGAGCGAGCGGCTCGGCGAGTGGGAGCTGCGCGCGGCGGGCGGTTTCACCCGGCGCGCCAACTCGGTGCTGCCGCTGGGCGATCCGGGGCTGCCGCTGGACGACGCGCTCGCCCGGGTGCGCGCCTGGTACACGGCCCGTGAGCTGCCCGCCTACGTGCAGACCGCGACCGGCGCCGAGGGCACGCAGGAGCTGCTCGGCGCCGCCCTGGAGGAGCGCGGCTGGGCGCGCGAGGCGACCGCGGAGCTCCACGTGGGCGCTCTCGCGCCGGTCGGGGACCTGGCCGCGGACGCGGACCGGGTGGAGCTGTCCCGGACCTTCGACGAGGCGTGGCTGCGGCGGTACAAGCGGTTCGGGCTTCCCGGACCGCATGTGCTCGAGGTGCTGGCGAGCGGGCCCTCGGTATGGTTCGCTTCCGTGCCCGGGAGCGGTGGCGCCCCGGCCGCGATCGGGCGGTGCGTGGTGGACGGGCGCTGGGCGGGATTCATGGCGGTCGAGGTGGATCCGGAGCACCGGCGCCGGGGACTCGCCACCGCGGTGATGACCGCGCTGGCCCGGCAGGCCCTGTCCGAGGGCGCTTCGGCGGCCTGGCTGCAGGTCGAGGCCGACAACGACGGCGCGCGGGCGCTGTACGGCGGGATGGGTTTCGCCGCGCATCACGCCTACCACCACTACCGTTACGGCCCCGCCTGACCGGGAGCGGCGGGGTCCGGTGGAGCACGGCAGGCACGGCACGGCAGAGCACGGCACGGAGACAGCGCCCGACACGGGCAGACACGAGGCACGTATGCACGCGGAGTCCGGCGAATGGCGGCGGCGGTTCACCGAAGAGGCACGCTCGGAGCGGCCCGGTCTCGCGCTGCTGTGCCTGCTGATCGGCACCGAGGCGGACCCCTCCCTGGACCAGGCGGGACTGGACGCCGCCGACATCGAGCTCGACCGGCTCGCGGGCCTGCTGCCCTTCCGGCCCGGCGGGCCGCGCGCCTGGGCGACGGCGATGGCCGAACTCCTCGGTGAACAGTGCGGGTTCGAGGGGCAGCCGGGCGACTACCAGCGTCTGGACTCCTCGCTCCTGCACCGGGTCCTGCGCCGCCGCAGGGGCCTGCCCATCCTCCTGTCCGTCGTCTGGATGGAAGTCGCCCGCCGCGCCGGAGCCCCCGTCTACGGAGTCGCCCTGCCCGGACACTTCGTCGTCGGCTTCGGACCCCGCGACGACCAGATCCTCGCCGACCCCTTCGACGGCGGACGCCTCCTCACCGGCACCGACGCGGAGCTCTTGGTCGCCGGGACGGCCGGTACGGGCATCCAGCCGTCCATGCTGACGCCCGCCGACCCGCTGAACATCGTCAAGCGCATCCTCAACAACATCCGCGCCTGGGCCGCCGCCCGCCCCGAGCGCTCCGACGTCGCGCTGTGGGCCCTCGAACTCTCCCTCCTGCTGCCCGCCCATCCGGCGCGGCTGCGCTACGAGCGGGCCCAACTCCTCGTCCAGCGCGGCGACTTCCTGGGCGGCGCCGCGGAGCTCGACGCGTACGCCGATGTGGTGACGACGGTCGAGCCGACCACGGCGGACCGGGTGCGCCAACAGGCGCGGGCCGCCCGGGCGATGCTGAACTGACCGGCCCCGGGCGGGCACCGGAGGGCCGCGCCCGACGTATCGATCGGCGCGAGGGGGCACCACGCACGTATGCACCCCCGACCCCCCGGAACCACCGAGTGGCGACGGCTGTTCGCGGCCGAGGCGCGGTCCGCGCGGCCCGATCTCGCGCTGCTGTGCCTGCTGATCGGTACCGAGACCGACCCCGCCCTGGACGCGGCGGGCCTGGACGCGGCGCGGCGGCTGCTCGACCGGCTCGCGGAGCAGGCCGCCCTCGCCCACCGCTCCCGCCCCGGCGACGACCCGCGCGCCTGGGCGGCCGCCCTGTCCGAACTCCTCGGCGCCCGCTGCGGGTTCAGGGGAAGACCCGGCGACTACCAGCGCCTGGACTCCTCGCTCCTGCACCGGGTCCTGCGCCGCCGCAGGGGCCTGCCCATCCTCCTGTCCGTCGTCTGGATGGAAGTCGCCCGCCGCGCCGGAGCCCCCGTCTACGGAGTCGCCCTGCCCGGACACTTCGTCGTCGGCTTCGGACCCCGCGACGACCAGATCCTCGCCGACCCCTTCGACGGCGGACGCCTCCTCACCGGCACCGACGTGGACCTCCTGGTCGCTGCCGCCACCGGGGCCCCGCCCGTGGCGTCGATGCTGGTCCCCGCGGGCCCGCTGGACATCGTGGGGCGCGTCCTCAACAACATCCGCGCCTGGGCCGCGCCGCGCCCCGAACGCGCCGACGTCGCGCTCTGGGCCGTCGAGCTGCTGCTGCTCCTGCCGTCGCCGCCGCCCCGGCTGCGCCACGAGCGCGCCGAACTCCTCGTGCAGAAGGGGGACTATCTCGTGGGCGCGCGGGAGCTGGACTCCTACGCCGAGGAGGTCGCCGCCCTGGACCCGGCGGCGGCCGACCGGGTGCGGCGGCAGGCGCGGGGGGCGCGGGCGATGCTGAACTGACCGGACCCGGGCGGGCCGGTCAGAGCCAGCCCTTGTCGCGGGCGGTCCTGACCGCCTCCGCGCGGTTGCGCACGGCGAGCTTCTGGATGGCCGTCGAGAGGTAGTTGCGGACCGTGCCCCGGGAGAGGTGCAGGGCGGCGGCCAGTTCGGCGTTGGTGGCGCCGTCGGCGGCCGCGCGCAGCACCTCGCGCTCGCGGTCGGTCAGCGGGTTGGCGCCCCCGGCGAGGGCCGCCGCCGCCAGCGTGGGGTCGATGACCCGCTCCCCCGCGAGCACCTTGCGCACCGCCGCGGCGAGCTGGGCGGCCGGGGCGTCCTTGACCAGGAAGGCGTCGGCGCCGGCCTCCATGGCACTGCGCAGATAGCCGGGACGCCCGAAGGTGGTGAGCACGACGACCTTCAACGCGGGGAACTCCGCGTGCAGTCGGGCCGCCGCCTCGATGCCGGTCAGCCCCGGCATCTCGATGTCGAGCAGCGCGACGTCCACGGCGTGCGCGCGCACGGCAGGGAGCACCTCGTCGCCGCGGGCCACCTGGGCGACGACCTCGATGTCCGGCTCCAGGCCGAGCAGCGCGGCGAGGGCCTCACGGACCATCGCCTGGTCCTCGGCGAGGAGGATCCGCACCGGCGGGGACGGGCGGTGCTCCTGGGACGTCTCTTCCATGCGCCCCAGGCTACGGCCGCCGTCCCCGGCCGCGACGGCGGCGGGGGCGTCCGGCGCTCTCACCTGGCCCACCACGCGGCGCCGATGCCTCCGGCGGTGGTCAGCAGCGAGACCAGCCAGACCGGTACGCGCTGGACGGTGACATGCAGTCCGCCGCAGCGGAGTTCGAACTGCGGCGCGGACGGGGACGGGATCGGGGACGGGGTCGGCGAGGATGCCATGGCGCTCTCCCTGGTCGACGGGACCGAGCAGAAGGCCCCGGTGATACCCACCGGGCGCCACGGATCATAACGATCCGTGCCCACGCATTGATCGACGCACGGCAGCACGAGGGGGCGCACGAGCGGGACGCCCGCGGTCACCCGGGCGACGCCGCCACCGGCACCCGGACCGCCAAGCGGAATCCGCCGCGCGCCCCCGGACCGGTCTCCAGGACCCCGCCGACCGCCGCCACCCGCTCGGTCAGGCCGGTGAGGCCGTTGCCCGCCGCCGCGCCCCCGCCGCCCACCCCGTCGTCCTCCACGCACAGCTCCAGGAGCGGGCCCGCGAGCGTCTGACGGGCCGTGAACGTCACGGTGCAGTGCCGGGCGCCGCTGTGCCGTACGACGTTGGTCACGGCCTCCCGCAGCGCCCAGGCCAGCGCGGCCTCCGCCTCCTCGCCCGGCAGTCCGGCGGGCGGCTCCACGGGGACGTCGGCGTCCACGCCCGCCGCGGTCAGCGCCGTACGGGCGCCCGCGAGCTCGCCGGCCAGGGTGCGCCTGCGGTAGCCGGAGACCGCCTCGCGGACGTCCACCAGGGCCTGGCGGCTGACCTGTTCGATGTCGGCGACCTGCTGGGCGGCCTTGTCGGGGTGGCCGGGGAGCATCCGCCCGGCGAGTTCGCTCTTGAGCGTGATCAGCGAGAGCGAGTGGCCGAGCAGGTCGTGCAGGTCGCGGGCGAGCCGCAGCCGCTCCTCGTTCGCGGCGAGCTGGGCGACGGTGGCCCGCGCCTGGCGGAGCTGGATCGTCGTACGGATCAACTGGCGGACGCCGGACATCGCGAAGCCGACCAGGAGGGTGATCACCCCGAGGTTGGTGACCAGGTCGCCGATGCCGTCGTCGCGCAGGCCGACCGCGATCATCAGGAGGGTGACCGCGGGGATGGTCCACAGCGCGTACCGCATCGGCAGGACGGCGCCCGCGGACACCGACACGTACACGAAGAGCCCGAGCCAGTTGTCACCGAAGCAGAAGGCCAGGACCACGGCCAGGGCCAGCAGCAGGCCCAGCGAGACGAGGACGGCGCGCCAGCGGAGGATCTTGGTGGTGTAGCGGAAGACGAGAGTCAGGTAACAGACCACGAAGACGGTCAGGCCGAGCGCGCCGAGCACCGTGCCGAGGGGCGTGCGGTGCCCCTCGGCCAGGTCCTTGATCGGGGCGCTCAGGAAGACCAGCCAGACGCCGATCCAGCCCGCCTTCGCCAGGAACTGGCGGCGGCCCTGGGGCGGCCGTCCGAACGTCTGCACGGGGTGCAGTTCGGCGCCTGCGGTGTCTGCGGTGTCTTCGGTGCCTGTCGCGCTCACGACTTCAGGGTGTCCTTCCGGTACAGCCATGCCGCACCGCCCGCGAAGAGGAGGAAGTAGGCGACCAGGAGCACGATGTCCTTCGCGTGCGGCGCGTCGCCCAGTTCGATGGCCTGCCCGAGGGCAGCGTACGCGTGCGTGGGCAGCCAGGACGCCGTCTCGCGCAGCCAGTGCGGGAAGGTCGTCACCGGCATCCACAGGCCGCCGAGGATGGAGAGCCCGAAGTAGATGATCATCGTGATCGGGCGGACGGCGTCGCCGGACGCGAGGTAGCCGATGGCCACGCCGAGCGCGGCGAAGCAGAGGCTGCCCGCCCAGATCGCGCCGGTCAGCGCCAGCCACTGCCAGGCCTCGAAGCGGATGCCCTTGAAGACGCCCGCGACCGCGAAGACCACGACGATGGACGGCAGGCTCACCACGGCCGCGCTCGCGGTCTTCGCCAGGACGTAGCCGCGGCCGGGCAGGGAGGTGAGGCGCAGCTGCCGCACCCAGCCGCTCTCGCGCTCCTTGGCGATGCGCTCGCTGTTGCCCATCAGGACGGCGGTGAGGGCGCCGAAGGACGCCATCGAGACCATCATGAACGCGGGGACGGACAGGCCGCTGCCGGGGATCTTGTCGGCGGTGCTCCGACTGCCCGCGATGATCACGAAGAGCACCGAGGGGTAGATCACCGAGAAGAAGAGGAACTTGCGGTTGCGCAGCGCGCGGGTGATCTCCAGTGTGATGAGGCTGTTCATGCCGTTCACGCCTTTCCTGCCGGTGCGGTGGTCCTGGCCTCTTCGGCCTCGGTGATCGCCACGAACGCCTGCTCCAGGCCGAGCCCGGCGACCTCGAGGTTGCGGGGGTAGAGGCCGAGCCCGTACAGCGCGTGCACGGTGGCGTCGGCGTCCGTCGACTGGATGCGGACCGTGTGGCCCGAGACGTCCAGCGTGGTGAGGAAGGGCAGCGCGCGGAGCCGCCCGACGAGCCCGGGCGCGATGCCGGTGTCGTCGGTGCCGTCGCCGGTCAGGTCGAAGGCGACCTTGCGGGCCCCGGCCTTGGCCTTGATCTCGGCCGCGGTGCCGTCCGCGAGGAGGCGGCCGCGGTGCAGGACCAGGACGCGGTCGGCGATCGCGTCGGCCTCCTCCAGGTAGTGCGTGGCGAACAGCACGGCGCGGCCCTGGTCGGCCTGCTCCCGCATGGTCGCCCAGAACGCCTGGCGGGCGGTGACGTCCATGCCGGTGGTCGGCTCGTCGAGGACGATCAGGTCGTTGGCACCGGCCGTGGCGAGGGCGAAGCGCACCCGCTGCTCCTGGCCGCCGGAGAGCTTGTCGACCTTGCGGTCGGCGATCTGGCTGATGCCCGCCCGGGCCAGCACGTCGGCCACGCGGTGCGGCCGGGGGTGCAGGTCGCAGGCGAGCCGCACCAGCTCGCGGACGGTCACCTCGCCCATCAGGCCGCCGCTCTGCAGCATCGCGCCGACCCGGCCCGCGGTGATCGCCTCGCGGGGTTCGGTCCCGAAGACCCGCACGGTGCCGCTGTCGGCGCGCCGCAGGCCGAGGAGCAGGTCGAGGGTGGAGGACTTGCCCGCGCCGTTGGGCCCGAGGAGCGCCACGGTCTCGCCCGGGCGCAGGTCGAGGGTCAGTCCGTCGACGGCGCGGACGTCGCCGTAGGTCTTGGTCACCTGCTCGAAGCTCACCGCGCTGGTCGCGGGCGGTGCCGTTGTCGTCGTCATGCCGACCATCGTCACAAGAGCGCAGGTGGCGGCGGCAGTGTCGGGTGTGGTGAGTACGGGATGACAGATGTCATGCCGACGGCCGGACATCCCGCCCGCGACCGGCCCCCCACGCCGACCGGGCCGGACCCCCGCGTGGGGATCCGGCCCGGTCGGCTCCGGGTGCTCCTCGCGGGCGAGGGCGTCCGCGGCTCAGCTGGCGTCGGTCTCGATCACGCCGACCCGCTCGGCGGGCGTCTTGCCGGTCAGCGCCTTGCCCATGGCCTGGGCGACGTCGGTCGGCTGGACCGGCGTCCGCGAGCCGTCGCCGCGCTGGATCAGGACGCCGTCGAAGACGTTGCCGTAGAGCTTCTTGAGCTCTTCGAGGTTGTAGTGCACCTGGAGGGTGCCGTCCTTCAGCGCCTTCGTCTCCAGGATCTTCGGCAGCGACCTGGCCGGGCCGAAGGGGATCGACTTGGCGCCCGCCTTGACCGTGACGTTGGCGGACATGGCCGGCTTGGCGAAGGTCGTCATGAACTTGTCGACCTCGGCCTTGGCGATCTGCGGCTTGCGGGTGGTGACCGGGACCTGCACGGTGCCCGCGCTGCCCGTCTGCACCTGCTTCTTGTACGCGTCGGCGACGGCGGTGGTCGACGCCTGCGGGTCGATGCCCTTGCCGACCTTGCCGTAGACCGGGACGGCCTTGCCGGGCACGAACTCGACCGTGCCCTCCTTGGCCGTGCCGGAGCCGCCCGCGGCGCGCTCCAGGGCGGCCGCCAGCTTCTCCTCGTCGACCGGCATGACGGGCTCGACGACCCGCTGCCCGCCGAACAGCGAGCCGACCACCGAGACGGGGTTGTAGTCGCTGCCCGCGGCCTCGCGGACGGTGGCCTGGCTGTCGAGGGTCAGGCCCGCCTGGTCCGGCTTGAGCGTGACCGGCTCGCCGTCCACCGACAGCTTCAGGTTCTTGGTGACGCGCGCGCCGATGGCGTCGTCGAGCTTCTTGACGGCCTCGTCGCGGGTGCCGCCGCCGATGTCGACGCCGAGCACCGTGGTGCCCTTGGGGACGTCCGCGTGGTTCATCAGCAGACCCGCGCCGTACGCGCCGCAGCCCACCACGACGACGGCGACCGCGAGAAGGACGAGCTTGTTGCGGCCCTTTTTCTTCTTCTTGGGCGCCGGGGCGGCCGGGGGCACGTCCGAGCGGACCGGCTCGGGCAGCTTCGGCGGGGTGTGCGCCGCCGGCCCCTCGCCCTGCGGGCCGGACGGGAACGGGGAGTTGTCGTGCGCGGGCGGGACGACGGGGATGCCGCTGGTGAGGGTCTCGCCGGAGACGTTGGAGCCGGGCGCGGGGGCGCCGGGGCCGCCGGGCGCACCGGGCACCGGTCCGCCGGCGGGGGGCCGGTGCCCGCCGGGGGGCGGGGCGACCGGGCCGGACTTCTGCGGCGTGAGGATCGCGGTGTCGTCGCTCATGGCGCCGGAACGCGGCGGCCGGGCGCCGGAGTTGGCGGGCGTGCCGGGGGCTCCGGGGACGCCGGCGGGTCCCGCGGGGGGCGCCAGCGGGCTGTCGCCGGTGACCGGGCCGCCGGTCGGGCCCGCGGGCCGGGAGTCCCCGGGGCCGGGGCCGCCCGGGGCGCTGTCGCCCGCGCCCGCGGAGAAGTACGGCAGGTCGCCGCGCTGCGCGTCGCCGCCCTGCGGGGCGCCCGTGCCGAGCGGGCCCGACGCCACGGCGCCGGACACGTCGTAGGAGCCCGTACCGGAACCGCTGTCCGAAGAGGGCGCGGCGGGGGCGGACGGCGCCGCGGACTTGCGCGGCGCGAACCAGTCGCTCGTCTTCTCCTCGCCCGCCGCGGGGGCCCCGGCACCGCCGTCTCCCGGACCGCCGGGGCCGGAACCGGAACCGGAAGCGGAACCCGGGGCGACCGGGGCTCCGGCCCCCGTCGTCCCGTGCGTCCCGCCCGCACCGGGCGCGGCGCCGTCACGGCGCCCCTCGCCGTTCAGGGGGGAGGACTCGCCGCGCGGGCCCTCGTCGCCGACGGGCGTCCGCATGACGACCGGCGGGATGGGCCGGGAGCCGGGGATGTTGATCCGGATCCGGGTCGTCAGCGTGGTCTGGGTCTCGGGCTCGTCGGGCCGCTCGTCGGCGGCCTGCCGCCGCGCTCCGTCCGCGCCGCCCTCGGCAGCGCCCTGGGCCGGGGAGCCGTACGGCGGCGTCCCCGAGGGGTATGCGGCTCCACCGCGCCCCTGGGGACCGGAGGACGAACTGTCAGTTTCACGACTCAAGGCAGGTTCTCCTGGTTGACTCCGCCGCCCGTACTCGATCTCGTCCGGGGTCCCCCCGGCCGGAGGTTGGGGAGGCTCGGCGGCCGCACCACCATACTGTCCGCCGTCGGCACCCATCCCGTGACCGGCGTCAAACCCGGTCGCGACACGGGCCGAAGTGGTACGTCACTTGCCAAGTCGGGCCGCGGGAGCGCTCGGTTGCGGTCCCTGCCCGAGGGTGGCGCACATCACAGCCACGGCCATGCCGCCGAGCAGGAAGCCGTACGAGCCCAGACCCGCGCCGAAGACGAAGTCCCCCTCGGGTCTGGTGGCGGTGAGCAGCAGGACCGCGACGAGCCAGCCGGCGGCGGGCGCGACGGCCCCCGCCTTGGTGCCCATCGCCCGCGCGCCGCCGAGGAAGAGACCGGCGGCGCCCAGGAGCGCGAGCAGCAACCCGGCCGGGAAGAAGCCGCCTTGGACGAGCGCCCCGGCGATGCCGACGACGGCGCCGAGCACGAAGAGACCGGCGCAGGCGGCCACCCGCGCGGGCCGCAGGGGCTGGGCGAGGAAGCCGCCGGGAACCGGCGCCGCGTTGCCCTCGCGGGGCGTCTTGCGGGCGCCGGAGGCGGTGGCGGCAGGGCGCTTGGGGGCTCCGGAGCCGGCCCCCGACGACGCTCGGGACCGGGTGCTCACGAGGTGCTCACCCCGGCCTCGTCCGTCACCCTTTCGAGTCCCGCGAAGAGATCGGTCTCACGCGGCGCTCCCGCTGCCGGGGCCCGGCCCCGGACCAGCTCGTAGTACTCCACGTCGAAGACGGGCTGCGCGAGCTGGTTGGAGAGGACGAAGAGCGGGCCGCTCACCGTGACCTGGGTGGCGTGCGCGGCCATCGCCGCCGCCTTGGCGGCCCGGTGGGCGCTGCCGTCGATCTCCGTGGTGATCCGCTCGTCGTCGGTGACGCCGGGCACGTCCGCGACGGCGCCGGGGGTGTCGAACGGCGAGTGCCGCAGCGCGCCGGACATCCACCGGAAGCGCTCCTCGACCGCGGACCGCGGGGCGCGGTTCCAGTAGATCTTGTCGATGGTGTGCGGCGCGCCGAGGTCGGCGCGGAAGGCGGGGTCGGCGGCGAGCTCGGCGGCGCGCATGGCGACGCGGTGCGCCTGGATGTGGTCGGGGTGGCCGTACCCGCCGTCGGGGTCGTACGTGACGAGGACCTGCGGGCGCACCTCGCGGATCACCTCGACCAGGTGGGCGGCGGCCTCGTCGGGGTCGGCCGACCAGAAGGCGCCGGGGCGGTGGTTCTGCTCGGCGCCCATCATCCCGGAGTCGCGGTAGCGCCCGGCACCGCCGAGGAAGCGGTGGTCGGTGACCCCCAGCTCCTGCATGGCGGCCGCCAGCTCCCCCACGCGCCAGGCGCCCAGGGTGTCCTCGTGGTCGGCGGCGAGACGGGCGAGCTCGGCCGGGATGACCTCGCCCTCCTCGCCCAGCGTGCAGGTGACCAGCGTGACCTGCGCGCCCTCGGCCGTGTACTTGGCCATGGTCGCGCCGTTGTTGATCGACTCGTCGTCGGGGTGCGCGTGCACGAGCAGCAGGCGCCGGGCGGGCGGTTCCGTCATGGGACCACCCTACGAGCACCCCGGGGCCCACCGGGAACCTGATGGGGCCGCTCAGAACTTGATGTCGCCGATCATCCCCGCCACGTTGGTCGTCAGTTCGTTGATGGTCGGTGCGACGGACGAGCTCGCGAGGTAGAAGCCGAGCAGCGTGCACACGACCGCGTGTCCCGCTTTCAGTCCTGACTTCTTGACCAACAAGAAGACGATGATCGCCAGCAGCACCACCGCCGAAATCGAGAGTGCCACGGCGGTCACCTCCAAGTCGTTGTCGTAACCCAGTGCGGACGCCAGCAGGTTCATACCCACCAAGCGCTACGGATCATAACTATCCGTGTGGACGCATGAGTCGGAGCACGGCAGCACAGGGGGGCGCATGCGCCCTAGGCTCAGGGGATGACCACCGAGAACCCCGGCATTCCCAGGCCCGAAGAGAGCCCGGCACAGAGCCTCTCCTTCCCGCGTCAGCACGCCCGCACCCAGCGTTTCACCCTCGGCGCGCCCCGTGCGTTCACGGCGGCGCCGGACGGCTCGCGCGTGGCTTTTCTCCGTTCGTCCTCGAGCACCGATCGAGCCAACCGGCTCTGGGTCCTGGACGTGGCGGACGGCACCGAACGGGTGGCGGCCGATCCCGGTGCCCTGCTCGGCGGTGCGGCCGAGCAGCTCTCCGCCGAGGAGCGCGCGCGGCGCGAGCGCAGCCGGGAGGGCGGCGCGGGCATCGTGGGCTACGCGACGGACGCGGCGGTCCGGCTGGCCGCGTTCGCGCTGTCGGGCCGGCTCTTCACGGCGGACCTGTGCGCGGGCTCGACGCGTGAACTGCCCGCGCCGGGGCCGGTGATCGACCCGCGCCCCGCGCCGGACGGCCGTCACGTCGCGTACGTCGCGCGGGGCGCGCTGCGCGTGACGGGTGCCGACGGCTCCGGCGACCGGGCCCTCGCGGAGCCCGAGCAGGGCCAGGAGGCGACCGTCACGTACGGTCTGGCGGAATTCATCGCGGCCGAGGAGATGGCCCGCTCACGGGGCTTCTGGTGGTCTCCCGAATCCGACCGGCTGCTCGTGGCGCGGGTGGACGACGCCCCGGTGCGGCGGTGGTGGATCGCCGACCCGGCGCACCCGGACCGGGCGCCCGAGCAGATCGCGTACCCGGCCGCGGGCACGCCCAACGCCGACGTACGCCTGTTCGTGCTGGGTCTGGACGGGTCGCGCACCGAGGTGATCTGGGACCGGACGCGGTTCCCCTACCTGGCGCGCGTGCACTGGTCGTCGGACGGCGCGCCGCTGCTGCTCGTGCAGTCCCGCGACCAGAGCAGTCAGCTGTACCTCGCGGTGGACCCGGACGGCGGGGCGACGCGGATGGTGCACGCGGAGGAGGATCCGGTCTGGCTCGAACTCTTCTCCGGTGCCCCCTGCTGGTCGCCGAGCGGCAAGCTGGTGCGGATCGTGGACGAGGGCGGTGCGCGCGTCCTGGCCTGGGGCGAACGCCCGCTGACCGGGCCGCAGTTGCATGTGCGCGCGGTCCTGGACGTCACCGAGGAGGATGTCCTGATCTCGGCGTCGGCGGGGTCGGCGGCGGCCGACCCGGAGACCGGCGAGATCCATGTGTACCGGGTCAACGAACTGGGCGTGGAGCGCGTCTCGCAGGAGCCCGGCGTGCACTCCGCGGTCCGCGCGGGCGGCCTGACCGTCCTGGTCTCGGCCACCCTGGACCGGCCCGGCGCCCGGGTCCAGGTGCTGCGCGAGGGCAAGCAGGTGGCGACCGTCGCCTCACACGCCCAGCGCCCGGGGCTCACTCCGCGCGTGACGCTCACCGAAGGGGGCACGCGGAACATTCCGTGCGCCGTCCTGCTCCCCACGGATTACAAGGAGACGGACGGGCCGCTTCCGGTGCTGCTCGATCCGTACGGCGGCCCGCACGGACAGCGTGTGCAGCGTGCGCACAACATCTTCCTGACCTCGCAGTGGTTCGCCGACCAGGGCTTCGCGGTGCTCGTCGCGGACGGCCGCGGCACCCCCGGCCACTCCCCCGGCTGGGAGAAGTCGGTCAAGAACGACCTGACGCTGGCCCTGGCGGACCAGGTGGACGCGCTGCACGCGCTCGCCGACCGGTTCCCCTTCGACCTGGAGCGGGTGGCGATCCGCGGCTGGTCCTTCGGCGGCTACCTGGCGGGCATGGCCGCGCTGCGCCGCCCCGACGTGTTCCACGCGGCGGTGGTCGGCGCCCCGGTGACGGACCTGCGGCTGTACGACACGCACTACCAGGAGCGGTACCTGGGCGACCCGGGCCGGACCCCGGAGACCTACCGCCACTCCTCGCTGATCTGGGACGACGGCATCGTGGACGCGGCCGAGCCGCACCGCCCGATGCTCGTCGTGCACGGCCTGGCCGACGACAACGTGGTGGTGGCGCACTCGCTGCGGCTGTCCTCCGCGCTGCTGGCCGCGGGCCGCCCGCACGAGGTGCTGCCGCTCTCCGGCGTCACGCACATGACCCCGCAGGAGCAGGTCGCGGAGAACCTCCTGCTGCTCCAGGTCGACTTCCTGAAGCGGTCGCTGGGCCTGCCCCGCCCCTGAGGCGCGGGCGACCGGCCGGGGCGGCATGGCGCAGCCCCGGCCGGTCCACGGCACCCGCACGGCCGTACGTCGTCCAGCGTGCCGCGCCCGTATATCGGCGTCGCGACGGCCGCATTACCCGTGCGTTAAGCGCCGCCGGGCTACGGCACGACCTGCTTCTCCTCGGCGAAGTGGCAGGCCGAGTCGTGCGCGGCCGGGCCCTGCTCGCCCCGGAACTCGGCGGGTACGGCGAGCGCCGGGACCTCCAGGGCGCACCGCTCCTGCGCCTTCCAGCAGCGGGTGCGGAAGCGGCAGCCCGAGGGCGGGTTGGCGGGCGAGGGGACGTCGCCGGAGAGGATGATCCGCTCCCGGTGCTCGCGCGCCTCGGGGTCGGGCACCGGCACCGCGGAGAGCAGCGCCTGGGTGTAGGGGTGCGTGGGGTGGTCGTAGATCTGCTCGTCCGAGCCGATCTCCACGATCCGCCCGAGGTACATCACGCCGACCCGGTCGGAGATGTGCCGCACGATGGACAGGTCGTGGGCGATGAAGACGTAGGAGAGGTCGAACTCGTCCTGCAGCTTCTCCAGGAGGTTGATGACCTGGGCCTGGACGGAGACGTCGAGCGCGGAGACGGGTTCGTCCGCCACGATGATCTCGGGCCGCAGCGCGAGGCCGCGCGCGATGCCGATGCGCTGGCGCTGGCCGCCGGAGAACTGGTGCGGGTAGCGGTTGATGTACTCGGGGTTGAGCCCGACCACGTCGAGCAGGTCCTGGACCTTCTGCCGGCGCGAGCCCTTCGGGGCCACCTCGGGGTGGATCTCGTACGGCTCGCCGATGATGTCGCCGACCGTCATGCGCGGGTTGAGCGAGGTGTAGGGGTCCTGGAACACCATCTGGATGTTGCGGCGCACGGCCTTGAGCGCGCGGCCGGACAGCTGGGTGATGTCCTCGCCCTTGTAGCGGATCTCGCCCGCGGTGGGCCGCTCCAGGTTGACGAGCATCTTGGCGACGGTGGACTTGCCGCAGCCCGACTCCCCCACGATGCCGAGCGTCTCGCCCTGCGTCAGGTCGAAGTCGACGCCGTCCACGGCCTTGACCGCGCCGACCTGCTTGCGGATGACGATGCCCTGCGTCAGCGGGTAGTGCTTGACCAGACCGCGCACCTGGAGGATCGGCTCGTGCCCGGAGGCCGAGCCGTGCGCGGCGAAGTCCATCTCGCCGCGGGCCTTGTCGAGCAGCTGCCGCGCGGTCTCGCCCTCGTCCTCCAGCTCCTTCTTGCTGACGTGTGCGCCGCCGTCACTGGGCCGCATCGATCGTCTCCTTCCAGAAGTGGCAGGCGCTCCTGCGGTCGGCGGTCAGTCCCTCGTACGTCACCTGCGCGAGCGGCGGCTCGTCGGTGCGGCAGATGTCCTGGGCCATCGGGCAGCGGGGGTTGAAGGCGCAGCCGGGCGGGATGTTCATCAGGTTCGGCGGCAGGCCCTTGATCGCGTAGAGGTCCTGGCCCTTCTGGTCCAGGCGCGGGATGGATTCGAGCAGGCCCCGGGTGTAGGGGTGCGCGGGCGCCCGGTAGATCTCGTGGACGGGGGCGCGCTCGACGATGCGGCCCGCGTACATGACGGCGATGGTGTCGGCGACGTCCGCCACGACGCCGAGGTCGTGGGTGATGAGGATCAGGCCCATGTTCATCTCGCGCTGCAGCTCGGCGAGCAGGTCCATGACCTGGGCCTGGACGGTGACGTCGAGGGCGGTGGTCGGCTCGTCCGCGATGATCAGCGAGGGTTCCAGGGCCATCGCCATGGCGATCATGATGCGCTGGCGCATGCCGCCGCTGAACTGGTGCGGGTACTGCCCGACGCGCTCCTTGGCCGCGGGGATGCGCACCCGGTCCATCAGCTCGACGGCCTTGGCCTTGGCGTCCTTGCGGGACATGCCCTTGTGGACGACGTACATCTCGCCGAGCTGTTCGCCGACGCTGAGCACCGGGTTCAGGGAGGACAGCGCGTCCTGGAAGATCATCGCCATGCCGGCGCCGCGGACCTTGCGCCGCTCCTCCTCCTTGAGCTTGAGGAGGTCCTGGCCGCGGAAGAGGATCTCGCCCTTGGTGATCCTGCCGGGCGGGATGTCGAGGATGCCCATGACGGCCTGGGCGGTCACGGACTTGCCGGACCCGGACTCGCCGAGCACGGCCAGCGTCTCGCCGGACGCCACGCTGTAGTCGACGCCGTTGACGGCCTTGGCGACCCCGTCGCGGGTGCGGAACTCCACGTGCAGGTCGCGCACTTCGAGCAGGGGGGAGGTGTCGGGCGCACCGGCCGCGGACGCCTGGGATGCCACGGTTGCCATGGGCGCCTACCTCAGCTTCGGGTCGAGGGCGTCGCGCACCGCGTCGCCGAGCATGATGAACGCCAGCACGGTGATCGCCAGCGCGCCGGCCGGCCAGAGCAGCATGTGCGGGGCGTTGCGGATGTACTGGGAGGCGGCCGAGATGTCGATGCCCCAGCTGACGGTCGGCGGCTTCAGGCCGACGCCGAGGTAGGAGAGCGTGGCCTCCAGGGCGATGTACGTGCCGAGCGCGATGGTCGCGACGACGATCACCGGGGCGACGGCGTTCGGGGTGATGTGGCGCAGCAGCATCCGGGAGTTGGAGGCGCCGAGCGCGCGGGCCGCCTGGACGTAGTCGTTCTGCTTGGCGGTGATGACGGAGCCGCGCGCGATGCGGGAGATCTGCGGCCAGCCGAGCAGCACCATGAAGCCGACGACCGGCCAGACGGTGGAGCTGGTGACCACCGACAGGAGCACCAGGCCGCCGAGGACGACGGGGATGGCGAAGAAGATGTCGGTGATGCGGGAGAGGATCGCGTCCCACGCCCCGCCGAAGAACCCGGCGAGCCCGCCGAGCACGCTGCCGATGAGGGCGACGCCGAGGGTGGCGCAGACGCCGACGGTGACCGAGACGCGGGTGCCGTAGACGACCCGGGTGTAGACGTCGCAGCCCTGCTCGTTGTAGCCGAAGGGGTGGCCGGGGGCGGAGCCCTTCTGGGCGTTGGCGAGGTCGCAGTCCAGCGGGTTGCCGGAGGCGATCAGCGAGGGCCAGATCGAGATGACGACGAGGAAGAGGATGATCAGGCCCGAGATGATGAAGATCGGGTTGCGCCGCAGGTCCCGCCAGGCGTCGGACCACAGGCTGCGGGCCTGGGCGGCGGGGCCGCTGCCGTCGGGGCCGCCCGGCGCCGTGCCCAGGGCCGCTCCCTCGCTCGTGGCGAGGTCCATCGCGCCGCCCGCGCCGGTCGCGGCGATGGCGCCCTCTGGCTGGTGGGGTTCAGGCATAGCGGATCCTCGGGTCGAGTACGGCGTACAGGAGGTCGACGATCAGGTTGGCCACCAGGAAGACCAGGACGAGGACGGTCACGAAGCCGACGACGGTCTGGGTGCTCTGGCGGAGGATCCCCTGGTAGAGCTGGAAGCCGACGCCGTGGATGTTGAAGATCCGCTCGGTGACGATCGCGCCGCCCATCAGGGCGCCCACGTCGGTGCCGATGAAGGTGACCACCGGGATCAGGGAGTTGCGCAGCAGGTGCCGGGTGATGACGCGGCGCCGGGGCAGGCCCTTGGCGACGGCGGTGCGGACGTAGTCGGCGCGCCGGTTCTCCGCGATGGAGGTGCGGGTCAGTCGGGTCACGTACGCCAGGGAGACCGAGGCGAGGACGAGGCCGGGGATCAGGAGTTCGTTGAAGGGCGCCTCGCTCGACACCGAGGGTTTGATGACCCCCCACTGGACGCCGAGCAGCAGTTGCAGCACGAGGCCGGTGACGAAGGTGGGGATCGAGATCACCACGAGGGTGAGCAGCAGCACCACGGTGTCGATCGGGCGGCCGCGGCGCAGTCCGGTCAGGACGCCCAGCGAGATGCCGATGACGATCTCGAAGACGATGGCGACGAGGGTCAGGCGGATGGTGACCGGGAAGGCGGCCGACATCAGCTCGGTGACCTTCTGGCCGTTGAAGGCGGTCCCGAAGTCGCCGGTGAAGACGTTGCCCATGTACGTCAGGTACTGCTGCCACACCGGCTTATCGAGGCCGAACTCCTTCTTCAGCTGGGTGGCCGTGGCGGGGTCGCACTTGCGGTCGCCGCACAGGCCCGCGACGGGGTCGCCCATCACGTTCACCATCAGGAAGATCAGCAGGGTGGCGCCGAAGAAGACCGGGATCATCTGCAGCAGACGCCGGATCACATAACGTCCCATGGGGGCTCCGGGATTAGGGGGAGCGGCCGCCGGTCCCGGCGGCGGGCCCCGGCGGCCGCTCCCGGCGTCTCAGTTGACCTTGATCTCGTTGTAGACCGGCACGCTGAACTGGTTCAGCGAGACGTCGGAGACCTTGTCCGAGTAGCCGGCGCTGCCGTTCTGGTACCAGAGCGGGATGGCGGGCATGTCCTTGGCGAGGATCTTCTCGGCGTCCTGGAACTTGGTGATGGCCTTGCCGGTGTCCGTCTCCGCGTTGGCCTCGTTGACGAGCTTGTCGAACTGCTCGTCGGTGTACTTGCCGTCGTTGGAGGGGGCGTCGGTGAAGTAGACCGGCTCCAGGAAGTTCTGGATCAGCGGGTAGTCCATCTGCCAGCCCGCGCGCCAGGCGCCGTCGAGCTCCTGCTTGGAGGCCTTGCTGCGGAAGTCCGCGAAGGTGCCGATGGGGCTCGCGACGCAGGCCTTGTCGTTGCCGAGGGCCTTGTTGATGGAGTTGCAGACGGCGTCGACCCACTCCTTGTGCGAGCCGGTGTCCGCGTTGTACGAGATCTTCAGGGTGCCGCCGGGGATGCCGCCGCCGTCCTTGACCAGCTTCTTGGCCTGCTCGGCGTCGTAGGTGCAGGGGTCGCCGCACAGCCCCTTCTTGAAGCCGCCCTTGTCGCCGAGCACCGGCGAGGTCCAGTCGGACGCGGGCGTGCGGGTCTTCTGGAAGATCGTGTCGGTGATCTGCTCGCGGTTGATCGCCATGGACAGGCCCTGGCGGACCTTCTCCGTGCCCGGCTTGTTCCACTTGCTGTCGTAGAAGGGGAAGGCCAGGGTCTGGATGATGCCGGCGGGGGTGTTGATGTAGCGGTCGCCGAGGTCGTTCTTGGCGTTCTTGAGCTGCGAGGCGGGGACGTCGTCGACGAGGTCGAGGTTGCCCGCCATCAGGTCGGTGTAGGCGGTGTTGTTGTCGGTGTAGACCTTCATGTCCACACCGCCGTTCTGCGCCTTGTCGTCGCCGGGGTAGCCGTCCCACTTGCGCAGGGACATCTTGGAGCCCTTGGTGTACGAGTCCACGGTGTACGGCCCGTTGCCGATGGGCTTGGAGAGCCACTTCTCGTGGTCGTCGTAGAACGCCTTGGGCAGCGGCGCGAAGGCCGGGTAGCCGAGGGTGTCGGGCCAGGTGGAGAACTTCTGGCTGAGCTTGACGGTGAAGGTCGTGTCGTCGACGACCTTCAGCCCGGAGAGCGTCCGGGCGCTGGGGTCGCCCTTCTCCGGGTGGACCTTGTCGTAGCCCTCGATGTAGCCGAAGAAGTAGGCGTTCTTCTGGTTGTTCTTGAGGTTCGCGCCGTAGTTCCAGGCGTCCACGAAGGACTTGGCGGTGATCTTCTCGCCGTCGCTGAACTTCCAGTCCTTCTTGATCTTGACCGTGAAGTTCTGCGCGTCCTTCGTGTCGATCGACTCGGCGATCATGTCCTTCGCCTCGCCGGTCTTCGGGTCGTACCGCTTCAGGCCCCGGAAGACCATGTCGAGGATCTTGCCGCCCTGGACCTCGTTGGTGTTCGCCGGCTCGAGCGGGTTCTGCGGGTCGCCCCACGAGGAGCTCACGATGCCGGAGCCGTCGCCACCGCCGCCGCTCCCCCCGCCACCACAGGCCGTCGCCGCGAGAGCGACCGCCACCGCACATGCGGCCCACTTGGCGTGCGTGGCTCCACGCATGAGTCCTCCTGTCCTGGTGCTGTCCTGGTGCCCACGCGAGGTGAGCCGAGTCACTTACCGCCAAATATCGCCTCAGGAGGTATAAACCGCACATTTACCCCACCCGTATGAGTCCGAGCCCATCCGGATGTACGCATTCCGAGACATCCGCGCCCGTATATCGGACTCATTGACCGGCTTGCGGGGGAAAGCCCGATGTTGTCCATCACGCATGATTACGCCAAGGCAATGTCATGACCATGATTGCGTCAAGACATGGCCAAGGATCTCAAGACAGCCTCAAGGGGCCCGACGATTCATTGACCGCGCGGGAAACGCCTTGCGAAAGTCGCGCCTAGCCCGTAGGTGCTGGTTGTCCTGCGGATTCCTGATGACCCCTCCGGGCCTGGAGCGCCATGACCTCGCCAACTCCCGCCGCCGCCGCCACGCTTGAAGTGACGGACAAAACCGACGGCACCCCTTCATCGCCCAAGGACCAGGGCAGCAAGGGCCGTTCGCCGGGTCGCCTCGCCTGGACCCGCTTCAAGCGGGACAAGTCCGGCGTCATCGCCGCCTGCGTCGTGCTGTTCTTCTTCGTCATCGCCCTCTGCGCGCCGCTGATCTCGAAGGTGTACGGAAAGGACCCGTACACGACCTACGGCGTCAACGACCCGAGCCTGTTCAACGAGTTCAGCTACCCGATCAAGCCGAACGGCGGCATCGACGGCGACTTCTGGTTCGGCATCGAGCCCGGCCTGGGCCGCGACGTACTGACCTTCCTGCTCTACGGCATGCGCAACTCGCTGCTCATCGCCGCGGCGACGACGATCCTGGTGACGCTCATCGGCATCGCGGTCGGCATCACGGCGGGCTACCTCGGCGGCAAGACCGACTACTTCATCGGCCGGGTCATCGACATCCTGCTCGCCTTCCCCTCGACGCTCTTCTTCATCGCGTTCTGGCCGGTGATGATCTCGGTGGTCGTCGCCCCGGAGGACAAGACGCCGACCTGGCTCACGGTCACCAGCCTCATCGCGGTGATGACGGCCTTCGGCTGGGCGTCCATCGCCCGGCTGCTGCGCGGCGAGGTCCTCGCCCTGCGCGAGCGCGAATTCGTCGAGGCGGCCAAGGTGACCGGAGCCTCCCCGGCCCGGATCATCTTCAAGGAACTGCTCCCCAACCTGTGGACGCCGATCCTCATCCAGGCGACCCTCGCGCTCCCCATGTTCGTCACCGCCGAGGCCGGCCTGGCCTTCCTGGGCGTGGGCCTTCAGGAGCCCACGCCGGACTGGGGCGTGATGATCCAGCGCGCCTCCGAGGTGTACGAGCAGGACATCACGTACATGGCCTTCCCCGGCATCGCGATGGTGATCTTCGTGGTCGCCTTCAACCTCCTCGGCGACTCCGTGCGCGACGCGCTGGACCCGAAGACCAAACGCTGACACTCCCCCTCCCCGGCACCCGCGACGGGGCTGTGCCGGTCCGTTCCCCGCTCCTCTTCTTCGACAATCAGGGTTGGTAGCCACATGTCTCTCTCCCGCAGAAACTTCGTCGTCGCGACCTCGGTCGCGGCCGGTGGATCCATGGTCCTGTCCGCCTGCAGCAGCGGCGGCTCCGGCGACGGCGGCAAGGGCGGCACCCACGGCGGCGCCACCGAGTACACGGGCGCCGAGGTGAAGATCGGCACCGCGGACGACTCCAAGGGCCCCGCCCCCGAGGTGCCCGGCGCGAAGAAGGGCGGCACGATCTACGGCGTCGCCGAGGACGACGTGTCGCACATGGACCCGCAGCGCATCTACTTCGCGTACAACTCCTCGGTCGCCAACCTCTTCGCCCGCGCCCTCACCGGCTACTACATCGACCCCAAGGGGAAGATGACCCTGGTCGGCGACCTCGCCACCGACACGGGCAAGGCCTCGGACGGCAACAAGACCTGGACCTTCACGCTGAAGGACGGCCTGAAGTGGCAGGACGGCAGCGAGCTCACCGTCGAGGACGTCCGGCACGGCTTCGAGCGCGCCTGGGCCCCCTTCATCACCGAGGGCGCCTCGTACGTCCAGACCGCGCTGACCGGCAAGGGCGCCAAGTGGCGTGACGCGTACGACGGCCCGTACAAGGGCAAGCACCTCGACTCGATCGTCATCGACAAGGCGAAGAAGACGATCACCTTCAAGCTGCAGGAAGCCCGCCCGGACTTCAACTTCACCCTGGCGATGACCTCGTACTCCCCCGTGCCCGTCAAGCACGACACCAAGGAGAAGTACGACAAGGCGCCCTTCTCCTGCGGCCCCTACCTCGTCAAGCACCGCTCCATCGACAAGTCGATGACGCTGACGCGCAACAAGCACTGGGACGCGAAGACCGACCCGATCCGCAACGCCTACCCGGACAGCTTCGAGTTCGAGTTCGGCCCCACCGGTCTCGACTCCTGCGACCGCTTCATCGCGGACCAGGGCAAGGACCAGCAGATGATCGCGATCTACGAGCCCATCCCGGCCGAGCGCATGCAGAAGGTGCTCAGCACCCCGGCGGTCAAGAAGCGGTCCTTCAACGGCCTCTCCTCCGGCACGTACTACTACGCCATCAACACCAAGCGCATCACCGACGTCGAGGTCCGCAAGGCCCTCAACATCGCGTGGCCGCTGGAGCAGATCCGCCGGATCTACGGCGGCGAGTCGGCCGGTGACCTGGCGACCACCATCCTCAGCCCCGACATCATCGGCCGCGAGAAGTTCGACGTCTTCGGCAAGCTGAAGAAGCCCGCCGGCGACCCGAAGCGCGCCAAGGAGATCCTGAAGAAGGCCGGCAAGCTCGGCCAGAAGATCGTCTACGCCTTCCCGCAGCGCCCCACGTACGACAAGACCAAGGTCGTCATCGAGAACGCGCTGAAGGCCGCCGGCTTCGACCCGGTCATCAAGCCGCTCAACTCGACGGACTACTACGACCAGGCCCAGCGCATCGACAACAAGTTCGACGTCATGTGGTTCGGCTGGTCCCCGGACTGGCCCACCGCCTACACCCTCATCCAGCCGCTCTTCGACGGCGAGGCCATCGGCGACGGCCAGAACAACATCTCCCAGACCGACATCGGCTGGATCAACGAGGCGATCAAGAAGAACTCGGTCATCTCGGACCAGAAGGAGGCCGGCAAGGCCTGGGCCGCCCTGGACAAGCGGATCATGACCGAGGTCGTGCCGATCATCCCGGAGACCTACCAGCGCCGCTTCTACCTGCACGGCTCCAAGGTCGGTGGCGCGCAGCACGACCCGCAGTTCGCCGCGACGCTGATCTACAAGACGTACGTCAAGGCCTGACGACCCCAGCGGCGGGGCGGCCCCTGATTCCGGGGGCCGCCCCGCCCCCTCCCCACCCACGGCATCCGTCGGCATCCGTCAGGAAAACCAACTGCCATGCTCCGCTTCCTCCTTCGCCGCATCGTCGGTGGCGCGGTGATCCTGCTGATCATCAGCGTTCTCGTCTTCGTCCTCTTCTACGCCGCCCCGCGCGACCCTGCCCGGCTGGCCTGCGGCAAGGTCTGCTCGCCCGAGACGCTGGACCTGGTGCGGCACAACCTGGGGATCGCCGATCCGCTGCCCGTGCAGTACTGGCACTGGTTCGAGGGCCTGTTCGTCGGCCGTGACTACGCCTCCTTCGGCAACTGCCCCGCGCCGTGCCTCGGGTACTCCTTCCGCAACCGCGAGCCGGTCCTCGGCACCATCCTGGACCGCTTCCCGACCACCATCTCGCTGTCGCTCGGCGCCGCCGCCGTCTTCGTGGTCTTCGGCGTGGGCACCGGCATGCTGGCCGCCCGCAAGCAGGGCAAGGCCATCGACAAGATCGCCTCCTCCGCGTCGCTGATCGCGTCCTCGCTGCAGATCTACGTCGTCGGCGTCTTCGCCGTGTACCTCTTCACGTACCAGCTGCAGTGGCTCGACCGGCCCCAGTACACGCCGATCGGCGAGAACGCGGGCTCCTGGTTCTCCGGCCTGCTGATCCCCTGGCTCGTCCTCTCGCTGATCTTCACGGCGAACTACACCCGCATGACGCGCTCCCAGATGGTCGAGACGCTCAGCGAGGACTACGTCCGCACGGCCCGCGCCAAGGGCCTCTCCGGCCGCGCGGTCTTCTTCCGCTTCGCCTGGCGCGGCGCGATGGGGCCGATCGTCACCATCTTCGGACTCGACCTCGGCGTCCTCCTCGGCGGCGCGATCATCACCGAGAAGACCTTCGCGCTGCACGGCATCGGCGACCTGTCGGTCCGGGCGGTCAACACCAGCGACCTGCCGATGCTGCTCGGCGTCGTCCTCGTCGCCGCCACCGCGATCGTCGTCTTCAACATCATCGTCGACGCGGTGTACGCCCTCATCGACCCGCGCGTGCGCCTCGCCTAGGAGCCGGAACCCATGAGCACCCCCTTCCTCTCCGTACGCGACCTGCGCGTCCACTTCTCCACCGAGGACGGCATGGTCAAGGCCGTGGACGGCCTCGACTTCGAGCTGGAGAAGGGCAAGACCCTCGGCATCGTGGGCGAGTCCGGGTCCGGCAAGTCGGTCACGAACCTCGCCATCCTCGGCCTGCACCACAAGGACAGCACCGCCATCGACGGCGAGATCCTGCTCGACGGGCAGGAGCTCCTCACCGCCACCGAGCGGGAGCTGGAGCGGCTGCGCGGCAACAAGATGGCGATGATCTTCCAGGACGCCCTGGCGTCCCTGTCGCCGTACCACACCATCGGCCGGCAGATCGGCGAGACGTTCCGCAAGCACACCGGCGCCTCCAAGAAGGAGGCGCGGGCCCGGTCCATCGAGATGCTGACGAAGGTCGGCATCCCGCAGCCCGACCTGCGCGTGGACGACTACCCGCACCAGTTCTCCGGCGGCATGCGCCAGCGCGCGATGATCGCCATGTCGCTGGTCTGCAACCCGTCGCTGCTGATCGCGGACGAGCCGACGACGGCCCTGGACGTGACGGTCCAGGCGCAGATCATGGACCTCCTCAAGGACCTCCAGCAGGAGTTCGGCACGTCGATCATCTTCATCACGCACGACCTGGGCGTGATCGCCGACATCGCGGACGACGTCCTGGTGATGTACGGCGGGCGGTGCGTGGAGCGGGGCACGAAGAAGGAGGTGCTGCGCGCGCCGCAACACCCCTACACCTGGGGCCTGCTGGGCTCCATGCCCTCGCTCGACGGCCCGGTGGACGTCCCGCTGTCCCCGATCCCCGGCACCCCGCCGAGCCTCCTCAACCCGCCCTCCGGGTGCCGCTTCCACCCGCGGTGCGCGTTCACCGAGCAGGTCGGGGGCGGACGCTGCTCGGGCGAGCAGCCGCTCCTCGAACTGACCGGCGGCCGGGGCGCGGCCTGCCACCTCACGGCCGAGCAGCGCACGGAGTTCTTCGCGGACTTCGCAGGCACGCGCACCGACTGACGTACAAGAGACGGGATTTCACGACGATGAGCAGCACCCCTCCCACGCCTCTCCTGGATGTCAGCGGGCTGACCAAACACTTCCCGGTCATGGGCGGCTTCCCGTTCAAGCGGAAGATCGGCGCCGTGCAGGCCGTGGACGGCCTGGACTTCACCGTCGCCGAGGGCGAGAGCCTGGGCCTGGTCGGCGAGTCCGGCTGCGGCAAGTCGACGACGGGCCGGCTGATCACCCGGCTCCTGGAGCCGACCGGCGGGCAGATCTCCTACCGCGGCCAGGACATCACGCACGCCTCGCGCAAGCAGCTGGCGCCGGTCCGCTCGGAGATCCAGATGATCTTCCAGGACCCCTATGCGTCGCTGAACCCGCGCCAGACGGTCGGAAAGATCATCTCCGGCCCGATGGAGGTCAACGACATCGACCCGCCGGGCGGCCGCGAGGCGCGGGTGCGCGAGCTCCTGGAGACGGTGGGCCTCAACCCCGAGCACTACAACCGCTTCCCGCACGAGTTCTCCGGCGGTCAGCGCCAGCGCATCGGCGTCGCCCGCGCGCTGGCCCTGGAGCCGAAGCTGATCGTGGCGGACGAACCGGTCTCCGCGCTGGACGTCTCGATCCAGGCGCAGGTGGTGAACCTGCTCCAGAAGCTCCAGAAGGACCTGGGCATCGCGTTCCTGTTCATCGCCCACGACCTCGCGGTGGTACGGCACTTCTCGCAGCGGGTCGCCGTGATGTACCTGGGCCGGATCGTGGAGATCGCCGACCGCGAGAGCCTGTACGGCAATCCGCGCCACCCCTATACCCGCGCGCTCCTCTCCGCGGTGCCCGAGGCCACCGCGGACGACGTGCCGCGCCGCGAGCGGATCCTGCTCACCGGCGACGTGCCCTCCCCCGTCAACCCGCCCTCGGGCTGCCGCTTCCGCACCCGGTGCTGGAAGGCGACGGACAAGTGCGCGACGGACACCCCGCCGCTGGTGCGGATCGACGGCAACCGCGACGGTCACCTGACGGCCTGCCACTACCCGGAGTCGGCGGCCGAGCCGGCCGTCCCCGCGGCGCGCAAGGCCCTCTGAGCGCCCGCGCGCCGAACCGGCCCGCCTCCCGAACCGGCCCGCCCTCCCCCTTGACCCGAGCGGGGCGCGGCCGGTTCCGGGCCCACCGGCCGGCGGGCCTGGGCGAGGAGCCCACGCCAGTCACCGGCACCGGCGCGGCCGCGCTGATCGGCTCACTGCCGGCGGTGCCGGACCAGCGGAGATTCCTGGCCGGCCGGGTGGAGGAACTCCTGGCGGCTCGCCCTTCTTCCACAGGCCGGGCCACTATGCCGCGAGCCGGTGCCAAGCCGGGAGCCGCGCCCCGATCGGGGGGGCGGAGACGGCGGCATGCCGGCCGCTGGCTGAATCGTCGACAGCCGACCGAGCTTCGCCCGCTACCACTCGGCCCCTTCCGCGCTGCCGTCGCTAGCGGAACATCACGGCGAGTCGGCGTGAACACGCAGTGCCGCGCCTCTCGTGCGTCACTCCGTATCGCTGCGGTCGAAAAGGCCCAGCGCTCCATGGCAGTGGAAGCGCCGCAAGCGCGCTCTCCACCCCCGTGTTCCGGCAGACCGGTTATCGCCCCACTCGCACGGGTCAGACCTCATGTCCAGTCGGATACCAGTCCAACAAGTCCACGCCCGCGAAAACAAATCGAAGGCAAACCGGCGCGCCAAGTTGGATCGCGAATCTGAGATCGTCTCAATACCGACGATTGACTTATTCTTTTCGAATTGCGCGCGAAAGGTTGCCGACATGGTCCACCTTTGTCCAGCCATGAGGCATTCCATTTGTGACGGAAAATCTAGTCGCCCAAAATCTTGTTGCCCCTCCTCAATGCATATGATCTGATCGTTGACGGAAATCACAAGCCACCCGAAAGACAGGAAAAGGTAGATGAAAATTCACTCAAGGAAGACCGCATTCAGGGTCATCGCACCACTCGTCATGTTAATTGGCTTGGGTGCCGCCACAGCCCCGACAGCCACTGCCGCAGACAACAACTGGAAGTGCACGTCCAAGAGCTGGAAGAGCGCGGACGACCCGGGCGGTCGCGACTCGAAGGTCATCTTGCGCAACCCGCGGGACAGCACCGACCACTTCGCCCTGAACTGGGAGGCGAAGGGTGAAAAGCTCTACGCCGTAAACGCCTCGAGCATCTACAAGACGGAATACAGGGCAACATTCCAGGGAATCGCAGAGAAGTGGTACTGGATCCTGAAGCCCGGTGAGACCGTCGTGGACAACTTGGACCTCCCCGAGGGGCACCACACGCAGATCAGTGCAGCTTCGGATGCTGCCAACATAGGCCGCTGCTACAACAACAATGGCCGCACCTGAGGCCTGGCCGTAAGAACAGGCCCTTTCCTTCGGCATCCTAGATAGTCCTTCCAATCCACGCATGTGGCTGGGCCCGCTCTCCTGGACCGAACTCCGGGCCGGGACAGCGGGCCGTCGCGCGCCGGAGGCCTGCCCCATAGTGAGTGCACCTGATCGGGAGGAAGGCATGAAGATAAGGGCTGCGGTATCGATCTCCATCCTGGTCGCAACTGCCACGAGCTGCTCAACTCAGAGCCAAACCGCACACGAAGAAATCGGTTCGTGCAAGGAAGGCCGCTTTTCTTGGCAAGTGAATACCCGTTGGCGACTGACCGTACTCGATGACCTAGAGAATCTCGGGCCAGGAAAGCGACACACCTTTCACCCTCTGACCTACAGACCGAGAGTCAGCAAAGTCACAGGGTCCACGGCACATCTCAGCAAATCCGATATATCCCATTCGCTGCTGAAAAAGGTTCAGGCCGGGAATTCCTCGGTGAATCATCTGATCGATGCGGGAACCAGCACTGCGAGCGAGGCACGCAGTTTGGCGATTGAACCCGGCAACAAAATGCAAGCGGTCTACTACAGAGGCATCTTATCTGTTGATGCGAAGTACGCTTTCCGCTGCCTCAGTAATCCGGAGAAGGACACCAACGGCCAAGTCTTCACCTGGGACAGGGACTCACCAACCACTGGCCTGGTGAATTGCCTTGCCAGACCCGAGGACAACTCGCGTAGCCCCTTGGCCAAGAGCGCGATCAGACAGCGCTGCCCAACGGGAAGTCCAGCGACCGCTCAGGCGAGCCCACGAAAGTAGAACGGGTGCCCCAAGCATGATTCGCTTGGGGCACCCGTCAGCTGTATGGAGTTCGGATCTCACGCCGCGTGGACGACGTCCTTCTCCTCGGCGAAGTGGCACGCCGACTCGTGCGCGGCCGGGGTGTCCTTGCCCTTGAAGCGCTCGGGGACCGCCAGGAGCGGAACCTCCTTGGAGCACTTGTCCTCCGCCTTCCAGCACCGGGTGCGGAAGCGGCAGCCCGAGGGCGGGTTGGCCGGCGAGGGCACGTCCCCGGTGAGGATGATGCGCTCGCGGCCCTCACGGGCCTCGGGGTCGGGCACGGGCACCGCGGAGAGCAGCGCCTGCGTGTACGGGTGCGTCGGGTGCTCGTAGATCTGCTCGTCGGAGCCGATCTCCGCCATCTTCCCGAGGTACATCACGCCCACGCGGTCCGAGATGTGCCGGACGATCGACAGGTCGTGCGCGATGAAGAGGTAGGAGAGGTTGAACTCGTCCTGGAGCTTCTCCATCAGGTTGATGACCTGGGCCTGGACGGAGACGTCCAGGGCCGAGACCGGCTCGTCGCAGATGATGATCTCGGGGTTGAGGGCCAGACCGCGCGCGATGCCGATGCGCTGGCGCTGACCGCCCGAGAACTGGTGCGGGTAGCGGTTGATGTACTCGGGGTTCAGGCCCACCACGTCCAGGAGGTCCTGGACCTTCTGGCGGCGCGAGCCCTTCGGGGCCACCTCGGGGTGGATCTCGAAGGGCTCCCCGATGATGTCGCCCACCGTCATACGCGGGTTGAGCGAGGTGTACGGGTCCTGAAACACCATCTGGATGTTGCGGCGCACGGCCTTCAGCGCGCGGCCGGACAGCTTGGTGATGTCCTGGCCCTTGTAGAAGACCTCGCCCGCGGTGGCCCGCTCCAGGGTCATCAGGAGCTTGGCGACCGTGGACTTGCCACAGCCGGACTCGCCCACGATGCCCAGCGTCTCGCCCTGGTACAGGTCGAACGAGATGCCGTCGACCGCCTTGACGGCGCCGATCTGCTTCTTGATCAGGATTCCCTGCGTGAGCGGGAAGTGCTTGACCAGGTTGCGGACCTGGAGGATCGGCTCGCCGCGCTCCACCGGTGCCTCGATGGCCGCGACGGCCTCCTCGGCGGTGGTCGCGTCGACCGTTTCCACGTCGGAGACGTTCGGGGTGGCGTCGGTGGGCTCGTCCGTCTTCGAGAGCTTCGAAGCCTTCGTCGGCTCAGCCATGGATCGTCTCCTTCCAGAAGTGGCACGCGCTGCCGCGGCCCGGCAGCTCCGCGCCGTCCTGCTCGGTGACCGGCACCAGCGGCGGGATCTCCGTGCGGCAGATGTCCTGCGCCTTGGGGCAGCGCGGGTTGAACGCGCAGCCACCGGGGATCCTGAGCAGGTTCGGCGGCAGGCCCTTGATCGCGTAGAGCTCCTGGCCCTTCTGGTCCAGGCGCGGGATCGAGTCGAGCAGACCCCGGGTGTACGGGTGCGCGGGCCGCTTGTACAGCTCGTGCACCGGCGCGGTCTCGACGATGCGGCCCGCGTACATGACCGCGATCTTGTCCGCGACGTCGGCGACGACGCCGAGGTCGTGGGTGATCAGGATCAGGCCCATGTTGTACTCGCGCTGCAGCTCCGCGAGCAGGTCCATGACCTGGGCCTGGACCGTCACGTCGAGCGCCGTGGTGGGCTCGTCCGCGATGATCAGGTCGGGCTCCAGGGCGAGCGCCATCGCGATCATGATGCGCTGGCGCATACCGCCGGAGAACTGGTGGGGGTAGTCGTTCACCCGGTCCTTGGCGGCCGGGATCTTGACCTTCTCCATCAGCTCGACGGACTTGGCCTTGGCCTGCTTGCGGCTGAGGCCCTCGTGCACCCGGAACATCTCGCCGAGCTGGTAGCCCACCGAGAGCACGGGGTTGAGCGAGCTCAGCGCGTCCTGGAAGATCATCGCGATCTTGCGGCCGCGGATCTTCCTGCGCTCCTCGTTGGACATCTTCAGCATGTCCTGGCCGCGGAACAGGATCTCGCCCTGCGGGATCTTGCCGGGCGGCATGTCGAGGATGCCCATGATCGCCTGGGCGGTCACGGACTTGCCGGAACCCGACTCGCCGAGGACGGCGAGCGTCTCGCCCGCGTCCACGCTGTAGTTGACGCCGTTGACGGCCTTGACCACACCGTCGCGGGTGTGGAACTCCACGTGCAGGTCCTTGACGTCCAGGAGCCTGCCGCTCCTCTCCTCGCCCGAGCGGGGGGCGGGGATCGTGTCTTCCTTGATGTCGATGCTCATGTACGCCTCCCTCAGCGCAGCTTCGGGTCGAGGGCTTCGCGTACGGCGTCACCCATCATGATGAACGCCAACACCGTGATGCTCAGCATTCCTGCGGGGAAGATCAAGGTGTGCGGGTTGTTCCGGATGTCGCTCAGCGCGTCGGAGATGTCGCCGCCCCAGGAGAGCGCGTCCCCGCCGAAGCCGAGGCCCAGGAAGGAAAGCGTCGACTCCGCGACGATGTACGTGCCCAGAGCGATCGTCGCGATGACGATGACCGGCGCAATGGCATTCGGCAGGATGTGCCGGAACAGGATCCGCTTGGTGCCGGCTCCAAGGGCCTTGGCCGCCATGACGTAGTCCGCGTGCCGAGTGGTGATGACCGCGCCACGCATGACGCGGGCGATCTGCGTCCAGCCCAGGAAGGCGAGGGCGCCGGTAATGACCCAGACATTGCGTTCGGTGAAGGCGTTCAGCACGACCATCGCGCCGAGCAGGAACGGGACTCCGAAGAACACGTCCGTGAGCCGCGACAGGATGCTGTCCCAGAGACCACCGAAGTAGCCGGCCAGCATTCCGACCAGTCCACCGACGAGCGTGACGAGGATCGTCACACCGAATCCGACCACGATCGAGTTCCGGGCGCCGTACACCACACGCGCGTAGATGCTCCGGCCCTGACGGTCGTAGCCGAACCAGTCCGCCTGGAAGAAGTGACCGAGGTTCGGCTTCTCCAGGAAGTGGTTGGTCAGGTCGCCGGTACGCGGATCGGCGTTGGTGAACAAGCCCGGGAAGGCCGCGACGAGCAGCACCACGAGGATGAGAAGCGCGGAGATCACGAACAATGGCCGACGGCGCAGATCACGCCACGCGTCGCCCCACAGGCTGCGGGGCTTGCCCGCCGTCTCCACGGCATCCGTGGCCTTGGCGTCCGCATCGACGATCGCCACGGCGTGGGCCTCGTCCGTGGCCGGGGTCTTGGTGAGGTCAGGCATAACGGATCCTCGGGTCAAGAACGGCGTAGAGAAGGTCGACGACCAGGCTCGCGAGGAGATACACGAGGACAAGGACCGTCACGATGCCGACGATGACGGCACCCTCTCGGTTGCTCAGCGCGTCGAAGAGCAGGTTGCCGACGCCGGTCACGTTGAAGATGCCCTCGGTGATGACCGCGCCTCCCATCAGGGTGCCGATGTCAGTACCCAGATAAGTGACGACCGGGATCAGGGAGTTGCGCAGCAGGTGCCGGGTGATGATCCGGTGCCTGGGCAATCCCTTGGCGACCGCGGTTCGCATGTAGTCCGCCTGCCGGTTCTCCGCGATGGAGGTGCGGCTCAGGCGCGCCACGTAGGCGAGTCCGACGAGGCCGAGGACGAGCGCGGGCAGAATCAGCTGCTGGAAGTTCTCGGAATCCTGGACCGTGGGTGTCACCCAGCCGAGTTCGTTGCCGAAGATCAGCTGGAGGAACAGGCCGAACACGAAGATCGGGACGGAGATCACCAGAAGGGTGAAGAGCGTGACGGTGTTGTCGACGATCCGGCTGCGCTTCACACCTGCCAGGACGCCCAGGGCGATACCGACGACGAGTTCGAAGGTCCACGCCATGGCCGCGAGCCTCATCGAGACCGGGAAGGCCTGCTTGATCTCGTCGAGGATGGGCCTGTTGCCCGCGATGGTCTTGCCGAAGTCGCCCTGCAGCAATCCGCCCATGTAGTGCAGGTACTGCTGCCAGAGCGGCAGGTCGAGCCCCCGGTCATGTCTGATCTGCGCGACCTGCGCCGGGTCCGGCGGCTTGTCTCCCCAGAGCGCCCGCACCGGGTCGCCGGGAAGGACATTGACCATGAGGAAGATCAGCAGGGTTGTCCCGATGAAGACCGGGATCATCTGGAGCAGTCGCCGTGCGACGTAGCGCCCCATTGGTGCCTCCGTCCATTGCGGAGCCGCCCGTGAGCGACGCCCGGGATCACCGGGCGTCGCTCACGGAAGCGGTACTCCGACGACTACTACTTCTCGAAGACCTGGACCTCGGAGAGAACCGGGTCGCCGGCCTGGTCGAACTCGACGTTCTTCACGTTGTTGGAGTGCGCGGAGAGCGTCTTGTTGTACCAGAGCGGGATGCCCGGGAAGCTGTTCTGCAGCTCCTTCTCCGCCTGCTGGTACAGCTTGGCCGACTCGTCGATCGTCTTGGCCTGGTCGGCCTTCTTGTTCAGCTCGTCGAACTTCTTGTCCGAGAAGCCGCCCTTGTTGCCGTCGACGCCGGTGCCGTACAGGTCGGCGAGGAAGTTGCCGTTGAACGGGTAGTCGAGGACCCAGCCGGAACGGTAGATCGACTTGACCTTCTTCTGGTCACGGATCTCCGTGTCGGCCGCGAAGTCGGTCACCGGGTCACCGACGCACTTGACGCCGGTCGACTTCGTGATGCTGTTGCAGACAGCGACGACCCAGTCCTTGTGCGGCTGGTCGGCGTTGTACTGGATGGAGATCTTGTTGCCCGGGACGCCGCCGCCGTCCTTGATGAGCTGCTTGGCCTTCGTGGCGTCGAACTTGCAGTACTCGCCACAGGCGTCCTGCTGGTAGCCCTTCACGCCCTTGGCGACCCAGCCCGTGGCCGACTCGCGCGTCCCGTGGAAGACGGTCTTGGCGATGGTGTCACGGTCGATCGCCATCGACAGGCCCTGCAGGACCTTGACGTCGATGTCCTTCCACTGCTTCGTGTAGAAGGCCGGGTTGATCGTGTTGATCGCCGAGAAGTCCTGCTCGATGGCGCGGTCGCCGAAGTCCTGCTTGAAGTTGGCGATCTCGCTGTTCGGCACGAGCGGCATCGTGTCGACGTTGTCGGACTTCAGGTCGGCGTAGGCGGCCGTGTCCTTGGAGTAGGCCTTGAAGTCGATGCCGCCGTTCTTCGGCTTGTCCTCGCCCTTGTATCCACCCCAGGCACGGACCGAGATCAGCTTCTTGTGATCCCACTTCTCGAACTTGTAGGGACCGTTGCCGACCGGCGCCTCGCCGTACTTCTTGGGGTCCTTCAGCGCTGCGGAGGGCAGCGGGAAGAAGGGCTTGTAGACGAGCTTGTACGCGTAGTAAGGGACGCCACCCTTGAGCGTGATGGTGAAGGTGTTGTCGTCGACGACCTTCAGGCCCGACATTTCCTTCTTCTTGGCCTTGCCCTTGGCCGGGTGGACCTCGTCGTAGCCGACGATGTCGCGGTACCAGGAGCTGTTCTGCTGGCCGTTGGCCGGGTCGGCGGCCCAGTTCCAGGCGTCGACGTACGACTTCGCGGTCACGGCCTCGCCGTTGTGGAACTTCCAGCCCGGCTTCAGCTTGACGGTCCACACCTTCGAGTCCTTGTCGGGGGTCACCGACTCGGCGTTCTCGTAGGTGATGTTCCCCTGCTTGTCGTAGTGGACAAGCCCGGTGAAGAGGGAGTCGATGACGACGCTGCCGTACGCCTCCATGGTGTTGGACGGCTGCAGAGCGTTCTGCGGCTCACCGTTGGCGTAGCTGACGATCCCCTTGGGGTCGACCTTGCCGCTGCCCTTGCTGTCACTGTCGCCGCCGCCACAGGCGGTGGCCGTCAGCGCCACAACACCGGCTATCGCGACCCACTTGGCGCTCTTGGCACCACGCATGGGGTTCCTCCTCATGAGTCCACTTGTTCACTACAAGAGGGGGTACGTGCAACCGCGCCGACACCCCTGACGGCGAAGATCGAGTACCCCAGTGTGCTCGTGAGTCGGCGCTCCCCACAGCGCGTGACCCATTGACCCGAGCTATACGCGGTCAACTATTAGCCATGAGGTACCCCTCGACCACACCCTTTTGGTCTCGGTTCAATCACACCTGCCCCGTACAACTTCCAAAATCCGGACAAACCGATCCGAGATAGATGGTTGCGAAACGGACGTGTTACACATCTAACGGTCAGTGACGTCCGCATAGCGGACACTCCGGGGTGGAAAACCACTTGCCGGGAGCGCCCGGCACGGCGACGGCCACACCGTACTCGCCTGGGGAAACAGAGGAGGCCGACTTCCGCCCGACTCCCTCGGGAGCGGTGGAAATCGGCCTCGTGAGCGGCTCTGTGCCGCTAACTGCCTACGTCAGTGGGTCAGTTGTGCTTGGCGCGCGACGCGGAGCGGCCACGCTCCTTCTGGTCCAGGACGACCTTGCGGATGCGCACGGCCTCCGGGGTCACCTCGACGCACTCGTCGTCCCGGCAGAACTCCAGGGACTGCTCCAGGGACAGCTTGCGGGGCGGCACGATCGCCTCGAAGGAGTCCGCGGAGGCGGAGCGCATGTTGGTGAGCTTCTTCTCCTTGGTGATGTTCACGTCCATGTCGTCGGCGCGGGAGTTCTCGCCGACGATCATGCCCTCGTACACCTCGGTGCCGGGCTCGGTGAACAGCACGCCGCGCTCCTGGAGGTTCGTCATCGCGAACCCGGTGACGGCGCCGGCCCGGTCGGCGACCAGCGAGCCGTTGTTCCGGGTCGTCAGCGTGCCGAACCAGGGCTCGTGGCCCTCGTGGATGGAGTGGGCGATGCCGGTGCCGCGGGTGTTCGTCAGGAACTCCGTACGGAAGCCGATGAGGCCGCGCGAGGGCACCACGAACTCCATGCGGACCCAGCCGGAGCCGTGGTTCGACATGTTGTCCATGCGGCCCTTGCGGATGCCCATGAGCTGTGTGACGGCGCCCATGTGCTCCTCGGGGACGTCGACCGTCAGGCGCTCGACGGGCTCGTGCGTCTTGCCGTCGACCTCCTTGGTGACGACCTGCGGCTTGCCGATGGTCAGCTCGAAGCCCTCACGGCGCATCTGCTCGACCAGGATCGCCAGCGCGAGCTCGCCACGGCCCTGGACCTCCCAGGCGTCGGGGCGCTCGGTGTCCAGGACGCGGAGCGAGACGTTGCCGACGAGCTCCTTGTCGAGGCGGTCCTTGACCTGGCGGGCGGTGACCTTGCGGTCCTTGACCGCGGACTTCGCGGCCGCGCCCTTGCCCGTGCCGCCCCGGCCGACCAGCGGCGAGGTGTTGGTGCCGATGGTCATGGAGATGGCCGGCTGGTCCACCGTGATCAGCGGCAGCGCGATCGGGTTCTCCGGGTCGGCCAGGGTCTCGCCGATCATGATGTCGGGGATACCGGCGACCGCGCAGATGTCGCCCGGGCCCGCCATCTCGGCGGGCTTGCGGGTGAGCGCCTCGGTCATCATCAGCTCGGTGATGCGGACGTTGGCGATGGTGCCGTCCCGCTTGATCCACGCGACCGTCTGGCCCTTGCGCAGCTCGCCCTGCTCGACGCGGAGCAGCGCGATGCGGCCGAGGAAGTTGTCGGCGTCCAGGTTGGTGACGTGGGCCTGCAGCGGGGCCGTCTCGTCGTACGTCGGGGCCGGGACGCTCTCCAGGATCGTGGAGAAGAACGGCTCCAGGTTGGTGGAGTCGGCCGGGACCGTGCCGTCGTCCGGCTTGGTCAGCGAGGCGATGCCGTCACGACCGCAGGCGTACACGATCGGGAACTCGATCTGGTCCTCGTCGGCGTCCAGGTCGAGGAAGAGGTCGTACGTCTCGTTGACGACCTCGTCGATGCGCGAGTCGGGACGGTCCGTCTTGTTGATGCACAGGATGACGGGCAGCCGCTGCTGCAGCGCCTTGCGCAGCACGAAGCGGGTCTGCGGGAGCGGGCCCTCGGAGGCGTCGACCAGCAGCACGACCGCGTCCACCATCGACAGACCGCGCTCGACCTCGCCACCGAAGTCGGCGTGGCCGGGGGTGTCGATGATGTTGATCGTGATCGGTTCCCCGCCGTCCTTGGGGTGATACTTCACCGCCGTGTTCTTGGCGAGGATCGTGATGCCCTTCTCACGCTCCAGGTCGTTCGAGTCCATCATGCGGTCGTCGAGGGACTCGGCGGCGTGCGCGGCGAACGAGCCGGCCTGCTTGAGCATGGCGTCGACGATGGTCGTCTTGCCGTGGTCGACGTGAGCGACGATGGCAACGTTGCGGATGTCGTGGCGCGTGGCCATAGTGCGGCGTACTCCTGGAGTGAGTGGACGGTCGCGCGTACATCTGAGGTACACGAACCCTGCCGGGCTGGACACGCCACGGCCTCACCCCAGTCTACGTGTCCCCCACGGAGGCAGCCTCCGCGGGGGCTTCAGGGGGGTGCGAAAAGCCTGGGGAACTTTGGGGAAACAGCAGGTCAATGGGTAACACGAGCTTGCCCGCCGGGGTGTCCCGCGGGCAAGAGAGTTGAGCGGAATCTGAGCCGGCGCACTCCGGCCGGGCGCTCGCCCCGCCGGAGTGCGCCGCCGGTGCTACTTGGCGGACGGCTCGCCGGAGGGCTTCGCGCCCGGCTTGAGGAAGCCGATGTCCTCGTAGTCGGGGGCCTGGAAGCCGAACGCGCCCGCGTTCGCCAGGTTCGGCCGGGACGCCATCAGCTGGGGCCGCTGGTAGAGCGGGATGGAGCCCGCCTCGGCCCAGATGCGGGCGTCCGCCTTGCGGACCAGGGACCGCGCGGTCTCCTCGTCCAGCTCGCCGGCGGCCTGGTCGAAGAGCTGGTCGATGTGGTCGGTGCCGACCCGGGTGTAGTTCTGCTCGACGTTGAGCGAGCCGTCGGCCGCCGGGACGGGCTTGGCGAAGATCGGGCGGGCGTCGGTGGCCGGGAAGGCGGACGCGGGCCACGAGTACAGGGCCAGGTCGTACTGGCCGGACGCGATGTGGTCCTTGAAGTAGCTGTCGTCGGACACCTTCGCCGTCTCGGTGCGGACACCGATCTTCTCCAGCATCCGCGAGATCCGGTCGGCCACCGTGCGCAGCGACTCCGAGCCCTCCCCGGAGGGGAGCACGAAGCGCAGGGTCAGGGGCTTGCCGTCCTTGGCGAGCGGACCCGCGGCCGGTGCGCCCGCCACCGCCTTCGGCGCGGCCGTCCCCTTGGGGGCGTACGCGCCGGGGGCGCCGCCCTTGGCCTGGTCCCGGGCGCCCGAGTGCGCCTCGGACCGGCTCTTGGCGTGGCTCTTGGCGTGGCTCTTCGCGTGCTCGGCGGGCTCCTTCTTCTTCTCCTTGTCGGCCTCGCGGGGCAGCCCGAGGGCGTCGGCCTGCCGGTTCAGGACGGCCCGCTGGTAGGCGGCCGCGGGGGCCGGAGCGAGCACCGAGGTGCCGTTGTCGCCGGGCTTGCCGTCGTCCTCGCCCACGATGTACGTGCCGTCGTCGGAGGAGTCCTCGCCGGAGTCCTTCTTGGACTTCTTCGCGGATTCCTTCGCGTCGGACTCGGCGCCCGCCGTCTTCTCCTTGGACCCGTCCTTGTCCTTCTTGTCCTTCAGCGGGCCGCCCGGCACCCAGCCGGCGTCCGCGAGGAGCGCCCGCGCCTCGGCGGTGTCCTGCTCGCCGAGGGCCCCGCTGTTGTCCGCGTACGCCTGCTGGCCGGCGAGCGCGAGGTGGCTGCCGACCGGCTCGGCGGGCAGGCCGAGCGGCTTGAGCACGGTCCTGGCCAGTTCCTGGCGGTTCAGGGCGCGGGCCACGGCCCGGCGCACCCGGTCGTCGGCGAGCGGCCCCTCGGAGCCGTTGAGGGCGAGCTGGGTGTACGCGGGCTCCAGGGACTTGCGCACGACATAGCCGCGCAGGCCCGCCTGCTCGGTCGCGTACTTCTGGACCGCCTTGGCGGCCTTGGCCCGCTGCTCGGTCTCCGCCTCGGCGGCCTCCTCGTCGGAGCCGTGCGCGATCGCCCAGGAGCGCAGCGCCTTGCCGGGGGTGAGCGCGGCGCCGGGGCCGTGCGCGAGGGGGCCCTGGGTGCCGTGGTCGCGGGCGGCCAGCGCGATGCGTCCGGCCTGCGCCGCGTCGATCGCGGCGAGGTCGACCGTGCCCTTGGCGAGCGCCTCGGCGCGCTCGCCGGGCGCCACCTTGCGCAGCACGAGCTTGTCGAGCTTGGCCGGGCGGCCCCACCAGCGCGGGTTGCGCGTCAGCGTCACACCGTCGGCCTTGCGGTCGACGTCCGCCAGGGCGAAGGGACCCGCGGTCACCTTCAGCTTGCGGCGGGCCCCGTCGTTGAAGGAGTCGGGGGTGCCCATGACCTGCTTGGGGTACAGCGGCGAGAAGAGGGAGCGCCAGTCCGCGTACGGCTTGGCGAAGGTGACCCGCACCTCCAGGTTGTTCGCCCCGCGCTCGATCTTCTCGATGCGGTCGTATCCGGCGTTGCGCGCCGTCCAGTACGCGGTGTCCTTGCCGGACAGGGCGCGCCACTGCGCGGCGAAGTCGTCGGCGCCGATCTCCCGGCCGTCGCTCCAGACCGCCTGCTGGTTGAGCTTGTACAGGACGACCTGGCGCGGCTCGTTCTCGACGACCTCGGCGGACTCCAGGAAGTCGGCGTTGCGCTGCGCCCTGCCCTGCCCGTCCAGGCGGAACAGGGACGGCAGGACCGCGCCGGCGACGCGGGCGGTGCCCTCGTCGGCGTCGGCCTGGAAGGAGTTGAACGTCTCGGGCAGCGCGTCGACCGCCCAGTTCATGGTGCCGCCGTCGGCGACCAGGTCCCGGGCCGCGGGGGCGACGTCCCGGCCCGCGGTCGGCCGTCCTGCCTCGTCGTTCGAGCTGCATCCGGCGAGGGCGGGCAGAGCCAGCACCCCCGTCGCGAGGAACACGACAGATCTGACTCTGGCGCGGTCGTGGGACATGGCTGGTACCTCCGGGGTCCGGGGCTCGCCCGGCCGCCCGCTACCTGGATCGGGCCGGGTTTGATCACGTTTGGCGGTATATGGTGCTGATCACATCTATCGCTCCACTGAAGGCGACCCGACACGCCCCACGGGGGAGACACGGCGGCGCGGCGCCCATATCCCACTCGTGCGGCCCAACGGGGCTCCGGACGGCCCACGGGGGGCGGGCCCGCGGCCCGGATCGGCCACCGATCCGTCCCCGATCCGCCCCCGGTCCGCCCCCGGTCCGCCCTCGGTCCGCCCTCGGTCCGTTCACCGATCCGTTCACCGATCCGTCCTCGTCGGTCGAGGTCGGCGCGATCGGCGCGTGATCCGGCGCATTCACCGCCCCCGATCCGGCAATCGCTGCAGATCTCTTCACAAGCCGGGATGTGACGCGCGACACTCGCAGGCGCATGAGCGTTGCCACCGCACCCCCGAAGTGAGGGCAAGTAATGGCTCTGCACGATGAATTGACGGCAGTTCAGCGATGCGTGGACGACCTGGTCCGCACCGTCGACCGACTCGAACGGCAGGCCGGCGACGCGCTGGCCGGGGTGGACGTACGGCGGGTCCGCACCGACGCCGACCACCTGCGCGAGAGCGTGGCCCTGCTGCGCGCCGCGGCCCCGCCCCCGGCGTCACCCCGCCCCGACCCGCAACGGCGGGACGTGGTGACCATCCCCGACACGCCGTACGACAGCTCCCTGTGGGCCCACGGCACAGACCTCGACGACGAGGGCCTGGGCGGCCGCGACCGCCACGCGCCCTGACGCACGCCCCGATCGACGCCCCCATCCACGCCCCGGCCCGCGCCGGACCCGCACCGCACCGCACGCCGCACCCACCCGCAGAGCCTCTCCCCGATCCCAGGACGAAGGAGTGGAGCCTCGTTGGCCACCGGCACGGAACCCCAACCGAAGAGCGGACCGGCACCCGGCGGCGGCGTGCGCGACGGCACGCGCGCCGCCATCACCGCTGCCCACCTGCGCACCGACCGCTGGTGGCTGGCGCCCGCGGCGACCGCCGCCGGACTGCTCGCCTTCGTCGTCTACTCGACCTGGCGGGCCTTCGCGAACGCGGACTACTACGCGGCGCCCTACGTGTCGCCGTTCTACTCGCCGTGCGTCGCGGAGAACTGCGAGCCGATGCGCTCGGGGCCCAACTGGGAGATCTTCGGCAGCTGGTGGGGTCTGTCCCCCTCGGTGCTCATCCTGATCTTCCCGCTCGGCTTCCGGCTGACCTGCTACTACTACCGCAAGGCCTACTACCGCGGCTTCTGGGCGTCCCCGCCCGCCTGCGCGGTCGCCGAGCCGCACAAGAAGTACACCGGCGAGACCCGCTTCCCGCTGATCCTGCAGAACATCCACCGGTACTTCTTCTACGCCGCCGTACCGGTCGCGGGCATCCTCACCTACGACGCCGTCCTCGGCTTCCGCGACGAGCACTACGCCTGGGGCCACATGGGCCTGGGCACCCTGGTGCTCCTGGTCAACGTCGTGCTCATCTGGATCTACACCCTGTCCTGCCACTCCTGCCGGCACGTCATCGGCGGCAAGCTCAAGCACTTCTCCAAGCACCCCGTGCGGTACCGCATGTGGCAGTGGACCGGGAAACTGACCGAACGTCACATGCTGCTCGCCTGGACGTCGTTGGCGAGTGTCGCGCTCGCCGACCTCTACGTCTATCTGGTCGCAAGCGGCGTCTTCGACGATCCGCGCTTCTTCTGATGGACGGGGCCTTGTGATGTCTCAAGTGGAGCGGCAGCAGTGGGATGTCGTGGTGGTGGGCGCCGGGGGCGCGGGCCTGCGCGCCGCGATCGAGGCGCGCGAGCAGGGCGCCCGTACGGCGGTGATCTGCAAGTCCCTGTTCGGCAAGGCGCACACGGTGATGGCCGAGGGCGGCATCGCCGCCTCCATGGGCAACGTGAACTCGGGCGACAACTGGCAGGTGCACTTCCGCGACACCCTGCGCGGCGGAAAGTTCCTCAACCAGTGGCGGATGGCCGAGCTGCACGCCCGGGAGGCCCCCGACCGCGTGTGGGAACTGGAGACCTGGGGCGCGCTGTTCGACCGCACCCCGGACGGGCGGATATCGCAGCGCAACTTCGGCGGCCACGAGTACCCGCGCCTCGCGCACGTCGGCGACCGCACCGGCCTGGAGCTGATCCGCACGCTCCAGCAGAAGATCGTCTCGCTGCAGCAGGAGGACTACGAGGAGTTCGGTGACTACGAGGCACGCCTGAAGGTCTTCCAGGAATGCACGGTCACGCGCGTCCTGAAGGAGGAGGGCGACGGCCACGGCGAGGCCGGCCGGGTCAGCGGCACCTTCTGCTACGACCGCGAGTCGGGCCGCTTCTTCGTCCTGGAGGCCCCCGGCGTGATCCTGGCGACCGGCGGCATCGGCAAGTCGTTCAAGGTGACGTCGAACTCCTGGGAGTACACCGGCGACGGGCACGCCCTCGCGCTGCTCGCCGGGGCCCCGCTGCTCAACATGGAGTTCGTGCAGTTCCACCCCACCGGCATGGTCTGGCCGCCGTCGGTCAAGGGCATCCTGGTCACCGAGTCGGTGCGGGGCGACGGCGGAGTGCTCAGGAACTCCGAGGGCAAGCGGTTCATGTTCGACTACGTCCCCGACGTCTTCAAGGAGAAGTACGCGCAGTCGGAGGAGGAGGGCGACCGCTGGTACGAGGACCCCGACCACAACCGGCGCCCGCCCGAACTGCTCCCCCGCGACGAGGTCGCGCGCGCCATCAACGCCGAGGTCAAGGCGGGCCGCGGCTCACCGCATGGCGGGGTCTTCCTCGACGTGTCGACGCGGATGCCCGCCGAGGTCATCCGGCGCCGACTGCCGTCCATGTACCACCAGTTCAAGGAACTCGCCGACGTCGACATCACCGCGGAGGCGATGGAGGTCGGGCCGACCTGCCACTACGTGATGGGCGGCATCGCCGTCGACTCGGACAGCGCGGCCGCCCGCCGCGTGACCGGCCTCTACGCCGCCGGTGAGGTCGCCGGCGGCATGCACGGCTCCAACCGGCTCGGCGGCAACTCGCTGTCCGACCTGCTGGTCTTCGGGCGCCGCGCGGGCCTGCACGCCGCCCGGTACGCCGCCGGGCTCGCCGCCCGGCCCGTGGTGGACGAGGTGCAGGTCGACGCGGCGGCCGCGGAGGCGCTGCGGCCGTTCAGCGCGGAGGGCCCCGAGGACGGGGCGACGCCGGAGAACCCGTACACCCTCCATCAGGAACTGCAGCAGACCATGAACGACCTGGTCGGCATCATCCGCCGGGAGGCGGAGATGGAGCGGGCCCTGGAGAAGCTCGCCGAGCTGCGGGTCCGGGCGCGGCGCGCGGGCGTCGAGGGGCACCGGCAGTTCAACCCCGGCTGGCACCTCGCCCTCGACCTGCGCAACATGCTCCTGGTCAGCGAGTGCGTCGCGCGTGCCGCCCTGGAGCGCACGGAGAGCCGCGGCGGCCACACCCGCGAGGACCACCCGGCGATGGACCGCGAGTGGCGCCGCGCCAACCTGCTCTGCCGGCTCGCCGACCCCAGCGAGGGTCTGGCGGCCACCGACCCCGTACGCGGCCAGATCGACCTGGTCCGCGTGGAGACCGAGCCCATCCGCCCGGACCTGCTCGCCCTCTTCGAGAAGGAGGAGCTGGTCAAGTACCTGGCTGAAGAGGAGCTGTACGAGTGAGTTCGTACGACGCGCAATTCAAGGTCTGGCGCGGGGATCTCGGCGGCGGCGACCTGGAGGACTTCAAGGTCGAGGTCAACGAGGGCGAAGTCGTGCTCGACATCATCCACCGCCTGCAGGCCACCCAGGCGCCCGACCTCGCGGTGCGCTGGAACTGCAAGGCGGGCAAGTGCGGTTCCTGCTCGGCGGAGATCAACGGCAGGCCGCGGCTGATGTGCATGACCCGCATGTCGGTCTTCGGCCGCGACGAGGTCATCACGGTGACGCCGCTGCGCGCCTTCCCCGTCGTCCGCGACCTGGTGACCGACGTCGGCTTCAACTACACGAAGGCGCGCGAGATCCCGTCCTTCGTGCCGCCCGCGGGCCTCGGCCCCGGCGAGTACCGCATGCAGCAGGAGGACGTGGACCGCCCGCAGGAGTTCCGCAAGTGCATCGAGTGCTTCCTGTGCCAGGACACGTGCCATGTGGTGCGCGACCACGAGGAGAACAAGACGGCCTTCGCCGGACCGCGGTTCCTGATGCGGGTCGCCGAGCTGGACATGCACCCGCTGGACGGAGCGGCCGACTCGGGCCTCGACCGCAAGCGGACCGCACAGGAGGAACACGGCCTCGGCTACTGCAACATCACCAAGTGCTGCACGGAGGTGTGCCCCGAGGGCATCAAGATCACGGACAACGCGCTGATCCCCCTCAAGGAACGCGCCGTTGACCGCAAGTACGACCCACTGGTGTGGCTGGGGAACAAGATCCGGCGACGGGGGGATTGAGGGGGCGGGTGTGCGTGAGGGGGCGGGTGTGCGTGAGGGGGCGGATGTGAGCGTGGGGTCGGGTGTGAGCGTGGGGTCGGGTGGTGTTGCCGGACTTTCGGTCCGGCGCGGATCCGCTGTGCCACACTGCCGCGCATGCGCGTATCGAGCCGCTCCCGTCTCCTGTCCGCCCTGCTGATCACGGGTGCCCTCGGGGCCGGAGCCGCCGGCTGCTCGCTCCCGGGCGGCGGGGACGGCGCGGGCGACGGCACGGGACTCGAGCACGCCCTCGACGCGGTGCCCGCGTCCGCGGCCGACCAGCCGGTGACGTACCGCGACGTGCGCACCGCACGCCGGCTCGTCGCCGAGGACCCCTCCCTCTACCGGAGCCTGGACGGCCTCGGGATCGTCGAGGTCGCCCAGCACGGCTACACGGGCCGCAGCGTGCGCGCGGACTGGGGGTTCGACGCGAAGGGCGTCCGCACGTCGCTCCTGATCGGCGCCGACTCCCTGCTGATCGGGGAGTTCGACACGGACGCGGTCGACCAAGCGATGAAGAAGCAGGGGTACCGGGCCACCGGCACGGACGACGGCACCCGGTACAAGAAACCGGGCGGGGCGGACACGTACGAGGTGTCCGGCTCGGCCCGCGCCGCCAAGCGCTCCGACACCCCGCTCGGCCTCTCGGTGTCCGGCAGGTCCCTGCGCGACGACGAGGCGTACGCCGCGGTCACCGACTGCCTGGGCGACGTGTACGAGGCCTCGTACTACGCGAAGCGGGAGGACGCGGACGCCGTCCTGTTCGCGATCGGCGGGCGGCTCGCCAAGGACGGCAAGTCGTCGTCGGAGACGCTCTGCGTGCGCACCGCGTCGGGCAAGGCGGCCGCCGCGACGGCCGCGGTGCTGCGCAAGAAGACGGCGCCCGGCGAGCGGTACGCGGGCTCGAAGGTGACCGTCGGCGAAGGCGCCACTCCGGTCGTCTCCATGACGTGGAAGAACCGCGCCGCGTCGGGCCTGCGCCCCGGCGACAACGACAAGACCATGGAACTGCCGGGGTTGTTGGTGTGGGGGTAGCGGAGCCGGCGGGGCCCTCCGCGACGGCTCGGTGAGCTTCGTCCCGACCCGGCCTTCGGAGGGGGTAGCGGAGTCGGCGGGGCCCTCCGCGACCGCTCGGTGAGTCTCGTCCCGACCCGGCCTTCGGAGGGGGTAGCGGAGTCGGCGGTGCCCTCGGCGACCGCTCGGTGAGTCTCGTCCCGACCCGGCCTTCGCTCCTGCCACGCCCGGCGTTCCTCGTGCGCTCCCCCGTGCCTTCCCGCGCCCCTGACCGGGCGCCGTCCCACCTGCGTCCCGCCCCGTTCCGGCCGACGCGCGCGCACGGGCCCGCCTTGCTCGCGGTCGCGGTACGCGCCTAGTGTGAATGCGCTTTCAGAACGGATGGCCGGGACGAGTGACCGGGAAGAGAATCAGGCGGGCGGTCGGGTGAGCACAACTCCCACGGTGTACGACGTCGCCGAGCGGTCGGGCGTCTCCATCGCGACGGTGTCGCGGGTCTACCGCAATCCGGACTCGGTCCGCGAGGCGACCCGGGAGCGGGTCCTCACCGCGGCCCGCGAGCTCGGCTACGTGCCCAGCGGGAACGCCCGGGGGCTCGCCAGCCGCTCCACCGAGGTGCTCGGCCTCTGCTTCCCCGACCTGTCGGACCCGGACACCGAGACCGAGGCCGCCGCGGCCGACGCCGACGACGACCACGCCTTCATGCTCTACTCCGACCAGATCATCCGCGGCATGGAGCGGGCCGCCCGCCGGCACGGGTACGCGCTCCTCATCGCCGCCTCGCTCAAGGGCGGCCCGGAGAGCCTGGTCGCGAAGGTCGCCGGGCGCGTGGACGGGTTCGCCGTGCTCGCGCGGACCGTGCCCACCGAGGACCTCGACGTCATCTCGCGGCGGCTGCCGGTGGTGATGCTCGCCGGGCCGCGCGAGAACGACGAGCTGGACCACCTCGACCACATCGAGGTCGCCAACGCCGACGGCCAGCGCGACCTGACCCGTCACCTCATCGAGGACCACGGGCTGCGGCGCCTCGCCTTCGTCGGCGGCGAGGAACGCTCGCCGGACGCGCAGGCGCGGTTCCGCGGGTACCAGGAGGCGTGCCGGGACGCGGGGCTTCCCGTACGTGCGGAGCCCGATCTGCGGACCGAGATGATGACGCAGGCGGAGGGGGCGCGGGCCGCGGACGCGCTGCTCGACCGGGCGGTCGGGGGCGGGGCGGGGGGCTCCGGGGGCGGTGGTTTTGGGGCCGGTGGTTTCGGGGCGGGTGGTTTCGGGGCGGGTGATGATCACGCGGCGCCCGAAGCGATGCTCTTCGCCAATGACCAGATGGCCATCGGGGCGCTGCACGCGCTGGAGCGGCGCGGGGTGCGGGTGCCGCAGGACGTGGCCGTCACCGGGTTCGACGGGATTCCGCTCGGCCGGCTGGTGCGGCCCGCGCTCACCACCGTGCGGCAACCGATGCGGCGGCTCGGCGAGGAGGCGGTCGAACTCCTCGTACGGCGGCTCGGCGGGGAACGGGACCGGGAGCCCGTCGATCTCATGCTGCCGGTGGATGTGGTGCGGCGGGGCAGTTGCGGGTGCGGGTAGCTGGGCGTGGGGGCGAGTGCGGGTAGCTGGGCGTGGGGGTCAACGCAGGGGTCGCTCCGCGTCACGTGAGCGTTCTCTCGAAGAACGCCCTGCTCGCCTTTGACAGCGCCTGCGTCTGCTCGCGCATCCCCTCGTACGCGAAGTGGCCCGCCTCCAGGACGTGCAGGTCGCGCGGGCCCGCCAGCGCGTTGTGCACCGCGAACTGGCCGGGCGGCGGGACCGCCGGGTCGAACAGCGCGGGAGCCGTGAGGGTCGGTACGCGCAGGTGCGCGGCCGCCGTCGCCGCGTCGAAGTAGCGCAGGACGTCGGCGACTTCGGGGTGCTCACGGTGGTACGTGCGCACCGCCTCGCCGCTGCCGGTGCACGGGAGCGTCAGGCGCAGGGGGTGGTTGCCGAAGGTGGGGACCGTCAGGTGGGCCGCGGCGAAGCGGTCGTCCCAGGGGAGGGCGAGGGCGCCCAGTCCTCCGCCGAAGCTCTCGCCCAGGTAGCCGAGGCGGGGGCCCGGCCCGGGGGTGGCCGCCAGGCCGGGGAACAGTTCCAGGAGTGCCGACGCCGCGCACCAGAGGTCGGCGACGCAGTCCGCGATCACGTACGTGTCGCGGGACGAGATGCCGTGCAGGACGTGGGCGTCGGACCGGGCGGGGATGCGGGGGTGCCGGGACCGGGTCGCCATGCCGCGTACGCAGGGCAGGAGCGTGGCGGAGTGGGGCAGGGGCGGGGGGAGGTCGGGGCCGGGGGCGTCGCGTCCGCCGTAGCCGTGCCCGATCACGAACCCGTGGGCCGGGGGCTCTTCTTCGGCGGGTACGCCCAGCCAGCCGCCGAGCCGCAGACCGCCGACCGAGGTGTACGTGACGCCGTACACGCGCTGCCCGTCCCGCTCGTCCTCCAAGGGGCCGACGACGGGGGCGGTGGCGACGGCGCGGGCGGCGGTGTACCGCTTCTGCCAGAAGGTGGCGAAGTCGGGTGGGGGCGGGGGTGCGGGGGTGGTGAGGAGGTCGTCGAGGGCGTGGCCGTGGGTGGGGTCGAAGGGGAAGGGGTGGGCGAACGCGGGCATGCGGGCGACCCTAACGAGGGCGCGGGGCTGGCCTTGGGCGGGGTTCGCCTTCTCTTCGGTGGGTGGGGCGGGGCCGCGGGGGTATGTGCGTACTCGCTATCCCTGCGCCCCGCTGCACGAACAAAGACGCCATTGTTTCCTCGGTGCTCCGTGCGCACATACCCCCACGTCCCCTCCGGTGCGCTTGCGGGTGCGGCCCGGTGGCACACCGCCCACGGGCACGGCCCGGTGACACGTCGATCGCGGGTGCGGCCCGGTGACACGTCGGTCTCGGGTGCCACCCGGTGGAGGTTGTCCCGTGAGTCCCCTCAACCGAAGGGGCGCAGGTAAGCCCGCAAGCCCCCCCCCGACCGAAGAGGCGAGGGTTGGTCCATAGGTCCCCTCGACCGAGGAGGCCGGTGTGAGCCCGCAAGCCCCCCCGACCGAAGAAGCGGGGGCGATCCCGCAAGCCCCCTCGACCGAAGAGATGGGGGGAGTTCACCACCCACCCGCCCCCACCCGGCACGAGGGCGGGACTCGCCCACCCACCACCGCCCGGCACGAGAGCGGGACTCGCCCACCCACCACCGCCCGGCGAGAAGGCGGGACTCACCCGCCCCTGCTCCCGCCGCACGGCGCGGGGTAAACGGGTGGGCGGGTGGGAGGTATCCGCCGCGCAGCGGCGGGTCTGTTGCAGGCCACAGGGGGGAGCAGAGGGCCCCACACACAAGCCCCCACCCCCGGCGATCCACCGCGCAGCGGTGGAACAGGGAGCCGTACCCAGGGATGAGGCGGGCGCCACATTTCGGGGCGGGAAGGGAGAATTCCGCTTACGTTGCCCTGGGGCCCCGCCCCCACCCGCGTTACGGGAGTGTGACCAAGACCCCCTTGCGGCCCCCCGGGCCCCTGTCACAGAGTGATGTATGCGCTTACAGGCAGCGCATACATCCGGCGCCGCAAGGCCCGGACCCCGGGAGCTCAAGGAGGAGCCGTCCATGCACCGCGCCGCCAGAACCGCTTCGGCCGCCCTCGCACTCGCGACCGCGTGCGCCGTCACCGCGTGCGGCAGCTCCGCCGGTGGCGACGTCGCCGCCGACAAGAAGCAGACGCTCACCGTCTGGGCCATGGGCGCCGAGGGCGAGAAGCTCGCCGAGGTCGCCACGGCGTACCAGAAGGCGAATCCGCACATCACCGTCAAGGTGACCCCCGTCGGCTGGGACGTCGCCCACCAGAAGCTGGTCTCCGCGGCCGCCGCGGGCAAGCTGCCCGACGTGGCCCAGATGGGCGGCAGTTACATGGGCGAGTTCGCCGAGCTGGGCGTCCTCGAACCGGTCGACACGAAGGTCTTCGACGAGAAGGACTTCTTCCCGGCGGGCTGGCAGCAGGGCGAAGTGGACGGCACCGCGTACGGCGTGCCCTGGTACGTGGACACCCGCGTCCTCTACTACCGCACCGACCTCGCGAAGAAGGCCGGCGTCGACGAGCCGCCCGCCGACTGGAAGGCCCTGCGCGAGACGGCGACCGCCCTGAAGGAGAAGGCGGGCAGCAAGTGGGGCATCTACCTGCAGCCGCGCGGCCTGGACACCGTGCAGTCCTTCTACCCCTTCCTGTACTCGGCCGGCGGCGAGATCGTCGACGAGGACGGCAAGGCCGTCATCGACAGCCCGGCGGCGGTCAGGGCCTTCGAGGAGTACGGGGCGTACGCGAAGGACGGGCTCAGCACCAAGAGCGCGCAGCCCGGCTACGACCCGCTGAAGGACTTCAACACCGGTGACGTGCCGATGTTCTTCTCCGGCCCCTGGATCGCCACGCTGATCGAGGACCAGTACCCGGACCTGAAGGGCAAGTGGGCCGTCGCCCCGGTGCCCGCCGACGAGACCTCCACCTCGATGGCCGGCGGCTCCAGCCTCGCGATCTCCAAGGACAGCGCGCACAAGGCGGCCGCCAAGAAGTTCATCGGCTACCTGACGGATGCCAAGGGCCAGGCCGACTGGTACGAGCGGACCAGCGACCTGCCCGCCAACACCGCGGCCTGGGAGAGCGGCGAACTCGCCGAGGACCCGCGCCTGCAGGTCTTCAAGAAGCAGATGGAGACCGCCAGGACGTCGCCCGCGCTGCCCAACTGGACCGAGGTGACCTCCAAGGTCGACGCGGCCCTGGAGTCGGTCACCCAGGGCAAGGCCTCCGCCGAGGACGCCGCCGGCAAGGCGCGGTCCGAGGTCGAGACCCTCGTGAAGTAGGCGGCGACCATGAGCACCACCACAGCGAAGACCGCGGGCGCGGCACCGGCCGGCACGAGGCGCGGGCGGGGTTCCCTGGGCGTGCAGAACGTCGCCGGGTGGCTCTTCTCCACCCCGTTCCTCGTCCTGTTCACCGTCTTCATGGCGTTCCCCATCGTGGCCACGCTCGCGATGAGCTTCACCGACTTCGGGCTGCGCAACGTCACCCGGCCGTGGGAGGCGAACTTCATCGGCCTGGAGAACTACACGAAGCTCTTCGGCGACGAGAAGTTCCTGACGTCCCTCTTCAACACCGGTTACTTCGTGGTGATCGGCGTGCCGCTCACCCTTTTCCTCGGACTGCTCGTGGCGGTCCTGCTGAACAACGGGATCGACCGGGCGCGGACCTTCTTCCGCGTCGGCTTCTACGCGCCGGTGGTCACCTCCATCGTCGCCGTGGCGGTCGTATGGCGCTTCGTGCTCGATCCGAGCGACGGGCTGATCGCCGGGTTCTGCGCGGAACTCGGATTCACCGCACCGGACTTCCTCGGGAGCGAGACGCTCGCGATGCCCTCCCTCATCGCGATGGCGGTGTGGCGGAACCTCGGGACCGTGATGGTCCTTTTCATCGCCGGGCTCCAGGCCATTCCCACGGAGGTGCGGGAGGCGGCCAGGCTCGACGGCGCGGGCGGCTGGCAGGAGTTCCGCCGCATCACCGTCCCGCTGCTGAGGCCCACCCTCCTGTACGCCACGGTGATCACCACGATCGGCTATCTCAATGTCTTCGAGGAGCCGTTCGTGATGACGCAGGGCGGCCCGTCCGACTCCACGCTCACCGTTTCGCTGAACATGTACCGCGAGGGCTTCAACTTCTTCCACATGGGTTATGCCAGCGCCATGGCGTACGTCCTGTTCGTGGTGATCATGGCCGTCACGGTGCTCCAGCTCCGACTGCTGAAGGACAACACCACATGAGCGCCCGATCCGCGGTGGTGCGGAAGCCGCTCGTCTACGTGCTGCTTTCCGTCGCATTGTTCGTCATGGCCGCGCCCTTTCTGTGGATGGCGCTGTCCGCCTTCAAGACCTCGAAGGACCTGACCGCGAGTCCGCCGGTGTGGATTCCCGCCGAATGGACTCTCGACAGCTTCCACCGGCTGCTCGACAAGCTCGATCTGCCGCTGTACTTCATGAATTCGGTGATCGTGGCCGTGCTGGTCACCGTCGCGAACCTGGTCTTCTGCTCGATGCTCGGCTACGCCCTGGCCAAGCTGCGCTTCGCGGGCCGCAACAAGATCTTCGGCCTGGTGCTCGGCGCGCTGATGGTGCCCGGCAACCTGATGCTGCTGCCGCTGTTCGTACTGATGAGCAAGTTGCAGCTGATCGATTCGTACGCCGCGCTCGTGCTGCCGTTCGCCGCGGGGGCCTTCGGGGTCTTCCTGATGCGGCAGTTCATGCAGTCGATCCCCGACGAGCTCCTGGAAGCGGCGCGGATGGACGGCGCGAGCGAGTGGTACATCTTCTGGCGGATCGTGATGCCGCTGGTCAAGCCCGCCCTCGCGACCCTGTCGATCTTCACGTTCCTCGGGTCCTGGAACAACTTCGTGTGGCCGCTGATCGCCACCAACGACCCCGACAAGTACACGCTCCCGGTGGCGCTCGCCACCTTCGCGACCGACCCCAACAAGTCGTCGGGATCCAACGGGATGCTGATGGCCGGGGCGTTCCTGATCGTGCTGCCGGTCCTGGTCGTCTTCGCCGTTCTGCAGCGGTACTTCACCCAGGGCATCGCCACCGCCGGCATGAAGTAGCCCCGCCGCCCCTCCCCCGCTCCGTAAGCACGCCGTACGCACTCCGCACGCACGCCGTACGCACTCCGTACGCACTCCGCACGAGAAAGACATCTCGCGATGACGCACACCCCGGTTCCGTTCCCCGAAGGCTTTCTGTGGGGGGCCTCCACCGCGGCCCACCAGATCGAGGGCAACAACACCGACAGCGACTGGTGGGTGAAGGAGCACACCGCGGGCACCCACATCCAGGAGCCGAGCCTGGACGCCTGCGACAGCTACCACCGGTGGCCCGAGGACATGGACCTGCTGGCCGGACTCGGTTTCACCGACTACCGGTTCAGCATCGAGTGGGCCCGCATCGAGCCGGTCGAGGGGCAGTTCTCCCGGGCGGAGCTCGCGCACTACCGGCGGATGGTCGAGGGCGCCGTCGCACGCGGTCTGCGCCCCATGGTGACGCTGCACCACTTCACCGTGCCCCAGTGGTTCGAGGCGCGCGGCGGCTGGACCGCCGAGGGGGCCGTGGAGCTCTTCGCGCGGTACGTCGCCGCGTGCGCGCCCGTCATCGGGGACGGCGTGCCGTACGTGTGCACCATCAACGAGCCGAACATGATCGCCGTCATGGCGGGCCAGGCCAAGCGCGGCGACCTCGGCTTCCCGCCCGCGGGCCTGCCGACCCCGGACGAGGAGACCACCCTCGCCGTGATCGCCGCCCACCACGCCGCCGTCCGGGAGGTCCGGGCGATCGACCCCGCGATCCGGGTCGGCTGGACCGTCGCCAACCAGGTCTACCAGGCGCTGCCCGGCGCCGAGGACGTCACCGCCGCCTATCGCAGGCCGCGCGAGGACGTCTTCATCGAGGCCGCCCGCGGCGACGACTGGGTCGGCGTGCAGTCCTACACCCGCACCCGGATCGGCCTCTCGGGCCCGGTCCCCGCGCCCGAGGACGCCGAGCGCACGCTGACGCAGTGGGAGTACTACCCGGCGGCCGTCGGCGAGGCGCTGCGGCACACCGCCGCGGTCCTGGGCGACGCGGACATCCCGCTGATCGTCACCGAGAACGGCATCGCCACCGACCGCGACGAGCGCCGCGTCGACTACTACCGAGGCGCCCTGCACGAGGTCGCCGCCTGCCTGGAGGACGGCCTCACCATCGGGGGCTACCTCGCCTGGAGCGCCCTGGACAACTACGAGTGGGGCTCGTACAAGCCCACGTTCGGGCTGATCGCGTGGGACCGCGAGACGTTCGCCCGTACGCCCAAGCCGTCCGCGCACTGGCTGGGCGCGCTCGGCCGCACCCGCGAGCTGCCGCGCCTGGCCGGATAGCCCGCCGGCACCTCCCGAGCCCGGGGGCCGGCCGCACCTGACGGCGGCCGGCCCCCGCATCACCCCGGCCCCGGGCGGCGGGCGGGATCCGGGCCCCGGCAGCCCCGGGGTCGGCTCCCTCCCAGGTCGCGGGGCCCCGCGTACCGCCATACGCTCCCCCATGTGACGCCGTCCCCGCGCAGGGCCACCGTGCGGGCGGCAGCGGCCGCGGTGGCCCTGCTGCTCGGCTGGCTGCTGTCGCTCGGCCCGCCCGCGGCGGCCGACGACCCGGTCACGCTCTCCCGCACCGGCCGGCTCACCGACCGGACGGACGCCCTGGGCGACCGCAAGAGCGCGGCCCGGCAGGCCGTCGACCGGCTCTACGACGACCGCGGGATCCAGCTCTTCGTCGTCTACGTACGCGACTTCTCCGGCCGCTCCGCGCAGAGCTGGGCCGACGCCACCGCCGAGCGCAACGGCCTGGGGCTCGACGACGTGCTGCTGGCCGTCGCCACCCACGACCGCCAGTTCGCCTACTCCGTGGAGGAGGACTCCCGGCTCACCGACGCCCAGCTGCGGGACGTGGCCACCACCGCGATCAGGCCCGCGCTGCGCGAGAACGACTGGGCCGGGGTCGCCGTCGGCGCCGCGAACGGCTACCGCGCGGTGCTCGCGGGGCAGCCCGTGCCCACCCCCTCGGTCACCCCGGGCCCGGCCGACCCCGGCGCGGGCGGCGACGCGTCCGTCGCCGGTGACCTCGTGCTCCCGGTGGCGGCGGCCTGCGCGGCCGGGGTCGTCGCGACGGTGGCGTACAAGCGGCGCAGGAAGCGCGCCACCACCCGCACGACACCGGGCGGCGGCTGGGGGCAGGCCGCGGGCACGGACCTCACGCCGCTGCCCGAGCTCGACAAGAAGGCCCGGCTGCTGCTCGTGGAGACCGACGACGCGGTCCGCACCAGCACCGAGGAGCTCGGCTTCGCGACCGCCCAGTTCGGCGAGGACGCGGTCAGGCCCTTCGGCGAGGCGCTCACGTACGCGAAGGCCGAGCTGACGGCCGCCTTCCGGCTGCGCCAGCAGCTCGACGACGCCTTCCCCGAGGACGACGCCACCCGGCGCCGGATGCTGGACGAGATCGTCGCGCGCTGCACGGAGGCGGGCCGCAGGCTGGACGCCGAGACCGCGGGCTTCGACGAACTGCGCGCCCTGGAGAAGAACGCCCCGCAGGCCCTGGAGCACGCCGAGACGGTGTTCCGGCAGGTCGCGGGGCGTACCGGGGCGGCGCAGGAGACCCTCGCCCGGCTGCGCGGGACGTACGCGCCGACCGCGTCGGCCGCCGTGCTCGGCCACGTCGAGCAGGCCAAGGACCGGCTGGTCTTCGCCACCACGCACCTCAACCGGGCGCGGCAGGGCCTCGACGCGGGCGACCGCGGCCGGGCCGCCGTCCATCTGCGCGCCGCCGAGGGCGCCGTCGACCAGGCGGGCACCTTCGTGGACGCCGTCGACCGCCTCGGCGCCGAGCTCACCCGGGCCGCGGAGCAGCTGCCGGGCGCGCTCACCGAGGCCGAGACCGACCTCGCCGACGCGCGCGGCCTCCTCGAAGGCACCGCGCAGGGCGTCTCCACCGCCGGGCTGCGGGGCCGGGTCGCCCGCGCGGAGGCGGTCCTCGCCGAGGTGCGCGCCCAGGTGTCCGCGGGCCCCTACGACCCGCTCGACGCCCTGCGCCGCGTCGAGGAGGCCGACTCGGCGCTCGACGAGGCGCTCGCCGGGGCCCGCGAGCGCGAGGTCACCGACCACCGCGCGCGGACGCTGCTCTCCCAGGTGCTGCTCACCGCGCGCAGCGCCGTGGGGGCGGCCGCGGACTACGTCACCACGCACCGCGGCGCGGTGGGCAGCGAGGCGCGGACCCGCCTCGCGGAGGCGCAGCGCCATCTCGCGCAGGCGCAGGCCGCCGGGGACGACGCCACGACCGCGCTCGCCGAGGCCCAGCAGGCCGACGCGCTGGCCCGGCAGGCGCAGCAGCTCGCGGAGCGGGACGTGCGCGGCTACGGCAACCCGTACGACGGTCTCGGCGGGGGTGGCGGCCGGGGCGGCGGCATGGGCGGCGCGGTCCTCGGCGGGATCATCCTGGGCGAGCTGTTCGGCGGCGGCGGGCGTCGGGGCGGGGGCGGGTTCGGGGGCGGTGGCTCCGGCGGCGGGTTCGGCGGCGGGCCCGGCAGCTTCGGCGGGGGCGGCACGCGGGGCCGCAGGGGCGGGGGCGGCAGGTTCTGAGGCCCCTTCCGCGACCTTCCGCGACGGCGTACCCGGCGTACGTGACGTGCCCGACGACGCACACGACTCCCCCGTAGCAGGCGCATACCCCGCACACCCCGCTCCATGGAGACCAAGGAGATCGAGGCCATGACGAAGCAGACCATCCTCGGCCGTGTCGCCCAGCTCGCCAAGGCGAACATCAACGCGCTCATCGACCAGGCCGAGGACCCGCAGAAGATGCTCGACCAGCTGATCCGCGACTACTCGGGCAACATCCGGGAGGCGGAGGAGGCGGTCGCGACCACCATCGGCAATCTGCGGATGCTGGAGGCGGACCACCGCCAGGACCGGGAGGCGGCCGACGAGTGGGGCGGCAAGGCGCTCGCGGCGAGCCGGAAGGCGGACGAGCTGCGGGCGGACGGGAACGCCGTGGAGGCCGACAAGTTCGACCGGCTCGCCAAGGTGGCGCTCGGGCGGCAGCTGCAGGCCGAGAAGGAGGCGAAGGACGCGGAGCCGACGATCGCCTCGCAGACCGAGGTCGTGGACAAGCTGACGTCCGGGCTCGACCGGATGAAGACGAAGCTGACCGAACTGCAGTCGCGGCGCGATCAGTTGGTGGCGCGCGCGAAGACCGCCGAGGCGCAGAACCAGATGATGGACGCGGCGCAGAACATCGACGTCCTCGACCCGACCAGCGAGCTGAGCCGGTTCGAGGAGAAGGTGCGGCGCGAGGAGGCCCGGGCGCTCGGCAAGCAGGAGCTGGCCGCCTCCTCGCTCGACGCGCAGTTCGAGGAGCTGGACCAGCTGGGCGACGAGGCGGAGGTCACCGCCCGCCTCGCCGCTCTCAAGGCGACCACGTGAGCCCGGTCAGAACAGGCTGAGCAGCGCCTCCGCCGGGTCCATCGGCTCGGTGTCGCCGTCGGGCAGCGACAGTTCGAACCACACGGTCTTGCCCTGCGGGGTCCTGCGCGAGCCCCACGCGGCGCTGAGCAGGCCGACCAGCTGCAGGCCGCGGCCGCCCTCGTCGGTGTCGCGGGCCCGGCGGCGGCGCGGCTGGACGAAGCCCGCGTCCCACACCTCGCACACCAGGGTGCGGTCGAGCAGCAGCCGCAGCCTGATGTCGCCCTCGCCGTACCGCAGGGCGTTGGTGACGAGCTCGCTGACCAGCAGTTCCGCGGTGTCGCAGAGGCGTTCCAGGTCCCAGGCGCGCAGTTGGGCGCAGGCCAGTTCGCGGGCGCGGCCCACCGACTTGGGGTCGCGCGGCAGCGTCCAGTCGCCGACGTGGCCCGCGGGCAGTCCCTGGACGCGCGCCATCAGGAGCGCGATGTCGTCCTCCCCGTGGTGGGTGTCGAGGGTGCTGAGGACGTGGTCGCAGACGTCCTCCAGGGCGGGCGGGGCGTCGTTCAGGGCGCTGACGAAGGCGTTCAGGCCCTCGTCGAGGGGGTGGTCGCGGGACTCGACGAGGCCGTCGGTGTAGAGCGCGAGCAGGGCGCCCTCGGGGAGTTCGACCTGGACGTCCTCGAAGGGTTCGCCGCCGACGCCGAGCGGCATGCCCGGCGGGACGTCGAGCATCAGCGCGGACTCGCCGGGCTCGACGAGGACGGGCGGCAGGTGCCCGGCGTTGGCGAAGGTGCAGCGGCGGGTGACGGCGTCGTAGACCGCGTACACGCAGGTGGCGAGGTAGACCTCGCTGAGGTCCGCGTCCGCCGCCTTGCGGGCGGCGCGGGTGGACTGCTGGGGTCCGGCGGGGTTGCCGAGCCCGCGGGCGATCTCGTCGAGGGCGGAGAGCACCTCGGCGGGCTCCAGGTCGAGGAGCGCGAGGGTGCGCACGGCGGTGCGCAGCTCGCCCATGGCGACGGCGGCCCGCAGGCCGCGGCCCATGACGTCGCCGACGACCAGGGCGGTGCGGTGGCCGGGCAGTTCGATGACGTCGAACCAGTCGCCGCCGACCTCGGTGGCGGCGTTGCCCGGCAGGTAGCGGCAGGCGATGTCGAGCCCGGAGGCCTCGGGGTCGCCGGGCGGCAGCAGGGACCGTTGCAGTATCAGCGCGCGTTCGTGCTCGCGGCGGTAGAGGCGGGCGTTGTCGATGCAGACCGCGGCGCGCGCGGCCAGTTCGACGGCGAGCGCCCGGTCGCGTTCGCCGAAGGGCTCGCTGCCCTTGGTACGGGAGAACTGGGCGAGGCCGACCACGGTGTCGTGGGCGACCATCGGCACCGCGAGCGTCGACTGGACCAGGCCGCCGGTGCGCCGGCTCGCGGAGTCGTCGTCCTCCCCGGTGACCAGGCGGGGGCGGGCGGCGCGCAGGGCGTCGGCGCAGGGCGAGGTGAACGCGAAGCGGTGCACGGAGCCGACGTCGACGGGGGCGGTGCCGTCCGGAAACGGAGCGTCGGCGACGGCGCTCGCGAAGGCCACCCGGCGCAGTTCCGCGCTTCCGTCGGCCAGTCCCGGCGGGGTCTCGTCGCCGTCGAGCAGGCCTTGGTAGAGGTCGACGGAGGCGAGGTCGCAGAAGCCGGGGACGGCGACGTCGAGGAGTTCGCGGGCGGTGGTCTCCAGGTCGAGGGAGTTGCCGATGCGGGCGCCCGCCTCGTTCAGGAGGGCCAGATTGCGCCGCGCGTGGGCGGCCTCGCGGGCGGCGGCGTGCCTGCGGGTGACGTCGGTGCCGAGGCCGGCGACGCCAATGGGGCGGCCGGAGCCGCTGTGCACGCGGTAGAGGTTGATCGACCAGTGCCTGCGGTCCTTGCCGCCGGGAACCGGGCCCACTATCTGCATGTCCGTCACGGAATCGCCCGTTTCCAGGACCCGCTTCAGGGCGGCGGCCATGCGGTCGGCCTCGTGGCGCGGCAGGTAGTCGTGGACCGTGCGGCCGCGCTGGTCCTCGATGCCGCCGCCGAAGACGTCGGCGAAGCGGCGGTTGGCGCGCTGCACCTTCAGGTCCGTGCCGAACAGCAGGAAACCGAAGGGAGATTGGCCGAATATGGCCTGCGAGGCGGCGAGGTCCGTCTCGATCTGCCGGAGCACCCGGACGTCGACGACGATACAGACCGCGGCCCGCTCCCCGTCCTCCGTCTCGGTCGGCATCACATAGACCTCGGCGAGGCCCTCCAGGCCTCCGGCGCCGTGTCCGGCCCCGGCACCGCCGCCGACCGCAGGGAGCGCGCCCTCGGGCAGCCGGAAGGGGACGACGCCCGTCCACTCCCGCCCGTCGAGGATCTCCGCCATCTTGCGGTGACCGCCGGCGCGCAGCTCGGGCGGCACGAACGCCTCGATGGGGTCCTTGCCCACGGCGTCCCGCGCGGCCACGCCGAACAGGTGCTCGGCGCGGGCGCTCCACTGGTCGACCAGGCCGTCGGCCCCGATCGAGAACGAGGCGACCTTGATGTAGTCGTAGATCGAACCGGGTGGGCTGCGGCGCCACGTCTCGTCGACCGGCAGGTCGCCGGTCGCGTCACCCGTCGCGTCGCCCGGGGCCTCATCGCCCGTCGCGTCGTCCGCGGCCCCGTGGGCCATCGCGTCGCCCGACGGACCGCCGCTCTCCGTCGCCTTCGCTGGTATCTCGCTCACGCGAACCGTCCCCTCCAGCTCACCGCGTCCGGCACCGGTCACCGCATACGGCTGACCGCAGTATCCAGCACTACGGCGCAGCGGCACACGGCGTTCACGATCACAGCACGGACTCGACGCTTTTTGGCCCGCGCCGCCCTTGTGCCGGACGCCTCTCGCACACTGCCAGTCTTCTAACCCGGCAGAGCCAGCTCGAACCACACCGTCTTCCCCGTCCTGCCCGTTCGACCCGGGCGCGTTCCCCAGCGCCGGGAGGAACGGGACACCAGCTGCAGCCCGCGTCCGCCCTCGTCGTCGGGGGCGGCGGTGCGTTCGAGGGGCGGGTCGGGGAGCGGATCGGACACCTCCACGAGGAGGGTCCCGGCGGGGTCCGCGGGGCGTACGAGGCGTACGCCGATGGGCCCGGAGGCATGCCGCAGGGAGTTGGTCACCAACTCGCTCACGAGCAACACGGTGACGTCGCCCAGGGCCGCGAGGCCCCAGTCGGCGAGCTGCTTGCGGACGACGGCGCGCGCCGTGCGGACGGCGCCGGGGTCCGCGGGGAACGCCCACTCGGCGCAGTCGCCTTCGGTGTCGATCACGCCGATCACTTCCAGACCAGTCGCTGAACCTGTCCGGTTTCATGGGGTTAATGGGCACATACCCGATATCCAGGCGGGTTTACCGCGTATCGGGGCGCACTGTGGCACGAACGGCGTAGGCGGAGTCAGTGCGCGGCGCGCGACGAACCCTTCCGCGACGCCGACGCCGCCGATGTCACGGACGCCGCCGATGTCACCGCCCTGACCGCGGGCACGTCCGCGGCCAGCCAGTCCACCGACCAGATCGCGTCCGGGGTGAGCCAGCGCAGCTCGTCGTGGTCCTCCAGGGGGCGGGGCTCGCCCGAGACGAGGCGGGCCGTCCAGACCCGCAGGACAAGGCCCTTGGCGAGCGGCCACTCGCCCGGCACCCGGCCGGTCGGTTCGGCCTCGATGCCCAGTTCCTCGCGGAGCTCGCGCACCAGCGCGTCCTCGCACCGCTCGCCCGGCTCGACCTTGCCGCCGGGCAGCTCCCAGCCGCCGGCCAGCTCGGGGGGCGCGCTGCGCCGTGCGGCGAGCAGGCGTTCGCCGTCGTACAGGGCGGCACCCACCACGATGCGCTCGGCCGCCACGGTGTGTTCGTTCATGTACGGAGCCTAGGGCCTGTGCCGGGCGGGCCGCCGGTGCGGTCCACGGCCGCCCGGGCCGGCCGCCGGATCAGCGGCCGCCGCCGTTCTGGCCCATCCGCTCGACGGAGTAGAGCTGCTTGTGCCCGCGGTCGTCCAGGCTGTCCACGATCTTCTGGGCCTCGGCCCTCGTCGCGTACCGGCCCACGCGATAGCGGTTGCCGTTGCTGTCCTGCCGTATCACCGACCAGGGCAGCACGACCGTGCTGTCATTCATTGCGCCCTCCGCTCGCCACCCCCGGCGCGCCCCACGCCTCGATCAGTAAGGAAACCGCAATCCGCATATGCCCGAGCCTACGCCCGACCTTTACTCAGCGGATACGAGTTTGCACAAAGAGGTACGCGCGAGGTCCGCTATCGGCCACGGCCCCCACGCACCGGGGGGGCGCATCCGCCGGGATGCGCCCCCCTGACCGTGGTGCGTCGCGGACCTGTCAGTCCGGGCGCCGCGTCGGCATCGGCATGAGCACGGGCCCGCTCGGCGGCGAGGTGCGGCAGGCGTCCTCGCAGCCGGCGTCCAGCGAGCAGCACAGGGAGCAGATCGGGCCTGCCTGGACGGGGCAGTCCGCGATGTCGGGCAGTTCGTAGTCGGTGGCGCAGACGCCGCACCGGTGGGTGGCGGTGAGGTCGGCGGCGGCCGGACCGGTCGCGTGCGGGCCGTTCACCGGGTTGGGGCGCGCGAGGTAGTACTTGCCCCGGGTCGCCCAGGCGATCAACGGGCACAGGACGAGGGCGAGTCCGGCCGCGATGAAGGTCGAGAACGCCTCCGCGTACCGCCCGAACAGGCCGGAGAAGGCGAGGATCGAGATCGTCGACGCGATGACCATCGCGCCGAATCCGGCCGGATTCACCGCGTACAGGTAGGCCCGTTTGAACTCGATGTACGGCGGGCTCCAGCCCGCGCGCTTGTTGATGACGAGGTCGGCGGCGACCGCCGTGATCCAGGCGATGCCCACGTTCGAGTAGAAGCCGAGCAGGGTGTTCAGGGCCGCGAACATGTTCATCTCCATCAGCGTCAGCGCGATGGCGAGGTTGAGGAAGATGTACCAGACCCGGCCCGGGTGGCGGTGGGTGACGCGGGAGAAGAAGTTCGACCAGGACAGCGAGCCGCTGTACGCGTTGGTCACGTTGATCTTGACCTGCGAGACGATCACGAACAGGGCGGCGGCGGGCAGCGCGATGGAGCCGAGCCACGGCCGCAGCGCCTCGATCTGCGGGGCGATGGGCTCCAGGGCGTGCGTGGCGCCGACGGCCTCCAGGGCGACGAACGCCAGGAAGGCGCCGCCCAGTTGCTTGGCCGCGCCGATGACGACCCAGCCGGGGCCCGCCGCGAGCACGGCGAGGTTCCAGCGGCGCCGGTTCTGCTCGGTCTTCGCGGGCATGAAGCGCAGGTAGTCGGCCTGCTCGCCGATCTGCGCGATCAGCGAGAGCGCGACGCCCGTGCCGAGCCCGAAGCCGGTCCAGGAGAACGCGCTGCCCGCGCCCTCGGTCCCCCCGAACGACGTGAACGCGCCCCACGCGTCCGGCGCCTCGAAGGCCAGCACGACGAACGGCAGCACCATGCCGATGATCCACACCGGCTGGGTCCAGGCCTGCACCTTGGCCAGCGCGCCCATGCCGCGGAAGACGATCGGGATGACGATCAGCGTCGTGAGGAGATAGCCGATCTCCACCGGGAGCCCGACGGCCTGGTGCATGGCCTGCGCCATGATCGAGCCTTCGAGGGCGAAGAAGATGAAGGTGAACGAGGCGTAGATGAGGGACGTGAGCGTCGACCCGAAATAGCCGAAACCCGCCCCCCTGGTCACCAGGTCCATGTCCAGGCCGTAGGTCGCGCAGGCCCGCGCGACCGGGATGCCGGTCACGAAGATGATCGTGGCGGCGCACAGGATCGAGGCGAGACCGCTGGTGAAGCCGTACGTGAAGACGATGGACGCGCCGATCGCGAAGTCCGCGAGGTAGGCGATGCCGCCGAGCGCGGTGGACGCCACCATGGTGGGCGACCAGCGCCGGAAGGAGTGCGGGGCGTACCGCAGGGAGTAGTCCTCGCGGCTCTCGTCCGCCGCCATCCTGGCGTAACTGCGCTGCGGGGGCGGGCTGTCCGCCCCGCTCCCCGACTCGCGGGTGACCGTCGTCTCCGTCATAGGTCTTCCTGTCGTCCGGCCGGATGCGGGTAGGACGGGGAAGGTAGGAGCCGCAGGTGACGGGGCGGGTCGGCGGGGCGTTGCCCCGGGGTTACGGAACAGGTCCCGCCGTTAACTCGTGATCACGAGGGGCGGACGGGCCCCTCCGGAATCCGGGCGCGCGCCGGCCGACGGGCGGCGCGCGGGGCTCACTTCACGGGCAGGTGGTACGCGATGCGGTAGCGGTCGGCGGGCACCACGACGTCGGCCGTCTCGACCGGGCGGCCCGAGGCGTAGTACGTGCGCTGGACGACGAGGACGACGTGGCCGGGGACGCCGCCGAGCGCCGTGAGCTCCTCGGCGAGGCCGGGGCGGGCGCCGACGTCCTCGGCGACGTTGTCCACGACGACGTCGATGGCGGCCATCCGCTCCACCACCCCGCAGCCGCCGAGGGGCCCTTCCTCGGGAAGCATCACCGGCGTGCGGCCGGTGACGGCGAGGGGCTCCCAGGAGGTGGAGAGCATCATGGCCTCCCCGGCGTCCCGGAAGACGTACCGGGTGCACATCACGCGGTCGCCCGCGCGGATGTCCAGCCGCTCGGCGATCGCGGCGCTCGCCTCGATCTGCTCGCTGCGCGACTCCCAGGTGCCGCGCGCGCCGTCGGCCGCCTGCTCCTGGCGGAACGGGGTCGAACCGCCGTTGACCGCGCGGTAGCCGGTGCGGGCGATCCTGCGCGGGACGGGGCGCTCGCGCACGTACGTGCCGGATCCGGAGCGGCCCTCGACCAGGCCCTCGGCCATCAGGACCTTGCGCGCCTCCAGGGCGACCGTGTCCGACACCCCGTACTCCTCGCGGATTCTGGCCTGCGAGGGGAGTCGGGTGTGCGGCGGCAGCGAACCGTCGACGATCTTCTTGCGGAGATCACCCGCGACACGCAGATACGCCGGCTGTTCACCGAAAGTCACTGGCCACTCCCATCAGGTTGACAGACAGCAACAGCCTGGCAACCGTGGGTTGTTGGCCGCAAGCCAAGGCCAAGGAATCACCCGAAGTGATGATTTCTTCCGGGTCAGGTCTTTACGCAGGGCCTTTCCCCGGATATAGCGATCGACCCAGGGTACTGAGGAAACGTTCAGTCGCCGCCCGTGCGATCTGGCTCCCCCAGCTTCCCCAGTTGACGTCGAAACAGTGATCGGCCCACGGCAGTTCGACGTACGTCGCCGGGGCGTGCACCCCCTTGAGCCGCCGGGCCAGCTCGCGCGCCTGCGCCACCGGCACCGCACGGTCCGCGCTCCCGTGCAGCAGCAGCGTGGGCGGCACGTCGCCGCGCACCAGGCGGGCGGGCGAGCCGAGGCGGTAGCGGGCGGGCGCGGTGGCCGCCGAACCGCCCATCAGGTGCGGGATCATGGGGTCGCGGCGCAGCGCGGTCCCGGCGATCAGGCGCCCCATGTCGGTGGGCCCGTAGAGCGAGACGACGCCCGCCACCGAGCTGTCGCGCACGGCGCAGGACGACGGGACCCGGCCGTCGCCCTCGGTGTAGGCGGCGGCGAGCGCGAGGTTGCCGCCCGCCGAACTGCCCGCGAGCAGCAGGCGGTCGGGGTCGATGCCGTACGCGCGCGCGTGGCGCCGCACCCAGCCGACCGCGCACTTCACGTCGCCGATCTGGTCGAGCTGGGTGGCCCGTGGCGCGAGACGGTAGTCGATGTCGAAGACCGACCAGCCCCGCGCGTTGAACCACCGGTTCCACTCGGGGGTCTGGCTGCGGTGCCCCTTGTTCCAGCCGCCGCCGTGCACCCAGACGACGGCGGGGCGCCGGACCGCCTGCCGCTTGGGCAGCGCCCACAGGTCGAGGCGGAGCTTCTGGCGTGTGCGCGGGGACGCCCCGTGGGCGCCGCCCACGCGCGCGTAGGTGAGGGTGCGGGCGCGGTCGGGCACCTTGGCGTAGTTGACGCCGTCGAAGTAGCGCGCGGCCGCGAGCCGTTGCCCTTGGCGCTCCGCGGTGCCGTAGGCGGCGGCGTACGGCATCACTCCGTAGACGAGGGCCGCGAAGGAGGCGAGCGCGGCGAGCCCCGCGCACCAGGGGTGCCGCCCGCCGCCGAGCGCGGCGGCCAGCAGCCCGAGCAGCCCCGGCAGCAGGAGCACGAGCCCCCAGGAGGTGATCGCGGCCGCGACGAGCACCAGGAGCGGGACGCGGGGCAGCGGGGCGGCGACGAGGACGGCGAGGGCCGCGTTCAGGAGGCCGGCACCGAGGAGCAGGACCCGGGCCACGGCGGGCGGCGGCACGACGGACGTCACACCGAAGAACTATCACAGAAGCGGACAAAATCCCCTTAGGGGGTGCGGTGTGCGCAGGCCGCCCCGCACGCAGCACCGGGGCGGCTCACACCGCGGCGCTCCCCTCGCCCCCGGTACCGCGCCCGGTACCGCGCTCCTCCCCGTGCCCCTCTCCGTGCCCCTCGTCGAGCCCGGAGCCGGGGCCGTCGCCGGGGGTCGCGTCGCGCGGCGAAGTCGTCGCCAGGCCGAGGGACTTGCGGGCCGCGACCGCCTTCTTGTCGCCGAGGCCCCGCAGGCCCGCCACGTAGTGGTCGTAGTAGCTGTCGGCGTCGGCCGACCCGGCGGCCTTCGCCCACTGTGCGCGGCCCCGGTCGAGCTCGGCGGCGAGCGCGGCGACGGACGGCCGCGCGGGCGCGGGCCAGGTGTGCGCGCGCAGCTGCCGCGCCCGTTCGGCGAGGCCCTTGTCGACGCGGGCCGCCCACTTCTTGTGCCCGTCGAGGTCGTCCTCGACCAGCTCCTCCGCGGGCTGCGTGCCGTACGCCTTCTCGAAGGCCCGGTCGGCCTTGAGGTAGGCGAGCTGGTGGGCGTCGAGGGTGGTGGCGTCGCGGCGCAGGGAGCCCTTGAGCGGGTGCCCGGGGTCGGCGGCGCCGAAGAGGCAGGTGACGTGGCGGTCGCCCCGGCGCCAGGTGCTCCGGTCCGGCACGAAGTAGTAGATCTCGGCGTCGCCGGGGTCCGCCCAGCTGTCCATGACGTACGCGGAGCGCTGGGCGGCGCACTTGGTCTCGGCGAGCCCGACGAGCGCGTCGTCGCCCGGGTAGCGCGTGTGGTCGACCCGGAACGACGCGAAGACCTCGCCGTCGTGGCGCCCGGCGCAGGGCACCTCGTCGACCTGGAAGGCGTACTCCATGGAGTCGAGGGCGCCGTCGGGCGCGTCGAAGCAGCCGCCCTTGGCGACCGGGAAGGCCCCGGCGTTCGCCCGGGCGTCGCGGGCCGCCTCGCGCATGCCCTCGACGACGTCGCGGGCGCCGCCCGTGACGACCGCGAGGACGAGCAGCAGGACGCCGACGACGGAGACGACGCTGCCCGCGATCGCCAGGCCCTTGCCGCGCTCGCCCTTGCGCTTGATCTGCGCGAGGGCGATCAGCCCGAAGACCAGGCCGACGGCGGGCAGGAAGCAGAGGATGCCGAGGACCAGGGAGACGATCGCGAAGCCGTTGACCGGCGGCCGGGAGTACGGGGAGTAAGAACCGGGCCACCGCTGATACGGGACGGCCCCGGGCACCCCCGGCTGCCCGTACGGGCCCTGCAGGCCCTGCAAGCCCTGCTGCTGCCCGCCCTGCCCGTACGCGCCCTGCTGATGCCCGCCCCGCCCGTACGCGCCCTGCTCCCCGCCCTGCCCGTACGGGCCCTGCCGACCGCCCTGTCGCCCCTGCGGTTCCGGTGGGGGCGGGGCGTACGGGTCCGGGGGCGGCGGTATGTCCACGGGGGCACAACTCCTGGATTCGGGGCGAGCGATGCGGAAGGCTTGGCGCATCGTAATCGGGGGCGGGAGCGAATCGGCAATGCGGCGCCAAACCTCTCCATCTCGGACAGTGGTCCGGGCCGTCAACCGGCTGACCTCCCGGTGGGCCGGGACGGCCTCCGCCGGGCGGGGCACCGTCCTCTCCGCGGCCGGCGTCTGGCCCCTGCTGGCCCTCCTGGCGGACGGCGCGGACGGCGCGGCGCGCGCCGAACTCGCGGACGCGGTGGGGATGTCCGCGGACGAGACGGCGGGGGCGGCGCGGGAGTTGCTGGCCGCGCTGGACTCGATGCGCGGGGTGGACGCGGCGCTCGGGCTGTGGACGCGGCGCACGCTGACGCTGCGGGACGCCTGGCGCGAAGGCGTGCCGGCCGGGGCGCTCGGGGTGCTGACCGGCGACCCGGCGGCGGACGCGGCGGCCCTCGACGCGTGGGCGGCCGAGCGGACGGGCGGGCAGATCGAGCGGATGCCGGAGCACCCGGACGAGGGGACCGAGTTCGTCCTGGCGAGCGCGCTGGCCCTGCGTACGGACTGGTTCCAGCCGTTCGGCGAATCCGTGATGACGCCCGGGGCGGGGCCGTGGCGGGACCGCGACGTGGCGTCCCTGCACCGCTCGACGTCCCTCCTCGACCGCGTGGGGGTCGCGCACTCCCCCGCCGGAGCCGTCACCGGGCTGAAGGTGCTCGGCACCACCGGGATCGACGTCCATCTGCTGCTCGGCGAGGACTCCATGGGCCCCGGGGAGGTGCTGGGCGCGGGCGTGGACGTGCTCGCGCGCAGGCTGCCGGTGGCGCCGGGGCCTCAGCTGCCGTACGGGCACGTGGGTCCCGGACTGGAGGTCCGCAGGGAGCGTTCCGTGGTCCCGCGGCCGCCGGAGCTGTACGTACGGACGGTGCCGTTCACGCTGAGCGCGCAGCACGACCTGACGGAACGGCACGCGCTGTTCGGCCTCACCTCCGCGCTGGACGGCTCGCGCGGCCACTTCCCGGGGGTGGCCGCCGAGGAGCTGGCCGTGCGGCGGGCGGCCCAGTCGGCGACGGCGACGTTCGGGGCGCTCGGCTTCCGGGCGGCGGCCGTCACGCCGGTCATGGGCGTGGCCGCCGGGGTCCCCGAGGAGCGGTACGTCACCACCGAGGTGGGCGTCACCTTCGACCGCCCCTTCGGCTTCCTCGCCGTGCACCGCACGTCGCGCCTGGTCCTCGCGGCGGGCTGGGTCACCGACCCGGAGCCCTTCCGCGAGGACGAGGACGCGCACGTACCGGAGTGACTCCGCTCAGTGCCTGCGGCGCGGGACCGGCCGGCGGTCCGGAACCGGTCGGCGGCCTAGAACTGGAGACCCCACGAGTCGATCTTCCCGGTGTCCTGGGCCGCGTTGTCGCTGACCCGGAGCTTCCACGTGCCGTTGGCGACCTCCGAGGAGGCGTTCACGGTGTACGTGGTGTTGATGTTGTCCGTGCTGCCGCCCGTGCCGTAGCCCTTGAGCGTGTACGCCGTGCCGTCCGGCGCGATCAGCTGGACCTGGAGGTCGCCGATGTACGTGTGCTGGATGACGACGGGGACGGACAGGGACGCGGGCGCGTTGCCCGTGACGCCGGTGACGGCGATCGGCGACTCGGCCGTGGCGTTGTCGTTGATCGCGTAGTCGGTGGTGTTGCTGAACGACTTGCCGGGCGGGTTCGTCGTGCCGCCGGTGACGTTCAGGAGCCGGTTGGGCGAGCCGGTGCCGGGGCTGCCGACGACGCCGGTCGAGGAGGCGCTGACCAGGGCCGCGGACACCTGCGCCGGGGTCGAGCCGGGGTTCTGGCCCAGGTAGATCGCCGCCGCGCCCGCGACGTGCGGGGAGGCCATCGACGTGCCGGAGATGGTGTTCGTGGCGCTGTCGCTGGTGTTCCACGTCGAGGTGATCGAGGAGCCCGGGGCGAAGATGTCGAGGATGCTGCCGTAGTTCGAGTAGCTGGCCCGCGCGTCGGTGTTGGTCGTGGCACCGACGGTGATGGCCTCCGCCACGCGCGCGGGCGACTTGGTCGACGCGTCGGTCGACTCGTTGCCCGCCGCCACGGCGTAGGTGATGCCGGACGCGACGGAGTTGCGGACGGCCGTGTCGAGGGCGCTGTCGGCGCCGCCGCCGAGCGACATGTTGGCGACCGCGGGCTTGACGGCGTTCCGGGTCACCCAGTCGATGCCGGCGACGACCTGCGCGGTGGTGCCCGAGCCCTGGTTGTTCAGGACGCGGACGCCGACGATCTTGGCCTTCTTGGCGACGCCGTGCAGCGTGCCCGCGACCGTACCGGCGACGTGCGTGCCGTGGCCGTGCCCGTCCTGCGCGGTGTTGTCGTTGTCGATGGCGTCGTAGCCGTAGGAGGCACGGCCGCCGAAGTCGCTGTGGCTGATGCGCACACCGGTGTCGATGACGTACGCGGTGACGCCCTCGCCCGCGGAGTCCGGGTAGGTGTACTTCTGGTCCAGCGGCAGGTTCTTCTGGTCGATGCGGTCCAGACCCCAGGACGGCGGGTTGTTCTGGGTGGCGGAGGCGGTGAAGGTCCGGTTCTGGACGACCGCGTCGACCGCCGGGTCGGCGGCGAACCTCTTCGCGGCGGCCTCGGAGAGCCGGACCTCGTACCCGTTCAGCGCCTTGTCGTAGGTCCGCTCGATCGTGGCGCCGTACTCCTTGGCGAGCGCCTTGCCCGCGGCGGAACGGGCCTTGGGCGCACCCTTGTCGAGGCTCACGATGTAGCTGTTCTTGATCGTCCCGGGCGCGCCGGCGTTCTCGATCGTGCCCGCCGCCCGGTCCGGCCGCGCGGTCGCCGGGAGGGCGGATACGACGCCGAGGGTGAGAGCCGCGACCGCTGTCGCGCTGATCCCGGCCAGTCTTCGGCGGTGGTGACGCGTCACTGCCATCTGAGGGGTCCTCCTCAATAGGTGGTGCGCTGGTGGGGGATTGGTGCCGTGGTGCCCACACTCGCGGAGACATAAGACAGGGGCATGTCAAGACGACAGGCCGGTTCTTGACTCCGTCCGGACGAAAGATTGGCGGATCCATAGGAATCCCACAAGGGCCAGGATCGGACGTAACACGACCGCCACGCACCTGCCATGACACACCCTCACCAACCGCCACAGACCTCTCGTACCCCTCCGTCACCAGTGGCCACAACTAGCCTGCCCGCATGACATATGCGACCGACACGAGCGCCCTGCCCGACCGCTTCTGCCCGGCCGACGGGACGCGCGTCGCCGCGGTCTCGCCCGCCTGGTCGTGCCCGGCCTGCCGCGGCCCGCTCGACCTGGACTTCTCCCCCACGCCCGCACCGCTCGACAAGCTGTCCGGGCGGGTCAACTCCCTGTGGCGGTACGCGGAATGCCTGCCGCTCCCGGCCCCCGCGATCTCCCTCGGCGAGGGCCGCACGCCCGTCGTGGAGCTGGAGGGGCGGATCTCGGCCAAGCTGGACTTCCTGATGCCCACGCTGTCCTTCAAGGACCGGGGCGCCGTCATGCTCGCCGCCCTCGCCCTGCGCCTGGGCCCCGACCGGGTGATCGCCGACAGCAGCGGCAACGCGGGCACGGCGGTCGCCGCGTACTGCGCGCGGGCCGGGCTCGACTGCACGGTGTACGTGCCCGCAGGGACGTCGCCGAAGAAGCTGGAGCAGATCGGCGCGCACGGGGCGCGCGTCGACGTCGTCGACGGCGACCGCGAGTCGGCGGCGTCGGCGGCCCGCGCGGCGGCGGACGAGCCGGGCACGTTCTACGCCTCGCACGTCCACAACCCCTACTTCCTGCACGGCACGAAGACGTACGTCCACGAGCTGTGGGAGGACCTCGGGGGCCGCCTGCCCGAGGCGCTGGTCGTCCCGGTCGGCAACGGCACGCTGCTGCTCGGCGCGCAGCTCGCGGTCCGCGAGCTCCACGCGGCCGGACTCATCGCCCGGCGCCCCGCGCTGTACGCGGTGCAGTCGGCGGCGGTCGCCCCGCTGGCCGGGGCGTGGCGGGCCGGCGCGGACGACCTCGTGGGCGAGACCCCGATGGCGCCCACGCACGCGGAGGGCATCGCGATCCCGCGCCCGCCGCGGGCCCGGCAGATCCTCCGGGCGGTACGGGAGTCGGGGGGCGCGTTCCTGACGGTGACGGAGGAACAGATCGCCTCGGCACAGGCGGACTTGACGGGCCGCGGGCTGTACGTCGAGTCGACGGGGGTGGCCTGCTGGGCGGCGGTGCGGGAGGGGGCGCTCGACGGACGGACGGGGGTCGTGCCGCTGTGCGGGGCGGGGGTCAAGACGGGGATGGCGGGGGGATAGGGGTCGGAGGGGCGCCCCGGGGTGGGCTAGTTCGGGGGTGCGGGGTCACCCGGGGGCGGGCCGTCGTCCGAGGGTGAGGGGCGGTCCGAGGGTGAGGGGTGGTCCGAGGGCGGGCCGTCGTCCGGGGTCGGCTGTGGCTTCGCGTGGAGGATGTCGCGGGCCTGCTCCGCCGCGCGGGCGATGGACTCGGAGACGAAGTCGAGGAAGCGGGCGACGTTTTCGAGGCGGGCGGCGGCCGGGGTGCCGGGGCCGAGCACGCCGACGCCCTGCCGTGCCGTCTCGACCAGGTGGGCGGTGGAGCGGGCGCTGGCCATCATCGACCGGTACCAGATGTCGTCGTCGACGACATACCGCTCGCGCCTGCGGTCGTCGCGCTCCCGCCGCACGAGGCCCTGCTCGTCCAGGAACGCGATGGCCTTGGAGACGGACGCCGGGCTGACCTGGAGGCGCTGGACCAGCTCGGACGCGGTGAGGCTGCCGGTGTCGGTGAGGGTGAGGCACGCCATCACCCGGGCCATCATCTTGGCCATGCCGGACTGCATGAGGACGGTGGTGAACACCTCCTCGTACGCCCGTACCGCGTCCGGGTCGCGCCCGTGGTCCGGCGCGGGTGTCCGCGTGGCCCGGGGCGCGGACTGCTTGCGGCGGTGCGCCCGGTGCTCGGTGGCGCGGTGGGCGAGGTCGGCCCGGTAGGCGGTGGGGCCGCCGTTGCGCATCACCTCGCGGGTGATCGTCGAGGTGGGGCGGTCGAGGCGGCGGGCGATCTCGGCGTAGGCGTGACCGTCGGCCAGGCCGAGAGCGATCTGCTGGCGTTCCTGCTGGGTGAGTCTGCCTCCCGGCATGGGGGGCTCCCTTTCAACGTGGGTCCTAGTGGTCCCAGAGTAGCGTTCAGTCGCATCTCATTGCAACGACTGGACGGTCTCCGTTGCGTTAGATTCTGAACCATTGCAACGAAATTGCCACTCTGAGCTGCGCTTATCAGCTCCGCGCGCAACGATGTCGTTGCCAGAGTGGTGAACGCAACGTAGCGTTTCACCTGTCGGAAACGGAGCCCGCCAGAGGGTGGCGGACCCCGCAGACGCACAGGCACAGGCACAGCAGGCACACCCCGGATTACGGACTACGGATCAAGGAGCACGCCATGCAGAAGTTCGACACCCCCTCCCCCGTCGCGACCGTCCTCGACATCCCCGCCGGCCTCATCCGTTTCATCGCCGCCGACCGGGCCGACACCACCGTCGAGGTCCGCCCCGCGAACGCCTCCAGCGGCGCCGACGCGAAGGCGGCCGAGCGGATCGAGGTCGCCTACGCCGACGGCGTCCTGCGGATCGCGGCCCCCGCCGCGAAGAGCCGGGTCCTCGGCTCGTCCGGCTCCGTGGAGGTGACGGTCCAGGTGCCCGCCGGGTCCCGCGTCGAGGCGAAGGCCGCGAGCGCCGAGTTCCGGGGCGTCGGCCGGCTCGGTGACGTCGCCTTCGAGGGCGCGCAGGCCACCGTCAAGATCGACGAGTCCGAGCACACCGTGCTCTCCGTGCTCGCCGGTGACGTCTCGGTCGGACGCCTGGGCGGCCCCGCCGAGATCACCACGCAGAAGGGCGACATCCGCGTCGGCGAGGCCGTGCACGGCACCGTCCGGCTCAACACCCTGCACGGCGAGATCTCGGTCGGTGCGGCGCGGGGGGTCTCCGCGTCGCTGGACGCGGGCACCTCGTACGGCCGCGTGAACAACTCGCTCCGGAACGCGGAGGGCGCGGACGCGCCGCTGAAGATCCACGCGACCACCGCGTACGGCGACGTGACCGCGCACAGCCGGTAGTCCGGCCCTTTGTCCCGCGGCTGTCCCGCGTTGTCCAGGCTGTCCCGGCTACCCAGCGTGACGTCTGGGTAGCCCTGTACGCGGGTGTTTGACGGTACGTCGGAGGTGGGCGCACATGAGTGCGGACGGTGGCGGGGCGGAGCGCAGGGACGCATCGGCGGACGAGATCGACGAGTCCGGCTGGGACGTGGACCCGAGCGACGAGATCGCCTCGGTGGTCGAGGCGCTGGGCCATCAGCAGAAACGCTGGCGGGAGGCGGCGGGCCTGCGCGTCCCCGACTTCGCCGAGGCGATGGGCTACGGCGAGGACCAGGTGCGGAAGGTGGAGCGCGGGGCGCGCATCCCCCGCCCGGAGTACCTCCAGCGGGCGGACGAGATCCTCGGGGCACGGGGGTTCATCGCGTCGATGAAGGAGGAGCTGGCCAAGGCGCAGTACCCGAAGAAGGTGAGGGAGCTGGCCAAGCTCGAAGGCAGGGCGGTGGAGCTGTCGCTGTACAGCGATCGGAACATCCATGGGTTGTTGCAGACGGAGGAGTACGCGCGGGCGTTGCTCGGCACGTATCGCCCCTGCCTGTCCCCGGTCGAGCTGGAGCGGGCAGTGGACGCCCGCATGGCTCGTCAGTCGATCTACGACCGGACGCCGGCTCCCGATATCGGCTTCATCCAGGAAGAGGCGACGCTGCGCAGGCCGGTCGGTGGGAAGATGGCGATGCACCGACAGCTTGAGAAGCTTCTGGAGGTGGGCAGGTTGCAGCATGTCGACCTCCAAGTAATGCCGATGTCGCGATGGAACCACCCAGGGGTCGGCGGCAAGATTCAGATGCTGAAGTTCGCTGATGGCACAGGGGTTGGCCGCTCCGACGGTGCGTTCAACGGCCGCCCAGTGTCCGACCTCCGGCAACTCCGGATCCTGGAGCTGCGCTATGGAATCATCCGGGCACGGGCGCTCCCGCCGGAGGAGACGCTGCCCTTCATCGAAAGAATGCTGGGAGAGACATGATCCGCACGCACTCTGCCGGGGACACGTCCGAGCTGGAGTGGTTCAAGAGCAGTTACAGCGACAGCAACGACCCCAACGACTGCGTAGAGGTCGCCCTGCGCTGGCGGAAGAGCAGCTACAGCGACAGCAGCGACCCCAACGACTGCGTGGAGATCGCCACCTGCCCCGACACCGTCCACATCCGCGATTCCAAGAACGTCCCGGGACCCCAGCTCGCCGTCCCGTCGGCCGCCTGGTCCCTCTTCGTGGCGTACGCGTCGCAGCGCTGACCCCTCGCCCCCTCCCCCGGCGCCGCATAACCGACCCCTCGGCCAAAGGCCATATGAGAAACGCAACATGACGGGTCGTCGTGTAATCGCGTGTTCGATCTTGACCGAAGTTGACCCCTCCGGAACCGGAGGTAGCATGATCTTTGTTCGACTTTGGAAAGTGCGCGCGGGACACCGAGTGACCGCCGCGCCGGGGGGCCAGAGGCGAGACATTTTCACCTGCCCCCATTTATCCGTGGGGGATTCGCAGGGTGTTCGAGGGTACGCATTCCACCGGCCAGGCGTTGTCGGCGGCGCAGCAGCGCATCTGGTTCGCCCAGGAACTGGCTCCGAACAGCCTCCTGTACAACATCAATGGCTATGTCGAGATACGCGGGCCCCTCGACCGGAAGATGTTCGAGCAGGCACTGCGGCACGCCACCGACGAGGCCGAGGCCCTGCACGTCGGCTTCGGCGAGACGGACGGCGTGCCGTGGCAGTCCGTGCGCGCCGAGCGCGACTGGCCCCTGCCGTATCTGGACGTATCCACCCAGGACGACCCGCACGCGGCGGCTCTCGCGGCCATGCAGGAGGACCTGGAGCGGCCCTTCGACCTGCGACAGGGGCCGCTGTTCGTCCACATGCTCTTCCGCGTCTCGGCGGACCGCCTCTACTGGTACACCCGCGTCCACCACATCGTCTGTGACGCCTTCGGGTTCAGTCTCCTCGTCCAGCGCGTCGCCGACTGCTACACGGAACTCGTATCCGGAGAAGGCACGGACGATTCCGGAGAAGCCCCCACCGGATTCTCCGCGAGTCCTTTCTCCTCGCTCGCCGAATTCACCGCCGAACACGTCGCGTACGCGGAGAGCGAGCGCAGTGACCGGGACCGCGCGTACTGGCTCGACCGGTTCGGCGACGACTCCGAGATCCTCAACCTGCCCGACCGCGCCACCGGCCTGTGGGGCGAGTCCCCGCGCTACGAGAACTGGCTGGAGGCCGACTACTTCGCCGAGATCAAACGGCTGGCCAGGCAGGCCCGTTCGACCTGGCAGGTCACCCTGACCGCCGCCGCCACGGCATACCTGCGCCACTTCACCCGCACCGACGACGTCGTGATCGGATTCCCCGTCACCGGACGTCTGACGCCGGTCACCAAGACCACCCCGGGCATGGCGTCGAACGTGCTGCCGCTGCGCGTGCGCGTCGACCCGGAGATGTCCTTCGCCGAGCTGCAGCGCCACGTCGGGCAGGAGATGCGCGGCCTCCTGCGCCACCAGCGCTACCGCGGCGAGGACCTGCGGGCCGACCTCGGGCTCGGCGGCTTCTCGCGCCGCATGTTCGGACCCTCCATCAACTTCCTGCCGCTGGAGGAGGGGCTGCGGTTCGGCGACGCGTGCACGGGCGCCGCGCACGGCATGCCCAGCGGCCCCGTCGACGACATGGTCATCGTCTTCGAGGGCGGCACCGGCGACCAGGGCATCGGCGTGCGCATCGCGGGCAACACCGCCGCGTACGGCGAGGCCGACATCGCCGACCACGGCCGCCGCTTCCTCGCCCACCTGCGCGCGCTGACCGCCGAGCCGGACCGCGCGATCGGCACCGTCGACGTCCTGGACCCGCAGGAGCGCGAGCGCGTCCTGACCGGGTGGAACGGCACCGCGCGCGACCTCGCCGCGGGCACGCTCCCGGCGTGGTTCGAGGACCGCGCCCGGCACACCCCCCACGCCGTCGCCGTGGTGTACGAGGACACCACGCTGACGTACGCGGAGCTCAACACGTGGGCCAACCGGCTCGCCCACCGGCTGATCGGCCGCGGTGCCGGACCCGAGAGCCTGGTCGGCCTGGTCCTGCCCCGCTCGGTCGAGCTCGTCGTCGCCGTCCTCGCCGTCCTCAAGAGCGGCGCGGGCTATCTGCCCGTCGACCCGGACGCGCCGGCCGCCCGCCGCGCGGCCGTCCTGGAGGAGGCGCGCCCCGTCCTCGTCCTCGACGGCGTCGCCGCCGTGCGCGACCCGGGCGAGGGGCCCGCGCACGACCCGGCCGACAGCGACCGGTCGGCGCCGCTGTGCGCCGACCACCCCGCGTACGTCATCTTCACGTCCGGTTCGACGGGCCGCCCCAAGGGCGTGGTGGTCACCCACCGCAACGTGACCCGGCTGTTCTCGGCGACCGAGGAGCAGTACGGCTTCGGCCCCGACGACGTGTGGACGCTGTTCCACTCGTACGCCTTCGACTTCTCGGTGTGGGAGCTGTGGGGCGCCCTGCTGTACGGCGGCCGTCTCGTCGTCGTGCCGCACGCCGTGTCCCGCTCCCCCGAGGCCTTCCGCGACCTCCTCGCCGCGCAGCGGGTCACCGTCCTGAACCAGACCCCGTCGGCGTTCTACCAGCTCATCCAGGCCGACCGGCGCCACACGGGCGGCGAACTCGCGCTGCGTCACGTCGTGTTCGGCGGCGAGGCGCTGGTGCCGGGGCGGCTCGCCGAGTGGTACGAGCGGCACGCGGACGACGCCCCGACGCTCGTCAACATGTACGGCATCACCGAGACCACGGTGCACGTCACCCAGCAGGTCCTGACCCGCGGGAGCGCGGCCGCCGACAGCGGCAGCACCGTCGGCCCCGCCCTGCCCGACCTGCGCGCCTACGTCCTGGACGACCGGCTGCGCCCCGCGCCGCCCGGCGCCGTCGGCGAGCTGTACGTCGCGGGCGCCGGTCTGGCCCGCGGCTATCTGGGCCGCTCCGGCCTGACCTCGGAGCGGTTCGTGGCCTGCCCGTTCGGGGCACCCGGCGAGCGCATGTACCGCACCGGCGACCTGGCCCGCTGGAGCGCCGACGGGCTCCTCTCCTACGAGGGCCGCGCCGACCAGCAGGTGAAGATCCGCGGCTTCCGCATCGAGCTCGGCGAGATCGAGGCGGTCCTCGGCCGCCACCCGGACGTCGCCGAGGTCGCCGTCGTCGTCCGCGAGGACCGGCCCGGCGACAAGCGCCTGGTGGCCTACACGGTGGCGCGCTCCACCGCCCCCGACACCGCCGCGCTGCGGGCGTACGCGAGCGAGGCCCTGCCCTCGTACATGGTCCCGGCCGCCGTGGTGGCCCTGGACGCGCTGCCGCTGACCGTCAACGGCAAGCTGGACCGGCGCGCGCTGCCCGCGCCCCGGTTCGACGGCGGCACCGGCCGCGCGCCGCGCTCGGCCCGCGAGGAGACGCTGTGCCGCCTCTTCGCCGAGATCCTCGGCGTGGCACAGGTCGGCATCGACGACAACTTCTTCGACCTGGGCGGCCATTCACTGCTCGCCACCCGCCTCGCGGTGCGGGTGCGCGCCGAGCTCGGTGCGGAGTTCCAGCTGGCCAGGCTCTTCGAGTCGCCGACCGTCGCCGGGCTCGCCGACGGCCTCGGCGCGACCGCGCCCGCGCGCCCGGCCCTCGTGCCGAGGGACAGGACCGGGACGCTCCCGCTGTCCTTCGCCCAGCAGCGGCTGTGGTTCCTGCGCCAGGTCGGCGGGGTCGGCTCGACGTACAACATGCCGCTCGCGCTGCGGCTGCGCGGCGACCTCGACCGGGACGCCCTGCGCGCGGCCCTCGGCGACGTCGTGGGCCGCCACGAGTCGCTGCGCACCGTCTTCCCCGACGTCGACGGCGAGGCCCGCCAGCAGGTCCTCGACACCTGGGACGTGCCGCTCCCGGTGACCGCCACCGACGAGCGGGAGCTGACCGCGCTCCTCGACACGGCCGCCCGCACCGGCTTCGACCTGGCCCGCGAGATCCCGGTGCGCGCCGCGCTGTTCGCCCTCGGCCCGCGCGAGCACGTCCTGGCGCTGGTCCTGCACCACATCGCGGGCGACGAGTGGTCCATGGCGCCGCTCGCCCGCGACCTGGGCGACGCCTACGCCGCCCGCCTCGACGGCACCGCCCCCGCCTGGGAGCCGCTGCCCGTCCAGTACGGCGACTACGCGCTGTGGCAGCGCGAACTCCTCGGCGACGACGGCGAGCCGGGGAGCCCGGCCCGGCAGCAGCTCGACTTCTGGCGCTCGGCGCTCGCCGGGCTGCCGGAGGAGCTCGCACTGCCCGCCGACCGGCCGCGCCCCGCGGTCCCCGGCAGCGCGGGCGCCGCCCTGCCCGTCCGGGTGGACGCCGCCCTGCACCGGGCCCTCACCGCCCTGGCGGGCGAGCGCCGCGCGACCCTGCACATGGTGCTGCAGGCGGGCCTCGCCGCGCTCCTGAGCAGACTCGGCGCGGGCACCGACATCCCCGTCGGCAGCCCCGTCGCGGGCCGCACCGACGAGGCCCTCGACGACCTCGTCGGCTTCTTCGTCAACACCCTGGTCCTGCGCACCGACACCTCGGGCAACCCCGGCTTCGGCGAGCTCGTGGACCGCGTCCGCGCCACCGACCTGGCCGCCTACGCCCACCAGGACCTGCCCTTCGAGCGCCTGGTCGAGGCCCTCAACCCGGCGCGCGTCCCGGGCCGTCAGCCGCTGGTGCAGATCCTGCTCGCGCTGCAGAACACCCCGGCGTCCGCGATGACGCTGCCCGGCCTGACGGTCGACCACCACGGCGTGCACCCCGGCGGCTCCAAGTTCGACCTGTCCCTGAGCCTGACCGAGACGCGGGACGCCGACGGCGCACCCGCCGGGCTCGACGGGTTCGTCGAGTTCAGCACCGACCTGTTCGACGCGGACACCGTCGGGCGGCTGGTGGCCCGGCTGCTGCGGCTCCTCGCCGACGCGGCCGCCGCACCCGGGCGCCGCATCGGCGACTTCGACCTGCTGACCGCCGCCGAGCACGCCGAGCTGACCGACGGCGAAGGCGAAGGTGACGCCACCCGCGCCGCACTGCCGGACGCCACCCTCCCCGAGCTGTTCGCGGCGCAGGTCGCCCGCGCCCCCGAGGCGCCCGCCGTGGTCTTCGAGGACACGACACTGTCGTACGCCGGCCTCGACGCGCGCGCCAACCGCCTGGCCCGGCTCCTGACCCGGCGCGGCATCGGCCCCGAGGACACGGTGGCCCTGATGCTGCCCCGCACCGCGGAACTCCCCGTCGCCGTGCTCGCCGTCCTCAAGGCGGGCGCCGCCTACCTGCCGGTCGACCCCGCCTACCCGGCCGACCGCATCGCGTACATGCTGGGCGACGCCGCGCCCGCGCTGACCCTCACCACGAGCGGTCTCGCGAGCGCCCTGCCGCCCGGCACCGCCCACCTCGCGCTCGACACCGCCGACGTGTCCGGGCTGCCCGCCCACGACGTCACCGACGCCGAGCGCCGCACCCCGCTGCGCCGCACCCACCCGGCGTACGTCATCTACACCTCGGGCTCCACCGGCCGCCCCAAGGGCGTCGTCGTCACCCACACCGGTGTCCCCGGCCTCCTGGAGACGCGGTCGACGTGGCGGCTCGGGCCCGGCGACCGGGTGCTGCAGTTCGCCTCGTTCAGCTTCGACGCGGCGTTCTGGGAGATCTCCATGGCGCTGCTCTCCGGCGCCGCGCTGGTGCTCGCCCCCGCGGACCGGCTGCGCCCCGGCGCCCCGCTGGCCGGGCTCGCCGCCGCGCAGGGCATCACCCACACGCTGCTGCCGCCCTCCGTCCTCGACGTCCTCGCGCCGGACGACCTGCCCTCGGTCCGCACCCTGCTCGTGGGCGGCGAGGCGTCCTCCGGCGAGCTGGTGTCCCGCTGGTCGGCGGGCCGCACGATGCTCAACGCGTACGGGCCGACCGAGATCACGGTGTGCGGCACGCTGAGCGGCCCGCTGTCGGGCACCGCGCGGCCCGCCATCGGCTCGTCCGTGCCCGGCATGCGCGCCCACGTCCTCGACGCGTGGCTGCGCCCGGTCCCCGCCGGGGTCACGGGAGAGCTCTACCTCGCGGGCGCGGGTGTCGCCCGCGGCTATCTGGGCCGCCCGGGGCTGACCTCGGAGCGGTTCGTGGCCTGCCCGTTCGGCGCGCCCGGCGAGCGCATGTACCGCACCGGCGACCTCGTGCGCCGGACCGCCGACGGCGAGCTGCAGTACCTGGGCCGCGCCGACGACCAGGTCAAGATCCGCGGCCTGCGCGTGGAGCTCGGCGAGATCGAGTCGGCCCTCACCGCCCGGCCCGCGGTGGCGCGGGCGACGGTGCTCGTACGGGAGGACCGGCCGGGCGACAAGCGCCTGGTCGCGTACGTCGTCCCGGCCGCACCCGACCGGGGCGTCGACCACGCCCGGCTGCGCGCCGACGTGGCCGGGTCGCTGCCCGCGTACATGGTTCCGGCCGCGTTCGTGACCCTGGACGCCCTGCCGCTCACGCCGAACGGCAAGCTCGACCGGCGCGCCCTGCCGGCCCCCGACTTCGCCGCGGCCTCGACCGGGCGCGCCCCGCGCACCCCACGCGAGGAGGTCCTGTGCGGCCTGTTCGCCGAGGTCCTCGGCGCCGACCGGGTCGGCATCGACGACAGCTTCTTCCAGCTCGGCGGGCACTCCCTGCTCGCCACCCGTCTGGTCAGCCGCGTCCGTACCGTCCTGGGTGCCGAACTGCCGCTGGCCGCGCTCTTCGAGACGCCGACGGTCGCCGGGCTCTCGGCGCTGATCGAGGACGCGCGGCCGGAGTCGGCCCGCCCCTCGCTGGTCGCCCGTCCGGAGCGCCCGGACGCCGTGCCGCTGTCCTTCGCGCAGCGCCGCCTGTGGTTCCTCAACCGCCTCGAGAGCGACGGCGCGCTCTACAACATGCCCGTCGTCCTGCGCCTGACCGGTGCACTCGACCGTGACGCCCTGCGGATCGCCCTCAATGACGTCGTGGCACGCCACGCATCCCTGCGCACCGTCTTCCCCGACATCGACGGCGACGCCCGCCAGCACGTCCTCGACACCTGGGACATCTCCCTCCCTGTCACGGACACCGACGAGCAGCACCTCCCCGAGCTCCTGAAGGAAGCGGCCCGCGAAGGGTTCGACCTCTCCCGCGAACTGCCGTTGCGTGCGGCTCTGTTCCGGCTGGGCGAGTCCGAGCACGTGCTCGCGCTGCTGCTGCACCACATCGCGGGCGACGGCTGGTCGATGGGCCCGCTGGCCCGGGACCTGGGCACCGCCTACGCCGCCCGCCTCGACGGCACCGCTCCCGACTGGGAGCCGCTGCCCGTCCAGTACGCCGACTACGCGCTGTGGCAGCGCGAACTCCTCGGCGACGAGGACGAGGAAGGCACCCTCGCCCGACGCCAGCTCGACCACTGGCAGGATGCGCTCGCCGGGCTCCCCGAGGAGTTGGACCTGCCCACCGACCGGCCCCGGCCGGCCGTCTCCAGCCACTCCGGCGGCCGCGTCGGCGTCGACTGGGACGCCGAACTCCATTCCCTCATAGGGGAGTTCGCGCGCGAGTCGTCGTCGTCCGTCTTCATGGTCGTCCAGGCCGCCCTCGCCGCTCTCCTCAACCGACTTGGTGCCGGGGACGACATCCCCATCGGCAGCCCCATCGCCGGACGCACGGATGAGGCCCTCGACGACCTCATCGGGTTCTTCACCAACACCCTGGTGCTCAGGACCGACGTCTCCGGACAACCCACCTTCCGCGAACTCGTCACCCGCGTCCGCACCACCGACCTCGACGCCTACGCCCACCAAGACGTCCCCTTCGAACGCCTCGTCGAACTCGTCAACCCCACACGCTCCCGAGCCCGCCACCCCCTCTTCCAAGTCCTCCTCGCCTTCCAGAACACCCCCGAGGCCTCCCTGGACCTGCCCGGGGTCTCCTTCGCGGTCGAGCCCGCCGACGCGGGCGTCGCCAAGTTCGACCTGTCGTTCAACGTCACCGAACGCCACGGCGACCAGGGGCCGGCCGGCATCGCCGGGACCCTGGAGTACAACGGCGACCTCTTCGACCACGGGACCGCCGCCGCGCTCGCCGCGCGCCTGGAACGCTTCCTGCGCGCCCTGCTCGCCGACCCGGACGCGCCGGTCAGCCGCATCGACCTCCTGGACGACGCCGAGCGGCACCTCGTCCTGACCGCGTGGAACGACACCGTCCGCGACGGCGCGGTCCCCGACGGCGCCGGGGCCGACGCCCGCCCCACGACCGTGCCCGAGCTCTTCGAGGCCCAGGCCGCCCGCACGCCGGACGCGACCGCCGTCGAGCACGGCGCCGAGCGGCTGACCTACGCGGAACTGCACGCCCTCGCCGACGCCGTTGCCCGCGAGATCACCGCCCGCGGCGCGGGCCCCGGCGACCTGGTGGCCGTGGCCCTGCCCCCGTCGCCGCTGCTGCTCGCCGCGCTCCTCGGCGCCCTCAAGGCGGGCACCGCGTACCTGCCGGTCGACACCGCCTACCCGGCCGACCGCATCGCGTACATGCTTGGCGACGCCTCCCCCGCGCTGCTCCTGACGACCGAGGACACGGTCCGGGGCCGCGCCGAATTCGCCGCCGTGCCCCGGCTGTCCGCGGACACCCTCGCACCGGCGACCGGCGTCCCGGCCCGGCGGACCGCGCCGCCGCACCCGCACCACCCGGCGTACGTGATCTACACCTCGGGCTCCACCGGCACCCCGAAGGGTGTCGTCGTCGAACAGCGCAACCTCGTCGACTACTTGGTGTGGGCCGGGGCGAGCTACCCGAGCGCGGGCGGCTCCGCGCTGCTGCACTCGTCCGTCTCCTTCGACATGACGGTCACCGCGCTCCTCACGCCGCTGGCCGTGGGCGGCCGTGTCACCGTCGGCAGCCTCGACGACGCCGGGCTGCCCGCCACCGCGCCGACCCTGCTGAAGGCCACCCCCAGCCACCTGCCGATCCTGGCGGCCCTGCCGGGTCACGCCTCGCCGACCGGCGACCTGCTGCTCGCCGGTGAGGCGCTGACGGCCGGGGCGCTCGGCTCCTGGCGGGCCGCGCACCCGGCGGTCGCGGTGCGCAACGTGTACGGCCCGACGGAGACGACCGTCAGCTGCGCCGAGCACCGCGTCGCCCCCGGCACGGTCCTGGCCCCCGGCGCGCTGCCGATCGGCCGCCCGCTGGACAACACCCGCTTCTACGTACTCGGTTCGGGACTGCGCCCGGTCCCCGCCGGGGTGCCCGGAGAGCTGTACGTCGCGGGCGCGGGTGTCGCCCGCGGCTATCTGGGACGCCCGGGGCTGACCGCCGAGCGGTTCGTGGCCTGCCCGTTCGGGGCACCCGGCGAGCGCATGTACCGCACCGGCGACCTCGTGCGCTGGAACGCCCACGGCGAGCTGGAGTACCTGGGCCGCGCCGACGACCAGGTCAAGGTCCGCGGCTTCCGCATCGAACCCGGCGAGATCGCCGCCGTCCTCGAACGGCACGCCTCGGTGGCGCGGGCGACAGTGCTCGTACGGGAGGACCGGCCCGGCGACAAGCGCCTGGTCGCGTACACCGTCCCGGCCGATGCCGCCGCGGGCACCGACCAGGCGGAGCTGCGCGCCCATGTCGCCGACGCCCTGCCCGAGTACATGGTCCCGGCGGCCGTCGTCGCCCTGGACGCCCTGCCGCTCACGCCGAACGGCAAGCTCGACCGGCGCGCCCTGCCCGCCCCGGACTACGCCGCGGCCACGGTCGGGCGGGCGCCGCGCACCCCGCGCGAGGAGGTCCTGTGCGGCCTGTTCGCCGAGGTCCTCGGCGTCGACCGGGTCGGCATCGACGACAGCTTCTTCGACCTCGGCGGCCACTCCCTGCTCGCCACCCGACTCGTCAGCCGCATCCGCACCGCCCTCGGCACCGAACTTCCGCTGACCGCGCTCTTCGACACACCGACCGTGGCCGGTATCGCCGCCCTGTCCGGCGCGGAGGAGGCCCGTCCCGCGCTGATCCGCCACCCGGAGCGCCCGGACGCCGTGCCGCTGTCCTTCGCCCAGCGCCGCCTGTGGTTCCTCAACCGCCTCGAAAGCGCCGGCGCCCTCTACAACATGCCCGTCGTCCTGCGCCTGACCGGTGCACTCGACCGCGAAGCACTGCGCGCCGCGCTGGGCGATGTCGTGGCACGCCACGAATCCCTGCGCACCGTCTTCCCCGACATCGACGGCGACACCCGTCAGCACGTCCTCGACACCTGGGACATCCCCCTCCCCGTCACCGACACCGACGAACACCACCTCCCCGAGCTGGTCAGGGAGGCCGTGCGCGAGGGCTTCGATCTCGGGGCCGAACTGCCGCTGCGGGCACAGCTGTTCGCCCTCTCCGGCGCCGAGCACGTCCTGCTCGTCTCGCTGCACCACATCGCGGGCGACGGCTGGTCGATGGCCCCCTTCGCGCGCGACCTGGGCACCGCCTACGCCGCCCGGCTCGACGGCACCGCTCCCGGCTGGGACCCGCTGCCCGTCCAGTACGCCGACTACGCGCTGTGGCAGCGCGAACTCCTCGGCGACGAGGACGAGGAAGGCACCCTCGCCCGACGCCAGCTCGACCACTGGCAGGATGCGCTCACCGGTCTCCCGGAAGAGCTCGACCTGCCCACCGACCACCCGCGGCCGTCGACCGCGAGCCACCGGGGCGGCATGGTCCCGTTCGGCTGGGACGCCGAACTGCACGAGCGGATCACGGAGTTTGCCCGTGAATCGTCGTCGTCCGTCTTCATGGTCGTCCAGGCCGCCCTCGCCGCCCTCCTCAACCGGCTCGGTGCCGGGGACGACATCCCCATCGGCAGCCCCATCGCCGGACGCACCGACGAAGCCCTCGACGACCTCATCGGATTCTTCACCAACACCCTCGTCCTCAGGACCGACGTATCCGGACAACCCACCTTCCGCGAACTCGTCACCCGCGTCCGCACCACCGACCTCGACGCCTACGCCCACCAAGACGTCCCCTTCGAACGCCTCGTCGAACTCGTCAACCCCACACGCTCCCGCGCCCGCCACCCCCTCTTCCAGGTCATGCTGGTCCTCCAGAACACCCCCGAGGTGTCCCTGGAGCTGCCCGGGCTGACCATCGGGGCCGAGCCCGCCACCACCGACGTCGCCAAGTTCGACCTGGTGTTCAGCGTGCGGGAGCCGTCCGGTGACGGGGGCGCCGAAGGTGTCCTGGAGTTCAACCGGGACCTCTTCGAGGCGGACACCGCCGCCGGCCTCGCGCGCCGCCTGGAGCGGCTGCTGCGCGCCGCCGTCGGCGCGCCGGACGTGCCGGTCAGCCGCATCGACCTCCTGGACGACGCCGAGCGGCACCGCGTCCTGACCGCGTGGAACACCGCCGACGGCGCCCGCGCCGAAGCCGCCACGCTGCCCGCGCTGTTCGAGGCGCAGGCCGCCCGCACGCCGGACGCGACCGCCGTCCTGCACGACGGCGGGAGCGTGAGCTACGCGGAGCTCAACGCCCGCGCCAACCGCCTGGCCCGCCGCCTCGTCGGCCACGGCGTGCGCCCCGACACGGTGGTGGCGCTGGCGATCCCGCGCTCGGCCGACCTCGTGGTCGCCGCCCTCGCCGTGGTGAAGGCGGGCGCCGCCTATCTGAACGTCGACCCGGACTACCCGGCCGAGCGCGCCGCGTACATGTGCGCGGACGCGGCGCCCATGGGCCTGCTGACGGTGGGCGGCGCCGGGGACCGCGTACCGGAGTCCGTGCCGCGCTGGCGGCTCGACGACCCGGCCGCCGCCACCGCGACCCGCGCGCTGTCCGGCACGGACCTGACGGACGCGGACCGGGGGTCCCCGCTGCGGGTCGGCCACCCCGCGTACGTCGTCTACACCTCGGGTTCCACCGGCGCCCCGAAGGGCGTCCAGGTCACGCACCGGGGCCTCGCGAGCCTCGCGCTGTCGCACCAGGAGGCCCTGGGCGTGGACGGCGACTCGCGGGTGCTGCAGTTCGCCTCGCTCAGCTTCGACGCGTCGGCCGGGGAACTGGTGATGACGCTGCTGGCCGGTGCCGCGCTCGTCGTACCGCGTCCGGAGCAGGTCGTCGGGGACGCCGTGGTGCGGCTCATCGCCGACGCGGGCGTCACGCACGCGATGCTGCCGCCCGCGTTCGTCGCCACGCTGGACCCGGAGAGCGTGCCCACGCTGCGCGGTCTGATCACCGGCGGCGAGGCGTGCCCGCCGGAGGTGACCGCCCGCTGGTCGTCGGGCCGCACGATGCTCAACGCGTACGGCCCGACCGAGTCGACCGTGTGCGCCACGCTCAGCAGCCCGCTGACGGGCGCGGTGTCCGCGCCGATCGGCCGCCCGGTCACGGGCACCCGTGCCTACGTGCTCGGGGCGGGCCTGCGCCCGGTCCCGGCCGGGGTCACGGGTGAGCTCTACCTCGCGGGCGACGGTGTCGCGCGCGGCTACCTGAACCGGGCCGGGCTGACCTCGGAGCGGTTCGTGGCCTGCCCGTTCGGGGCGCCCGGCGAGCGCATGTACCGCACCGGCGACCTCGTGCGCTGGAACGCCCACGGCGAGCTGGAGTACCTGGGCCGCGCCGACGACCAGGTCAAGGTGCGCGGCTTCCGCATCGAACCCGGCGAGATCGCCGCCGTTCTGGACCGGCACCCCTCCGTCTCCCACTCCGCGGTCGTCGTCCGCGAGGACCGGCCCGGCGACAAGCGCCTGGTCGCGTACGCCGTCCCGGCCGACCCGGCACGGGGCGTGGATCCGGCCGCACTCCGGTCGTACGTGGGTGACGTGCTGCCCGAGTACATGGTCCCGGCGGCCGTCGTCGCCCTGGACGTGATCCCGCTCTCGCCGACCGGCAAGGTGCACCGCGACGCGCTGCCCGTGCCGGACTACGGCCGGACGTCCGCGGGGCGGGCGCCGCGCACCCCGCGCGAGGAGGTCCTGTGCGGCCTGTTCGCCGAGGTCCTCGGCGTCGACCGGGTCGGCATCGACGACAGCTTCTTCGACCTCGGCGGCCACTCCCTGCTCGCCACCCGTCTGGTCAGCCGCGTCCGTACCGCCCTCGGCACCGAACTGCCGCTGACCGCGCTCTTCGAGACGCCCACGGTCGCCGCGCTCGCCGCGCTGTCCGCCGACCCGGAGTCGGCGCGACCGGCCCTGGCGCCGCGCGAGAGGCCCGCGCCGCTGCCGCTGTCCTTCGCCCAGCACCGGCTGTGGATGCTCGGGCACCTGCACGACGCGGACGCCCTGTACAACATGCCGGTGGTGCTGCGCCTGACCGGCACCGTCGACACCGACGCGCTGCGGGCCGCGCTCGGCGACGTCGTCGCCCGGCACGAGTCGCTGCGCACCGTCTTCCCCGAGCACGACGGGCAGGCGGAGCAGCGCATCCTGGCGCCCGCCGACGCGCCGTTCGCGCTGACCCTCGTACGGGCCGACGAGCGCGGGCTGCCGGGCCTGCTGAAGGAGGCCGCGAGCGCGGGCTTCGACCTGGCGCGCGAACTACCGGTGCGGGGCGCGCTGTTCACCCTCGCCGAGACCGAGCACGTCCTGCTGATCTCGCTGCACCACATCGCGGGCGACGGCTGGTCGATGGGCCCGCTGGCCCGGGACCTGGGCACCGCCTACGCCGCCCGCCTCGACGGCAGGGAACCCGGCTGGGAGCCGCTGCCGGTCCAGTACGCCGACTACGCGCTGTGGCAGCGCGAACTCCTCGGCGACGAGGACGAGGAAGGGACGCTCGCGCAGCGGCAGACCGCCTACTGGCAGGGGGCGCTCGCGGGCCTCCCGGACGAGCTCGACCTGCCCACCGACCGGCCGCGCCCCGCCGAGTCCAGCCATGTGGGCGGACGTGTCGCCCTGGAGTGGGACGGCGATCTGCACGAGCGGATCACGGAGTTCGCCCGCGAGTCGTCGTCATCCGTGTTCATGGTTGTCCAGGCCGCCCTGGCCGCTCTCCTCAACCGGCTCGGTGCCGGCGACGACATCCCCATCGGCAGCCCCATCGCCGGACGCACGGATGAGGCCCTCGACGACCTCATCGGATTCTTCACCAACACCCTCGTCCTCAGGACCGACGTCTCCGGACAACCCACCTTCCGCGAACTCGTCACCCGCGTCCGCACCACCGACCTCGATGCCTACGCCCACCAAGACACCCCCTTCGAACGCCTCGTCGAACTCGTCAACCCCACACGCTCCCGAGCCCGCCACCCCCTCTTCCAAGTCCTCCTCGCCTTCCAGAACACCCCCGAGGTCTCCCTGGACCTGCCCGGGGTCGTGGTCGGCGGGGAGCCGGTCGACATCGGCGTCGCCAAGTTCGACCTGTCGCTGAGCCTCCAGGAGCGCACGGACGAGCAGGGAACCGCCCGCGGCATCCGGGGCATGCTGGAGTACAGCACCGACCTCTTCGACCACGGGAGCGCCGAGCTGATCGCGGCCCGGCTGCGGCGGCTGCTCGGCGCGGTGCTCGCCGACCCGGACCTGCCCGTCGACCGCGTCGACATCCTCGGCGCCGCCGAACGCCACCGCGTCCTCACCGAGTGGAACGCCACCGCCGTGGACGTGCCCGGCCTCGACGGGACGGTGCACGGCACCTTCGCGCGGCTCGCCCGCACCCGCCCCGACGCGGTCGCCGTGACCGCCGGGGACCGGCACCTGACGTACGCCGAGCTCGACCGGCGCGCCAACGGGCTCGCCCACCGCCTCACCGGCCTCGGCGTGCGCCCCGAGGAGCGCGTCGCCGTGCTCATGGAGCGCTCCGCCGACCTCGTCGTCGCGCTGCTCGGCATCCTCAAGGCGGGCGCCGCGTACGCCCCGCTGCACGAGAGCTACCCGGACGAGCGGATGCGGGAGGTCCTCGCGGGCTCCGGCGCGCGGGTCCTGGTCACCGATCGCGCCTGGTCCGCGCGCGGGCTGCCGTCGAACGCCGCCGAGGTGGTCCTCGCCGAGGACGTCGCGCCCGCCGCCGCCCCGCCCGCCGTGCCGGAGCGGGCCGAGGCCCTCGCGTACGTGATGCACACCTCCGGGTCGACCGGGAAGCCCAAGGGCATCGCGATCACCCACCGCTCCCTCCTCGAACTCGCCCTCGACCCGTCGTGGGCCGACGGCGCCCGGCACGCGCACGTCCTGATGCACGCCCCGTACGCCTTCGACATCTCGAACTACGAGCTGTGGGTGCCGCTGCTCGCGGGCGGCCGGGTCGTGCTCGCGCCGCCCGGGGAACCGGACGTCGCCGAGCTGAAGCGGCTGATCGTCGCGGAGGGCATCACCGGGGTGCACTTCACGGCCGGGCTCTTCCGGGTCGTCGCGGACGACATCGGCGACGCGCTCGGCGGTGTACGGGAGATCCTGACCGGCGGTGACGTCGTGTCCGTCGCGGCCGTCGAGAGCGTGCTGCGCGCCGCGCCGCACGTCGTGGTGCGCCACCTGTACGGGCCGACGGAGATCACCCTGTGCGCCACCACCCATCTGGTCGGCTCGGCCGACGCGTCGGCCGACCGGCTGCCGATCGGCCGTCCGATGGCCAACACCCGTGCGTACGTCCTGGACGCGGCGCTCGCGCCGGTGCCGGTCGGCACCGTCGGCGAGCTGTACATCGCGGGCGCCGGGCTGGCGCGCGGCTACCTCGACCGGGCGGCCCTGACCGGCGAGCGGTTCGTCGCCGACCCGTACGGGCCCGCGGGCGCCCGCATGTACCGGACCGGCGACCTGGCGCGCCACCGGCACGACGGCGCCCTGGAGTTCGTCGGCCGCGCCGACGACCAGGTCAAGGTCCGCGGCTTCCGCATCGAGCCCGGCGAGATCGAGGCGACCCTGACCCGGCACGCCTCCGTCGCGCAGAGCGCCGTGGTGGTCCGCGAGGACCGGCCGGGCGACAAGCGTCTCGTCGCGTACGCGGTTCCCGCCGACCCGGCGCGGGGGGTCGACCCGGCGCTGCTGCGCGCCCACGTCGCCGCGTCGCTGCCCGAGTACATGGTCCCGGCGGCGGTCGTGGCGCTCGACGAGCTGCCGCTCACCGCCAACGGCAAGCTGGACCGGGCCGTGCTGCCCGCCCCGGTGTTCCGGTCGGCGGCGGCGGTGACCGCCCCGCGCACCGCGCGCGAGGAGATCGTGTGCCGTCTGGTCGGTGAGGTCCTCGGCCTCGACGAGGTCGGCGTCGACGACAACTTCTTCGAGCTCGGCGGCGACAGCATCGGCTCCATCCAGCTCGCGAGCCGCGCCCGCGCGGCCGGACTCGAACTCGCCCCGAAGGACGTCTTCCAGGCCAGGACCCTGGCCCAGCTGGCCGCCGCCGCGGGCACGGTCACCGCCGGCGACGACGTCCCGGCCGACGACGGCACCGGCGGGATACCGCTCACCCCGGTCGTGCACGACCTGCTGGCGCGCGGCGGCACGCTCGACGGGCTGCTGCAGTCCGTGCTGCTGCAGGTGCCGGCCGCGCTGACCGAGTCCGGTCTCGCCACGGCCCTGCAGTCACTGGTCGACCGACACGACCTGCTGCGCCTCGAAGTCGGCTGCACCGACGGCGACTTGAGCATGCGGGTGCGGTCCGTCGGCGCGGTGTCCGCGGCCGACTGCCTGCGCCGCGTCGACCTGACGAACATGGACGGGCCGTCGGCCCGTTCCGTGCTCGCCAAGGAGGCCGCCGCCGCGGGCGAGCGGATCTCCCCGGCGGACGGCGTGATGTTCCAGGCCGTCTGGTTCGACGCGGGCGACGACGCGTCGGGGCGGCTGCTGCTCACGCTCCACCACCTCGCCGTCGACGGCGTGTCCTGGCGGATCCTGATGCACGACCTGAGCTCGGCGTGGGCCGAGGTGGCCGCGGGCCGCGCCCCGCGCCCCGAGCGGGTCGGCACGTCCTTCCGGCGCTGGGCGACGCTCCTCGGCGAGCAGGCCCGCACCCCGGAGCGGGCCGCCGAACTGGCCTTCTGGCAGGGCCTGCACGACCGCCCCGGGCAGCCCTTCGGGGCCCGCGCGCTCGACCCGGCACGGGACACCACCGCCACCGCGCGGTCCCTGACGGTCACGCTGCCCGCGGACGTCACCGAGACGGTCCTGTCGCGGGTGCCCGCCGCCTTCAACGCGGGCGTCGACGACGTCCTGCTGACCGCGCTGGCCCTCGCCTCCCTGTCCGGCCGCGACCGGCCGCGGGGCGAGCCGGTGCTCGTCGAGGTCGAGGGCCACGGCCGCCACGAGGACCTCGTCGCCGGGCTCGACCTGTCGCGCACCGTCGGCTGGTTCACCGGCGTGCACCCGGTGCGGATCGAACCGGGCGACGTCGACTGGGACGACCTGTGGGCCGCCGGGGACGCGGTCGGGGACGTCCTCAAGCGCACGAAGGAGCAGCTCCGTGCGGTGCCCGGCCAGGGCATCGGCCACGGTCTGCTGCGCTACCTCAACCCGGAGACGGCGCCCCTGCTCGCCGCGCTCCCGACGCCGCAGATCGGCTTCAACTACCTGGGCCGCTTCGACGGTCCCGGACGCACCGCCGACTGGGCGCTCGCGCCCGAGGCGGCGGACGCGGACGGCGCCGGGATGCCGCCGGGCGCGATGCCGCTGCGCACCGCGCTCACGGTCAACGCCGTGGCCAGGGCCGGGGACGGGGGCGCCGAGCTGCGCGCCGTGTGGACCTGGGCGGACGGCGTCCTCGCGGAGACCGAGGCGGCCGCGATGGCGGACGCCTGGATCCGCGCGCTGACCGCGATGGCCCGCCATGCGGAGCGCGGCGACGCGGGCGGCGCGACGGCCTCCGACTTCGACCTGGTGGCACTCGACCAGGGCGAGATCGACGGATTCGAGGACGAGTTCGGGGCGCTGGACGGGTTCGGGGACGCGGACGGCTTCGGGGACACCGACGACGGCTTCGGGGACGCCGACGGCTTCGGCGCCGTCATGGACCACCACACGGACGGCCACTGGGCCGGGAACGAGAACGGGGATCAGGGATGACGCGCGCCAAGGCACGCATCGAGGACGTGCTGCCGCTGACGGCGCTGCAGGAGGGCTTCCTGTTCCACGCGCAGTACGACGAGCAGGGCGCCGACGTCTACCACCTGCAGTTCGTCTTCGACCTGCGCGGGGACCTCGACGCGAGCGCGCTGCGCCGCGCCGCCGACGGGCTGCTCGCCCGGCACGGCAACCTGCGGGGCGCCTTCCGCGAGCGCAAGGGCGGCGAGCCGGTGCAGGTGGTGCCGGACCGCGTCCGGATGCCGTGGCGGCTGCTCGACCTCGCGCCGGTGGCACCCGGCGAGCGCCGGGCACGGCTCGACGCGGCGCTCGCCGACGACCGCGCGACCCGCTTCGACCTGCGCACGCCGCCGCTGGTGCGCTGCCTCCTCGTCCGGCTCGCGCCGGGCGAGTACCGCTTCGTGCTGACCAGCCACCACATCCTGCTCGACGGCTGGTCGGTGCCGCTGATGCTGCACGAGCTGTTCACGATGTACGAGCAGGGCGGCAGCGACCACACCCTGGCGCCGCCCCGCCCCTACCGCGACTACCTGCGGTGGCTCGCGGGCCGCGACCACGGCGACGCGGTCACCGCCTGGCGCCGCCACCTCGACGGGCTGCGCGGGCCCACCCTGCTCGGCCCGGCCGGGGCCGGCCGCGAGACCGTCGTGCCCGAGGAGACGGAGACGGGCCTGGACGCCGGGCTCACCGCGGACCTCACCGACCTGGCGCGGCGCCGCGGCCTCACCCTGAACTCCGTGGTGCAGGGCGCCTGGTCGCTGGTCCTGGCCGCGCTCACCGGCGGCGACGACGTGGTCTTCGGGGCGACGGTCTCCGGGCGCCCCTCGGACCTGCCCGGTGTCGAGTCGATGATCGGCCTGTTCGCCAACACGCTGCCCGTGCGGCTGCGGGTGGACCCCGCCGAGTCCGTGACGGCGATGATGGCGCGCCTGCAGTCGGACCGCGCCGCGCTCGCCGCGCACGAGTACCTGGGCCTCGGCGAGATCCAGCAGCTCGCCGGGACCGGCGGCGAACTCTTCGACACGCTGTACGTGTTCGAGAACTACCCGGCACCGGCCGGCGACGGCCCGCCCGCCTACCGGGGCATGGAGATCGCGGGCACGGAGGGCAGCGGCGCCGCGCACTACCCGCTGACGCTGACCGTGCTGCCCGGCGAACGGCTGCGGTTCCGGCTGACGTACCGGCCCGACCTGTTCACCGAGGAGGACGTGCTCGGCTGGGCGGACCGGCTGCGGCGGGTGCTGGCTGCCGTGGTGGCCGCGCCGGACCTCCCGGCCGGCCGGATCGACGTCCTCGGTACGGCCGAGCGCCACCGGGTCCTCACCGAGTGGAACGACACCGCCGCCGAGCCCTCGCAGCGGTGCTGGCCCGCCCTCTTCGAGGAGCAGGCGGCCCGTACCCCCCACGCGCTCGCGCTGTGGCAGGAGGACGGCGCCGGACTCACGTACGCGCAGCTGAACGCCGAGGCGAACCGCGTGGCCCGGCTCCTGGTGACACGTGGCGTGGGCCCCGAGAGCGTGGTCGCCCTCGCCGTGCCGCGCTCGCCGCGGCTGGTCGTCGCGCTGCTCGCCGTGCAGAAGGCGGGCGCCGCCTACCTGCCGGTGGACCTCGGCCACCCCCGCGAACGGGTCGCCGCCGTCCTCGCGGGCGCCGCTCCCGCGGCGGTCCTCACCACCCGGGACGGAGCGGCGCGGCTGCCCGCGGGCGCCGCCGTGCTGTGCCTGGACGACCCGGAGTTCCGCGCGGAGGCCGCCGGGCACGACGGGCGGGACCTCACCGACGCCGACCGGGTGACGCCGCTGCACCCCGACCACCCGGCGTACGTGATCTTCACGTCGGGTTCCACGGGCGCGCCCAAGGGCGTGGTCGTGCCGCACCGCGGCCTGCTCAACTTCCTGCTGTCGATGGGCGAGCGGTTCCCGCTGACCACCGCCGACCGGATGCTGGCGGTGACCACCGTCGCCTTCGACATCCACGCCCTCGAACTGCATCTGCCGCTGCTGCACGGCGCCGCCGTGGTGGTCGCCGACCGGGCCGCCGTCGTCGACCCGGCGGCCCTCGCCGACCTGGTCGGCGCGAGCGGCGCCACGATCATGCAGGCGACGCCCACCCTGTGGGACGCGCTGATCACCGAGCGGGCGTCCGCCGCCGGAGGTCTGCGGATGCTGGTCGGCGGCGAGGCGCTGCCGGCGGACCTCGCCGAGCGCATGACGCGCACCGGCGCGGAGGTCACCAACCTGTACGGCCCGACGGAGACGACGGTGTGGTCGACGGCGGCCGCCCTCGGCGGGGCCGCACCCGGCCAGGACCGTCCCGCTCCCGGCGCCCCCTCCATCGGGCGGCCGATCCGCAACACCCGGGCATACGTCCTGGACGGCGCCCTGCGGCCCGTGCCGCCCGGGGTCCCGGGCGAGCTGTACCTCGCCGGAGAGGGCCTGGTGCGGGGGTACTTGGCGCGGCCCGGCCTCACCTCGGGGCGCTTCGTCGCCGACCCGCACGGCCCGGCCGGGGCGCGCATGTACCGGACGGGCGACGTGGCCCGCTGGGCCGCGGACGGCACACTGGAGTACCTGAGCCGCACCGACCACCAGGTGAAGATCCGCGGGTACCGCATCGAGCTGGGCGAGATCGAGGCGGTGCTGTCCCGGCACGCGTCGGTGGCGCGGAGCGTGGTCGTGGTGCGCGAGGACCGGCCCGGCGACCGGCGTCTCGTCGCGTACGCGGTGGCCGCGGACGCCGGACAGGGCCTGGACGCCGAGGAGTTGCGGGCGCACGTGCGCGGCCTGCTGCCGGACTACATGGTGCCCGCGGCCGTCGTCGCGCTGGCCGCGCTGCCGCTCACGCCGAACGGGAAGCTGGACCGCAAGGCGCTGCCCGCGCCCGGCGTCACCGCGGCGCCCGGCGGCGGGCGCGCCCCGCGCACTCCCCGCGAGGCGGCGCTGTGCGCGCTGTTCGCCGAGGTGCTCGGGGTGGCGTCGGTCGGGGTCGACGACGACTTCTTCGACCTCGGCGGGCACTCGCTGCTCGCCACCCGCCTGGTGAACCGCGTCCGTGCGGAGCTGGGCATCACCGCGTCGATCCGCAGCGTCTTCGAGGCGCCGACCGTCGCGGCGCTCGCCGGACGCCTGGGCGGGGACGGCGGCGAGGGCGCCCGGGACGACGACCCGTTCGCGCCGCTGCTGCGGCTGCGGGAGGGCCGGGCGGCCACGGAGCGGCCGGCCGACGCCCCGTACTTCCTGATCCACCCGGTCGTCGGCATCGGCTGGTGCTACACCGGCTTCATCACCCGGCTCGGCCCCGACGCCACGGTGTACGCGCTGCAGGCGCGCGGCCTGGACCCCGCCGACCCCTGCGCGGCCGACATCGCCGAGATGGCCGCCGACTACGCGGCGCGTATCCGCGCGGTACGGCCGCAGGGCCCGTACCGGCTGGTGGGCTGGTCGTTCGGCGGTCTGGTCGCGCACGAGGTCGCCGTCCGGCTGCAGGCCGAGGGCGCGGAGGTGGAGCTGCTCGCGCTCCTGGACTCCTACCCCTCGCACTGGGAGGCGCCGCAGGGGGCGGACGAGGAGGGCGACCTGCTGCAGGAGATCCTCGGCGTGCTCGCCGCCGCGGCGGGCCCCGCCGCGCCCGACGCCGCGGACCGCCCGCGCGGCCCGCTCACGGCGGCCGGGGTCGCCGCGCTGCTGCGCGCGCACGACAGCCCGCTGTCCGGGCTCGGCGAGGAGGGCATCGGCGCGCTGCACCGGGTGGCCGCCAACAACCGCCGCATCGCGGGCCGGTTCGTGCCCGGTGTCTTCCGCGGCGACGTGCTGGCCTTCCGCTCCGGGCGGGCCGGCGGCGCGCACCCGTACGCCGCCAAGGCGTGGGACGCGCACGTCACGGGCGAGATCCGCGAACTCGACGTGGACTGCACCCACATGGACATGACGGCGCCGAGGGCCCTGGACGTGATCGCCCCGGTGATCGCCGCCCGCCGGCCCCCGGCGGCACCGAGGCCCTGACGGCACCCGGCACCGATGCCGGCAGCAACAGCAACAGCAACAGCAACAAGGAGAGGCACACCCATGGCCACCAACCCCTTCGAGGACGAGAACGGCACCTACCTGGTGCTCGTCAACGCCGAGGGCCAGCACTCGCTCTGGCCCGCCTTCGCCGAGGTCCCCGCGGGCTGGGACCGCGCCTTCGGCGAGGACACCCGGCAGGCGTGCCTCGACCACATCGAGCGGAACTGGACCGACATGCGCCCCAAGAGCCTGGTCGACGCCATGGCCGCGGACCGCGCCGACGCGTGACGGGCGGGGCGCCCGACTCGGACACCCGACCCGGAGAAGTGACAGCCACATGACTGGTGAATTGGTGAGAGCGTGAACATGACGGAGAAGACGCCGGTGGGGGGATCCGCCGACCCTGAAGAGGAGCGGCGGATCGGCGTCGGCGGCACGGCCCTGGGTCTCGGTACCCGGGCGGGCCGCGCGCAGGCGCTGCGGGACGCGGTCGACGCCGTGACCGCGTGGTCCCACCATGTGCTCGGGGACGGCCTGCCGGACTTCGCGAGCTTTCCGTACGAGCAGGTCGTCGGCTACTACCAGCAGGTGGGCAAGGCGGCGTCCGCGGGCGAACTGGTCGCGCTGCTGCGCGGGGCCCGCCTGGGCGTCGCGTGCGCGGGCCGCGCCAGGCCGTGGGCGTCGCCGGACGCCTGGCTGTTCGACACCTGGCTGCCGCTGACCTTCACCGACCGGCCGATGAGCTACGTCTCGTACGCGGGCAACGACGTCCTGAGCATCGCCGAGTGGGACTCGGACGGCAGCCCGGCGGCGACCGAGCGCGCCGACGACCTGCTGACGGCGGTGCTCCTGGCCGACCTCGTCGTGCGCGAGACGGACGCGCTGGCCGCGGGCGGGGACGACCGGCAGCGGGCCAGGACCACCGCGGTCTGGCAGGCCCTCGGCCGGCTCCCGGAGTACGCGCCGCTGGCGCTCGCGGACCGGGCGCCGCTGGACGCGGTGCGGGCCGCCCTCGGCGACGCCGCCGGCGACCCGGCGACGGCCGCGCTGAGGGCGGTCGCCGCGATCCGTGCCGCGGCCCCGGCCGTACTGCTGCGGGCCGTGGAGGTCGCGCTGCTGCCGGTCACGACGCTGCACGACGAGCGGATGTTCGTCCGCTCCATCCAGCTGTTCGAGCGGCTGTTCGCGCGGGTGGCGAGGTCGCTGACGTTCGCCGTCGAGGCGGTCCGCGCCGACCGCCCGGCCGACGCGGCGGCGTTCCTGGAGACGGCGACGACCCGCCTGACGGGTGCGACGTCGCCGCTGTACCGGATCCTGACGACGATGCCGCCGGAGTCGTTCGCGGTGATCCGCGACCACACCCACGGCGCGAGCGCGATCCAGTCCCGGCCCTACCAGCTGGTCGAGGCGGCGAGCGCGAAGCGGTCCTGCGAGACGCACTCGCCGGAGAAGGGGCCGCTGTTCACCCTGGACAGCACGCTGCAGGAGGCGTTCCTCGCGCGCGCCGGCGGCTGGCCGACCGAGGACGCGCGCCGCCTCGAAGAGGCCATGCGCGCCCTGGACGCGGGCTGGCGCGGCATGAAGCGCACGCACTGGGGCGTCACGATGAAGATCATCGGCCGGGTGCCGGGCACGGGGGGCACGGCGGGCGCGGACTACCTGAAGGCGGCGGCGGACATGGCACTGTTCCCGCAGCTCGCGGAGGTGTAACGGGCGTCCGCGGTACGGAGTCTCGTACCGCGTTCCCGTACGGCGAGGGGGGCGGTACGAGACTTCGTACCGCCCCCCCCTCTCTGCGTCATCCTCCCCGCCTGCGCGCCGCGCCCCCGAAGCCCTCGGGGCGCCCGGTCCGCGACGGGCCGCGGTCACAGACGCACGACGGTCACAGACGCACGACGTCCAGGTCCCGCGCCGCCGCGAGGTCCGGGCAGCCCGACAGCAGCAGCGCCTCGCGCAACTCGGTGTGCAGCAGCCGCAGTACGTGCCGTACGCCGGCCTCGCCGTCCGCGGCGAGGCCCCACAGCACGGGCCGGCCGCAGAGCGCGCCGTCGGCGCCGAGCGCGAGAGCGCGCAGGATGTCCGTGCCGCCGCGCACCCCGCTGTCGAGCAGCACCGCGCACCGCCCGCCGACCTCGTCGAGCACGGACGCCAGCGCGGTGACGCTCGGCGGCGCCGCGGCGAACTGCCGTCCCCCGTGGTTGGAGACGATCACTCCGGCCGCGCCGATCCCGACGGCGCGGGCGGCGTCCCGCGGGTCGAGGACGCCCTTGACGACCAGCGGCAGCGCGGTCTGCCCGCGCAGCCAGGCGAGGTCGTCCCAGCCGATCGCCGGGTCGAAGGCCAGCGCCGTGTGCGTGGCGACCGCGGAGGCCCCCGACGCCCGGTCGTGCGCGGCCGTGCGCCCCGCGGCGGCCGGGCCCGCGTCCGGCGCCGGGGCCAGATTGGCCGCCCGTACGTCGTCCGGCAGCGAGAAGCCGTTGCGGACGTCGCGCAGCCTGCGGCCCATGTGCGGGACGTCGACGGTGACGACGAGCGCCTCGCACCCGGCCGCCTCCGCGCGGCGGACCAGGTCGAGGACGACAGCGCGGTCGCGCAGCCAGTACAGCTGGAACCAGCAGACCCCGCCGACCGCGGTGATCTCCTCGATCGGGAAGCTGCTCAGCGTGCTGATGACGTACGGGACGCCCGCGTCGCGGGCGGCCCGCGCCGCGGCGAGCTCGCCCTCCGGGTGCAGCAGCCGCTGGTACGCCATCGGGGCCACCGCGAGCGGCAGCGCCGCCCGGCTGCCGAGCAGGGTGGCGGACGTGTCGGCCTCGCCCGTGCCGCCGAGGACCCTGGGCACCGGGCGCAGGGCGTCGAGCGCGGCCCGGTTGGCGGCCTGGGTGGACTCGTCGCCGCTGCCGCCGTCGACGAAGTCCCGTACGTCCGCGGGGAGTCGGTCCGCGGCGAGCAGCGCCACGTCGGCGATGCTCAGCGCGGCGGACCGGTGGTCCCCCTCGTGCGCGGGCACGGTCATGCGCCCGTCTCCTCCTGCCGTGCGCGCTCCATCTCCAGCTCGACGGCGCTGTACAGGGCCTTGATGTTGCCGCTGCCGAAGGTGCGGGCGCCCAGCCGCTCGATGACCTCGAAGAACAGCGTGCCGCGCGGGTGCGCCGACTTGGTGAAGATCTGCAGGAGCTGGCCGTCCTGGTCCTCGTCGACCAGGATGTTCAGCTCGCGCAGCGCCTCGACGGAGTGGCGGCGCAGGTCGAGCCGGTCGGGCACCTGCTCGTAGTAGGTGCCGGGCGTGCTGAGGAAGGCGAGGCCGGTGCCGCCGAGGCGGCTCACGTCACGGACGATGTCGTCGGTGGCGAAGGCGATGTGCTGGACACCGCCGCCGCCGTGCTCCTTGATGAACTTGTCGATCTGGCCCGGCTCGCGCGAGGTGTCCGGCTCGATCAGGGTGAGCGTGACGGCGCCGGAGCGGCTCTGCACGACCTTGGAGTCCATGGCCTGGCCGCCGACGACGATGCGCTCGGTGAAGACCATCTCGAAGTCGAGGACGGTCTCGTAGTACGCGACGGTCGGGTCCAGTTGGCCGGCCTCGAGGCAGACGGCGAAGTGGTCGATGGTGTGCAGGCCGACCTCGACCGGGGCGGGCGCCTCCGGCGCCGGGTCGCCCACCGGCGTGAGGCCGGGCAGCGCGAGGGCGTCCAGGCCGGCGGCGCGCTGCACGAAGGTGTGCGTCACGTCGCCGAACGCGCCGATGGTGGCGGTGACGACGCAGTCCCGCTCCTGCGGCTCCGCCACCGGACGGGCACCGCGCCGCACCGCCTCGGCGTAGGCCGCCGCGGCGTCGGGGGTGCTCAGCGCGATGTCGGAGACGCCGTCGCCGTGCCGGCCGACGTAGGCGGCCGCCGGGTGGTCGGTGCCGCGTGCGTCGGTGAGGACCAGGCGTATGCCCGCGCGGCCGACGGCGGCCGTGCGCGGGGCGCCGTCGGTGGCCCCGGGGCGCCCGTCGCGCGCGTAGACGCCCAGGCCGTAGTGCTGCACGAAGAAGTCGGTGGCCTCGGCGAGATCACCGACTGCGAATCCGACGTGATCGATATACAGATCGCCCAAGGGACTCATGACATTCCTTCTCAATACGATGATGATGGTGCGCGACGGGGAGGGGTAATTCAGGCGGCGGACTGCTCGCGGATGAAGCGCGCGAGGCGGTCGATGCCGACCGTGATTTCCTCCGGGGAGAGATAGCTGAAGGAAAGGCGGATCTGAGGCCGCGGCTTTCCGTCGCCGTAGAAGTGGTGCATCGGTGTCCACAGCACCTTGTGGTGGCGGGCCGAGTGTTCGAGGAGCGCGTCGTCGACGGGAAACGGAACGGTGAGGACGACGAAGAATCCGCCGCCCGGAGTGTTCCAGGTCACGCGCGGTGTCGCGGATTCGGGGAAATTGCGGGCCAGTTCGCCGAGCACGTGCCGCAGGTTGCCCTGGTAGAGCGCGCGTTCGCGGGCATTGGCGGTCCGCAGGCTGTGGCCGTTCGCCACGAGCTTGCCGCCGATGACGGCCTGGGCGATGGGCGGCGTATTCACCGTGAGCATGCTCTTGATCTTCGCCAGCTCGTCGGCGAGCAGGACGGTGCCGTGCGCGCCGTCCCGCCCGCCGCCGTCGCCCGCCTGCCCGTGGCGGACGCGCTGGTCGGCCACGACGAACCCGATGCGGGCGCCGGGCAGTCCGGTCTTGGCGTACGACCCGAGGTAGACGACCCTGCGCCGGTCGCCGTCGAGCGACTTGAGGGTGGGCAGCGGCTCGGCGCCCGGGGCGTGGAACAGCCCGTACGGGTTGTCCTCCAGGATGAGGAAGTCGTGCTCCTCGGCGAGGCGGATCAGCGCCTCGCGGGCGTCGGCCCCGAGGGTGGCGCCGGAGGGGTTGGCGAAGTCCGCCACCACGTAGCAGGCGCGCGGCCGCAGCCCGGCGGCTCTGGCCTCGACGACGACGCGGGCCAGGTCGTCGAGGTCGATGCCCTCGGCGCTCTCCCTCACGGGCAGCACCCGCATGTCCGTCAGCTCGGCGGCGCCGGTGGCCCCCACGTAGCAGGGCATCGGGGCGATCAGGACGTCCCGGTCGTCCCTGCGCAGCGCGCGCAGGGTGAGGAACATCGCCTCCTGGCAGCCGACGGTGACGACGACGCTCTCGGGGTCGACGTGGATGCCCTCGTCGACGGCGAGGTTCTCGGCGACGAGGTCGTGGATGATGCCCTTCGTGCGCCCGTACTGCAGGAGCGTGCGGCGCACCCGGGCCTCGTCGCCGCCGTGCGCGGCCCGCAGGTGGTCCTCGAAGACGCGCAGGTACCGGTGGACGTCCTCGGTGTCGAAGAACCCCTCGTAGGGCCGGCCCGCGGCCATGGAGAGGGCGTCCGGGAAACGGTGGGAGATCTCGTTCAGGAAGTTCATGGACTCGATGACCGGCGAGTCCAGGGAGCCGTGCATCCCGAGCGCGTCGAGCACGGCGCCGGTCTCCGCGCGACTGCCCGCGGGCGCCGAGTTCGCCGAGCCCGCTGAGCTCTCAGCGCCCGCCAAGTTCCCTGCGCCTTCTCGGCCTTCTCGGCCTTCTCGGCCTTCTCGGCCTTCTCGGTCTTCTCGGCCTTCTACGCCTTTTGCATCTCTGGAGTCTTCTTCGAGCGCACTTTGCGTACTTTGCGTACGTTGTGTACGTGACATGCGTGGCACTCGGCGGTATCCGCCGAATTCCCCCCCCTTTAAAACAGAACGGGGCAACGGCACATCGCTCGGCACTGCGGAATGGGAACCCGGCCCCCGCTGACGGGTCCCCGCGAAACGATCACGCGGCCACGACCGCGGCGCACGGGACACATCTCGCTCGATTGTTGATCGAATCAAGATCGATTCAATCACGTGGCCTGATTGAGCGTCAACCTGCCCGCACAGCGCGGCCCGTGCGGAGGCGGATAGCCTGCACCTCTTTGCCCGGACCGAGTTGACGTACGTCACGCGCCTTCAGCACGCCCGCGCCAACTGCCCGCAATGTGACGGGCATTGCACCGGGACCGCCGGACCCCGGCTGCCCTCCCGGCAACTGCGGAGGCTAGGCTCACCCCCGGGTGCGGAGCGTGCCCGGCCCGCAGTCCGAATCCTCCAAAGGGGTCGAGAAATGAATCTGGCCGCCAACGAGAACTTGGCGCATATCAGTAACGTGCTGATCTATTCGGCCATGGCCGTCTACACGTTGGCCTTCCTCGCCCATATCACCGAATGGATTTTCGGTAGCCGCAGCAAGGTCGGGCGCACGGCCGCCGCGCTGGTGGCGGAGGAGGAGGGCCGCGGCGCGGCCGGGGGGACGTCCCGGGCCCAGGCCGCCGAGGGCGGCGGCACCGCGGTGCTCGACCGGCCGAAGGTCGTCGAACGCTCGCGCTCCGAGCGCCGCGACGTCCCGGACGGCCCCGGCGCGCACGGCGACGACACCCAGGGCGACCTGTACGGCCGCATCGCGGTGTCCCTGACGGCGCTCGCCTTCCTCATCGCGGCCAGTGGCGTGGTCAGCCGCGCGCTGTCCGTGAAGCGGGCGCCGTGGGGCAACATGTACGAGTTCTCCACGACCTTCGCGACGGTCGCCGTCGGCGTCTACCTCGCCCTGCTCTTCGCCAAGAAGAACGTGCGCTGGATCGGTCTGCCGCTGGTCACCACGGTCCTGCTGGACCTGGGCATCGCCGTCACCTGGCTCTACACCGACAGCGCCCCGCTGGTCCCGGCGCTGCACTCGTACTGGCTGTGGATCCACGTCTCCACCGCCATCTTCTGCGGCGCGACGCTCTACCTGGGGGCGCTGTCCGCCCTGGTCTACCTCTTCCGCGACCGCTACGAGGCCCGCCTCACCGGCGGCCGCGTCGCCGCCAACGAGCGGGGCCTGGCCCTCGCCCTGCGCGACCGCAAGGGCCCGGCCGGCGCCCGCCTGGTGCTCTGGGCCCGCGTCGCGGGCAACGACATCCTGTCCCGCCTGCCGTCGTCGACGACCCTGGACCGCTTCTCGTACCGCATCAACGCCGCGATCTTCCCGCTGTGGACGTTCACGATCGTGGCGGGCGCGATCTGGGCGGGCGACGCGTGGGGCCGCTACTGGGGCTGGGACCCCAAGGAGGTCTGGTCCTTCGTGACCTGGGTCTTCTACGCCTGCTACCTCCACGCCCGCGCCACAGCGGGCTGGAAGGGCCGCAAGGCGGCCTACATCGCCCTGGCCGCCTTCGCCTCCTACCTCTTCAACTACTACGGAGTGAACTTCCTCTTCGGCGGAAAACACTCGTACGCGGGCGTCTGACCCGAGCACAGAGCACGCACACGCAAGCCCCATACGGTAAAGGGAGCCGGTCCCCGTGGGGACCGGCTCCCTTTACGTACGGCCTCCCGGAGGCCCGGACGCACGGGAAGCGCTCCACGAGGGCCACGCAGAGCGAACTGTTCGGTGTCGTGCAGATCAGGGATGCCTGACCTCCGCATTCGCTCAGCCAGAAGTCACCCGCTCACCAACTGCCTCTCCATGGGCGGCATCCGCGAGGGTGACGATGATCGCATCGAGCGGGAAAAGACCGAGCGTGTCTCCGCCTCGTGGACTACCGTTGCCCTGCACCGCGCTCCTTCCTCGGAGGGTCTACGCGACGCAGCCGAGGAACAGGCGATGCCCTTCGGTCCGGTGACTCAGCCCCATGGTGCGCTCCCGGCGGGAGCCATCCGGCGCCGTCACCGATCACATCGAAGGGGACGCATTCCCGTGGTTGCTGTCGAGTACATGCCCAAGCGTCGCACCTGGGTCCGTGATGTCATGGTTGGCATCGTGGCGAGCCTCGGCTCGAACCTGGCGTGGGCCTTGGCGCAGGTCGTGGTGCACCGCCTCGGCTGAGCCGGGCGGAGGGCGGGCCCCTGGGGCCCGCCCTTCTTCCTTCGCGGCCGGGTAATCTGCAGAACGTCATTGCGGCCCGACGGGCTTCCGCTCCGCTTCGGCTGAGTCACGAAGGACATGCCCCCACCCGCACGAGTCATCTCGTGCCTGGGGAACCTTCGTGCTCCTGCAACTGTCCGCAGCCGAACTCGGCCGACTCATCGTGGCCCCGGCCGGATCGGCGCTCCTTCCTGTCACCGAGCAACTGATCCAAGAGCATTCCCGGATCAAAGGAGAAGCGGCCGGCAAAGGTGACATCGCTTCCTGGAACAACAGCCTCCCCGTAGTGGTCAGAGCTTTGCTGGACTGCGGCCTCGACGAAGTTGAGGTGCAGGTCGAGGTCGACCTGCCCCACACCAACTCCGCGGTCGACCTGGTGCTGTGCGGTCGGCATCCCGGCACGGGGACGGATTCCTACCTTGCAGTCGAGCTGAAGCAGGTACGGCACGCCACGGTGGACCCCCTGTGCCCCATCGCCGTCGATCTCGGGTTCGGCGACGGAAAGAACAAACTGCATCCGGTCCGGCAGGTCCAGCGCTACTGCGAGTACATGCTGCGCTACCTACCCCATCTTCGTCAGAACGAGGATCAGTTGATGGGCGTGGCCTTCCTCCACAACGCGCGTGACGCGGATGTGGAGGCACTGTTCGCCCTGTCCGAAACGAACCACGGCTTCCTCTACACCCTCGACGATCTGGCCCGCTTCCGACGAGTCCTTACGTCGAGGTTCTCCCCCGCGTCCGGGAGGCGGGCCGCATCGGCCCTGGAGCAGGCCCGCCAGGACCCGCTGCTCAAGGTCACCGATGTCGCCCGCCAGCGCTCTGTCGTTGGTGGAGGACTTACGCTCCTCGACGAGCAGTACGTCGCCGTGGACCGAATCACGCGGCACCTGGAGAAGACCGCACGCTTCACCGGCTTCGACGTCGGATTGTTCTATGACGCCGCAGCCGCCCACAGCCCCGGCCCCGATCCGGGTGCCAAGCGCGTCTACATCCTGCGGGGCGGCCCTGGTAGCGGGAAGAGCGCCGTGGCCCTCGAACTCCAGCGTGCCCTCGGGCTCAAGGGCCGTGAGGCCGTTCTGGCCAGTGGGTCCCATGCGTACACAGAAACTCTGCGCGAGATCATGCTCAGCACGGCTCGCAGAGGGCAGACAGCGGACAAGCGTCGTGCAGCCGTCAAGCTGTACCGGTACTTCAACAGTTTCAGCGAGACCCCACAGGACAGCATCGATGTCCTCATTTGCGACGAGGCCCACCGCATGCGGCGCAGCTCGACGTACCGCTGGACTCCGAAAGAGCTGCGGGACGACGACAGGCCTCAGGCGACCGAGGTGATCAAAGCCGCCAAGGTACCCATCTTCCTGCTCGACGACCATCAGTCGATTCGCCCGGACGAAGTGGGCACGGCCACCTATCTCAAGGAGCTGGCGGAGGACATGGGCTGCGCTGTCGAAGTGACCGATCTGGAGGGCACGTTCCGAGCAGGCGGCAGCAAGCGGTACCAGCGCTGGGTCCAGCAGTTGTTGGGTCTCGACACCTCTGATCCGACCTCCTGGCAACCGGACGGGAAGATGTCTTTGCTGGTGACCGACTCGCCCGAGCAGATGGAGCAATTCATTCGGGAACGCCACGCGGAAAGAGCCACGGCCCGTATCACCGCGGGCTTCTGCTGGCCGTGGAGCAACCCGGACGACGAACAACTGATCCACGACGTATGCATCGGGGACTGGCACCGGCCTTGGAACGTGAAGCCGGAGCACAGCGTCCCCGGCGCTCCGCGATCGGACCTGTGGTCGACCGACCGTCGCGGTGTCGACCAGATCGGCTGCGTCTACACGGCACAGACCTTTGAGTACGACTGGAACGGCGTCATCATCGGACCCGATCTGCTCTTCCGCGACGGGAAATTCAAGGTGAACCGGAGCGCTTCGTGCGATCCCGCCTTCCGCGGTCCGATCGACGATGCGATCGTCACTCGGTGCATTCTCAACGCCTACCACGTACTCCTCACCCGAGGCGTCGTCGGCACTCTTGTCTATGCGGTCGACCCCGCGACCCACAACGAACTGCGCAGGCTCATCCCGGGCGCTATCGGCATGCAGCACTACGACGGCGCCCAGCCGAAGCTCACTGCCGAAGGATCAGCACTGCCACCGACCTACCGCAGACGGCACGGGTAACCTTGATCCCTACGTAGCTGCGGCCCGCCGGGCTTCCGCTCCGCCTGGCGGAGTCATGCATGAAGGAAACGCCCCCACCCGCACGAGTCTCTTCGTGCTGCCTGGGGGCCTGTCTTGCTGTTCCGCGACTCAGCCGCAACGGTCGCTGCCGAGTGCCATTCCGGCGCCCTGTTCTTCCGCCTGACGGAGCAGTTCGTGCACGTTCACGGCCATCGGCCCGGTCCGTCCGAGGTGCGCTCGTGGGAGCGAAGCATTCCCGTACTCGTGAGCGCGCTCAACGACGCCGGGCTCGGGCAGGTGGAGGTCCTTCTGGAATACGGACTGCCGTTGAACAGCAAGAGAGCCGACGCGGTCCTGGCCGGCGTGCACCCCGATACCGGGCTCCCGAGCTACGTCGTCGTGGAGTTGAAACAGTGGAGCAGCGCGGAACCCGACGACGAGGATCCGTCGCTGTGCCGGATCGACTCCTACGCACGGGCGGTACTCAATCCGATCGACCAGGTCCGCGGCTATTGCGAGTACCTCATCTCCTTCAACGGAGCACTCGCCGAGCATCCAGAACGCATCAACGGCGTCGCATATCTACATAACGCCACCGAGTTCGGCGTAAATGGCCTCTTCGAGGCCGAGCAGAATCAGTACGGTCAGCTCTTCATCGGCGCGCGACGCGGCGAGTTCATCGACTATCTGCGCACGAAGCTGGGTCCGGAATCCGGCGCCGCGGCCGCGGACGAACTGGTCAACGGGAAGATCGGCCCGTCCAAGCAGCTCATGGCAGTGGCCGCCCAAGAGGTCCGAGAACGTGAGCAGTTCGTGTTGCTGGACGAGCAGCGGATCGCTTACCGCACGGTCCTGAACGCCGTACGCCGGGCCAAGCAATCCGATCACAAGGAGATCGTGATCGTGACCGGAGGGCCCGGCACCGGCAAGAGCGTCATCGCACTGTCGCTCCTCGGTGAGCTGTACCGGCAGGGCAGCACCGCGCTGCACGCGACGGGTTCCAGCTCGTTCACGACGACCATGAGAAAGGTGGCGGGCGCCCGGAAGCGTGAGGTGAAGGATCTCTTCAAGTACTTCAACAGCTTCGTGGCCGCAGACCGCAACGGTCTCGACGTCCTGATCTGCGACGAAGCCCACCGCATCCGGGAGACATCGGCCAACCGCTATACACCGGCGTCGAACCGTACCGGCAAGGCACAGATCGAGGAACTCATCGACGCCGCCCGCGTTCCGGTCTTCCTGCTCGACGAGCATCAGGTCGTGAGGCCCGGCGAAATGGGCACGGTCGCGGAAATCAAGGAAGCCGCAGCGCAAAAGAGCCTCCAGTGTCGGGTCGTAACGCTGGACAGCCAGTTCCGGTGCGGTGGGAGCGATGCGTATCTCCGCTGGGTGGTACGCCTATTGGACCTTGAACCCGGCGGCCCGGTGGTGTGGGAACCCGACGACAAGATGCAGCTCACGGTCGCAGACAGCCCCCAGGAAATGGAAGCGTTCCTCGACGACCGCCGCTCCCAGGGGTACAGCGCACGCATGTCCGCGGGATACTGCTGGAAGTGGACGAAGAAGGTGCCGTCCGGGCAGGCGCTGCCCGCGGACGTCGTCGTCGGGGAGTGGGCACGGCCTTGGAACGTATTCGGTGACCGATCGGTCGCGGGCGCTCCCCCCGCCGCTCTGTGGGCGACCGATCCTGCCGGCTTCGGACAAGTGGGCTGCGTGTACACGGCCCAGGGCTTCGAGTACGACTGGAGCGGCGTCATCATCGGCCCCGACCTGGTGTGGCGCGGCGACCGCTGGATCATCGACCGTTCGGCGTCCAAGGACCCGGTCTTCAAGAAGTCCACACCGGACGCGGATGTGAACCGGCTCATTCGCCATACGTACAAGGTCCTGCTGACGCGAGGGATGATCGGCACGGTGGTCTACTCCACCGATCCCGAAACCCACGAGAAACTTCGTGCTCTGGCCACCGAGTCCATGGCCTTCACGTCCGTGTGATGCGCTGATCACCTCTCGACGGAGCGTGCCCCTGTACCGGGATGAGGGCACGCTCGCGTGAGCTGAATCGTGGGCGGAGGGCCCGACCCCGAAGAGTCGGACCCTTCCTGACCTGCACGTTTACCAGGTCAGCAACGTGGTCACGAGTGAGCCGCTACACGTTGAACCGGAACCTTCAACACAGCGCTCCCACCTGCGGAAACTTTCCCTCAGGTGATCATATCCAGCACACATCCAGCACCGTCAGGACTCATTCAGCACATCCAGCACGTCAGGCCGTGGAGACAGACACGCCTGACTCCTCGACCGCCGGACGCATCGCTGCATGACGTCTCGGCAACGACCCCACGCCTCGGGAACTAGGTGCCCGTGGATGTCCACTGTCGTCTTGATCGACTTATGACCGAGCCAGCGCGAGACCTCGCGGATCGGCACGCCGTTCGCCAACGCGGTCGAAGCGAAGAATTGCCGCAGACTGCTGGGCGTGTATTTGGCCTTGCCGTCCACGTCGACCACGCCTGCCGCCACGCACGCCTTCTTGAAGTGGTATTCGAAGGTGGAGGCGGTGGGCATCACACCCTTGCCACGCTGGCGCGGGGAGAAGAAGACCTCCAGCCGCCGACGTCTGCCGCGAAGCCCTGTGAAGGCCACGGGCACCGGCGCCCACCGCGACAAGTGGCCATCGATTTCCTGCTCGACGAACGGGGCTACCGGGACGTCCCGGTACTCACCCTCCGTCCGGTGCTTGAGCGGCACGAACGCTGTGCGGCAGTCATCGCGGTGCGCTTTGGCGCTGACCTGCCAGCGGACCCTGACGAAGCCGGACCGCAGGCACTCGATGGAGAAGCGAGGGCTTCGCTGGGGCGCTGGCCGGTGCCCGACTGCAGGTAAACCGCGAGCCGGTACTGCGGGGCGATGTACTCCGCGATCAGGTCAACCTCGCCCAACGTGGGAACCTCGTCCTCGTCCACCGAGCACGGGGCCGCACGGGACACCCGGACGCCGCGCGCGGGATTGTCCGGGATGCGTTTCTCAACGACGGCCACCTCCAGCATGCGGCCACCATCACCAATCGATCATTGATCGTGGAGACCGCCAACCCGGCACCGGAGGAGTGCAGCTGCTTGGCAAACTCCTCGAAGTCGCGCCGTGCCAGCCCGGCCACCATCTTCCGTCCCAGTCGCGGCACGAGATGGTTCTGGATGAAACCTTCGTAGTTGCGGCGCGTCGATTCACCGATGACCCGGCGCTCCAGCCATTCCTGAGCCCAGACCTCCAATGACACCCGCCCAGGCGCAGGATCGAAGCGGACGTCGGCCTTCTTGTCGTTCTCGACCTTGTCGGCGAAAGCGTCCGCACCATCCGACCCCACCCGCCGGGCAAACGACCTCTCCCGCTGCCGCCCTCGCCTACCGCCCGGCTCCCGGTACTGCACCGTCCACCCATGCCGACACCGCGGACGGTCATAGGGGAAGTTCCGGTCCCGGACGTCCTTCTTGCACCTCTGAAAAACGCTCGCCACCCAAGCCCCGATCCGTCACCCGGTCCGTGCTCGAAACCGTGCACTGGCACCCCAGGTCCCAGCAAGGCATTCATCGTCAATCCGCTCTTTCCAGCGAATATGGACCCGACCTCACCCGCAACCCTGGGCCCACCGAGCCCCTCACTGCACGCGCTCGCTCCCCAACACTCGCTGGCGCGTGAAGCGCACATCGACAGCGGAGGCCATACCGCAGTATGGTTAATGTATGGCTACCAAGAAGGTGACTATCACCCTCGACGAATCTCTGGTCGAAGCCCTGGCCGGAGCTGCCGAGGAAGAGGGCGTCCCGCTCTCCCGCCTCGTCGCCGGAGCAGCCGAACGCGAGCTACGTCTGCGGGCCGGCCGCGCAGTCATCCAGGAGTGGCAGGCCGAGCACGGCGCCTTCACCCCGGAAGAGCTTGCCGCCGCCCGCGCGGATATGGCCGCCGCCGACGCCGAGTACCTCAGTAATCCGGGAGCCTCGGCCGCGTGAACATCCCCTACCTGTACGACGCCGGAGTCCTGATCGCCATCGACAATGACGACCGGCGCATGTGGGCCCGACACAGCCTGGCCCTGGAGGACGGCCGGGACATCCGCGTCCCGTCCATCGTCGTCAGCCAGGCATGGCGGGACTCCCGCCGCCAGGTCAGACTCGGCAAGTTCCTCGCCGGCTGCCACGTCGTACCCGTCGGCCTCGAAACCGCCAAAACCGCCGGCATCCTCTGCGGCAAGGCAGGCACCTCCGACATCGTCGACGCCACCGTCGTGACCATGGCAGCCAGCCTCGGCGCCATCATCTGGACCTCAGACCCAGGCGACATCCGCACCCTCATCGACGCCCAGGACATCAAACCCGCCCCGGTCATCCGCACCGTCTGAGCGCCGATGCTCTCCGACGACCAGCCCGCGAGGGGACCCGGAGATCATCGAAGGAGACAGAGCCTCAGCACATCAGGAGTCAGGACGGCCGCGCATAGGGACGGAGGCATGGACGTTGGAGACCGAGGCAGCCCTTCCGACGCCTGCTCCAGCCGACTGGCCCCAGCCACCAACAGGGATCACTGGAAGAGCACGTCCGGGTGCTACACAAGCTGCCTGATCAACTAGAAGTCGTGGCAGCAAAACCGCTCGAAGGGCCAGCTTCCCGGACGGGGCGAAGGTCCAGCTGTGAGGGTGCCACAACGATTCCACCAACCACCCGAACCACTGGTGGGAATACGGTCCCACCGATTCCGACTCGGCCCTCCCCAACCTGTGGGAAGGCGGCATGCAGAGCGAGTGTGGGTTAAGTTCGAGAATCTGTTCGAAATTGAGCCTTGGGCGACAAGCTGACCGACGCGACCACGCACCACAGAGCTTACGTTGACAGGAAAGTAGCCTGTGTTGCCCTAGTGCTTTCCACCAGTGGCCCCACGTACCATGCGGCGCATGGCAGCTGATAACTCGTTCCCATACACGCCGACCCCTGGGAAGCTGGAACAATTCCTGGGAAAGCTTCAGGGCATGGGCGTGCCGACGAGGATCGACCAGCAGTACCTAGGCGCGGTGGGATTCGCGTCATCGAACAGCCGTCCGTTCATCCCGCTAATGAAGAAGGTCGGACTGCTGGACGGCTCCGGCAAGCCAACCGAGCTCTACACCAAGGGCCTCCGCGGCGGGGAGAGCGGTCGCGCCCTGCTTGCAGCGGGTATCCGTGCCGGGTATGACAACGTGTTCCAGACCTATAGCGACGCGTACAGCCGGTCTGACGCCGAACTGGCGGCCTTCTTCAAAAGCCACTCGGATTTGGATGACAAGAAGGTGGGACTCGCGGTCAAGACCTTCAAGACTGTTTGCAAGTTCGGCAACTTCAACTCGGTCGCCGGTGCGTCAGGCAATGAAGACGAGGGCGACGAGGACGATACCAACGAGCAGGCCGAGGTGACGAAGAGCCGTCGGCAACGCCAGCAGGGCAGCAACGGGTCAGGCTCGGTGGTCATCAACGTGAACATCGCACTCTCCGTCGATGCGACCAGTGACGCCGCCGTCTACGACGCGTTCTTCGCCGCCATGGCGAAGCACCTCAAAGGTCTGACGGATGGCGGCGCCTAGGACTCCGCGTGAGGTCGCCGACTGGGCGGCCAACGCGCAGGACGAACTGCGTAGGCTTCTCGCCAAGCGGGAGACCTCGACGTATCGCGTAATGACGGTAACCGAGTCCTACAACAAGCTGATGAACCTCAACATCAAGCAGGACAAGCTGTTTCGCGAGGCACTTCAGTGCGTGGAGCATGGGCTTTACCGGTCCGCGCACGTCACGTCATTCGCCGCACTGATGGATTTCATCCATGAGTGGATCGCGAACGACGCTTCCCGCCTCTCGGTGATCCAGACCAACTACACCGCGTGGAACATCAAGCGGGCTTCGGACTTTCGCGACCAGAAGGATCACACCCTCTTCGAAGTCATGAAGAAGCAGGATTTCATCACCAACGGCACGATGAAGGCCCTACAGGGGCTGCTGGCCAAGCGGAATGAGTGTGCGCATCCCGACGACTATGAGCCGGGCATCAACGACACGCTTGGTTACCTCGACGAGATGATGAAGCGGATTGCGGCGCTACAGAAGAAGTAGAGGCTGTCGACGGTAGGGGGTCCATCACCTGGCTGTCAGCTGTATCGGGGGCTTGCTCTGCCTGAAGTGACGCCCCCAGGCCCTGATACTTCCGCTTTATGGCGGTCCACGCCGTTCTTCGCGAACTGGTGGCGACGGCCCCTAACGCCCTGGCCACGTACGCGGAAGCATTGTCCAGCACTAGCGCGCACGGCCGTCACCGCTCACCTACCGGTCTGAGATCGATGCCGGGGCCGTCCGCGGCCAGGTTCCAGAAAAGCAGCCCCGCCACCCAGGCACGCCAAGCGAACACAGACGCGGGGCTTGTGCAGCGCCTTTGTCACCACGGGTCGCGATGGACGCGAGTTCATGGAGGCTATAGCAGTCCGGCGGTCGAAACAGTTCCGCAGCTCTGCCCCAACGCCTAGACCGAGTTGCCGCCAGCTTGCCGTGCAGTACTGGCAATCCAGCACGGTACGGAATCCCAGAGGTGACAACAGGTGTCACTAGATGGCCACGAACACGCCCCTCAAGGCCGCGCTCGAAGCTTCGTCATTCGCAAGCTCCTTGAAGCCATCAGAAAAGGGGCCCACCTCAAAGGCGAACCCCTTCTAACCTGTGCTTTCCGAAACCCCAGAAAGTAGTTTAAACTTCAATTAAATATTGAAGCGGAACTCCACCACATCCCCGTCCTGCATCACGTACTCCTTGCCCTCCATGCGCGCCTTGCCCGCCGCGCGGGCGTCGGCCACCGAGCCGGTCTCCACCAGGTCGGCGAAGGAGATGACCTCCGCCTTGATGAAGCCCTTCTGGAAGTCGGTGTGGATGACGCCGGCCGCCTCGGGGGCCGTCGCGCCCTGCTTGATGGTCCAGGCGCGGGACTCCTTGGGGCCTGCCGTCAGGTAGGTCTGGAGGCCGAGCGTGCGGAAGCCGACGTGGGCGAGGGTGGCGAGGCCGGGCTCTTCCTGGCCGACGGACTGGAGGAGTTCGAGGGCCTCGTCCTCGTCCAGCTCGGCGAGGTCCGACTCCAGCTTCGCGTTGAGGAAGATCGCCTCCGCGGGGGCGACCAGCGCGCTCTGCTCCGCCTTGAACGCGTCGTCCGTCAGCTCGTCCTCGTCCACGTTGAAGACGTAGAGGAAGGGCTTCGTCGTGAGGAGGTGGAGGTCGTGCAGGAGTTCTTCCTTGCCGCTGCCCTGGACGATGCCCTGGGAGAAGAGCGTGTCGCCCTTCTCCAGGATCTCCTTGGCCGCCTCGACCGCGGCGACCTTCGGCGCGATGTCCTTCTTGATGCGCGACTCCTTCTGGAGGCGCGGCAGGACCTTCTCGATCGTCTGGAGGTCCGCGAGGATCAGCTCGGTGTTGATCGTCTCGATGTCGTCCTTGGGCGAGACCTTGCCGTCGACGTGCACGACGTTCTCGTCCTTGAAGGCGCGGATGACCTGGCAGATCGCGTCCGACTCGCGGATGTTCGCGAGGAACTTGTTGCCCAGGCCCTCGCCCTCGCTCGCGCCGCGCACGATGCCCGCGATGTCGACGAAGTCAACGGTCGCCGGGAGGATCTTCTGCGAGGAAAAGATCTCGGCCAGCTTCGTCAGGCGGGGGTCGGGGACACCGACCACGCCGACGTTCGGCTCGATCGTGGCGAACGGGTAGTTGGCCGCCAGCACGTCGTTCTTGGTCAGGGCGTTGAACAGGGTCGACTTGCCGACATTGGGCAGACCGACGATTCCGATCGTGAGCGACACGTTGCGACTTCCCGTACGTGAGGGCTGTGGGTGGACGGCCCGGAGGGCCGGAGCGACCGTGGGGCGATCCCCCAGTCTACGGCGTGCCGTCGCCGCCCCCGCCTGCCCGTCTCCCGCGGGCCCCCGCCCGGTTTCCGGGCGTTCCCGGGCCGCTCCCCCGCCCGCCGCCGGAGCACCGCCGGCCCCGCACCGGCCCCGCACCCGCCCCTCACCCACCGAGCGCTCCCCCGCATCGAACGCATGGCCAAGGTCGGCCCAAAGGCGTGTCCCGTGCCGGGTTCGGCGCGGTGGCGCGCCTAGGTTGGTCCAGTGGAGCAACACAGGACGCGTCCCCCTCAGTCCGCCGCCCCCAAGACCACCTCGCAGGACCGGCCCCGCAGGCCCGCCCCGCTGCCCCCGCAGGGCCGGCCCGCCGAGTCCGGCACGGTGTACCGCGCCGGGCCGCGCGGGCGCCGGCCCGTGCCGCCGTTCGTCCGTGCGCTGCGCCGGGCGCCGCTCTACCGCGCGCTGCGCCGCACGCCCCTGCTGCGTACGCTGCGCCGCATCCCGAACCCCCGGCTGACCGGGCTCGGCAGCGGTCTCTTCTGCACGGCGGTGATGTTCCTGCTCGCCTGTCTGCTGCAGCTGGTCGCGGACGGTTCGGTCGTCGCGTACGGCGTGCTGTTCCTGCCCGTCGCCGCGCTCACCGCCCTGTGGGTGCGCCCGGCCGACCTGGTCACCGCGCCGGTGGGCGTGCCGATCGCCTTCGCGGCCGGGGTGCTGCCCGTCGCCGGGGGCACCGGCGGGTTCGGCGGACAGGTCATGGGGCTCGTGACGACGCTGGCGCTGCACGCGGGCTGGCTGTACGGCGGGACGCTCGTCGCCGGGCTCGTCGTGACCGTACGCAAGATCCGGCTGATGGCGCAGCGGCGGCGGGCCCGCCCGGCGTCCCGCCCGGCCCCGGCGGCAGCCACAGCGGCGCCGTCGTCGTCGGCGGCGCGCGGAAAGCGGCTGCCCACCGCCTGAGCCGGGCAGGCCGAGAGCGCGCCGAGAGCACGCTGGTGCAGGCGGAACGGTGTAGGCGGAACGGATACGGCACGGCCACCGCCACGGCACGGCACCGCTACGGCTACGGCTACGGCTACGGCTACGGCTACGCAACCGCCACGCCTACCGCTCCTCGGCCGCCGCCATCGCCGCTCCCACGATGCCCGCGTTGTTCTGCAGCTGGGCCGGGACGATCTCCGCCGAGATGCCCTCGATGAACGGCAGGAACTTGTGCGCCTTGCGGCTCACGCCGCCGCCGATGATGAAGAGCTCGGGCGAGAACAGCATCTCGACGTGCGCCAGGTACTTCTGGACGCGCCGCGCCCAGTGCTCCCAGCTCAGGTCCTCGTCCTCGCGGGCCTTGGACGACGCCTTCTTCTCCGCGTCGTGGCCGCGCAGCTCCAAGTGGCCGAGCTCGCTGTTCGGGACGAGGCGGCCGCCCGTGAACAGGGCGCTGCCGATGCCCGTGCCGAGGGTGAGCAGGATGACCGTGCCCGTGCGGTCGCGGCCCGCGCCGAAGTGCATCTCGGCGACGCCCGCCGCGTCCGCGTCGTTCAGGACGGTGACGGGGGCACCGCCGAGCCGGTCGGAGACCAGCGCGCGGATGTCCGTGCCGACCCAGCTCTTGTCGACGTTCGCGGCGGTGCGCGCCGTGCCGTCCGTGATGACGCCGGGGAAGGTCGCGCCCACCGGGCCGGTCCAGCCGAAGTGCTCGACGACCTCGCGCACGCCCTCGACCACCGCGTCCGGCGTGGCCGGATGCGGGGTCAGGACCTTGTGCCGCTCTTGTGCCAGGTCTCCACGGTCCAGGTCAACGGGCGCGCCCTTGATCCCTGATCCGCCGATGTCCACACCGAAGATCTGCATGGACCCAACGGTACGGGGCGCTCAGCCCCGCGACAGCTCGGCGGCCTCGGCGCGCAGGTCGCGGCGGAGCTCCTTGGGGAGCGAGAAGGTGATGGACTCCTCGGCGGTCTTGACGGTCTCCACGTCCGCGTAGCCCCGCTCGGCGAGCCACTCGATGACGCCGTCGACCAGCACGTCCGGCACGGAGGCGCCCGAGGTCAGGCCGACTGTGGTGACGCCTTCCAGCCAGGCCTCGTCGATCTCGTCGGCGCCGTCGACCAGGTGCGAGGCGGCGGCGCCCGCGTCCAGGGCGACCTCGACCATCCGGATGGAGTTCGAGGAGTTCTTGGAGCCGACGACGATGACCAGCTCGGCGTCCTCGGCGAGCTTCTTCACCGCGGTCTGGCGGTTCTGCGTGGCGTAGCAGATGTCGTCGCTGGGCGGCGAGAGGAGGTTCGGGAACTTGCCCTTGAGGGCGTCGACCGTCTCCATCGTCTCGTCGACGGAGAGCGTGGTCTGGGAGAGCCAGACGACCTTGTCGGGGTCGCGCACCTCGACGTTGGCGACGTCGTCGGGGCCGTCGACCAGGGTGATGTGGTCGGGGGCCTCGCCGGAGGTGCCGATGACCTCCTCGTGGCCCTCGTGGCCGATGAGGAGGATGTCGAAGTCGTCCTTGGCGAAGCGGACGGCTTCCTTGTGGACCTTGGTGACCAGCGGGCAGGTGGCGTCGATGGTGGCGAGCTTGCGCTCGGCCGCCTCCGCGTGGACGGTCGGGGCCACGCCGTGCGCGGAGAACATCACGATGGAGCCCTCGGGGACCTCCTCCGTCCGGTCGACGAAGATCGCGCCCTTCTTCTCCAGGGTCTGCACGACGTACTTGTTGTGCACGATCTCGTGGCGGACGTAGATCGGGGCCCCGTACTGCTCCAGGGCCTTCTCGACGGCGATCACGGCACGGTCCACGCCCGCGCAGTAGCCACGGGGAGCGGCGAGCAGGACACGGCGGGAGCCAGGCGTTGCAGTCATGCACACCATCGTAAGGCCGCGTCCAGCGCGTCAAAGATCGCCCGGTTCGAGAGACTGGGGGCCTGCGTTGATCTACGGAGGCACCATGTCCGGACAGTCCGCCAGTACGGGAGCCCATGCCGCGGGGGCCGAGCCCGCCGGGGGCGAGGGGCTGCGGCGCAGTCTGGGCTTTCGCGACCTCGTGGTCTACGGACTGCTCTTCATCGCCCCGATGGCGCCGGTCGGCGTCTTCGGGACGCTCGACGCGAAGTCGCACGGCGCGGTCGCGCTCGTCTATCTGGCCGCGACGGTCGCGATGGCGTTCACCGCGTTCAGTTACGCGCAGATGGTGAAGGTCGTCCCGCAGGCGGGGTCCGTCTTCGCCTACGCGCGCGCGGGGCTCGGCAACGGCCCCGGGTTCGTCGCCGGGTGGATGGCGATGCTCGACTACCTGCTGATCCCGGCGGTCGCCTACCTCTTCTCCGGGATCGCCATGAACTCGCTGGTGCCCTCGGTGTCCCGGTGGGTGTGGACGGCGCTGGCGGTGCTGATCACGACCGCGCTGAACCTGTGGGGCGTGCGGGCGGCGGCCCGGGTGGGCTTCGCGGTGCTCGCCATGGAGATCGTGGTGCTGTTCGTCTTCGTCGTGGCGGCCGTGGTGGTCCTGGTCAGGGACGGGGCGCAGCGCGACTGGCTCTCGCCGCTGACGGGTGACGGTTCGCAGGGCGCGTTCGCGCTGTCGGCGGTGGTGGGCGCGGTGTCGATCGCCGTCCTGTCGTATCTGGGCTTCGACGCCATCGCGACGTTCGCGGAGGAGGTGACGGGCGGGTCGGCGAAGGTCGCGCGGGCGGTGCTCGTCTGCCTGGCGCTCGCGGGCTTCCTCTTCATCCTCCAGACGTATCTGGTGGCCCTCCTGGAGCCGATGTCGTCGGCGCAGCTCGCCGCGGACCCGGTCAAGCAGGGGACGGCGTTCTACGACACGTCCGAGGCGGCGGCCGGGGAGTGGCTGTCGAAGCTGGTGGCCGTCAGCAAGGCGATCGGCGCGGCGTTCGCGGCGCTGGCCGGGCAGGCCGCGGCGGGCCGGCTGCTGTTCGCGATGGCCCGGGACCGGCGGCTGCCGAAGGCGCTGTCCAGGACGGACTCCGGGACGCCGCGGATCGCGCTGCTGTGCGCGGCCGTGGTGACGATGGTGGCCGCGGTGTGGGCGGCCCGCAGGGACGACGGCATGGACCACCTGGTGTCGGTGGTGGACATCGGCGCGCTGACGGCGTTCCTGCTGCTGCACGCGAGCGTGGTGGGCTGGTTCGCGGTCCGCCACCGCGAGGACGGCTTCGCGTGGTGGCGGCACGTGCTGGTGCCGGTCCTCGGTGCGGCGATCGTCGTGGCGGTCATCTGGGAAGCGGCGGGCTCCGCCCAGGTCGTCGGCGCGGTGTGGCTGGCGGTGGGTCTGGTGGTCCTGTTCGTCCAGCGGCGCGGCAGGGCGGAGGCGGCGTAGCGCGGGCGCGAGGGCTTGTCGGACCCGCCCGATACCCTCGGCGCATGGCTCTGAACACGTCCGCGGACGCCCCGCTCCCCGTGGGCGAGGTGTCCCGGCTCATCGGTGGCTGGATCGACCGGCTCGGCGCGGTCTGGGTCGAGGGGCAGATCACGCAGCTGTCCCGCAGGCCGGGCGCCGGCGTGGTCTTCCTGACGCTGCGCGATCCGTCGCACGACATCTCCGTGAGCGTCACGTGCTACCGCCAGGTGTTCGACGCGGTGGCGGACGTCGTCGCCGAGGGTGCCCGTGTCGTGGTGCACGCCAAGCCCGAGTGGTACGCGCCGCGGGGGCAGTTGTCGCTGCGGGCCGCGGAGATCAAGCCGGTGGGCGTCGGTGAGCTGCTCGCGCGGATCGAGCAGTTGAAGAAGAGCCTGGCCGGGGAGGGCCTCTTCGCGCCCGAGCGCAAGAAGCCGCTGCCGTTCCTGCCGCAGCTCATCGGCCTGGTGACGGGCCGCGCGTCGGCCGCCGAGCGCGACGTCCTGGAGAACGCGCGGCACCGCTGGCCGGCCGTCCGCTTCGACGTGCGCAATGTGCCCGTGCAGGGCGTGCACGCGGTCCCGCAGGTGGTGCAGGCCGTGAAGGACCTGGACGCGGCGGCCGGGGTCGACGTGATCATCGTGGCGCGCGGCGGCGGCAGCGTGGAGGACCTGCTGCCGTTCTCGGACGAGCAGTTGGTACGGGCCGTCGCCTCCTGCCGGACGCCGGTGGTCTCCGCGATCGGCCACGAGCCCGACAATCCGCTGCTCGACTACGTGGCGGACCTGCGCGCCTCCACCCCGACCGATGCCGCGAAGAAGGTCGTGCCGGACGTCGGCGAGGAGTACGAGCGCGTGCAGTGGCTGCGGGACCGCGCCCGGCGCAGCATGGACGCCTTCCTGGACCGCGAGGCCCGCGGTCTGGCGCACGCGCTGGCCCGGCCGTGCATGGAGCATCCGCACCGCATGGTCGAGGAGCGCGAGGAGCAGGTCGCGGCGCTCGTGGACCGCAGCCGCCGCACGCTCGGCCACCTGCTGGACCGGGCGGGCTCGGAGCTGACGCACACCCACGCGCGCGTGGTGGCGCTCTCCCCCGCCGCGACCCTCCAGCGGGGGTACGCGGTGCTGCAGCGGCCGGACGGCTCCGTGGTCCGGGACCCGGCGTACGTGACCGCCGACGAGGAACTGCGGGCGCGCGTCGCCGAGGGCACCTTCACCGTACGGGCGGTGGAATCCGCGTCGACGGCATCCGTGTCGTCGGCATCCGCGTCGACGGCATCCGCACCTGCAGATACCGCACCTGCGGAAACCGCACAGAATGATGACATTGCCGAGCATTAGGGTGGGCGCATGACCAGCAAGACTGACGAGGCCACGGGCTCCACGGACGCGCTCGGCTACGAGCAGGCGCGGGACGAGCTGATCGAGGTCGTACGCCGCCTGGAGACCGGCGGGACGACTCTGGAGGAGTCGCTCGCGCTGTGGGAGCGCGGCGAGGAGCTGGCGAAGGTCTGCCGGCGCTGGCTGGACGGCGCCCGGGCCCGGCTCGACGCGGCCCTGGCGGGCCCGGAGCTGGCCGAGGACGCCGGGGGCGCCGGGGACGGCGGGGGCACGGACGCCTAGGAAGGCCCGGGGCTCCGCGGCGCCCAGGTCCGGCCCCGCCCCGGCCCTCGGCGCCCCTCTCCCGACGAAACAGCGCTGACCTGCGGTTTGTGAACCGGATCACGCACATCCAGTTTTGATTGAAAGTTGAACAGCATCGGCGTACTGTCGTGTCGCGGGCTCGGAGACGGGCCCGGCAGACACCCCCGTACGCTCAAGAAGGTTGATCCATGTCTCTCGCACTTGACCCCGCCGCCCAGGACCTGCTCTTCCGCGAGGCCCGCACCGCGAACACCTTCACCGACGAGCCGGTCACCGACGAGCAGGTCCAGGCGATCTACGACCTGGTCAAGTACGGCCCGACCGCCTTCAACCAGTCGCCGCTGCGCGTCACCCTGGTCCGCTCCCCCGAGGCCCGCGAGCGCCTGGTCCAGCACATGGCCGAGGGCAACCGCCCGAAGACGGCGGCCGCGCCGCTCGTCGCGATCCTCTCCGCCGACAACGAGTTCCACGAGGAGCTCCCGGCGCTGTTCCCGCACTTCCCGCAGGCCAAGGACGCCTTCTTCACCGAGCGTCCGGTCCGCGAGCAGGCCGCCGCGCTGAACGCCTCGCTGCAGGCCGCCTACTTCATCGTGGGCGTGCGCGCCGCCGGTCTGGCCGCGGGCCCGATGACGGGCTACGACCCGGCCGGCCTCCAGAAGGAGTTCCTGGACGACGACCACACCCCGCTGATGGTCGTCAACATCGGCAAGCCGGGCGACGACGCCTGGTTCCCCCGCTCCCCGCGCCTGTCCTACGAGGACGTCGTCACCACGGTCTGATCCGACGGCATGCGAAAGGGCCCCCGGCACACTGCCGGGGGCCCTTTCGCATGCCGGGGCCGCATCGCCCGCACGCCCGGGTCGCGTCGACCCTGCGGCGATCCTGATCAGGCCATCTTCAGCGACTCGGCCATCTTGGCCAGCTGGTCGAAGGAGGCGGTGCCGGTGATCACGGTCGTCCCGCCCTGCTCGCTGATCACCAGGGCGTCGTACTTCGGGCCCTTGTAGCGCTGCCAGGTGCGTCCCGCGATCTCGTCGGCGTCCTCGGTCCGCTTGGCGTTGTGCGTGACCTTCTTGATGAAGGCGGCCGGCTTCGCGGTGGACTGCTCGATCGCCACGTACTGCTCGTCCGGGTCGAGGAAGCCCAGGTGCCAGGTGTCGTGGTCCTCGCCGTTGAAGCGCACCGAGGTCGGCGTCCACGCCTTGCCGAGCCCCTCGGGCGCCGCCACCGGATAGTCCGCGGCCCGCCGGGCCGTCAGGAGCTCCACGCGGTAGTCGACCCGCTTGCTGGGGGTCTTGGACTCGTCATGCGGGATGAAGAGGTAGATCACGCCCGCGACGAGGGCGATCACCACCAACGACCACAGCATGTTCTTGACGGTCTGAGTGCCTTGTCTTCCTGCCACGCCCCCATGGTCTCAGGCGCCGGACACGCCCCTTCCCCCGGTCTCTCCCCGGCCACCGGGGCCGCTCATGCGTGGGGCCCACTGCTCATTTTGTCGGCCTACGGATAGAGTCATGCACAATCCCTCGTCCGGCAGCCCTCCCGTCTCGCCACCGCCCTTCCAAGGACGCCCTACGGGCGCGCCGCCGTTTTTTGCAGCAGAAAGGTGCTCTTCGATGACCGAGCATCATCTCCCGTCCGAGCTCGAGGTCTCCCCCGAGGCCCCCGACCGCAACCTCGCCCTGGAGCTCGTCCGGGTCACCGAGGCCGCCGCGATGGCCGCGGGCCGCTGGGTGGGCCGCGGCGACAAGAACGGCGCCGACGGCGCCGCCGTGCGGGCCATGCGGACCCTCGTCTCCACCGTGTCGATGAACGGTGTCGTCGTGATCGGCGAGGGCGAGAAGGACGAGGCCCCGATGCTCTTCAACGGAGAGCGCATCGGCGACGGCACCGGCGCCGAGGTCGACATCGCCGTCGACCCGATCGACGGCACGACCCTGACCGCCAAGGGCATGCCGAACGCCATCGCCGTGCTGGCCGCCGCCGACCGCGGCGCGATGTTCGACCCGTCCGCCGTGTTCTACATGGACAAGCTGGTCACCGGCCCCGAGGCCGCGGACTACGTGGACATCAACGCGCCCGCCTCGGTCAACATCCGCCGCGTCGCCAAGGCCAAGAACTCCTCCCCCGAGGACGTGACGGTCATGATCCTGGACCGCCCGCGCCACGAGGGCATCGTCAAGGAGATCCGCGAGACCGGCGCGCGCATCAAGTTCATCTCGGACGGCGACGTCGCGGGCTCGGTCATGGCCGTCCGCGAGGGCACCGGCGTCGACCTGCTCATGGGCATCGGCGGCACCCCCGAGGGCATCATCTCGGCCTGCGCGATCAAGTGCCTGGGCGGCGTGATCCAGGGCAAGCTGTGGCCGCAGGACGACGCGGAGCGGCAGCGCGCGATCGACGCGGGCCACGACCTGGACCGCACGCTGTCCACGGACGACCTGGTCAAGGGCGACAACGTCTTCTTCGTCGCGACCGGCATCACCGACGGCGAGCTGCTCCAGGGCGTCCGCTACCGCGCGGCCAACGCCTCGACGTCGTCCCTGGTCATGCGCTCCAAGTCGGGCACGATCCGCAAGATCGACTCCGACCACCGGCTCTCGAAGCTGCGCGCGTACAGCGCGGTCGACTTCGACCGCGCCAAGTAGGCGGAACGCGGTCCGAGCGGCCCGGCAGGCATGACGAAGGGGGCGTCCCGTGCGGGGGACGCCCCCTTCGGCGTGTCCGGTGGCTGGCCCGGGCGGGGCGCCGTCAGCCCGCGGCGGCGATGCCCGCGTGGCCGGCCTTCTTCAGCTCCAGGTCACGCCTGCGGCGGCGGGCCAGGACCACGCGGCGCTCGGCGGCGGTCAGGCCGCCCCAGACGCCGTACGGCTCGGGCTGCAGCAGGGCGTGCTCGCGGCACTCGACCATCACGGGACAGCGGGCGCAGACGCGCTTGGCCGCCTCCTCGCGGGACAGCCGGGCCGCGGTCGGCTCCTTGGACGGCGCGAAAAAGAGCCCTGCCTCGTCGCGACGGCACACGGCCTCGGTGTGCCACGGGGCGTCATCGTCCCGATCTCGCACTGGCACCCGCTGCGCCGGAACGGCGGCCACCTGCGGAGACTGATGCGACGGTTGCAGCACGGTCTACTCCTGACGACGGATTCGCGAGCGAGAGACGATGCAGCAACCTCTACCCGCTGTGTGCACGCCTATGCACTGAGTTCCGATGCTCGGAAGTTCCGTCCCGCTCCGGGGGCGCCCGTCGGCCGTCGCGCGCCGGTCAGCCGAGGTGCTTGCGCAGTTGCCGGTGCAGGTCGCGGACGATCTTGCCGCGCCGGGGCCGCGCCTCGATGCTGCCGAGCACCGCCGTGCCGTCCACATAGACGACCGGAGCGTCCTGGTCCGGGGAGTCGAGCGTGTCGACCTCGAAGCTGCCGAGGACACCGGCGCCGCGGCCGCGCAGCGAGACGTTCTCCGGGACGCGGATCTCGACCGAACCGAAGACGGCGACCGCCTTGATGACCACCTGGCGCTGCTCGAAGATCGCCTCGCTCAGGTCGATCTCGACGCTGCCGAAGATCGCGTACGCATGGGTGCGGCGGGCGACGCGCCAGCGGCCCCGGCGCGCGGAGCTGCTGAGCACCGCCACCAGGTTCTCGTCGGCGACCGGCGGGACGACGCCCGGGGAGGGGCGGGAGGGCGCGGGCTCGGGGGCGTCCGCCGCGCCCTGCGCCCGCTGGTGGGCGGCGGGCAGGTCGCGGACCAGCGGCTCCAGGTCGGCCATCGTCTTGGCGCGGTACACGCCGTCGATCCGCTCGGAGTGCTCCTCTGCGGTGAGGCGGCCCTCGGCCAGGGCCTCGCGGAGGATGTCCGCGGTGCGGTCCCGGTCGGCGTCGGAGGCACGGAGCGCTGAGGGCTGCTTTTCGAGGTCCACGACAGCAGCGTACCCAAACGCGATAGATCGCGACTACCCCTGTATCGCGACCATCGGCACCGACTTCTGTCACGACCATCGGCACCGACTTCGCGAGCGCCCGGCAGCCCCGCGGACATCCGGCCGCCGCCCGCCGTCCGCCGTGATCACCTTTACTGAGCCTTACCTCACAGGACCGGTCCGATCCGGGCGTTCTACGCTGGTTGGCGCGTTGCCAATGGAGGCCGCGCCGCTGTCTGCCGAGTGAGGAATGGCCGCAATGTCTGTAAGCTCCCGCCCGCCCAACCCGGCGTTCGAGTACGCCGATCTGCTTCCCCTGGGAGAGGACACCACCCCGTACCGGCTGGTGACCTCCGAAGGCGTCTCCACCTTCGAGGCCGACGGGCGGACATTCCTCAAGGTCGACCCGGAGGCGCTGCGCACGCTCGCCGCCGAGGCGATCCACGACATCCAGCACTACCTGCGGCCCGCGCACCTGGCGCAGCTGCGGCGCATCGTCGACGACCCGGAGGCCTCGGGCAACGACAAGTTCGTGGCGCTCGACCTGCTGAAGAACGCGAACATCGCGGCGGCCGGCGTGCTCCCCATGTGCCAGGACACCGGCACCGCGATCGTGATGGGCAAGCGCGGTCAGCACGTCCTCACCGAGGGCGAGGACGAGAAGGCGCTCGCGCACGGCATCTACGACGCGTACACGAAGCTGAACCTGCGCTACTCGCAGATGGCCCCGCTGACCATGTGGGAGGAGAAGAACACCGGCTCCAACCTCCCGGCCCAGATCGAGCTGTACGCGACCGACGGCGGCGCCTACAAGTTCCTCTTCATGGCCAAGGGCGGCGGCTCGGCCAACAAGTCGTTCCTCTACCAGGAGACGAAGGCCGTCCTGAACGAGGCCTCCATGATGAAGTTCCTGGAGGAGAAGATCCGCTCCCTGGGCACGGCGGCCTGCCCGCCGTACCACCTGGCGATCGTCGTCGGCGGCACCAGCGCCGAATTCGCCCTGAAGACCGCGAAGTACGCCTCCGCGCACTACCTGGACGAGCTGCCCGCCGAGGGCTCGCCGACCGGGCACGGCTTCCGGGACAAGGAGCTGGAGGACAAGGTCTTCGAGCTGACGCAGAAGATCGGCATCGGCGCGCAGTTCGGCGGCAAGTACTTCTGCCACGACGTGCGCGTGGTGCGCCTGCCCCGGCACGGCGCCTCGCTGCCCGTCGCCATCGCCGTGTCCTGCTCGGCGGACCGCCAGGCCACCGCGAAGATCACCGCCGAGGGCGTCTTCCTGGAGCAGCTGGAGACGGACCCGGCGCGCTTCCTGCCGGAGACCGAGGACTCCCACCTGGAGGAGTCCGGCGACGTCGTCGAGATCGACCTGAACCAGCCGATGGACGCGATCCTCGCCGAGCTCACCAAGCACCCGGTCAAGACCCGCCTCTCGCTGACCGGCCCGCTGGTCGTGGCCCGCGACATCGCACACGCCAAGATCAAGGAGCGCCTGGACGCGGGCGAGGGGATGCCGCAGTACCTGAAGGACCACCCCGTCTACTACGCCGGCCCCGCCAAGACCCCCGAGGGCTACGCGTCCGGCTCCTTCGGCCCGACGACGGCCGGCCGCATGGACTCCTACGTGGAGCAGTTCCAGGCGGCGGGCGGCTCCAAGGTGATGCTCGCCAAGGGCAACCGGAGCAAGCAGGTCACCGACGCGTGCGACGCGCACGGCGGCTTCTACCTCGGCTCGATCGGCGGCCCGGCCGCGCGCCTGGCGCAGGACTGCATCAAGAAGGTCGAGGTCGTCGAGTACGAGGAGCTCGGCATGGAGGCGGTCTGGAAGATCGAGGTCGAGGACTTCCCGGCCTTCATCGTCGTCGACGACAAGGGCAACGACTTCTTCCAGGACCCGGCCCCCGAGCCGACGTTCACGCACATCCCGGTGCGCGGCCCGGGCCTGGCGTAGGACGCGAGCGGGTGCGCCCCGCCGGGGGGCGCGGGAAACCGCGCGACCGGCGACGGCGCACCCGCTCGGACCGGCGGGGGCGTCAGGCGAACCGCTGGCCCGCCGACCCGTCGCACTTCTGCAGCCGCACCGGCTCCTTGGCCCCCGCAAGGGTCAGACAGAGCCCGCTGTCCGCGGCGGGGCGCACCGTGCCGGACTGGCGCAGGAACTTCTGGTTGGCGCCGCCGTGGCAGTTCCACAGCGTGACGGCGGTGCCGGCCTTGTACGAGCCGTCGGGCACGTCGAGGCAGCGGTCCTGGGTCAGCCCGGTGTGCAGCGACTGCTGCCCGCCGGAGGCGCCGTCGTACCACCAGGTCTGGTTGCGGTTGCCGGTGCAGTCCCAGCCCTGGACCCTGGTGCCGTTGCGGCTCTTGGACGCGTCGACGTCGACGCAGGTGCCGGTCGCCTCGTTCTTCAGCGGCCGGTAGGCGTCGTCCCAGGCGCCCGGGTACAGCTTGGGGCTGCCGGTGCTCGCCGGGTCGGCGCAACTGCCCTCACGCTGTCCGGAGTTGTAGATCTGGGTGAGGCAGGACGCGAAGGCCGCGTGGCCGCGCGCGTTGGGGTGGAAGGACTGGCGCACCGAGTTGGAGTCCGGCGGGAACGGGTTGGACAGCTCGATGTAGAGGCCGCGCGCCCAGGTGTCCTCCATGCAGACCTCGTGGCCGTGGAAGAGGCGGGAGTTGTCCAGGTAGGTGGCGCCCGCGTTCCGCGCCGCCTTGCGCATGCCGGTCTCGAAGGCGGGCACCGCGATGTTGCGGCCCCACTCGGTGTCGGAGTCGTAGCCGAGGCCGCCGCAGGCCAGCTTGCCGGGGAACTTCGGGTTGTCGCGGAAGTCCGGGCCGATCGGGCTCGGGTACCCCATGGCGACGAGCTTGTAGTCGCCGTCCTGGTAGCCCGCGTCCTTCATGACGGTCTTCAGGTCGCGGATGGACTGCTCGACCTTGGGCACGAGCGCGTCGACGCGCGCCTGCCAGCCGTCGTTGTACTTGCCCGCGCAGGCGCCCTGGCTGAGCAGGTAGCGGGTCACGCAGTCCGTCATCACCGGGGCGAACTGCAGGTCGTCGTTGGCGCCGATGACGAGCAGGATCGTCTTGATCTTCGTGTTGCGCGCCTTGACGGCGAGGTTGTCGCTCTGCACCAGCTCGTCGGCGTACTGCTTCTGCCCGCCGATCCTGATGTTGACGGTCTGCGCCCCCGAGCACGCGACGTTGTACGTCACGTCGGCGGGGATGCCGGTGCGGTGGATCGCGGCGTCCGGCGAGCGGTGGCACCAGTTGTCGGGGCCGTCGGTGCCGGGTTCGTACGTGCCGACGCCCTCGCCGGAGATCTCGCTGTCGCCGAGCGAGATCAGCCCGGTCTTGCGCTCGGCCATCGGGCGCTCCGCCGGGCTGCCGTACAGCGCGGTGGCCTCCTGCGCCCTGATCTTCTCCAGCTCGGGCGGGAGCGGTGTCGCGGCGGGCGCCGCCTTCGCCCCGTCGTCCTGTGCCGCCTGGGCGGGTACCGCCGCGGCCGTGCCGAGCACGGCAGTCATCGCGACGGCGGCCGCGAACGAACATCGCAGCCGACCCCGGCCACTGCGCCTGATGCGCTTCATTGCGCCTCCCCGGTGTGGTGTTACCCAGGGTTTTTACTGGTGGGTAGCACGCTTGGGAATACCTGGAACAAGACAAGTGCTCAACTTTTTACGGGGTGTGGACGGAGAGGTAGGTTCGAGAGCATGACCAGCGACGCCAGCGACGACCGCACCGGCGAGTACCGGATCGAGCACGACTCCATGGGCGAGGTACGGGTCCCCGCGCACGCCAAGTGGCGTGCGCAGACCCAGCGCGCGGTGGAGAACTTCCCCATCTCCGGACAGGTCCTCGAACGGGCCCACATCGCCGCCCTCGCCCGGATCAAGGCCGCCGCCGCCCAGGTCAACGCGGAGCTCGGGGTGCTCGACAAGGACGTCGCCGAGGCCATCGCCGCCGCGGCCGCCGAGGTCGCCGACGGCCGCTGGGACGCGCACTTCCCCGTCGACGTCTTCCAGACCGGCTCCGGCACCTCGTCGAACATGAACACCAACGAGGTCCTGGCCACGCTCGCCACGGAACGGCTCGGCCGCGACGTCCACCCCAACGACCACGTGAACGCCTCGCAGTCGTCCAACGACGTCTTCCCGTCCTCGATCCACATCGCGGCCACCGGCGCGGTCACCGGCGACCTGATCCCCGCCCTGGAGCACCTCGCCGCCGCGCTCGGGCGCAAGGCCGAGGAGTTCGCGGACGTCGTGAAGTCGGGGCGCACCCACCTCATGGACGCGACGCCGGTGACCCTGGGCCAGGAGTTCGGCGGATACGCCGCCCAGGTACGCCACGGCGTCGAGCGGCTGCGCGCCTCGCTGCCCCGGCTGGCCGAACTGCCGCTCGGCGGCACCGCCGTGGGCACCGGCATCAACACGCCGCCCGGCTTCTCCGCGGCCGTCATCGCCGAGGTCGCGCGGGCCACCGGCCTGCCGCTGACCGAGGCGCGCGACCACTTCGAGGCGCAGGGCGCGCGGGACGGCATCGTCGAGACCAGCGGGCAGCTGCGGACCATCGGCGTGAGCCTGACGAAGATCGCCAATGATCTGCGGTGGATGGCGTCGGGGCCGCGCACCGGCCTCGCCGAGATCAGCCTGCCGGACCTGCAGCCCGGCTCCTCGATCATGCCCGGCAAGGTCAACCCGGTCATCCCGGAGGCCGCGCTGATGGTCGCCGCGCAGGTCACCGGCAACGACGCGACGGTGGCCGCGGCCGGCGCCGCGGGCAACTTCGAGCTCAACGTCATGCTGCCGGTCATCGCCAAGAACATCCTGGAGTCGATCCGGCTGCTCGCCAACGTCGCGCGCCTGCTCGCCGACCGCACCGTCGACGGCATCACCGCGCACCGCGAGCGCGCCCGGGAGTACGCCGAGTCGTCGCCGTCCGTGGTGACCCCGCTGAACAAGTACATCGGGTACGAGGAGGCGGCCAAGGTCGCCAAGAAGTCGCTGGCCGAGCGCCGCACGATCCGCGAGGTCGTGCTCGATTCCGGCTACGTCGAGCGCGGCGACCTCACCCTGGAGCAACTGGACGAGGCGCTGGACGTGCTGCGCATGACGCGCCCCTGAGCGCGCGCCCCGGTCGTGCGCCGGGGCGGCGTCTAGTATCTGTCCATGACAGACCTCGACGGGACGACGACGGCCGGTGGCCCAGTGGCGCGGTGGGCGCCCGGGGAGCACATCCTGTGGCGGTACCGGGAGAACTCCGGCCATCGCGTGCACATCTGTCGTCCCGTCACCGTGGTGCGCGACGACGAGGACGTGCTGGCGGTGTGGATGGCGCCGGGCACCGAGTGCGTGAAGCCGGTCATCGCCGACGGCACGCCGCTGCACCGCGAGCCGCTCGCCACCCGCTACACCAAGCCGCGCGCGGTCCGCAGGGGCCGCTGGTCCGGCACCGGCGTCCTGAAGCTGGCCCGGCCCGGCGAGCCGTGGTCGGTCTGGCTGTTCTGGGAGCCGGGCTGGCGGTTCAAGAACTGGTACGTGAACCTGGAGGATCCGCGGGCCCGGTGGTCCGGAGGTGTCGACTCCGAGGATCACTTTCTGGACATCTCCGTGCGGCCGGACCGCAGCTGGCGCTGGCACGACGAGGACGAGTTCGCCGAGGCCCGCAGGGTGGGTCTGATGGAGGCGGGAAAGGCCGCCGAGGTGCGGGCGGCCGGGCGGGCGGCACTCGACGTGATCGCCGCCTGGGGGGCGCCTTTTTCGGACGGCTGGCAGCACTGGCGTCCCGATCCGTCCTGGGTCGTACCGTCCCTGCCGGATGACTGGGACCGTACGCCCGCGCATGTGTCCTCATGAGACCCTTGATGCGCCCCCGTGGTTCAAACGTAGGATCGTCCTCCGCAAGGGCGCACAGCAGCAACTCCGCGGGTCTGCGCGGTGCCTGACAGGAAGTCATCGAGGGGCGGCGGAACGTGAGCGAGGACCGAAGAGGGCAGGCCGAGGCCTTCGACGCCATCGGGCAGCACTACGACGACGCCTTCCCGCACAAGGAGGGCCAGCTCGCCGCGGGCCGCCGGCTCGCCGAGGGGCTGCCGGCCGGCTCCCGCGTCCTGGACGTGGGCTGCGGCACCGGTCTGCCGACCGCGCGCCAGCTGACCGGATCCGGCCACTCGGTGCTCGGCACGGACATCTCGGCGGGCATGCTGGAACTGGCGGGAAAGAACGTCCCGGCAGCCGAGTTCCGGCAACTGGACATCGCGGACCTCCGGGCCGAGGGTCCGGGCGGTGTCGGCCGGTTCGACGGGATCGCGTGCTTCTTCGCCCTCCTGATGCTGCCGCGGACCGAGATCCCCGAGGCACTGCGGCTGCTGCACGGGCTCCTGCGGCCCGGCGGCCTGATGGAGCTGTCCATGGTCGAGGCCGATCTGGACGACGCGGCAATTCCGTTCCTGGGGCACACAATCCGGGTATCCGGTTACCTGCGGGACGAACTGCGGCAGGTCGTACGGGACGCGGGCTTCGAGATCACCGGCGAGGACACGTACGCGTACGCCCCCGCGAGCACCGACGCACCACCCGAGTACCAGATCTTTCTGCACTGCCGACGCGGCTGAGCAACGTGCAACGCTGGACGGCGCGCACGGCGCGCAGCCCCGGACGGACGGATTCGAAACGCGTGACGGAGCACCTCACCCCCCACGAGGGCCGCAAGGCACCAGGTGCCGGGACGACCGCCCCCGCGGATCCCCGCGGGGCGCTGCTGCGTTCCCCCGAGCCCCGGGAGGGCGCCGGGGCGGGGCCCGCCGCGCAGGCACCGCAGGACGAGGCGCGCCCCGACGCGGCCGCGACGCCCTCCGGCGAGCACGCCCAGTCCTCGGCGTTCTCGGCCGCCGAACCCGACCCGCACCGGCCCCGCCCGGTGCCCGAGGCCGGTGTGCCGCAGCAGCCGGGCGGATCCCCGGAGGCCGGCGAGCGGCGCTCGGGTCAGCCGCGGCCGCCGGGCGCGGGTCCGGTGGCGATGCGGCGGGACGGCGACCGGCTGCGCTTCGTGGGGGCCGCGACCCGGCGCATCGCACGCGGCATCGACCTCGACGAGATCGTGATGGGGCTGTGCCGGGCGACGGTGCCGACCTTCTCCGACGCGATCCTGGTCTATCTGCGCGACCCGCTGCCCGTCGGCGACGAGCGGCCCACCGGACCCCTGGTGCTGCGCCTGCGCCGCACCGACCGGCTGCGGTCCATCGACGAGAGCGGCGAGGAGCCGGACACCGAGAGCGGCGCCCCGCTGCCCGCGCTGCAGGTGGTGCCGCCGGACATCACGGACGTGATGGGCAGCGCCGAGCTGTGCGAGGTGCGGCCGGGCGGCGCGCTCGCCGAGGTGCTGCGCGGGGTGCGGCCGGTCTTCGCCGACTCGGCCGCGGCCCGTGCCGCGCTGCCCGAGCTGCTCGGCGAGGGCCGCACCCTGCCCGCCGGTCACCGGGCGATCCTCGCGCCGCTGCGGGGGCGGCGCCGGGTGATCGGCGCGGCCGTGTTCCTGCGCCGCCCGGACCGGGCCGCGTTCGAGGCGGACGACCTGCTGGTCGCCGCCCAACTGGCCACGCACAGCGCGCTCGGCATCGACAAAGCGGTCCTGTACGGCCGCGAGGCGTACATCGCCGACGAGCTGCAGCGCACCATGCTGCCCGAGACGCTGCCGCGGCCGACCGGCGTGCGGCTGGCCTCGCGCTACCTCCCGGCGGCCGAGACGGCCCGGGTCGGCGGCGACTGGTACGACGCGATCCCGCTGCCGGGCAGCCGCGTCGCCCTGGTCGTGGGCGACGTGATGGGGCACTCCATGACGTCGGCGGCGATCATGGGCCAGCTGCGGACGACCGCGCAGACCCTCGCCGGCCTCGACCTGCCGCCCCAGGAGGTCCTGCACCACCTGGACGAGCAGGCCCAGCGGCTCGGCTCCGACCGCATGGCCACCTGCCTGTACGCGGTGTACGACCCGGTCTCGCACCGCATCACCATCGCCAACGCCGGTCACCCGCCGCCGGTCCTGCTGCACCTGGGCGGCCGCGCCGAGGTCCTCCGGGTGCCGCCGGGCGCCCCGATCGGGGTCGGCGGCGTCGACTTCGAGGCCGTGGAGCTGGACGCCCCCGCGGGTGCCACCCTGCTCCTGTACACGGACGGACTCGTCGAGTCCCGGCTGCGCGACGTGTGGACCGGCATAGAGCAGCTGCGCGAACGGCTCGCGGCCACGGCCCAGTTGACCGGACCCGACCACCCGCCGCCCCTCGAGGCGCTGTGTGACGAGGTGCTCGACATGCTCGGCCCCGGCGACCGGGACGACGACATCGCGCTGCTCGCCGCCCGCTTCGACGGCATCGCGCCGAGCGATGTCGCGTACTGGTTCCTGGAGCCGGAGAACGCGACGCCGTCGCGGGCCCGCCGGCTGGCCCGCAGCGCGCTGGTGCGCTGGGGCCTCGAGGACCTGACCGACTCGGTGGAGCTGCTGGTCAGCGAGGTCGTGACGAACGCCGTGCGGTACGCGTCGCGGCCGATCACGCTGCGGCTGCTGCGCACCGACGTGCTGCGCTGCGAGGTCGGCGACGACGTGCCGCAACTGCCCCGGCTGCGCCAGGCCCGCGCCACGGACGAGGGCGGCCGCGGCCTGTACCTGGTCAACAAGATGGCGCGGCGCTGGGGCGCGACCCGGCTGAGCACCGGCAAGGTGGTCTGGTTCGAGCTGAACCGGAACTGAACGCCCGGCACCTGCACGCGAAGGCGCCCCGGACCCTTTCGGTCCGGGGCGCCTTCGTCGTACGCGGAGCGGCGCGGCTCACGCGGCGCGGGCCACGGGATCAGTCGCGGCCGAGCAGACCGTCCTCCGGGTCGTCCGGGATGCCGCCCGACTCCGTGGGGTCGGGCCCCGTCGTCGGGGTCTGGGTCGGCGTCTGGGTCGGCGTCTGCGTGGGGGTCTGCGTCGGCGTCTTCGACGGAGTCTGCGTCGGCGTCTTCGTCGGCTCCTTGGTGGGCTCCTTCGTCGGCTCCTTCGTCGGCTCCTTCGGGGGCGCGGACGTCGGGTCCGGGGGCGGCGCGACGGCCGCGCCCATGTCCGTGTCGAGGGAGAACGCGCTCGGCGAGCCCATCACGTCGAAGGTGTAGGCCGACCAGATCTCGGCGGGGAAGCCCGAGCCGTTGATGCGCGGGAGGCCGGCGGCGCCGCGCATCGACACCTGCTTGTGCTGCTCGTCGGTGCCCTGGGCGCCCTCGCCGAAGAGGCCGACGGAGGTGACCAGCTTCGGCGTGTAGCCGGTGAACCAGGCCGACTTGTTGTCGTCCGACGTACCGGTCTTGCCCGCGACGTCCTGCGCGGAGTTGCGCACCGCGCGGCCGGTGCCGTCGTCGACCACGCCGGTCAGGACCGAGGTGATCGAGTCGGCGGTGCCGCGCTTGATCACCTGCTCGCCGATCGGGTCGGGCAGGTCGACCGTGCGGTCCTTGTGCTCGACGGAGCCGACCAGGGCCGGGGTGACCTTCTTGCCGTGGTTGTCGAGCGTGGCGTAGACGCCGGCCATCTCCAGCGGGCTCGCGCCCATGGAGCCCAGGGTCTGGGCGGGCACGGCGGGCAGCCCCTTGACGTCCATGCCGAGCTTGCCCGCCGTCTCCATCACCTTGGGCATGCCGACGTCCACGCCCATCTGCGCGAAGACGGAGTTGACGGACTTGTTCATCGCCTTCTGGACGGTGACCGGTCCGTAGCTGACGTCGTCCTCGTTGGGCGGCGCGAAGGCGACGTCGCCGCCCTTGACGGGGCGCTCGCTGGTGCCGTCGTAGACCGTGCCGGCGGTGATCGGCTTGCCGTCCTGGGTGGTGGAGCCGTTCTCCAGGGCCGCGGCGAGGATCAGCGGCTTGAAGGTGGACGCCGACTGGTAGTCGCGGCGGGTGGCGTTGTTCGTGTAGTGCTTCACGTAGTCCTCGCCGCCGTACATGGCGAGGACCTTGCCGGTCTTGGGGTCGACGGACGCGGCGCCCGCCTGGACCCGGGCGTCCGCCTTGTTCTTCTTGCGGTTCAGCTTGTCGTTCAGCTTCGCGTCGACGGACTTCTGCAGCTGCTTCTGCTTCTTGGGGTCGATGTTCAGCGTGACCGTGTAGCCGCCCGCCTCGAACTCGGCCTCGCTGAGGTCGCTGTTGCGCAGGACCTCCCGCTTGGCCTCCTCGACGAGGTAGCCGACCTGGCCCTCACGGCCGGGCGGCGCCTTGGGGCCCTGGGGCTTGGGGAACTTCAGGTCGGCGCGGTCGCCCGCGCCGAGCCAGCCCTCCTCGACCATGTTGTCCAGGACGTAGTTCCAGCGCTGCTTGACCAGCTTCTTGCCGGTGGGCGTCGCGGAGGACCAGTCGTACTGGCTGGGGGCCTGCAGCAGGGCGGCGAGGTAGGCGCCCTGGTTCACGGAGAGCTTCTGGGCGTCGACGCCGTAGTAGGCCTGGGCGGCGGCCTGGATGCCGTAGGCGCCGCGGCCGTAGTAGCTGGTGTTGATGTAGCCCGCGAGGATGTCGTCCTTGCTCTTCTCGCGGTCCACCTTCAGCGAGACGACGAGTTCCTTCAGCTTGCGGCTGACGGTCTGGTCCTGGCTGAGGTAGTAGTTCTTCACGTACTGCTGGGTGATCGTCGAGCCGCCCTGCTTGCCCTTGCCGGTCACCGTGTTGAGCACGCCGCGGGCGGTGCCCTTGAAGTCGATGCCCTCGTCCTTGTAGAAGGACTTGTTCTCGGCGGCGACGAAGGTCTTCTGGACGCCCTTGGGGACCTTGTCCAGGTCGACGATCTCGCGGTTCACGTCGCCGGTCCGCGCGATGACGTCGCCGTTGCTGTACTTGTAGACGTTGCTCTGCATCTTCGCCGCGGCGTTGCCCTCGGGGATGTCCACGACGAGGTAGAGCACCACGAAGCCGAGCATGCCCAGCAGGATGAACCCGAAGAACGTCCCCAGGAGCTTCTTCCAGGTGAAGAAGCGGCGTATGCCGGTGCGCTTGCCGCCGGACGGGCGCCCGCGCGCTGCCCGGCGCGCACCGCGCTGCCGCGCTTGTCGTGCTTCGGCTCGGCCCATGACTGAGAGTGCTCCGCTTCCGTCTAGTTCACATGCGTACGTCGAGTCAGCTCATGAAGCTAACACCGCACCTCGGGGCAAACTCCTGCCGATCCGGTCTTTTCCGGACGTGACAATGAGCACCCACCCCTAAGGAACCGACGATCCCGGGGCCCGGATGGTTGCCCGCCCGCCGCACAAAGGGGCCCCGCACTCCTGCTCTACACCCTGCGTATACACGGCACGTATACACACCATGTAGAGTGCTCGGCATGTCCATTGGCCACACCCTTCTGGGTCTCCTGGAGTCCGGCCCCCGGCACGGCTACGACCTCAAGCGCGCCTTCGACGAGAAGTTCGGGCACGACAAGCCCCTGCACTACGGGCAGGTCTACTCGACCATGTCCCGGCTGCTGAAGAACGGCCTCGTCGAGGTCGACGGCATAGAGGCGGGCGGCGGCCCCGAGCGCAAGCGGTACGCGATCACCGACGCCGGGATCACGGACGTCCAGCGATGGCTCGCCACCCCGGAGAAGCCCGAGCCCTACCTCCAGTCGACCCTGTACACCAAGGTCGTCCTCGCGCTGCTCACCGGCCGCGACGCCGCCGAGCTCCTGGACGTGCAGCGCGCCGAGCACCTGCGTCTGATGCGCATCCTCACCGACCGCAAGCGCAAGGGCGACCTCGCCGACCAGCTCATCTGCGACCACGCGCTCTTCCACCTCGAGGCCGACCTGCGCTGGCTGGAGCTGGCCGCCGCACGCCTCGGCAAGCTCGCCCAGGAGGTGCGCTCCGCATGACCCCCGCAGGTTCCCTCCTCACGGCCACCGGACTCCGCAAGGCGTACGGCCCGACCACCGCGCTCGACGGCGCGGAGTTCTCCATCCACCCCGGCGAGGTCGTCGCCGTCATGGGCCCCTCCGGCTCCGGAAAGTCGACCCTGCTGCACTGCCTCGCCGGGATCGTCCGGCCCGACGAGGGCTCGATCACGTACCACGGCCGCTCGCTGACCGGCATGTCGGACACCGACCTCAGCGCCCTGCGCCGCAGCGAGTTCGGCTTCGTCTTCCAGTTCGGCCAGCTCGTCCCCGAGCTCACCTGCGTCGAGAACGTCGCCCTCCCGCTGCGCCTGAACGGCGTCAAGCGCAAGGACGCCGAGGCGACCGCCCGCTCCTGGATGGCGCGCCTGGAGGTCGAGGACGTCGCCGCCAAGCGGCCCGGCGAGGTCTCCGGCGGCCAGGGCCAGCGCGTCGCGGTGGCCCGCGCCCTCGCCACCAGCCCCCGCGTGATCTTCGCCGACGAGCCGACCGGCGCCCTGGACTCCCTCAACGGCGAGCGCGTGATGGAGCTGCTGACCGATGCGGCCCGCTCGACCAACGCGGCCGTCGTCCTGGTCACCCACGAGACCCGCGTCGCCGCCTACTCCGACCGCGAGATCGTCGTGCGCGACGGCAAGTCCCGCGACATGGAGCGGATCGCATGAGCGACACCGAGGTGCGCCCCCGGCCGCCCGCCGTGCTGCCCGCGCACACGGCCCCGACCGGGGTCACCGCCTGGATACGCGACCTGGGCATGGGCATACGGTTCGCGGCGGGCGGCGGCCGCGAGGGCTGGATCCGCACGGTCCTGACCGCCCTCGGCGTCGGCCTCGGCGTCGCGCTGCTGCTCGGCGCCGCCTCGGTGCCGAACCTGCTGCAGAACCGCGACGACCGCCAGTTCGCCCGCACGCCGCACTCCGCGATGGACGGGAAGTCGGTCAAGGCGACCGACACGACCGTGCTGATGCGCAACACCGGCACCACCTTCCGCGGCAAGAGCATGAACGGCGTCTTCATGCGCGCCGACGGCGACCACCCCGTGCTGCCGCCGGGGCTCGACGCGATGCCCGCGGCCGGCGAGATGGTCGTCTCGCCCGCGCTGCGCGACCTGCTGGACGACCCGGCGAACAAGCTGCTCAAGGAGCGCTTCCGCGACTTCCGCGTGACCGGCACCATCGGCGAGGCGGGCCTGGTCTCACCGCTGGAGCTGCAGTACTACCTGGGCAGCGACAAGCTCAGCACGTCGGGCGACAGCTACCGCGTCGAGAGCTTCGGGCAGGACAACTCGCTGCCCCTCGACCCGTTCCTGATGGCGCTCGTCGTCCTGATCTGCGTCGTGCTCCTCACACCGGTGGCGATCTTCATCGGGACGGCCGTGCGGTTCGGCGGCGACCGCCGCGACCGGCGGCTCGCGGCCCTGCGCCTGGTCGGCGCGGACGCCCGCGCGGTACGCAGGATCGCGGCGGGCGAGGCGCTGTTCGGCGCGCTCCTCGGGCTCGCCGCGGGCGCCGTGTTCTTCCTGCTCCTCCGGGAGCTGGTGGGCGTGGTCGACCTGACGAACGTCAGCGCCTTCCCGTCCGACATGGTGCCCTCGCCCGCCCTGGTCGCCCTGGTCGCGGTGGCCGTGCCGCTGTCGGCGGTCCTGGTGACGCTGATCTCGCTGCGCGCGGTCGCCATCGAACCGCTCGGCGTCTTCCGCGGTGCCAAGCAGCGCAGGCGCCGCCTGTGGTGGCGGCTCGTCGTGCCGGTCCTCGGCATCGGCATCCTGCTCTACTCGGGCCGCATCGACCGCGCCGCGGCGAACAGCGCCGTCAACGTGCCCGCGATCGCGGTGGGTTCCGCGCTCTCCCTGATCGGCCTCAGCGCCCTGCTGCCCTGGCTGGTGGAGGCCGTCGTGGGGCGGCTGCGCGGCGGCCCGGTGCCCTGGCAACTGGCCGTCCGCAGGCTCCAGCTGACGACGGGCACGGCGTCCCGCGCGGTCAGCGGGATCACCGTGGCGGTGGCCGGCGCGGTGGCGCTGCAGATGATGTTCGCGTCCATGCACGACGACTTCAACCAGATGACCGGGCAGGACACCTCGCGCGCCCAGCTCACGGTCCGCAGCGGGTCCGCCAACGGCGCCCTCGCCCAGCGGATGATCGACGACTTCGCCGCGACCGACGGCGTCACGAAGGTCATCGGGACCGTGCAGGCGTACGTCACCCGGCCCGGCGGCAAGAAGGTCGACGACATCACGCCGACCACGGAGCTGACCATCGGCACCTGCGCGACCCTGCGCGAGCTCGCACACCTGGACACGTGCAAGGACGGCGACACCTTCGTCGCGCACACGGGCAGCCGGACGATGAACAAGTGGGTGGACACCACCGCGCGCCCCGGCAAGCCGGTGAACATCGGGCCCGACCCCGACTTCCACCAGGGCGCCCGGCCGGTCCTGTGGACCCTGCCCGCGAGCACCGGCGTCGTCGACGCCCGGGCCAACCCGTCCGGCAGGAAGATCGACGGCATCCTCGCCACGCCGAGCGCCGTCGACATCAAGAAGCTGGACGACGCCTCCACGGTCTCCTGGGTCAAGACCGACCCAAAGGTGCCGGACGCCGAGGACCACGTGCGCAACACGGCGGCCCGCATCAGTCCGTTCCTCGGGGTGGACACGCTCCAGTCCGTCGACCGCGACAAGCAGTACGCGTCCATCGCGCGCGGCCTGCAGATCGGCGCGAGCGCCACGATGGCGCTGATCGCGGCGTCCATGCTGGTCTCGATGATCGAGCAGTTGCGGGAGCGCAAGCGGCTGCTGGCCGTCCTCACCGCGTTCGGCACCCGCCGCTCGTCGATGGCCTGGTCGCTCCTGTGGCAGACGGCCGTCCCGGTCGCCCTCGGCCTCGCGCTGGCGATCGTCGGCGGTCTCGGCCTCGGCGTGGTCATGACCCGCATGATCGACAAGTCGGTCACCGACTGGTGGTCGTTCCTGCCGCTGACGGCCGCGGGCGCGGCGATGGTCGCGATCGTGACCCTGCTGAGCCTGCCGCCCCTGCGCAGGATGATGCGCCCGGAGGGCCTGCGCACGGAGTGAGCGCCGGGCACCTCAGGAGGGCGGCCGCTGCCGGTACGGGGATCACACGACCCGTACCGGCAGCGGCCGCACCGCTTCCTTCAGGGCCCCGGCCAGCTCCTCGTACTCGGCGGCCCGCGCGGCGCCGGTGCGCATCACCAGGGCGATCCGCCGGGTCGGCGCCGGGTCGGCGAAGTACCCGGTGAGCAGTTGATTGCTGCGGCTGGTCTCGACGCGTACGGCGGTGCGCGGCAGCAGCGTCACCCCGAGGCCGCCCGCGACCAGCTGGACGAGGGTGGAGAGCCCGGCGGCCGTGGTCGTCACGGGGGCGTCGGCGCGGCCCGCCTCCCGGCAGATGTCCAGGGCCTGGTCGCGCAGGCAGTGGCCCTCGTCCAGGAGCAGCAGGTTCAGCTCCTTCAGTGCCTCGCGCGGGATGCCCTCGCGCCCGCCGAGCCAGTGGTCGAGCGGGGTGACGAGCACGAAGTCCTCGTCGAACAGCGGCAGTTCGCTCATCCCCGGCACACCGAGCGGCACCGCGAGCAGCAGCAGGTCGAGGCGCCCGGCGGCGAGCCCCTCCAGGAGCGAGGAGGTCTGCTCCTCGTGCACCTGGAGGTCCAGGTCGGGGTAGGTGTCGTGGACCAGCGTGATGACCGCCGGCAGCAGGTAGGGCGCGACGGTGGGGATGACGCCGAGCCGGAGCGCGCCGGTGAACGGCGCCTTGACGGCGTCGGCCTCCTCCAGCAGCGCCTCGACCTCGCCGAGGACCGCGTTGACCCGCAGGGCGAGGCGCTCGCCGGCGGGCGAGAGCAGCACCTTGCGGGTGGTCCGCTCCAGGAGCTTGACACCCAGTGCCTCCTCCAGCGCGGCGACGGCCCCCGAGAGGGCGGGCTGGCTCATGCCGATCGCCCCGGCGGCGTCCCGGAAGTGCAGATGCTCGGCCACGGCGGCGAAGGCGCGCAGCTGCGCCAGGCTGGGCTGCTTGCCGCTGGTCTGCTTGCCCCTATTTATGGCTCGCACTGATAACCACCTCCGATCAACATGACCCACTCTAGCTATTTCCCTAATCAATGCACCCTGTGCCACCATCGACATCAGTCCAACCCCACAGGAAACTCCCCAAAAGGGATTTTCTTTGCTGCAAGGAGTACGTGTGCTCACTGTCGGTGACAAGTTCCCCGAGTTCGACCTGACCGCCTGTGTCTCGCTGGAGAAGGGCGCGGAGTTCGAGCAGATCAACCACAAGACCTACGAGGGCAAGTGGAAGATCGTCTTCGCATGGCCCAAGGACTTCACCTTCGTGTGCCCGACCGAGATCGCGGCCTTCGGCAAGCTGAACGACGAGTTCGCCGACCGTGACGCCCAGATCCTCGGCTTCTCCGGCGACTCCGAGTTCGTGCACCACGCCTGGCGCAAGGACCACCCGGACCTGACGGACCTGCCCTTCCCGATGCTGGCCGACTCGAAGCACGAGCTCATGCGTGACCTCGGCATCGAGGGCGAGGACGGCTTCGCGCAGCGCGCCGTCTTCATCGTCGACCAGAACAACGAGATCCAGTTCACGATGGTGACCGCCGGTTCCGTGGGCCGTAACCCCAAGGAGGTCCTCCGGGTCCTCGACGCCCTGCAGACCGACGAGCTCTGCCCCTGCAACTGGAGCAAGGGCGACGAGACCCTCGACCCGGTCGCGCTGCTCTCCGGCGAGTGAACGGAGCCTTCTGAGATGGCACTCGACGAACTGAAGTCCGCCGTACCGGACTACGCCAAGGACCTCCGCCTGAACCTGGGCTCGGTCATCGGCAACAGCGACCTGCCGCAGCAGCAGCTGTGGGGCACCGTGCTGGCCTGCGCCATCGCGTCCCGCTCCCCGAAGGTGCTGCGCGAGCTGGAGCCCGAGGCGAAGGCGAACCTCTCCCCCGAGGCGTACACCGCCGCCAAGTCGGCCGCCGCCGTCATGGCGATGAACAACGTCTTCTACCGCACGCGCCACCTGCTCTCCGACCCGGAGTACGGGACGCTGCGCGCCGGTCTGCGGATGAACGTCATCGGCAACCCGGGCGTGGAGAAGGTCGACTTCGAGCTGTGGTCCCTCGCGGTCTCCGCGATCAACGGCTGCGGCCAGTGCCTGGACTCGCACGAGCAGGTCCTGCGCAAGGCCGGTGTCGACCGCGAGACGATCCAGGAGGCGTTCAAGATCGCCGCCGTCCTGCAGGCGGTCGGCGTCACGCTCGACTCCGAGGCTCACCTGGCGGAGTAGTCCTCCGCACCGTCGATCACCGGCTTCGCCGGGCTCGTCCGCGAAACGCCGGACGGGCTGGAGAGATCCAGCCCGTCCGGCGTTCGTCGTAGGTCCTGACCGCTCCGGTCTACTCCGCCCGCTCCGCCTGCTCCACCTGCTCCGGCCGCTCGGCCGGGGACGCGTCCGCGGCGGTCGCACCCCGCGGCTGCGGCGCCTGCTTGAGGGCCGTCTCCCGGGAGTACGCCCGCAGGTAGCCGACGACGGTGTTCGTGACGGCGACCAGCGGGACCGCGACGACCGCGCCGCCGATCCCGGCGACCAGACCGCCCGCGGCGACCGAGAGGACCACCGCGAGCGGGTGCACCCGCACCGCGCGGCCCAGGATGAACGGCTGCAGGATGTGGCCCTCGATCTGCTGCACGGCGAGGACCACGACCAGCGCCATCACCGCGGTGAACACGCCCTGGGTGACCAGCGCGACGACGACCGCGAGCGCGCCCGACACGACCGCGCCCACCAGCGGGATGAACGCGGCAAGGAAGATGATGACGGCGAGCGGCACCGCCATCGGCACACCCAGGAAGTAGATGCCGAGGCCGATGAAGATGGCGTCGATCAGAGCGACTATCACCGTGCCGCGCACGTACGCGGTGAGCGTGCGCCAGGCCCTCGGGCCCGCGCCCGCGATGCCGGGCCGCGCCTGGGCGGGCACCAGCTTCAGCGTCCACTGCCAGATCCGCTTGCCGTCGTAGAGCAGGAACAGCGTCGAGAACATCGCGAGCAGGATGCCGGTCATCGCCTCGACGATGACCGTGACGCCTTCGAGGCCCGCGGAGGTGAGTTCCTCCGTGTTGGCGCCGACCGCGTCGCGCAGGCTCTTGGCGATCTTGTTGATCTGGTCCTCGGTCACGTGGAAGGGGCTGTTGAGCAGCCACTTGCGCAGGTCCTCGATGCCGTCCTGGATCTGCCGCGACAGTTCGTCGGCGTTCTCCATGACCTGCCACACCACGAACCAGCCGACCAGGCCCATGATGACGAAGCCGAGGATCGCGGTGACCGCGGTGGCCAGGCCGCGGGGCAGGCCCAGATTCCTCAGGCGGGCCACCGTGGGCTGCAGCATCGCGGTGATCAGCAGGGCCGCCACGAAGGCGAGCACCACCAGCTGCACCGCGCTGATGACCTTCATGAGCACCCAGAGGGTGCCCGCGAGCACGAGCAGCCGCCAGCCGGCCTCGGCCGCGACCCGCATGCCCCACGGCACGGCCGCCACGGGGTCGGGCCTGGCCGCGACCGCCGGGGCGTAGGCGGGCGGGGCGGGCACGTGGTCCTGCTCCACGGCGTCCTCGTCGGCAAAGGTGTGGTCGCCGGCGTCGTCCCGTCCCCGCTTGCGCAGGAGGTCGCGGGACTCGTCGGCTTCCGCCTCGGCCTCCCGGTCGCGACGCTTCTCGTTCAACCGCTCGTTCATCCCGCTCAGTCCGGCACCGAGCCGGCCGAGCCATCCTGGCAGTCGCGACATGTTCCGTCCTCTTCCCCCGACTTTCCCCGCCACTCCTCTCTGGAGCCGTCGCACCGACCGTACACGGCGAAGACCCCCCACCGGATGACGGTGAGGGGCCCTCGATGTCGAGCGCGGTACGGCCGGACGCGGGCCTAGTACCAGTTGTTCGCCTGCCAGAAGCTCCATGCTCCGCACGGGCTGCCGTAGCGGTCGTTCATGTAGTTGAGGCCCCACTTTATCTGGGTGGCCGGGTTCGTCTGCCAGTCGGCGCCCGCCGAGGCCATCTTGGAACCGGGCAGCGCCTGGACGAGGCCGTAGGCACCCGACGAGGCGTTGGTCGCCTTGTAGTTCCACGTGGACTCGTGGTTGACGATGTTGCTGAAGCACTGGAACTGATCCCCGGGGATCATCTGCCGTGCCATCGCCTGGACCTGGGAGACCGTGTACGAGCTCTGCGGCGCGAAGCTCTTGGCGTCGCGGGCGGAGGAGCGGCTGGCCTTGGCCTCGGCCTTCTCCTCGCGCTCCTTCTTGGCGGCGGCCTTCTTGGCCGCCTCCTCCTTCTCCGCGGCCTTCTGCTTCTCGATCGCCGAGGCGGCGGCCTGCTTGCGGGCCTCCTCCGCGGCGGTCTTCTTGGCCGCGGTGTCCGCGGCCATGGCCTGGGCGTCGGCCTGCTGCGTCAGGGACGCGGTCTGGACCTGGGCCTGCTGTCCCGCGGGGATCTCTGCGAGGAGCGTCGCTTCGCTGGCGGTCGCCTCGAGATCGTTCGTGTTCGAGGGCTGGGTGTCGCCCGAGGCGACACCCACGACAGCGCCGACGGTGGTGACCGCGGTGGCAGAAGCCACGGCGAATCCCCGGACCGAAATCCGGCTCACACGGTTTCCTTCCAGCAGCGTCCGCACCGGTGACCCCGCGGACGCAATCGTGCCCCTGGCGCTGGCCTCCGCTGGCGATCGGTCACGGGAGGCGCGGGCCCGGTGGGCAACTCCCGGGAAGGGAGAGCCGCGTGGTGCTGCGGGCGGCATGCGACGGTCACTATGAAGTTCTGTGGTGCCTGAGTTGTCGTACCGCTGGGGGTACACGTGTGTCGCATGCGGGGCCTGACAGGACTGAGACTCTGCCCCAGCGGGACGTCGCAAGGCAATTCCCCATGCCGTGGGAAAGCTCACACCCCGTTTGCCCCAGGAGTTTTCTGGAAAGCGACACGCACGAAGACGCCGCCCGGCTAGGATCGCTCGCTTCGCCGGACGGCGCCAACTACCGCTCATCTGCCGCGAACTGACCCGGAAGAGTCAGATGCGGCAGTTCCCCCGGATCCCCTCAGAGATGACCGTCCTCCAGCATTTCGGTCACCAGCGCCGCGATCTGCGAGCGCTCCGAACGGGTGAGGGTGATGTGCGCGAAGAGCGGATGGCCCTTCAGCTTCTCGACGACGGCGACCACGCCGTCGTACCGCCCCACGCGGAGGTTGTCGCGCTGGGCCACGTCATGGGTCAGCACGACACGTGAATTCGCCCCGATCCGGGACAGAACGGTCAACAGGACGTTCCGCTCCAGGGATTGCGCCTCGTCCACGATCACGAACGCGTCGTGCAGGGAGCGCCCGCGGATGTGGGTGAGCGGAAGCACCTCCAGCATCCCGCGCGCCGTGATCTCCTCGATGACCTCCTTGCCCGCCACCGAGCCCAGCGTGTCGAAGACCGCCTGGGCCCACGGGCCCATCTTCTCGGCCTCGGTGCCGGGCAGATAGCCGAGCTCCTGCCCGCCGACCGCGTACAGCGGACGGAAGACCATCACCTTCTGGTGCTGGCGGCGCTCCAGGACCGCCTCCAGGCCCGCGCAGAGCGCGAGCGCCGACTTGCCGGTGCCGGCCCGGCCGCCCATCGAGACGATCCCGACGTCCGGGTCCAGGAGGAGGTCGAGCGCGACCCGCTGCTCGGCGCTCCTGCCCTTGAGGCCGAAGGCCTCCCGGTCGCCGCGGACCAGCCGGACATTGCCCTCGGCCGTCACGCGGCCCAGCGCCTTGCCCCGCTCGGACTGGATCGTCAGGCCCGTGTGCACGGGCAGGTCCGCCGCCTCGGGGACGTACAGCGTGTCCTCCTCGAAGAGGAGGTCCACCTGTTCGGCCGAGAGGGTCAGTTCGGACATTCCGGTCCAGCCGGAGTCCGTGATGGCGAGTTCCGCCCGGTACTCCTCGGCGAGGAGCCCGACCGAGGACGCCTTGATCCTGAGCGGCAGGTCCTTGGACACGACGGTGACGTCGTACCCCTCGGCCTGGAGATTGCGCGCTACGGCGAGAATCCGTGAGTCGTTGTCCCCCAACCGGTAGCCGGCCGGGAGCACGCCGGGATCGGAGTGGTTGAGCTCGACGCGCAGCGCACCGCCCAGGTCCCCGACCGGGATCGGGGCGTCCAGACGGCCGTGCCGGATACGGAGGTCGTCCAGCAGGCGCAGCGCCTGCCGGGCGAAGTAGCCGAGCTCCGGATGGTGCCTCTTGGCCTCCAACTCCGTCACCACGACGACGGGCAGCACGACTTCGTGCTCGTCGAAGCGGGACAGGGCGTTCGGGTCGGCCAGCAGGACGCTGGTGTCGAGAACATAGGTGCGCCTGTCGGGCATGCGGCGCTTTGTGCTGGTCACCACGGAAGGACGTACCCCCTCGGATGAGGTCGGGGAGCGACGGGAGGGATACCGGGTGCGATCCGGCGGGTGTGAGCCGGACCGGTCACGGGCCGCGATGCGCGGGCCGAGCGCCGGCCCTCCACGTCGCCCGTGCTGCTCACACGGTCGTCCTGGTGCAAAGGGCCTCCCGGGCGGACGACCCATGCCGTCCGCTGAGATACGACGTCCCTTTCGGACACTGCGCGGACGTCGACCTGGAAGGGGTATTCCCTCGAACATGCGCAGCCATGCCAGGGCATATGACGACGCGTTGGTTAACTCTGGGTTACCCCGACCTCAGGGGCAGCCGGGGGTCATCCCCCGTAACGGCGGTGGCGCGCCGCGTAATCACGCAGCGCACGCAGGAAGTCGACCTTCCGGAAGGCCGGCCAGAAGACTTCGCAGAAGTAGTACTCGGAGTGAGCGGACTGCCAGAGCATGAACCCGGACAGCCGCTGTTCACCACTCGTTCGGATCACCAGGTCGGGGTCCGGCTGGCCGCTGGTGTAGAGGTGCTTGGAGATCTGGTCGATGTCGACCTTCTCCGCGACCTCCTCCAGGGCGGTGCCCCGGTCCGCGTGCTCCAGGAGCAGCGAGCGGACCGCGTCGGCGATCTCCTGGCGGCCGCCGTAGCCGACCGCCACGTTGACCAGTATTCCCTTGTTGTGGCGGGTCGCCTCTTCGGCTTCCTTCATGACCATCTGGGTGTGGGCGGGCAGCAGGTCGAGCGCGCCGACGTGGTGCACGCGCCAGCGGCCGTCGGCGACGAGCGAGCGGACGGTGGCCTCGATGATGCCCAGGAGCGGCTTCAGCTCGTCGTCCGGGCGGTCGAAGTTGTCGGTCGAGAGCATCCACAGCGTGACGACCTCGACGTCCGTCTCCGCGCACCAGCCGAGGAACTCCTCGATCTTGTGCGCGCCCGCCTGGTGACCCTCTGCGGTGGTCCCGCCCGCAGCCTTCGCCCAACGACGGTTGCCGTCGAGGATGACCCCGATGTGCTTCGGCACCTGGTCGTGGTCGAGGCGGCCTTCCACCCGGCGTGCGTAAAGTCCGTACACCAGGTCGCGCAGGTTCACGTGTGTCAGCCTCCAGGAGATGGCGGTCCTCAAGGGGCGCGCCCAGAGCAACCCCGAGGGCGACACCCTACCGCCGCTCGAGCATCCCTCCACAGTCGGGTGGCAGGGCGCTGAAGTAGCTTCGTACCCATGAACGACACGTCTCTGTATCGCGCGGCACAGGACCGGTACGACTCCATGGAGTACCGGCGCACCGGCCGCAGCGGCCTGAAGCTGCCCGCGGTCTCGCTCGGCCTCTGGCACAACTTCGGCGACGACAAGGCCCTGGAGACGCAGCGCGGGATCCTGCGCCGCGCCTTCGACCTGGGCGTCACCCACTTCGACCTGGCGAACAACTACGGGCCGCCGCCCGGTTCGGCCGAGCTCAACTTCGGCAAGCTCTTCGCGCAGGACTTCGCCGCGTACCGCGACGAGCTGGTCATCTCCACGAAGGCCGGCTATCTGATGCACCCCGGCCCGTACGGCGAGTGGGGCAGCCGCAAGTACCTGCTGTCCTCGCTGGACGCGTCGCTGGAGCGGATGGGTCTCGACTACGTCGACATCTTCTACTCCCACCGCTTCGACCCGGACACCCCGCTGGAAGAGACGATGGGCGCCCTCGCCTCGGCGGTCCAGCAGGGCAAGGCGCTCTACGTGGGTGTCTCCTCGTACAACAGCGAGCAGACCGCCGAAGCGGCGCGGCTGCTGCGGGAGATGGGCGTGCCCGCCCTCATCCACCAGCCGTCGTACTCGATGATCAACCGCTGGACCGAGGACGACGGGCTGCTCGACACGCTGGAGCAGGCCGGCATGGGCTGCATCTCCTTCGTGCCGCTGGCCCAGGGCCTGCTCACGAACAAGTACCTGACGGGCATCCCGGAGGGCTCGCGGGCCACGCAGGGCAAGTCGCTCGACCCGCAGCTCCTGAGCGACGAGGTCGTGCGCCGTCTCAACGGCCTGAACGACATCGCGGCGGGCCGCGGCCAGTCCCTCGCGCAGCTCGCCCTCAACTGGGTGCTGCGCGACGAGCGGATGACCTCCGCGCTGATCGGCGCGTCCAGCGTCAAGCAGCTGGAGGAGAACGTGGCGGCGCTCGCGGGCCCGAAGCTGACGGACGAGGAGCTCACCGCGATCGACACGTTCGCCGTGTCGACGCCGGGCACCAACATCTGGGCCGGGCGGAGCTGACCGGGACGCGCCCCCCGGGATGCACGGGAGCCCCGGAGTGGATGGTTGCACTCCGGGGCTCCCGTGCGTCCCGAGGGGCGGGACGGCGCCCGGTCAGGCGCGCGGCCGCTTGAACCACGCGCCGGCGGCGCTCTGCGAGAGCAGGATGACCGTGGCGATCGCGCCGAGCATCGGCAGCAGCCCGGCCGGGTTGCCCGAGGAGGCGCCGCCGAGCCCGAGGACTATCTGGACGCTCATCAGGACGATGCAGGTGACGCGGATGCCCTGGCCCGCGCTGCCGAACCGGAAGGCCATGCCGGCCGCGACCAGCAGGCAGATGTTCACGCCGATCGCCGCGCCCGCCGTCTCCGGATTGGCCAGGCCGATCAGGGCGGCGCCGCCTAGGACGGTGAGACCGGCGAGGGTCCAGATGATGATCTGCGCGGTGCGGACGACCCCGGGCATCTGCTGCGGAGGCATCGGGCCGTAGCCGTAGCCGTATCCCTGTCCGTAGCCGTGTCCGTAGCCGTGTCCGTAGCCGTGTCCGTGTCCAGGGCCGGGCCCGTAGGCGTGGGCGGGGTCCTGGGCCGGACCGTTGTAGGTGGGGAGGCCGGGCTGGGCGGCGGGGGGCGGCGGGCCGGGCTGGGTGCCGGGGGGCGGGCCGGGCTGGGGAGCGGAGGGTGGGGGGTGCGGGTTCGACATGTCCCTGACGATATCCGGATGCCGATCTTCCGTGATCTTCCGCGGTCTTCCGTGATCCTTTGCGGCCCTTCGCACCTCTTGGCGCCCCTTCGTGCTCTTTCACGGGGGCGGTCGGCGGGCATGCGGGCCGCCCGCGCCGTGGCACAAAAAAATCGGGCCGGTCCATGGGGGGGAGATGGACCGGCCCGAGGGGGGGTTTCCACCATAACCCTTCGTAAGTGCGGATGGGTGCATCGGCGTGCCACAACTACTCTCCGAGACCGGCCGACGACTGCGCGATCCCGTTCTACCGGCGGAATCAGGGGTTCGAGGGCGGATTTCGGCCGGGCGGGGCCGTACCTCCCACGGGGGACCCCCCGGAGGATCGCGCGCTTGACGCCACGGGTGCGCGCGGCGCTAATTTCGCGGGCATGGCGACGATGACGGTCAGCACCCCCACGGCCGGGGGCCCGCCGGAGCTCTCCGGGCCGGTCCCGCTGGAGATCGCGGACTCGGCGCGGGCGCGGCACCGGGGACTGCTCGGGCGCACGGGCCTGCCGGGGGCGCTGCTCCTGACGCCGGCGAGCAGTGTGCACACCGTGCGGATGCGGTTCGCCATCGATGTGGCATATCTCGACCGTGCGTTGCGCGTCCTGTCCGTCCGGACGATGCGTCCGGGGCGGATCGGACTGCCGCGCCCGCGGGCCCGGCACGTGCTGGAGGCGGAGGCCGGGGCGATGGCCGGGTGGGGCGTACGGCCGGGTGCGCTGATCGTCGTGCACGGCGGGGCGCAGGGCGCCGGGTGAGGGCTCGCGGTGCCGCGCGGCCCCCTCCACCGCGCGGCACCGCACGCGCGATTTGCTCACGCGAATTAGCCTTGGTCTGAACTTACGGGAAGGCGACGGGCGGATCGAGCCAGTATTGATAACGATGCGGAATCATGGCTTCAATTCCGGGGCGTACGTCACCTTCTGGGAGTTCCGCGCGATCAGTGCGCCTTGCCCGAATTGATCGGCTACGCAACGCTTTCCGCGGCCGCGGTCTTGTGCGCGATCACTTGGTGCATGTGCTGATCGCCCCACAACCCCAGGGGAACCAGGGCGGTGTTGAGGGACTCGCCGAGATCGGTCAGGGAGTACTCGACCTTCGGCGGGACCTCCGGATAGACCTCGCGGTGCACGATGCCGTCGGACACCAGCTCGCGCAGCTGCTGGGTCAGCACCTTCTCGCTGACACCGGCGATGTGCCGCCTCAGCTCGCCGAAGCGCAGCGTCACGCCCTCGTGCAGCGCCCAGAGGATCATGGGCTTCCACTTGCCGCCGACCACGTCCACCGCGACATCGAGCCCGCAGGTGTACGTCCCCCTGACCTTCGGCACGACCAACTCCTCGGGATTCCGGGGCCACTTACCCCTCCGACAGTACCGGCTCGTCCACCGGCTTGCGCAGGTCGAAGAGGTGGCGCGTGCTGTGCGCGACGAAGGGGCCCGACGCCTGGATCCGGTCGTGCAGTTCGCGCAGGCGCGGACGGTACGCCTCCACGGTGAAGCCGGGGACCATCCACACCACCTTCCGCAGGAAGTGGACGACGGCGCCGATGTCGTGGAACTCCATCCGCAGCCGCTCGGCGCGCAGGTCCACCACCTCCAGGCCGGCCGCCTCGGCCTCGGCGCGCTCCAGGTCGGGGTGGCGGCCGTTCCTGACCTCGGCGGGCTGCGGGCCCAGGAAGTACTCGACGACCTCGAAGACGCTGGCGGGGCCGACGTGCTGGGCGAAGTAGGTGCCGCCGGGGCGCAGGACGCGGGCGATCTCCTCGAAGTGCGCCTTGACCGGGTGGCGGCTGGTGACGAGGTCGAACGCGCCGTCGGCGAACGGCAGCGGCGCGTCCTCGGGCGAGGCGACGACCGCGACGCCCCGCGGGTGCAGCAGGGCGGTGGCCTTGGCGACGTTCGCCGGCCAGCCCTCGGTGGCGACGGCGAGCGGCGGCAGGACGGCGGCCGAGGCGAGCACCTCGCCGCCGCCCGTCTGGATGTCGAGGCTCGCCGAGGCCCCGGCGAGCCGCCCCGCCATCGCCTCCGCGTACCGCCAGGAGGGCCGCGCCTCGGTGGCCCGGCCCTCGAACCAGGAGAAGTCCCACCCTTCGGTGGGCGCGGCCTCGGCCTCGGCGACGAGGTCGTCGAAGGTGCGGGGGGCTCGGGGGGTGCGGGAGGTGCCAGGGGTGCGGGGGGTGGCGTCGGGGCTCATGGGGCAATCCTGACATCGGGGACGCCCCCGGCACATCAGGGTTTCGCCGTCGGGCTCCCCGCCGCCCCTGCGCCGCCGTCCGACGCTCCGCGCGGGAACGACACCTCGACGCGGCGGTTCTTCTTGCGGCCCTCCTCGGAGCCGTTGTCGGCGATCGGGTAGTCCTCGCTGTAGCCGCGCACGGAGAAGGTGACCTCGGGGCCGAGGTGGGTGGCCAGCTCGTCGTGCACGGCCTCGGCACGGGCCCGGGACAGCTTCTTGCCGTGCCCGTAGGAGCCGAGGTCGTCCGTGAAGCCGAAGACGCGGACGTCCGTCGCCTTCTGGGCCCTGGCCTCCTCCGCGATCGCCTTGATCCGGGCGTTCGCCTCCGGGTTCAGCTTCGAGCTGTCCTTGGGGAAGAGGACCTCCGCCTGCAGCGCGAACTTCACGTCGGTGTTGGTGTCCTCGCGCCGCTCCTCGCCGCCGAGGTCCTCGACGACGGACTTGATGTCCAGCACCTTGGCGGGCGCCAGCGTGGCCCCGTCGGCGAGCTTGAGGCCGGGACTGTTGGAGTCGACCTCGGGCGGCGGCGACGTGGTGGTGCTGCCCGGCGGGGCGCCGGGGTCGTCGTCGGCGAGGGCGGGCGGGGCGAAGAGGACGAGGGCGGTGAGGGTCGCGGCGGCGGCCAGGGTGGTGGTGCGCGGGCGGGGCCCGGGCCGGGGGCGCGACCCGGACCGGGATCGCGATCGGGTGAGGGGGAGGTGGGTCATGGGGTCACTCGCCCTCGGAGATCTCTATGGGGGCGGGGGGCATGGCGCCGACTTGGAAGGTGACTTTGGTGGTGCCTTCGGGTGGGGCGGGGAACTGGGCGAACCAGCTGGCCGTCTCGCCCTGCTTCACCCGACCGTTGAACTTGGTGCACAGGCAGCGCCCCGACGTGTCCCTGAGGACGAGGTACTTCTTCTTCCCACCGGTGTCCACCAGGCTGGAGCCCGACAAGGAACCGCCGTTGGAACGCAACTCGCGTTCGTCGCTGGCCCAGTCGGCACCCATCCACGAGCGGCTCCCGTTGTTCGTCACCGTGCCCGAGACGGTGACGAAGCCGCCCCCGTCCCTGCGGGCCGACGTGATCGTGACGCCGAGGTCACCGTCCTTGGTCTCCGCGAGAGCCTCGTCCTCCGGAGGGCTCTCGTTCTCCTTCGGCTTCTCGTCGTCCTTGCCCTTCTCCGCCGCTGACGACGAGGACCCGGACTTCTCGGGCTTGTCGTCGTCTCCCCCACCGCCGCAGCCGGCGACCGCGAGGACCAGCCCAGTCGTGATCGCCACAGCGGTCATTGCCCTGCGGGTCGTCGTGGTGCGCCGAATGTTCATTGCTACGGCTTCCCCTCTCTCGTCCATCGCTTGTCAGTCGGCCAGGTGCACGGCGAAGAGGACGGACGCGTCGGGGAGGTCGCCCGGCTCGAAGTCGTCCGGGTCGATCTCGATGGGATCGCCGCCGTCGCAGATGAGTTCCACGGGCTTGTCCGGATCGGCCTCCGGGCCGACGTCGCAGCGCGGTGCGATGACGGCGGTGGCATCGGCCTTGGCGTGCTTCGACTCCGTGCCCGGAATGATCGAGTCACCGACGGTGTACCTGGTCTCGATCTCCGCGCGGAAGCCCGGGTGGCCGTTCACCTCGGTGGGGCCGAAACCGATGACGGTCGCGTCGTTGTCGGCGGCCAGCGCGTCGGCCGCGCCGCGGGCACCGGCACCGGTGAACCGGTCGCCCAGCAGCCAGTCGAGCCAGTCGTCGCTCTCGCCGATGGACAGCTCGAGGCCGTCGACGAGCTCGTCCCTGGCGTCCTGGGCCGCCGCGAGCGCCGCCGCGTCGGCGGCCGACTGGGCGCCGTTGCGGGCGGAAGCGGCCTGGGCGAACGCGAAGAAGGCGAAGGCGACGAAGAGCAGAATCCCCGTCAGCCAGATGTAGATGGGGAGAGTCTGCCCTCGGTCGCCGTGGCGGACCGCGGCCGTCAGCCGCCGACCACGTCGTCGACCGCGTCCCCGATGGCAGAGGAGATCGTGCCGTCCAGGCCCAGTTGGTCGATCAACGTGAAGATCCCCGCAATAAGAATCATCAGCCCCGCATACTCCACGAACCCCGCTCCCGCATCCCGGTCCCTCCCCCGGACCCGGGACGCCACCGTGACCGTCCAGTCGCACCAGACTCCGAGCACGCGTTCCTTCAGCACGACGGCTCCTTCTCTCCCACCCGATACCGCGCCCTTTGTGGTCAGAGGCAACGTACGCCACAAGGCGTGCATCGGCAGCAACTCTGCGCAACGTATGCAGTATCCGGGGCGCGGCGCCCGCTAGTTGGCGGGTTCTCTTCCCCCTCGGTGAGATCACCATGCACGAAGTCCCCTCACGCGAACCGTGAACTCAGCCCTGACTGTCCCACATCGAGTTGCATCCGCGAAGGCCTTTCGCGAAGTCGGTGTTGCCGTACGGGGTCCGCCCATGTCAACGGCCCAGGATGGAGCCGAAGTCGGAGCCCGAGCCGAGGAACATCCCCGCGGCGATCAGGATCATCGTCGCCGGGAGCATGAAGACCAGCGTCACCATGGTCGCCTTGGGGATCGTCTTCGCCGCCCTGCGACGGGAGTTCTGCGCGTCCGTGCGGCGCATGTCCGTGGCGAGCTGGATGAGCGTGTCCGCGATCGGGGAGCCCAGTTCCTCGCCCTGCTGGAGGGCGGAGACGAACTGGGCGACCTGTTCGGACGCGTTGCGGCGGCGCAGGTCGTCGAAGGCCTGGCGGCGGCTGACGCCCATGTCCATCTGGCGCAGGGTGATGCGCAGTTCGTCCGCCCACGGCCCCTCGTACCGCTCGGCCACCCGGTCCAGGGCCTGGCGGAAGCCCAGGCCGGCCGAGACGACGACCGCGAGGACGTCCAGGAAGTCGGGGAGCGTGCGGTCGATGACCTCACGGCGTTCGCGGATCGCCTGCCAGATCAGCGCGTCCGCCGCGACCGCGCCGAAGGCCAGGGTGAGCAGGCCGAAGAGGGGCGAGCCGTTGGTGAGGAAGACCAGACCGAGGACGACGCCGAAGACGCCGTAGACCGCCCGCCGCGCCGCGTACCGGTCGATCGTCAGGCCGCCCGGGTTGCCCGCCATGTCGATCCTGCGGCGCTTGGCGTCGACCCTTCGCGGGCCCATCACGCGCAGGACGAGGGGGGCGAAGCGCATGCCGAGCCGGTCCACCGCCGAGTCCGCCACCGACACGCGGGTCGCGCCGACCTCCAGGGCCACGGCCAGGTCGGAGGGCAGCTTCGCGTCCGCGCGGTACATGCGGATGCCCTGGAACACGCCCGCCACGGCCAGGGCCATCACCGCCGCCAGCACCAGCGCCATCACCGTAACTCCCGTTCCCTTCGGCTGATTCGGGTCATCGTGGGCGCTAGACCTCGATCTTGCCCAGGCGTCTGATCACGAAGAAGCCGACCGCGTAGAGGCCGAGCGAGATCAGGATCAGGGTCTGGCCGAGCGGGGATCCCGTCACGCGCTCCAGGGCGCCCTCGTTCGAGGAGTTGATGAGGAGCAGGGAGCCGAGGCCCAGCAGCGGGACCGTGAAGGCCGTCGCGTGGACCTCCGAGAGCATCGTGCGGACCTCGCGCCGGGTCTCCTTGCGGTCCTCCAGGGTCTGCGTGAGGTTGCGCAGGGAGTTGACCACCGTGCCGCCCGCCTTGTTGGACAGGACGAGCGTCGTGACGAGGACTATCAGCTCGCGGGAGGGGAGGCGCTCGGCCAGCTCGCCGAGGGTGTCGTCGATGGAACGGCCCATCGTCAACTGGTCGGCGACGTGCGAGAGCTCCTCGCCCGCCGGGGCCTCCAGCTCCTCCGCCGCCATCGCCAGGGACGTGCGCAGGGCGAGGCCCGCCGCCGTGGCGTTGGCCAGGATGCGGGCCACGTCGGGGAGTTGGTTGATGAAGGCCTCGATGCGCTTCTGCCGCTGCCAGTTGAGGAACGCCACCGCGCCCCACACCGCCACGAGGCCCGCGATCGGGCCGAAGAACGGCGCGAGGGTGGCCGCCGCGATCAGCCAGAGCGCGACGACGACCGCGACGACGTAGGTGAAGAACTCGCCCGGCGTCAGGTCGAGGCCCGTCGCGGAGAGCCGCAGGTGCAGGGACCGGCCGAGCCGGGTGCGGCGCAGCCGGCGGTCGACGGCCGCGAAGCGGCGGGCGCGGCCGGGCGGGCCGCCGTCGCCCGTGCCGGGGCCGAGCGCGAGGCGGTCGACCAGGGCCTGGCGCTGGGCGCGCCCGGAGGCGTAGGTGTGGATGCCGGCGACGGCGAGGGTGCCGGTCAGGACCGTGGCGCCGAGGGCGAGGAGGGCGGGGTCGTTCATCCGATGGCTTCCCTCGTGTTCAGTGCGTCGACGGCTTCCGTCACGCCGAACGCGGGCGGCACGGGTTCGTTGGCCACGTACAGCTTGTCGGCGACCTCGCGCGGCAGCGGCAGGTGCTCGAAGCAGCCGTGCACCACGCGGTCGGCGCCGAGCGGGCGGGGCACGAAGCGGGTGACGGGGACGATGCGGAACTGCTGGCGTCCGTGCGAGACGAGCAGCACGATCTCGGCGACCTTGCGGGAGCCGTCGCCGTGCCGGGCGAGCTGGATGACCACGTCGACGGCCGAGTTGATCTGGTCCTTCAGGGCCTCGAAGGGGATCTGGACCTCCGACATGGAGCCGAGGGTCTGCATGCGCATCAGGGCGTCCTCGGCGGTGTTCGCGTGGACGGTCGCCAGGGAGCCGTCGTGGCCCGTCGACATCGCCTGGAGCATGTCGAGGGTCTCGCCGCCGCGGACCTCGCCGACGATGATGCGGTCGGGGCGCATGCGCAGGCTGTTGCGGACCAGGTCGCGGATGGTGATCTGGCCCTTGCCCTCGACGTTCGGGGGGCGGGATTCGAGGCGGATGACGTGCTCCTGCTGGAGCTGGAGCTCGGCGGAGTCCTCGATGGTGATGATGCGTTCGTGGGCGGGGATCAGGCCGGAGAGGGCGTTCAGGAGCGTCGTCTTGCCGGTGCCCGTGCCGCCGCTGACGATGAGGTTGAAGCGGGCGCGGACGAACGCGGCGAGCAGCATCAGCATGTGCTCGTCGAGCGAGCCGAGGCCGATGAGTTCGGGCAGCGTGTAGGCGCGGGGGAAGCGGCGGATGGTGAGCGTGGCGCCGGTCAGCGCGAGCGGCGGGATGATCACGTTGACGCGCTCGCCGGTGGGCAGGCGGGCGTCGACCATGGGGTTCGACTCGTCCACGCGGCGGTTGACGGTGGAGACGATGCGTTCGATGGTCTGCATCAGCTGCTCCTCGGAGGCGAAGCGCAGCGGGAGCTGTTCGACGCGCCCCGCGCGCTCGACGAAGATCGAGTCGGGGCCGTTGACCATGATCTCCGTGATGGAGGCGTCGGCGAGCAGCGGTTCGAGGACGCCGAGCCCGAGGGCCTCGTCGACGACCCGGCGGATCAGCTGGGCGCGCTCGGAGGTGGAGAGGACCGGGCCCTCGCGGCTGATGATGTGGCCGAGCACGCGCTCCAGGCGGACCCGCCGGTCCGCCGCGGCGAGCGAGGACATCTCGGCGAGGTCGATCTCCTCCAGGAGCTTGGCGCGGTAGACGGCGACGAGGCCGTCGTCCCGGCTCGGCTCCGGCTGGTGGGTGGGTGCGACGCGGTCCCGCAGGCTCATGTCGGGGTTCAACCTCCTTCGTACGTACGGGAGTCGGCGGCTCTGCGGGCGGGCTCAGTCGTCGGGGTCGTCGTTGGGCATGGTCGCCTCCTTGGTGACGCTCCAGTCCGTGTCGACGAAGGGCAGCAGGGTGGGCACCTGGACCTCGACGGTGGCGGTCGTGGTGGCGCCGCCCCGGCTGACGCCCACGGAGGCGGTGAGGTCGCCGTCCATGGCCGCCGCGCCCGCGGCCTCCCCCGGGTCGCCCTGCGAGGCGGCGCGGGCGGCGGCGCGGGCGCCCGAGCCCGCCTGGTTGGCGGCGTAGCCGACCAGGCCGAGCTGGATCGCGGCGAGGCCGACGAGCAGCAGGATCGGCAGGAATCCGGCGAACTCCAGCATGGAGACGCCCCGGTCGTCCCAGCGGCGCCGCCGCGGGCCCGGGACGGCCCGGCCGCGCCCCCGGACGCTGCGCACCCGCCTCATCCGTCGTCCCCTTCCTTCGCCGCCCCCGCCTCCCCGTCCACGTGCCATCCCGCGTCGAAGCCCGGGAAGAACACGGGGACGTCGACCGAGACGCGCGCCTTCCACACGGCGCCCTCGTCCGTGCAGGACACGTCGGCGCCCTGCCAGGCGTCGGGCAGGTGTTCCCGGGCGGCCGTCGAGCAGGCGCCGCCCGCGCCCTCCCCCGCGGCGTACGCGGCGGTGGCCGCCCGGGCCGCCTCGTCCGCGGCGTTCCCGGCCAGGGAGTACGAGTAGCCGTACAGCGCGCACTGCCAGAGGATCGTCATGACGACGAGGAGCAGCGGGAACATGCCGGCGAACTCCAGGGTGACCGCGCCCCGGTCGCCGCCCGCCGCCTTCCGGCGCAGGGCGAGTCCGGAGCGCTTGGCGCCGCCCGCGGCCTCCGGGTCGACCAGGCCCAGTTCGCCCGCCAGGCCCCACAGCGCCTGCTTGACCGTGGAGCGGCTGTCGAGGTCCTGCATGCGGCCGGCGTCGACGGCGGCCTGCAGTTCCTTGAAGCCGGCGGGGACGGTGGTGCGGGCGGTGCGGGTGCCGGTGACGCGTTCGACCAGGGAGGGCTGGATCTCGGCGCCCTTGCCGTGCCGGTTGACGACGGTGACGGTCTCCTCTGCCTTGCGGATCTGCAGGCGGTCCCAGAGGCGCACCACGCGTTTGGCGGCGCGGACGGCGACGACGTCGGGGGTGACGAGCAGCAGGGCCCGGTCGGCGAGTTCGATCGCGGTGGCGCTGGCCGCGGTGACGTAGGCGCCGCAGTCGACGACCACGACGTCGTAGCGGGCGCGCAGGGCGCCGATGGTCTGGCGGGCGACGCGGTCGGTGACCTCCTCGCCGCGCTCGCCGTCGGCGGGGGCCAGGAGCAGGCCGATGCCGCTCTCGTGGGTGTAGACGGCGTCCTGGAGGACGCGGGGCGTGATGTCGGTGATCGCCGCGAGGTCGGCGACGGAGCGCCGGAACTGCACGTCGAGGTAGGAGGCGACGTCGCCGGACTGCAGGTCGAGGTCGAGGAGGGCGACGGAGCGGCCCGAGGCGCCCGCGGCCAGCGCGAGCTGGACGGCGGTCACGGTCGTGCCGACGCCGCCCTTGGCGCCGCTGACGGCGACGACGGTGCCCGCGCCGCCGGGCCCGGCGCCGCCCGCGTACAGCTCCAGGCCGCCGTTGCCGTTGCCCAGGTGCCTGCGCATCCCGGCGGACCAGGAGGCGGCGGCCTGGACGCGCTCGGCGAGGGCGTCGTAGGCGAGCGGGAGGCCGACGATGCCGCGCGCCCCGGAGTCCATGGCGGCGGTCAGCAGGCCCGGGCTGGTGTCGGCGGTGACCAGGACGACGCCGACCGCGGGGAAGCGCAGCACGAGGTCGCGGATCAGGTCGAGGGCCGGGACGGGGCCGATGCGCTCGTGCACGAGGACGACCTCGGGCAGTTCCTCGACGGATTCGGCGGCGAGCCGCGCGAGGGTGTCGAGGAGCGCGGTGGAGTCGCCGACGGGGGGCGCGGGTTCGGTGTCGGGCAGCTGGCCGACCAGGGTGGACAGCGCGCGGGCCGCGTCGATGTCGCCGACGGCGGGGAGGATCCGAGTGGTCATACGTGACCTCCTACTTGTCCTCGTCGAGGGTGTACGTCCGGTCCCTGGGCGGCACGGTCGCGTCGCCGCCCGCGCCGACCAGGGCGAGCCGGACGTGGGTGGCGAACGACTCGGCGTACGCGACGCGCTGGGCGTCGGCGGTGCCGAGGGCGAAGGTGATGGGCACCGCCTCCGTGGCGCGGCGGCGGGTGCGGTCGTCCTGGTCGGGTTCGAGCGGGGTCAGCTTGCCGACGTCGAGCACCTTGGCGCCCTCCACGATGACTTTGGACTGGTCCTTCGCCTTGTCGGTCTCGCCCTTGAAGGTGGCGTAGATGTTGACCTTCGAGCCGGGTGTGATCTTGCCGGCGACGCCGGTGGCCGCGTCGATCATGATGGCGATCTCCTGCTGGCCGGGCCCGAGTTTGGGCCTGCGGACGATCATGTCGGACTGCAGCAGCGAGCCCTTGCGCAGCTGGGTGACGGCGATCTTGCCGCGGATGTCGGCGAGGTCGGTGACGGCGTTGCCGGAGAGCCACCGCTCGGGCATCTCGACCTTCTCGAACTGGTCGGTGGTCAGCTCCTTGTAGGGCGCGATGTCGCCCTTGAGCTTGTACGCGGCGACCTCGGGGCCCACCTTCGAGTTCACGTCGCGGATCACCGAGAGGACGCCCGCGAACGCGCCGAACGCGCACAGGACCGACAGGACCAGCAGGATGACGCCGCGGCGCTGGCGTGAGTTCATGGGCCGGACTACCTCGATCGAGTGCGGTTGGCTACGGACAGTGAGCGGGGTGGCGCACGTGCGGTCGTCGGTCGCGTACGAGGGGCGGGGCGGGCGGTCCCGTCCTAGGTGGCGCCGCGGGGCAGGGCGGTCGCGCCGCGCGCGGCGAGGGCCCGCACGGGTGGCGCGGGCCGTTCGCCGGGCGGCGGGAGCGGGGCGGCGCAGAACGCGCAGCGGTCGCCGATGAGTTCGAGGCCGCACCAGTGGCAGTCGTCGCGGCGGACGGAGGACACCAGCTGGTAGAGGACGGAGATGTCCGGGATGGCGGCGGCGAACTCGACGAGCTTGCCGGTGGCCCACCAGCGCTCGGACTCGCCGGGCAGCCGGGCCTCGGTGACGTCCTGGGACTTCCAGGCGGGGGCGAGGGTCCCGGTGATCCAGTCGGCGGGCAGGCAGCCGGGGGCGTAGAGCATCCGGGTGGCGAAGCCGGGGGCCGACAGCCGGGCCCCGTCGCCGCCGGACACCTTGACCAGCTCGGGCCGCGGGGTGGCGAGGACCGCGAACTGGGCGCCCGGCACCCAGGACTTGGCGTGCGACTGGAGGCTGACGGGCACCCGGTCGAGCTTGGCGACGGAGCCGAGCAGGGCGCCCGCGTAGATGTAGTGGGAGAGCAGGCGGGCCGCGGAGGCCAGCACGCCGGGGCTGAAGTCGCAGACGGAGAGCTGCCGCAACTGCAGGGCGAGCACGGCGAGTCCGAGCGGCGGCAGGTCGGAGCGGACGATGGCGATGCGGTCGCTCTCCAGGACCGAGCGGACCGCGTACAGCCGCTGGGCGACGGCCGCGGGCGCGGAGGCCGGGCACAGGACGACCACGTAGCCGTGGTGCTCGACGAGGGTGTCCATCTCGGTGATCGCCTGGTCGAGCGCGTACGTGCGCGGGGACTGCACGGCGGACTGCAGGACGGCGGCCGACGGGGTGTGCCGGTCGGGCGAGGGCAGCACGAGATCGGGGCCGGTGACGGCTATGGCGGTCGGCAACGCGTACACCCCCGGTCTCCTGCACTCCTGCCTCAGCACCATATCCACGTCATGGTCGCCTCAACACCCAACTTCCCACTGTTCATGTGGAGGTGGGTGATCCCGGCGGGAAGGAAGTGATGCTTGAGCCCTTGACAACTCAATTGGTCTGGACCAGCTTGTACGACCAAGCAGCACGGCGGTGGCCACCGTTCCGACGTACCTCTCCCCCCACCGGAGGCAGCAGTGGACCGCACACGCAGGAGAAGGACGGGCGCCCTCACCGGAGCCCTGGCCGCACTCGCCCTCACCCTCACCGGCGTCCTCGCCGGGGGCGTCGCGACCGCCGGCACGGGATCGGCCGGTACGCAGTCCGCGGGCGGCGCGAAGGCCGCCGCGGGCACCCGCGCCGTGCCGGAGCACGCGGTGACCGGCTACTGGCAGAACTTCGACAACGGCGCCCAGGTGCAGAAGCTGGGTGACGTGCAGGACGCGTACGACATCATCGCGGTGGCCTTCGCCGACGCGACCGGCACGCCGGGGCAGGTGACCTTCACCCTCGACTCGGCGGGCCTCGGCGGCTACACCGTCGATCAGTTCAAGGCCGACATCAAGGCCAAGCAGGCGGCCGGGAAGTCCGTGATCATCTCGGTCGGCGGCGAGAAGGGCGCGGTGTCGGTCAGCGACCCGGCGTCCGCGGCCGCCTTCGCCGACTCGGTGTACGGGCTGATGCAGGAGTACGGCTTCGACGGCGTCGACATCGACCTGGAGAACGGGCTCAACTCCACGTACATGACGCAGGCGCTCAAGTCGCTCGCGGGCAAGGCCGGTTCCGGCCTGGTCCTGACGATGGCCCCGCAGACCATCGACATGCAGTCGCCGTCGACCGAGTACTTCAAGACCGCGCTCGCCGTGAAGGACATCCTCACGGTGGTCAACATGCAGTACTACAACAGCGGTTCGATGCTCGGCTGCGACGGCAAGGTCTACAGCCAGGGCACCGTCGACTTCCTCACCGGCCTCGCCTGCATCCAGCTGGAGAACGGCCTGGCGCCCTCGCAGGTCGGCATCGGCGTCCCGGCGTCCTCCCGGGCGGCGGGCGGCGGGTACGTGGCGCCGGAGGTCGTCAACGACGCCCTGGACTGCCTGGCCAAGGGCACGGGCTGCGGCTCCTTCAAGCCGTCCAGGACGTACCCGGACATCCGGGGCGCGATGACCTGGTCGACGAACTGGGACGCCACGGCGGGCAGCACCTGGTCCGCCGCGGTGGGCGCGCACGTCCACGGCATGTAGCCGCCCGCAGGGCACCGAGAGACCGCAGCGCCGCCGCTCCCCCGGCGGCGCTGCCGATTTCCCGGCGGCGCCGCCTGTTTCCCGCCGTACGCCCCGCGCCCCGCCCGCTCCTACCAGGGCAGGTCGCGCACCTGCTGCACGCACAGGACCAGGAAGAGCAGGCCCGCCCCCGCCAGCATCACGTTGCTCACGATGCCGTTGCGCCACTGCTCGGGGGTGCGCGAGGAGTTGAGGAGCCAGAGCAGGGTGAGGGCCAGGAAGGGCATGAAGAACGCGCCCAGCACGCCGTAGGCGATGACCAGGCCGAACGGCTCGTCCAGGAAGAGCAGGCCCATCGGCGGGAAGGTCAGCCAGAGCAGGTACGCCCGGAACGGCACCGACTTCTCGCGCTTGCCCGCCGCGACCTCCCCCACCATGTCCCCCTCGGCCGCGCTCGCGTCCGGCGCCCCGGACGCCGCGCCGCGCTCGCGCCGCAGCCGCTCCACGAAGTCCGCGAACATCAGGCTCACGCCGTGCCACACGCCCATCAGCGCGCCGAAGGACGTGGCGAAGAAGCCGATCAGGAACAGGTTCGCGGTGACCGCGCCGAACTTGTCCTCCAGGACCTGGCCGAGGTCGATCAGGCCCCGGTCGCCGGAGGTCAGGGCGACGTTCGTGGAGTGCAGCAGCTCGGCACCGATGATCATCATCGCGACGACGAAGACGCCGGTGGTGACGTACGCGACGCGGTTGTCCAGGCGCATCACCTTGAGCCAGCTGATGTCGGTCCAGCCCTTGGAGTTCACCCAGTACCCGTACGCCGCCATGGTGATCGTGCCGCCGACGCCGCCGATCAGGCCCAGCGTGTAGAGCAGCGAGCCGTCCGGCAGGACCGGCGCGAGGCCCGCGAGGGCGTTGCCGAGGTCGGGGGCGACCCGCACGGCGACGTACACGACGATCAGGAACTTCATGCCGATGACGGCCGTCATGACCTTCTCGAAGACGGCGTACCGGTTGAACCAGACGAAGGCGAGGCCGAGCAGGCCGCAGATCATCGCCCACGTCTTCAGGCTCGGGCCGTCCGGGAACAGCGCCACCAGGGGCAGCGCGCTGGACGACATCGCCGTCGCGCCGTAGACGAAGCCCCAGATGACCACGTAGACGGCGAAGTAGTAGGTGGTCCAGCGGCCCAGGGTGCGCCAGCCCTCGAAGAGGGTGCGGCCGGTGGCCAGATGCCAGCGTCCGGTCGCCTCGGCCAGGGAGATCTTCACCAGGCAGCCGATGATCGCCGCCCACAGCAGGGTGTAGCCGAACTTGCTGCCCGCGATGAGCGTCGCGACGAGGTCGCCCGCCCCGACCCCGGTGGCCGCGACGACGATGCCGGGGCCGACGTACTTCCAGCTCGCCTTGCGGAGCGGGGGTTCCGCTGCGCCGGCGGCGGTGCCACTGCCAGTCGTTTCAGCCATGCCGATCAAGAAAGCGCATCGCGGCGCGCGGCACAAGAGGTTGGCCAAAGACAGCGTTGACGAGTGCATGCCAGGCCTCGACGATGGGGCCGCGCGACCCGCACTCCCGCATCCCGCACGTCGCACTGAACAACCCCCCACCCCCGAGGAGACTTCATGCGACTCCGCATACGCGGCCGGAGATCGGCTGCACTCGCGGCCCTGCTCGCCCTCGCCGTCGCGGCCCCGCTGACCGCCAACGCCGCGCCGGGCGACGCCGACCGGACGTCCCCGAAGGCGGCGACGGCCGCCGACGAGGACACCCGTCAGTACGAGATCCCGCTGGCCGACGACCGTGCCGCCCGCACCGCGCTCGCCCGCACGGGCATCACCATCGACGAGGTGGACGCCCGCTCGGTGGTCGTCTCGGCGGACGCCGCGGAGGCCGCCTCGCTGCGCGGGTCCGGCTACGAGCTCAAGGCCCTGGCCGGTCCCCCGAAGCGCACCGACGGACGGGGCGTGACGGTCAAGGACTTCCCGTCCGCCGACGCCAGGTACCACAACTACGCCGAGATGAACGCGGAGATCGACCAGCGCATCGCGGCCCACCCCGACCTGATCAGCAAGCGGGTCATCGGCAAGTCCTACTCCGGCCGGGACATCGTCGCCCTCAAGATCAGCGACAACGTCGGCACCGACGAGGCCGAGCCCGAGGTCCTCTTCACCCACCACCAGCACGCGCGCGAGCACCTGACCGTGGAGATGGCCCTCTACCTGCTGCGCGAACTGGGCGACGACTACACCACGGACGCCCGCATCAAGAAGCTGGTCGACTCCCGCGAGATCTGGATCGTGCCGGACCTCAACCCCGACGGCGGCGAGTACGACATCGCCACCGGCTCGTACCGCAGCTGGCGCAAGAACCGCCAGCCCAACAGCGGTTCGTCGAACGTGGGCACCGACCTGAACCGCAACTGGAACTTCAAGTGGGGCTGCTGCGGCGGCTCCTCGGGCTCCACGGGCTCGGAGACCTACCGCGGCGCCCGGGGCGAGTCGGCCCCCGAGGTCAAGGTCGTCGCGGACTTCGTGCGCAGCCGGGTCGTCGGCGGCAAGCAGCAGATCAGGGCCGGCATCGACTTCCACACGTACAGCGAGCTGGTCCTGTGGCCCTACGGCTACACGTACAACGACACCGCGCCCGGCCTGACCCAGGACGACCGGGACGCGCACGCGGCGGTCGGCCGCAAGATGGCCGCGAGCAACGGCTACACGCCCGAGCAGTCCAGTGACCTCTACATCACCGACGGGTCGATCGACGACTGGCTGTGGGGCAACCAGAAGATCTTCAGCTACACCTTCGAGATGTACCCGACGTCCGCGGGCGCCGGCGGCTTCTACCCGCCCGACGAGGTCATCGAGCGGGAGACGAACCGCAACCGCGACGCGGTCCTGCAGCTCCTGGAGAACGCGGACTGCATGTACCGCTCGATCGGCAAGGAAGCGCAGTACTGCACGGGCTGACGCCCGCCGCGCCGCGGCCCCGGACCGGTCAGGGTCCGGGGCCGCACCCGTCCCCCGGGACCTTGCCCGTTCCCCCCTCGGGCCGTCGGCCGCGCTGCCACAATCTCCGCCATGGGGACGATCTACGCACTCATGGTGGGCATCAACGACTACCCGGCGCGGACGGCCACCCCGCTGCGCGGCTGCGTCAACGACATCACCGAGGCCCGGCGGCTGCTCGCCGAGCGCGCGGGCAGTACCGCAAGGACGGTCGTCCTGCTGGACGCGGCGGCGACCGTCGCCGCCGTCGTGGACGCCGTCGAACGCCACCTGGGCTCGGCGGGCCCCGAGGACACCGCGCTGCTGTGGTTCTCCGGGCACGGCACACGGTCCCGGGCGACGGGCGCGGACCTGCTCGTCGAGGCCACCGGCCACAACCAGGCCCTCGTCTGCGTGGACGGACCGCTGCCCGATAAACGGCTCGGCGCCCTGCTGGACGCGGTCGCCGCACGCGGCGCGCACACCGCCGCCGTCCTGGACTGCTGCTACTCCGGGGGCGCCACCCGGGACGCCGACCTGACCGCCCGCTGGACGGCACCGGCCCCGCACTGGGACCTCGCCGGGGCCCGGGACCTGGTCGTCCCCGAGGGGCCCGCACGGCATGTGCTGCTCGCCGCGAGCAGGCTCGACCAGCTCTCCTACGAAGGCGACTTCGCGGGCCGCAGGCACGGCGCCTTCACCCACGCACTGCTCGGCGTCCTGCGGGAGGCGGGCCCCGGCGCCAGCTACCGCGAGCTCCTGTCCGCGGCCGACGCACGGGTCCAGCAGGGCGGCGGCGGGCAGCAGCCGGTGCTGTATCCGGCCGAGCCCGGCGGCGTGGCGGACCTGCCGTTCCTCGGCGGCGCCGTCGCGCGCACGCCCAGCCCGTATCTGCTGCGGTACGGCGCGGACGGCTGGGAGGTGGACTGCGGCAGCGGGCACGGGCTGCGGGAGGGGGCGGGGGCCTCCGGGACGGAGTTCACGGTGCTCGCGGAGGCGGAGGGCGCCGTGGGCGGGGCGGACGGCTCGGGCGGGGCGGACACGTCGGCCGGGACGGGCGGGGTGAACGGGGCAGGCGGGGTGCAGGGGGCGCGCGGCGGGCCCGTCGTGCGGGCGCGGACGGTGCACGGGCACCGCACCCTCGTCGACCTCGGCGACTGGCGGCCGTCCGCGGGGCGTGTCTACCCGGTGGCCCTCTCGGCGCTCGCCACACCCCCGGCGACGGTGACGGTCTCAGCGGCCGACCCGGGCCCCGAACAGCCGCCCGGAGTGGGGCAGTTGCGCGGTGTCATCGCCTCGTCCTCCCCCCTGCTGCGCGTCGTCGACACCTCCCGGGAGGCCGCCGACCTGCACTTCCGGGTGGCGGTGCGGGGCACATCGGCGCACGTGCTGCGCCGGGACGGCAGCCCGTTCGTGGCGCCGCTGCCGCTCACCGGCCCCGGTGACGCGACGCGGGTCGCCGACTGCCTCGTCCACCTCACGCGCTGGCACCAACTGCGGGACCTGACCTCCCGGCCCTCCCCGCTGGACGGCCTCGTCCGCGTGGAGATCACCCCCTGGGGCGCCCCGGAGGGCGAGGCGCTCCTGCCGGACGGCAGCGGCGAGATCGTCTGCCCCTACACGCCGGGGCCCGAGGGGGCACGGCCGCCGCTGGTGTCGGTCCGGCTGCACAACCGCTCCCCCACCCGCCCGCTGTGGTGCCTGCTGCTCGACCTCACCGACGGCTATGCCGCCGACTCCGCGCTGTTCCCCGGCCACTTCATCGCGCCCGGCGGCACCGGCCACGCGCTCGACGGCGAGCCCGTGCAGCTCTCGCTCCCCCCGGGCACGGACGCCGTGCCGGGCGCGCAGGTACGGGACTGGCTCAAGCTCGTCGTGGCCGAGGGCGAGCTCAACACGCTGCCCTTCCACCTCCCGGAGTGGGACCCCCGGCACTCGGCGTCCCGCGCCGACCCCCGTACGGCGCGGGACGGAGTGCTGCGGCTGCGGCCGCTGGCCACCCGGCAGCTGGGGCGGGCCGACGGGGGCGCGCCGGGGCGCTGGTCGACCCGCACGGTGGCGGTGCGCACGGTCGTCCCGGCGTGAGGGGGCACCCGGCCCCGCCTCACGGCGCGAGCCGCGCGTGGTAGGGCTCCAGGACGGAGTCGAGCCACCGCCCGCCCTCGTCGGTGCCGAAGTCCACCGGGTCCTCGCCGGTGGCCTCCAGGGCGCGCTGCGGGCACCGGTCGCCGAAGAGCGCGACCGTGCGGTCCTCGGGCTCCCGCTTGGAGCGCCAGACGAAGCCCTGCGCCCACGGGTCGGTGTGGTCGCGGATCCAGTGCGCCCAGTCGCGGGTGTAGGCGTAGTCGGCCGCCTCGGTCTGCACCAGCCAGGTGTCCTGGTGGACCCCGGCCAGGTCCTGCGCGGACATCAGCGACACGACGCTCACGTCGGTGGTGAGCCGCAGGGTGCTCAGGCGCCGGCCGCGCACAGCGACCCGGGGCACCAGGCGCGGGCCGCCCGCCGGGTCGAACGGCAGGGAGCGCAGCAGCGTCTCGCAGACCGCGGCCACCGGGGAGAGCCCCGCGTAGAGGTAGCCGTACGGGTCGCAGCCCGTGCCGTCGAAGCGGCCGCCGCCGTACAGGCAGTGCGCGGGGCGCGGGTTGAACGCGGCGGGCTCGCGGCGGGCGGAGTGCACGCGGTACAGGACCGTGCCCCGGGTCAGGGTCGCCTTGGCGGGGGTGGCGGTCAGTCTGTCGGGCGGCCGGTAGTTGGGCACGGCTAGTCACCCTCCATCAGGTACCGGGCGGTGTCGGCGAGTCGGTGGTCGCGGCCGGTGCCGAGCAGCCGGGCGGGCGGGGTGCCGAGCCAGGCGTTGTCGGACAGCCACCAGTCGGCGGCGCCCCACGGGTCGCGGTCGGCCTCGAGCAGGGCGTTGACCTCGAGGACGACCAGCCAGGGCATCGCGTCCTCGGAGAACTGGAAGCGCGGCAGGCGCGGCAGGCCGCCGGTGCCGGGCAGCCGGATCAGCTCGGGCGCGAAGGGGTTGCCGCCGTGCCGCAGCACTTCCTCGGCGTCCAGCGCGGGCGCGGCGAGCAGCCGTTCGCGGACCGGGCCGAGCACGGGGCCGACCATGCGGTGGCCGTCGATGAGGAGCACGGCGAGGTCCTCGACGCGGAAGCCCTGGTAGCCGATGTCCTGCACGGCCGCGTCGGGCGTGCCGTCCAGGGTGAGCCGCGCCTCGCCCCCGGCGCCGAACTCCTCCGGCAGCCGCTCCCACAGCAGCCGGGCCGCCCGGTCGGCCGCGTCCCGCCGCACGGCCTCGTCGCCGCCCCGGCCGCGCACGATGCCGAGGAGCGCGGCAAGGCGGTCACGCAGCGGCTGGTCGAGGCGGTCGGCGATGCGGTCCCAGAACGCGGCGGCGGCCGCGAGCACGGCGTACGGGTTCATGGGTTCCCCCGTTCTGCGAGTCCGGCGAGCAGCCTCTCGATGAGGTCGGCCCGCGCGTGGCGGCGGACGACGAAGTGGATGTCCCAGTCGGCGCCGCGGGCGAGTTCCGCCTCCACGGCCGCCCACAGGGCACCGAAGCTCTCCAGCGGCGGGAGGCCGCCGCGGCCCGCGCCGAGCAGCGGCAGGCACAGGGAGGTGAGGGGCGGGTCCGCGGTGCGGGACTCCTCGGCGAGCAGGGCGAAGACGCGGGCGACGCCCCGGGTGATGTCGGCGGATTGGACGTCGTAGTCGTTGGTCTCGGGGCGGGGCACGGCGACGGCCACGTGGTAGATGCGGCGCACGCCCTGGTCGGCGAGGGCGCCGGCGGAGGTGGCGACGACGGTGCCCGGCAGGGCCGCCCGGCCCGGTGTCCCGTGCCGGGCGACCCACCCCCGTAACTCGTCGTGGACGTGGTCCTCGACGAGTCCCCCCGCCGGGTCCTTGCGCGCGCCCGCCCGGCGCAGGGTCGCCGAGACCGACGACTTGTAGGCGGCGGGCAGCGCGAAGTAGGTGTTGGTGGGCGAGACGACGACGTCGACGTCGCGCAGCAGGTCCACGGAGTGGACGTGCACGGTGACGGCGACGGTGCGGCCGTGCAGGGCGAGCCGCAGGTCACGGTGGGCGGCGGGCAGCCGGACGGTGTCCGGGAAGGCGTCGGCGGGCGGCCGGGCGGCGAGGCCGACGACCTGTTCGGCGATCTGGCCGAGGACCATCAGCTCGTGGTGCTTGCGGAAGCGTTCGACGCTGACGCCGTACACCTGGGCGGCGCGGCGGCGCCGGTCGGCGGGCGGCCAGTCGCGGGTGCCCTGGGCGAGGCCGAGGCTGTACTCGGCGGCGGTCTGGAGGCTGCCGCCGCCGATTCCGAAGACGGCGGCGCGCAGCAGCCCCTCCACGGTCCCGCCCGACGGCTCGCCCTCACCGGCCGGGTGGTCCCGGGCGATACGGCTCAGCTCGGGCGTATCGATCTCACGCAGTCTGACGACACCGGCCCGCCGCACCTTCCTCACCTCCTCGAGTACCGATCCGTAGTCGGGCAGGCGAGGAGGCGCTGACATGGCGGCAAGGATCGCACCGGGTCACCCTCATCACAAGCCCGTTCGGGGTCTCTCCCTCCGCCTTCCATTGCACACGCCCGCCCGGTCGAACTCCGGTCGCGCGCCGGTCAGTTACGGGTCGCCCCGGGCGCCGCCCCGCGCCCCCGCGCAGCGGAAAGGGGCACCCGGCGCGATACACCGGATGCCCCTGACCCCGTACGGGACGCGAGCCGCCCCGCACGAACGGACCTGACAGACCTGACAGACGCTGGACGAACGGACCTAGACGAACAGACTGACCACAGCCGCCACCGCGAACCCGGCCAGCGACAGCACCGACTCCAGGACCGTCCACGTCTTGAGCGTGTCCCGCTCACTGATGCCGAAGTACTTCGCGACCATCCAGAAGCCTCCGTCGTTGACGTGCGAGGCGAAGATGGAACCGGCCGAGATGGCCATGATGACCAGGGCGACGAAGGCCTGGGAGTAGTCGCCCTCGGAGAGGAGGGGGGCGACGATGCCCGCGGTCGTGACGATCGCGACCGTCGCCGAGCCCTGGGCCACGCGCAGGATCAGGGAGAGCAGGTAGGCGAGGACGATGATCGGCAGGCCGACGTCCTGGAAGGTGTCGGAGATGGCCGTGGCGACGCCGCTGGCCTTGAGGACCGCACCGAAGATGCCGCCCGCGCCGACCACCAGGAGGATGTTGCCGACCGGCTTCAGGGACGAGGTCGACACCGTCTCCAGGGACTTGCGGGACCAGCCGCGCCGGATGCCCAGCAGGTAGTACGCCATGAGCAGGGCGATCGTCAGGGCGACGAAGGGGCTGCCGAAGAACTCGATGACCGAGCGGAGCGTGGAGGGGTCGAAGGCGATCGAGGAGAACGTCGCGAGGAGGATCAGGACCAGCGGCGTACCGATGATCGTGAAGACCGTGCCCAGCGGCACCGGCTTCTCGCTCGGCTGCACGCCGGCCGCGCTCTGCTCGGCGATGACCGCGGCCTTCGCCTCGTCGGCGGCCTCGACCATGTCCTGCGGCACGGGCACGAAGATGCGCTTGCCGATCCAGGCGGCGAACACCCAGGCGGCGAGGACCGCGGGGATGCCGCAGACGATGCCCATCAGGATGACCCAGCCGAGGTCGACCTTCAGCAGGCCGGCGGCGGCCACCGGGCCCGGGTGCGGGGGCAGGAACGCGTGGGTCATGGACAGGCCCGCGAGCAGCGGCAGGCAGTACAGCAGGATCGACTTGCCGCTGCGCTTGGCCGCGGCGTACACGATCGGCGCGAGGACGAAGATGCCGACGTCGAAGAAGACGGGGACACCGAAGATCAGACCCGTCAGGCCCATCGCGAGCGGGGCGCGCTTCTCGCCGAAGATGCCCAGCAGGCGGGAGGCGAGGACCTCGGCGCCGCCGGAGACCTCCAGGATCGCGCCGAGCATCGTGCCGAGGCCGATGATGATCGCCACATGGCCGAGGATGCCGCCCATGCCCGACTCGATGACCGAGACGGCGTCGGACTTCTGGACGGTGCCGAAGAGTTCGGTGACGGAGAGTCCGGCCGAGAGGCCGACGACTATGGAGACCGCCAGGAGTGCCACGAAGGGCTGCAGCCTGACCTTGATGATCAGGAAGAGCAGGAGCAGGATGCCGAGCGCGGCGACGGTCAGCAGGCCTGCCGTGCCGTCGATCAGCGTCAGCAGCCCGCCGGTGTGGGGTGGCGTCTCGGCGGCGGGGGCGGCCGCGAGCACGGCGGCGTGGAACGGGGACATCGTTGACCTCGTAAGTGCATGGGGCTTTCGGGGCAGGGGGGATCGCGGCACGGCGCCTCCTGCGGGGAGGGCGCCGCGCCGTGACGACGTACGGCTTGCGGGGGTGTGATCAGGGGACGGGCTGCGTCAGCTCAGGACGGCGAGCGCGTCGATCTCGATGAGCAGGCCCTTGGGCAGGCCCACGTAGACGGTGGTGCGGGCGGAGGCGGGGGCCTTGAGGCCCTGCTCCTCGAAGTACGCGTTGTAGATCTCGTTCATCTCCGCGAAGTGGTCCACGTCCGTGAGGTAGACGCGCATCATCATCACGTCGTCCCAGGTGGCGCCGCCCTCTTCGAGGATCGCCTTGACGTTGGCGAACGTCTGGAGGGTCTGCTCGCGCAGGGTCGGGCCCGCGGGGGTGGGGGCCTTGCCCTCCTCGGCGGGGAGGAAGCCGACCTGACCGGCGACCTGAAGGATGTTGCCCTTCTTCACGCCGTGGGAGAACTTCGCGGGCGGGGTGGTGTGGGTGGCCGGGGTGAGGGCGGTCTTCTCGGTCATGCTGATCAGGCTTCCTTCAGAGGGGCGGTTTTCGACTCGGGCGCGGCGCCCGAGTACTCCCGGCTGATGGCGTCCGCGGTGCGGCGTACCAGCGGGAGCAGCGTGAGGAGTTCCTCGGCCGTGACGACGACGTTCGGCGCGGACACCGACATGGCGGCGACGACGCGGCCGTCCGCACCGCGGATGGGGGCCCCGATGCAGTTGATGGACTCCTCGTGGCCACCGAGGTCGGTGGCCCAGCCCTGTTCGCGCACGGCCGCCAGCTCCTTGAGGAACGCGGCGGCGTTCGGCGTCGAACGGGACGTGTAGGTGGGGTAGTCGAGCTTCTCCGCGATGGCGCGGCGCTCGGCCTCGGGAAAGTCGGAGAGCAGCAGCTTGGCGACGGCGGCGACGGTGATCGCCACCGGCTTGCCGATACGGGAGTACATCCGCACCGGATAGCGGCTCTCGACCTTGTCGATGTAGAGGACTTCCTGCTCCTCGTAGACGGCGAGGTGGACCGTGTGGCCGCACTTCTCGTTGAGGGCGAGGAGGTGGGGGTGGGCGATCTCGCGCACGTCGAGGTTCTCGACGGCCTCCTGGGCGAGCGCGAAGAGGCGGGCGCCGAGCCGGTAGCGCTGGTCGGACTGGCGGAAGACCAGGCCGTGCTCGTGGAGGGTGCGCAGGAGCCGCAGGGCCGTGGACTTGTGCACGCCGAGCCGGTCGGCGACCTGGCCCAGGTCGGCGGGGCCCTCGGCGAGCAGCGGCAGGATCGAGAGCGCGCGGTCGACGGTCTGGCTCATGGGGTACGTACCTCCTCCTCGGCCGCGGTGTCCTCCGGGACGGGGTGCGTCCAGCCGGGGCCGAGACGAAGTGTCTCCCAGGCGGCGTCGTCCAGGGCGGCGAGGCGGTCGGCGTGGGCGCGGGCGGGGGGCGTGGCGAGGTCGCCGGGGACGGTGAGCGCGGCGGCGGCCATGAGGTGGCCGTGGCGCAGGCAGCGCGCGGCGGGCAGGCCGCGCAGGGTGGCGGAGAGGTAGCCGGCCGCGAAGGCGTCGCCGGCGCCGACGGGCGCGACGACGTCGACGCGCAACGCGGGCCGGAAGACGGGGTCCTGGCCGTGGACGTGGACGGTGGCGCCGCGGCTGCCCTGCTTCACGACGAGCGTGCCGGGCTCGGGCAGCGCGGCCCGGACGGCGTCCGGGCCGCCGGTCACGCCCCAGGCCGCGGCGGCCTCGTCCTCGCCGACGAAGACGAGGTCGGCGCCGCGCGCGAGCTCAAGGAGCACCTCGGGGCCCTCGGGCGCGTCCTTCCACAGGCCGGGGCGGTGGTTGACGTCGAAGGAGACGAGCGGGCCGCGGTCGGCGCGCCGGGCGCAGAGGCGGCGGACGAGCGCCAGGCAGTCGGCGGAGAGCGCGGGCGTGATGCCGGACAGGTGCAGGATGCGGGCGTCGGTGAGGGCGTCCTCGTCGACGGAGCCGGGCGCCATGGCGGAGGCGGCGGACCCGGCGCGGTAGTAGATGACCTCGTGGGCGTCGTTGTCCCGGTCGTCGGCGGTGCGGAAGTAGATGCCGGTGGGGCGGTGCGGGTCGCGGCCGACGGCGGAGGTGTCCACGCCGTAGCGGGCGATGGCCTCGACCAGGTGGTCGCCGAAGCCGTCGGCGCCGACGCGGCTGACCCAGCGGGCGGTGTGCCCGGCGGCGGCGAGCGCGCAGGCCACGTTCGACTCGGCGCCGCCGATGCCGCGGTCGAAGGAGGGCACGTCGGCGAGGCGGCCGGGCCGTGCGGGCAGGAAGGTGACCATGGACTCGCCGAGCGCCACGACGTCCACCGATGCCTGTGCGGCCGCCCGTGCGGCTGCCTGTGCGGTCACGATCTTCCAGCCCCTCAACCGACTCTCCGGATCCGTTGACCCGGCGTTGGCTCGGATGTTAGACAGCAGTAAGCGACATACGCAATGACCGTTGCACATAATGCAACGCACTCCTGGAGGAGGCGCCCATGGCCGCCGACAACGCCGTCGAACGTCCCGCCGATTCACCCGCGGGGCGGCTCGCCGCCCTCGCGGACGAGCGGGTCGACCACCGCTTCAAGGGGCTGCCCCCGGACGCGGCGGGCCTGACCGTCGGCGAGCTCGCGGCCCAGCGCAGGAACCTCTTCACGGGCGGCTTCACCACCCCCGTCCTCGCGCTCTCCGCCGAGCGCCTGGAGCACAACCTCGCCCTGATGGAGACCTACGCCGAGCGCCACGGCCTGGCCTTCGCGCCGCACGGCAAGACCTCCATGTCCCCGCAGCTCTTCGCCCGCCAACTGGCGCGCGGCGCCTGGGGCATCACGCTCGCGGTGCCCCACCAGGTGCGGGTGGCCCGGGAGTTCCGCGTGCCGCGGATCTTCCTCGCCAACGAGCTCGTCGACGCGGCGGCGCTGCGCTGGCTCGCCGGCGAACTGGCCGCGGACCCCTCCTTCCGCTTCGCCTGCTACGTCGACTCCGTACGCGGCGTCGAGCTGATGCACGCCGCGCTCAGCGAGGCCGGCGCGACGCGCCCCGTCGACGTCGTGGTCGAGCTGGCCGCGGGCGACGGCGCACGGACCGGCGCGCGCACCGAGGCCGAGTGCTTCGAGATCGCCAACGCCGTCGCGAGCGCGGACACGCTGCGCCTCGTCGGCGTCGCCGGGTACGAGGGCGAGGTGCCGCAGGCGTCGAGCGAGACGGTGACGGCGTGGCTGCGCCGCCTGGTCGCCCTGCTCGTCGGGTTCGACGAGGCCGCCCTGTTCGCCGACCTGCCGGAGGTCGTGGTCAGCGCGGGCGGCAGCGCGTGGTTCGACGCGGTGGCGACGGTCTTCGCGGAGATCCCCGAACTGACCCGCCCGGTCCTGAAGCTGCTGCGCTCGGGCGCGTACGTCTCGCACGACGACGGCCACTACAAGCACCTGACGCCGTTCAACCGGGTGCCGCAGGAGGGCGCGCTGGAGCCCGCGTTCCGGCTCTGGGCGCAGGTCGTGTCGCGGCCGTCCGCCGAGCAGGCGTTCACCAACGCGGGCAAGCGGGACGCGGCGTACGACCTGGACCTGCCCGAGGCGCAGGCCGTACGGCGCGACGGCGTCGAGCGGGACGCGACCGGGGTCACGGTGACCGGGCTCTCCGACCAGCACGGGTGGCTCCGGACGACCCCGGAGGCGGACCTCGCGGTCGGCGACTGGCTGGGGATGGGGCTCTCGCACCCGTGCACGGCGTTCGACAAGTGGCAGCTGATTCCCCTGGTCGAGAGCGACGGAACGGTCGTGGACTACCTCCGCACGTACTTCTGACCCGGAGGTCTCGGGGGGATCACCGCCCGCCGCCCGGCGGCGGGCGGTGCGGGTGGGACACACAGACCCGGCCGGCGGCCGGGTGCAGCACACACCGGCAGACTGCCGCACGCACAAGGAGAGAGGCACCCCCCATGGACCTGGTGATCCGGGACGCACGCGTCATAGACGGCACCGGAGGTGCCTCCTACCGCGCCGACGTCGGCGTGCACGAGGGCAGAGTCGCCACCGTCCACCGGGAGGGCGAGGACACCGGCCCCCGCCCGACGGGCCGGACGACCCTGGACGCCCAGGGCCTCGCCCTGTCCCCCGGCTTCATCGACATGCATGCGCACAGCGACCTCGCCCTGCTGCGCGACCCGGACCACAGCGCGAAGGCGGCCCAGGGCGTCACCCTGGAGGTCATCGGCCAGGACGGCCTGTCCTACGCCCCCGTGGACGACCGCACGCTCGCCCAGGTCCGCCAGGCCATCACCGGCTGGAACGGCGACGGCAGCGACATCGACTTCACCTGGCGCACGGTCGGCGGCTACCTGGACGCGCTGGACGGCGCGCACGGCGGCCGCGGCATCGCGGTCAACGCCGCCTACCTCATCCCCCAGGGCACCGTCCGCATGTACGCGCTGGGCTGGGACGACCGCCCCGCCACCGCCGCCGAGACCGACCGCATGAAGCAGCTGGTCGCCGAGGGGATGCGGGAGGGCGCCGTCGGCATGTCGTCGGGCCTGACCTACACCCCGGGCATGTACGCGGACGACTCCGAGCTCACCGAGCTGTGCCGGGTCGTCGCGGCCCACCAGGGCTACTACTGCCCCCACCACCGCAGTTACGGCGCGGGCGCCCTCCAGGCGTACGAGGAGATGGTGAACCTCACCCGCACCGCGAACTGTCCCCTGCACCTGGCCCACGCCACCATGAACTTCGGCGTGAACAAGGGCAAGGCGCCCGACCTGCTGGCCCTCCTGGACGACGCGCTGGCCGGCGGCGCCGACATCACCCTCGACACCTACCCCTACACCCCGGGCTGCACCACGCTCGTGGCCATGCTGCCGAGCTGGGCCAGCGAGGGCGGGCCCGAGGCGATCCTCGCCCGGCTGCAGGACGACGCGATCGCGGAGAAGATCCGGCACCACATGGAGGTCATCGGCGCCGACGGCTGCCACGGCGTGCCCATCGAGTGGGACACGATCGAGATCTCCGGCGTCAGCGACCCCGGGCTCGCCTCCTGCGTCGGCAAGACCATCGCCCGGTCCGCGGCCCAGCGCGGCGAGGAGCCGTGGGTGACCGCGCGCCGGCTGCTGATCAACGACCGGCTCGGCTCGACGATCCTGCAGCACGTCGGGCACGAGGAGAACGTCCGGGAGATCATGCGGCACCCGGTGCACACCGGCGGCAGCGACGGCATCCTGCAGGGCTTCAAGCCGCACCCGCGCGCGTACGGCACGTTCCCGCAGTACCTCGGGCGCTACGCCAGGGAGCTGGGGGTCATGTCCCTGGAGGAGACGGTCGCGCACCTCACCTCACGCCCCGCCGCCCGGCTGCGCCTGGCCGACCGGGGCCTGGTCCGCGAGGGCTACCGCGCCGACCTGGTCCTCTTCGACCCCGAGACGGTCGCGGCCGGATCGACGTTCGAGGCGCCCCGCACGCTGCCCACCGGCATCCCGCACGTGCTGATCGACGGCCGGTTCGTGATGCGGGACGGCCGGCGCACGGACGTCCTCGCGGGACGCGCCGTACGCCGGACTCCCTGAACGAGCGTACCGGTTACCGCTGTTCGGCCGGCCGGGGCAGCCTGCACCCCGGCCGGTCGAGGTCGATCCTGCTGTGCCGGGTGACGCACGGCACGATCCCGTACGTCTCCTGCGCGTAGTTGATGCCCTGGCGCACGGTCACCCGGCCCTTGCGGTCGATCTCGCAGGGGTTGTTGAGGGTGCAGCGCTCGCCGTCCTCGTTGCCGGTGTTGTTGACCGCGGTGACCTTGCCGGTCCGGTGGTCGATGACGGGCGAGCCGGACGTGCCGCCGATGGTCTGGCAGGCGGGGGTGTAGCGCACCGAGTCCTTCCAGGTCCACTCCCCCTCCTTGATGCGGTGCACGAACCCGTCGATACGGCAGCTGTAGGTCTTCTTCCAGTAGCCGGAGACGACCGTGATGGCGCGCCCCTGCACCGGGTGGTCGTCCTCGATCTCCAGCGGCTTGATGCCGTACTTCTTGGTGATGTCGCGGTAGCTGCTGGTGAGTTGGTAGAGGGTGATGTCGGTGTCCGTCATCGTCGCGTACGACACCTTGGACGCCGTGAGCGTGCCGACCTCGTTCGCCTTCGCGTCGAGCAGCTTGAAGGTGCGGGTGGACGGCTGGTCGACGATGACCTCACCGGCGGCGGGGAAACCCGTCTCTATGCAGTGGCCGTTGGTGAGGACGAGCGCGGGATCGCCCGGCCGGGACCGCGGTGTGCGCACCACCGAGCCGGAGCAGTTGCTGAGCGCCACCGTTCCCGCGAAGTCGACCGCCTCGGCCTTGCCCGGCGCCTGCGGCCCGGTGGGGCCCGCGAGGGCGGGAGTCGCGCCGGCCGCGGCCAGTGCGAGGGCGAGCAGACCGCCCGCGACCGCGTTGCCCATCTTTCCCATCTGTGGAGCCCCCCTTGTGACGTACGCCTGTCGTGCGGATGTCAGGGGCATTCTTGGGGTCCGTGTGCAGCCGGACAAGGGGTGGGAAGTCTTCCCTTTCACCCACGCGGTGTGATGCGGACAGAATTCGCGCCGGGTCGTGAAACGACCGTGAGGACACGGGACTTCGGGTCCCAGGAGCGCTGTTCGCCGCCCGTCACACGGCCGCCGTCGGGGAAGTGCCGGGCGGGCAGGTGGACCTCCGTGCCACCCCGCGCGCCCCGGTTCCCGCGCCAGCTCACCGTCAGCGCCCTGCCCCGCGCGTCCCACCGGTAGGCCACCGGGTCGCCCGCCACGGCCCGCGGGTAGGGCCGGTCGAGCACGGGCAGCAGCGCGGTCGGATTCCGGTCCGCGTCCCACGGCGCCCAGGAACCGGGGTCGTTGGACCAGTACGCGATGCCCGCGCCCATCTCGTCGGCCATCCGCTGCACCTTCTCGACGTACTCCATGGCGCCCGGCAGCCCCACGTCGAGCCCGAACTCCCCGATCACCACCGGTGCCCCGAGCCGCCGCGCGGTCTTCTCCGTCTGGGCGCGCCAGGACCGCAGGGAGGCGTCGACCTGCCCCTTGGCGTCCCCGGTGTAGCCGTCGCCGAGGTCCATGGGCAGGGGGTAGAGGTGCGGCGCGTACGCGATGCGCGCCGCGTCGCCGTCGCCCCGCGGGTCGTCCAGGCGCGGCAGCCCGTTCGCGAAGCCCCAGTTGGCGCCGATGGCGGACGGCTCGACGAAGATCCAGTGGTTGCGGTCGACGGTCCGCACGGCGTCGATGCCGTCCTGGTAGAGGCGGGCGAGGGGGCCCGCCTCGAAGGCGGGGCCCTGCACGCTGCCGCCCCACGGCTCGTTCATCAGGTCGTACCCGATGACGGTGTCGTCGTCGGCGAAGAACCGGGCGACCTCCCGCAGCGCGCCGACGTAGTGCCCGCGCAGATCGCGCCCGCCGCCCTCGACCGTCCCCCAGAAACGGTCGAAGGCGCGGACGGTCCCGGGCTCGGCGTAGCCGAGCTCCCAGGGGTCGGTGGCGGCCGAGGTCAGCCCGTCGGTCTCGGTGGCCCACGCGGGGGCGCCGTTGCCGCCGACCTTCGGGCCGTAGAGGTCCTGGTGCATGTCGAGCAGCACGTGATAGCCGCGCTCGCCGTACCACCGCACCCGCTCGGCGACCCGCTCCAGATAGGCCCGGTCGTACGTCCCCGGGGCGGGCTCGACCGAGCGCCACTGGAGGAGGAAGCGGACGAAGTTCGTGCCCAGCGCGCGGCGTTCGCGCGCCACGTCCTTCTCCTCGATCCACGGCATGCCGTCGGCGGCCTGCTTGGCGCTGCTCGCCGTGGACAGGCCGCGCAGCACCAGCGCGCGGCCCTGCCGGTCGGTGATCCACCGGTGGCCGCTCGCCGTGTCGGCCTCCCCGGCGCCCGCGCCGCGCGGCCCCACGGCGACCAGGAGGGCCGCCGCGACGGCGAGGACGACGGCGCCGACCGCCCACGTACGCCATGCCCCAAGGGACTTCATGGCGGGGATGGTAGAGCGCGGGGCCCCGGCCGCAACAGACCTGAGCATTGTTCACTTTCTTCGGCCGGACCCCTGTCCGCGGTGGCCGGTGGCCCCTACAGTGACGCGCCATGCGGACGACGATCGACGCGGTGCGGGCGTGGGCGCGGGCGCGGACGGACGGCACCGCCGTGGTGGCCTGCGTCTGCCTGCTGCTCGTCCTGGCGCACGGCAGCGCGACCCTGCTGACGGCGTTCACGGCGCGGGCGGGCCTGGCGGTCGTGCCGAGCGCGCTCGGCGTGCCCTTCGCGCTCCCGGGCCTGCGGGCGACTCCGCTGGGCGCGACGCCGTGGTCCTGGCAGCTCTGCGAGGACTTCGCCGCGCTGCTCCTGGTCGCGGTGGCCGCCGCCCGCATGCGCCGCCACCTGCGGCGCCGCCCCGGCGCCGGCCGCGCCCGGCGCCTGCTCGCGGGCTGGACGGCCCTGGTCGCGGGCGCGGCGGCGGCAGGCGTGTGGCGGGGGCTGGTGGCGGCCCGGATGCTGGAGGCGGACGGCTGGGGCCTGCTCCTGCTCCCCCTGACCGGCGCGGCCTTCGGCGCGCTGTGGGGCCTGGCCCTCGGCTGGCTCCCGGGCGCGGCGACGCTGGCGGTACGCGGCCGGCACCGCCCCGCCCCGCCGTCGCCCGCCCCGGCGCGCGGGGCGGTGACGGCCGACGGGCCGAGCCCGTCCTGACCGGACCGGGCCTCAGGCCGCCCGGCCCGCCGAGCCGCCCCGGGGGCCCGCGGTGTCCCGGCCGCCGCCGGCGGCCTCGCCGCCGGAGCCGCCCGGCGTGCGGGCGGCGTAGGCGCGGCGCGCCCGGCCGTCACGGGGGCGGCGGCCGCGGGCGCCGGAGCCGCCCCGCGAGGACGGTTCCTTCGGGGGCGCCGGGATGGTCACCGGGATGCCCGAGGGGGCCTGCGCACCGGTGATGCGCGCCAGCTCCGCCTCGCCCGAGCGCACCTGCGCCGTGTGCGGCCGGATACCGGCCGCGGCCATCAGGCGGCTCATGTCGCGCCGCTGCGCCGAGGTGACCAGCGTGACGACGCTGCCCGAGCCGCCGGCGCGGGCGGTGCGGCCACCGCGGTGCAGGTAGTCCTTGTGGTCGGCGGGCGGATCCACGTTGACGACGAGGTCGAGGTCGTCGACGTGGATGCCGCGCGCCGCGACGTTCGTGGCGACGAGCGCGGTGACCTGGCCGGACTTGAACTGGGCCAGCGTGCGGGTGCGCTGGGGCTGGGACTTGCCGCCGTGCAGCGCCGCGGCCCGCACCCCGCTGCCCAGCAGGTGCGCGGTGAGCCGGTCGACCGCGTGCTTGGTGTCGAGGAAGAGGATCACCCGGCCGTCCCGGGCGGCGATCTCCGTCGTGGTGGCGTACTTGTCGGCGCCGTGCACGTGCAGCACGTGGTGTTCCATCGTGGTGACCGCGCCGGCCGAGGGGTCGACCGAGTGGACGACCGGGTCGTTCAGGTAGCGGCGGACCAGCAGGTCGACGTTGCGGTCGAGGGTGGCCGAGAACAGCATCCGCTGGCCGTCCGGCCGCACCTGGTCGAGAAGCTCGGTGACCTGCGGCAGGAAGCCCATGTCGGCCATCTGGTCGGCCTCGTCGAGGACGGTGACGGCGACCTGGTCCAGGCGGCAGTCGCGCCGCTCGATGAGGTCCTTGAGCCGCCCCGGCGTCGCGACGACGACCTCGGCACCGGCCCGCAGCGCGCCGGCCTGCCGGCCGATCGACATGCCGCCGACGACCGTGGCGATGCGCAGCCGCAGCTGCCTGGCGTACGGGGTGAGGGCGTCGGTCACCTGCTGGGCGAGCTCACGGGTGGGGACGAGGATCAGCGCGAGCGGGCGGCGCGGCTCCGCGCGCTGTCCGGCGGTGCGGGTGAGCAGCGCGAGGCCGAAGGCGAGGGTCTTGCCCGAGCCGGTGCGCCCGCGCCCGAGGACGTCCCGGCCCGCGAGGGAGTTCGGCAGCGTGGCCGCCTGGATCGGGAAGGGCGCCGTGACGCCGAGGCCGGTGAGGGTCTTCAGGACGGCGTCGGGCAGGCCGAGCGCGGCGAAGTCCTCGACGGGCGGCAGGGCGGGGGTGACGGTGACCGGCGGCGCGAACTCTCCCTGGAGAGCGGCGGGACGGCGGCCGGGCCGCTGGGGTCGTCGGCCGTGTGTGCGAGTTGCTCGGTTCATGGAGAACCTTCAACCTTCCTCGATGCGGCGCGTATCGAGGAATTCTCGCCGGGCACCGACCGGTGCCGAGAATCGCAGGTACGGCCGGGGAAAAAGAAAAGCATTCCCGGCGGACAGAAAAGTAATCCCGTCCGGGTCGGTGAATTGCGGGGCGTCCGCGGGGATTTCGCCCCGAAAACGCAACGAGCCGGGGCCCGCACCCAAGGTGCGGGCCCCAGCTACGAAGTACGCGTGAGCGTCGGCGTCAGGCGGGAACGATGTTCTCGGCCTGCGGGCCCTTCTGGCCCTGCGTGACGTCGAAGGTCACCTTCTGGCCTTCCTGCAGCTCGCGGAAGCCCTGGGTGGCGATGTTCGAGTAGTGGGCGAAGACGTCGGCGCCGCCACCCTCCTGCTCGATGAAGCCGAAGCCCTTTTCCGCGTTGAACCACTTCACGGTGCCAGTAGCCATGTCATATCTCCTTCGGGGCAGTGCCCGTGAGCCCACACTGTGCGGACTCCACGTCGCCGCGATGATTACCCCGTCCGGAATGACCGGCAATACAAAGTGCCCCTGCCGTCACATAAAGCCGGCGGAGCACTTGGAGTCTCTGGGAACCACAACTGCAACTGAATTCGACACTAGCACGCCCCGGACGCCGGTGCGGGATTTTTCTGTCGACATTCCGGGGGCAGGCCGCGTGGCCGAATATTCCCCGGCGCCCGGCCCGCGAAATCCTGTATGTGCCGTCACAGATATGCGGCAGCGGCCGTGCGGCACTTCGGCGCGGGACGCGTCAGGCCGGGGGCCCCGCGTCGGGGCCGCCCTCGCGGCGCAGTTCCTCGTTGAGGCGCAGCGCCTCCTCCAGCTGGTCCTCCAGGATCACGATGCGGCAGGCGGCCTCGACGGGCGTGCCCTGGTCGACGAGGTCGCGGGCGCGCGCGGCGATGCGCAGCTGGTAGCGGGAGTAGCGGCGGTGGCCGCCCTCGGAGCGCAGCGGGGTGATGAGCCGGGCGTCGCCGACGGCCCGGAGGAAGGCGGGGGTGGCACCGATCAGCTCGGCGGCCCGGCCCATCGTGTAGGCGGGGTAGTCGTCGTCATCGAGCCGGTCGGGGCCGTGCGAGGAGGTCACCGGGGGAACGCTACCAACGGCGTATGCCCATGTCTGCTTCGGCCGCGACAGGTATGCCGCTCGGCCGAACGGGCGGCGCACCCGCCACGCGCCGCCGGCCGGGCGGGTCCCCTCCGGCCGGGGGCCGGGCGGGCCGCCCCGTCCGGGGACCGGCGCGGCGGGCGCCGGCCCCCGGACGGGGTCGCCCGGTGCTACTTGACCGCGGCCGGCTTGGGCAGCTGGCAGCCCGCGCGGCTCAGGTCGATCTTGTTGCCGGCGCCGACGCAGGGCACGATCCAGTAGGTCTGCTGGGCGTAGTTGATGCCCTTGCGGACCGTGACCTTGCCGGTCTCGTCGACCTCGCACGGGTTGTTGTCCGTGCAGCGGGCGCCGTCCTCATTGCCGGTGTTGTTGACGGCGACGACCTTGCCGGTCGCGTCGTCGATCACCGGCGAGCCCGAGGTGCCGCCGATCGTCTGGCAGGCGGGGGTGTAGCGGACCGAGTCCTTCCAGGTCCAGTTCCCCTCCTTCAGGCGGTAGGCGAAGCCGTCGACGTTGCACTTGTAGAGCCTCTTCCAGTACCCGGAGGCGACGGTGATCGCCCGGCCCTGCTGGGGGCGCGCGCTGTTCAGCTCCAGCGCCTTGATGCCGTAGCGGCTCTCGATGTCGCTGTAGGTGCTGGTGAGTTGGTAGAGCGATATGTCGGTGTCGGTCATCGTGCCGTACGCGATCTTGCTGGCGCGGACGGTGCCCGCGTTGCCGCCCGAGGCGTTGAGCAGCGTGAAGCTCCGGGTCGAGGCCTTGTTGACGATCACCTGGCCGGGCGCGGGGAAGCCGCTCTCCAGGCAGTGGCCGTTGGACAGGACCAGCGCGGGGTCGCCGGGCTGGGAGTCGGGTACGCGGACCACGGAGCCGGAACAGTTGCTGAGTGCGACGGTCCCGGCGAAATTGACCGCCTGGGCCTTCGGCTGGGCAGGGCTTTCGTTGCTGACGGCTGTCGCAGGCGCGGCGGTCGCTCCCAGGATCAGAGCGGCGAAGCACGCACCGACGAGAGGCTTCTTCATGTGGGGGTCCCCTCAGAGTGGCGGTGTGACCGAAGTGACATCGGTTTTGTCATGCGCATTGTTGAGGCCCCGGGCCCCCGGGACAAGACCGCATACGGACACAACTGACCGCTGAGAGAACACTTTTGGGGGACACGGCACCCCGCGGCGCTTCCCGGACCGCCCCGGGAGGGCCACCGCCCCGCCCGCGCCCCGGGACCACGAACCGGAAAAGGAACCGCGCCCCCGCCGCCCGACCGCGTACGCTCGCCGGCATGCAGGTGATCCAGTCGACGAAGCTCTCCAACGTCTGTTACGAGATCCGGGGCCCGGTGCTCGAGGAGGCGATGCGGCTGGAGGCGGCCGGACACCGCATCCTCAAGCTCAACACCGGCAACCCCGCCGCCTTCGGCTTCGAGTGCCCGCCCGAGATCCTGGAGGACATCCTCCGCAACGTCGGCGACGCGCACGGCTACGGCGACGCGAAGGGCCTGCTCGCGGCCCGCCGCGCGGTCGTCATGCACAACCAGACCCTCGGCATCGAGACGGACGTCGAGCACGTCTTCATCGGCAACGGCGTCTCCGAGCTCATCGTGATGGCCATGCAGGGCCTGCTCGACGACGGCGACGAGGTCCTCGTCCCGGCCCCCGACTACCCCCTGTGGACCGCGGCCGTCTCCCTGTCCGGCGGCACCGCCGTGCACTACCGCTGCGACGAGCAGGCCGACTGGATGCCGGACCTCGCCGACATCGAGCGCAGGATCACCGACCGCACCAAGGCGCTCGTGATCATCAACCCGAACAACCCGACCGGCGCCGTCTACGACGAGGCGATGGTCCGCGCCCTCACCGACATCGCGCGCCGCCACAACCTGCTGGTCTGCTCGGACGAGATCTACGACAAGATCCTCTACGACGGCGCGACGCACACCCCCACCGCCGCCATCGCCCCGGACCTGCTGACCCTCACCTTCAACGGCATGTCGAAGGCGTACCGCGTGGCGGGCTACCGGGTCGGCTGGATGTCGATCTCGGGCCCCAAGGCGCACGCCTCCTCGTACATCGAGGGCCTGACGATCCTGGCGAACATGCGCCTGTGCGCGAACATGCCGGGCCAGCACGGCGTCGTCGCCGCGCTCGGCGGGCGGCAGACGATCAACGACCTGGTGCTGCCGGGCGGCCGGCTCCTGGAACAGCGCGACACGGCGTACGACCTGCTCACCCAGATCCCCGGGGTGACCTGCGTGAAGCCGAAGGGGTCGCTGTACCTCTTCCCGCGGCTCGACCCGAAGGTCTTCAAGATCAAGGACGATCGGCAGATGGTCCTCGACCTGCTGCGCGCCGAGAAGATCATGGTCGTGCACGGCACCGGCTTCAACTGGCCGGAACCCGATCACTTCCGGGTCGTGACCCTGCCCGCCGCGACCGACCTCGCGGACGCGGTGACCCGGATCGGGACCTTCCTGGACGGCTACAGCCAGCCTTGAGGCACCCGCGACCGGCCCTTCAGGATCCGCGCCGGACCGCGCCGGACCCGCGGCGGCCCCGCAGTGGGGCAGCACTCTTGGCCCCGGCTCAACTTTAGACAGAATCTAAGCTAGGATGGCTTTCAAGCAACCGTCTGGAGGCCATCCCATGTACGAGCCGATCCGCACCAAGTCGGTCCACTCGATGGCCGACGACATGAGCTATCCGCACCGCTCCCGCGAGGAGGAGCTGGACATCCAGCTCGCCGGCCATCTCGCCGCGCTCCTCGCCCTCACCGACGAACTGCGCGCCCTGCAGCCGTCCGCCGAACTGGACGGCGCGGCCGAGCAGTTGGCGCAGCAGGTGGCCCGTCTGCGCGGGGGCGTGCAGCCCGTGCGGTCGGCCGTCGCTGCCGCGGTCCACGAGCCCCGCATCGCCGCCCTGCACCAGCGCGCGCACGCCCTCGCGGGCCGCGCCCTGGTCGTGGCGGCCTCCCGCGCCGACACCGCGGCGGCGATCCTGGCCGCGGGCCGGATGGACGCCCACGCGGCCGCCACGCGCCTGGTCGGCGCCCCCTGAACGGCCCCGGCCCGCGGCCGGGGAGGCCGCGGACCGGGTGCCACCAACGGTGGCGACAGCTGGGGGTACCCGTCGCACGGTTGGCGCTCTTGAGCGGGGGCTCGGGCCGCCCGACGGTCAGGTGATCTTCACCGTGGCCCGGGCGGACGAGGCCGCGTGCAGCGCGTCGCCCCCGTAGCTCACCTCGTAGACCGTCCTGCCCCGCTTGCCGGGCAGATCCTTGATCCGGAACGTGCCGTCGGCCGCGACCGCCGCCGACGTCAGCTCGCCCGTGGTCCCCGACTTGTCGGTCCGGGTCACCTTCAGGTCAATGCCGGAGGGCAGCGCGCGGCCCTGCCCGGTCAGCCTGCCGGTGATCACGACGCCGCTCGCGCGGGGTGCCTCGGCGGGCGCGGTCAGCTCGATCGCCGTCGGCGCCTTGGCCACGTCCACCGTGACGGCGACGTCCTCGGCCGGGCGGTGCGTGACGTCCCCGAGGAAGCGCAGCGTGTACGTCGCCGCGCCCACCCGGTCGGGCACGTCGAGGACCGTGAAGGTCCCGTCGGCCGCGACCCTCGCCTCCGCCACCTCCTGGGTGCCCGCCGCGTCCTCGCGGACCGCGGCGACCTTGACCGGCCCGGCGGGCGCGGGCCCGTCCAGCTCCAGCCGGCCCCGGATGCCGAGCGGTTCGCCGACGACGGGCTTGGCGGGCGTCGTGCCGAGGGTGCCGGTGAACCGGGAGTCGTGCTGCGCGGCCGGCGGCTTGATCACGTGCAGCCAGTGCCCGTCGCGGCCGTCCGAGGTGACCGCGAAGAGCCGCGAGCCGTCCTTGGCCCAGGCGAGCCCCTGCGGCACCACCCGCAGGCCGGCCAGCTCGTCCTCGAAGGCGAACTCCAGGGCGGTGGTGCCCTTGGCCGGGTCGGCGGGCTGGATCAGCAGGTCCGGCGTGCTGCCGGAGGCGGCCGCGCCGCGCGCGACGTACTTCCCGTCACCGCTGAACGCCACCGCCGAGGCCTTCGCGCCCTCCGGCAGCGGCTGGTAGCCGGCCGGGGCGTCGGCCAGGTCCCCCGCGTCGAGCAGCCGGGTGCCGTAGGCCGCGTCGGCCACGGCGATCCGCCGGCCGTCGGCGCTCTGGGCGATGTCCTTCAGGTCGAGGGCGCCCGCGCCCCCGGCGTCCGCGAACCGCCGCGAGGGCCCGCGGACCAGGCTGTCGCCGCTCGCGTCGAACGTGGTGAGGAACGCGTCGGTCCCGGCGGCCGCGCCCGCCTGCCCCAGCACGAGCCGGTCCGGCGCGCCGGGCCCGGACTCCAGCTTGATCCGGCCGCGGACGCCCCACCCGGTGTTCACCGGATAGGGGTTCTCGACCTGCTGCAGCGTGGTGTAGTTGTCGGCGTCGTCGCAGTTCGCGTCGTTGTACGGCGTCTCGGTGAAGTACGTCTTGCCGCCCGCGACGGCCACCTCACGGCCGCAGTTGACGTCGTAGGACGTGTAGGACGCGCCGCTCGCGGCCTGCGTCGCCGTGTCGAACGTCAGCATGCGGTTGCTCTGCGACACGTGCAGGGTCGCGCCGTCCGCGCTGAGCGCCAGGCCGGACACCGGACCGTCGGTGGGCAGCGAATCCAGCTTCTGGCCCTGGAAGTTGTAGACCAGGACCGCGCTCTTGCCGCTGCGCCTGCTGCCGTCGGTGAGGTAGAGCCGCTCGTGCGCGTCGTCGACCACCAGCCCCGCGAACGACGCGATCGGCAGCTTGGCCGTCTCGTCCGAGGCGGTCGCCGCGGACGCGGCGGGCGCTCCCACGCCCACCAGGCAGGCCGAGCCGAGCGCCACCGCGAGCACGGCGCCCGTCCCCCGTCTTCCTCGCTGACCGTTCTTCAACTGTGCCCCCCGTAGGCTCATTTGGCGGCCCATGTCGATCGACGGACCACCGTGCGGGGTCATTGAAGCATGTGTGGGGCATGTGAAGGCAAGGTGTGCAAGATGCGGATATGCGCGGAGGGGCCCCGCACGCCGTTGTGCGGGGCCCCTCCGGAACGCGCGGGACGTCAGCCCAGACGCTGCACCAGCGCGCGGTACTCGTCCCACAGCTCCTTGGGCGTGCGGTCGCCGAAGGTGTTCAGGTGCTCGGGGACCAGCGAGGCCTCCTCGCGCCAGACCTCCTTGTCGACCGTGAGCAGGAACTCCAGGTCGGACGCGGACAGGTCCAGGCCGTCGGTGTCCAGCGACTCGACCGTCGGCAGCACGCCGATGGGGGTCTCGACGCCGTCGGCCCTGCCGTCGAGCCGGTCCACGATCCACTTCAGGACGCGGGAGTTCTCACCGAAGCCGGGCCACACGAACTTGCCGTCCGCGTTCTTGCGGAACCAGTTCACGTAGTAGATCCGGGGCAGCTTCGCCGGGTCCTTGTCGGCGCCGACCTTGACCCAGTGGTTCATGTAGTCGCCCATGTTGTAGCCACAGAACGGCAGCATGGCGAACGGGTCGCGGCGCAGCTCGCCGACCTTGCCCTCGGCGGCGGCGGTCTTCTCGGAGGCGACGTTCGCGCCGAGGAAGACGCCGTGCTGCCAGTCGAAGGACTCGGTCACCAGCGGCACGGCCGAGGCGCGGCGCCCGCCGAAGAGGATCGCCGAGATCGGCACGCCCTTGGGGTCCTCCCACTCGGGCGCGATGATCGGGCACTGCGCGGCCGGGGTGGTGAAGCGGGCGTTGGGGTGCGCGGCGGGGACGCCCGAGTCCGGGGTCCAGTCGTTGCCCTTCCAGTCGGTGAGGTGCTTCGGGGTCTCCTCCGTCATGCCCTCCCACCAGACGTCGCCGTCGTCGGTGAGCGCGACGTTGGTGAAGACGGAGTTGCCCCACAGCGTCTTCATGGCGTTGGCGTTCGTGTGCTCGCCGGTGCCGGGCGCGACGCCGAAGAAGCCGGCCTCGGGGTTGATCGCGTAGAGGCGGCCGTCCTCGCCGAAGCGCATCCAGGCGATGTCGTCGCCGATCGTCTCGACCGTCCAGCCGGAGATCGTGGGCTCCAGCATGGCGAGGTTCGTCTTGCCGCAGGCGCTCGGGAACGCGGCGGCGACGTACTTGGACTCGCCCCGCGGCGGGGTCAGCTTGAGGATCAGCATGTGCTCGGCCAGCCAGCCCTCGTCGCGTGCCATCACGGACGCGATGCGCAGCGCGTAGCACTTCTTGCCGAGCAGGGCGTTGCCCCCGTAGCCCGAGCCGTACGACCAGATCTCGCGGTCCTCGGGGAAGTGCGAGATGTACTTGGTGGAGTTGCACGGCCACGGCACGTCGGCCTCGCCCGCCTCCAGGGGGGCGCCCAGCGTGTGGACGGCCTTCACGAAGAAGCCGTCCTCGCCCAGCTCGTCCAGGACCGGGCGGCCCATGCGGGTCATGGTGCGCATGGAGACGGCGACGTACGCGGAGTCGGTGATCTCGACGCCGATCGCGGACAGCGGGGAGCCGACCGGGCCCATGCAGAAGGGCACGACGTACAGGGTGCGGCCGCGCATCGAGCCGCGGAAGACGCCCTTCTCGCCGGCGAAGATCTCCCGCATCTCGGCGGGGGCCTTCCAGTGGTTGGTGGGGCCCGCGTCCTCTTCCTTCTCGGAGCAGATGAAGGTGCGGTCCTCGACGCGCGCGACGTCGGTCGGGTCCGATGCGGCGTAGTACGAGTTGGGGCGCAGAGTCGGGTCGAGCTTCTTGAACGTGCCCTTGGCGACGAGCTCCTCGCACAGGCGCTCGTACTCGGCCTCGGAGCCGTCGCACCAGACGACCTGGTCCGGCTGGGTGAGCTCGGCGATCTCGTTGACCCAGGAGATCAGCTCCTGGTGGTTGGTCGGGGCAGTGCCCACGGACAGGGGAGCCGCGATGTCGCGCGCCACGATTGCTCCTAATCGAGGGGTTTTTGGAATGTATGCCCCGTGGGGGCTGCGACCCGGACGCTTCACGTGTACCTACTTGGGCGCTCATCCGGTGCCGACCGCACTCATTTGATCATCCGTCGCATTCGCCCATCTGTCCAGAGGGCCTCACACCTGAGCGGCGTGAGCATCGCCACTCCGCGCCGACGGGGGGACGAAGGGGTGGATCCGCCCTTTTGTCGTCCGCCTGATGCCCGACTTACGGACCCGTAGGTACGATGCCGCTCATGACCGCCCCCGTCCCCGAAGCGATTCCGGAGCCCGCGGGCGCCGGTTCCCTCGCCTCACCCGCGCTGTCCCTGCCGCTCCCGGCGAAGCCGAAGATGCGCGGCTGGCTGCACGCCGGCATGTTCCCCGCGGTGCTGATCTCCGGCCTGGTGCTCACCGCCCTCGCGGACTCCACCCGCGGCCGGATCGCCTGCGGCATCTTCGCCCTGACCGCGTGCCTGCTGTTCGGCGTGAGCGCGCTGTACCACCGGGGCAACTGGGGCCCCAGAGCCGACCGCGTCCTGCGCAGGCTCGACCACTCGAACATCTTCCTGATCATCGCGGGCACCTACACCCCGCTGACGCTGCTGCTGCTCCCCGACGCGACGGGCCAGTGGCTGCTCTGGGGCATCTGGGGCGCCGCGGTCGCGGGCATCGCCTTCCGGGTCTTCTGGGTCGGCGCCCCGCGCTGGCTCTACACCCCCTGCTACATCGCGATGGGCTGGGCCGCCGTCTTCTTCCTGCCCGACTTCATGCGCACGGGCGGCATCGCGGTGCTCGTCCTGGTCGTCGTCGGCGGACTGCTCTACAGCGCGGGCGGCGTGATCTACGGCATCAAGCGCCCGAACCCCTCGCCCCGCTTCTTCGGCTTCCACGAGGTCTTCCACTCGCTGACGCTCGCCGCCTTCGCCGTGCACTACGTCGGCATCTCGCTGGTGGCCTACCAGCACGGCTGAGCCCGCCCCCTTCACCCGTCCGTGGCCGCGGCTCCCCAGCCGCGGCCACTCGTACGTGCGCCCGCCGGACGGCGGTCCGCCCCCCGGATGGCCGACAATGAACGCCATGACGGCCGCACGAACCCCCTCCGCCGAGCCCTCCGCACGGCCGGGACTGCGCGAGCGCAAGAAGCTCAAGACCCGCCGCGCGATCCGCACGGCGACCTACGCGCTGATCGAGGAACAGGGGTACGAGGCGACCACGGTCGAGCAGATCGCCGAGGCGGCGGAGGTCTCCCCCTCCACCGTCCTGCGCTACTTCCCGGCCAAGGAGGACATCGTCCTCACCGACGAGTACGACCCGCTCCTGGAGAGCGAGCTGCGGGCACGGCCCGCCGGCGAACCGATCGTGGAATCCCTGCGGCACGTCCTGCGCCGGTCCGCGGGCCTCGGCCTCGCGGCCGACCCCGAGCTCTCACGGCTGCGGACCCGGCTGATGACCGAGGTGCCCGCGGTGCGGGCGCGGATGCTGGAGAGCATGTCGGTCACCGGCCGCGCCCTGTGCCGCGTCATCGCGGAGCGCACCGGCCGCGACCCCGGCGACCTGGAGGTACGGGCGTTCGCCATGGGCCTGGTCGGCGCGCTCGCCGAGGCGGCGGCGTACTGGGCCGAGCACGGGCACCGGGACGACCTGCCGGCGCTCGTGGACCGGACCCTGGCCCTGTTCGGCGGCGGGCTCACGGAGCCGGAAAATCCCCGCTGACGCCCGCTCCGCCGTGCCATCCTGACCGCATGAACGGTCCGGAGATCCTCGTCGGCTTCGCTCCCGAGCTGGCCCTTTTCGTCCCGTACGAGCGACGCGGCGGCCCCACCCGGGCCGTCACCGACGGCGTGTCCACGCTCGGGCACGTCGTCGAGTCGCTCGGCGTTCCGCTCACCGAGGTCGGCGCGCTCGTGGTGGACGGCCGCGAGGTCACCACCGGACACGTCCCCGCGGCCGACGAGCACGTCACCGTGCGCGCCGTCTCCCGCCCCCAGCCGGTCCCCGGCGCCCCGCTGCGCTTCCTGCTCGACGTCCATCTGGGCACCCTCGCCCGGCGGTTGCGGCTGCTGGGCGTGGACACCGCGTACGAGAGCACGGACATCGGCGACCCGGCCCTCGCCGCCCGCTCGGCCGCCGAGCGGCGCGTCCTGCTCAGCCGCGACCGCGGACTGCTGCGCCGCCGCGAGCTGTGGGCGGGCGCGTACGTGTACAGCGACCGCCCCGAGGACCAACTGCGCGACGTGCTCGGCCGGTTCGCCCCCGAGCTGCGCCCGTGGACCCGCTGCGGCGCCTGCAACGGCACGCTCCGCCCCGCCACCAAGGACGAGGTGGCGGACCGCCTGGAGGGCGGCACGAAGGGCACCTACGACGTGTTCGCGCAGTGCCCGGACTGCGCGCGGGTCTTCTGGCGGGGCGCCCACCACGACCGCCTGGAGGACATCGTGGGGCGCGCGGTGGCGGAGTTCGGCGGGGCCGGGGCCCGGTCCGCCGCGCGCACGCCCGCGCCGGGCCCCTGACGCCCCCTGCGAGCGCGGCTCCGCACGTCCTAGGAGAGCAGCCCCGCAAGGACGGCCGGATCCGCCGTCGGCGCGTCACAGACGAAGTTGCGGCAGACGTACGCCGCCGGGCGCCCGCCGAGCAGCGGCCGGTCCGCGAGCAGCGGCAGCTCCCCCTCGCCCGCGGGGCCCGCCGCCACCACCGCGCCGGGCGCCGTGCCCAGCAGCGCCGTGCGGTGCAGGTCGCCGAGGACCTCCCCCACGACCGCCACCTCGCGGGGCCCGTCGAGCGCCGCCTCCGCGACCGCGAGGCCGTGCCCGATGAAGCGCGGCACCCGCGGGCCCAGCGCCTTGACGATCCCCAGCGCCCGCTCCGCCGCCGTGCGGTGCGGCTCGGCACCGGTGTGCGCCGCGTACGCCAGGAGCGCGCCCGCCGCCGCCGTCCAGCCCGACGGCGCCGCGTTGTCCGTGGGGTCCTGCGGGCGCCGGATGAGCCGCTCCGCGTCGGCCGCCGTGTCGTACAGCGCGCCGGTGTCCGCGTCCACGAACTGCGCCAGCACGTGGTCGAGGAGGAACCCGGCGAACTCCAGCCACACCCCCTCGCCGGTGACCGAGGCCAGCACGAGGAAGCCCTCCGCCACGTCGGCGTAGTCCTCGAGGACCCCCGCGTTGGCCCCGGCCTGGCCGTCCTTGGAGGTGCGGGCGAGGCGTGCGCGGGCGTCCATGTGCAGGCGTACGAGGAGATCGCCCGCGCCCACCGCGGCCGCGATCAGGTCCGGCCGGTCGAAGTAGGCGCCGACCTCCGCGAGCGCGGCGATCGCCAGGCCGTTCCAGGCGGCGACCACCTTGTCGTCCCGGCCGGGCGCGGGCCGCCCCTGCCGCGCGGCGAGCAGCCGCCCGCGCACGGAGGAGAGCCGCGCGGCGTCCGCCAACGGCCCCTCCGCCTGCGGCAATTGCAGGACGGAGGCACCCTTTTCGAAGGTGCCCTCCTGCGTCACGCCGAAGCAGCTCATCGCGAGCTCCGCGTCGTCCTCGCCGAGCACCTCGCGCAGCTGCTGCGGCGTCCACACGTAGTACGCGCCCTCGACGTGCTCGCCCGTCGCGGCGTCCTCGCTGTCCGCGTCGAGCGCGGAGGCGAAACCGCCCTCGTTGGTGCGCAGCTCGCGGACCATGAACTCCGCGGTCTCCAGGGCGACCCGGCGGGCGAGCTCGGAGCCGGTGGCCCGCCACAGGTGGGCGTAGGCCCGGCACAGCAGCGCGTTGTCGTAGAGCATCTTCTCGAAGTGCGGCACGATCCACTCGCGGTCCACCGAGTAGCGCGCGAAGCCGCCGCCGAGCTGGTCGTAGATGCCGCCGCGGGCCATCCGCTCGCAGGTGTCGGCGGCCATCTGCAGCGCGCCCTCGGCGCCCGTGCGGGCGTAGTGCCGCAGCAGGAACTCGACCGCCATGGACGGCGGGAACTTGGGCGCGCCGCCGAAGCCGCCGTGTGCCGCGTCGTAGTCGCGGGTCAGGCCCAGCAGCGCCTGGGCGAGCTCGTCCTCGCCGGGCTTCTCGTCGGAGGTGTGGGTGAGCTGCCGCTCGCCGAGGTCGCGCACGATCTTCCCGGCGACCTCGGCGACCTCGCCGCGCCGGTCCGTCCACGCCCGGTGGACGCCGTCCAGGACCTGCGGGAAGGACGGCATGCCGTGCCGGGGCTCCGGCGGGAAGTACGTGCCGAAGTAGAACGGCTCGGCGTCGGCGGTCAGGAAGACGGTCATGGGCCACCCGCCCTGCCCCGTCGCGGCCTGCACGGCCTCCATGTAGACGGCGTCGACGTCGGGCCGCTCCTCGCGGTCGACCTTGATGTTCACGAACTTCTCGTTCATGACCGCGGCCGTCGCCACGTCCTCGAAGGACTCGTGCGCCATGACGTGGCACCAGTGGCACGCGGAGTAGCCGACCGACAGCAGCACGGGCACGTCGCGCCGACGCGCCTCCTCGAAAGCCTCCGGCGTCCAGGGCCACCAATCGACCGGATTGTCAGCGTGCTGAAGCAGATACGGCGAGGTCACATCAGCCAACCGGTTCATGCGCCCCAGCCTCTCACAGCGCCTGACGCTGCCAGCGGAACGCGTACGGGCACACGCCGTACGGCGGACTTGCCCCGGTGAGCCGGCACGTGACGGGCGACGCTTTTCCCCTGTGGAAGCACCGGCCCCCCTGTGTCCTGGACACGTCACCCGGCTGTGAGCGCGCACGACCCGCGCCGGAAACATCTGCCGGCGGCCGGAATGCTGCCCTTGATGACGACAACGGGTTCAGCGACCCAGCCATCACCCGACAGACCGCCCCCGGGACCGAACTCCCCCTTCAGCACTGCCCGCTGGGTAAGCGTCCGCTCCATTGTCGTTATGCCCCTCCACCCGCAAGTTCCCGACGTGTTGGTGGCAGGGCCACAGGTATAGGATCCGCCTCAACCAGGCTCAGCGGGGCACCTGGGACACACACGGGAGCAGTTGATGTCGATACCCTTGTCAGACCTTTCCGTTCGCAGCGAAAGCGTCCAGAAGCTCTACACGGACTACCTCGCGGATCGCTTCTCCGTAAATCGACGCTACCAACGGAAACTTGTCTGGACCGTCGAGGAGAAGTGCGACCTCGTCGACTCGATACTGAGTGACCTCCCGATTCCGCTCATCCTGGTCGCGGAGACGACGGGCGAGAGCGGCACCAGCTACGAGCTGATCGACGGCATGCAGCGCCTCAACGCGATCTTCTCCTTCATCGAGAACGAATTCGACATCAATGGCGAATTCTTCGATCTGCAGGCCCTCGCCGATACCAAGAGCCAACTGGACGACGGCAAGATCGTGCAGCGCAAGCCGATCCTGCCCCGCGAGCAGTCCCGCAAGATAGCCAACTACCTCCTGCCGATGTCGGTGTTCAAGGCATCGGACCCGGACCAGGTGGACAAGGTATTCCGGCGCATCAACTCAGGTGGCCGCCGACTCTCCGGACAGGAACTTCGCCAAGTTGGCTCTACGGCGAAGATCGCGCAGTTGGTACGCGTCATCGCGAGCGACATCAGGGGGGACTCGAGCAGCAGCGACATCGTCCCCCTGCGCGCGATGCCGAAGCTCAGCATCAACAATCGGAACCTGGCGTACGGCGTCGACGTCGACAACATCTTCTGGGTTCAGCAGGCGATCCTGCGACGCATCGACGTCCGCGGTTCGCTCGATGAGCAACTGATCCTCGACATTCTGGTGGACTGCCTCATCGACCCCCTTGTCTCGTCAGGCACCTACACACGGGACGCCGTGTACGGGTCGGTCGACGCCGACGACAGCGCTCCGGCCGTGTTGGACAGGCGACTCTCCGCATGCATCGACGTGTACGGGGAGCAGAAGGTCCGGGAGCACTTCTCGCTCGTGCACGAGGAGCTCCGCGCCGTCCTGGACGTCGCCGACGACAAGTTCGTGAAGCACGTCGTCGGCAGAAGCTCCGGAGGGCGTTATCCGCGCTACTTCCAAGCGGTTTTCCTCGCCTTCTGGGAACTGATCGTCAGGGACGGCATGCGCGTCGCCTCGCGCCCGGAGGCCGCCCGCAAGCTCCGCGACATCGGAACCTCCCGCGGTTCGCTCAACGTGCCGGGCGGCGGCGGGGATTGGACCGCGCAGGACAAGCGGAAGAACATTGACGCCGTGAAGGGAGCGATCCGGGACGCCTTCGAATCCGACCCGGGATCTCGCCGTGACGCGGCACAGTTCGGCCTTGCCTCGCACCTGGAGAGAATCCTCCAGAACTCGGTCACTGAGCAGTCCCTCTTCGAGATGAAGCAAGGCCTGCTGACTCTGGGCGCGACACGAGATTTCGACGAGGGGTCCTGGGAAAAGATCCTCCGCAGCATCACAGCCATCGCCAACACCGGCCCGGACAACACGGGTTACCTCGTCATCGGCGTGGCCGACAGCGAGAAGGATGTGCAGCGCATCCGCCAGCTGGACTCCATCGAGCCGGTCAAGTCCCGGGGCAACCGTTTCGACGTCGTCGGCGTCGAACGAGAGGCCGCGGTCCGGAGTGAAAGCCTCAAGAGCTACTTCGACTGGATTTCCGACAAGCTGACGGGATCCGATCTGGCACCGGATCTACGGAGGCGAGTCGCCTCCGGGGTCAGTCTCATCGACTACCACGGCCGGGCCGTGATACTCGTCGAGATCACCCCTTCCCACGAGCCCTGCTTCTACAAGAACGTCATGTACGAACGGAGCGGTGCAGGAGTCCAGGTGGTGGAGCAGCGCGATTACATGCGGCTCTTTCAGCGATTCACCAGGAACAACGCATGACGGAGTCCGGCACAGGAATGGCCCCGGCCGCGGGCACCGGGGGCGCTGTCACGTCTCCGTCCTGACGCCCTTCGAGAACATGCCGATCAGGGCCGCCCGACGCCCGGGCCCTGATCCGCGGACGCCCTCGCGTCCGCGCCCCGTACGCAGGACACTTGTGGTCGTGGGGATCTGTCCATCTCGGAGGGGGAAGCCATATGCGGGACAGCCATCGGGTCGAGGCCGAGCGGCTGTTGACTCGGGCCGTCGAGGAGGAGGTCCGGCGCTCGGGCGGGCGGGTCGACGGTGCCGTGCTGCTCTCACGGGCGCGCGGCGCGCTGGACGCCATGGCGCAGACGGCGGCCGAGGAGTACGCGACGTACACCGGGGCGCTCGACGAGGCGGACGCGGGGCGGCTCTCCTTCGGTCAGCGGTACGCGAAGGAGGGCGCGGGAACTCCGCTGCTCGTGGCGGTGGTTGCCGCGCTCGCGGCCGGGGTCTCGGACCTGTCGTTCGGCACCGGCGTGGGCACGGCGCTGGGCACCGGCGCGGTCGTCGCGGTGGCGGGGGCCGCGGCCACCGTCGTGAAGGTGACGGCCGCGCACGTCCCGGCGGCCAGCCGCCGCGCGGGCGAGCTGAGCAGGCCGGGCGGGCCCGCGCAGCTGCGGCTGCAGTGGCTGACCGCGCTGGAGGTGCGCGGCATCCGGCCCTTTCTCGACCAGCAGCGGGTCCTCGCCGCGTCCACCGGCGCGCGTACGGCGAAGAAGGCGGCGCCGCAGCTGCGCGGCACGGACAAGAGCGCGGCGGCCCGCCGGCGCAACGTGCTGGAGCAGTCCTTCGCCCAACTCCCCGAGACCGCGGCGCCGTTCGTGGGCCGCCGCCCGGAGCTGGGGCGGATCGCCCAGTGGGTGCACGCGGCACGCGCCAGCACCGACACCCGGCCCACCGTCGTCGTGCTGCACGGCGCGCCCGGCTCGGGCCGCACCTCGCTCGCGGTGCGGGCGGCGCACGACCTGCGCGACCAGTTCCGCGGCGCGTGCGTGGTGGACCTGCGCGGCGACAACCCGCAGGAGAGCCCGCTGTCCACCCGGGACGCCCTGCTGCACCTGCTCAACCGGCTCGGCGCCCCGCGCGAGCAGCTGCTCTTTCGCGAGCGCTCCTCGCAGGACCAGCAGCTCAAGCGGCTCAGCGAGCTCTACCACCAGTACCTGACCGGCCTCCCGGTCACGATCGTGCTGGACGACGCGAGCGACGTCGAGCAGATCCGCACCCTGGTCCCGGAGCGCTCGGACAGCCTCGTCCTGGTCACCGCGCGCGAGCCCCTGGAGCTCCCGGCCGACCTGCCCGCCTGGGTGCACCGGCTGCCGCTGGGCGCGCTGGACGAGGCGGCCGCGGAGGAGCTCCTGCGGGAGTCCGCCGAGGACCTCGCCGGGCCCTACGACGCCGCATCGGTGGACGAGGTACGGGAGTTGTGCGGCGGTCTGCCGCTGGCGCTGCACGCCGCGGGCTCCTCGCTCGGACCGCGCAGCCCGCGCGGGCTGGCCGCCGACCTCGCCGCCTACGGCCCCGCCGACAAGGTCGGCCCGGTCGAGCGCGTGCTGTGGCTGCGCTACGCCGACCAGTCGGAGCAGGCCCGGCGGCTGCTGCGCCGTCTCGCGCTCGCCGGACGGGCCTCGCTCGGCACGTCCGCCGCGGCGGCGCTGCTCGGCGCCGACGAGCAGGAGGCGGACCGGCAGCTGGCCGCGCTGTGCCGGGCGGGCCTGGTCGACCAGCCGAGGACGCAGAGCCCCACGGGCGCCACCGCGCACCGCTACCGCCTGCACGACCTCGTCCGCTCCTTCGCCCGGGCCCGCCTCCTGGACGAGGAGGAGCCGGCCGAGCGCACCGCCGCGCAGGAGCGCCTCATCGCCAGCTACGGGGAGCTGGCCGACACGGTGATCCGCCTGGTCGACGGCAAGACGTCCACCCGCGCCGACCAGTTCGGCCAGCACGGCTTCGCCTCGCTGGACGCGGCGCTGCGCTGGCTGGACGACGAGTCGACGTTCATCACGGCGGCGCTGCGGCACGCGGAGGGCGTCGACCAGCAGGCCGTGCTGAACCTGCTGGGCGCGCTGTGCGACTACTGCCTGCTGCGCGGCGACCTCTACCGGCTGGGCGAGATCAACGAGCTGACCCAGGCCATCGACCAGGGCCTGCTCGGCCGCAGCGTGCAGTGGCGCACCGGCATCGCGGCCCGCCAGCTCGGCGAGCTCGACCAGTCGCGCACGACGCTGAACTCCGTCGTGGACCTGTACTTCGAGGCCCACCAGGACGCGGCCGCCGCCCGCGCGCTGGGCTCCCTCGGCATCACGCTGCACCACCAGGGCAACCTCACCGAGGCCGCGGCCCGCCTCGCGGAGGCGCTCGACCTGCAGACCGCGGACGAGCTCGCGGGCGACCGCGCCTGGACGCTGCACGCGCTCGCGGCCGTCGAGCGGGACCGCGCCCACCTGGCGCACGCCCTGGGGATGCTGGAGACGGCGCTCGCCCTGCACCGCGGCAGCGGCTCGGTGCACGGCGAGGCCTGGACGCACTTCCAGCTGGGCCAGCTCCGCCTGCGGATGGGCGACGTGCCGCGCGCGGAGGGCGAGCTGCGGGACGCCCTCGACCTGTACGGGCGCACCCGCGACCAGCGCGGCGAGGCCTGGGCCCTGACCCAGCTGGCGCGGGCCCGGCTGGTGGACGGCGACCCGTCGCCCGCGGTGGACGGCCTGCGCCAGGCGGTGTCCCGGCACCGCGACAACGACGACGCGCGCGGCGAGGCCTGGTCCCTGTACTACCTGGGGCAGGCGCGGGAGGAGACCGGCGACCTCGACGAGGCGGTGCGGGACCTGGAGCGGGCGCGCACGATGTTCTCCCGGATGCGGGACGTGTACGGCCTGGCGTGCGCGCGGCACCACTCGGCGCGCGTGACCCGCGACCAGCGTGCCGCCCAGACGGGCTCGCTGCGCAACTCCGGCTTCGCCCGCCAGCTCCTGGTGGACGCCCGCGCCGACTTCCAGCGCATCGGCGTCGCGCACGGCGAGGCCTGGACGTGCCTGGAGCTGGTGGTCGTGGACGCGGGCAACAACCGCACCCAGCAGGCGCTCGCGCTGTGCGACGAGGCGATCGGGCTCTTCGCCTCCTACGGCGACCGGCGCGGCGGCGACTGGGCGGCCTTCCTGCGCTGCACGCTGCTGCCGTACGCCTCACCGGGCGGCTGGGAGATCGGCACGGCCGTCGCCCAGGAGGAGCTCAACCGCCTGGAGCGGGCCGAGCACCCGACCCGGGACGGCAAGCTCGCCGAGTACGTCCAGGCCTACGGTCTGCTCCTGGAGCGGGGCGCCGACCTGGAAACGGGATGGCAGGCATGGCGGCTCGGCATGGTGCCGAGCCGGCATGCGCGGGAGATCATGGGCGTGGACGTGCCCCGGCCGAGCTGAGCCGCGGGGCGCGCGGACCCGCGCGGGATCCGCCGGGGCCTCGGCACGTGCCGGGGCCCGTCCCGCGGCGGGCGGCGGGTCAGCCGCGCCGGGACTCCGCGTCGGACGACGTCCCCGCCGTCCGGTCCGCCTTCGCGGCGGTGTCCCCGGGCTCCTTGAAGTCGACCTTGCCCATGTGCCGGTTCATCGACTTCATCAGGCCCCAGACGGCGAGGGCCATCACCGCGAAGACGATGAAGCCCAGGACGCCGGGGGTCACCTTGTCGTCGTCGACCTCTTTGGCGAGAGGGACGAGATGCGTCAGTGCCAGATGTGCGTTCACGCTAGGCATTGTCGCGGATGCCCGCAAAGAGGTCGTCCTCGGGGAGGGAAGTATCGACGAGCGACTTCGCGAGCTCGTACTCCTCCGTGGGCCAGACCTCCTTCTGCAGCTCCATCGGCACCCGGAACCAGCCGCCGTCGGGGTCGATCTGCGTGGCGTGCGCGATGAGCGCGCGGTCCCGCACCTCGTAGAAGTCGGCGCAGGGAACATGCGTGGTCAGCGTGCGCTCGACCCGCTCGAACTCGTCCCAGCGCTTGAGCCAGTCCCCGTACGGCGACTCCAGGCCGCGCTCGATCATCGCGTGGTGCAGCGCCTCGGTGCGCGGCCGGTTGAAGCCCTGGTTGTAGTAGAGCTTCTGCGGCTGGAAGACCGGGCCGAACTCACTCTCGGGGTACTTCTCGGGGTCCGCCGCACCGTCGAACGCCACCATCGTGATCTTGTGGGTCATGATGTGGTCGGGGTGGGGGTAGCCGCCGTTCTCGTCGTAGGTCGTGATGACCTGCGGCCGGAAGGAGCGGATCTGCCGGACGAGCTCGCCGGCCGCCTTGTCGACGTCCTCCAGGGCGAAGCAGCCCTCGGGCAGCGGCGGCAGCGGGTCGCCCTCGGGCAGGCCGGAGTCGACGAAGCCGAGCCAGTCCTGCTTGACGCCCAGGATCTCGCGCGCCTCGTCCATCTCCTTCCTGCGCACCTCGTGGATGTTCGCCTGGATGTACGCGTCGCCCTGGAGCTTGGGATTGAGGATGTCGCCACGCTCCCCGCCCGTGCAGGTCACGACATGTACGTCCACCCCCTCGGAAACGTACTTGGCCATGGTGGCCGCGCCCTTGCTCGACTCGTCGTCGGGGTGGGCGTGCACGGCCATCAGTCGCAGCTGCTCAGTCAAGACTCGATCCTCAGGTAATCGGGCGCCCCGGTGTGCTTCGGCGCTGTGGGCGGCTTCTATAGTGACGGAACCGGGGGGCGGAAAATTCCGGCATCCCCTGTTCCTGGAGGACGATCATGGCGGCGGTGGGCCCGAAGGTTCCCGAGGGGCTTCCCGAGGGGCGGTACGGCCGCTCGCGCACCGCCGACGAGGCCGCCGACCGCAAGCTGAAGATCATCGGTTCGGTGCTCGGCGTGGCCCTGCTGGGCGTCATCGGCTGGTTCGGCTACGACTACATCAGCGGTACGAAGGTCAGCGGCGAGGTCATCAAGTTCGACGTCGTCTCGGACTCCGTCGTCGAGGCCCATCTCGAGGTACGCAAGGACACCGACGCGCGCGGCTACTGCACCCTGCGCTCGCAGGCCGAGTCCGGTGCCGAGGTCGGCCGCGCGGACTTCCGCTTCGACCGCCGCACGGACCGCATCGACAAGGTCGTCACGCTGCGCACGACGGGCAAGGCCACCAGCGTCGAGCTCCTCGGCTGCCACTCCGACTGATCCGAGGCATCCGACGGACTCCAGCCGGATTCCTGCGCCGGGGCATGCCGGGCCCTACCGCGTTCACCTGCGTTGACGCAAATCTGATGGCTTATGTCCTCCCCCTTCGGCGCCTGAATTGTTAGGCTCGTGGTTTCGCCCACCCGTGAAGGAACATCCTTCTGGGTAGGGCGATGCTTTGTATTCCCAGTACCTACGAGGAGCACCTGTGACCCAGACCAGCGAGAACGTCACCTGGCTGACCCAGGAGGCGTACAACCAGCTCAAGGCGGAGCTGGAGTACCTGTCTGGTCCTGCGCGCACCGAGATCGCGTCCAAGATCGCGGCGGCGCGTGAGGAGGGCGACCTGCGCGAGAACGGCGGGTACCACGCGGCCAAGGAGGAGCAGGGCAAGCAGGAGCTCCGAGTCCGCCAGCTGACCCAGCTCCTGGAGACCGCACGGGTCGGCGAGGCGCCGGCCGACGACGGTGTCGTGGAGCCGGGCATGGTCGTCACCATCGCCTTCGACGGCGACGAGGACGACACCCTGACCTTCCTGCTCGCCTCCCGTGAGTACGCGAGCGGCGACATCGAGACGTACTCGCCGCAGTCCCCCCTGGGCACGGGCGTGAACGGCAAGAAGATCGGCGAGAACGCGGAGTACGAGCTGCCGAACGGCAAGTTCGCCGCGGTGAAGATCCTCGAGGCCAAGCCGTACAAGGCCTAGCCCGCGCTGCGGCTCCGGGCCACGAAGCCCCCGGCACCACTGGTGCCGGGGGCTTCGTCGTGGGCGGCCTCGCGGTGCGCGGTCAGGCGGTGGCCGAGCGGTACTTGCGGACGGCCAGGGTGCGGAAGGCGACGATGATCAGCACGGACCAGATCAGCGAGGCCCACACCGGGTGTTCCATCGGCCACGCACCGGTGACCGACCTCGGGACGCCTTCGATGGTGTTGCCGAACAGCTCGCGCGCCGCCGCCACGGTCGCGCTGAAGGGGTTCCACTCGGCGACGTACTGCAGGAACTTCGGCATGCCGTCGACCGGGACGAAGGCGTTCGAGATGAACGTCAGCGGGAACAGCCAGATCAGACCACCCGAGGTCGCGGCCTCGGGCGTCCGCACGGACAGGCCGATCAGCGCGCCGATCCAGGTGAAGGCGTAGCCGAGGAGCAGCAGCAGGCCGAAGCCCGCGAGCACCTTGCCGATGTTCTCGTGGGTGCGCCAGCCGACGATCAGCGCGACCCCCGCGAGCACGGCCAGGGTGACGGCCGTCTGCACCAGGTCGGCGAGCGTGCGGCCGGTGAGCACCGCGCCGCGGGCCATCGGCAGCGAGCGGAAGCGGTCGATGAGGCCCTTGTGCATGTCGTCCGCGATGCCCGCGCCCGCTCCGGCGGTGGCGAAGGTGACGGTCTGCGCGAAGATGCCCGCCATCAGGAATTCCTTGTAGGCGCTCGCGCTGCCCGCGGGTGCCCCCGGGATGTTGATGGAGCCGCCGAAGACGTACGTGAACAGGACCACGAACATGACCGGCTGGATGACCCCGAAGAGGATCATCTCCGGAATCCGGGTCATGCGGATCAGGTTCCGCTTGGCCACGACCAGGGAATCCCTGACCGACTGGCCGATGCCACCCGCGGGCAGCGGGGTCACCTTGCGTGCCTCGGAGACGGTGCTCACTTGTCGGCCTCCTTGCCGGTCTCGGCGCCTTCGCCGGCCTCGCCCGCTTCCTCGGCGACGTGTCCCGTCAGCGAGATGAAGACGTCGTCGAGGGTGGGGCGGCGCAGGCCGATGTCGTCGATCTCTATGCCGCGGGTGTCCAGCTCGCGGATGACCTCGGCGAGCAGCTTGGCGCCACCGGTCACGGGGACCGTCAGCTTGCGGGTGTGCTCGGCGACGGCGACCTCGCCCTTGCCGAAGCCGCGCAGCACCTCGGAGGCGGTCGCGATGTGCTCGCGGTCGTGCACGACGACCTCGACGCGCTCGCCGCCGGTCTGCGCCTTGAGCTGGTCGGAGGTGCCGCGGGCGATGACGCGGCCGTGGTCGACGACGCAGATGTCGTGCGCGAGGTGGTCGGCCTCCTCCAGGTACTGCGTGGTCAGGAGCAGGGTCGTGCCCCCCGTGACGAGCTCCTGGATGACCTCCCACAGCTGCTGGCGGTTGCGCGGGTCGAGGCCGGTGGTCGGCTCGTCCATGAACATGACGGGCGGCGAGACGACGAGGGCCGCGGCGAGGTCGAGACGGCGGCGCATACCGCCCGAGTACGTCTTGGAGGGGCGGTCGGCGGCGTCGGCGAGGTTGAACCGGTCGAGCAGCTCGGCCGCCCTGGCCTTCGCCTCCTTGGCCCTCATCTGGTAGAGCTGGCCGACCATCTGGAGGTTCTCGCGGCCCGTCAGGTACTCGTCGACGGCGGCGAACTGGCCGGAGAGTCCGATCGAGCGCCGCACCTCGTTGGGGTGCTTGAGGACGTCGATGCCCGCGACGACCGCCTTGCCGCTGTCCGGCGTGAGGAGGGTCGTCAGGCAGCGGACCGCCGTGGTCTTCCCCGCGCCGTTCGGCCCGAGGAGGCCGAGCACGGTACCTTCCGGGACATCCAGATCGACGCCGTCCAGAGCCCGTACGTCGCCGAAGGTCTTCACCAGACCTTCGGCATAGATGGCGCCTGGCATGTGGGTTCTCCCCTGGTGTGGGTGACTTCCTACGGAAAAGCTTAGATTTGCCGGACTTGGCGCGCCCGGCGACCGAGTGACGCGGGGCACACCCTAACGCGATACATCGCGTCCGTTCATCTGTTTTTCCAAAGACACCCCGGACCCGCGAACGGGCACCGGGCCCCGGCGCCGACGGCCGTCAGCCGGTGAGCCGTCATCCGGTGAGCCTCAGCCGATGACCATGTACCCCGCCGCCCGCAGCGCCGCCCCGACCTCCGCGCAGTGCACGGGCCCCTTCGTCTCCAGGTGCAGCTCGACCTCCGCCTCCGTGAGCCCCAGGCGCGGGTCGGTGCGCACATGGCTCACGTCCAGGACGTTGGCGTCCGACTCCGACAGCACCCCGAGCAGCGTGGCCAGCGCGCCGGGCCGGTCCGTCAGGCGCAGCCGCAGCGAGAGGTAGCGGCCCGCCGCCGACATGCCGTGGCGCAGGATCCGCTGCATCAGGAGCGGGTCCACGTTGCCGCCGGAGAGCAGCGCCACCACCGGGCCCTCGAACGCCGCCGGGTCGCTCAGGAGCGCCGCCACCGGGCTCGCCCCGGCCGGTTCCACGACCATCTTGGCCCGCTCCAGGCACAGCAGCAGGGCGCTGGAGAGCGCGTCCTCGGAGACCGTGACCACGTCGTCCACGAGGTCCTCGACCAGCTGGAACGGCACGTCGCCGGGGCGCCCGACCTTGATGCCGTCGGCCATCGTCGCCGGGTGCGCGACGGAGACCGGGCGGCCCGCGGCCAGCGAGGGCGGATAGGCCGCGGCGCCCGCCGCCTGCACGCCGACCACCCGTACGTCCGGACGCAGCGCCTTGACCGCGACCGCGATGCCCGCCGCGAGGCCCCCGCCGCCGACGCCGACCACCAGCGTGCGCACCTCGGGGCACTGTTCGAGGATCTCCAGGCCGACGGTGCCCTGCCCGGCGATGATGTCCGGGTGGTCGAAGGGGTGGATGAAGACGGCACCCGTGTCGCGCGCGTACGCCTGCGCGGCGGCCAGCGTCTCGTCGACCACCTGCCCGTGCAGCCGCACCTCCGCGCCGTAGTCCCGGGTCGCGGCGACCTTGGGCAGCGGCGCACCGGCCGGCATGAAGACCGTGGAGCGCACGCCCAGGAGCGAGGAGGCCAGGGCCACGCCCTGCGCGTGGTTGCCCGCGCTGGCGGCGACCACACCGGCCGCCCGCTCCTCGGGGAGCAGGCCCGAGATCCGCACGTAGGCGCCGCGGAGCTTGAACGAACCGGTCCGCTGCAGGTTCTCGCACTTGAGGTGCACCGGGGCCCCGACCAGCTGGGACAGGTGCCTGCTGCCCTCCATCGCCGTCATGCGGGCCACTCCGTAGAGCATCTTCTGTGCGCCCCGGACGTCGTCGAGGGTGACCGTCGGCAAGGAGGCGGACGTGCGGTAGCTCATGACCACAAGTCTCGCAGCAGACGCCCCGGTCCTCCTGCTGCGACCAAGGGACGAGACCGTTCTCCCCGTAGGTTTGCGCAGCGCAGGTACGGTACGCCCGTCAGCCGCGTACCCTGTCCCCCAACCCACCGCCCTCGCATGAAGTGAGCTCCCGGCCATGCCCACAACTCCGGACATGACGACCGCCAGTGCACCCGCCCTCCTGGACAGCCTCCAGCACCAGGTGGCGGTCTTCGCCCGCCGTGCGGAGCAGACCCGCCTCGGAGGGGTGGGCCAGGTCCGCAATTCCATGGACCGCGCCGCCTATCTGCTGCTCAACCGGCTCGACAAGGAGGGCCCGATGGGCGTCAAGGCGCTCGCCGCGAGCATGGGCATCGACTCGTCGACGGTCACCCGCCAGGTCGCCCCGCTGGTCGACACGGGCCTGGTCAAGCGCACCTCGCACCCCGAGGACGGGCGTGCCGTGGTGCTCCAGCTCTCGCCGCGCGGTCAGGCCCGGCTCGACGAGGTGCGCTCCTCGCGGCGCGAGCTGATGGCCGAGCTGACGCAGGACTGGGCCCCGGAGGAGCGCGAGAGCTTCTGCGCGCTCCTCACACGCTTCAATTCCGCCCTCTCGGCACGGCAGACGTCCCAGACGGCACCGGCGGGTGAGGTTCCGGCCACTCCGGAGTCTTGACCCCGGGCCGCGCCTGGCCTCAGATGAGACCGGGATCCCCCTTCCCTCCGTACGGGAGGCGTGGTGCGAGAACGGCAGGCGTCGCAGAACGCCCGCCGGGCCCGGGAGTTCGAGGCGTTCGTCGCGGGCGCGGCAGGGCGGCTGCTGCATGCCGCCACGCTGCTGACCGCGGAGCCGCCGGACGACAACCCACGCGCGCGTGCCCTGCTGACCGCGGCCCTCGCACACACGTACGCGGTGTGGGACCGGCTGCGCGGCGAGGACCCGTACGACCGCGCCCGCCAGCAGGTCGCCGTCCGCTTCGCGCGCGCCGCCTGGCGCCGCCACCGCGGCCACGGCGGGGTCCTGGCCCGGCTCAGCCCCCAGGAGCGGCTGATCCTGGTCCTGCGGATGTACGAGGGCGTGGCCGAGGAGCAGACCGCGGCGCTGCTCGGCCTGCCCGTCGAGCGCGTCTCGGCGATCTGCGCCCGCGCGACGGCGACGGCCCTGCACCCGCCGCGCGGACCCGCCCCGGCCGGGGCGCTGAGCGGGGCGGCACCCTCATGAGTCAGTACGAGCGCAAGGAACACGCGATACGGCGCCTCCTGGAGGGCACCACGCCCTCCGTGCCGCCCGAACTCCTCGACGACGCGGTGCGGCGCGGCAACCGCGTGCTGCGGCGCCGTACGGCGGCACGGCGGCTGTTCTGGACGCTGCTGTTCGCCGCCGCGGTGGCGTTCGTGGTGTGGGCCTCGCTCACCCGGCCCTGGGTGGAGCCGCCGTCGGACACGACTCCACCCCTGACGCGCTGGTAGGCGCCCCCACCGGCGGGTGCCGCGGTTATCCGAGCGCCTGCTTCAGGTCGGCGAGGAGGTCGTCCGCCGACTCGATGCCCACCGAGAGCCGCACGAGGTCCGCGGGGACCTCCAGGGCCGAGCCCGCCACGGAGGCGTGCGTCATCCGGCCCGGGTGCTCGATCAGCGACTCGACGCCGCCCAGGGACTCGCCCAGGGTGAACAGCGCGGCGCGGTTGCAGACCTCGACCGCCGCCGCCTCGCCGCCCTCGACCTGGAACGACACCATGCCGCCGAACGCCCTCATCTGCTTGGCGGCGATCTCGTGGCCGGGGTGCTCGGCGAGGCCCGGGTAGAGCACGCGCGTCACGCGCGGGTGACGGCTGAGCATCTCGGTGACGCGGGTGGCGTTCTCGCTGTGCCGGTCCATGCGCACCGCGAGGGTCTTGATGCCGCGCAGCACCAGCCAGGCGTCGAACGGTCCCGCGACGGCGCCCATCGCGTTCTGGTGGTACGCCAACTCCTCGCCGAGCGCCGCGTCGTCGACCACGAGGGCGCCGCCGACGACGTCCGAGTGGCCGCCCATGTACTTCGTCATGGAGTGCACGACGACGTCCGCGCCGAGCGCCAGCGGCTGCTGCAGGTAGGGGCTCGCGAAGGTGTTGTCGACGACGAGGCGCACGCCGGCCTCGCGGGCGATCTGGGCGACGGCGGCGATGTCGGTGATGCCGAGCAGCGGGTTGGAGGGGGTCTCCACCCAGATCGCCTTCGTGCGGTCGGTCAGCGCGGCCCGCACCGCCTCCGGGTCGGAGGTGTCGGCCACCGACCAGTCCACGCCCCAGCGCGAGACGACCTTCGCGAAGAGGCGGAAGGTGCCGCCGTACGCGTCGTTGGGGATGACCACGTGGTCGCCGGGGCTGAGCAGCGTACGGAGAAGGCAGTCCTCGGCCGCCAGTCCGGACGCGAAGGCGAGTCCGCGGCGGCCGCCCTCCAGGGCGGCCAGGTTCTCTTCCAGGGCGGTCCGCGTCGGGTTGGCGCTGCGGCTGTACTCATAGCCGCCGCGCAGACCGCCGACGCCGTCCTGCTTGTAGGTCGAGACCTGGTAGATGGGCGGGACGACGGCGCCGGTGAGGGGGTCGGCGGTGTTGCCCGCGTGGATCGCCACGGTCTCGAAGCTCTGCGTGCTGTGCGAGTCACTCATGTGGCCTGAGCGTAGTGCGCGCGGGGGTCCTTCCGCCGGGTCGGTCCGGGTACGTCCGGGCAGGTTGGCCAATTGTCCGACGCGTCTGGTTCGCTTGTCCCATGGAGATTCTCTGGTTCCTGTTCGCGGTGATCATGATCGGTGCGGTGCTCGGGCCCGTGCTGCTGCGCAGGCGCGGCGGAATCCGGCAGGTGGCCCCCGGCTCGCCGGACGCCGCGGACCCGGCGGACTACGGCTTCCTGCGCCAGGAGGAGCTGGACATCCGCATGCCGGGACCCGACACCGATCTCCTGGAGGTCCTCGACCTCGTGCAGCGCACGCAGGGCTGGAAAGCGGCCTCGCAGCTCCTCGCGGGCACCGAGACGCACGGCGAGCGGCGCTGGCAGCGCGTGCAGGCCTTCGCGGGCGCGGCCTCGCTGGAGCTGCAGCAGCGGCCCGGCGGCGTCAGCGACAGCCCCGGCGGGCAGTGGCTGCGGGTGTGGCGGGCCGAGGCGCCCAAGGACGCGGGCGGCGCCGCGGTGCACGCGGAATTCCTGGTGCAGCAGGCGTGGCGCACGGCGGCCCAGGGGACGGATGAGTTCCGGATCATCCTGGAGGAGGCCAGGGAGGCCTGCGGCCAGGCCGCGCTGCTCTCCCCCGGCGACCCCGTGCCGTACATCGTCGAGCTCTCCATCGCGCGCGGACTCGCCTACTCCCGCGAGGAGTTCGAGCAGCTCTGGCTCAAGATCCTCGACCGCGCGCCCGCGCACATGGGCGCGCACCTCGCGGCCCTGCACTACTGGTGCGAGAAGTGGCACGGCTCGCGCGACCTGGCGTACAGCTTCGCGGAGGGCGCCGCGGCCCGCGCGCCCCGCGGCTCGCTGCTCGCCGCGCTCCCCCTCTTCGCGGTCTACGAGCACCTGCCCGAGGTCACCCTCGTGCGCGGGTTCTACGAGAGCGAGGTCGTCACCAAGGCCGTCGAGGGCGCCCTCTTCGCGGTGCACTCCGCCCGCCCGGACGACCCGATGCTGGCGCACGTCCGCCACCTCCTGGTCTTCTTCCTGGTCCGCAGCGAGCGCTGGGGCGAGGCGATGAACCAGCTGGTGCACGTCGACGGCCACGTCGGCGCCCTGCCCTGGACCCTCTCCGAGGACCCCGCCGCGGGGTACGCGGTCTACCGCGCCCTGGCCGTCGCGGGGTACGAGGCGAACGGCGGATCCCCCGCGACCCTCCCGCAGTGAGCGCCCCGGCGGCGCCCCGGAATGCCGGGGCGCCGCCGGGCGTTCTCCCCTGTGCACCCCGCCACGCCCAAGGAGAGACCTGATGATCTTCGGCCGCACGCCCGAGCTCCCCACCGCCGAGCAGGCCCTGAAGGGCCGGGCGACCCCGGAATTCGAGGTCCCCGCCCGGCACACGGTCCTCGGCAACCCGCTCGTCGGCCCCTACCCCGAGGGCCTGGAGGTCGCGGACTTCGCGCTCGGCTGCTTCTGGGGCGCGGAGCGCAAGTTCTGGCAGACGGACGGCGTCTGGACGACGTACGTCGGCTACCAGGGCGGCTTCACCGAGAACCCCTCCTACGAGGAGGTGTGCTCCGGCCTGACGGGCCACACGGAGGCGGTCCGCGTCGTCTTCGACCCCTCCCGGGTCTCGTACGCCACGCTCCTGAAGCTCTTCTGGGAGTCCCACAACCCGACGCAGGGCTTCCGCCAGGGCAACGACGTGGGCACGCAGTACCGCTCGGCGATCTACACCCACTCCGCCGCCCAGCAGACGACGGCCGAGGAGTCCCTGGCCGCCTACCAGAAGGTCCTGACGGCCGCGAACCACGGCACGATCACGACGACGGTCCTCCCGGCCGCCGACCGCCCGTTCTGGCCCGCGGAGGCGTACCACCAGCAGTACCTGGACAAGAACCCCGACGGCTACTGCGGCATCGGCGGCACGGGCGTCTCCTGCCCGATCGGGGTGGCGCGGGCCGAGGGCTGACACCACGACCTGGGCTTCGGCACGAACGCGCGCAGAGCCCATGACAAGCGCAGAGACCGCTCCCACGACGGCACACCACGCCCAGGTGTGCCGTCGGTTCGTATGCCCCCGATCTGCGCCGGGGTCCTGATGACCTCGCACGGGTGCGCACGGACCGCGTCGCGCCCCCTGGTACGGCCCTCCCCCTCTGCCCTCAGCGAATCTGCCGCAAGCCGAGATCTGTGACAGCGGCGGCGTCGCGCGGCAACAGTGGAGGCAGAGCGCGGCGTCGAGGCCGCGGGGTTCGTGAGGAGGGCTCATGTCAGTGCGGGACAGCGGGTGGGACGTGGGGCGGCCGCGGGGTGCGGACGGGGAGACCGTCGGCTCGCGGTTCGACGATCATCTGGCCGCCCAGTTGCTGAACCAGCGGATCGTGTTCCTGGGCACGCAGGTCGACGAGGTGTCGGCCAACCGGGTGTGCGCGCAGATGCTGTTGCTGTCGGCGGAGGACCCCAGGACCGACATCAGTCTGTACATCAACAGCCCGGGCGGCTCCGTCACCGCGGGGCTCGCCATCTACGACACCATGCGGCTCATCCCGAACGACGTGGCCACGCTCGCCATGGGATTCGCGGCCAGCATGGGCCAGTTCCTGCTGAGCGTGGGCACGCCCGGCAAGCGGTTCGCGCTGCCCAACGCGCGGATCATGATGCACCAGCCGTCCGCGGGCATCGGCGGCACCACCGCCGACATCGCCATCCAGGCGGAGAACCTGGAGTTCACGAAGAGGGCCATCGAGCGGATCACCGCCGAGCACACCGGGCAGAGCGAGGAGACGATCTCCCGGGACGGCGACCGCGACCGGTGGTTCACCGCCGAGCAGACCAAGGAGTACGGGATGGTCGACCGGGTGGTCGAGTCGCTGGAGGACGTGCGGCCCGCCGGGTCGAAGCGCCGTATCGGACTGGGAATCTGAGGGGTCGTCGGACATGAGCCAGTACACCATCCCCACCGTCGTCGAGCGCACCCCGCAGGGCGAGCGGTCCTACGACGTCTACAGCCGGCTGCTGTCCGAGCGCATCATCTTCCTCGGGACGGAGATCGACGACGGCGTCGCCAACGTGGTCATCGCGCAGCTGCTCCACCTGGAGTCGTCCGCCCCCGACCGCGAGGTCGCGATCTACATCAACTCGCCCGGTGGTTCCTTCACTTCGCTCATGGCGATCTACGACACCATGAGCTTCGTCTCCGCGCCGATCTCGACGTTCTGCGTCGGGCAGGCCGCCTCCACCGCCGCCGTGCTGCTCGCCGGCGGCGACCCGGGGCGGCGGTTCGTCCTCGACCACGCGCGCGTGCTGCTCGGGCAGCCCGCGAGCCGCGGACAGCAGGGCACGGTCTCCGACCTCAGCCTGCAGGCCAAGGAGATGCTGCGGATCCGCTCGCAGGTCGAGGAAGTGCTCGCCCACCACACCCACCACGACGTGGCGACGCTGCGCGCGGACATGGACCGCGACAAGTTCTTCACCGCGCAGGAGGCCGTCGCGTACGGGCTGGCCGACCAGGTGCTCAGCAGGCGGTCCCTGCCCGCCGCCGCCTGAGGGCGGCGGCGGGAGCCGGGGTCACGCGGCCAGGCGGACCTCGGACTGGTACGACGCCCTGGCCGGCCTCGCGCGGGGAAGGCCGGCCAGCCGGGTCTGGGCCAGGGACAGCAGGTCGGGCAGGCCCAGGCCGAGCGCGCGGGCGGCGGCCGCGAGGACCTCGGAGGAGGCCTCCTTGCGGCCGCGCTCCAGCTCGGAGAGGTAGGGCATGGAGATCCGGGCGGCGTCGGCCACGTCCTTGAGCGTGCGCTCCTGGGCGAGGCGCTCACCGCGCAGGACGTCACCGACGACGTCCCGCCAGAGGGGCTCCTTCTCCTCGCCGGACCCCTGAGGCCCCTGCGGCCCCTGCCGCTGTCCCTGCCCCGCCCCCGGTGGGCGCAGGGGGATGACACGGGCCTGCTCCGGCCTCGGCGCCGGTCCGCGCCCCTGCCGCTGCTTCTGCGTCTCTTGCGCCTCTTGGCTGCTCACGCGCCCAGCCTAGGAGCGGCACCGCCGCCCCGGCAGCACGAAGCGTTCCGCCGCCCGCGAAATCGCCGGGCGGCTACGGCCTGCCCGACCCCACCGACGACGCGTCCCGCCCCCAGCTCGCCAGCAGCCGCAGCCCCTGCGCCGACGCCGAGTCCGGCTCCGCGTGGTACATGATCAGCGACTGGTCGCAGTCCTCCGGCAGGCTCAGCGTCTCGAAGGACAGCGTCAGCTCGCCGACCAGCGCGTGCCGCATCCGCTTGACGCCGTGCCCCTTCTCCTGGACGTCATGGGTGGCCCACAGGGTCCTGAACTCCTCGCTCTTCACGGATAGTTCGCCGACCAGGCCGGACAGCTGCGGGTCGTTCGGGTAGCAGCCCGCGTCCATCCGCAGATAGCTGACGATGTCCGACGCCTTCTGCTCCCAGTCCACGAAGAGCTCGCGCGAGCGCGGGTCGAGGAAGCAGATCCGCGCCCAGTTCCGCTCGGCCGGGGCCAGCTCGCCCCAGTCGCCGAAGAGGGCCGCCGCGAGCGCGTTCCAGCCGAGGATGTCGGAGCGGCGCCCCACCACGTACGCCGGCACGCTCTCGATGGAGTCGAGGAGCTGCTGCACCACGGGCCGCATGTACTGCGGGCGCACGGCCTTCTTCTTCTTGTGCGCCTTGGGCTTGGCGAGGTGGGTGAGGTGGGCGTGCTCGGCGTCGGTGAGCCGCAGGGCGCGCGCGATGGCGTCGAGGACCTCGCCCGAGACATTGCGGCCGTTGCCCTGTTCGAGCCGGGTGTAGTACGCCACGGAGACCCCGGCGAGCTGCGCGAGCTCCTCGCGGCGCAGGCCGGGCACCCTGCGGTGCCGGCCGAAGTTCGGCAGGCCGACGTCCTGCGGCTGCAGCCGCGCCCGGCGGGTGCGCAGGAACTCGCTCAGCTCGGCCCGGCCGTCCAGCGGGCGCCCCTCGGGGCCCGCGGGCAGCGCGGGGCCCTGCGTGCGGTCGGCCGCGGCCTCGGGGTTCTCGTCCATGCCCTCCAGTATCCAGGGTCGTACGACCACGAGCCTGACCCCGCCAGTGGTAGGCACGATGGTCGTAGGCAGAACGGATGTCTGGGTGACATCGCAGGTCAGTGGCAGCCTCGAGGACATGACTGAGCAGATCACCACCGTTTCCGCCTACGCCGCTCCCGCCCCCGAGGCGCCCCTGGAGCGCACCACCGTGCCGCGTCGCGCCGTCGGCGAGTTCGACGTCCTGATCGACATCAAGTACGCCGGTATCTGCCACTCGGACATCCACCAGGCCCGCGACGGCTGGGGCGAGGGCCTCTACCCGATGGTCCCCGGCCACGAGATCGCCGGCATCGTCGCCGAGGTCGGCCCCGGTGTCACCAAGTTCACCGTGGGTGACCGCGTGGGCGTCGGCTGCATGGTCGACTCCTGCCGCGAGTGCGAGAACTGCAAGGCCGGTCTGGAGCAGTACTGCCTGCAGGGCAACATCCCGACGTACAACGGGCTCGGCAAGGACGGCGAGCCGACCTACGGCGGTTACTCCACGCACATCGTCGTGGACGAGGCGTTCACCCTCCGCATCCCCGAGGGCATCTCCCTCGACGTGGCCGCGCCGCTGCTGTGCGCCGGCATCACCACGTACTCCCCGCTGGCGCACTGGAACGCGGGCCCCGGCAAGAAGGTCGCCGTCGTCGGCCTGGGCGGTCTCGGCCACATGGCCGTCAAGATCGCGCACGCCATGGGCGCCGAGGTGACCGTCCTCTCGCAGTCCCTGCGCAAGAAGGACGACGGCCTGAAGCTGGGCGCCGACCACTACTACGCGACCAGCGACGAGGCCACCTTCGAGGCGCTGTCCGGCACCTTCGACCTGATCGTGTCGACCGTCTCGGCGCCGCTGCCGCTGGACAAGTACCTGGGCCTGCTGCGCGCGGAGGGCGTCTTCGCGAACGTCGGCGCCCCCGAGGAGCCCGTCTCCCTCAACCTGTTCTCCGTGATCGCCGGCCGCAAGACGCTGGCCGGATCCATGATCGGCGGCATCCAGGAGACCCAGGAGATGCTGGACTTCTGCGCGGAGCACGGCCTCGGCTCCGAGATCGAGCTGATCCGCGCCGACCAGATCAACGAGGCGTACGAGCGTGTCCTCGCCAGCGACGTGCGCTACCGCTTCGTGATCGACACCGCGACGATCTGAGTCCGGACCGCACCGGACCGCACCACGCATGCCGACGGCCGTCGGCCGGGACCTCCCGGCCGGCGGCCGTCGGCGTGCCCCGCCCGGCGCCGTGGCCGGAACCCGCCCGGCAGACGGGACCGCGCGGACAGGACCTAGGTCCGACGGCGCACCCGGCGGCCGATGCGCGGCCGCGGCGGGCGGACCTAGCGTGGTCGGTGTCAGACAGCGCAACGGGGGCCGGACCGACCGGGAGGTCACACGATGCCGATCGAGCTGAACCACACCATCGTCGCCGCCGCGGACAAGCAGAAGTCCGCCCAGTTCCTCGCCGACATCCTGGGCCTGGAGGTGAGCCCGCCGTTCGGCCCGTTCGTCCCGGTGGAGATCCCCAATGGCGTGACCCTGGACTTCCACGACCGCGACGGCGGGCCGTTCGTGCCGCAGCACTACGCCTTCCTCGTCTCCGAGGACGAGTTCGACGCGATCTTCGGGCGCATCAAGGACCGCGGCCTGCCCTACTGGGCCGACCCGTACCACCGGCACGCGGGCGAGATCAACACGCACGACGGCGGCCGGGGCGTCTACTGGGAGGACCCGGACGGCCACAACCTGGAGATCATCACCCGGCCGTACGGCAGCGGCGGCTGAGCGTACGCAGGGGCGGCGGTCACGGCCGGACGGCGAGGCGGGTGCCCCACTCGATGTGGGCGGTGAACGCGGAGCGGAACTCCGCGTCCGTCGGCAGGCCCGCCTCGTCCGCCGCGTCCTGGAGGAGGCCGACCCAGCGGCGGCGCTGCGGCTCGGTGACGCCCTGGCCGGGGCGCCCGGTGACCGCGCGGGCGGGGCCGCCGACGACCTCGCCGAGCCACTGGGCGACGTGCGCGGCCTGCGCGGGGTCGAGGCCCGCGAAGAGCGGGGCGAGCAGGTCGTCGGCGCGGGCCTTCGCGCGGAAGGCCTCGGTCAGGCGGGCGAAGCGCTCCTCGCCGCCCGCCCACGCGGAGAACGCCGGCGTCGACGCCCCCGCGCCGCGCACGGCGGTGGGCGTGTAGTGGCGCGTCTCCTCGATGTACCCGACGTAGGGCCGGACGTGCGCGAGGAACTCCTCGGAGAGCTCCGAGCCGCGAAAGTCCGTCAGGTGGTCCTCGGTCGAGGTCCAGGTGATCCGCAGGACGTAGTGCTCGAAGTCCTCCTCGCAGCGGGTGAGTTCGTAGTCGACGCACTGCGGTGCCGCGGCGAGCGGGACGGCCGCGTGGGTGTACGCGGCGAGGAACTCCGCGGAGCGGTCGGCGGGTATGCGGTAGCGGGTGTACTCGACGGTGCGCGTGGTCATGTGGCGTCGGCTTCCTGTGGAGCGGGCCCCGGTGCCGCCCGTGCGGCACCCGGTCCCCGGGTGCCCGCGGTGCGGGAACCGACGCGGCGCCGACGGGCAGCGGCGACAGATGGCCGCCGGCCCCTTCGGCGCCGCGCCCGGTGACGCGCCGAAGCGCGTCACCGGGGTGTTCCTCCGTGCCGTGATCCGCGTCTACTTGCCGTAGTACGCGTTGTAGATCGACAGCGTCGACTTGTTGCCCTTCTTGTCCGCGATCTTGGCGTGGAACGAGATGCCCTTGTTCTTCGCCGGGTTCTTGACGGAGATCTTTCCGCCGGTGACCTTGGACTTCTCCCACGTCTGGCCGTAGTCGTAGGAGACGTACACGGTCAGCGACTTGAGGTTGGCACCGGCCGCCGAGCCGAGGACCGTGACCGGCACGGACTGCTTGACACCGGCCGCCGCCCTGCTGCCCAGGTCCACCGCGGGGGCGAACCGCACGGCGGAGACGGGCAGGCGCGCGTTGTCCGCCTTCTTGGAGCGGAAGGAGAAGCTCGCGTCGATGCGCGTGCTGGCCGCGCCGATCTTGACGGACCGCTTGACCGACGTCTTCAGCTGGTACGCGGCGTCGGCCGACGGCACCTTGAACGGCTTGGCGCCGGCCAGCGGGTCGTCGCTCTCGCCGACCTTGGTGCCGTTGCGGTACAGCGTCGTGGCGACCGAGGTGTACTGCGAGTAGCCCGCGTGGGTCTTGCCGTCCGCGTAGAGCGGCAGGTAGCCCTCGATCTCGTTGCCGCGCCGGAAGACGCCGTAGGCGCCGCCGATGCGCGGGCCGAAGACGGCCGTGTTGAAGACCTTCTCGTAGCTCTGGCCCGCCTTGAAGGTCTGCGGCGTGCCCAGCGAGTAGGCCGTCTCGACCGTCGGCCAGCCGCCCTCGTCGAGGGGACCGTTCTGCTCGAACTCCAGGCCCCACTTCACCTTGTCCGCGGTGGACACGTACACGGTGCGGGTGGTGGGCAGCTTGGTGGGCACGGAGATCGACCAGGCGCTGCTGGTCGAGGGCAGTTCGCCGGCCGCGCGCAGCGAGCCCTTCTTGCCGCTCGCGGCGGCGCCGAGACCGCCCTTGACCGTGGCCAGCTCGCTCGCCTTGTAGTGCTTGGTGTAGCCGGTGGCGAGCTGCTTCACCGGGCCGCCGGCAAGGGTGTCGTACTCGGTGTTGTCGCCCTTGGTCCAGACGGCCGCCCACTGCTGGGTGAGGTCGACGCCGGTCGGCGCGGGGCCGACGGCGCCGGTGCGGAAGTTCTTGAACTCGTCGAGCAGCCAGCCGAAGCCGATGCTGCGGTCCGGCGTCTCCACCGTGTAGTCGGGCGCGGCGAGCACCCCGGTGACGCCCGTGGCGGGCACGCTCACGTCGACCGGCTCGGCGGTCCGCGCGTCGACGGTCACCGTCGTGTTCTTGGAGACGGTGAGCTTCGGCTGGGCGAGCCAGTCGATGCCCTTGGAGAGGTCCGCCAGGTCGACCGCGATGTTCGCGTCCAGGACGTAACTGCCCTTGGGGACGCGGATCTTGACGGTGCCGGACGGGTCGTAGGGGCTGAAGTCCTGGCCCTCGCCGCCGCCGGAGAGGCCCTGCAGCGAGTCCAGGTAGTGCTTCGTCGGCTGCCCGTCACGCCCGATGTGCTTCAGCGTGAGGTCGTACGACTCCACCTCGCGGTCGAGGGCGGCGGCGGTGCGGACGGTCTGGCCGCCGCCGGTGGCGACGAGGTAGGCGGAGTAGGCGCCGTCGGTGGTGCCGCCGAGCCGGGAGTCGGCGGTCAGGTCCACGGAGGCGGTGCCGCCGGCGGGGACGGTGACCTTCTTGGCGCCCAGGGTGAAGAAGCCGGCCGGGGCCGGGCGGCCCTGGGGGTCCAGGGCGCTGACGGTCAGGTCGAGCGTGACCTCGTCCTTGCCCAGGTTCCGGTAGGTGACCTTCTTGGTGACGGGCTTGTCGTCGGTGTGCGGCCACTGCTGGGTGCCGAAACTGACCGAGGACGGGTCGGCGATCACGGACTGCTTGATGGCCTTGTCGACCGCGATCCGGCCCGATCCCTGCTGGAAGGGCGTGTACGCGCCGGGCGTGGTGGAGCCGGTCAGGGCGCCCTTGAGCTCGGTGTACTTCCAGTCGGGGTGCTGCTGCTTGAGCAGGGCGGCGGCGCCCGCGACGTGCGGGGTGGCCATCGAGGTGCCGTCGATGGTCAGGTACCCCTCGGGGTTCTGCCCGACCTCCTTCTCGATGACCGAGCCGGGCGCGGCGGCCGCGGTGATGGCCACGCCGGGCGCGGTCACGTCCGGCTTGATCGCGCCGTCCCCGACGCGCGGGCCCTGGCTGGAGAAGTCGGCGAGCCGGTCGTCGTCGTCGACCGCGCCGACGGTCAGCGCGGCGTCCGCGCTGCCGGGCGAGCCGACCGAGCCGGGCGCGCCGTCGTTGCCCGCGGCGATCGCGAAGAGGATGCCCTTCTCGGCGGACAGCTTGTCGACCTGCGCCTCCAGCGGATCGACGCCGGGAGTGTCACCGCCGCCCAGGCTGAGGTTGACGACGTCGGCGCCCTGCTCGGCCGCCCAGTCCATGGCGGCGATGATGCCCGAGTCCTCGCCGTAGCCGTCGTCGCCCAGGACCTTGCCGTTCAGGAGCTTCGCGCCGGGCGCGACCCCCTTGAACTTGCCCCCGGACTTGGCCCCCGTGCCCGCGGCGATCGACGCGACGTGCGTGCCGTGACCGTACCGGTCCTTCGCGTCGGCCGACTCGGTGAAGTTCTTCTCCCCGATGACCTGGTCCTTCAGGTCCGGGTGGGTGGCGTCGACACCGGTGTCCAGCACGGCGATCTTGACGCCCTTGCCGTCGTATCCGGCCGCCCAGGCCTTGTCGGCGCCGATCTGCTTGGTGCTCTTGTCCAGGCTCGCCTTGCGCACGCCGTCGAACCAGACGTGCTCGATGCCGGACGCGGCGGTGCGGGTGCCTTCCTTGCCGCGGGTGAGCGCGGCCCACAGGTCGGGCGCGTCCTGCTTCGGCGTGCTGACCGCGTCGGCGTTCAGCGCCTTCAGGCTGCGCCGGAGCGTGGTGTCACCGGCGGAGCGGACCTCGGCCCGGGCCGCGGAGGCGGCTCCCCGGTAGCCGACGATCACCTTCAGACCGCTCTTCTGGACCGCGCGGTTGCGCTTCTTGTTCAGCTCCGTCACGTCGAACAGCCGCTGGTCGACCGTGCCGTCGGCGATCAGGCGCTGCGCGTCGGCGGGTATCAGCAGCGTGTGCGTGCCGTTGCGCCGGACCTGTACGGGTATCCGCTCGCTCCCCTCGGCGCGGTCGAGGCCGACCACCCGGCCCTTGGCGTCGATGACGGCCCGGTCGCCGGTGATCAGGGTGACGTGGCTCCTGCCCTCGCCCTTGCCGAGCGCCCCCTGTGCCCCGGAGTGCTGTCCCACGGGTGCCTGGTCCGCGGAGGCCGGGCTGGTCATGCCCGCCGCGAGGGCCACGGCGACCGCCGCGGCGACACTGGCCCCGTACGCTCTCTTCACTTGTCTGTGCAAGTCTCCCCCTGGAGGTTAAGGGGCTGCGAGCCCCTCGGACACCGAAGTATGCCGAGAGGCGAACACGTGCTCAACAGTGATACGGAAGTGCGCAGTTGGTACGGGGGTGAATTCACGACGCCTTAACAGCGCCGCCGGACACGACGAAGCCCGCGCCCCCCGAGGGGACGCGGGCCGGTGCGCCGCGGTGGGCGGGATCAGCGGGATCAGACGGCGGAGCCGGCCTTCCACTGCGCCCAGTCCATGTTCCAGCCGTTCAGGCCGTTGTCCGGGGCGACGGTCTTGTCACCGGTGTTGCGGACGTCGACGACGTCACCGGTGATCGAGTTCTCGTAGAACCAGGAGCCCGGGGTGCTCTTGTCGCCCGCGCCCTTGGCGTCCTGCAGGCCGATGCAGCCGTGGCTGGTGTTCGCGCCGCCGAAGATCGAGGGCGAGCCCCAGTAGTTGCCGTGGATGAAGGTGCCCGAGTTCGACAGGCGCATGGCGTGCGGGACGTCCTTGATGTCGTACTCGCCCTTGCCGTCGCCGTCCTTGAAGCCGACGGTGGCGCCGTCCATCCGGGTCTCCTTGAACTTCTCGGAGATCACCATCTTGCCGTTGTACGTCTTGTTCTCGGGCGAGCCCGCGGAGATCGGGATGGTCTTGACGACCTTGCCGTCCCGCATGACCTTCATCTGCTTCGTCTTGGCGTCGACCACGGAGACCTGGTTGCGGCCGATCTTGAACTGCACCGTCTTCTGCTGCACGCCGTAGACGCCGTCGGCGCCCTCGACGCCGTCCAGGTTCAGCTTCAGCGTGACGGTGGTGTTGCCCTTCCAGTAGTCCTCGGGCCGGAAGTCCAGGCGGTTGTTCCCGAACCAGTGGCCGGAGATCTCCTGCCCGCCGGTCGAGGAGACCTTGACCGCGGACTGGACCTCCTTCTTGTTCGTGATCGCCTTGTCGAAGTTGATCGACACGGGCATGCCGACGCCGACCGTGGAGCCGTCCTCGGGGGTGAAGTTCCCGATGAAGCTGTTGGCCTTCGAGACGGTCGTGAACGTCGAGTTCTCGTGGGCCTTGCGGCCCTCGGAGTCCGCGGCGGTCGCCGAGATCTTGTACTTGGTGGCGCGCTCCAGCTGGCCGCTGGGCTTCCAGCTCTTCTTGTCCGCCGATATCTGGCCGGCGACGGCGGTGCCGTCGTCGGTCTTCATCGTCACGTCCGTGAGCGACCCCTTGCTGACGGTGACCGCGGCGGCGCTGTTGATGCTGGCGTTGTCGGAACCGTTCTTCGGCGCGATCTTGATCTGCGCGGCGGAGGTCTTCTTGGCCGCCGCCTCGTCGACCTGGTTCTGCGACTCCTTGCCGCCGGAGGCCTTGTCGCCGTCGTCGCTGCTGCACGCCGAGAGCACGAGCACGCCGCCCACGAGGGCGGACACGGCCGTGAGGCCCTTGCGCCCACGCACGAGCCCGCGGCGCCTACTGTCCGTCATCACACGTATCTCCATCGTTGCCGAATCCCCAGGACCAACCCCCGAGTGTCCCCGTAACCCCGCATAACGTCCTGCCCGGTTCGTCCCGTTCCAGTACCGCGAGAAGTGTGGGGAACACCACGCTCCCGGTACGGGAAGCGTCTCCGGTCGACCACTGTGCCGACGGAGACGACGGAACCCCGGGCGGCGGTTGCTGCCCGGGGTTCCCGATTCCGGATCTTTCAATCCGGGCTACAGCTCGTCGTCCTCGTCGCCATCATGCTCGTCCGGGTCCCAGTCCGGCGAATCGGGGTCGTAGTCGATCAGCTCGCTGCTCCACGAAGCCTGGGTGAGCTCGGTCCCGGGCACCTGGCTGACCAGGTCGAAGGGGTCCACGAGGTAGGCGATGGCCTCGGCGACGTCCTCCTGGACGGTGGCCTCGGCGTGGGTGCGCTCCTCGGCCGGCATGTGCTCGTCCTCGGCGATCCGGCCGAGCGCGGCGCCGGTCAGCTTCTCCGCGTCGCCCACCTCGACGACCATTTCCACCCGCAGGCGAACAAACCGTGATGTCTCGTCTCCAGTCATGGACGGAGCGTACGGCCCGCCCCCTCCGCGACTTTCCCGCGACCCGCACCTTTCACTAGCATCGCCCCACACGGCCAATTCGCCAGCGCCACAAGGGGGATCCGATTCCGTGTCCGCACGCCGATCCATGCTGACCACCGCCGCCGCCGGGGCCCTGCTCGGAGCCCTGTGCTTCGTGCCCTCCGCGAACGCGACCTCCCCCGCCTCGCACGAGACCGTCCGCGAGGAGCGGCCCGCCGCCACGAACGCGGCCCAGCACGAGACCACCGCCCGCGAGACCACCACGGCCGCCGACCGCCTCGCCGACACGGGCGGCTTCGACACCACGCCGTACGTCATCGGTGGCACGGCCTTCCTCGGCCTGGGGGCGGGCTTCGTGGTCCTCTCGGTCCGCAGGGAGCGCACCGCCTGACCCCGTCACGCCAGCATGCCGCCGTCGACCCGCAGGACCGTGCCCGTGACGTACGAGGCGCGGTCGCTCAGGAGCCAGGCGGCGGCCTGGGCGATCTCCTCGGGATCGGCGGCGCGGCCCAGCGGGGTGCGGGCGTTGAGCTGGTCGATGATCCCGGGCGACCGCGCGTCCCACTCCTGGAGCATCTCGGTGAGCGTGGTGCCGGGCGCGACGGCGTTGACGCGGATGCCCTCGGGACCGTAGGTGGCCGCCGCCGACGCGGTGAGGCTGTTCAGCGCCCCCTTCGTCGCGCCGTACGCGGGCAGCTGGGGGTTGGCCATCAGGCTGCCGACGCTGGAGGTGTTGACGACGGCGCCGCGCCCCGCGGTGGCGCGGATGGCGGCGATCTCGGCGTTCATGGCCAGCCAGGGCCCCTTGAGGTTGACGGCGCAGACCTGGTCGAAGTCGGCCTCCGACAGCTCGTCCATGGGGCCGGGCGGCTGGCCCGTCGCGCCGTTGTTGAAGGCCACGTCGAGGCGGCCGAACCGGTCCACGGCCCGCTCGACGGCGGCCCGGACGCTCGCCGGGTCGGCCAGGTCGCACACCACGTGGTCCGCGGTGCCGCCCGCCGCCCGGATCTCCTGGGCCACCGCCGCCAGCTGTGGCCCGGTGCGGGCCGCGAGCAGCACCCGGGCGCCCTCGCGGGCGAACAGGCGGGCCGCGGCGGCGCCGATGCCGCGCCCCGCGCCGGTGATGAGGGCGACCTTGTCGAGGAGCAGGCCCGTGCCGGCGGCAGTGGTGATCGGTGCGTTGGTCATGCCGAGGAGCCTGCGCCGGACCGCGCCGCTCATCCAGGCACCGGCAGTACCTGGCTGGGCACCCCGGCGTCCGCGCACACTGGGGCGGTGGACCGACGAGTACGGCAGGAGCTGGGCGACTTCCTGCGCAGCAGACGCGAACGCATCACCCCCGCCGACGTGGGCATCCCCGCCGGGGCGCGGCGCCGCACGCCCGGCCTGCGCCGGGAGGAGGTGGCGCAGCTCGCGTACATCTCGGCGGAGTACTACACGCGGCTCGAACAGGCCCGCGCCACGCACCCCTCCCGGGAGGTGCTGGCGCAGCTGGCCCGGGCGCTGCGTCTGTCGGACGCCGAGCGCGACCACCTGCACCATCTGGCGGGCACCCCGCCGGGTCCCGCGCCCGGGCCCTCGCGGGAGGTGCGGCAGAGCATCGTCGACCTGCTGCGGCGGCTGCCGGAGGCCGCGGCGGTCGTGATGTCGGCGACGTACGAGGTGATCGCCTGGAACGATCTGGCCGCCGCGCTGATGGAGGACTTCTCCGCGCTGTCGCGCCGGGACCGCAATCTGGTGCGCCGCGCCTTCCTGGGTCCGCACCCGCACGGCCGGCGGCTGTACGGCGTCTCGGACGCGGACGAGTTCGCGCGGACGTCGGCCCAGCACCTGCGCGCCGCCGCGGCCCGCTACCCGCACGACCCGGAGGTGTCCGGCCTGGTCGAGGAACTCCTGACGGGCAGCGAGGAGTTCGCCGCGCTCTGGGCCGCCCACGACGTGACGGCCCGCCCCACCCTGTGCAAGACCTTCGCGCACCCGCTGGTCGGCCCGGTCACCGTCAGCTGCGACGTCCTGGACATCACCGACCGCGACCAGCACGTGGTCATCTACACGGCGACGCCCGGCTCGCCGTCGGAGGAGGCGCTGCGCCTGCTGTCGGTCATCGGCACCCAGCGCATGGGCGTGCCGGGCTAGGCGGGGCGGCACGGTCACGCTTGCTACCGTCGTCGCCGATGACCACAGATCCCGTGCCGGTCCGGCGCCGCCCGGTGACCGCCGCCCCCTGGGACGTCCTGCTCGTCGGCGGGGCCTCCGGCATCGGCAAGAGCCGGGTCGCGGAGCGGCTCGCCGCGGAGCACCGGGCGTTCGTCGTCGAGTTCGACGACGTCGTGGAGGCGGTGCAGGCGATCACGACCGCCGAGCAGCATCAGGGGCTGCACCACTTCGACACGGTGTCCGACGCCGACCTGCCCGCCGACCGCGTCCTCGACCTGCAGATCGCCACGGCCCGCGCCCTGGAACCGGCCGTGCTCGGCGTCGTCCGCAACCGTCTGACCGTCGACGTGCCCGCCGTCGTCGAGGGCGACTACCTCACCCCGGCCGCCGCCGCGCGCGCCGTCCGGGAGGGGGAGCGTGCGGGGCGCCGCGTGCGGGCCGTGTTCCTGCACGAGGGCGACGCCCGGCAGATCGCCGCCAACTACGCGAGCCGGGAGCCCGGCGGCGGGGTCCAGACGGAGCGCGCCGAGGTCGGCGCCGCGTACGCCCGCTGGCTCTCCCGCGAGGCCGCGCGGCACGGGCTGCCCGTGGTCGACGCCCGCCCCTGGGACACCCTCGTGGCCCGCATCCGGCTCGCCCTCGCCCCGCCGGGGACCTCTCCCTAGGCCAGTGCGCCGGTGACCGGCTCCACCGCCGCCACGAGCGCGCCGGTGCGCACGAACGCGTCCGCCGCCGCCAGGTCCGGCGCGAGGAAGCGGTCCGGGCCCGGGCCCTCGACGCCCGCCTTGCGGACGGCCTCGATGACCGCGCGGGTGGCCGGCGCCGGGGTGAGGCCCTCGCGCAGCTCGACCGCGCGCGTCGCCGCGTAGAGCTCGATCGCCACGATCCGGGCGAGGTTGTCGACGGCGGTGCGCAGCTTGCGGGCCGCGGACCAGCCCATGGAGACGTGGTCCTCCTGCATGGCGGAGGACGGGATCGAGTCGGCCGACGCCGGGACGGCGAGCCGCTTCATCTCGCTGACCAGCGCGGCCTGCGTGTACTGGGCGATCATCAGGCCGGAGTCGACGCCCGCGTCGTCCGCGAGGAACGGCGGCAGGCCGTGCGAGCGGTTCTTGTCGAGCAGCCGGTCGGTGCGGCGCTCGGCGATCGAGCCGAGGTCGGCCGCGGCGATCGCGAGGAAGTCCAGGACGTACGCCACGGGCGCGCCGTGGAAGTTGCCGTTGGACTCGACCCGGCCCCCGGGCAGCACCACGGGGTTGTCGACGGCGGCGGCCAGTTCGCGCTCGGCGACCAGCCGCGCGTGCGCCATCGTGTCCCGGCCCGCGCCCGCGACCTGCGGGGCGCAGCGCACCGAGTACGCGTCCTGCACGCGCGGCGCGTCGTCCTGGTGGTGCCCGGTGAGGCCGGAACCGGCCAGCACGGCCAGCATGTTGGCGGCGGAGGCGGCCTGGCCCGGGTGCGGGCGGATGGCGTGCAGCTCGGGCGCGAGGACCTTGTCCGTGCCGAGCAGCGCCTCCAGCGTGAGGGCCGCCGTGACATCGGCCGACTTGTAGAGGGTCTCCAGGTCGGCGAGGGCCATGACCAGCATGCCGAGCATGCCGTCGGTGCCGTTGAGGAGCGCCAGGCCCTCCTTCTCGCGGAGCTCCACCGGGCTGATGCCGTGCGCGGCGAGCAGCTCGCCCGCCGGGCGCACCACGCCGTCGGGGCCCTCCGCGTCGCCCTCGCCCATCAGCGTCAGCGCGCAGTGGCTGAGCGGCGCGAGGTCGCCGGAGCAGCCGAGGGAGCCGTATTCGTGGACGACCGGGGTGATGCCGGCGTTCAGGACGTCGGCCATGGTCCGCGCGACCTCGGGGCGCACGCCCGTGTGGCCCGAGCAGAGCGTCTTCAGGCGCAGGAACATCAGCGCGCGGACGACCTCGCGCTCCACCCGCGGGCCCATCCCGGCCGCGTGCGAGCGCACGATGTTGCGCTGCAGCTGTGCGCGCAGGTCGGGGCCGATGTGGCGGCTGGCCAGGGCGCCGAAGCCGGTCGAGACGCCGTACACCGGCTCGGGCTTGGCCGCGAGCGCGTCGACGATCTCGCGGGCGGCGGCCAGTGCGGCCAGCGCCTCGTCGGAGAGTTCGATCCGCGCGTTCCCGCGCGCGACGGCGACGACGTCCGCCGCGGTCGTCCCGGACGTCCCAAGGGCCACGGTGCCCACGCTGTGCATATCCATATTCAGCAGCGTACGGTTTGAATCGCCAGGTGTCACGGGTGGATTCGGCGAGGGCCACTTACACCGGCGCCCGCGTCACGGCGCCGGACGCGGACCGCGGCCCCGGAACCTGCGCCGCTCCCCCGCCGGATGCGTCCCCTCGGACGAGTCGGCGAGGCGGATCACCGGGTCGTCGCCCCCCTCGTGCCCCTCCCGCCCGGCCACCACCGGCTTCGGCGCCCGGGCCGCCTTCGCGCGGTACTGCGCGGCGTCGGCGAGCCGGAAGAGACGGCGGGCCGAACCCACCGGGCCGATCGGGTCGCCGGTGGAGGCGACCCCGCACGCGACCCCGTCGCCGAGCTCCAACTCCGAGGCCCGTACGCAGAGTTCGTCGGCGACCCGGACCACCTCGTCGGCGGTCGGGCCGACCGAGAGCAGGCAGAACTCGTCGCCGCCGAGGCGTGCCGCGAGGGTCCCCGGCAGCATCGCGCCGCACAGCGACAGGACCGAGCCGAAGCGCTCCAGGAGGCGGTCGCCGACCGCGTGGCCCCGGGTGTCGTTGACCCGCTTGAGGCCGTTCACGTCACAGACGACCAGGCTCACCACGGACCCGTCGGCCAGGTGCCGCTCCACCGCCTCGTCGAGCCTGAGGTCGACCGCGCGGCGGTTGGCCAGGCCCGTCAGGGAGTCCGTGAAGGCGAGCCTGCGGGCCTCCTCCAGGCGCTCGGTCTGCGCGATCCCGGCGGCGACCACCGCCGCGAGGACCGTGGCGAAGTCGGCGTCGTCCCGGTCGAAGAGCGGCGCCCCCGGCGGGCGCGCCACATACAGCTCGCCCCACGCCCGCCCGTGCAGCACGATCGGCGCGACCACGCAGCAGCCGCGGCCCCGGCGGCGCAGGGCGGCCACCCGCTGGTGGCAGTAGCCGGGCGCACGGCCGCCCGACGGGCCCTCGGCGGTCTCCACCCAGGCGTGCGGCTCGCCGCCGCCCGCCCAGTGCTCGTGCAGGAACTCGGTGATCTCCGGGAACTGGTGGACGGGGTACGCCTCGTTCTCCGGGAACTCCTCCTCGCCCTGGACGCGTTGCCCCGCGTTCACCAGCACCCGCAGCCGCCCCATGTCCCGCTCCCACACGGACAGCGCCGCGAAACTCCCGCTCAGCGCGCGGCAGGTGCCGCCGGCGGCCGCCCGCCAGGACTCCCGCGGTGTGTGCGCCGCGGCCATTCCCTGCGCAAGCTCCACCACGGCCCGCAGCCGGACATCCTCTCCCATTTCCCCAGATTAGGAGGTTTACGTCATTTTGGTACCACCGGACATCCCCCGGACCGGCACGGCCACTCCCCGGCCGTTCCGGCCCGCGCCCGCCCCGCGCGCTACACGCCGGGCCACCGCGGGGTGCGCTTCTCGTTGAACGCCGCGACGCCCTCCGCCCGGTCCGCGGAGAACGCCACCGTGCGCCACGCCGCGTCCTCCACCTCCAGGCCCGCCCGCAGGTCCAGGCCGTGCCCCAGGCGCAGGGCGCGCTTGGCCGCGCGCAGCCCGACGGGCGAGTTGGCGGCGATGCGGGCCGCGAGCGCGAGCGCCTCCGTGCGGGCCTCCCCCTCGCCCGCCAGCACGTCGACCAGACCCAACTCCCGCGCCTCCGCGGCCTCCACACGGCGCGCCGAGAAGATCAGCTCGGCGGCGCGGGCGGCCCCCACCCGGCGCGGCAGGAGCTGGGTGCCGCCGCCGCCGGGGATGACGCCGACGGACACCTCGGGCAGCCCGACCACCGCGGACGGGTCGGCGACGATGATGTCGCAGGAGAGCGCCAGCTCGAACCCGCCGCCGAGCGCGAAGCCGTGCACGGCCGCGACGGTCGGCATGGGCAGCTCCAGGACGCCGGTGTACGAGGCCCGGGTCGTGGGGCGCTGGCGGCGCAACTCGTCGTCGCTGAAGGAGTTCCGCTCCTTGAGGTCGGCGCCCACGCAGAAGGCCCGCTCGTGGGTGGAGGTCAGCACGACGACACGGGCGTCCGCGTCGTCGGCGAGGGCGGCGCAGGCGGCGGCGATGGAGCGGGCCATCTCCGAGGAGACGGCGTTCATCGCCTTGGGCCGGTCCAGGACGAGCTCGACGACGTGGCCGTGCCGCCGGACCGCCACGTACTCCCCGTACCGCTGCTCGTCGCCCATGACGTCTCCTCCACCCGGTTAACGACCGTTACCCGGGGATCATGTCAGGCGGACCCGGGCCCCGGGAAGGGGAACGGACCGGGGCGGGCGGGCACGCGCAGGGGCGGGCGCGCACCGGGCGGTCTCAGCCCCTGCGGGCCAGCAGCCACGGCTCGACGACGCCGAGGCCGCGCACCGGCCGCTGCCACATCGGCTGCAGCGCGAAGCGGTACGAGGGCGGCTCCTCGCCCTCCTTCTCCGCCTGCGCGGCCTCCTCCGCGGCCTCCGCCTCGGAGGCGGGCGCCTCGCCCGTGCGGGTCAGCTCCTCCGCGAAGGCCCCGTCGACCAGGACCGCGTCCCGGGGCGCTATCGAGGTGAGCCGGCTCGCGAGGTTCACGGTGGTGCCGAAGACGTCGCCCATGCGGGTCGTCACGGTGCCGAAGGCGATGCCGACGCGCAGCTCCGGCATCGTCTCGTCGTTGGCCATGGTCTCGATCAGGCGCAGCGCGATCTCCGCGGCGACGCCCGCGTCGTCGGCGGCGTAGAGGACCTCGTCGCCGAGGGTCTTGATGAGCCGGCCGCCGTGCGCCGCGACCAGGTCGGCCGCGGTGGTCTCGAAGGCCTCGACGAGCTCGCCCAGTTCCTCCTCCTCCATGCGCCGGGTCAGCCGGGTGAAGCCGACGAGGTCGGCGAAGCCGACGGCGAGCCGCCGGTCGACCATCTCCTCGTCGTCCGCGGCCTGCATGACCCGGCCGGTGGCCGCAGCCAGCTGGCGCCGCCACACATAGACCAGGAACTCCTCCAGCTCGGGCAGGAGCAGCTCGACCAGCGGATACGTGACCTCGGTGCGGGTCATGCCCGGCTCGGGCGGCTCGGTGAGCCCCTCCAGGAAGGAGTCGATCTGCCACTCGGCGAGCCGGGCCGTGGTCTGCCCGGTGGAGCGGGCCACCTGCACGGCCATGGCCTCGCTCAGCAGGCCCGCCTCGACGAGACCGGCGAGCCGGCGCAGGGCCAGCACGTCCGCCTCGGTCAGCGCCTTGGCCTGGCCGATGTCGGGAAAGCCCATGGCCCGCCAGAACCGGGACGCCAGCTCCATCGAGACGCCCGCGCTGCGGGCCGCCTGGAAGGGGGTGTAGCGCCGGTCGGCGCCGAGGATGAGCTGTTCGAGCCGGAGGGCGAGCGGGTCCTTCTCCGCGTCCCCCTCGTCCTTGTCGTCCACCTCGGGGACGCCGGGCCCCCCGGCCGGTCGTGCGGTCCCGTCGGGCACCACACCAACGCCGTCGGGGGCGGGGTGTGCACCCGTGCCGGAGCCCGTGTCGTCGACGGTCACGCCTGCTGCCCTTCCGATCTGCCGCGGTCAGTATCGACCGGCGTCAACTTTACGGCAGGTGTGCCGCAGCTCACTCCCGACTCCCGCCACCCGGTTCTTGACCGCGCCGGGGTACCCGTGGATCACCCGGGAAAACCCGGCGCCGCCCGCCGTCACCCGGCAGGACGAAGGTGCACGATGTCGCCCGCGCCGACCGGCTGCTGCATGCCGTCCGCGGTGGCGAGCACCAGCCGCCCGTCGCCGTCCACCGCGACCGCCTCGCCCTCGACGGAGCGGTCCCCCGGCAGCTCCGCGCGGACCTGCCGTCCCAGCGTGGCGCACCCCGCGGCGTACGTCTCCTGGAGCCTGCTGACACCCGGGTCGCCCGCCGCCTCCCGCCAGTCGCCGTACCACTGCTCCAGGGAGCGCAGGACGGCCCGCAGCAGCGGGTCGCGATCGGTCACCCCGGCGCCCGCGAGCGCGAGGGAGCCCGCCGTCGGCACCGGCAGCTCGTCCTCGCGCAGCGTGACATTGAGGCCGACGCCGACGACGACGCCACCGCCGTCCGCGGAACCGGCGCGCTCCGCGAGGATGCCGCCGGCCTTGCGCTCCTGGTCACCGACGGTCACCAGGAGGTCGTTGGGCCACTTGAGTGCGGTGTCCACCCCGGCCGCCCGGGAGAGGCCGGTGGCGACGGCGACGCCGGTGAGCAGCGGCAGCCAGCCCCACCGCTCGACCGGCACCCCGTCGGGCTTGAGCAGGACCGAGAAGAAGAGGCCGGAGCGGGCGGGCGCAGACCAGCGGCGGTCCAGCCGGCCGCGCCCCGCGCTCTGCTCCTCGGCGACGAGCACGGCGCCCTCGGGCAGCTCGTCGGCGCGGGCCGCGAGGTCGGAGTTGGTGGAGCCGGTGGCGGCGACCACGTCCAGGGAGGACCACAGGCCGCCGTCCCGCAGCAGGGTGCGCCGCAGGGACGCGGCGTTGAGCGGCGGCCGGTCGAGGTCGGACCAGCGGCCGCCCCTGGCGGAGCCACGGCCTCCGGCGGCGGAGTCGTCGTACGCGTCTGAAGCATCTGGCGGCGTCATGCAAGCCACCTTAGGTGTGGTAAACGCCGCACTGCCGAACGGTATCGGCGCCGATACGCTACGGGTCAGTAGCCAGCCGCACAGCCGTAGACAAGCACCTTTGAGCAGGCAGGGAGCCGCATCCCGATGTCCGAGCCGGAAGAGCCCAACGTGCCCGCGCAAGACCGCACCGCCGAAGACGGCGCCATCGACATCCATACGACCGCGGGAAAGCTCGCCGACCTGCAGCGCCGCATCGAGGAGGCCAAGCACGCGGGCTCGGCCCGCGCGGTGGAGAAGCAGCACGCCAAGGGGAAGCTGACGGCGCGCGAGCGCGTGGAACTCCTGCTCGACGAGGGCTCCTTCGTCGAGTTCGACGAGTTCGCGCAGCACCGCTCGACCAACTTCGGCCTGGAGAAGAACCGGCCGTACGGCGACGGCGTGGTGACCGGGTACGGCACGGTCGACGGCCGCCCGGTCGCCGTGTTCTCGCAGGACTTCACCGTCTTCGGCGGGGCCCTCGGCGAGGTCTTCGGCCAGAAGATCGTCAAGGTCATGGACTTCGCGCTGAAGACCGGCTGTCCGGTCGTCGGCATCAACGACTCCGGCGGCGCCCGCATCCAGGAGGGCGTCATGGCCCTCGGCATGTACGGCGAGATCTTCCGCCGCAACACGCACGCGTCGGGCGTGATCCCGCAGATCAGCCTGGTCGTCGGGCCCTGCGCCGGCGGCGCCGTGTACTCCCCGGCGATCACCGACTTCACGGTCATGGTCGACCAGACCTCGCACATGTTCATCACGGGCCCCGACGTCATCAAGACCGTCACGGGCGAGGACGTCGGCTTCGAGGAGCTGGGCGGCGCCCGCACCCACAACGCCACGTCGGGCGTCGCGCACCACATGGCGGGCGACGAGAAGGACGCCATCGAGTACGTCAAGTCCCTCCTGTCGTACCTGCCTTCGAACAACCTCAGCGAGCCGCCGGCCTTCCCCGAGGAGGCCGACCTCACCCCCACGGACGAGGACCTCGCCCTCGACACGCTGATCCCGGACAGCGCCAACCAGCCGTACGACATGCACGGCGTGATCGAACACGTGCTGGACGACGCGGAGTTCTTCGAGACGCAGCCGCTGTTCGCGCCGAACATCGTCACCGGCTTCGGCCGGGTCGAGGGCCACCCGGTGGGCATCGTCGCCAACCAGCCGACCCAGTTCGCCGGCTGTCTGAACATCGACGCCTCCGAGAAGGCGGCGCGCTTCGTGCGCACCTGCGACGCGTTCAACGTCCCGGTGATCACCTTCGTGGACGTGCCGGGCTTCCTGCCGGGCGTCGAGCAGGAGCACACGGGCATCATCCGGCGCGGCGCGAAGCTGATCTACGCCTACGCGGAGGCGACGGTCCCGCTGATCACCGTCATCACCCGCAAGGCCTTCGGCGGCGCGTACGACGTGATGGGCTCCAAGCACCTGGGCGCGGACCTGAACCTCGCCTGGCCGACCGCGCAGATCGCGGTGATGGGCGCGCAGGGCGCGGTGAACATCCTGCACCGCCGCACCATCGCCGCCGCCGACGACCAGGAGGCGACCCGCGCGCAGCTCATCCAGGAGTACGAGGACGCCCTGCTGAACCCGTACACGGCGGCCGAGCGCGGCTACATCGACGCGGTGATCATGCCGTCGGAGACCCGCTCGCATCTGGTGCGCGGACTGCGTCAACTGCGCACGAAGCGGGAATCCCTGCCTCCGAAGAAGCACGGCAACATCCCCCTCTAGCCCGCACTCCCCAGCCAGTCCCGCTAGTCCCGCTAGTCCCTCAGGGAGGGCCTCATGATCAAGGTCGTACGGGGCAATCCGACCCCGGAGGAGCTCGCCGCCGCCCTGGCGGTGGTCCAGGCGCGCGCCGCGGCGGTCGCAGGGCGGCCGTCCGGCGCGCCCGAGCCGTCCGACTCCTGGTCCGACCCCGCGCGGGTGGCCAGGCACCGGCTGCCCGCGCCCTCGCCCACGGCGTGGGGCCGCACCTACTGGCCCGGCTAGGCGAGACGGGCCGGGGAACCTGAGTACGCGTACTCAGGCGCCCCGGTCCGCCCGCCCGCAGTATCGAAGACATGCTGTGGTCGGATCCGGAGGACAACCCTCCCAAGGACATGCGAGACCTGCAGGCGAAAATGCGCCGTGCGGGACTGGTCCTCGCCCTCGCCATGGTGGTCGCGATGTTCGTGCTCGGCATCCACTGAACGCGGCCCCGCCGCCCGCGGAGCGCCTACGCTGACCGCATGAGTGATCAGCCCCGCCGTCTCGTCCTCGCCTCCCAGTCACCCGCCCGGCTCGGCCTGCTCCGGCAGGCGGGCCTCGCCCCCGAGGTGATCGTCAGCGGCGTCGACGAGGACAAGGTGTCCGCGCCCACCCCCGCCGAGCTCGCGCTCGCCCTGGCCGAGGCCAAGGCGTCGGTGGTCGCCGCGCGGCCCGACGCCAAGGGCGCGCTGGTGATCGGCTGCGACTCCGTCCTGGAGCTGGACGGCCGGGCGCTCGGCAAGCCCGCCGACGCCGAGGAGGCCACCGCCCGCTGGAAGGACATGCGCGGCCGCGCGGGCGTCCTGCAGACCGGCCACTGCGTCCACGACACCGCCTCGGGCCGGTACGCCTCCGCGACCGCCTCGACCGTGGTCCGCTTCGGCGAGCCCACCGACGCCGAGGTCGCCGCCTACGTCGCCAGCGGCGAACCGCTGCACGTGGCGGGCGCGTTCACGCTGGACGGCCGCTCGGCGCCGTTCATCGAGGGCATCGAGGGCGACCACGGCAACGTGATCGGCCTCTCGCTGCCGCTGCTGCGCCGGCTCCTCGCCGAACTGGGCGTGAGCATCACGGAGTTGTGGCAGAAGTAGCCGGCCCCGCACGGACCGGCGGCCGGGCCGCGCGGGCTCAGGCGGGCTGCGGCGCCCCGCCCTCGGGCGCCGCGCCGCCGTCCGCCGCGCCCTCGCGCTGCGCCTTCTTCTCGTAGGCCACGAGCGGCAGGACGATCAGGCCGAGCGCGACCATCATGAAGGCGAAGGCGGCCCAGCCGACCAGGCCGACGCAGAAGGCGCCGAGCAGGCCGTGCACGACGGCGCAGCTGATCAGGAGCAGCCGGCCGAAGGTGCCGGGGGCGCGGTCGCGGGCGGCGGTGCGGGCCAGGATCACGGCGCACACCGCGAGGTAGCCGCCGAAGAGGACGCCGGCGATCCAGGTCGAGACGGTCATCGCGTGCGGGTCGAGGCCCGCCAGGGACATGTCCTGCTTGTCGACGACGAGGCCGAGGAACCAGTTGAGGAGCGCGATGCCGACCGCCTCCGCGAGGAGAACGATCGCGCCAACCCAGGCCACCGGTCTGCGCGCCACGGCGCCCCACCCTCTTTCCGCTGCTGTTACCCCTAGTACGTTCGAGCCATCGCGAACGCTACTAACGGGTAAACCCCGGGACAAGAGCTGGGCCGCAGGCAAAGAATCATTGGGCCATTCGTAGGGACTCCACAAAGAATGGGGCGCCCGCGCAGCACCGACTCACAGAGACCTTGACCACACCGGCGGGCTACGCTGCGGTGGAGGGACCCTGCGTACCGCGGTACGACAAGGGATTTCGCGGACCTAGCCGGCCTCGAGTCACACTCCGTGTGGGCAAGCTCACCATTGGGGACGGGTCGTAAGCCCGTGTCGGCAGTCCCTAAACTCGGCTTGTTTCAAGGAGGGAGCCATCGTGCGCAAGGTGCTCATCGCCAACCGTGGCGAAATCGCTGTCCGCGTTGCCCGGGCATGCCGGGACGCAGGGATCGCGAGCGTAGCCGTCTACGCAGACCCGGACCGGGACGCTCTGCATGTACGGGCAGCCGATGAGGCGTTCGCGCTGGGCGGTGACACTCCGGCCACCAGCTACCTGGACATCTCCAAGGTGCTGGCCGCGGCCAAGGACGCGGGGGCGGACGCCGTCCACCCCGGGTACGGCTTCCTTTCGGAGAACGCCGACTTCGCGCAGGCCGTCATCGACGCGGGCCTGAACTGGATCGGCCCGCCGCCGCAGGCCATCCGTGACCTGGGCGACAAGGTCGCCGCGCGGCACATCGCGCAGCGCGCCGGGGCCCCGCTGGTCGCCGGTACGCCCGACCCCGTGTCGGGCGCCGACGAGGTGGTGGCCTTCGCCGAGGCGAACGGCCTGCCGATCGCGATCAAGGCGGCGTTCGGCGGTGGCGGCCGCGGTCTGAAGGTCGCCCGCACCCTCGAAGAGGTCCCCGAGCTGTACGAGTCCGCGGTGCGCGAGGCCGTGGCGGCCTTCGGCCGCGGCGAGTGCTTCGTCGAGCGCTACCTCGACAAGCCGCGGCACGTGGAGACCCAGTGCCTCGCGGACAAGCACGGCAACGTGGTCGTCGTCTCGACCCGTGACTGCTCGCTGCAGCGCCGCCACCAGAAGCTGGTCGAGGAGGCCCCGGCGCCGTTCCTCTCCGAGGCGCAGACCGAGCAGCTCTACAGCGCCTCGAAGGCCATCCTCAAGGAGGCCGGTTACGTCGGCGCGGGCACCGTCGAGTTCCTCGTCGGCGTCGACGGCACGATCTCCTTCCTGGAGGTCAACACCCGTCTGCAGGTGGAGCACCCGGTCACCGAAGAGGTCGCGGGCATCGACCTGGTCCGCGAGATGTTCCGCATCGCCGACGGCGAGGAGCTCGGCTACGGCGACCCCGAACTGCGCGGCCACTCCTTCGAGTTCCGCATCAACGGCGAGGACCCGGGCCGCAACTTCCTGCCCGCGCCCGGCACCGTCACCACCTTCGCGCCGCCCTCGGGCCCCGGTGTCCGCCTGGACGCGGGCGTCGAGTCCGGCTCGGTCATCGGCCCGGCCTGGGACTCGCTCCTCGCCAAGCTGATCGTCACCGGCGCGACCCGCGAGCAGGCGCTGCAGCGCGCCTCCCGCGCCCTCGCGGAGTTCACCGTCGAGGGCATGGCGACCGCCATCCCGTTCCACCGCGCCGTCGTCACGGACCCGGCGTTCGCCCCCGAACTGACCGGCTCCGCCGACCCGTTCACGGTCCACACCCGCTGGATCGAGACCGAGTTCGTCAACGAGATCCCGCCGTTCACGGCCGCCGCGGACGCCGAGACGGACGAGGAGCCGGGCCGCGAGACGGTCGTCGTCGAGGTCGGCGGCAAGCGCCTGGAGGTCTCGCTGCCGTCCTCCCTCGGCATGACGATCGCGCGCACCGCGGCGGCGGGCGGCGCCCGCCCCAAGCGCCGCGCGGCCAAGAAGTCCGGTCCGGCCGCCTCCGGCGACACCCTCGCCTCGCCCATGCAGGGCACGATCGTCAAGGTCGCGGTCGAGGAGGGCCAGGAGATCAAGGAGGGCGACCTGGTCGTCGTCCTGGAGGCCATGAAGATGGAACAGCCCCTGAACGCGCACCGCTCGGGCACGGTCAAGGGCCTCACCGCGGAGGTAGGCGCGAGCCTGACCTCCGGCGCGGTCATCTGCGAGATCAAGGACTGACCGCACCCCCGAAACACCCTCGTGGGCCGACCCGGAACACCCGGGCCGGCCCACGGGCTTTGTACCGAGTGCCAAAGTGTGCCGAGACGCGGCGCTTCCAGCCCGTCCGGCGCTTGAGGACGAGCGCGGCGGAGCCCGCGACAGGCCTCAGCCGGAGCCTGACGGAACCGGGACGGGGGCGGAGATATCAGCCCGTCCGGCGCTTGAGGACGAGCGCGGCGGAGCCCGCGACAGACGCCGACCCCGTCGCGGGTCCACCCGCAACCGCCCCGGGCCCCACCCGCGTCCTCCCTCCGTAGAGCCGTACAGGAGAGCCGTACAGGAGAGCCGTACAGGAGAGCCGTACAGGAGAGCCGTACAGGCCGAGAGCCGAGGACCACGGGGGGACGTCAGTGAACCGCACGAGGGACGCCCTCGCCCTGCTCACCGCCACCGCCACCGTCACAGCGACCAGCGCCCTCGCCACGACCGCACCCCCCGCATGGCGCTACGAGGCCGGCCTCCTCCTCGGCCTCTCCGCCACCCTGTCGCTCGCCCTGCTGCGCCGCTTCACCCGCCTCCCGCTGGGCCGCCGCCGCCCCTACACCTTCGCCCTGCCCCTGCCCGCGCCCGACTGGCGCGCCCCGCTGCCGGACCCCGACGGCGACCCCGAGGCCCTGCGCCCGCACGCCGAGCGCGCCGCGGAACTGCTCAGCGACGCCTCCGCGCTCGGCGACGCCCTGCGCCACACCTGCACGCTGGCGCCCGAACTGCGCACCGAGCTGGCCTCGTTCGCCGTCACCGCGTCCATCCAGGCGAGCAACGCGGTGATCCGCCCCACCTACGGGGAACCGCAGAGCCCGGACCCGGCGTACGACACCGCGCACGCCCTGGGGGAACTCGTCGCGGCGGTGGAGTTCGCCCGCATCGGACTGCGCGCCCTGGAGGCGCTGGTCACCGAGCGCCCGCTGCGGCCCGACCCGCCCTGCTACTTCAACCCGCTGCACGAGCGCGGCCACACGCGCGTGCCGCAGCCGTCCGGCACCGGGGACGTCGCCGCCTGCCACGCCTGCGCCCGCGAGCCCGCGCCGCTGAGGGTCCCGTCGGCGGCGGGCCCGGTGCCGTACTACGAGAGCGACGCGGTGGACGCCCGCTGGCGGCAGCTCGGCTACGGCGCGGTCAGCCGCGACGACGGCGCCACGATGATCGCCGCGGCCCTCGACGGCATCCGCCCGGGCCCGGCAGGCGGCGCCGGAAGACTTCGTACGAAGGTGAGTTGACGATCATGAACGACCTGGTCACCGGGGTGCTGAGCGGCGCGCTGCTCGGCACCTGCGTCACGTACCCGCTGGTCCTGTGGCTGACCCGGAACCTGCGCGGGGGCGCCCTGCCGCCGCACCGCCGCGAGCGCAGGGCACGGGCGGAGCTGGACGCCTTCTTCGCCCGCCGCACGCCCTGACCGGCGCCGCCCCGCCGCCCGCCGGGGCCGACCTCGCCCGGTCCCGCGGCACGGGCAGTGGCATCCTTGGGGGACGCGTACGTTCACGAAGGGTGCGGGGATGACGACCGGCACGGGCCAGCAGGCGAGAGCGCCGCAGCAGTCGGCGCAGTCGGAGCGCACCATGCGGGCCGACGCCCGCCGCAACTACGACCGGCTGCTCGCCGAGGCACGCTCCGCCTTCGCCGAGCACGGCACGGGCGCGTCCCTGGAGGACGTGGCGCGCCGCGCGGGCGTCGGCATCGGCACCCTCTACCGGCACTTCCCCAACCGGCACGCGCTGATGAGCGCGGTCTGGCAGGACGCCGTGAGCGATCTGCTGGCGCGCTCGCGCGGCCTGCTCGACGACCCGCAGCCCTGTGCGGCGCTGGTGGCGTGGCTGCGCGCCATCGTCACTCATGCGGGTGAGTACCGCGGCCTGTCGAGCGCTCTCATGTCGGCCTCGCACGACGACACTTCGGCGCTGGCGCGGTGCAGCATGCCCATGCGCGAGGCGGGCGCGGCACTGCTCGTGCGCGCCCAGGAGGCGGGAGCGGTGCGGCCCGACGTCTCCATCTCCGACCTGTTGCAGCTGACCAACGCGATCTCGCTGGCGGCCGAGGAGACCCCGGACGACCCGGAGTTGGCCGACCGCCTGCTCACGCTGACGCTGCGCGGCCTGAAGGCCGACGGGCAGGCGGCGGCGTAGCGGCCGTGGCGCCCCGTGCCGGAGCACGGCGCGGCACGCCCGCCGGACACCATCCACCGGACACCGCCCGCCGGACACCGCCCGGCGCTCCCGCGGCCGGGCCGGTCAGCGGCGGCGCAGGTCCGCGACCCGCGCGGCCCGCTCCCCGGGCGGCTGCTCCCCGAGGATCGCGCTGCGCAGTTGCTGGCCAGGACCCGCCCCGTGGTTGCGACGCTGACCCGGCAGGGGCACGTCCCGGCGCGGCTGACGCCCCGCGGGGACGGAATCGGCGCCGGGCCCGGAGTTAGGGGCGGTGGTACCGCCCGTCACCGTGATCTGTACGCCCTGGTCGGCCAGGGCCTGCAGTTCCGTGGCCGCCCGGTCGTCGTGCCCCGGCGGCTCGTCGGTGACCAGGCGCGTGATGACGTCCGTCGGCACCGTCTGGAACATCGTGTCGGTGCCGAGCTTGGTGTGGTCCGCGAGGACCACGACCTCGGCCGCCGCCTGGACCAGCGCCCGGTCCACGCTCGCGGAGAGCATGTTGGACGTGGACAGGCCGCGCTCGGCGGTCAGCCCACTGCCCGACAGGAAGGCCCGCGACACCCGCAGCCCCTGGAGGGACTGCTCGGCGCCGCTGCCCACGAGCGCGTAGTTGGAGCCGCGCAGGGTGCCGCCGGTCATGACGACTTCCACCCTGTTGGCGTGGGCCAGCGCCTGTGCCACCAGCAGCGAGTTGGTGACGACGGTCAGGCCGGGTACCCGCGCGAGCCGGCGGGCCAGCTCCTGCGTGGTCGTACCCGCCCCGACGACGATGGCTTCGCCCTCTTCGACGAGTCCCGCCGCGAGATCGGCGATGGCCGTCTTCTCGGCGGTCGCGAGATGTGATTTCTGCGGAAAGCCGGACTCCCGCGTGAATCCGCCCGGCAATACCGCACCGCCATGTCGGCGGTCGAGGAGTCCTTCTGCCTCCAGCGCGCGCACGTCCCGCCGTACGGTCACTTCGGAGGTCTGGACGACGCGGGCGAGCTCACGGAGCGATACCGCCCCGTTGGCCCGCACCATTTCGAGGATCAATTGGCGACGTTCTGCAGCGAACACGAAACTGACAGTAACCCCAACGACCGTCTGCTTTCAGCAGTTTGCGCCGAATTACAGAAGTTGTTCGCACGGCAGGGCGGGAAGTGGTATAGACGCCTACCCGCCCCGCCTATGCCGCGCGAATGGGCGACAACAGTCCGTGACCTGCGAAGAGTTGATTCAGGCCGCCGCGCGGATCAGCTCTCGCCCGCCGTCTTGCGGGTGTGGAGTTGACGCGCCACTTCGGCGATCGACCCCGAAAGCGATGGGTACACGGTGAACGCATTCGCGATCTGCTCGACCGTCAGATTGTTGTCGACCGCGATCGAGATGGGATGGATCAGTTCCGAGGCGCGCGGCGCGACGACCACACCGCCGACCACGATGCCGGTGCCGGGACGGCAGAAGATCTTGACGAAACCGTCCCGGATGCCCTGCATCTTCGCGCGCGGATTGCGCAGCAGCGGCAGCTTGACGACGCGGGCGTCGATCTTGCCGGAGTCGACGTCGGCCTGGCTGTAGCCGACGGTCGCGATCTCCGGGTCGGTGAAGACGTTCGCCGAGACGGTCTTGAGGTTCAGCGGCTGCACCGCGTCGCCCAGGAAGTGGTACATCGCGATGCGCCCCTGCATGGCGGCGACGGAGGCGAGCGCGAAGACGCCGGTGACGTCACCGGCGGCGTACACGCCGGGGGCGGACGTCCTGGAGACCTTGTCGGTCCAGATGTGCCCGGAGTCCTTCAGCCTGACCCCGGCGTCCTCCAGGCCCATTCCGCTGCTGTTCGGGATGGCGCCGACGGCCATCAGGCAGTGCGTGCCGGAGATGACGCGGCCGTCGTCGAGCGTGACCTCGACCCGGTCCCCGACGCGCTTGGCGGAGGCGGCGCGGGAGCGGGACATGACGTTCATGCCGCGGCGGCGGAAGACGTCCTCCAGGACGGCGGCGGCGTCCGGGTCCTCGCCCGGGAGCACCCGGTCGCGGCTGGACACGAGCGTCACGTTCGACCCGAGGGCCTGGTAGGCGCCGGCGAACTCGGCGCCGGTGACGCCCGAGCCGACCACGATGAGCTCCTCGGGGAGCTCGTCCAGGTCGTACACCTGGGTCCAGTTCAGGATCCGCTCGCCGTCGGGCTGGGCGTCCGGCACCTCGCGCGGGTGACCGCCGGTGGCGATCAGGACGGCGTCGGCGACCAGGGTCTCCTCGGTGCCGTCGGCGGCCCGCACCACGACCTTGCGCGAGCCGTCGGTGTCCTGCTGGCCCTCCAGGCGGCCGCGGCCGCGCAGCACGCGCGCGCCCGCCCGCGTGACGGAGGCGGTGATGTCGTGCGACTGGGCAAGCGCGAGGCGCTTCACACGGCGGTTGACCTTGCCGAGGTCGACGCCCACCACGCGCGCGGGGGTGTCGATGTGCGGGGTGTCGTCGGCGACGATGATGCCCAGCTCCTCGTACGACGAGTCGAAGGTGGTCATCACCTCGGCCGTCGCGATGAGGGTCTTCGACGGGACGCAGTCGGTGAGCACCGACGCCCCGCCCAGACCGTCGCAGTCGACGACGGTCACCTCCGCGCCGAGCTGGGCGGCCACAAGAGCCGCCTCGTATCCGCCGGGTCCGCCGCCAATGATCACGATCCGAGTCACGTACTCCATTGTCCCGCACGCTTCAAGGTGCTCACGCCCCGGGGCCCTCCGTCCGTGGCACCACCCTCCGCACCAGCGGTGCCACCGCCACGGGAGGGGCGTACGTGATTGCTGCCGTACCCTCGACCACATGTCGCTCTACGCCGCGTACGCCGGCAATCTGGATCCGCGGCTCATGTCACGCCGCGCCCCGCACTCACCGCTGCGCGCGACCGGCTGGCTGAACGGCTGGCGGCTCACCTTCGGCGGGGAGCACATGGGATGGGAAGGAGCCCTCGCCACCATCGTCGAGGCGCCCCGCTCCCAGGTCTTCGTGACCCTCTACGACATCGCCCCCATGGACGAGGACTCCATGGACCGGTGGGAGGGCGTGGGCCTGGACATCTACCGGCGCATGCGGGTGCGCGTGCACACCCTGGAGGGCGAGGAACCCGCCTGGGTGTACGTGCTCAACGGCTACGAGGGCGGCCTGCCCTCGGCGCGCTACCTGGGTGAGCTGGCCGATGCCGCCGAGTCCGCGGGAGCGCCCCACGACTACGTGATGGAGCTCCGCAAGCGCCCCTGCTAGCGCTTCGCACCACTCGCGGGGCCGCGCCGCCCCGCGTGCCCTCGTGGGAAACGACAAGACAACGATCGCAATCCCGTAAGCATCGTCATCTACGCGCGTAGGCCATGACCGGCTACTCTCGTCGGCGTGAACGCTTCAGTTATTCCGGACGACATCCAGGGCGACCCCTACGCCGCCGCCGACGCCGCCGCCGCGCGCCTGCGTGAGCTGACGGGCGCCGAGACCCACGACGTCGCCCTCGTGATGGGCTCCGGCTGGGCGCCGGCCGTCGAGGCGCTCGGCACCCCCGAGGCCGAGTTCCCCGTCACCGAGCTGCCCGGCTTCCCGCCGCCGGCCGTCGAGGGCCACGGGGGCCGCATCCGCTCCTTCAAGGTCGGCGACAAGCGTGCGCTGGTCTTCCTGGGCCGCACCCACTACTACGAGGGCCGCGGCGTGGCCTCCGTCGCGCACGGCGTCCGTACGGCCGTCGCCGCGGGCTGCAAGACCATCGTGCTGACCAACGGCTGCGGCGGCCTGCGCGAGGGCATGCGCCCCGGCCAGCCGGTGCTGATCAGCGACCACCTGAACCTCACGGCGACGTCCCCGATCGTCGGCGCGAACTTCGTGGACCTCACCGACCTCTACTCGCCGCGGCTGCGCACGCTGTGCAAGGAGATCGACCCCTCCCTGGAGGAGGGCGTCTACGCGCAGTTCCCCGGCCCGCACTACGAGACGCCCGCGGAGATCCGCATGGCCCGCACGATCGGCGCGGACCTGGTCGGCATGTCCACGGTCCTCGAGGCGATCGCCGCGCGCGAGGCGGGTGCGGAGGTGCTCGGCATCTCCCTGGTCACGAACCTCGCCGCGGGCATGACGGGCGAGCCCCTCAACCACGAGGAGGTCCTCCAGGCGGGCCGCGACAGCGCCACCCGCATGGGCGAGCTGCTCGGCAAGGTCCTCGGCCGCATCTGACGCTCCGCGGACGGGTGACGTGGGCGCCCCGTGCGTCCCCCTGCGGGCGGGGCCGGCGGGTGGGGGTTCTCCCCGCTCTCCGTCTCCCCCGCACAAACAGAACCGCCGCTCCGCGACGGGTCTTTCCCACCCGCCCACCCGTTTGCCCCGCGACGTTCGGTGGGAGTAGGGCCGGGTGGGTGCCCGAAGGACTTTCCCGCGCCTCGGCCCGGGAAACCGACCACCGGGCCGCACCTGCACCTGCACCCGCACGCGAGACGCGAGGGGACGGACGGGCCCCCACCGCCCCGCACCCGCAAGCGCACCGGAGGGGACGTGGGGGTATGTGCGCACGGAGCACCGAGCAAGCCATAGCGTCTTTGTTCGTGCAGCGGGGCGCAGGGATAGCGAGTACGCACATACCCCCGCGGCCCCGCCCCACGACGAGACCCGGGGCGAACCCCGGACAAGGCGCCCCCGCCCGCAACCGCAAGGCGAGACCCGCCACGAGAGAGGCTGAAGAAACCGTGCCAACCGCCCAGGACACCCCCGACCTCATCGCACGGGCCCAGGCCTGGCTCGCCGAGGACCCGGACCCCGAGACCCGCGAGGAGCTCGCCAAGCTCCTGGAAGGCCAGGACCTCGACGAGCTCGCCGCACGCTTCGCCGGCACCCTCCAGTTCGGCACCGCCGGCCTCCGCGGCGAACTCGGCGCGGGCCCCCTGCGCATGAACCGCTCCGTGGTCATCCGCGCCGCCGCGGGCCTCGCCGCGTACCTGAAGTCCAAGGGCCGGACCGACGGCCTCGTCGTCATCGGCTACGACGCCCGCCACAAGTCCGAGGACTTCGCCCGCGACACCGCCGCCGTGATGACCGGCGCCGGCCTGCGCGCGGCCGTCCTGCCCCGCCCCCTCCCCACCCCCGTCCTCGCCTTCGCCATACGGCACCTCGGCGCCGTCGCGGGCGTGGAGGTCACCGCGAGCCACAACCCCCCGCGCGACAACGGCTACAAGGTCTACCTGGGCGACGGCTCCCAGATCGTCCCGCCCGCCGACGCGGAGATCGCCGCCGAGATCGACGCGATCGCGAGCCTGCACGACGTCCCGCGCCCCGAGAGCGGCTGGGAGACCCTCCAGGACGACGTCCTGGAGGCCTACCTGGCGCGTACGGACGCCGTCCTGGCCCCCGGCTCCCCCCGGACCGCCCGCGCCGTCTACACGGCGATGCACGGCGTCGGCAAGGACACGCTCCTCGCGGCGTTCGCCCGGGCCGGCTTCCCCGAGCCGACGCTCGTCGCCGAACAGGCCGAGCCCGACCCGGACTTCCCGACCGTCGCGTTCCCGAACCCGGAGGAGCCGGGCGCGATGGACCTGTCCTTCGCGACGGCGGCCCGCACCACCCCCGCCCCCGACCTGATCATCGCCAACGACCCGGACGCGGACCGCTGCGCGGCGGCCGTCAAGGACGGCGCGGACTGGCGGATGCTGCGCGGCGACGAGGTGGGCGCCCTGCTCGCCGCCCACCTGGTCCGGCGCGGCGCCCGCGGCACGTTCGCGGAGTCGATCGTGTCGTCGTCGCTGCTCGGCCGGATCGCGGAGAAGGCGGGCCTGCCGTACGAGGAGACGCTGACCGGCTTCAAGTGGATCGCCCGCGTGGACGGCCTGCGCTACGGCTACGAGGAGGCGCTCGGCTACTGCGTGGACCCCGAGGGCGTGCGCGACAAGGACGGCATCACGGCCGCGCTGCTGCTCACCGAACTCGCCTCCGAGCTCAAGGAGCAGGGCCGCACGTTCCTCGACCTGCTCGACGACCTGGCCCTGGAGCACGGCCTGCACGCCACCGACCAGCTGTCGGTGCGCGTGGAGGACCTGTCGCTGATCGCGGACGCGATGCGCCGCCTGCGCGAACAGCCGCCGACCGCGCTCGCGGGCCTGCCGGTGACGAACGCGGAGGACCTGACGCGCGGCACGGCGACGCTGCCGCCCACCGACGGCCTGCGGTACACGCTGGACGGCGCCCGGGTGATCGTCCGCCCGAGCGGCACCGAGCCGAAGCTCAAGTGCTACCTGGAGGTGGTGGTCCCGGTGGAGTCCAGGGCCGACCTGCCGGCGGCGCGCGAGCGCGCGACGCGGACGCTCGCCACGATCAAGAGCGACCTGTCGGCCGCGGCGGGCATCTGAGCCTCCCGCACCCACCCACGACCGACCACACACCACCCACCACCCGCACCACCCGCACCACCCGCACCACCCGCACCACCCGCACCACCCGCACCACCCACGACGGCGCCCCGGCTCCGTCCGCCGGGACCACCCGTCCGAGTGGTTCCCCGGAGCAGCTGCCGCAGTGATCCGTTGCGCTGCCGGTCCCCCAGGAAGGGTCGACCGGTAGCGCACGTTCACGTTCCGGGAGCTGCCGCAGTGCCGTACGGAATCTCCGAGCCCTCGACCGCCGCCTCCGCCCGCGTCCCCGCGTCCAGGGGCGGCGCCCCCGCCCCCGCGCCCGCGCCGCCCCTCGTCCGGCGGGCGGCCCGCGCCCTGCGCCACGCCTCCCCCGCGCTCCTCGCGTACGCGGCCGTGCGCACCCTGGGCCTGCTGGTGTTCACCGCCTGGGCGCACCGGACGCCACCGGGCAGCCGCGGCCGTCTGGGCGTCCGGCACCTCCTCATGGAGGCGTGGGACTGCGACTGGTACCTCAGGATCGCCGAGCACGGTTACACGCACGCCCTCGGCGACCGGATCGACGGCAACAACCTGGCCTTCTTCCCGCTGTACCCGGCCCTGGTCAGGGCGGGCGACACGCTGCTGCCGTGGCTCCCGCGCGGGGCGGCGGGCCTGGCCGTGTCGGTGCTCTGCTCGTTCCTCGCGGCGTGGGGGATCTTCGCGGTGGGCGACCGGCTGTACGGCCGCAGGGCGGGGCTCGTCCTCGCGGTGCTGTGGGGCAGCCTGCCGGTCGCGCTGGTGCAGTGGATGGGGTACACGGAGTCGCTCTTCACGGCGCTCACGGCATGGTCGCTGTACGCGGTGCTGACCGGCCGCTGGGTGGGGGCGGGGGCACTGGCCGCGCTGGCGGGCCTGACCCGTCCCACGGGGGCGGCGCTCGCCGCGGCGGTGACGGTGACGGCGCTGCTGTCCTTGCGCGGCCGGCTGCGCGCCGGACCCGGCCGCCTCCCCCGGCGCCTGTGCGCGGGCGCGCTGCTCGCCCCGCTCGGCTGGCTCGCGTACGTGGGGTGGGTGGGGCTGCGCCTCGGCCGCTGGGACGGCTACTTCGCCGTGCAGAAGCTGTGGCGCAACGAGTGGGACGGCGGGGTGGGGACGCTGCGCAAGTCCTACGACCTGTTCGCGGTCGAACGGCCGCCGCTGTTCCTGGCGATGGTGACGGCGACGCTCGCGGGGGCGGTGGTCCTCTTCGTCCTGAGCGTGTGCGACCGCCAGCCGGTGCCGCTGCTCGTGTTCACCGGTCTGCTCCTGGTGATCGTGCTGGGCAGCAGCGGGGTGTACTTCCCGCGGGCCCGCTTCCTGCTGCCCGGCTTCCCGCTGCTGCTGCCGGTGGCCGTGGCGCTGGCGCGCGCGAGGACGCCGGTGCTGGTGACGGTGCTGTCGGCGGCGGCGCTGAGCTCGGCCGTGTTCGGCGGCCACATGCTCCTGGGCTGGCACGGCCCTCCGTGACGGACGGCCCGCACGCCCCCGCGAACAGCGCGGCGCCGCACGCCACGGCGAGCGGCACAGCCCCTGGTCCCACGACGGACGGCACCGTCACCGCGAACAACACGGCCGTCTCACACCACCGCGAACAGCGCAGCCGCCCTCACATCACCGCAAGCAGCCCAGCCACCCTCACACCCCCGCGAGCAGCCCAGCCACCCTCACGTCACCGCGAGCAGGACCGCGAGCAGCACCGCGCCCGCGGCGCACGGCGCGAGGATCTCGTAGGCCCAGCGCACCGCGGGCTCGCCCTGGGCGGTCTCCGAGGCGGCCTGCTGCTCGGCCAGGTCGCGGAGCTCGTCCATGGACTGGTCGCCCGTGGAACGGGTGGGCGTGGCGTGCGGGTCGAGGAAGGGACGGCCGCCCGTCGGGTCGCCGTGCGCCGCGGCCTGCGACTGCTTGCGCGCCGCCTTCTTGCGGCCGCGCAGCGAGACCGGGATGGCCCAGATCTGGAACTTGGCGCCGTCGTTGGTCAGCACCTCGTTCGAGTACCCGGAGCGGAGCGTCGCGACGGCGGCCCACGGCACGGTGACGGTCCGGAAGGGGTTGCGGATGCGGAGCCGGTCGTCGTTGGCGTATACGGCGGGCCGCACGGTGTACGCGACGACCAGCGGCACCGCGAAGAGCAGTCCGGCGAGCGCGAGCCACGGGGTGCGCCCCTCGCCCCGGATGACGGCGTCGATGCCGAGCCAGGCGCCCAGGGCGAGCAGCAGGACGCCACCCGCGATGCCGGCGGGGGACCGGAAGGTGCGGTCCTTGTACGCGGGCTCCGCCACGGGGTTCTGGGGGTCGCTCATACCCTGATTCTGCCTGAAGCCCCGCGCGGCCCCCCGCCCCGGCCCGGCGACCGCCCCGCCCCGACCCGCCGCCGGCTCCCGCCCTGCCCCGGGAACCGCTCCGGCGAACCTCCCCGAGGCCGCCCGGAGGCCCGCCCCCGCGACCCACCTCCGCGACCCACCCCCGAGGCCCACCCCTGCGCGCCCCCGCCACGCACCCCGAAGGCGGCCTCCGCAGGCCGCCCACCGCCGACCCACCCCTGTACAGCAGCTACGCGCGTAGATATGCTCCCCTCGTGACCATGCCCACTGCATTCGCTGACGTGACCGCGTCCGACAGCACGCTCCGCCGCTTCCTTCACGGGCTGCCCGGCGTCGACGCGGTCGGCCTGGAGGCGCGTGCCGCCTCGCTCGGTACCCGTTCGATCAAGACCACGGCCAAGGCGTACGCCATCGACCTGGCCATCTCGATGATCGACCTGACCACGCTGGAGGGCGCCGACACCCCGGGCAAGGTCCGGGCGCTCGGCGCGAAGGCGGTGAACCCCGACCCGACCGACCGGGAGACCCCGCGCACCGCGGCCGTCTGCGTCTATCCGGACATGGTCGCCACCGCCAAGGAGGCCGTCGCGGGCAGCGGGGTCCTCGTCGCGTCCGTCGCGACCGCCTTCCCCGCGGGCCGCGCCGCCCTGGACGTGAAGCTCGGCGACGTGCGCGAGGCCGTGGCCGCCGGCGCCGACGAGATCGACATGGTCATCGACCGCGGGGCGTTCCTGTCCGGCGACTACATGACGGTGTTCGAGCAGATCCGCGCCGTGAAGGAGGCCTGCGGCACGGCCCGTCTGAAGGTCATCTTCGAGACCGGCGAGCTCTCCACGTACGACAACATCAAGCGCGCCAGCTGGATCGGCATGATCGCGGGCGCCGACTTCATCAAGACCTCGACCGGCAAGGTCGGCGTGAACGCCACCCCGGCGAACACCCTCCTGATGCTGGAGGCCGTGCGCGACTTCCGCGCGCAGACCGGGGTGCAGATCGGTGTGAAGCCCGCGGGCGGCATCCGCTCCACCAAGGACGCGGTGAAGTTCCTCGTCCTGGTGAACGAGACGGCGGGCCCCGACTGGCTGGACAACCACTGGTTCCGCTTCGGCGCCTCGTCGCTCCTGAACGACCTGCTGATGCAGCGCCAGAAGCTGGCCACCGGCCGCTACTCCGGCCCCGACTACGTGACGGTGGACTGACCCATGACCTCCACTCCCTTCGAGTACGCACCGGCGCCCGAGTCCCGCTCCGTCGTCGACATCGCCCCCTCGTACGGCCTGTTCATCGACGGCGAGTTCACCGAGGCGGCCGGCGGCAAGGTCTTCAAGACGGTGTCCCCGTCGACCGAGGAGGTCCTCTCCGAGGTCGCGCGGGCCTCGTCCGAGGACGTCGACCGCGCCGTGCGGGCGGCCCGCAAGGCGTTCGAGAAGTGGTCGGCGCTGCCGGGCGCCGAGCGCGCCAAGTACCTCTTCCGCATCGCCCGGATCATCCAGGAGCGCAGCCGCGAGCTCGCCGTCCTGGAGACGCTGGACAACGGCAAGCCGATCAAGGAGACCCGCGACGCGGACCTCCCGCTGGTCGCCGCGCACTTCTTCTACTACGCGGGCTGGGCCGACAAGCTCGACCACGCCGGCTACGGCCCGAACCCGGCGCCGCTGGGCGTCGCGGGCCAGGTCATCCCGTGGAACTTCCCGCTCCTGATGCTGGCCTGGAAGATCGCCCCGGCGCTCGCGACGGGCAACACCGTCGTCCTGAAGCCCGCCGAGACCACGCCGCTGAGCGCCCTGTTCTTCGCGGACATCTGCCGCCAGGCGGGCCTGCCCAAGGGCGTCGTCAACATCCTTCCCGGGTACGGCGACGCGGGTGCGGCCCTGACCGCCCACCCGGACGTGAACAAGGTCGCCTTCACCGGCTCGACCGCCGTCGGCAAGGAGATCGCCCGCCAGGTCGCGGGCACCGACAAGAAGGTCACGCTCGAACTGGGCGGCAAGGGCGCGAACATCGTCTTCGACGACGCCCCGATCGAGCAGGCCGTCGAGGGCATCGTCACGGGCATCTTCTTCAACCAGGGCCAGGTGTGCTGCGCCGGTTCGCGCCTGCTCGTACAGGAGTCGGTCCAGGAGGAGCTGCTCGACAGCCTCAAGCGGCGCCTGACCACGCTGCGCCTGGGCGACCCGCTCGACAAGAACACCGACATCGGCGCGATCAACTCCGCCGAGCAGCTCGCCCGCATCACCGCGCTCGCCGAGACCGGTGAGGCGGAGGGCGCCGAGCGCTGGTCGGCCCCGTGCGAACTGCCGTCCTCCGGTTACTGGTTCGCGCCGACGCTCTTCACGAACGTGACGCAGGCGCACACCATCGCCCGCGACGAGATCTTCGGCCCGGTGCTGTCCGTGCTGTCCTTCCGTACGCCGGACGAGGCGGTCGCGAAGGCCAACAACACGCAGTACGGGCTCTCCGCCGGCATCTGGACGGAGAAGGGCTCGCGCATCCTCGCGGTCGCGAACAAGCTCCGGGCGGGCGTCGTCTGGGCCAACACATTCAACAAGTTCGACCCGACCTCGCCGTTCGGCGGCTACAAGGAGTCGGGCTCCGGCCGCGAGGGCGGCCGGCACGGACTGGAGGCGTACCTCGATGTCTGACCGACTCACGGTTCTCAAGACCTACAAGCTGTACGTCGGGGGCAAGTTCCCCCGCTCCGAGAGCGGTCGGGTGTACGAGGTGACAGACGCGAAGAACAGGTGGCTGGCGAACGCCCCGCTGGCGTCCCGCAAGGACGCGCGGGACGCCGTCGTGGCCGCCCGCAAGGCGCAGGGCGGCTGGGCGGGCGCGACCGCGTACAACCGCGGCCAGGTCCTCTACCGCGTCGCCGAGATGCTGGAGGGCCGCCGCGACCAGTTCGTGCGGGAGGTCGCCGACGCGGAGGGCATCTCCAAGTCCAAGGCGGCCGCTCAGGTCGACGCGGCGATCGACCGCTGGGTCTGGTACGCGGGCTGGACGGACAAGATCGCCCAGGTCGCGGGCGGGGCGAACCCGGTCGCGGGCCCGTTCTTCAACCTGTCGACGCCGGAGCCGACGGGCGTGGTCGCCGTGCTCGCGCCCCAGGAGTCGTCGCTCCTCGGCCTGGTCTCGGTGCTCGCCCCGGTGATCGCGACGGGCAACACCGCCGTGCTGATCGCCGCCGAGAAGGCGCCGCTGCCCGCGCTCTCGCTGGGCGAGGTCCTGGCGACGTCGGACGTGCCGGGCGGTGTGGTCAACATCCTCACCGGCAGGACCGCCGAGATCGCGGCGCCGCTCGCCGCCCACCAGGACGTCAACGCGATCGACCTGACGGGCGCGGACGCGGAGCTCGCGCGCGAGCTGGAGGTCGCGGCCGCCGACAACCTCAAGCGCGTCCTGCGTCCACAGCCTGTGGACTGGTCGGCCGATCCGGGCACGCGGCGCCTGACGGCCTTCCTGGAGACCAAGACGGTCTGGCACCCGACGGGTTCGCTGGGCGCGTCCGGCTCGGCCTACTAGCCGCCCCCGCCCGCCGGAGCCCCGGCCCCCGCCGTCCTGGGGGCCGGGGCTCCGTCACGCCCGGGGCGCGAGACCGAGCCGCACCCCGATGCCGTCCAGGACGCAGTCGAGCCCCGTCTCGAACTGCCAGGCGGCGTCGTCCTTGCGGCCCGCGGCGAGGGCGTAGCGCCGGTAGGCGGGGTAGCGGCCGGTCTCCATCAGGTACGTCATCTGCGGCGCGAGCCCCTGGCGCGCCTCGTCGCCGCCGGTCCAGCCGTGGTCCGCCATGTACTGGCGCAGCGCCACCTCCGACTGGCCGACGCCGTGCACATAGGCGCCGACGGTGCGGAAGGCCGTCATGATCGTGTCGGGGTCGAGGCCGTGCTGCTCCAGGGCCGCCAACTGCCGCTCCGCCATGGCCATCCGGTTCGGCGTCAGGGCGAAGTGCGGGGTGGGGAGCTGGGCGAGCCAGGGGTGCGCCAGCATCAGCAGGCGGCTGCCGACGGCGTACGCGCGCAGCACCTCGCGCCAGCCGGTCACGTCCTCGGGGACGACGACCTCGGCCGTGACCCGGTCGACCATCAGCGCCCACAGGTCGTCCTTGCCCGAGACGTGGCGGTAGGCGGCCATCGGCGCGACGCCCAGTTCGGTGGCGAGGCGGCGCATGGTGACGGCGGCGACCCCCTCGGCGTCGGCGACCTCCACCGCGACGGCCGCGATCCTGTGCGGTGTCAGCGCGGCGCGCTGCGTGGCTGCCGGGCGCTCCATGCGTTCCCAGAGCGAGGGCTCGGACCCGCTCTTCTTCTGTGTGGCCATGCGTACACCGTATCGCGCGTGTACAACGTACACATCGATGTGTACGTTGTACGCGAACGATACGCCGTACACATTCCTGGGGGGACCCATGTCCGCAACCGCCTCGAACCCGACCCCGGCACCGACCCCGCTCCGCGTCGCCGTCCTCGTCGGCTCCACCCGCGAGGGACGGTTCGCGCCCGTCGTCACCCGGTGGCTCATGCGCCACCTCGACCAGCGCGAGGACCTGCGCGCCGACGTCGTCGACCTGGCCGAGACCCCGCTGCCCACGGTCCTCCCGGCCTTCGGTCAGCCGCCCGCGCCCGGCACCGAGGAGGCGCTCGCGCGCGTCTCGCCGCGACTGGCGGCGGCGGACGCCTTCGTGTTCGTGACCCCGGAGTACAACCACAGCTACCCCGCGTCCCTGAAGAGCGCGATCGACTGGCACAACGAGCAGTGGCACGCCAAGCCGATCGGCTTCGTCTCCTACGGCGCGCTCTCCGGAGGGCTGCGCGCGGTCGAACATCTCCGGGTCGTGATGGCCGAGTTGCACGCGACGACCATCCGGAACACGGTCAGCCTGCAGCACGCCTGGGGACTGTTCGACGCGGACGGCCGCATGACGGACCCGGCGAGCGACGCCGCCGTCAAGACCATGCTCGACCAGCTCGCCTGGTGGGCGCTCGCCCTGCGCGAGGCGAAGGCCGTCCGGCCGTACGCCGCCTGAACACACCACCTTTTGACGCCACGTCACACACCTTGGGGGCCCCGTGCACCGGCAGGCGGACGAGACAACAGCACCACCGACCACCGCACCACCGCCGGAAGAGGACGCCCGGCTCCCCCGCATCGTCGTTCTCGGGCTGCTGCTCGGCATCGTCCTCGCGACGCTCGACGGCACCATCGTGGGCACCGCGCTGCCGACGATCGTCGGGGACCTCGGCGGTCTCGGCCACTTCTCCTGGGTGGTGACGGCGTACCTGCTCACCGCCGCCGTCTCCACACCCCTGTGGGGCAAGCTGGGCGACCTCCACGGCCGCAAGGGCAGCTACCTGTCCGCGGTCTCCGTCTTCCTCGTCGGGTCCGTGCTCTGCGGTCTCGCCCAGGACATGGGCCAGTTGATCGCCTTCCGCGCCCTGCAGGGGCTGGGCGCCGGGGGCCTCTTCGTCGGGGCGATGGCCCTGCTCGGCACCCTGCTGCCGCCCGCGCAGGCCGGCCGCTCGCAGTCGATGATCGGCGTGCTGCTGCCCGCCGCGATGGTCGGCGGCCCGCTGCTCGGCGGCTTCCTCACCGACCGGCTGGACTGGCGCTGGGTCTTCTACGTCAACATGCCCGTCGGCGCCGCCGCGCTCCTCATCGTCGGCCTCCTCGTCCGGCTCCCCCGCACCCGCACCGCGGCCCGCGTCGACTACGCGGGCGCCGCCCTGCTCACGGCGGGCATCCTGGCCCTCACCCTGCTCGGGGCCTGGGGCGGCACGACGTACGCCTGGCTCTCCCCGCAGATCGCCGGCCTCGCGCTGCTCGCGGCGGTCGCGCTCGCCGCCTTCGTCCGCGCGGAGCGGCGCGCCCCCGAACCCGTCGTCCCGCCCCGGCTGTTCCACGACCGCAACTTCACGCTCGCGCAGGCACTCACGTTCCTGGGCGGCGCCGCGATGCTGGGCGCGGCGAGCTATCTGCCGCAGTACCTGCAGTACGTGCGCGGCCTGTCGTCGACGCGCAGCGGGCTGCTGCTGCTCCCGCTGATGCTGGGCATGATGGGCACGCAGCTGGCCATCGGCAGGGCGGTCGCGGCCGGCGGCGGGTACCGGGCGTACCCGATCGCGGGCGGCGCCGTGGCCACCGCGGGCGCCCTCGCCCTCCTGACCGTCGGCACGGACACGGCGACCGCCGTGACCTCCGCGCTGACGCTCGTGCTCGGCGCGGGCCTCGGCTGCCTGCTGCAGCCGTCGGTGCTGATCACCATGAACAGCGCGGAACCGCGCGACCTGGGCGCGGCCGCCGGCACCAACACGCTGCTGCGCACCATCGGCGGCTCGCTCGGCGTCGCGGTGCTGGGCTCCGTGCACGGCGCCCGCACGACGGATGTCCTCACGGACCGGCTCGGCCCGGACGGCGCGCGCCTCGCGGGCGATCACGCGCTGACGCCCGAGCTGCTGCGCGGCCTGCCGGGGCCGGCGCGGGACGCCTTCCGGGCCGGGGTCACCGCCGGTCTGCACGGTGTCGTGATCGGCACGGCGGCGCTGTGCGCGCTCGCCTTCGCGGCCGCCTGGCTGGTCCGCGAGGTGCCGCTGCGGACGACGCGGGACCCGGCGGCCGAAGCGCCGCGGAGCACCTCCTAGCCGGGCAGCAGCCCGGTCGCCCGGCCGACCAGCGGGACGTCGGACAGGGAGCCGCCGTTCGCGATGGGGGCGGTGGCGACCGCCGTGCTCACCGGCTTGAAGTCGGCGACCTGCGTGCCGATCGCGTTGTCGAGCGGGTCGACGCTGGTGTTGGCCAGCGGGTCGAGCTGGAGGTTCTTGGCCGGGGCGAGGCCGCCCGCCGTCGAGTGCCGCACGGCCGAGGTGAGCGCCGCGAGCGGCGTGGCCGCGTCGACGTCGCCGAGCGGCGTGGCCACCTCGGACGGCAGCCCCACCGGCGCGGGCTCCACCGCACCGGCACTCCCCACGCCCCCGATCCCGAGCGCGGCCCCCGCGGCCGTGACGGTCAGCCCGGCCCGCAACAGCGCGCGCGAGCGGGGGCCGGAGGACTTCGTTGCTGTGTGTCGTGCCATGGGTACCGCCCATATCCGTGCGTAGTGGGTAATCGAGCGAGCACGTAGCGTAGTTGAGGGGAGCCGCGGTCACCAAAGCCCGACGCGCCCGGTCGGCCGTGCGGCGCGACGGCCTCCCGGGCCCCGTACGCACTACGCCCGCAGCCGCCCTGTGGGACCCGGCGCAGGCACGGCACGACATGGAACTGGAGCAGCGTCGCTCGGAGTTGCGCCCGGGCGAGATGCACGCGGCAGCGGGCTGGGCCCGTCGGGCGCGCGGGTTGATAATGGCTGACGACCACGCAGACGAGCCGTGTCGGGAGATGCGGTCCACCCCAAGGTGTAAAGGTTCACTGCATTGGGCTCCCATCCCCCGATACCGACCCGCGTCGTGCTGCTGACCGGCCCCTCCGGCTCGGGCAAGTCGTCGTTCGCGACCCGCTCCGGACTGCCCGTCCTGTGTCTGGACGACTTCTACAAGGAGGCCGGCGACCCGACGCTGCCGGTGGTCCCCGGCAGCCAGGACATCGACTGGGACTCCACCGACTCGTGGGACGCGGACGTGGCGGTCGCCGCCATCGAGGAGCTCTGCCGCACGGGGCGCACCCAGGTGCCGGTGTACGACATCGCGACGAGCTCGCGCGTCGGCCGGGAGGCCCTGGACATCGAGCGGACCCCGCTGTTCATCGCGGAGGGGATCTTCGCGGCGGACATCGTGGCGCGCTGCCGCGAGCTCGGCGTGCTCGCCGACGCGCTCTGCCTGCGGGGTCGCCCCTCCACCACCTTCCGGCGACGGCTCCTTCGTGACCTGCGGGAGGGCCGCAAGTCCGTGCCGTTCCTGCTGCGTCGGGGCTGGCGGCTGATGCGGGCCGAGCGCGCGATCGTGGCGCGGCAGGCGGCGCTCGGCGCGCACCCGTGCGGCAAGGAGGAGGCGCTGGGGCGGGTGGCCGCCGCGGCGGCGGGCCGCTGCGTGCAGGCGCGGGCCACCGAGGCCGCGTAACACCGACGCCGCCCGGAAGCGGCGGACCGCGAGCGGGAGACGAGCGGCAGGAAGACCAGCAGCGGGCGGACGGGCAGGAACAGCAGAAGGACCGGAAAGACCCCCCGGCCTTCCGGTCCCGCTGCCCGATCCCCCCGTGCTTTCCCCCGTGCTCCCGCCGCATCCCCCCGGAGCGGCGGCCCCCGTACCTCCCCCGTGTTCCCCCGTGATCCTCAGGCGACCAACTCGCCGAAGGATTCCTCCTGGTCACGGCCGAAGCTGAGGACCTCGTCCTCACGCAGCCGGCGCAGCGAGCGCCAGATGCTGGACTTCACCGTGCCCACGCTGATGTCGAGGATGTCCGCGATCTCCGGGTCGGTGCGGCCCTCGTAGTAGCGGAGGACCAGCATCGTGCGCTGGAGTTCGGGCAGCCGGGCCAGGGCCTGCCACAGCACGGCGCGCAGCTCGGTGCCGCGCATCGCGTCCGTGTCGCCCGCCGTCTCCGGCAGCTCCTCGGTCGGGTACTCGTTCAGCTTGCGGCGGCGCCACGCGCTGATGTGCAGATTGGTCATCGTGCGGCGGAGGTAACCGCCGACCGCGGCCTTGTCGCTGATCCTGTCCCAGGCCCGGTACGTCGAGAAGAGGGCGCTCTGCAGCAGGTCCTCGGCCTCGAAGCGGTCACCGGTCAGGTGGTAGGCGGTGGCGTACAGGGAGGCGCGGCGCTCCTGGACGTAGGCGGTGAACTCCGCCTCCGACACGGACTTCCGCTCCCCCGGGCCCTCCCCGTACGAGGCGCCCCCGTCCGTTCCGGCCTGGGCCGCGTGTCCCCCGTGGCCCCCCTGGAAGGTGTCAACCACCGTCATGAACCCGGTGTGCTGACGCCCGGTGCCGCGAGCGCACCCCCGCCCGCTCACGGCACCGGACTTCTCAGATCCCCGCCCGATGTCGTGAAGTCGCGTGACAACTGCGCTTGAGCTGGTGCTGTGCAGCGTATTCATCTCGCGCCCCCCGTCGGTGGAGTCCGGCTCTCTTCGTGTGACCAAAACTCTGCCCGAGCGACTTCATGGCGGTGTCCGTCGACTGTCACAGGCCTGTCACAGGGGCTCGGGAGGTCTTCCGCCTGTGAAGGTCACGTGTGGGTGGGGGTACCTACCCGCCCATTAGGAGCCCGGGAAGGCTCCGGCAGTCGAACTGGGGCCGTGGCATGGGACAGAATGACGTCCGTGCCTTCCCTGTTGCTGATCGAGGACGACGACGCCATCCGGACGGCCCTGGAGCTTTCGCTCACGCGCCAGGGGCACCGGGTGGCCACTGCTGCCACCGGCGAGGACGGCCTGAAGCTGCTCGGCGAGCAGCGGCCGGACCTGATCGTGCTGGATGTGATGCTGCCGGGCATCGACGGATTCGAGGTGTGCCGTCGCATCCGGCGCACCGACCAGCTGCCGATCATCCTGCTGACCGCGCGCAACGACGACATCGACGTCGTCGTGGGCCTGGAGTCCGGCGCCGACGACTACGTGGTCAAACCCGTGCAGGGGCGCGTCCTCGACGCCCGCATCCGGGCCGTGCTGCGGCGCGGCGAGCGCGAGGCCAACGACGCGGCGACGTTCGGTTCACTCGTCATCGACCGGGCCGCGATGACCGTGACGAAGAACGGCGAGGACCTCCAGCTCACGCCGACCGAGCTGCGGCTGCTCCTGGAGCTGAGCCGCAGGCCCGGCCAGGCCCTGTCCCGCCAGCAGCTGCTGCGGCTGGTGTGGGAGCACGACTACCTCGGCGACTCCCGGCTGGTCGACGCGTGCGTGCAGCGGCTGCGCGCCAAGGTCGAGGACGTGCCGTCCTCGCCGACCCTGATCCGTACCGTGCGCGGCGTCGGTTACCGGCTGGACACCCCTCAGTGACCAAACCGCACGACAAGCTCCGCGGCTGGGCCGCGGCGCGCAAGGCCATACTGGCGGGGCTGCGCTTCACGAGCCTGCGACTGCGGCTCGTGGTGGTGTTCGGCCTGGTGGCGCTCACCGCGGCGGTCTCCGCCTCCGGCATCGCGTACTGGCTCAACCGCGAGGCGGTGCTGACGCGCGCGCAGGACGCGGCGCTCAAGGACTTCCGCCAGCAGTTGCAGAACCGTGCGGGCGCGCTGCCCGCCGACCTCTCGCAGGAGGACCTGCAGGCGGCCGCCGAGCAGATGGCCAACAGCAGTCAGCGCTACAGCGTGCTGCTGGTCGGCGAGAAGAAGGGCGGCGGCCAGATCGTCGGTTACAGCGACCTGGACGCCTTCACGCTCGCCAAGGTGCCGGGGCCGCTGCAGAAGGCGGTCGGCGAGAAGCAGCAGCTGACCTCCGGCAACAAGAGCCCGTACCACCTGTACTGGCAGCGGACCACCGACCACGGCACGCCCTACCTGGTGGGCGGTGCCACGGTGATCGGCGGCGGTCCGACCGGCTACATGCTCAAGTCCCTGGAGCCGGAGGCCAAGGACCTCAGTTCGCTGGGCTGGTCCCTCGCGATCGCCACGGGGCTCGCGCTGATCGGCTCCGCGCTGCTCGCGCAGGCCGCGGCGACGACCGTGCTCAAGCCCGTGCACCGCCTCGGGGTCGCCGCGCGGCGGCTCGGCGAGGGCAAGCTGGACACCCGGCTGCGGGTGTCGGGCACCGACGAACTGGCCGATCTGTCCCGGACGTTCAACCGGACCGCGGAGAACCTGGAGAAGAAGGTCGCCGACATGAGCGGCCGCGAGGAGGCGTCCCGGCGCTTCGTCGCCGACATGTCGCACGAGCTGCGCACCCCGCTGACCGCGATCACCGCCGTGACGGAGGTCCTCGAGGAGGAACTCGACGCGGAGACCGGCTCGGTGGACCCGATGATCGAGCCCGCCGTACGGCTCGTGGTGAGCGAGACCCGCCGCCTGAACGACCTCGTGGAGAACCTCATGGAGGTCACCCGCTTCGACGCGGGCACCGCGCGCCTGGTCCTCGACGACGTCGACATCGCCGACCAGATCACCGCGTGCATCGACGCCCGCGCCTGGCTGGACGCGGTGGAGCTGGACGCCGAGCGCGGCATCATGGTCCGCCTCGACCCGCGCCGCCTGGACGTCATCCTGGCGAACCTCATCGGCAACGCGCTCAAGCACGGCGGGTCCCCGGTGGCGGTCTCGGTCCGCCTGGAGGACGACCGTCTCGTCATCGCCGTACGCGACCACGGTCCCGGCATCCCCGAGGACGTGCTGCCGCACGTGTTCGACCGGTTCTACAAGGCGAGCGCGTCCCGGCCGCGGTCCGAGGGCAGCGGCCTCGGCCTGTCCATCGCGCTGGAGAACGCGCACATCCACGGCGGCGAGATCACCGCCGCCAACTCGCCGGACGGCGGCGCGGTCTTCACGCTCTGGCTGCCGCGCGACGGCGAGTGCGCCGACGAACCCGAGGACGAGGGCGCCGAAGGGGCTGAGGCATGACCGGGCGGGGCAGGAACGGGCGGCGGCTGCGTGCCGCGGCGGCCGTCGCGGGACTCGTCGCGGGGCTCGCCGGGTGCGGGATCAGGTCGACCGAGGTGCCGACCGACTACGGGGCGGCGCCCTCGCGGGTGCCGTGCGTCACGTCGGGCTCCGGCGGCCTCGCCTCGCAGTCGGGCAGCGGCGTGCCGGTGGAGATCTTCCTGGTGTGCGGGGCCCGGCTGGTGACCGTCGACCGGACCGTGCAGCTGCGCACCGACAAGGCGACCACCGACCGGGTGCGCATCGCCCAGGCGCTCCTCGACGAGCTGGCGGCGCCGGCCTCGGAGGCCGAGAAGCAGGCCGGGTTCACCACGGACGTGCGCGGCGGCGTCACCGCCTCCGGTCCGCGCGGGGGCGACCCCGCCCAGGCGCTGCGCCTGAGCACCCGCCCCGAGGAACTGTCCGCGTTCGCGCTCGCGCAGATCGTGTGCACGCTGGCCGACAACAACGCGTCCGCCGACAACCGCGAGGTGGTCATGGGCGGCCCCTCGGACAGCCCCTTGCGGAGCTACGAGTGCACTCCGGAGGTCCGTGCCCGGCCGGGCAGCGAGGCACCGCCGGCCCGGACCGTGGAGTAGCTGCCGCGAAGGACGCGGAACCGATCCTGCCGCCCGTGTCGTCTTGGGGGGCGTGCGTCAAGGCTCGGGCGGCCGCATTGCCGCCATCCGCTTCCGTGCGGCGGGGGGATTCCTCCTCGTCGCACATCTTCTGCTCGTCGGGTGGATCACGCTGCGCCCGCTGGACGTCCCCTGGGTGAGCGCCGCGAACCTGCGGCCGCTGGCCGGGATCAGGGCGGATCTGGCGCTGGGCGGCCTCCAGGCGGCCCGCCGGATCGGCGAGAGCATGCTGCTGCTCGCCCCGCTCGGGGCGCTGCTGCCGCTGGCCGGCGGCCGGCTGGAGGTCTCCCCGTGGGGTTCGCTGGTGCGTACGGTGGCCGCCGGAGCGCTGCTCTCGCTCGGCATCGAGCTGCTGCAGACCGGGGTCCCCGGGCAGGTCGTCGACGTCGACTCGCTGCTCCTGAACACCCTCGGGGTGGCCGTCGTGCACCTCGCGGTCGTCCCGGCGGCCCGGGCCCGCATCCGTCGCGAGCGGGGCGGCGAGCGCCGTGCGCCGCTCCCCCGGGAGGAGCTCTCTCAGGGGTCGACCCCGACGATTCCCAGGGTCGGCATCGCACCGTAGAGCGATGCCCGGGACCCCTGCCCGGCCGTACCGTCGAGGTATCGGGGCATACGGAGAAGCCTCACCCCTACGGTTCGTGAAGGAGCCCGACATGACCGCCCTTGCCCGCCCCACCCACGGCCGGATGATCGGCGGAGTGTGCGCAGCCCTGGCCCGGCGCTTCGGCACCTCCGCGACGACGATGCGCGTGATCTTCGTGCTCTCGTGCCTGCTGCCGGGGCCGCAGTTCCTGCTGTACATCGCGCTGTGGTTCCTGCTGCCCTCCGAGGGCAAGGCCCGCCAGGCCTGGTGACCCCGGCAGGACACAGCGATGGGGCGCCCCCCGGCAGGAGGGGCGCCCCATCGGCGTGCGCGGGAGAAGGCTCAGCCGAGCGGCAGGCCGTTGACGCCGGTGCCGCCGACGGGCAGGCCGCCGAGCAGGCCCGCGGCGGGGCCCTTCGCGCCGCCGAGGCCGCCGCCGAGGGCGCCCTGGCCGGCGGCGAGGGACTCGTTGGCGCCGGCGGGCAGCGCCTTCACGGCGTCACCGACGGGCAGCAGCGAGGAGACGGGGCCCAGCGCGGCGGAGGGGTCCGGGATGGCCGGGGCGGCGGGAGCGGCGTTCGCGGCACCGGCACCGGCGGCGGCGAAGGCGGCGCCGAGAGCGGCGACACCGAGGGTCTTGGCGGCAGACTTCTTCATCTTCAATGCGTCCTTGCGTCTTTGCGACTGTGTTTGCGGAAGGGGTTTGAGCGGTTCAACGACGGAAACCAGCCCCGATCACGGCCCATGGGCAAACGAAAGCGGCCGGGCTCGAAGAACCCGGCCGCACAGGCGTCGCGCAACGGCGCGCAAATGCCCGTCAGCCCACCGCGGAAGCGCTGGTCGAGACGGTCTGGCGGAACAGCCATTCGGACTTCAGCTCGGCGTAACCGGGCTTGATCACGTCATTGATCATGGCGAGGCGTTCATCGAAAGGAATGAATGCTGATTTCATCGCATTGACTGTGAACCACTGCATGTCGTCGAGCGTGTAGCCGAACGTGCCGACCAGGTGCTCGAATTCGCGGCTCATGCTGGTGCCCGACATCAGGCGGTTGTCGGTGTTCACCGTCGCCCGGAAGTGCAGCCTGCGCAGCAGGCCGATGGGGTGCTCGGCGTACGAAGTGGCCGCGCCCGTCTGGAGGTTGGAGGTCGGGCAGAGCTCCAGCGGGATGCGCTTGTCGCGCACGTACGAGGCGAGGCGGCCGAGCTGGACGGTGCCGTCGTCGGCGATCTGGATGTCGTCGATGATGCGCACGCCGTGGCCGAGGCGGTCGGCGCCGCACCACTGCAGGGCCTGCCAGATCGACGGCAGGCCGAAGGCCTCGCCCGCGTGGATGGTGAAGTGGTTGTTCTCGCGCTTGAGGAACTCGAACGCGTCGAGGTGGCGGGTGGGCGGGAACCCGGCCTCGGCGCCCGCGATGTCGAAGCCGACGACGCCCAGATCGCGGTAGCGGTTGGCGAGTTCGGCGATCTCCAGGGCGCGGGCCGCGTGCCGCATGGCGGTGAGCAGCGCGCCCACGCGGATCCGGTGGCCGTTCTCCTTCGCGCGGCGCTCGCCCTCGCGGAAGCCCTCGTTGACCGCCTCGACGACCTCTTCGAGGGTGAGGCCCTGCTCCAGGTGCTGCTCGGGGGCGTACCGGATCTCGGCGTAGACGACGCCGTCCTCGGCGAGGTCCTCGGCGCACTCGGCGGCCACGCGCTTGAGGGCGTCCTTCGTCTGCATCACCGCGCAGGTGTGGGCGAAGGTCTCCAGGTAGCGCGGCAGGGAACCGGAGTCGGCGGCCTCCCTGAACCAGATCCCCAGCTTGTCGGGGTCGGTCTCGGGCAGGCCCTCGTACCCGCAGGCGCGGGCGAGGTCGACGATCGTGCCGGGCCGCAGGCCGCCGTCGAGGTGATCGTGCAGGAGCACCTTGGGGGCTCGGCGGATCTGTTCGGCGCTGGGCGTCTCCCGGTCCGTGTGACCGGTCATGGGTGTCTGGCTCGTCATTTCGGCACTCTAGCGCCTACGCGCGTAGAACTCACTGGTCGATACGTAACAGTGACCCTGCGGACGGGTGGCGTACACGATGGCTTCTGACACTGTTCTGTCATGGCACACCAAGGGACCGCGGGGCCGGCGGGCGCGGCCAGGCTCGGGCGCGTGATCGGTACGGCGCCCCCGGCGGTGAGCGCGGTGGCGCTCCTGCTGCCCGGAGGCACCGAGACCTCCACCCGCAGGCCCTCGCCGCTGGCGGGGGTCGGCGTGCGGGCGCTGGGCCGCAGACTGGCCCAGGACGGCCGCTCGGCGGGCCTGGCCACCCACGTGGTGCACTACCGCTGCCGGGGCTGGAACGGCGCGCAGGCGCAGCTCGCCCGCGACACGACCTGGGCCGCCGACGAAATCGTACGTACCTACGGCGACGTCCCCGTGTGTCTGGCCGGCGTGGACATGGGCGGCCGGGCGGCGCTCCGGGCGGGCGGCCACACGGCCGTCAACTCCGTGCTCGCGCTGGCGCCTTGGCTGCCCGAGGACGACGTGGCCGCGCCGCCCGAACCGGTGAAGCAGCTCGCGGGGCGGCGGGTGCTGATCGTGCACGGCACGAACGACGAACGCACCGACCCCGAGCTGTCGTTCCGGCTCGCCGAGCGGGCGAAGAAGGCGAACCGGGACGTGTGCCGGTTCGAGGTGCACTCCGACGGCCACCGGCTGCACCAGCACCAGTCCGAAGTCCTCTCGCTGGCCTCGGACTTCGTGATGGGCACGCTGTTCGGGGCGGACTTCGCCCGGCCGTTGGAGGACGCGCTGGCCGCTCCGCCGCCGCTGGGGCTGCGGATGCCGCTGGCCTCCGGCTTCGGGCAGTCCCTGCGCAAGTGACCCGGCGACGGCGCCCGGTCCCGCTCACCGGCTCCGCCGAGTTCGCAGGGTTCGCAGGGTTCGTACTCAATCGCCGGACGGGCCGATGTCCACCGGGCCCGCTCCCATCTGCGGGAGCAGCTTTCCCTTTCTGCTCAGCAAGAACGCCTTGAACGCCGCCACCGGCGGTGTGTCCGGGTGGCCGCCCAGCCAGGCCACGCCGATCTCGCGGACCGCGCGCTGGCCCGTCACCGTCAGCTCCACCACCCCGGGCCGTGGCACCGCGGGCGGCGGCAGGAGCGCCACGCCGAGGCCCGCCGCGACCAGGCCGCGCAGCGTCTCCGCCTCCTCCCCCTCGAAGGCGATGCGGGGCTTGAAGCCCGCGTCGCGGCACAGGTCGTCGGTGATGCGGCGCAGGCCGTAGCCGGGTTCCAGGGTCACGAACGCCTCCTCCGCCGCCTCGGCGAGGCGCACCCGCTTGCGGGCCGCCAGGCGGTGGTCGTCGGGCACCACCAGGCGCAGCCGCTGCTCGTCGAGGCGGCGGGCGACCAGGTCGGGGGCGTCGGGCACCGGCGAGGTCAGGCAGAGGTCGAGCTCGCCCGCGCGCAGCCGCTCGATCATCGCCTCGCCGTAGTTCTGCACGAGACTGAAGCGCACCCGCGGGTGGTCGGCGCGGAAGGCACGGATCAGGCCGGGCACCGTCTCGGAGCCCATGGTGTGCAGGAAGCCGAAGGCGACCTTGCCGGTCTCCGGGTCGGCGTCCGCGCGCACCGACTCCGCGGCCCGCTCCACCTCGCCGAGCGCCCGCTCGACCGGGCCGAGGAAGGTGCGGCCCGCCGGGGTGAGCGAGACGGTGCGGCCGCGGCGGACGAACAGGTCGACGCCCAGGTCCCGTTCGAGCCGGACCAGGGCGCGGGAGAGCGTCGACTGGGGGACCCGCATCTGCTGGGCCGCGCGCGTGACGTGCTCGGTGCGGGCGACGCCCGCGAAGTACGCGAGGCGGGGCGCGAGCAGCGTCACGATGTCCTCCGGGTCACTGTTCTGTGACACGCGGGGCTGTGACCTGTGCTGATGCTGCATGGGATCGATTATGGCGTTTCCATGCATTGGACGCATCAAAAAGACGGTCGTACGTTCATGGACATGCCTGCTGCCAGTAGCGGGGCGTCCGCCACCCCTGCGGTCGCCCCGGCCCCGTCGTCCCCCTCCGCCTCCGCTGCCTCAGCTGCCTCCTCCGACTCGCGGATGACTCCCGGCGGTCCCGGCTACCGCCGGATGAGCTTCGCGCTGTTCCTCGCGGGCGTGGCGACCTTCGCCCTGCTCTACTCCACTCAGGCCCTCCTCCCCCTCGTCTCCGCGGACTTCGGCGTGAGCGCGAGCACGGCCAGCTGGACGGTGTCGGGCGCCACCGGCGCGCTGGCCCTCTTCGTGCTGCCGCTGAGCGCGCTCAGCGAGCGCTTCGGGCGCCGCGCGGTGATGACCGCGTCCCTGACCGTCGCCGTCGCCGTCGGACTCCTGGTCCCCTTCGCCCCTTCGGTCGAGGTGCTGATCGCGCTGCGCGCCGTGCAGGGCGCGGCCCTCGCGGGCCTGCCCGCCTCGGCGATGGCGTTCCTCGCGGAAGAGGTACGGCCCAAGGCACTGGTCGCCGCGATCGGCATGTTCGTGGCGGGCAACTCCATCGGCGGGATGAGCGGGCGCATCGTCACCGGCTGGGTCGCGCAGGCCTGGGGGTGGCGCGCGGCGGTCGCCGTGGTCGGTGTCGTCGCGGTGCTGTGCGCGGTCGCGTTCCGCGTGCTGCTGCCCGCGCCCCGGCACTTCACGCCGGGCCCGCTCAGCCCCCGGTCCCTGGCCCGCACGGTGCGCACCCACCTGTCGAACCCGCTCCTGTGCAGGCTGTACGCGATCGGGGCACTGTTCATGACCGTCTTCGGCGCGGTCTACACGGTGATCGGCTACCGCCTCACCGAGGCGCCGTTCTCGCTCCCGCAGGGCGTCATCGGCTCGATCTTCCTGGTCTACCTCGTCGGCACGGTCTCCTCGGCCGCCGCGGGGAAGCTGGTGGCCCGGCTCGGGCGGCGCGGGGCGCTGTACCTGGCGGTGAGCACGACGGCGGGCGGACTGCTGCTCTCGCTGTCCCCCTCGCTGGTCCTGGTCCTGCTGGGCCTCGTGCTGATCACCGCGGGCTTCTTCGCGGGGCACGCGGTGGCGTCCTCGTCGGTGAGCCGTACGGCCACGACCGGGCGGGCGCAGGCGTCCGCGCTGTACCAGTCCGCGTACTACCTGGGCTCCAGCGCGGGCGGCACGCTCGGCGCGGTCGCCTTCCACGCGGGCGGCTGGGCCGGGACGGTGGGCCTCGGCGTCCTCGCGGTGCTCGGCGTCGTGTCGGTGACCGTGTGGGGCTCGCGCGCGGCGCGGGCGCAGGAGCGGCGCGGGCCGGTCGCGGCCGCCCGCTGAGCCGGGCCACCGGGCCGCCGCCCGGCCGGCGCGGTCGCTCTCCGCTCATTTCACCTGCGGGTTTTTCCACTCCGGGGGCCGTTGTCAGTGGGCTGCGGTAGCTTCCGATGTGTGGGGCCTCACAGGGGCCTCTGCCGAAGCCAGGGGTGGGTTGGGATGAGTGACATCGCAGGGACGACGACCGAGCTGGACGCGACGCTCGAGAAACACCGGGTCGAGCTGACCGGGTACTGCTACCGGATGCTCGGCTCCGCCTTCGAGGCCGAGGACGCCGTGCAGGACACCATGGTGCGGGCCTGGCGGAGCTTCGAGAAGTTCGAGGGCCGCTCCAGCGTCCGCTCCTGGCTCTACCGCATCGCGACGAACGTCTGCCTGGACATGTTGAACGCGGGCAATCGCCGCGCCCGCCCGATGGACCTGACCGCCGCCGCCCCGCTGGCCCAGGCGGCGCTCAACCCCCGCCCGGACAACACCTGGCTGGAGCCGATCCCGGACGCCCGGGTGCTGCCGACCCCCGGCGACCCCGCGGAGGCCGCGGTGGCCAAGGAGTCGGTGCGTCTGGCGTTCGTCGCGGCCCTGCAGAGCCTGCCGCCCAAGCAGCGCGCGGTGCTGATCCTGCGCGAGGTGCTCGCCTGGAAGGCCAGCGAGGTCGCCGAGCTCATCGACACCTCCGTCGCCTCGGTGAACAGCGCGCTGCAGCGGGCCCGCGCCACCCTCGCCGAGCGCCCGGCGGACGACACGGCCGTGTCCGATCCGCTGGACGAGGAGCAGCAGAAGCTCCTGGAGCGCTATGTCGCCGCCTTCGAGGGGTACGACATGACGGCGCTGACCGCGCTCCTCGCCGAGGACGCCGTCATGACGATGCCGCCGTTCGACCTGTGGCTGCGCGGCACCGCGGACATCACGGGCTTCATGACCACCATCGGCGCCTCCTGCGCCGACAGCCGCCTGATCCCGGTGGAGGTGAACGGCACCCCGGGCTTCGCCCACTACAAGCCCGACCCGGACAACGGCGGCTTCGCCCCCTGGGCGATCCAGGTCATCGAGATCTCAGCGGGCCGGATCACCGGCTTCCACTGCTTCCTGGACACGCCGCGGTGGTTCCCGCTGTTCGGCATGCCCCTCCATCTCGACGACTAGGCCGAGGAGTTCGACGAGCCCGACCAGGCCGAGCAGCGCGAGCAGGGCGGGGGCGGGGTTCCTGAGCCGGATCCTTCCCCCCGCCCGGCGGGCGGCCAGCTGCAGCCGCGCGATGGCGTCGACGGTGGTGAGGTCGGCGGTGGTGACGGCGCCGACATCGCAGACCACGTCGCTGCCGGGCCCATGGCGGGCGGCGGCGACCCGCTCGCACAGCTGCGGGACGTCGCCCTTGCGCAGGGGCCCTTCTATACGGATGAGGTTCTCCGGACGGACGAGGCGTTCGGTACGGGTGGGGTGTTCGGTACGGATGGGGTGTTCGGTACGGATGGGGTGCTCTTCGGAATCAGCCACGCAGGGTTGACCGGCGCGGCGGGCGGAACTCATCGGTGCCACCGCCCGCCGAGCCGTGCCCGCGCGTGCGCCGTGTCCGTCAGGAGGGCGTCTCCTGGCGGGGCGGGCGCTTGCGGACCCGCAGGGTGAGCGGGTTCACGAAGTCACCGCGGCCGTTGTCGTACTGCTGCTCGTGGAAGCTCTGGCCCGCCCCCGACCCGTACATGCGGAAGAACCACTTGCTGTTCCACTCTGCCTTCGCCTCGGAGAGCCGCTTGAACTCCTCGCCGGCCTGCTGGGCGCTGCCGGACAGCTCGCGCAGCAGCTTGTTCATCCGGTCCATCGGGAAGGCGGAGGCGGGCGGGGTCTTGCCGCCCGGGCGCAGGAGGGGAAGGGCGGTCTTCTTCTTGAACTCCTCGACGAGCCTGGGCAACAACTCGTTCAGTGCGTCACCGGAGTTCGCCGTCCGGGTGTAGTTCTCCAGCGTGACGCGGTCCTGGCCGTCGGCGCTCATCGCGGCGACGCCCGCGAAGTGGAAGCCCCAGATGTCCTGGGGCCGTTCGGTGGGGGTCGCGGAGTCGGCGTAGTCGAGCTTGTCGCTCTGGCCCAGGGACACCGTGGTGTAGCCCTCGCCGACCACGGGGGCCGCGGCCTTGTTCACGCCGAGCCGGCCGGCCGCGTCGTCCATCTCCTCGGGGTGTTCGCGCAGCGCGCCGCCGTACCGCTGCGGGGTGGGGCCCCCGGGCGCGTCGACGCCGTCGGCGAGCCCGCCCGCCACGGAGTCGACCGTGCTGTCCTGCCAGGGCATGGCGTCCCGGCCGGTCAGGACGACGTCCGTCTCCTTGCCGCCGCCCATCAGTTCCCGGGCCACGTCGATGCACTCGTGCTTCATGAGGTTCGCGAATCCGGACCCGGCGTTCTCCGGGGCGTCGGCCGTGACCGGCTGGACGCGGACCAGGACGACGGAGCTGCCCGGCCTGCCCGGGTGCTGCACGGTGATCTTCGGGCCGCGGGCCTCCAGGCGGTACGAGCTGCCGACGCCGTCCAGCGCGGAGTTGCTCTCGGCGAGGACCTCGCGGCTCGCGTAGAACTCCTTCGGCTCGCGCTCGGTGTCGTGCACCGCGAGGGTGCCGTCGCCCGCGACCCTGAGCGGCAGTCCGAGCGGCGCGTCGAGCTGGACGCCCTGCTCCTCGGACACGTCCTGCTGGAACGGGTCGTGGGTGCGGGCGCCGACGTGGTCCACGGAGTGCTTGGACAGCCGCTCGGGGTCCGGGGTCAGGACGCCCTGCGCGGACTGCGACTCGAAGAAGGGCCGGTCGTCCTGCTCGCTGACCAGGCTCTTGACGGTGCCGGACGCGTAGCGCTGGATGCGGTCGCCGTGGGTGTGGGCGTGCCCGGCCGGGGCGTCGCCCTCCGCGGCGTGGGCCGTGGGTGCGGGGTCGTTGGCCAGGACACGGGTGGCGTTGGCCTCCGCCTCGCGCTCGAACCGGTCCGAGGGATCGGAGACCTTCAGACCGTCGCCGTTGTCCGTACCCGCCACCGGGCCCTGCCGCTGCTGGATGACATGCGTCAGCTCGTGCGCCAGCGTGTGCCGGTCCCCTCCCCCGTCACCGATCACCACATGACTGCCCGACGTATAGGCCCGGGCACCCACCTCCGCCGCCGACGCCTTCGCCGCACTGTCGTCGTGCACCCGCACGTCGGAGAAGTCCGCGCCCAGCCGCGCCTCCATGTCCGACCGGGTCCCGGAGTCCAACGGCCGCCCACCACCACGCAACACCTCATGCACCGCGGAACGCTGCACGGCCGGCTGTCCGGTCGTGTGCCCGGACTGCCGGAGCAGCTGGACGACGGCCGCGTTGCCCGCGCCGCGTTGCAGGGCGAGCAGCCCTGCGGGCGCGGGCGTGTCCCGGTCCGGGGTCCGCCGGGGCGGGGTCGCCCGGTCAGGTCCGGTGCCGGTGTGGTCGTGGTCGTGCAAGGCGGCCCTCCTGGGCAGGGGTGCGGCTCCTCCCTGCATACGCTGCGCGGGCCTGGGCGGTCCAGGTCCACGAGGGCACGCGTTCCGACCGAACGGGCAGGCTCGTGCTCCCCGGTGGCCGGGGGCGTCCTCTCTACGGGAACATCCTCGCCCGCGCAGTTCCCCGCGCCCCTGACCGGTCGCCTACGGTCGCGCCTTCCGGCTGACGGCCGGTGGGTGGTACTCGCGCAGTTCCCCGCGCCCCTCATCGGTCGCCTGCGGTCGCTTCTTCCGGCTGACGGCCGGTGGGGGTTGCTCGCGCAGTTCCCCGCGCCCCCGAACCGTCGCTTACGGTCGCGTCCTCAAGCAGCCGGCCGGTGGGTGGTACTCGCGCAGTTCCCCGCGCCCCTCATCGGTCGCCTACGGTCGCTTCTTCCGGCTGACGGCCGGTGGGGGTTGCTCGCGCAGTTCCCCGCGCCCCTGAAAACACACCCCCGGCGCCCACCACAGCACGCCAAGCCCCCCGAGGGGCGCGAGGAACCGCGCGCCCAGCCACTACCGGCCCGAAACCAAACACACCACCCCAAGCCCCCCCAAGGGGCGCGAGGAACTGCGCGGCCAACCACCACCGGCCCGAGGCCAAAGAGCCCCCCCCTAGCCCCCCAAGGGGCGCGAGGAACTGCGCGCCCAGCCACTACCGGCCCGAGGCCAAAGAACACCACCCCAAGTCCCCCCAGGGGCGCGGGGAACTGCGCGGACAACCGCCGTCGGCCCGAGGCCGAAGAGCACTGCCCCAGGCGCCCCCAGGGGCGCGAGGAACTGCGCAGGTTGGCGGTGGGCCTAGGTGGGCTCAGCCAACGCGGCCCCGCACGATGGGCGACCGCACGAAGTCCACCCCAGCGGGAGCGATCTCGTACGCCCCCTCCACCGCCTCCACCGCATACGCAAACCGCTCGGGCGTATCCGTGTGCAGCGTGAGCAACGGCGCCCCCGCCTCGACGGAGTCGCCCGGCTTGGCGTGGAGTTCGACGCCCGCCCCGGCCTGGACCACGTCCTCCTTGCGCGCCCGCCCCGCACCGAGCCGCCACGCCGCGACGCCGACGTCGTACGCGTCGAGGCGGGTCAGCACGCCGGACGACGGCGCCGTCACCACATGCCGCTCCCGCGCCACCGGCAGCTCCGCGTCCGGGTCGCCGCCCTGCGCCGCGATCATGCGGCGCCACACGTCCATCGCGGAGCCGTCCGCGAGGGCCTTCGCGGGGTCGGCGTCCTTGAGGCCGGCCGCGTCCAGCATCTCCCGCGCCAGCGCGAGGGTCAGCTCGACGACGTCCGCGGGCCCGCCGCCCGCGAGGACCTCGACGGACTCGCGGACCTCCAGCGCGTTGCCCGCGGTCAGGCCGAGCGGGGTCGACATGTCCGTGAGGAGCGCCACCGTGCGGACGCCGCTGTCCGTGCCCAGCTCGACCATCGTGGCGGCCAGTTCACGGGCGTCGTCGAGGTTCTTCATGAAGGCACCGGTGCCCACCTTCACGTCCAGGACCAGCGACCCCGTCCCCTCGGCGATCTTCTTCGACATGATGGAGGAGGCGATCAGCGGGATCGCCTCCACCGTGCCGGTCACGTCACGCAGCGCGTACAGCTTCTTGTCGGCGGGGGCCAGGCCGTCGCCCGCCGCGCAGATCACCGAGCCGACGCCCTCCAGGACGTCCAGCATCTCGGCGTTGGAGAGCAGCGCGCGCCAGCCGGGGATGGCCTCCAGCTTGTCGAGGGTGCCGCCGGTGTGGCCGAGGCCGCGCCCGGAGAGCTGCGGGACCGCCGCACCGCACGCGGCGACCAGCGGCGCGAGCGGCAGCGTGATCTTGTCGCCGACGCCGCCCGTGGAGTGCTTGTCGGCGGTGGGCCGGGACAGCGCGGAGAAGTCCATGCGCTCGCCGGACGCGATCATCGCGGCGGTCCAGCGGGCGATCTCCTTGCGGTTCATGCCGTTGAGCAGGATCGCCATCGCGAGGGACGACATCTGCTCGTCGGCGACCGCGCCCCGGGTGTACGCGTCGATCACCCAGTCGATCTGCTCGTCGCTGAGCTCGCCCCGGTCGCGCTTGGTGCGGATGACAGAGATGACGTCCATGGCGGTCCTTCCAGCAGTACAACGGCGTACGTACGTAGATATGCCGCGACTCTACGCGCATAGAGCCCGGAGATGAAGGCAGCCCCGCACCCGGTGGGAAAAGATCCCAAGGGTGCGGGGCCCGCGGTCAGTTGAGGCGGCCCGGCCGCTCGTCCAGGTGCTGCGGACCGAACGCGTCCGGCAGCATGTCGCCGAGCGTCCGCACGCCCGACGACGTCTCCAGGAGCAGGTCGGCGCCCCCGAACTCGTACAGGAGCTGGCGACAGCGGCCGCAGGGCATCAGGATCTCGCCCTTGCCGTCCACGCAGGTGAAGTGCGTCAGACGGCCGCCGCCGGTGAGCTGGAGCTGGGAGACCAGGCCGCACTCGGCGCACAGGCCGAGGCCGTACGAGGCGTTCTCCACGTTGCAGCCGGAGACCGTGCGGCCGTCGTCGACCAGGGCCGCCGCGCCGACCGGGAACCCCGAGTAGGGCGCGTACGCGCGGGACATGGCCTCGCGCGCGGCTTCCCTGAGGGCGTCCCAGTCGGCGTCGACAGCGGTGGTCGTCACTTGCCTTGTCCCCTTCGGTAGGGCATTCCGTCCGCCTTCGGCATCCGCAGCCGCTGGGCGGAGAGCGAGAGGACCAGCAGGGTCACCACGTACGGGGTGGCGGTGACGACCTGGTTGGGCACCTCGTCGGTCAAGCCGTACCACAGGAACATCAGCGCGGAGACGGCCGCGGTGATCACCGCGGGCACGTACCGCTTGCGCCAGGCGAGGTAGATCGCGCCGATGACCAGCAGGATCGCGATGAGCAGCAGCAGCGCGTGGACGTTCGTGCCGCCACCCCGGAGCTTCAGGCTGTCGGTGTAACCGAACAGGCCCGCGCCGAGCGCGAGTCCGCCCGGCATCCAGTTGCCGAAGATCATCGCGGCGAGGCCGATGTAGCCGCGGCCGCCGGTCTGGCCCTCCAGGTAGATGTTGGAGGCGACCAGCGAGAGGAAGGCACCGCCGAGGCCCGCGAGGCCGCCGGAGATGACCACGGCCAGGTACTTGTACTTGTAGACGTTCACCCCGAGCGACTCGGCGGCGATCGGGTTCTCGCCGCAGGAGCGCAGGCGCAGGCCGAACGAGGTGCGCCACAGCACCCACCAGCTCAGCGGCACCATCGCGACGGCGACCACGGTCAGCGGCGACAGGTTGGTGAACAGGCCGCCGAGCAGGCCCGCGAGGTCGGAGACCAGGAACCAGTGCTTGCCGTTGAGGTCCATCAGCCAGTCGGACAGACCCGGCACGGAGAAGTCGCCGAGCGAGTCGACGGGCGGCGACTGCTTGGAGGTGCCGCCCTCCTCGCCCTCGAAGGCGAAGGTCGCCAGGTAGCGCGTGACGCCCAGGGCGAGGATGTTCAGGGCCACACCGGAGACGATGTGGTTGACGTTGAAGGTGACCGTGACGATCGCGTGCAGCAGACCGCCGAGCGCGCCGCCCAGGATGCCGAACAGGACGCCCACCCAGGGGCCCCACTGGAAGCCGGCCCAGGCACCGAACCAGGTGCCGAGGATCAGCATGCCCTCCAGACCGATGTTGACGACGCCCGCGCGCTCCGCCCACAGGCCGCCGAGGCCGGCCAGGCCGATCGGCACGGCGAGCTTGAGGGCCGTCGACATCTGCCCGGTGGAGGTGATGCCGTCGGCGCCGGTGATGATGCGGACCACCGAGGTCAGCACCAGGACGCCCGCGATGATCAGCAGGAGGACGGGGAGCGAGACGCGGCGGCGGCCCGGCGCGGGCTGCTGGGCCGAGGGCTTGGCGACGGATGCCGTGGTCATCGGGCAGCCACCTCCTTCACGGAGTCGTTGTTGCCGTTGTTGCCGTTGTTGCCGTTCGCCCGGGCGGCGGCGGCCAGTTCCTCACCGACGCGCTTCTGCTGGCGGCGCAGGCCCCAGCGGCGGACCGACTCGGAGGAGACGACGACCGCGATCACGATGAGGCCCTGCATGATCACCGCGATCTCCTTGTCGTACGCGACCGGGGTTGCGTAGTCCAGGGCGGGCGAGGCCTTGTCGAGGAAGGCCCACAGGAGGGCGGCCAGGGCGATGCCGACGGGGTTGTTGCGGCCGAGCAGCGCGATGCCGATGGCGGTGAAGCCGAGGCCCGCGGGGAAGCTGAGGCTGTAGGTGTGGGTGTCGCCGAGCAGGATCGGCATGCCCGCGAGGCCCGCCATTCCGCCGGAGATCAGCATGGCGGTGAGCACCATGCGCTTGGCGTTGACGCCGGAGGCCGCGGCGGCGCTCTCCGAGGCGCCGGTGGCGCGCAGGTCGAAGCCGAACCGGGTGCGGTTGAGGACCAGCCAGTACAGGACGCCCGCGGCGACGGCGATGAACACGAAGCCGTACACCTCGCCGCCCGCCAGCGAGATGCCGGGGAACCAGCCGGACTTCTCCATCACGCCGGTGGTCTGGTTGTTGCCGACCGGCACGCCGAAGTTCTCGGTGAGGGTGAGGTAGCCGATGACGCTCGTCGCGATGGAGTTGAGCATGATCGTGGCGACGACCTCGCTGACTCCGCGGGTCGTCTTGAGCAGGCCCGCGATGCCGGCCCAGAAGGCGCCGGTGAGCATGGCGACCGCCATCAGCAGCGGGATCTGCAGGGCGGCCGGGAGCGCGACGTGCGCGCCGACCACCGCGGTGATCATCGCGGCGAGGCGGTACTGGCCGTCCACGCCGATGTTGAACAGGTTCATCCGGAAGCCGATGGCCACCGCGAGCGCGGCCAGGTAGTACATCCCGGCCTGGTTGATGGTCAGGACCTGGACGTCGGAGTAGGAGATCTGCTCCAGCATCAGGGTGTACGGCTCGATCGGGTTCTTGCCCGAGGCGAGCAGCACGACCGAGGTCAGCGCCACGGCCACGACGAGCGCGATGACCGGTCCGGCCACCGCGAGGAGCACGCGCTCCTTGTCGAACTTCTTCATCGGGTCGCGTCCTCCTCGGAGCCGTCACCGGACTCGGTGTGTTCCAGGTGACCGGAGGCGGCACCCGTCATGGCCGACCCCAGCTCCTCGGGCGTGATGGTGGACGGGTCGGCGTCCGCGACGAGCCGTCCGCGGTAGATCACCCGGAGGGTGTCGGAGAGGCCGATCAGCTCGTCCAGGTCGGCGGAGATCAGCAGGACGGCCAGGCCCTCGCGGCGGGCCTCGCGGATCTGGTCCCAGATCTGCGCCTGCGCGCCGACGTCCACACCCCGGGTGGGGTGGGCGGCGATCAGGAAGCGCGGGGAGTGGCTCATCTCGCGGCCGACGATCAGCTTCTGCTGGTTGCCGCCGGAGAGCGAGGCGGCCGTCACGTCGATGCCGGGCGTACGGACGTCGTACTCCTCGACGATGCGGCGGGTGTCGGCCTGCGCGCTCTTGAGGTCGAGCCAGAACTTCGGCCTGCCCCGGGTGTTGGGCTTCTCGGTGACGTGGCCGAGGATGCGGTTCTCCCACAGCGGGGACTCCAGGAGGAGTCCGTGGCGGTGGCGGTCCTCGGGGATGTACCCGATGCCGTCCTCGCGGCGCCTGCGGGTGGGGACGGCGGTGATGTCCTCGCCGGCCATCCGGATCACGCCGGAGTCGGCGTGCTTGAGGCCGATCAGCGCGTCGATCAGCTCGGTCTGGCCGTTGCCCTCGACGCCCGCGATGCCGAGGACCTCGCCCTCGTGGATCGTGAACGAGATGTCGTCGAGGAGCGCGCGGCCCGACTCGCCGTCGGCGAGCAGCTTGAGGCCCTCGACCTGGATCATCGGACGGTCGGTGACCGTCGACTCCGCGGTCTCGGGGGTGGGCAGTTCGCTGCCCACCATCAGCTCGGCGAGCTGGCGCGGGGTCGTCTCGGCGGGGATCGCGGTGCCGACCGTCGTGCCGCGCCGGATGACGGTGATGTCGTCGGCGACGGAGAGGACCTCACCGAGCTTGTGCGAGATGAAGATGACCGACAGGCCCTCGGACTTGAGCTCGCGGAGGTTGTCGAAGAGCGCGTCGACCTCCTGCGGCACGAGGACGGCCGTCGGCTCGTCGAGGATCAGCGTGGTGGCGCCGCGGTAGAGGACCTTGAGGATCTCCACGCGCTGGCGGTCGGCGACGCCGAGGTCCTCCACGTACGCGTCGGGGCGCACGCCCAGGCCGTACCGCCGGGATATCTCGGCGATCGCGCGGCGGGCCGCGGCACCGATGCCGTGCAGCTTCTCGCTGCCGAGGACGATGTTCTCCAGGACGGTGAGCTGGTCGGCGAGCATGAAGTGCTGGTGCACCATGCCGATGCCGCGCGCGATCGCGTCGGCGGGGCTGGCGAAGGCGACCTGCTCGCCGTCGACGGTGATGGTGCCCTCGTCCGGCTTCTGCATGCCGTAGAGGATCTTCATCAGGGTCGACTTGCCCGCGCCGTTCTCGCCGACGAGGGCGTGCACGGTGCCCTTGCGGACGGTCAGGTGGATGTCGTGGTTGGCCACGACGCCCGGGAAGCGCTTGGTGATGCCGTTGAGCTCAACGGCGATGCCACCGGGGGCGGTGGGTGCCTGGTCGGTGGGCGGAGGGCTGGTGGACGCGTCGATGGCGCACTCTCCTCGGGGGCCATAGGGCCTGAAGGGCCACAGGGAAAGGGGCCGCCTACGCGCGCAGTGCCCCTGCTCGTGGGGAACGTCCCTGGTCGGGCGTTCCCCTGTGCCGACTCCCGCTGGGCGGCGGGGAATCGGCGATCGGTCCGCGCGAACGGGGCGCGGGTGAACCATCGTCCCCCACACCCCGTTGCACGTGAATCACGCTGCCGTTACGGCAGGCGGATCGGTCCGACGGCGCCGTTACGGCGTGGTCTTGACCTTGATCTTGCCGCTCTTGATGCCCTCTTCGGCCTTCTTCAGCGCGGCCTGGACGTCCTTCATCTTCTGGAACTCGGGGTTCGAGTCGGCGAGCGCGACACCGCCGGAGGCGAGGTCGGCGCGGACGACGCCGCCCTTGGCGCTGCCGTCCTCGACGGCCTTGGCGAGGTTGTAGACCGAGCCCGCGACGTCCTTGGTCGCCGAGGTCAGGATGTACTTCTTGTACTTGGCGAGGGCGTCCTGCTTGTACTGGTCGGAGTCGACACCGATCGCCCAGACCTTCTTGGCGGCGGCGGCCTCGATGACGCCCTGACCGGACAGGCCCGCGGCGTGGTAGACCACGTCGGCGCCCTTCTCGATCTGGCCCTGGGCGGCGGTCTTGCCCTTGTCGGGGCTGGAGAAGCCGCCGTCCTCGGCCTTCTCGGTCAGGTACTGCTTGACGACCTTGACCTTGGGGTCGGTGTCCTTGACGCCCTGCGCGAAGCCCGCCTCGAACTTGTGGATCAGCGGGACGTCCACGCCGCCGACGAAGCCGACGGTCTTGGACTTGCTGGTCCTGGCCGCCGCGACGCCCGCGAGGTAGGACGCCTCCTGCTCGCTGAAGACCAGGTCGGAGACGTTCTTCGCCTTGACGGTCTCGTCGTCGACGATGCCGAAGGTGGTCTTCGGGAACTTCGCCGAGACCTCCTTGATGGCGGGCGCGTAGGCGTAGCCCACGCCGATGACCGGGTTGTAGCCCTGCTTGGCGAGCTGCGTCAGGCGCTGCGTCTTGTCGGCGTCGGACTCGCCGTCGACCGGCTCGACGGCCTTCTCGCCGGTCTTGAACTCGGCGGCCGCCTTCTTCATGCCGACGGTCGCGGCGTCGTTGAAGGACTGGTCGCCGGCGCCGCCGACGTCATAGGCGATGGCCACGCCCTTGTTCTTGTCGTCCTTGCTCGCGGCGGCGTCGCTGGACGTGCCACCACAGGCGGAGACGGTTACGGCAAGCGCGGCGGTCGCGGCGCCCGCGACAGCTATTCGAGACACCCGGCGCATAGAGACGAACTCCTTGAGTCAAGCAAGCACAAGCACGTACGAGCGCCTCACCTGGCGCTGATTTCGCCGCAGCGTAACGCGCGTAGACCTGACATAAGAACCCTTCTGTCCGGTCCGTTATCGAGCTGTGGCCACCGGGTGTCGGGAGCCCGAACGACGGGTGGGCGCCCCCTTGGAGAGGGGCGCCCAGTCGCCGCACGAGGTACTACGTAAAACGTCCCGCGGTCGCGCGCTACGGGACGGTCTTCACCTCGACCTTCCCGCTGATGATGTCCTTCTTGGCCTTCTCGACGGCGGCCACGACGTCCTTCATCGCGGTGTACTTCGGGTTCGAGTCGGAGAAGCCGACGCGGCCCGACTTGAGGTCGTAGCGCTGCTCGCCCTTCATCGGCTTGCCCTCGACGACCGACTTCGTGAGGTCGTAGACCGCGCCGCCGACGTCCTTGAAGGCGGAGCCGAGGATGTAGTCCTTGTACTTGGCGAGCGCCTTCTGCGCGTACTGGTCGGAGTCGACGCCGATCGCCCACTTCTTCTGCGCGCCGGCCTCCTGGATGACGCCCTGCCCCGAGAGTCCCGCGGCGTGGTAGATCACGTCGGCGCCGGCCTCGATCTGACCGCTCGCCGCGTTCTGCCCGCGGTCCGGGCTGGAGAATCCACCCTCCTCAGGCTTTTCGGTCAGATACCGCTTCTCGATCTCGATCTTGGGATCGACGGATTTCACGCCCTGGACGAATCCCGCCTCGAATTTGTGGATCAGCGGAATGTCCACTCCCCCGACGAATCCGACGTGCTTGGCCTTGCTCGCCCTGGCCGCGGCGACGCCCGCCAGATAGGAGCCCTGCTCCTCGTGGAAGACCAGGTCGGCGACGTTGTCCGCCTTCACGGTGTTGTCGTCGATGATCCCGAACGTGGTCTTCGGGAACTTCTTCGCGGCGGCCTGCACCGCGGGCGCGTAGACGAAGCCGACCCCGACGACCGGGTCGTAGCCCTGCCGGGCGAGCTGCTCCAGGCGCTGGACCTTGTCGGCGCTGGACTCGCCGTCGCCCGGCTCCATGTCCACACCGCCGATCTTGAACTCCTTGCGGGCCTTCGTGTAGCCCGCGTAGGCGGCGTCGTTGAAGGACTGGTCGCCCTGTCCGCCGATGTCGTACGCGAGTCCGATGCCCTTGCCCTTGTACGACGACGAGCCCGCGGAGCCCTTGTCCTTTCCGCCGTCGTCGTCCTGCGAGGCCTCGCTGCTGGTCTTGCCGCATCCGGCGGCGGCGAGGACCAGCACGGCGAGTGTCGCGGTGATGTGAGTGGCGCGAGATTTCCGGGAAGAGAGACGACGCACAGGAAGCACCCCTTGATCGCCAACGCGCCGTGTACGGCGCTGATTTCGGCGCACATTAACGCGCGTAGAAAGGGAGGGGAACGGGTTTTCGCGGTGCCGTTACCTCTTCGTGCTTTTCGCGCCGAGGGCCGGTTACGTCCGCGTGAACGCGGGATACGCGACCGGCCCTTTCCGTACGTCCGTGCGCTAGCGCATCGCGTCCAACAGCGCGGCGGCGGTGAACAGTTCGACGCCCGCGGTGATCGCGGCCTCGTCGACGTCGAAGTCGCCCTGGTGGAGGTCGCGCACCGTGCGCTCGCCGGGCCTGCGGACGCCGAGGCGGGCCATGGCGCCGGGCACCCGCTCCAGGTACCAGGAGAAGTCCTCGCCGCCGAGACTCTGCTCGGTGTCCTCGACGGAGTGCGGGCCGCGCCGCTCGGACATGGCGTCGCGCAGCAGGTCGGTCACCGACGCGTCGTTCACCACGGGGGGCACGCCGCGGATGTAGTTGATCTCGGACTTGGCGCGGTAGAGGTCGGCGACCTCCTGGACGGCGCCGTGCACCAGGTCGGGCGCGTCCCGCCAGGCCCGCAGGTCCAGGCAGCGCACAGTGCCGGCGAGCTCGGCGTGCTGCGGCACCACGTTGCACGCGTGGCCGGCCTCGATGCGGCCCCAGGTCACCGAGAGGCCCGAGCGGGCGTCGACGCGGCGCGAGACGAGGACGGGCACCTCGGTGGCGACCTTGGCGGCGGCGGTGACCAGGTCGGTGGTCAGGTGCGGGCGGGCGGTGTGCCCGCCGGGGCCGTCGAGGGAGACCTCCAGGCGGTCGCAGGCGGAGGTGATCGGGCCGTGCCGCAGCCCGATCCGGCCCGCGTCGACACGCGGGTCGCAGTGCACCGCGATGATCTTGCCGACGCCGTCCAGGGCGCCCGACTCGATGGCGTCGGTCGCGCCGCCGGGCAGCACCTCCTCGGCGGGCTGGAAGATCAGCCGGACCGGAAAGGGCAACTGGCCCTTCTCGGCGAGGGCGGCCAGCACGAGCCCGGCGCCGAGGACGACGGTGGTGTGCACGTCGTGCCCGCAGGCGTGGGCGCGGTCGGGCACGGTGGAGCGGTAGGGCACGCCGAGCTTGGTGTCCGGGATGGGCAGCGCGTCGATGTCGGCGCGCAGGGCGAGCATGGGGCGCACGGCCCGCTCGCGGCGCGGGGTGCCGTCGTCGGCGGCGTCCGGGGCCTCCTCCGGGTGCGCGCCGATGTCGCAGATGAGTCCCGTGCCGATGGCGAGCACCCGGGGCGCGAGGCCCGCCTCCTCCAGCCGGGCCTTGATGGCCGCGGTGGTACGGAACTCCTGGTTGCCGAGCTCGGGGTGCATGTGCAAGTCACGGCGGAAGGTGACCAGTTCGGCACGCAGCTCTTCGGGCAGCGCGCCGGGCAGCACTGCCGCGGAAGCGGACTCCGCTCCCTGCTCGGCTTCGGACTCGCGGGACATCAATTGGTTCACCCTGTGAAGGGTAGGCCGACCGAGGGGCCAACTGACCCACGATCAACAAAAGTTCAGCCCGATAGGGGAAGAATTCGTGGCCGCGTGGCGCATGGGCGTTGGTCGCGCTGGGTAACCTTCTGTGCCGCCACGGAGAGCGCGCACCCCGTCGGGCCCCGTCGGCGGGCCCGCGTCAGGGCCGCATCGCCCCCGCCACCTCGCGGGCCGTCCGGGCGAACGCGGCCACCGCGCCCGTGTCGTGCCCCAGGCGCCAGACCAGGCCGTAGCCCGTCGGTTCCGCGTCGGTGAACGGGACGTAGGCGACCCCGGGGCGGGCGAAGTACGCGGCGGTGTGGGCGGGGGCCAGCAGCGCGCCCCGGCCCGCGGCCACCAGCATCAGGGCCTCCTGCATGTTCGTCACGCCGGGGCCGCGGCCGATCGGGCGGCCGGCCGGGGTGCGGGAGGGGACGTGGTGGTCCAGCCAGTAGTCGGGGACCTCGCCCTCGATGGCGAGCAGCGGGACGTCCGCGAGGTCCTCCGGGGTCACGGAGGCGCGCGCGGCGAGGGGGTGGGCGGCGGGCAGGGCGAGGACGCGCTCCTCCGCGAGCAGCACCGCGTCCTTGGCCAGGTCGTCCTCGCGTACCGGGAACTCGGTGAGCTGGACGTCGAACTCGCCGTTGCGCAGCCGCCCGTACGGGTCGGCGAGCGGCACCTCGCAGATCTCGACGGACAGGCCGGGGTGGCTGGCGCGCAGGGCTTCCGTCGTCCTCATGACGATCTCACCGGTGAGGGGGTTGGCGAAGCCGACGTGCAGGACGGTGTCGATGCCGCGGGCGGTGGCCGTGGCGCGCTCCAGGGCCTCCTCGATGGCCCGGTGGTGCGGCGCGAGATCGGCGCGCAGCTGCCGGCCGAGCGCGGTCAGGCCCACGCGGCGGCTGCTGCGGATGAACAGCGGGGCGCCGACGCGGCGTTCGAGGCGCTGCACGAGCTGGCTCACCCGGGCGCGGGAGAGCCGCATCCGCTCGGCCGTGCGGCCGAAGTGCAACTCCTCGGCGAGCAGCAGAAAGCACTCGAGCTCATCGCGTTCCATCGACATACCCCCAGGTCGGTGCGGATCGGTCAGTCTGGCTGAACGAACGTTGCGATGTTCGCCGTTGTTCCGTCGCCCGCCCCGGCCGAAGGTTGTTGAGCCGACAACAAAGCGGCACCGACCCACCGCCCACCGGGATCACCACCCACGGACCAGGAGCACGCCGCCATGAGCCAGCACCCCGCGCCGCACGCGCCCGACACCCCCGACCAGGGCCTCACCGGCCGCGAGTGGGGCATCCTCCTCGTCCTGTGCGGCGCGATCTTCCTGGAGGGCATCGACGTCGCGATGCTCAACGTCGCGCTGCCCTCCATCCGCGCCGACCTCGGCCTGTCCACCGGCTCGCTGCAGTGGGTGATGAGCGCCTACGTCCTGGGCTACGGCGGCTTCATGCTGCTCGGCGGCCGGGCGGCGGACCTCTTCGGGCGCCGCCAGATGTTCGTCCTGTGGCTCTCCGTCTTCCTGGTCTTCTCCGGGCTCGGCGGCTTCGCCACCGAGGGCTGGATGCTGATCGTGGCCCGCTTCGTCACGGGCGTCGCCGCGGCCTTCATGACCCCGGCCGGGCTCTCCGTCATCACCACCGGGTTCGCGGAGGGGCCGCGCCGCAACAAGGCGCTGCTCTTCTACTCCGGCACCGCGGCCGGCGGGTTCTCGGTCGGCCTGGTCGTCGGCGGGCTGCTCACCTCGGTGGACTGGCGCTGGGTGTTCTTCGCGCCGGTCGTGCTCTCCGCCGTCATCCTGGTCGCCGCGCTCGCCCTGGTGCCCAAGTCGCCGCGCCCCGCACGCACGGGACAGCGCGTCGACCTGGCGGGCGGCATCACCGTCACCGCCGCCATCGTGCTGCTGGTGCTCGGCGTGGAGCGCGCCACGCACACCTCGTCCGCCTGGACCGCCCTCACGCTGGGCGCGGGTCTGGTGCTGCTGGCCGTCTTCGTCGCGGTGGAGCGCCGTGCCGCGCAGCCGCTGGTGCGGCTCGGGATCCTGCGCGGCGGCCCGCTGGTCCGCGCCAACCTCTCCGGACTGCTCTTCGCGGGCGGCTTCTTCGGCTTCCAGTTCCTCGTCGTGCTCTATCTGCAGGAGCTGCGGGGCTGGTCGACGCTGGAGACCAGCTTCGCGATGATCGTCATCGGGGTCGACGCGGTCCTCTCCCCCGTCCTCACGCCCCGCCTCGTGCACCGCTTCGGCAACGCCCGGGTGATCTTCGGCGGACTGCTGCTCGCCGCGCTCGCCTACTCGCTGTTCCTGCCGGTCGGCGCCGACTGGACGTACGCGATGATGTTCCCGAGCCTGATCGTGCTCGGCATCGCCTTCTCCCTCGCCTACGGCCCGCTCACCATCGTCGCCACCGAGGGCGTGGCCGAGGAGGAGCAGGGCCTGGCCGGCGCGCTGCTCTACACGTCCTTCCAGTTCGGCGCGGCGCTCGGCCTGTCGGCGGTCACCGCGGTCAACGTCGCGGCCACCTCCTCGCAGGCGCCCGGCGCGCTGCTCGACGGCTACCGGGCGGCGCTGTGGGTGCCGCTGGCCGCGGCCCTGCTCGCGGCGCTGATCAGCGCGTTCGGGTTGCGTACGGGCAAGGGCGGGGTGACGGTCGCGGCGGGCGTCCCCGCCGAGGTCCCGCTCCCCGAGGTGCCCGCGGCCCGCTGACCCGCGGGAGGCGCCGGACGCCCCTGCCACGGACGACGGCCGGTCCCGCCCCACGGGACCGGCCCGAACCCCTGTCCGGCGCACGGGACCGGCCCGAACCCCTGTGCGCCGTGCGGAAGCGGCCTAGGCTCCCGGCATGACCGACACCGATGCGAAGAGCACCTGGACGGCCGGTGACGCCGGGGTCCTGCGGTTGCCGTCCGGGCGGCTGGTGCGGGGGCGGGGGCTGCGGCGGCCGGTGCCGGAGGGGGCCGCGCCCGCGTTCGGGGTCTATCTCCTCGGCAAGGAGCCCCCGCGGACGCCCTGGGAGTCGCGCTGGCTGCGCTGGCCCGACTTCCGTACGCCCGCCGACCGCGAGCAGGCCCGCCGCCTGCTGCGCGAGGTGTGGACCCGGGCCGCCGACGAGCGCGTCGAGGTCGCCTGCGCGGGCGGGCGCGGGCGCACCGGGACCGCGCTGGCCTGCGTCGCCGTCCTGGACGGGGTGCCCGCCGACGAGGCCGTCGCCTATGTGCGCGCGCACTACGACCGGCACGCGGTGGAGACGCCCTGGCAGCGGCGGTACGTGGCCCGCTTCACCCCGTAGCGGCGGACATGCTCTAGGGGGCGTCTCTCCGATCTTCGTGGACAGGCCGCGGCGTCTGGTGCGGTGCATCGCCGTGCGGCCGGGCCGCCCTCGTACCACCAGTACGAGGGCGGCCCGGCCGTGCGGCGAGGTGCCGTGCCAGGCGTCGCGGACCCGCGAAGATCGGAGAGACGCTCCCTAGGCCGGTGCGGGGTGGCGGACCGATGTCAGGCGGTGCACGTCCCGTGCCGTCCCCGTCACGCCGGACAGGAAGCCCTGGGCGCGCGGCGAGGCGGTCTCGGTGAGCCAGGACGGGTCGATGTCGCAGACCGCCACCTTGACCTCGGTACCCGCGAGGGCAAGCGGCAGGGTGTGGACGACGGTCGAGGGGAAGCTGAGGATCGTGCGGCCGATGGGGCCGCGGCGGGCGATGAGTTCGAGCGGCAGGTCGGGGCGGACCACCTGCAGGCCCGTCTCGACCGCGAGCCGGTGCAGCTTCTCGGCGCTCTCCCTGCGGTGGGCGAAGTAGCGGGTGGCGCCGTGCGTGCGGGCCAGCGCACGGACCGCCTCCAGATAGCGGTCCGGGTCGACCACGCCGGTCTCCACCAGCGAGGTGCCGACCAGGTCCGCGCCCTTGGAGACCCGGGGCGGCCCGAAGCGTTCCCTGGTCCAGGCGAAGGAGTTGACCGACACGGTCACGCCGTCCGGCGCGCTGTCGATCGGCATGGAGGAGAAGACCTCCACCGTGCGGGTCCCGCCGGGGGTGAGGCGGCGCCGGGCCGAGGCGGACACCGGCGCGAAGACCAGGTCGCGGGGGCCCGGACGGCCGCCCTTGCGGTGCCAGCGCTGCAGGCGTTCACCGCGGGCGAGCTGGGCGATGAACTCCATGGTGGCCGTGCCGTCGTCGACGACGACCAGGGAGCGGGCCCGGGTGATGGTCAGCAGGAGCTGCACGTAGCGGGAGAACGGGTCGCCGATGACGATCCGGTCCGCCCTGCGCAGGACGCCCGCGAGGCCGCCGATGGTGTGGAAGGGGGCCGACGCGCCGCCGCGCGCCTCCTCCCAGCGCACCTCGACGCCCTCGTCGCGGGCGAGCTGTGCCATGCGGCGCAACTGGCCGCGGGTCATCGGGTCGTTCGGGGAGAGGACGACGACGGTGAGGCCCCCGGCCGGTCCGGTCGCGGCGGCGGCGTGCGCCCATTCCAGGACGTTCAGCAGCTGAACGGGGCTCTCCACGAAGGCGAGCGTGGAGGGTGCGGTGGCGCCGGTGACACCGGCGGCCTGGCCGGCTCGGGGGCTCATCGTCGTGTGTCCGTCTCCCGTTGATCCGTGTCCGGTCGCAGTGGTCCGTGCGCTCAGACCGCGACCGGCTCGGCGTCGGTGGCCTCCGTCTCGGCCACCACGCCCGCGACGCGGCGCAGCTTCTTCATCGGGCCGAGCTCCGACTCGTAGACCTTCTTGACGCCGTCACCGAGGGACGCCTCGATGGTGCGGATGTCGCGGACCAGGCGGGACAGGCCCTGCGGCTCGACGGACGCGGCCTGGTCGGAGCCCCACATGGCGCGGTCCAGGGTGATGTGGCGCTCGACGAAGGTGGCGCCGAGGGCGACCGCGGCGAGCGTGGTCTGCAGGCCGGTCTCGTGGCCGGAGTAGCCGATCGGGACGTTCGGGTACTCGGCCTGCAGGGTGTTGATGACCCGCAGGTTGAGCTCCTCGGCCTTGGCCGGGTACGTCGACGTGGCGTGGCAGAGCAGGATGTTGTCCGAGCCGAGGACCTCGACGGCGTGCCGGATCTGCTTCGGCGTCGACATGCCGGTGGAGAGGATCACCGTGCGGCCGGTGGCGCGCAGGGCGCGCAGCAGCTCGTCGTCGGTGAGCGAGGCGGAGGCGACCTTGTGGGCGGGCAGGTCGAACTTCTCCAGGAAGGCGACGGCCTCGGTGTCCCACGGGGAGGCGAACCAGTCGATGCCGCGCTTGGCGCAGTGCTCGCTGATGGCCTGGTACTCGGACTCGCCGAACTCCACGCGGTGGCGGTAGTCGATGTACGTCATGCGGCCCCAGGGGGTGTCGCGCTCGATGTCCCACTGGTCGCGCGGGGTGCAGATCTCCGGGGTGCGCTTCTGGAACTTCACGGCGTCGCAGCCGGCGTCGGCGGCCACGTCGATGAGCGCGAACGCGTTCTCCAGGTCGCCGTTGTGGTTGATGCCGATCTCACCGGTGATGTACACGGGCCGGCCCGGTCCCGCGGTCTTCGAACCGAACTGACGCAGGCGGGAGTTGGCACCGATGGGGGTGATGGAGCTCATGGCAGAACTGTCCTTAACTGTGGAGGGAGTCGAGAGAGGGGCCGAGGATCCAGCTGGCGATCTCTCGGATCGCGCCCTCACCACCGGGGACGGTGGTGACCGCGCGTGCGGCGCCGCGTACGACGTCGTGGGCGCTCGCGACCGCCACGGGCCAGCCCACGAGGGCGAAGCACGGGAGGTCATTGACGTCGTTGCCGACGTAGAGCACGCGCTCGGGAGCGATGCCCTGCTCCTCGCACCACTGCTTGAGTGCGAGGTCCTTGCGGTCGATGCCGTGCAGCACCGGGAGCCTGAGCTTCCTGGCGCGCGCGGCGACGACCGGGTTCTGTTCCGTGGACAGGATCAGGATCGACAGGCCGCTCCTGCGGAGGGCCGCGATGCCGAGGCCGTCCCCGCGGTGCACGGAGACGAACTCCCGTCCGTCGGAGTCGATCAGCACCCGGTCGTCCGTCTGGGTGCCGTCGAAGTCGAGGACGACCGCGTCGATGTCGGCGGCGGTCGGGAGGGTGGCCGCGTCGCCGGGGCGGGCCGCGTCGAAGAGCGGCGCGAGCGCGCGGGCCCGGGCGAGGTCGTGCGGGTCGTCGACCTCCAGGACGCGGGCGGGGTCGGTGCGCACCGGCTCGGTGCGGCCGAAGAAGCGGTGCTTCTCGGTGCGGAAGCCCGCCGCGTCCATGGCGTAGGCGGCGCCGGTCTCCAGAAGGTCCTGGGGGCGGTCCTGGCGGCGCGGGCGGAAGGACTTGTCGTGGTTGACGCCGTAGCCGCCGCGGGTGCGGGTGGTGGCGCCCGCGAGGACCGTGGTGCCGCCGACCGCGTCGGTGCGGCGCGCGCCGACGGCGTCGGAGCCCGCCGGGTCCTCGGCGTCGTCCGCGTCGTCGGCCGCGTCGCGCCAGATGAAGCCGTGGAAGGGCGCGACCGTGACGGCCGTGTCCGCGCCGTGCTCGGCGACCGCGGACGCCACGCCGTCGATGTCCTCGCGGGTGAGGAAGGGGCTGGTGCACTGGACGAGCAGGACGACGTCGACGGCCGCGCCGTGCAGCGCCTCGTGGGCGTCCATGGCGTGCAGCACGGCGGCCTCGCTGGTCGCGGTGTCGCCGGCGATCGCGGCGGGCCGCAGCACCACGTCGGCACCGGCGGCGCGGGCGGCCTCGGCGATCACGTGGTCGTCGGTGGAGACGACGACGTCGGTGACCAGGCGGGCGGCGCGGCACGCGCGGATGGCGCGGGCTACCAGGGGCACGCCGCCGACCGGGGCGAGGTTCTTGGCGGGGACGCCCTTGGAGCCGCCGCGGGCGGGGATGACGGCGAGCACGCGGCGGGCCGGGGCGCTCGCCGGGTCGAGGTGGGGCATGGGGGCTCCTTGGAAGGGGTGGGTGCTCACAGCTCGCCCATCCGCCGGATGACGGGCGCCACGCGCTGCACTCCGTGGCGGTAGGCCCCGCGGGCCGCGCGGCGCACGATCTGCCGGACGGGTCCCGGGTCCTTGTCGGCGGCCGGGGCGCCCGGCAGCGGTGCGCCGTCGGGGCCGAGGTGGTGGCGGGCGAGGATGCCGGGCAGATAGCCGCGGGCGGTGGTGAGGCGGTAGTACGGGGCGAGCGGCGGCAGGCCGCCCGCGGCGGCGTCGGCGAGCAGGTCGGCGACGCGGTCCCTGGCCAGGTCGAAGGCGTTCTCGTACGCCCCGTCGGCGGCGACGCCCTGGCGGGCCAGCCACGCCTCGTCCGGCTCGGGCAGGTGGCCCGCGTCCAGCTGGTCCCAGGAGGCGAGGCAGCCGGACCCGGTGAAGTGGTGGTTGCCGAGCGCCTCGCGCACCCCGAGGTCGGTGAGGACGGCGGTGGGCACGCGGCGGTGCAGGGATTCGAGCGCCGCCGTGGAGGAGACCGTGACCAGGAGGTCGGTGCGGTCCAGGACCTCGCCCATGTGCCCGTAGACGAGGCGGCAGTTGGCGGGCAGGCCGCCGTCGACGCGCTGCGCCAGCTTCTGGTACGGGAGTTCCTCGATGTGCGTGGTGTGCTCGCCGGGCCTGCTGCGCAGTTTGAGCAGGACCTCGCGGTCGGGGTGCAGCCGGGCGTGCTCGACGAGGCGGCGCAGCAGGTAGGTGCGGTGCGCCGCGGTCTCCGGCACGGAGGGCTGGGCGGCGAAGACGACGGTGTAGGGGTCGTGCTTCGCGTACGGGGCGCCGCCGAGGAAGGGCAGCGCGGCCTCCGTCACCGAGGTCGCGTCGGCGCCCACTCCCTCGTACACCGCGCGGAACCGCTCGGCGTCCTGGCGGGAGTTGGCGAGGACGACGTCGGCGCCGTGCCGCAGCAGGAGGCCGTCGGCGAGCTTCTCGTAGACGACGCCGACGTAGCCGGTGACGACGACGGGGCGCCGTGCGGGGCCGCCGGTGAGGCGGGCGTCCTGGGTGACGCGGGCGAGGCCGTGCAGCACCGCCTGGACCGCCCCGCCCACCAGGGCGAGCACGATCACGTCGGGGGCGTCCCGCTCCACCTCGCGCAGGAACTCGACGGCGGTGACCTCGCGCAGGGAGTCCGCGCGCACGCCCACCTCGTCGAGCTGCCGGGGCGTCGGAGTCGCCCGGCCGCGGAGCAGGTAGCCGCTGAGCCGGTGACCGTCGGACCGACCGCCCGGCACGATGCGGCGCGCGGTGAGGGCGCCCCATTTCCATCGTGTGTCGGAGTCGGCGAGCACGGCGACCCGCAGCGGTTTCTGGTTGCTTGCTGGCACGTCCCAGACGCTAGGAAGGCATGTCGATGGGCGGCCCAACTCAGGTGCAACAAACGGTTAACAGCGTGCCGACGAATGGCGAATCAGCCCGGCAATTGCCTTCTCGGGTGCCGGGTTAACCATTCCGCCACACGTCGTTCACCTGTCATCCCACCGCGGGTCGACACGAATCACGGGCCGACACCTAACGTCACCCACGTGGTTAAGCTCTCCGTCATCGTGCCGTTCTACAACGTGCAGCAATACGCGCCCGACACCTTGAGGAGTCTGCGTGCGAACGCACGTGAGGACTTCGAATTCATTCTCGTCGACGACTGCTCGCGCGACGAGACCCCGGACATCCTGGAGCGTGCCGCGCGCGAGCTTCCCGGCGCCGTCCACCTCCGCCATGAGACGAACGGCGGCCTCGCGACCGCCCGCAACACGGGCCTGGACGCGGCGCGCGGCGAGTACCTCACCTTCCTGGACGGTGACGACTGGCTCGCGCCCGGCTATTTCAGCCGACTCGTCGATTCCATCGAGGAGTTGGGGTGCGACTTCGTGCGCACCGACCATGTGCAGTGCACCGCGCGGGCCCGCACCGTGCACCGCGTCCCGCACGGCAGGCGCGGCGTCGTGATGAGCCCGCGCGAGGTGATCCTGCCCGCCGACCGCTCGACGTCCGTCGACTACGCGTACGCCTGGGCGGGGATCTACCACCGCAGGCTGGCCGACGCGGGGCTGCTGCACTTCACCGACGGCCTGCGCACCGCGGAGGACCGGCCCTGGATCTGGCGGCTGCACCGGGAGGCGGAATCCTTCGCCGCGGTCGGCCTTCTCGGGGTGTTCTACCGGCGCGGGGTCGCTTCGTCGCTGACGCAGATCGGCGACGTGCGCCAGCTCGATTTCATCAAGGCATTCGACCAGGTGGTACGGGAAACGGCGCAGGACCGTGACGCGGACAAACTCCTGCCGAAGGCCGTGCGGACGTACTGCGCGATCATCTCCCATCATTTGGGATCCATCGAAAGGTTCGAGCCATCCGTGGCGCGGAAATTGAAGTCAATGAGTGCGGCCGCGCTGAAGCGGATGCCGCAGGGCGTGCTCGACGACGCGCTCGACTCCATGGACGTCCAGCGGGCGACCCGGCTGCGCAGGCTGCGGCGGCGCCCGGTGGCGGCGGAGGTGGCCGCGTGAGCGCGCCCCGCCGTACGCAGATCTTCCAGGCGTCCACGCTGTACGGCGTCGCCACGCTCGCCGCCGCCCTGGACGCCGGCCGCTTCGGCCCCGCCGACCGGCGCATCCTGCTGGTCTGCAACAACGCGGCGACGCCCGAGACGACGCCGTCGCTCCACACGATGCCGGGCTTCGAGCGGCTGCGCGGCCGCTTCGACGAGGTGCGCTCCTGGAACGAGGCCATCTCCCCCTTCCACCCCGGCGGTTGGGCCCCGCGCGGCGACGACGTCGTGCTGTGGGAGCGCTACGTCCGGATGCTGTGGGACCTCGGCGACGACGAGGTGGAGCTGGCCGTGGAGTCGATCCAGGTCAACCCGTCGCTGGCGCTCGCGCAGATCTTCACCGGCGTCCCCGTGGACGTCTACGCCGACGGTCTGATGAGCTACGGGCCCACCCGCAACAAGATCGACCCGCTGGTCGGCACCCGGGTGCGCCGCCTGCTCCACCTGGACCTGGTGCCCGGCCTCACCCCGCTGCTGCTCACCGAGTTCGGCGTGGCCCCCGAGGTCGTGCCGACCGACGCGTTCCTGAAGGTGCTCGACGAACTGGCGCACGGCGACGCCGGGCTGCCCGCGGGCACGCCCGCCCTGCCGGACGTCGAGGGGCCCGCCCTCCTCCTCGGCCAGTACCTCTCCGCGCTGTCCATCCTCACCGCCGAGGAAGAGGAGGAGCTGCACCTGCGCATGGTGCGCGGCGCCGCCCGGCTCGGCCACACCCGGGTGGTGTTCAAGCCGCACCCCACCGCTCCGGCGCGCTTCTCGCGCGCCCTGGAGCAGGAGGCGCGGCAGATCGGCGTCGAGCTGACCGTGCTCGACACCCCGGTGCTCGCCGAGGTGCTGTACCGGCGGATGCGGCCCGCGCTGGTCGTCGGCTGCTTCTCCACGGCGCTGTGCACGGCGTCCGCGCTCTACGGCCTGCCCGTCGCGCGCACCGGCACGGACCTGCTCCTGGAGCGCCTCGCGCCGTATCAGAACAGCAACCGGGTCCCGGTGACGATCGTCGACGCGCTGCTGCCCGAGCTCTCCGACGCCGCCGCGGTCGGCGCGCAGGAGGCCGGCCTCGGCGTCGGCGAGCTCATGCACCTGCTCAGGGCCGTCGGCTTCGCGATGCAGCCGCAGATCCATCCGGCCCTGCGCGCCGACGCCGAGCGCTACCTGGCACGGCATCTGGACGCCACCACCTGGCGCTACTTCAAGCGGCGGCGCCTGACCGCGCTCGCGCTGCCCGGCGCCGTCCCCGCCCAGCTCGCGTTCATCCCGCGCAACGCGGCCGTGCGCCGTGTCGCCCGCCGCGCCCGCTCCGTGCAGCGCTCGCTCAAGCGGACCGCGCTCGGATGACCTCTCCCGCCAGCACGCTCCCGAAGGCCGTACCGGGAGCGGAATCCGGCCCGCCCGCGCCCGCGCAGGCCCGCCCGGCCCGTGCCCGACCCCGGCTGCGCGCCCTGGACGGGCTGCGCCTGCTCGCGGCGCTCATGGTCGCCGCCTACCACTACGGAGGACGCGACGGCGAGATAGCGCGGGCCTGGGGCAGCTCGCCCCGGGTGCAGTTCCCCACGGCGAGCGAGTGGTTCGCCTACGGCTGTCTCGGCGTGCAGATCTTCTTCGTGATCAGCGGCTTCGTGATCTGCATGAGCGGCTGGGGCCGGCCCCTGCGGGCCTTCTTCGCGTCCCGCGCCGCCCGCCTGCTGCCCGCCTACTGGGCGGCGATCGTCCTGGTCACCGCGGTCTTCGCGCTGCCCGTCGTGGCGTACGAGGCGGTCTCGCCCAGCGACGCGCTGGTCAACCTCACCATGCTGCAGCAGCCGCTGGGCGCGGACCGGGTGCTCGGGGTGTGCTGGACGCTCTGGGCCGAGCTGCGCTTCTACGCCCTGTTCGCGCTGTGCGTGGTCCTGCCGGGCGCGACCCGGGCGCGGGTGGTGCTGTTCTGCGCGGTGTGGACGCTGTCGGCGGCCGTCGCCGAGGCCGCGGACGAGCCGCTGCTGGACGTGGTCCTGATGCCGCAGTACGCGCCGTTCTTCGTCGGCGGCATCGGCATCCACCTGATCCACCGCGACCGCCGGGACCTGACGGCGTGGGGCATCACGGGGGTGAGCTGGCTGATCGGCCAGCACTACGCGGTCCGGGACCTGTGGCACGCGCCCGACCCGGACTTCTTCTCCCACCGCTCCTCGCTCGGGATCATCGCGGTGGTCACCGCGGGGTTCGCGGCCGTCCTGCTGATCGCGCTGGGCCACCTGGACCGGGTGAACTGGCGCTGGCTGTCCGCGGCCGGGGCGCTGACGTACCCGTTCTACCTGGTCCACGAGCACCTGGGCTGGGTGACCGTCGAGGTGCTGCACCGGCACCTGGGCCTGCCGTCGTACGCGACGTTCGCCCTGACGGTCCTCGCCATGCTGGTCCTGGCCCGGCTCCTGACCCGGTGCGTCGAGGACCGCCTGACCCCGCTGATCCGCACGGGACTGGGCCGGGGCCTCACTCCCCGGCGATGACGGCCGTCGCGCCGATCCCCGCCACGACCGCGGCGAGCCCCGTCTCGAAGCCGCGGTCGTGCCCGCGGAACATCTCCTCGCCCGCGGCGGCGGCCAGCGGATAGTCGGCGAGCCGCTCGGCACGCGCCGCGAGGTCGTAGCCCTCGGCTCCCCCGCGCGCTCCCGGGCCCGTGGCCTGCTCCTCGATGACGTACCCGATCGTGTAGCTGTACGCGGTGAACCAGGCGCGGGCGGCCGCGGCCGGTGCGAAGCCCGCCGCGGTGAGCGCCCGCAGCATGGCCTCCATGGGGGCCGCGTACGACAGGTCCGTGTAGTGCGTGCCGCTGAAGACCTTCGCGCCGTCGCGGTAGCGCAGCAGGTGGGTGCGCAGGCCGCGCATCGCGGCGGTGATCGCCACCCGCCAGTCGGGATCCGGCGCGGCCAGCAGCTCCGCGCCCATCCGGCGCATCATCTCCGTCGCCATCTCGTCGAGCAGCGCCTGCTTGTCCTTGAAGTGCCAGTACAGGGCGGGTGCCTTCACGTCGAGGCGCTGCGCGATGGCGCGCAGGGTGAGCCCTTCGAGGCCGGTCTCGTTCAGCAGGTCGAGCGCGGCGCGTGCCACTCGGGCGCGGTCCAGTTTCGTCGTAGCCACCTTGACAATTTAACACCGTTAAGCGCACCCTCTGGGGCATGGCACTTAACAGCGTTAAGGAAACCGGCGTCCTCATCGTGGGCGCGGGCCCCACCGGCCTGACCCTCGCCTGCGACCTGGCCCGGCGCGGCGTGTCCGCCCTCGTCGTCGAGCGGGACCGGGGCCTCTTCCCCGGCTCGCGCGGCAAGGGCCTGCAGCCGCGCACCCTGGAGGTCTTCGACGACCTCGGCGTGATCGGCGCGGTCCTCGCGGCGGGCGGCCCGATCCCGGTCGGCATGGTGTGGCGGGACGGCGAGCGGCAGGGCGAGCACCACATGTTCGACGCCCCCGGACCGACGCCGACCGCGCCCTACGGCGAGCCGCGCATGCTCCCCCAGTGGCGCACCCAGGAGATCCTCCTGGCACGGCTGCGCGAACTCGGCGGCGACGTGGCGTTCGACACCGCGGTCACCGGCCTGGCCCAGGACCCGCACGGCGTCACCGCCCGCCTGTCGACGGGCGCGTCGGTGCGCGCGGCGTACGCGGTCGCGGCGGACGGCGGCCGCTCGACGCTGCGCGCGGCGCTCGGCATCACGATGGCGGGCGAGAGCGTCGACCCGAATCCGGTCCTGGTCGCGGACGTCCGCATCCCCGCGCTCGACCGCGACCACTGGCACATGTTCCCGGCCACCGACGACAGCGGCCTGTTCGCGGCGATCTGCCCGCTGGCGGGCACCCCCGACTTCCAGCTGACCGCCCAGTTCCCGGCGGGCACCACGCCCGACCTCTCCCTGCGGGGCGTACGCGACCTCGTCGCCGCCCGCACGCACCTGCCCGCCGACGCGGTGACCGAGGTCCGCTGGTCCTCCGACTTCCGGCCGCGCGCCGCACTGGCGGACCGCTTCCGCGAGGGCCGCGTGTTCCTCGCCGGGGACGCGGCGCACGTCCACTCGCCGGCCGGCGGCCAGGGCCTGAACACCAGCGTCCAGGACGCCTACAACCTGGGCTGGAAGCTGGGCGCGGTGCTGCGCGACGGCGCGCCCGGCACCCTGCTCGACACCTACGAGGAGGAGCGGCTGCCCAACGCCGCGCAGGTGCTGGGCCTGTCCACCCGCATCCACCGGGGCGAGGCCCGCCGCGGCGCGGCCACCCGGCAGCTCGGCATCGGCTACCGCGAGGCGTCACTGACCGCGGAGACCCGCACGGACCTGCCGGAGGACGCGCTGCGGGCGGGCGACCGGGCGCCGGACGGGCCGTGCGGCAGCGGGACCCTGTTCGACGCGTTCCGGGGCCCGCACTGGACGCTGCTCGCGGTGGGCACCGACGCGGAGCTGCCGCCCCTGAACGGCGGTTCCGCCGCTTCCGGCGCGACCGTCCACGTCCACCGCGTCCCCGCGTACGAGCCCTACGGCAAGGGGCTCTTCCTGGTGCGGCCCGACGGGTACGTGGGCTGGGCGGGCGAGGACGCGCGGGACGGTCTGACGGAGTACCTGGCCGCCCTTGACCTCAAGTCCGCTTGAGGTCCTAGGTTCTGGGCCATGACCACTTCTCCTGCTTCTCCGGCCCCCTCGTCCCCCTCGCCCTCCCCGGCCTCCCCGGCCTTCACCTACTCGCACAGCGACGCCGACCTGGCCGGCCAGCCCATCGGCTACTGGAGCTCGGCCGCGGGCACCGCCGTCGTGCACCACATCAGAACGGCCCTCGCCGAGCACGGCCTCACCCAGCCCCAGTGGTGGATCCTCAACCAGCTGCTGGCCGCCCCGGCGCACGGCCGCCCGAGCGACGACGTCGTCTCGGTCCTGAAGGGCTACCTCGACATCGGCGACGGCGCCCTGCACCACGACATCGGGGCGCTGCGCGACCGCGGCCTGATCGCCGAGGCACCCCGGAGCGCGGAGAGCGCGGCCCGCATCGCCCTCACCGACGACGGCCGCGCGCTCCAGGCACGCGTGGCCGAACGGCAGAAGGGACTGCGCGCGGAGATACACGAGGGCATCACCGACCAGGAGTACGTCGCGGCCCTGAAGGTCCTCCAGCGGATGATCCACAACGTGGGCGGCTCGGCCTGGCACCACTGAGTGCCGGGCCCCGGCCGCCCGCGGCGCTCAGACGCTGCTGAGCGACAGCTTGACCGCGAACCCGAGGAACAGCGCGCCCGCCGCCGACGAGGCGCCCGCCGAGAGGCGCTTGCGGCGGCGGAAGGCGTCGGCGAGCCGGGTGCCGCTGAAGATCAGGGCGGTGAGGTAGAGGAAGCTGCCGACCTGCGCGAAGGCGCCGAGCACGACGAAGGACAGCGCCGGGTAGGCGTAGCCGGGGTCGACGAACTGCACGAAGAACGCGATGAAGAAGAGGATCGCCTTCGGGTTGAGCAGGCTGATCACCAGCGCCCGGCGGAAGGGCCGCTCGGCGGCGGCCGACGCCGCGCTCTCGCCCGCCGCCTCGGCCGCCTTCTCGCGCCGCGTGCGCCACAGCGCGACGGCGGACCGCAGCATGCCGACCGCGAGCCAGGCCAGATAGCCCGCGCCCGCGTACTTCACGATCCCGAACAGCACCGCGTTGGCCTGCAGCAGCGAGGCCACGCCCGCCGCCGACAGCGTCATCAGGACGGTGTCGCCGCACCAGACGCCCGCGGCCGCCGTGTAGCCGGTGCGGATGCCGCGGCGCGCGGCGACGGAGAGCACGTACAGCGAGTTGGGCCCCGGCAGCAGAATGATCAGGGCCAGGCCCGCGAGATAGGTCGGAAGATCGGTGACACCCAGCATGGGCGGAGTCTCGCACGGACGTACGACATCAGGACATCCGTGTCCGTTTGCCGGACACCGGCACCGGCACCGGGCAGCCTCCCGGACGCGGTCTCAGAGGGCGGTAGGTGACGCGATGCCCCTGTGGACGTCACCGGAACGTGTGCGGCCGCCGCGCAAGCCGATCCGCGCCTGACGCAGAAATTGAAGAGACTACCGGCGGCCGGTACGCCAGGATCTGGGAATGGAGATGTCCAGCGTTACGCGTGCGAAGGCGGCTGCGACTGCGGTCGCCGTATCGCTCGGCCTGCCCGTCAGCGACGCAGTCGTGCTCCACAACTCGAACAAGCTGGCCCTGCGGCTGACGCCATGCGACGTCTTTGCCCGGGTCGCCCCTGTGGGACAAGAGGTTGCACAGTTCGAAGTCGAACTCGCTCGGCGGCTCACCGAGGTCGGAAGCCCGGTGTGTCCCCTGGAGCCCCGGGCGGACCCGATCGTGTACACCCGCGACGGCTTCGCCGTGACTCTGTGGATCTACTACGAGCCCGTGACACCTCACCTCTCACCAGTCGACTACGCCCAGGCGCTGGAGCGGCTGCACGCCGGCATGCGCGAGGCCGGGGTACCCAGCCAACGGTTCACCGACCGCATCACGGAGGCAGAAGACGTCGTTGCCGACCCGGAACGTTCGCCGGAGCTCGCCGACACGGAGCGCGTCTTCCTCAGCGGCAGGCTCGCAAGCCTGCGCAAGGCGATCGAGGAGCGCGGCGCCGTGGAGCAACTGCTCCACGGCGAGCCGCATCCGGGCAATGTGCTCAGCACGGCAAACGGCCCGTTGTTCATCGACTTCGAGACGTGCTGCCGTGGACCCGTCGAGTTCGACCTCGCCCATGCTCCCGAGATGGTCTGCGGGCACTATCCGAACCTCGACCACGGGCTGCTGGACGAGTGCCGCCAGCTCGTCCTCGCGATGGTCGCAGCCTGGCGTTGGGAACTGGGCGACGAGTTCCCGAACGGGAGGCTCAACGGAGAAGCTCTCCTGCGCGCACTGCACGACGGACCTCCGTGGCCGACACTCGACACGATGAACAAGCGACTGGGCGCCCCGTAGAAATCAGCCAAGGCCGCTCGAAGGCGACAAGGAACCGAACGGCGAGGATCCAAGATCCTTCAGAGGGCGCGGGCGGGCCGGGGCGATGGCGGACGGCTATGGCCGGGGCTGGGCTCCCTCGCCGCGTCGGCTTGCGCGGTGATCTACCGACTCGCATACCGCCCTCTCAGAACACGTCGGTCGGCACGTACGCGCCCCACACCTCCCGCAGCGCGTCGCACACCTCGCCGACCGTGGCCCGCGCGCGCAGCGCGTCCTTCATCGGGTACAGCACGTTCGCCTCGCCGCGCGCCGCCTCGCGCAGCGCCGTGAGGGCCGCGTCCACCGCCGCGCCGTCCCGCTCCGCGCGCAGCCCCGCAAGACGCTCGCACTGGCGGGCCTCGATGGCGGGGTCGACGCGCAGCGGCTCGTAGGGCTCCTCCTCGTCGAGCCGGAAGCGGTTGACGCCGACGACGACGCGCTCGCCGCTGTCCGTCTCCTGCGCGATCCGGTAGGCGTTGCGCTCGATCTCGCCCTTCTGGAAGCCCTGCTCGATGGCGCGCACCGCGCCGCCCAGGTCCTCGACCCGCCGCATCAGGTCGAGGGCGGCCCGCTCCACGTCGTCCGTCATGCTCTCCACGACGTACGACCCGGCGAAGGGGTCCACCGTCGCCGTCACGTCCGTCTCGTACGCGAGCACCTGCTGGGTGCGCAGGGCCAGCCGGGCCGAGGTGGCGGTGGGCAGCGCGATGGCCTCGTCGAAGGAGTTGGTGTGCAGCGACTGGGTGCCACCGAGGACGGCGCCCAGGCCCTGGACGGCGACCCGGACCAGGTTCACCTCGGGCTGCTGGGCGGTGAGCTGGACGCCCGCCGTCTGCGTGTGGAAGCGCAGCGTCAGCGACTTGGGGTCGCGGGCGCCGAACTCCTCGCGCATCACCCGGGCCCAGATCCGCCGGGCGGCACGGAACTTGGCGACCTCCTCCAGGATCGTCGTGCGCGCCACGAAGAAGAAGGACAGGCGCGGCGCGAAGTCGTCCACGTCCATGCCCGCCGCGATCGCCGTACGGACGTACTCGATGCCGTCGGCCAGCGTGAAGGCGATCTCCTGCACGGGCGAGGCCCCGGCCTCCGCCATGTGGTAGCCGGAGATCGAGATGGTGTTCCACTTGGGCAGCTCGGCCCGGCAGTACCGGAAGGTGTCCGCGACGAGCCGCAGGGACGGCCGGGGCGGGAAGATGTACGTGCCGCGCGCGATGTACTCCTTGAGCACGTCGTTCTGGATGGTGCCGGTGAGCGCGCCGGGCGCCACGCCCTGCTCCTCGGCGACGAGTTGGTAGAGGAGCAGCAGCAGCGCCGCCGGAGCGTTGATCGTCATCGACGTGGAGACCTTGTCCAGCGGGATCCCGTCGAACAGCACCCGCATGTCCTCGACGGAGTCGACGGCGACGCCCACCTTGCCGACCTCGCCGCCCGCGAGCGGGGCGTCGGAGTCGTGGCCCATCTGGGTCGGCAGGTCGAAGGCGACGGACAGGCCGGTGGTGCCGTGCTCGATCAGCTGCCGGTAGCGGGCGTTGGACTCGGCGGCGGTGCCGAACCCGGCGTACTGGCGCATCGTCCAGGGCCGGCCGGTGTACATCGTCGGGTAGACGCCCCGGGTGAACGGGTAGGCGCCGGGGTCGCCGAGCTTCTGTGCCGGGTCCCAGCCCGCGAGCGCCCCGGGGCCGTACACGGGTTCGATGGGCAGTCCGGACTCCGACTCGTGTGTCATGCGTCCAGCTTGCGCCCGCACACCGGACGCGTCACCCGCGGCAAACCGGGAAACACTTCCAGGAGTGTTGTCCAGGGGACCGTCCGGGTGGCTGCCCGGGCGCCGTCCCGAGGTCGTCTGCGGACGGGGACGTGATGGGCAAGGGCGCGATAGCGACGGGCGCCGTGGCGGTGCTGCTCCTGACGGCGGGGTGCAAGGCGGTCGCCGTCGACACGGAGGGCGGCGGGCCGGGCGGCGGGGACGACAGGCCGGGCGCGTCGGCGACACGCCCACCGGCCCGGGAGGACCCGGCCGGACGGGACCGGCCGGAGCGGCCCGGGAGCGCGGAGCCGTCGGAGCGGCGGCCCGCCCGCACCCCCACGTCCGCCCCCGTGCCGGACCCGGCCCCCACCCGCACTCCCGCGAAGACGCTGATGCGGCAGGGCGACCGCGCGGGGCAGGTGCGCGAACTGCAGGCCAGACTGCGGCAGGTCGCCTGGTTCCACACCCTCCCGACGGGGACGTACGGCCCGGCCACCGCCGCGGCCGTCCGGGGCTTCCAGGCCAAGCGCGGCCTGCCCGTCACCGGTGCCACGGATACCGTCACCTGGCAGCGGCTGCTCGGCATGACCCGCGAGCCGACGCGCCAGGAACGGTACGCGGGCGGCGGCATGCCACCGGCCGCGCCCGACAAGCGCTGCCTGACCGGCCGGGTCCTGTGCATCGCCAAGAGCAGCCGCACGCTGACGTGGATGATCGACGGCCGGCGCGTGTCGACGATGGACGTGCGGTTCGGCTCGCAGTACACGCCGACCCGCGAGGGCACGTTCAGCGTCTACTGGAAGTCGCGGCACCACGTCTCGACGCTCTACGACACGGCCATGCCGTACGCGATGTTCTTCAGCGGCGGCCAGGCCGTCCACTTCTCGTCGGACTTCGCGGCCCGCGGGTACTCCGGGGCGTCGCACGGCTGTGTGAACGTGCGGGACGAGAAGAAGATCGCGAGCCTGTTCGCGCAGGTGCGCAAGGGCGACAAGGTCGTCATCTACAAGTGACGGGAAAAGCGGCGTGGGCGGGATCGGGGGAACGAATCCCGCCCACGCCGAGGGCACTGAGCCGAAGGTACGGGGGGAACCCCCGGCTCGTGCGTGGGCCGATGACCAGTCGGCTCACTCCTTACTGCGCCAAGGTGCCGGAAAACGTCACAGCGGGTCGCCGGAGCGGGCCGCCCTGCGGTGGCTACGGCAGGACGGGCAGCGCGCTGCGGGACGCGGCGGGCGTCGCCGAGGGGAGCGTGGGGGACGTCATGGGCGGCCCGTGCGGGCCGCCGGTGTCACCGCCCGACGCGCCGTCCCCCTCACCGCCGGCCCCGTTGCCGCCATGGCCGCCGCCGTCACCGTCACCGTCACCGTCGTGCCCGCCGTCGTGCCCACCGCCGTGGCCGCCGCCACCGACCTGGCCGCCGCCGCCCTGACCGCCTCCCTGGCCGCCGCCGCCCGGGCCGCCGAGGACCCGGCCGCAGAACTCCGCCACCCGGGCGGGGCCGCGGGCCGCCTCCTCAAGGCGCCGGCGCTTCTCGCCCTGGAGCTCGCCGCTGCGGTAGGCACGGCAGGCGACCACGGCCTTGCGGTACCAGCGCCCCGCCTCGTCGCGCCGGGGCGGCCGGTCGCCGTCCGGCCGCCGGGTGGGCCCGGTGGGGTCGCCGTCCGCCTCGGGCCGCTGCGGTGCGCTGGAGGCGGGCCCGCGGGTCGGCTCCCGCTCGGGCGTGGTGCGCTCGTCGGGGACCATGTCCCCGGACGGCTCGTCGGCCTCGTCCGACGGCTCGGAGGCGGGCGGCTCCTCGGGGGTGGCGACCGGCGAGGCGGAGGTGGCGGGGCCCGGCTCGTGGTGCGCGCCGAACGGCGAGGGCAGCACGCCCGTCCCCGCGGCCACGGCGACACCGCCGATCATGCAGGCCGCCAGGGCCGCCGCGAGGCCGAAGCGGACCGGACGGCCCCAGCGGCTCGGGCGCGGCCGGTCCGCGGCGAGCCCGAGCCGCACGGTCTCGTTCGCGGCGGCCTCGTGGGCGGCGGTGGCGTAGGGAGCGGTCCGCGCTCCACGGGCCCGCGGACCACGCGGACCGGCGGCCCGGAAGGCGGCCAACGCGGCGGCCTCACCGGGGAGTTCACCGGCGGGGTCGAGGCCGACGGGCCGGACGGGGGTGCCGGGAAGGCCTTCGGCGGCGGTCCCGGAACCGGGTCTCGCGGCGCCGTCCGCCGGGCGTCCGGGCCGGGCCCCGGGATCCTGCGCGGCCAGCGCGGCCAGGGTCCGGGCGAGCCGGTCGGCGTCCGCGCGCGCGTCGGGGTCGATGCCTTCGAGGGGCTCGCCGCGCAGCAATCGCTCCGCCGCGTCGCGGTCCAGCCACTGATGCTGCTCGTCGGCCATCACATGTCCTTCTGCGTCCGCGTACGCGAATGCGTCACACCGGCGGACGTCACCGCGCACCCGCGCGGCTCCCGTTGGGGCGGGACGGCGCCGAGCGCCTCCTTGGGGTCGACCCCCTCCGGACCGAGCAGTTCCGCGAGCCGTTTCAGACCCCGGTGCGCCGCCGTGCGGACGGCTCCCGGGCGCTTGCCGAGGGTCTGCGCCGCGCTCTTCGCGTCGAGTCCGACGACGACGCGGAGCACGACGGCCTCGGCCTGGTCCTGCGGGAGCTGCGCTATCAGGGCGAGGGCCGCGTCGGTGGCGAGGGACTCCATCGCCTCGCCCGCGGTGTCCGCGTCGGCGGGCTTGCCGGTCAGCTCGGTCTCGTCGCCGCCGACGGCGGGACGGCGGCCCCGCATGCGTATGTGGTCGAGGGCGCGGTTGCGCGCTATGCGCGCCGCCCAGCCCCGGAAGCGGTCCGCGTCCCCGCTGAACCGGTCGAGATCCCGCGCGATCTGCAGCCATGCCTCGGAGGCGACGTCCTCGGCGTCCGCGTCGCCCACCAGCGTGCGCACGTATCCCAACAGCCGTGGCTGCACGGCGCGGTACACAGTCCGGAAGGCGGTCTCGTCCCCGTCCTGTGCGGCAAGCACCGCGGCGGTCAGCTCCGCGTCGTCCCCCAGCACTCTCTCAATCCTGCCACTCGGAGATCTGCGCCCGGCCCCGGCGCGAAGCAGCACGCTACGGGCTCGGACAGCCCTACGTCCATGTTTGTACAACGCGCAACTACCGGGTGACAGAACGCGGTGTGACAGAAAACGCACGCGCGGCGCTGAAGGGAGTACGGACCGCACGCGGTTCGTACCGTGTGCCGGCCGGGGCCTCTCCTGTGGGGGGTGGCGGCCCCGGCCGGTTCTTCGGCACACGACGGTGACCTGGGCAGATGCCCGACGGCCCGGAGCGGGCACGGCGACGCGCCACCGCGAGGCCGGGGCGACGCCCGCGCAGCGGGGCTCCCGGCCGGTCCGCAGCCGCTAGCGTGAAGCCACGACCGCACCGAAGCGACCGGTGCCGTTCGCCGTCGCCGTTGACATCGACATCGACATCGACATCGAGCTCGACAAGCTCACGCCGCCCCGGCCGAGTTGACGGCCGGAGCCGGGCCGCGACCGCTGCGGCACGGGGGGGCCGCGCGTCACCGGCTCCGGGGACGCCAGTCGTCGCCGGGGCGGGGGCGGGCCCGGTGGGCGCCCGCGTAGCGGGCCGCGCGGAACGCGGCGACCGCCCTGCGCTGGGCCGCGTCCCCCGGGTCCGCGCCCGTCGGCAGCCGCAGCAGCGCGCCGAGTACGGCGGCCGGGACCGGCCGCTCGTCCCCGCTCACCGCGCCTCCCCCGGCGTGCCCGGATCCTCGCCGGGGTCCGCCTGCGGCGCGCCGTCCCGCCGCATCCGTTCGCCCAGGGCCCGCAGTCCGCGGTACGCGGCCGTGCGCACCGCGCCGGGGCGCTTGCCCAGCACCCGCGCCGCCGCCGGGGCGTCCAGGCCCACCACCACACGGAGCAGCACCGCCTCCGCCTGGTCGCGCGGCAGGGTCGCGATCAGTTCGAGCGCCCGCTCGGTCGAGATCGCCTCCAGGGCCGCCGCCGACGTGCTGTGCGGACCCGGCAGTTCCAGGGCGGACTCCGCCAGGGCGGCGTCCCGGGGCCGGGTCTTGCGGCGGCGCAGGTGGTCCAGGGCCCGGTGCCGGGCGATCGTCGCGGTCCAGCCGCGAAAGCCCGCCCCGTCCCCGCGGAACCGCCCGAGGTCCCTGGCGATCTCCAGCCACGCCTCGGCGGCGACGTCCTCGGCCGCCTCGCCCTCCGTGCCGACGAGCCCGCGCAGATAGCCGACGAGTCCCGGCTGGACCAGGCGGTACGCGACCGCGAAAGCGGTCTCGTCCCCCTCCTGGGCCGCCGCGACGGCCCTGCCCAGCTCCTCGTCGTGCGCCTGCGTGCGACGGGGTTCCCCACGCTGGCCCAACCCGCTCCCATCCGGCCGACGCGGCACAGGTCACCGCGCCTGTGCTCTCACGGTCACCAGCGTCGCCGGGAGCGGAAGTGTCACAGCGGCCGCCGGACACGGCCGCGGGGCTCACACCTCGAAGAGCGAACCGCCGCCGGAGCCGACCTCGGAGATGTCGAGCGTCCGCGCCGGTGCCGGGGCCCGCGCGGCGACCGGCTCGTCGTACGCGGAGAACCGCATCGTCATCGCCCCGTCGCCGCCGCCCTCCGCCACCCGGACCCCCAGGACGTAGGGCCTGCCGCGGGCGGCGACGTACAGCGTCGTCTCCTGGTCCGCCGTGCTCTCGACGACGGGGACGACCCGGGTGCCGTAACGCCGGGTCTCCGGCAGGGCCTTGAAGGAGTCGTCGGCGTCCGGGGCGCCCGGCATCGCGCCGGTGAACCGGTCGAGGTCGCAGTTGCCCAGCGGCACGGCGGGGCCCCGCGCGGCGGACCCCGTGGGGATCTTCAGGTACTTGCCGCGCGCGAGGGCCGCCCGCTCCCTGACCCGCGCGGCCACCGTGGGCCCGCGCCGGGCGCCCATGTCGAGCATCTCGTCGAGCGCCCGGTCGCTGAACCGCAGATAGGTGGCGTCACCGGAGATGATCACGAGGTCGCCGCGCTGTGTCGGGCCCGAGTCGAAGGTGCCCGTGCAGTTACTGTCGCGGTCCATGTGCAACGAGACCTTCCGGCGGCCCGCGGCGGCCGCCGTCTCGACGCCGATCCGCACCGAGTCGGCGTCCTTGAGCAGCCGCATCCCCTCGACGGCCAGCTCCCTGCCGCGCTTCTCGTCGGCGGCCACGACCGGCTCCAGGGTGCCGCCCGAGTACGTCACCCGCCGGTCCGTCCCGCAGGACGCGAGCGCGCCCACCGCGAGACAGAGCGCGACGGCCCGGAGCCACCCGCTGTTCCTGCCCATCAGATTCCCCGCCCGTCACCCCGTTGTCGTACAACCGCACAACTCTCACACGTTCGGGTGCACCGTCCCGCCCGAGGACCCGGTCCGGCGGGTGCGGGATAGATCACGCCCCGAAACACCCCCTCGACCACAACCCTTCGGACGTACCGTCGGTCGCAGGAGAAGGCCCGCGGTTCATCCGACGCGCGGCCGGACGAACGTGTCTTAAGGGGTGGGGTAATTGAACCTGCGCACCACGCGCAGAATTCGCGACCAGCACGGCAGGTCCACGGCCCGGACGCAGCCGCACGGCGCGCACGCGTACCGGCCGGCGACGTTCCGGCGCAGAACCCTCCTGACGGTGGGGGCCGTCGTCCTGAGCGTGCCGGGAGCGGCGGGCTACGCGGTGGCCGACACCGGAAACCCGGTGACCGCCACCGCGGGCGACGCGGCCCCCGCCGCCGTGGCCGGTGACTTCAACCGCGACGGCCGGGCGGACCTGATCGCGGCGACCCCCAAGGCGTCGTCGAACCGCGGCCGGGTCACCGTCGTGCCCGGCGGGGCGAGCGGCCCGGTCGGCGCGTCGAGGATCTCCCTGACCCAGACCAGCCCGGGCGTGCCCGGCAACTCGGAGGCGGGCGACGACTGGGGCGCGGCCACGGCCTGGGGCGACCTGAACGGCGACGGGTACGCGGACCTGATCATCGGCGCGCCCGGCGAGGACGACTCGTCCGGCCACGCCGACCGGGGCGCGGTCACGATGCTGTACGGCCCGAAGTTCACGTCCGGCACGGACATGCAGCTGTCGGACGACTTCCACTACCCGGGCGCCCGGTTCGGCTCGGCGGTCACGTCCGGCGACTTCAACGCCGACGGCAAGGCGGACGTCTTCGCGGCGGCGACCGGCACGGGCGGCTCGTGGGCCGCGCGGCTGGACCCGGAGCACGAGTCCGCGGGCAGCCTCACCCCGGGCGACACGGCCATAGCGTATGCGGACGCCGCGTCCGGCGACTTCAACCGCGACGGGTACGCGGACGTCGCCCTGACCTACCGCGACCAGGCAGGCAAGGCCAAGATCGCCTGGTTCCGCGGCGGCCGGTCGGGGCTGAGCCGGGTCGGCGTGCTCTCCGTGCCGGGCGGCCGCTCGGTCGCCGTGGGCGACGTCAACGGCAACGGCTACGACGACCTGGTCATCGGCCAGCCCTACACCGCCGAGTCGGGCGCCCACGCGGGCGGCCAGGTCACGGTGGTCCCCGGCTCGTCGACGGGCCTCTCGCCGGCCGGCGCGAAGACGGTCCACCAGGCGACCTCCGGCGTGCCCGGTGCCGCCGAGGCGGGCGACGCGATGGGCTGGTCGGTCGCGGTCGGCGACTACAACGGCGACGGCCGGGCGGACGTCCTTGCGGGCGCCCCGGACGAGGACATCACCCGCGACGGCACCAACCGCAAGGACGCGGGCACGTCCCTCCTCCTGAAGGGCGGCTCCTCGGGCCTCACCGGCACGGGCGCGACGGCCTTCTCGCAGGACGAGCCCGGCGTGCCGGGGTCCACCGAGTCGGGCGACCGCCTCGGCTCGGCGGTGACGCTGGCCGAGCTGTCCGGCAGCGGCCGGGCGGACCTGGCCATCGGGGCGGACGGCGAGGACAAGGGCGACGGCACGATCCTGCAGCTGGACAGCGGCAGTTCGGGCGTGCCCGGTTCCAGCGGCGTCTACTACGGCAGCGCGCTCCTGGGCACGCCGTCGGGCGCCCGCCTGGGGCAGGCGCTCACGCCGTAACGCCGTACGCGCCCCGCTCGCGCCGTCGCCCTTCCCGGGCGGCGGCGCGTCGTCGTCAGCCCCGGCCCCGCGCCCGCCGCGACACCACCGCGCGCAGCACCCGGCGGCCCTCCGTCGAGACGTCCAGGGCCTGGCGCAGGCCGCCCGCCGGGCCCGCGCCCCGGTCGGCGAGCAGCTCCAGGATCCGTATCTGGCGGCGGAGTTCGGCCGCGACCAACGGGGACATGCCGTCCGTGCGGCCCTCGCGGCGGGCCGTCACCGGGCGGGCGGCGGCGGCCGTCGCGGCGTCCAGCAGGCGGTGGACCTGGAGCGCGGCGACCGAGCAGGCGTCGGCCCACTCCCGCACCCGCGCGCCCGAGTGCGCCGCGGGGACCGCGTCGAGCATCCGCCGGGCCAGGACGGCGGCCTCCCCGGGCGGCGCCTTCGCCGGGCCCAGCGCCGAGCGGGCGTCGGCCAGCGCCCCGCCCCAGTCGCCGCCCCCGGCCAGGCTCTCCCACAGCGGGCGCAGCAGGTCGTCGTCACCGCCGAGCACCGGCACGCACCGGTCGAGGCAGGCGAGCCCGCTCGCCGCGAGGCCTCTCTCGTCGGCCTGCGCGATCAGCTCCACCAGGCTCATGCTGCACGTCTCCCGTCCCGGACCCCGACACACTGACCCTTACTGCGTGCGGTCCCCCGGGAACGTCACTGCGGGACCACGCCCAGCCGGTCGAGGAGCCGGAAGAAGAGCTCCTCGGCCGAGGGCTGCGCGTCCGCGTTCAGCACGTCGAGCAGCGGCCCCGCGGACACCGTCCTGCCCGTCTCGGCCGCCCAGGCCACCGCGCGCCGGGCGGCGTCCCGCGGCTCGAGGAAGTAGTCCTCCACGGTCAGTTCGGTGTCCCCGAGGTAGCCCGCCATGGCGTTCCGCGCCAGGCACGTCGTCCAGGCGCCGCTCTGTGGCGCGGCCGCCTCGACGACCACGCAGTCGCTGTCCATCACGTACCCGAACAGCGCGGGCGCGCCCGTCTCCAGGGCCAGCGTGTTCATGTTCCCCACGTCGCGCGTGCCGTCGCCGCCCGGCACCTCCCACACCTGCCAGCCGTCCGGCCGCCGGTCCAGGAGGGACAGCTCGTCCCGTACGCCCGCCACCGCCGACAGCTCGGCGAGCGGCCGCTCGCTCCTGCCGACGACGTAGTACCCCCAGTAGCCCATGCCGTGCCCCCCGCCGTGCTCGTACCGCTTTCCGTGGCGAATACACCACACGGGTCGGCGGGTCCGCCACCAAAAAGCCCAAATGCCGGGGCCGGGGGGGCGTACGCGCCGCGCGGGGCCGGTGCGGCGCGCGGGGTTCAGCCGGCCGCGGCGGGTCCGGGCGCCGGGGCGGGCCGCGGCGGGCCGGAGCGGACCTTGAGGTCCTGCAGCCGGGTGAGGCGGTGCACGAAGAGGACGGCGAGGACGGCGGCCACGATGTCGAGGGCGTCGGCGAACATCAGGTACTCGATGGCCGCCTTGACCTCCTCGGGCTCCTCGGCGCGGGTGTAGGCCTGGCTGGCCCACCGGGAGGCGAGCAGGTCCGCCACCCACAGCGCCCACCAGGTGTTGAGGAGCCGGTGCGGGGCGCCGGGGGACGTGGTGTCCAGGGTCATCGAGCGGGCGAGGAGCACCTCGCGGGGGCCGCTCGCGTCCCAGATGTCGACGGCGATCCGGCGGGGGAACCAGAGGTTCACGATCGGCACGAACCAGCCGCCCACCGTCCAGCCGCGCGACTTGCGGTGGATGGCGGGCGCGAACACCTCGGCGTTCACCCGCACCCGGTGGAACCAGACGAGGAAGACGACGCAGGTCGTGATCAGCGCCCCGAGCTGGAGAGTGCCGGAGAAGGCGTACAGCTCGTCGGCGTGCTCGGCGTCCGCCTGCAGGCTGTCGCCGATGCGCCCCCCGATCATGTCCGCCATCACGTCCCGCACGACGGTGCCCGCCCACAGCGCGTACAGGTCGACGGCCATCACGACGCCGAGCAGCACCATGACGGCCCGGCTGAGGCCGATCGGCGAGCTCAGCCGGGCGGGCCGCCCCGGCGGGGCGGCCGGGGACGGCGGAGCCGGCGGCGGCTGCGCAGGCTGCGAAGACGGCGGTCCGTCCTGGGACGGCGCGGCGAACGACATGAGTGACTACCCCCCACGGGCGATGCACGGACGACGAAACCGCCCGCGTCCCTCCCCAGGGCGCCGATGGCGGCTACCGGACCGTATCAGCGAGTTTCACGAAGTCGTTCCAGCCCATGGCGGGTTTCCGGTCGTCCCACAGCTTCTGGACGGTGGCCCGCAGCGGCATCCGGATGCCCTGGGCCACCTGGTCCTGGCTCTGCGCGCCCGCGAGGTCGCACCAGACGGCGAAGGTGCCGCCGAGGATCTGGTCGTCGTACCGCCCGTCCACCGCCTGCGAGCCGCGGATCACGCGCGGCGTCCAGCTCTCGTAGATGCGCTGGCCGGTCGGGTAGCGGAAGGTGTTGGGCTGGCCGAGCACGTAGTACAGGTACTCGTCGTTGTAGTTGAGGAGCTTGCGGCCCGCCTTGAGGTACTCGGCGGGCTCGCGCGCGCCGATCTCCTTGCCCGTCCAGTAGGCCACTTCCAGGTCGTCGGCGGCCTCGGTGGTCCCGCCCCGGAAGAATCCGTCGTTCCAGGCCGTCAGCTTCTTGTCGAAGGGGCGCACGGCGTCGGCCCGGTCGTTGAGCCAGCCCGTGGCCAGGTCCTGCACCCGGCCGTCGGGGCCGTAGCGCTCGCGGGCGGCGGCGGCCAGCTGCGGGTAGGAGGCCTCGGGGTTCTTCACCGTGAGGGCGCGGTACTCGTCGGCGCCCAGGTGCCAGTAGGCGCCGGGGAACAGCTCGGCGTACTCCTCGAGCAGGTCGTCGACGATCTCGGCGGCCCGGGGCCTGGAGATGTCCACGGCGCCGCGCTGGGCGATGCCCCGGGAGTCGCGCAGTTGCAGGTCGGGGTGCTGGCGGATGACCGCGCCGAGGTGTCCCGGCGAGTCGATCTCGGGCACGACGGTGATGTGCCGGCTCCGCGCCAGCTTCACCAGGCCGCGGACCTGATCCTTGGTGAGGTGGTCGGAGGAGACGATCTCGGGGTGCGAGTCCGAGGCGATGCGGAACGCCTGGTCGTCGGAGAAGTGCAGGCCCAGCTGGTTGTACTTGAGGTCGCCGAGCTCGCGGACGCGGTCCTCGATCCACTTCAGGTCGAAGTGCTTGCGGGCGATGTCGAGCATGAAGCCGCGCCGCGGCTTGGCCGGGCGGTCCCGTACGACGCCCTCCGGCGCGGTCCTGCCGCCGCTCACCTCCTGCTTGAGGGTGCGGGTGCCGTAGAAGACACCGGCCTCGGCGGGCGCGGTGATCCGCACCTGCCGCCCCTTCACCGACAGGGTGTACGACTCGTCGCCGGCGCCGTCCGCGCCGTTCCCGCCGTCGCCGTCGGTCTTCAGGGCCAGCTCGACGTCGCCCGCGCGGGGCCGCGCGTCGCCCCCGTACCGCAGCTTCAGCTCGCCCGCGAGCAGTCGTCCCTCGTCGGCGAGGTCGTCGTCGCGGACCACCACCCGGCCCTTGTCCTGGTCGGGGCGCCAGCCGGGGCCGCGGGCGGCGGTGTGCTCGCGCACCGCGGGGATGGTCTCCGGGGCCTCGGAGAGCGGATAGCTCCTGCTCGGACTCGGCGCGGAGGACACCGCGGACTTCCCGTCCGAGGGCGGCCGGTCCGCGTCGCCCCTGCCGTCGCCGCCGGGCCAGACCGCCACGGCGAGCACGACGGCCCCGGCGGCCACGGCGCCGCCCGCGGCGGCCAGCGGCCCGCGCCTCACCGGTCACCCCGCGGTCCGGGGCACGCCACACCAGAAGTCAGAGCCATAGATCCACGCTACGTCGGGCTCCCGACGGCGGCTCGTCCACGGCACGGAGCGAAACTCTCTCATTCGAGTGAAATTCGCTCATTCTTCGGACACGTCTCCGCACGTACTCGATAGCGTTGGAACACCCCCACACCCCGTACGGCCCCTTCTTGCCGCCCCCTGCCCAGGAGCGCACGCTGCCCCCGCACCGTTCCCCCCGTCCCGCCGACCGCGCCACCCCGCACGGGCTGAACGCCGCCGCGCCGGGCGAGGCCGAAGCCGCCCTCCTGACCTGCTGCGGCAGCCGCCGCTGGGCCCGCCGCGTCGCCGCGCACCGCCCCTACCCCGACCTGGACGCCCTGCTCGCCGCGTCCGACGAGGCGGCCTACGACCTCTCCCCCGCCGACCTCGCCGAGGCCCTGGCCTGCGAACCCCTCGATCCGGTGATCCCCCACCAGATCACCCCGCAGGCCACGCACATCGCGGCCCGCACCGCCCTGCGCGCCGCCCACGCCGCGTACGAGAGCCGCTTCGGCCACACCTTCGTGATCTGCCTCGACGACGTCCCGCCGGACGAGGCCCTGGACCAGCTGCTCGCTGGCATTCGGTCACGCCTCGGCAACGATCCCGAGGACGAGCGCGCGATCGCCGCCGACGAGCTGCGCCGCCTCGCCCGCGGCCGTCTCGCCAGGCTCGCCCTGCTCCGGGGCGCCGGACACGCCGTCACGGAGAGTCGCCCGCCCCCGTGTCCCGATAGCCCGTACGTGCCTGTTTGATTGCCTGTTTGATCACACCTGCGGACCCGGGGCAGGGCTACCGACAACTCGTCGATACGATGACGAGCGGCCGGTGGACCGTACCCGGCCGGGCTCGTCCGACAGAGAAGCCGGCCGGCCCCAATCCCCGCTCCCGGAGGGTTCTTCCGTGCCGGCTGGAACGCTGTACCGCGGCCGGGAAGGAATGTGGTCATGGGTGGCTCATCGAGTCACCGGCGTCCTCATCTTCTTCTTCCTGTTCGTGCATGTGCTCGACACCGCTCTCGTCCGCGTCTCCCCGGAGGCGTACGACGATGTCGTCAGCACCTACAAGACGCCGATCGTCGCACTCCTCGAGTACGGCCTCGTCGCCGCCATCCTCTTCCACGCGCTCAACGGCCTGCGCGTCATCGCCGTCGACTTCTGGTCGAAGGGTCCCCGCTACCAGAAGCAGATGCTCTGGACCGTCGTCGGCATCTGGGTGGTCCTGATGGTCGGGGCGCTCTACCCCGTCCTCGGCCACGCCGTCCGTGAAGTCTTCGGGAGCTGACGCCAGACATGTCTGCTGACACCACGCTCGACAAGTCCGCAACGTCCGGAGTGGGTCCCGTCGAGGGCGCGTCCCTCTACGACGTGGACAACCCGGCCCCGGTCATCGAGGCGCCGCGCAAGCGCACCTCCAAGACCCCGCGCTCGACCCGCGGCAACTTCGAGATGGCCGCATGGCTCTTCATGCGCCTGTCCGGCGTCGTCCTGGTCGTCCTCGTCCTCGGCCACCTGCTGATCCAGCTGGTGCTCGACGGCGGTGTCTCCAAGATCGGCTTCGCGTTCGTCGCCGGCCGCTGGGCCTCGCCGTTCTGGCAGGTCTGGGACCTGCTGATGCTGTGGCTCGCGATGCTGCACGGCGCCAACGGCCTGCGCACGGTCATCAACGACTACGCGGAGCGCCCGAACACGCGTCTGTGGCTCAAGGGCCTGCTGTACACCGCCACGGTGTTCACCATCCTTCTGGGCACGCTGGTGATCTTCACCTTCGACCCGAACATCCGCTAAAGCCGAGGCGACTTCCGTGAAGATTCACAAGTACGACACCGTCATCGTCGGCGCGGGCGGCGCCGGCATGCGCGCCGCCATCGAGGCGACGAAGCGCAGCCGCACCGCCGTGCTCACCAAGCTCTACCCCACGCGTTCCCACACGGGCGCGGCGCAGGGCGGCATGGCCGCCGCGCTCGCCAACGTGGAGGAGGACAACTGGGAGTGGCACACCTTCGACACGATCAAGGGCGGCGACTACCTGGTCGACCAGGACGCCGCCGAGATCCTCGCGAAGGAGGCCATCGACGCGGTCCTCGACCTCGAGAAGATGGGCCTGCCGTTCAACCGCACCCCGAACGGCACCATCGACCAGCGCCGCTTCGGCGGGCACACCCGCAACCACGGCGAGGCCGCCGTGCGCCGGTCGTGCTACGCCGCGGACCGCACCGGCCACATGATCCTCCAGACCCTCTACCAGAACTGCGTCAAGGAGGGTGTGGAGTTCTTCAACGAGTTCTACGTCCTCGACCAGATCATCGTCGAGGTGGACGGGGTCAAGAGGAGCGCGGGCGTCGTCGCGTACGAGCTGGCGACCGGCGAGATCCACATCTTCCAGGCCAAGTCCGTGATCTACGCGTCCGGCGGCACCGGCAAGTTCTTCAAGGTGACCTCGAACGCGCACACGCTCACCGGTGACGGCCAGGCGGCCTGCTACCGGCGCGGGCTGCCGCTGGAGGACATGGAGTTCTTCCAGTTCCACCCGACCGGCATCTGGCGCATGGGCATCCTTCTGACGGAGGGCGCCCGCGGCGAGGGCGGCATCCTCCGCAACAAGGACGGCGAGCGCTTCATGGAGAAGTACGCGCCGGTCATGAAGGACCTCGCGTCCCGTGACGTCGTCTCGCGCTCCATCTACACGGAGATCCGCGAGGGCCGCGGCTGCGGTCCCGAGGGCGACCACGTCTACCTCGACCTGACGCACCTCCCGCCGGAGCAGCTGGACGCCAAGCTCCCGGACATCACCGAGTTCGCGCGCACCTACCTCGGCATCGAGCCCTACACGGACCCGATCCCGATCCAGCCGACCGCGCACTACGCCATGGGCGGCATCCCGACGAACGTCGAGGGCGAGGTCCTCGCGGACAACTCGACCGTCGTCCCGGGCCTGTACGCGGCGGGCGAGGTGGCCTGCGTCTCCGTGCACGGCGCCAACCGCCTCGGCACGAACTCGCTCCTGGACATCAACGTCTTCGGCCGCCGTGCGGGCATCGCCGCCGCCGAGTACTCCGCGAAGAACGACTTCGTCGAGCTCCCGGAGAACCCGGAGGAGCTCGTCGTCTCCCTCGTCGAGCAGCTGCGCGACGCCTCGGGCAACGAGCGGGTCCACGAGCTCCGCACCGAGCTGCAGGAGACCATGGACGCCAACGTCATGGTGTTCCGCACGGAGCAGACGATCAAGACGGCCGTGGAGAAGATCGCCGAGCTCCGCGCCCGCTACAAGAACGTCTCGATCCAGGACAAGGGCAAGCGGTTCAACACCGACCTCCTGGAGGCCATCGAGCTGGGCAACCTGCTCGACCTGGCCGAGGTCATGGCGCAGTCCGCGCTCGCCCGCAAGGAGTCCCGCGGCGGCCACTACCGCGAGGACTTCCCGAACCGCGACGACGTCAACTTCATGCGCCACACCATGGCGTACCGCGAGGTCGGCGACGACGGCACGGAGACGATCCGTCTCGACTACAAGCCGGTCGTCCAGACCCGCTACCAGCCGATGGAGCGTAAGTACTGATGGCTACCCCGACGATGGACAAGCTCGAGGCTCTCGAAGCGGACAACGGCTCGCACCTGATCACGGTGACGTTCCGCATCCGCCGCTTCAACCCGGAGGTCTCGGCGGACGCCACCTGGGAAGACTTCCAGCTGGAGATCGACCCCAAGGAGCGCGTCCTCGACGGCCTCCACAAGATCAAGTGGGAGCTGGACGGCACGCTGACGTTCCGCCGCTCCTGCGCGCACGGCATCTGCGGCTCGGACGCCATGCGGATCAACGGCAAGAACCGTCTTGCCTGCAAGACCCTGATCAAGGACATCAACCCGGCCAAGCCGATCACGGTCGAGCCGATCAAGGGTCTGACGGTCCTGAAGGACCTGGTCGTCGACATGGACCCGTTCTTCCAGGCGTACCGCGACGTGATGCCGTTCCTGGTCACCAAGGGCAACGAGCCGACGCGCGAGCGTCTGCAGTCCGCCGAGGACCGCGAGCGCTTCGACGACACGACCAAGTGCATCCTGTGCGCCGCGTGCACGTCCTCGTGCCCGGTGTTCTGGAACGACGGCCAGTACTTCGGCCCGGCCGCGATCGTGAACGCCCACCGCTTCATCTTCGACTCGCGTGACGAGGCGGGCGAGCAGCGCCTGGAGATCCTGAACGACAAGGACGGCGTGTGGCGCTGCCGCACGACGTTCAACTGCACGGACGCGTGCCCGCGCGGCATCGAGGTCACGAAGGCGATCCAGGAAGTCAAGCGCGCCCTGATCACCCGCCGCTTCTGACCCCACCGCCTCCACCGGCCGTACGCCAGGGCCCCGCTTCCGTCTGGAGGCGGGGTCCTGGCGTAGGTGGTGGGTGACGCGGAACGCGAAGCCGGGCCGTCTCGGGCCTGGGGCAGGAGCGGTCGTAAGGGTGGCGGCTCCGGTTGACCGGTCATATCGGTAGTACCGGTGGCGGGGGCCGTACGGTCGAAGATTCACGGCCGGTCGTACGGGCCATGCGCGCCTGCGGGCCCGTGGCGGGCCGCGCCCTACCCTGACGGAATGTCAGACAACCAGTCGGTCGGCCTGTCCGCTGACCAGTCCACCGCACTGCTCGACGACCCGTCCGCCGGGCTCCTCGGCTTCGACAACGTCCTGTTCCCCGTCGGCGACCTCGGCGAGGCCGTCGCCTTCTACGAGCGGGCCGGCTTCCCCGTCGCCTTCCGGATCGACGAGCTCGGCCTCGCCATCCTGAAGATCGGCAAGGAGACCCCGGGCGTCCTGCTGCGCGTGGAGGACGGCATCGTGCCGCGCACGCCCGCGTGGCCCGCGCCGCGCCTGTGGCTGGAGGTCCGCGACGCCCGCGCGAAGGGCCGGGCCCTGACGGCGGCGGGCGTCCCGCCGCTGACCGAGCCGTTCTCCGTGGCCACGGGGTGGACCGTGGAGATCGCCGACCCCTGGGGGAACGTCGTGGGCTTCACGGACTACCTCAAGCGGCCGGAGCTGGCGCGGAGTTCCTGAGCGGGGTCGCCGGGTGGGCTGCTGAGCGGGGTCACCGGGCGGGGTCGCGGCGGACGGGTTCGCTCAGCCCTTCACCAGTGCCCACACCGTCTTGCCGTGCCCGCTCCGCCGCCACACGCCCCACGTCTCGGCGATCGTGTCGAGGAGGCGCAGGCCGCGGCCCGTCTCGTCCTCCCAGTCGGCCGTCCGCACCTGGAGTTCCGCCGGGCTCTCGTCGGACACCTCGATGAAGCACGAGCCGTCGGCGAGCACCGTCACCGCGACCTCGAACTCCCGTTCCACGACGAGTCCGTGGACGATCGCGTTCGTCGCCAGCTCCGACACGATGAGGACGGTCTCGTCGAGCGTGCCGTGATCCGCCGTGTGCCCCCACGCCGACAGATGGTCGTGCACCCGCGTCCGGGCGAGCGGCACCGACGCCGGGTGCGGCGGCAGCCTGAAGGCATCACGTCTCAGCAAGTCCCACGTCCCCTCCCCTGAGGCGGCGCGGCACCCCCGTACCGCCCTCACGCACCGCCGACCCACCCTCGACGCGCCTCTACGCGCGTCATCCACGACACACACCCCACACACGCCACATACGTCACGTGTCGGGAACCCGTACAGATGTCCGGCTCCCCATGCTGCGCCGGGAGACCGGACGATGTCACTGCGTCATCGCCCGTCCCGCACATATCTGGCCAGTTCCCACCCACATGCCGGTGCCTACGGGTGGCACTGGCCGGATACCGCCGGGCTCAGGCCTGCCGCGACGCGAGCTCCACGACGGTGATGTCCGACGGCGCCCCGACCCGTACCGGCGGGCCCCACGCACCCGCGCCCCGCGTCACGTAGAGCTGCGTGTCGCCGTACCGCTCCAGGCCCGCGAGCGTCGGGTTGGCCAGGTCCGCGACGAGGTTGCCCGGCCAGAGCTGGCCGCCGTGCGTATGCCCGGAGAGCTGCAGGTCGACGCCGTGTTCGACGGCGTCGTGGATGACGACCGGCTGGTGCGCGAGGAGGACGGCGGCCCGCGCACGGTCGCGGTCGCCGAGCGCCTCGGCGAAGTCCGGGCCCTTGCCCTCGCTCTCGCCCGCCACGTCGTCGACGCCCGCGAGGTCGAAGGCGGGGAGTTCGGTACGGGCGTTCCGCAGCGGATGCAGGCCGAGCTCGCGCACGTGCTCCACCCACTCCTCGGCGCCGGAGAAGTACTCGTGGTTGCCCGTCACGAAGTACGCGCCGTGCCGCGCCCGCAGTCCGGCGAGCGGGGCGGCGGCCGGGCCCAGGTGCTCGACGGTGCCGTCGACCAGGTCGCCCACCACGGCGATCAGGTCGGGCTGCGTGGCGTTGACGGTGTCGACCAAGCGCTGCGTGAAGCCGCGCCCGAGGATCGGCCCGAGGTGGATGTCGCTGACCACGGCGATCCGGAACCCGTGCGCGGCACGCGGCAGTTTCGCCAGCGGCACGGTGACCCGCTTCACCCCGGGGCCGCGCAGTACGCCGTACGTTCCCTGGCCCACGGTCCCCACGGCGGCGGCCGCGGCGGCCCCGCCGACGATGCGGGAGACGAAGAGGCGGCGGGAGGGGGCGGCGCGGACGGGAACGGCGGTGGAGCCGCTCCCTTCAGCGGGACCACTCCCGGGACCCACCTCTACGGAGGGGCCGGTTTCGGAACCCGCCTCTACGGAGGGGCCGGTTTCGGGATCCGCCTCTACGGAGGAGCCGGTTTCGGAATCCACCTCTACGGAGGAGCCGCTCCCGGAAGCCGCCTCTACGGGGCGTGCCCTTTTCTCCGTCCATCGCAGCAGCAGAGGCCGCACCAGCTCCCCCGCGAGCACCGCGAGGAGCAGATAGAGCGCGAGGGCCATCCACAGGAAGCCCGGCCAGGCGAGCACCCGCTGCAGCAGGAAGGGCGCCCCGGTCCGCTCGGCGACGAGCGCGCCGAACATCAGCAGCGGACCGGCGACGAAGACCGCCGTGCCCGCACGCCGGGCGAGCCCGGGCCCGGCCGTGGTGTCGCGCACCAGACGGCGCCACACGTACCAGTGAAGACCGGCGAAGGCCGCGAGGACGGCCACGGCCACAAGGACCACGAGGACGATCACGGCTATGACGTTCTCCGCAGGGCGCGGACTCCGCGGAACCCGATGGTCCCTACCACCGTCCCCAAGACAAAGGAGACAACGGCAAGCGTCAGGTGCACCCAGAAGTACCCGGTCGGGTTGTCCGCGTCGTCGAAGGCCAGCCCACTGCCGTCCTTCCACAGGTTCTTGACGAAAGTGATCCAGATGAACCAGCTCCACACCCCGAAGGCGAGCAGGAACCAGGAGACAGGGCGGCTGAGCTTCATACGTTCAGTATCGCCAGCTTCTCCGTCGCACCGCCGCCGGGGTGGGGACGAGGGGACACAGCCCACCGCGGAAGCGACTTGCACAGCCCGGCCCTGTACGTTCTCGTCCGTGCCTGCCGTAAAAAAGACCGCCATGTTGGTCGCTTCCGCCGCATTGCTGACCATGTCGACCGCAGCTCCCGCGCTCGCGGACGAGAAGCCGGGGGGCGACAAGGACCAGCCGAAGCCGCCCGCCAAGATGTCCACCGTGGGCGGTGCCCGGCTCGGTGAGCCCGGCACCCAGGTGAAGCTCAAGGCGAACGCCCCCGTGCTGCCCAAGGAGCTGTCGGGCCGTTCCTGGATCGTCTCGGACGCCGAGTCCGGCGAGGTCCTCGCCTCGCACAACGCGCACTGGCGGCTGCCCCCGGCGAGCACCCTCAAGATGCTCTTCGCCGACACCGTGCTGCCGAAGTTCCCCAAGACGCAGAAGCACAAGGTCGAGCTCTCCGACCTGGCGGGCATCGGCGCGGGCAGCAGCATGGTCGGCATCAAGGAGAAGGAGACGTACACCGTCCACGACCTGTGGCTCGGCGTCTTCCTGCGGTCGGGCAACGACGCCGTGCACGTGCTGTCCGCGATGAACGACGGCGTCCCGAAGACCGTCAAGGACATGCAGAAGCACGCCGACGAGCTGCAGGCCCTCGACACGCACGTGGTCTCCCCGGACGGCTACGACGCCAAGGGCCAGGTCTCCTCGGCGTACGACCTGACGCTGTTCGCCCGCTCCGGGCTGCAGAAGAAGGACTTCCGCGAGTACTGCTCGACGGCCACCGCCGAGTTCCCCGGCGAGACCAAGAAGGTCACCAAGGGCAAGGACAAGGGCAAGACGAAGCGCGAGTCCTTCGCGATCCAGAACACCAACCGGCTGCTCACCGGTGACATCGGCATCAGCCCCTACAAGGGCATCGCCGGCGTCAAGAACGGCAGCACCACGAACGCGGGAAACACCTTCACCGGTGTGGCCGAGCGCGACGGCAAGGTCCTCCTCGTGACCGTCATGAACCCCTCCTCCGGAGAGCCGCACGCGGTCTACAAGGAGACCGCGCGGCTCTTCGACTGGGGCTTCAAGGCCGCGGGCAAGGTCGACCCGGTGGGTGAGCTCGTCGCGCCGAGGGGCGCGGACACGGGCGGCGCGGGCAAGGGCGCCCCGGGCAGCGGCGGCGCGGGCAAGGACGCCACCGAGAACGCGGCGCACTCCTCCGAGGACGGGTCGACCGGCATGGGCACCGCCCTCGCCGTCACGGGCGGCGTCCTCGCGGTGCTCGCCGCCGGCGTCTTCGTGATCCGTCGCCGGCTGCCGCTGCCCGGCCAGGGCGGGCGGCGCGCGCGTCAGGACGCGCGTCAGGACTGACGGCGCTCTTCGGAGAAGCGGTCCGCGCGGGTGGCTCCTTCGGAGGGAGCGGGCGAGGAGGCGGCCTCTACGGAGACTGCCTCTTCGCCTTTTCCGTCCCCTGTACGGGTGACTTCCGCGGGTGAGTCCTCAGCGCCCGCCTGCGCGGCCGGGTCCTCCGTGGCCGCGCCCTCCGCGGCCGGGTCCTCCGTGGTCCTCGCCTTCCGCGTGGCCGTCCAGGCCGCGCAGAACAGCATCAGCTTCGCCGTGAAGTTGATCCACAGGAGCAGCGCGACGGGCACGCCGAAGGCGCCGTACATGTTCTTCGACGCGACGCCCTTGATGTAGCCGCCGAGCAGCAGTTTGAGCAGTTCGAAGCCGGCCGCGCCGATCAGCCCCGCGGTGATGAGCGAGCGCCGGGGCGGCTGGACGCCGGGCAGCAGCGTCAGGACGTACAGCAGCAGCAGGAAGTCCGCGAGGACGGCGATGGCGAACGCGATGACCTGGAGCAACACCGCGCCCCAGCCCTGCTCGTCGATGCCGATGAGGTCGGCGGCCCAGCCGACGGCGGTCGAGGCGAGCGCCGACGCGGCGAACGACGCGAGGCCCACGCCGCCGAGCCCGATGAGGACCCCGGCGTCCTTGGCCTTGCGCAGGACGGGGTTCTCCTCCTCGTCCGCCAGCTCCCAGACGGCCCGCAGGCACTCCCTTATCGAGCCGACCCAGCCGATGCCGGTGAAGAGCAGCAGGGCGCCCGCGACGAGGCCCACGGTGCCCGCGTTGGCCACCAGCGCGTCCAGGTTGAGCTGGTCGGAGATGCCGGGGACCTGCTCGGAGATCTTGCTCTCCAGGGTGTCCTGCTGCTTCTTCGAGAGCGTCGCCGCGGCGATCGCGGCGGCGACGGTCAGCAGCGGGAACAGCGCGAGGAAACTGATGAACGTCATGGCGGCCGCGAGGCGCGCCCAGTGCACCTGGTCGAGCCGTTCGTAGGCCTGCCACGCGTGCGTGCGCATCGCCTTCTCGACGAGCGGCCCGATGCCGGGCAGTTTCTTCAACCAGTCCATGACGCCTCCGTACCTGCGGTCCTGTCCGATGTCCTGCCCGATGTGCGGAAGACCAAGGTCCGTGTACCCCAGAACCGCAGAACAGTGGCGAGTGCCATGCCGATTCCGGCGCCCGAGACGGTGTCCGCGCGCTGCGAGGTCAGCCCGAGCCCGTAGTGGGACACGGCGATGCACAGCAGCTGGACGAGGGCACCCGCGATGTTGACGGCGAAGAACACCGCGTACTGGCGCAGCCGCGGGACGTCCGCGGTCCTGCTCCGGTAGGTGCCGAGCGCGTTGCCGGCGTACGCCACCGAGCACCCCGCGAGGAAGGACAGGGCCTTGGCGGTCAGCGGGTCCAGGCCCACGGGGCCGCGCAGCCAGACGAAGAGGCCGAGGTCGGCGGCGTATGCGCAGAGGCCGGCGGCGGCGAAGCCGAGCAGTTCGGGGCCGAGCGCCCGCAGCCGCTCGCGCGGGGACGAGCTCACCAGTCCGTGACCGCGAGCCCGTACATCGCGAGCCACACCAGGCCGATCACCGCGAGCGCCCGGTCCCGCAGCACGACGTCCTCGGGCTCGCCCGCGGTGCCCCGGTCGGCGAAGACGGCGTAGCGCAGGATCGCGAGGATGAAGGCGGCCATGGACAGCTGGCGCCACGGCAGCAGGCTTCCGTTGGCGGTGCCGCCCTCCTCCATCGCCCACAGGCAGTACGCGAGGACGGCGACCCCGGCGGCCAGCTGCCACACGAAGCGGAGGTAGCCGGTGGTGTACTCGGTGAGCAACGCGCGCGTGGCGCCCAGCTTCTCCGAGTCGGCGGACATCTGGACGGCCTCGGAGTAGCGCTTGGCGGAGACCATGAAGAGCGCGCCGAAGCCGGTCGTGATGAGGAACCAGCGCGAGAGCGGGATGTCGAGGGCGAGGCCGCCGATCATGGCGCGCATCAGGAAGCCGGTCGTGACGATGGTGAGGTCGACGACCAGGACGTGCTTGAGGCTGATGCAGTAGGCGAGTTGCATGCCTACGTAGGCGGCCAGGAGCGCCGCGGTCAGCGGTGTGCACAGGACGGCGGCGGCCGTGGGCGCGAGGACGGCGAGGAGCCCGCCGACGGCGTACGCGACGGGCACCGGCACCTGTCCCGCGGCGACGGGCCTGCGGCACTTGGTGGGGTGGGCGCGGTCGGCGTCCGCGTCGCGCGCGTCGTTGATCAGATAGACGGCGGACGCGGCGGCGGTGAACAGCGCGAAGACGATCGCGACTTGGATCAGGGCGTGCCGGGAGAAGAGCTCGCCGGCGGCGGCGGGCGCCGCGACGACGAGGACGTTCTTCACCCACTGTCGGGGGCGCGCGGTCTTCAGGAGGCCGAGGGGCAGCCCGGTGGCCGCCGGGCGCGACGGCTGCGGCGGTCCCGGCCGCTCCAGGACGGTGGAGATACGTTCAGGCATCAGCCGCGGCCTCCGTTCATCCAGGCGGCGCCCACGCGCGCGGTGAGGGCGCCGAGCGCCGCGCCGGCGGCCACGTCCGTGGGGTAGTGGACGCCGACGACCAGCCGGGAGACGCACATGGCGGCGGCCAGCGGTGGGACGAGATGGGCGCCGACGGGGCGCAGCGCGCCGTAGGCGACGGTGGCGGCGGCCGCCGAGGTGGCGTGCGAGCTGGGGAAGGAGTGCCGGCCCGCGGTGCGGACGAGGGGTTCGACGTCTCCGCGGTCGGCCGGGCGGGGGCGGCGGACGATCCGCTTGACGCCCATGCTGGCCAGGTGGGCGGCCGCGGTGAGCGCCGTGCCGCGCAGCCAGGCGCCGCGGCGCTCGCGGTCGACGGCGGCGCCCACCAGGCCCGCGGCGATCCAGAGCGCGCCGTGCTCGCCGGTACGGGACAGGGTGCGGGCGGCGGACGCCACGCGCGGGTCGGTGCCGCAGTCGCGCAGGGCCGACAGCAACCGGTGGTCCATGTCGTGCATGTCGCCTCTTTTTCGAAGACATTCAAGGACGTTCAAGGACATTCGAGAGCTGGGCAAGAGCTGGGCATCTCGACTCTTCTAGGCAAACTGCCAATATTTTCGACAATGTTGAATGACACTCGCTCAATCACCCATTTCGGTGAGAGAGCGGATGATTTAGAGCAAACCGCACACTTGCGGGCGATACGGTCACATGCATGCCTGCCGACTCCCCCGCCGATTCCCTCGCCCCCGCCCCGGTCCCGGCGTCACCCGCCGTGTCCGTGTCCGGCTGGGGCCGCACCGCGCCCACGACCGCCCGGCTGGTGAGACCCCGTACGCCGGAGGAGGCCGCGGCGGCGGTGCGCGACTGCGGGGAGCGCGGCGGCATCGCGCGCGGCCTGGGACGGGCGTACGGGGACGCGGCGCAGAACGCGGGCGGCGCCGTCTTCGACATGACGGGCCTGGACCGGGTGCGTGTCATCGACACCACCCGCACCTCGCCGACGGGCGCCCCCGCGGCCACCGTCGTCTGCGACGCGGGCGTCTCCCTGCACCACCTGATGGAAGTGCTGCTCCCCCTCGGCTGGTTCGTGCCGGTCACACCGGGGACCCGCTATGTGACCGTCGGCGGCGCGATCGGCGCCGACATCCACGGCAAGAACCACCACGTCTCGGGGTCCTTCTCCCGCCACGTCCTGTCCCTGGACCTGCTGACCGCCGACGGCACGGTCCGCACGGTCGAACCCGGCAGCCCCCTGTTCGACGCGACGGCCGGCGGCATGGGCCTGACCGGCGTCATCCTGTCGGCGACCGTCGAACTCCTCCCGGTCCAGACGTCCTTGATGTCCGTCGACACGGAACGGGCCACGGATCTGGACGACTTGATGGCCCGCCTGACGGCCACCGACCACCGCTACCGCTACTCGGTGGCGTGGATCGACCTCCTGGCGCGCGGCGCCGCCATGGGCCGCTCGGTCCTCACACGCGGCGACCACGCTCCCCTGGACGCCCTTCCGCGGCGCTCACGCGCGCGTAGAGCCCCTCTGGCGTTCCGTCCGGGGCACCTGCCCGCCGCGCCCCCGTTCGTCCCCGAGGGGCTCCTCGGGAAGGCCTCGGTGGGGCTCTTCAACGAGCTCTGGTACCGCAAGGCGCCCCGCTCCCGCACCGGCGAACTGCAGAAGCTCTCCACCTTCTTCCACCCCCTGGACGGCGTCCCGCACTGGAACCGCATCTACGGCCGCGGCGGGTTCGTGCAGTACCAGTTCGTCGTCGGATACGGCAAGGAAGAGGCCCTGCGCCAGATCGTGCGGCGCATCTCCGACCGGGGCTGCCCCTCCTTCCTCGCCGTCCTCAAGCGCTTCGGAGAGGGCGATCCGGGCTGGCTCTCCTTCCCGATGCCCGGCTGGACCCTGGCCCTCGACATCCCGGCGAACCTCCCCGGGCTCGGCGCCTTCCTCGACGAGCTCGACGAGGAGGTGGCCGCCGCCGACGGGCGCGTCTACCTCGCCAAGGACTCCCGTCTGCGGCCCGAGACGCTCGCCGCCATGTACCCCCGTCTCGACGACTTCCGCGCCCTGCGGGCCGAGCTCGACCCGCGCGGCGTGTTCCGCTCGGACCTCTCCCGCCGCCTCGCCCTCTAGGAGACCGGTACTCATGAAAGACGCCTTCGGCACCCCTCAGTCCCTGCTCGTCCTCGGCGGCACCTCCGAGATCGGCCTCGCCACCGCGCGCCGCCTCGTCGCCCGCCGCACCCGTACCGTGTGGCTGGCCGGGCGCCCGTCGCCGGACCTGGAGAAGGCCGCGGCCGACCTGCGCGACATGGGCGCGGACGTGCGCACCGTCGCCTTCGACGCGCTCGACCCGGAGTCCCACGAGGAGTCCCTCGGCAAGATCTTCACCGAGGGCGACATCGACATGGTGCTGCTCGCCTTCGGCATCCTCGGCGACCAGGCCCGCGACGAGGACGAGCCGCTCGCCGCGGTCCGCGTCGCCCAGACCAACTACACGGGCGCGGTCTCGGCGGGCCTGGTCTGCGCACGGGCCCTGCAGTCCCAGGGGCACGGCTCCCTGGTGGTGCTCTCCTCGGTGGCGGGCGAGCGGGCGCGCCGCTCGAACTTCATCTACGGCTCCAGCAAGGCCGGCCTCGACGCGTTCACCCAGGGCCTGGGCGACGCCCTGCACGGCACCGGGGTGCACGTGATGGTGGTGCGCCCCGGCTTCGTGCGCTCGAAGATGACGGCGGGCCTGGAGGAGGCGCCCATGGCGACCACTCCGGAGGCCGTCGCGGAGGCCATCGAGACCGGGCTGCGGCGCCGCTCGGAGACCGTGTGGGTGCCCGGCGCGCTGCGGGTGGTCATGTCGGCACTGCGGCACGTGCCGCGGCCGGTGTTCCGCCGGCTGCCGGTCTAGCCGTCCGGGCCGGCGGCGTCCCCGGTCAGCGAGCGGGCAGCGTCCCCCGGGCCGCGGGGGCCGGGGCCTGAGGGGGCACCACGGAGCCGCCGAAGGGGAAGTTGCGCAGCTTGCGCCAGATGCCGTCGGCGCCCTGCTCGTAGAGGGCGAAGCCGGTGCAGGACCACTCGGCCTCGTACTCCGAGAGCTCCTCGTACGCGCGGTCCATGGCCTCTTCGGAGATGCCGTGCGCCACGGTGACATGCGGGTGGTACGGGAACTGCAGTTCGCGTGGCATCGGACCGGACGCGTCGCGCACCCGCTCCTGCAGCCAGGAGCAGGCCGAGGCACCGGCCACCACCTGGACGAACACGACCGGCGACAGCGGACGGAACGTGCCCGTCCCGGAGAGCCGCATCGGGAAGGGCCGGCCGGCCGCCGCGACCGAGATGAGGTGCGCCTCGACCGCGGGCAGCGCCGAGGCGTCCACCTCGGTGGGCGGCAGCAGGGTCACGTGCGTGGGGATGCCGTGCGCCGCGGGGTCCCCGAAGCCCGCACGCCGCTCCTGGAGCAGGCTGCCGTGTGGCTCCGGGACCGCGATCGAGACGCCGATCGTTACGGTCCCCACGTCGTACTCCTGTCGTCGTGTCGATGGGCAGAGGGGCGCCGCCCGGTGGGCGGCGCCGTACAGCGGTCGTCCGGTGCGGTTGCTCAGTGCTTGGCGGGCAGGAAGCCCACCTTGTCGTACGCCTGCGCGAGGGTCTCGGCGGCGACCGCACGAGCCTTCTCCGCGCCCTTGGCCAGGATCGAGTCGAGCGTCTCCGGGTCGTCCAGGTACTGCTGCGTGCGGTCCCGGAAGGGGGTCACGAACTCGACCATGACCTCGGCGAGGTCGGTCTTCAGCGCACCGTAGCCCTTGCCGACGTACTTCTGCTCCAGTTCGGCGATACCGATGCCGGTGAGGGTCGAGTACACGCCGAGGAGGTTGCTGATGCCGGGCTTCTCGGCCACGTCGTAGTGGATCTCGGTGCCGGTGTCGGTGACCGCGCTCTTGACCTTCTTGGCGGTGGCCTTGGGCTCGTCGAGCAGGTTGATCAGGCCCTTCGGCGTGGACGCCGACTTGCTCATCTTGATCGACGGGTCCTGAAGGTCGTAGATCTTCGCCGTCTCCTTGAGGATGTACGCCGACGGCACGGTGAACGTCTCGCCGAAGCGGCCGTTGAACCGCTCGGCGAGGTCACGGGTGAGCTCGATGTGCTGACGCTGGTCCTCGCCGACCGGCACCTCGTTGGCCTGGTACAGCAGGATGTCGGCGACCTGGAGGACCGGGTACGTGAACAGGCCGACCGACGCGCGGTCGGCGCCCTGCTTGGCGGACTTGTCCTTGAACTGCGTCATGCGGGAGGCCTCGCCGAAACCGGTGAGGCAGTTCATCACCCAGGCGAGCTGCGCGTGCTCGGGCACGTGGCTCTGCACGAACAGCGTGCAGCGCTCCGGGTCGAGACCCGCGGCGAGCAGCTGGGCGGCGGCGAGCCGGGTGTTGGCGCGCAGCTCCGCGGGGTCCTGCGGGACCGTGATCGCGTGCAGGTCCACCACCATGTAGAAGGCGTCGTGGGACTCCTGCAGCGCCACCCACTGGCGGACCGCGCCGAGGTAATTGCCGAGGTGGAACGAGCCGGCGGTGGGCTGGATTCCGGAGAGCACACGAGGTCGTTCAGAGGCCATGGTGCCCATTCTCTCAGGTGACTCTCATAGGTCGGAAACAGGTGTGTGACGGATGGGAACCGATCCGCCACGGCCGGTGTATCAAGAGTGTGAGGACACAGGGGGAGGTCCTGGAGGGGGGCCGCGTCGTCGACGAGGGTGCGGTGATCGCCCGCGTGCGCGCCGGAGAAGCGGAGGCGTACGCGGAATTGGTGCGGGCGTTCACCGGCATCGCGCTCAGGGCGGCGGTGGCACTCGGCGCGGGATCGGACGCGGAAGACGTGGTGCAGCAGGCCTTCTTCAAGGCGTACTGCTCACTCGGGCGATTCAGGGACGGCTCGGCCTTCAAGCCGTGGCTGCTCGCGATCGTGGCCAATGAGACGAGGAACACAGTGCGTTCGGCGGTGCGTCAGCGGTCGGTCGTGGGCCGGGAGGCCGCGCTCGCCGAAGCCGAGCCGCTGATACCGGAGTCGGCGGATCCGGCGGTGGCCGCGCTGGCGGACGAGCGCCGGGCCGCGCTGCTCGCCGCCGTCGACCGGCTCGGCGACGACCACCGGCTGGTCGTCACCTACCGCTATCTCCTGGAGATGGACGAGGCGGAGACGGCCCAGGCGCTCGGCTGGCCGCGGGGCACGGTGAAGTCCCGGCTGAACCGCGCGCTGCGCAAGCTGGGCGACCTGCTGTCCGAGGCGGGAGGCGAGGGACGTGGGTGAGCGGCGCCGCGAGGGCGGTCGCGGTGACGCGGAGGAGGCGGCTCGGCTGCGCGCGGAGCTGCGCGCGCTCGGCCGGTCGATGGACGCCGGGGGCGCGGGCGCGGAGACGATGGCCGAGCGGGTGCTCGCCCGGATCATCGCGGAGCAGGCCCCGGTGCCGGTGGCCGAGCGGCCCGGTCCCGGCGAGCGGCTGCGCGGGCTGCGGCGCGGTCTGCGGATGCGGTGGCGGACGGTGACGGCCGGGCTGTGCGGGCTGCTCACGGTCCTGGCGCTGACGCCTCCGGTGCGGGCGGCCGTCGTCGACTGGTTCGACTTCGGCGGGGTCGAGGTGCGGTACGACCCGTCGGCGACGCCGTCGGCCGGTCCCGGCGGGCGCGGCTGCGGTGATCCGGTTTCGGCGGCGCGGGCCCGGCGGCTGGCCGGGTTCGCGCCCGTGGTGCCGAGGTCGCTCGGCACGCCGGACGCGCTGTCGGTGACGCGCGGCCCGGACGCCCACGTCCTGCTCACCCTCTGCTGGTACGAGGACGGCGGGACGATACGCCTCGACGAGTTCCCCGCGCTGCTCGACCCCGGCGTCGCCAAGACGGTGCCGCGGCTGCCCGAGTGGGTCGGGATCGACGGGGGGACCGGGCTCTGGTTCGCCCGGCCGCACCGGCTCACGTTCTGGCTGGAACAGGAGGACGGAGACCGCTGGCGCCGCTCCGAGCGGACGGCGGGGCCGACGCTGCTGTGGACGCGGGGGACGGACCTGACGCTGCGTCTTGAGGGCGTGCCGTCGAAGGAGCGGGCGGTGGAGATCGCGCGGTCCGTCCCGGAGAGGTCCGCCCCGTGAGGAAACGCACCGCGGATCGGTGCGGGCGGATCGGGAACCTGAACGGCTCGGGCGGTGTACCAGAAGTGAACCCGGCGCGGAGGGCGCGCCGGCGGGCGGCTGGGGGGATCGGACATGCGGACGGCAAGGGGCTGGTGCGGGGCGGCGGCAGGACTGGGTGTCACGGCGGCGCTGGTGGCCTTCGGCGCGCCGGAGGCGGCGGCGGGCGGGCCGACGAGCGTGCTGCTGGTGTCACCGGAGAGCACCCGGAGCGCCGCGCTGTATTACAGCGACGAGGAGTACGGCGCGCTGGAGCGCATGCTGCAGCCCGCCGGTTCCGCAGGGAAGCGGGGCGGCGAGGACCCACCGGGCCTGGGCATCGGCGAGAGCACCCGCCAGATCAACGTCACGTGGATGGTCCACGACGTGCAGCCGTGGCGGGTGGACCGGGTCTATCCCCCGCAGCCCGGCAAGAAGGGCAAAGAGGTCTGGGTGCACCGGTCGACGGACCCCGACTCCATGAACGGCGACTGGTACCGGGCGAAGGACCCCCGGCGCCTCACCTCGCTGTTCAAGGAGCTCGGCCTGCTGGGCAGGGCGTCCGACCGGGGCACCTCGGGGATCGCGCCGGGCATGGGGTCGAAGCCGGCGCCGACGGCCGCGGAGGAGACCGGGACGGGCGGCGCCCGGCGGCCGGCCGCCGCCGGCACCGGCGCACCGGGGAGTACGGACCCGGACTGGTGGTGGGCGATACCGGGCGCCGGGGCCGGCGCGGTCGCCGCGCTGCTGCTGCGGCGACCGGTGGCCGGGCGCTGGGCCGCGGCGTCGGCGTGGCGGAGGCGCCCGCAGGAGCCGGGACCCCGGCAGGAGCTGCGGGACCTGTGAGTCGCCGCCCCGCCGACCCGGGCGGGGGCGTCAGGTGGTCGGCAGGCCCGGCGCCGGATGAGCGGCCATCAGGTCGGCGACCTCGGACCTGATCTTCGTCAGGGCCGCCTCGTCGCCGGTGCGGGCGGCGGCGACACCGCGGTCGATCCATTCGGCGACGGCAGCCATGTGCTCGGTGCCCAGTCCGCGCGAGGTGAGGGAGGGGGTGCCGATGCGGATGCCCGAGGGGTCGAAGGGCTTCCTCGGATCGAAGGGCACGGTGTTGTGGTTGACGACGATCCCGGCCCGGTCGAGGGCCTTGGCGGCGACCTTGCCGGGGACGTCCTTGGGGGTGAGGTCCATCAGGATCAGGTGGTTGTCGGTGCCGCCGGAGACCAGGTCGAAGCCGCGGGCGAGCAAGGCGTCGGCGAGGGCCTTGGCGTTGTCGACGACCGCGTGGGCGTAGTCGCGGAAGGAGCTCCGGGACGCCTCGTGGAGGGCGACGGCGATGGCCGCGGTGGTCTGGTTGTGCGGGCCGCCCTGCAGGCCGGGGAAGACCGCCTTGTCGATGGCCTTGGCGTGCTCCTCGCGGGACATGAGCATCGCTCCGCGCGGGCCGCGCAGGGTCTTGTGGGTGGTCGTGGAGATCACGTCGGCGTGCGGCACCGGTGAGGGGTGGGCGCCGCCCGCGATGAGGCCGGCGATGTGCGCGATGTCGGCGACCAGGACGGCGCCCGCCTCGCGGGCGATCTCCGCGAAGGCGGCGAAGTCGATGGTGCGAGGGAGGGCGGTGCCACCGCAGAAGATCAGCTTGGGGCGCTCCTTGAGCGCGAGGTCGCGGACCTCGTCGAGGTCGATGCGGCCGTTCGTCGCGGGGTCGGCGGTCCGGCGCACGCCGTACTGCACACCGCGGAACCACTTGCCGGTGGCGGAGACGCCCCAGCCGTGGGTGAGGTGGCCGCCCATCGGCAGGGCCATGCCCATGACGGTGTCGCCGGGCTCGGCGAAGGCGAGGTAGACGGCGAGGTTGGCCGGGGAGCCGGAGTAGGGCTGGACGTTGGCGTGCTCGACGCCGAAGACGGCCTTGGCGCGGGCGATGGCCAGGCGCTCGACGGGGTCGATGTTCTGCTGGCCCTCGTAGTAGCGGCGGCCGGGGTAGCCCTCGCTGTACTTGTTCTGCAGGACGGTTCCGGACGCTTCGAGGACCGCGGCGGAGACGTAGTTCTCGCTGGGGATCAGCCGCAGCGTGTCGGCCTGGAGCTGCTCCTCCGCACCGATGAGGGCGGCGAGTTCGGGATCCTCGGCGGCGAGGGCGGGATGCTGCTGGGCGGCAGCGGAAAGGGAAGGGAGAGTCATGGCGTCCTCCGGGGCGAGCGGTCAGTGTCCGGTCGTGGTCCCGGGGTGCCCAGGCGGGCGGCACCTCGAAGGTTCTGCCTCACACGGCTTCCTCGGGGTCGGTTCCCCGCGCGCCAGTCACCGTGCTGTCGGGGCCACCCTAGCGGGCACGCCGGTACGGCAGGTTTCTTCGTCCGCGATGCGAGCGACGATAGAACTTGGGCGCCACACCCGCCCCACGCCGCAGGACGAACGGAGACCCCGTGTCGAGTACGCCATCTCCCCGCACGTCATCGTCGTCAGCCCCGTCGCCGTCATCGGCCACCGGATCCGGCACCGGCCCGACCGGTGCGCGGCTCATCGCCGAGGCCGAGGCGCACAGCGCGCACAACTACCATCCGCTGCCCATCGTGGTCGCCACGGCCGAGGGCGCGTGGATGACCGATGTCGAGGGACGCCGTTACCTCGACATGCTCGCCGGGTACTCCGCGCTCAACTTCGGGCACGGCAACCGCCGCCTCATCGACGCCGCGAAGGCACAGCTGGAGCGGGTGACGCTGACCTCGCGGGCCTTCCACCACGACCGTTTCGCCGAGTTCTGTACGCGCCTTGCCGAGCTCTGCGGCAAGGAGATGGTGCTGCCCATGAACACCGGCGCGGAGGCCGTCGAGACGGCCGTGAAGACCGCGCGCAAGTGGGGGTACCGGGTCAAGGGGGTGCCGGACGGGCGGGCGAAGATCGTCGTCGCGGCGGGCAACTTCCACGGCCGGACCACGACCGTCATCAGCTTCTCCACGGACGAGGAGGCGCGGGCCGACTTCGGGCCCTACACCCCGGGCTTCGAGATCGTGCCGTACGGCGACCTGGAGGCGCTGCGGGCGGCGGTCACGGAGGACACCGTGGCGGTGCTGATCGAGCCGATCCAGGGCGAGGCCGGGGTCCTGGTGCCACCGGCCGGATATCTGCCGGGGGTGCGGGAGTTGACCCGGGAGCGCGGGGTCCTGTTCATCGCGGACGAGATCCAGTCGGGGCTCGGCCGGACGGGACGCACGTTCGCGTGCGAGCACGAGGGCGTGGTGCCGGACGTCTACCTCCTGGGCAAGGCGCTCGGCGGCGGGGTCGTGCCGGTGTCGGCGGTGGTCGCCGACGCCGATGTGCTCGGGGTGTTCAAGCCGGGCGAGCACGGGTCGACGTTCGGCGGCAATCCGCTCGCCTGTGCGGTGGGGCTCGAAGTGGTCGACATGCTGTCGACGGGCGAGTTCCAGCAGCGGGCCACGGAGCTGGGCGAACACCTGCACGCCGAGCTGGGTCTGCTGACCGGCGCGGGCAAGGTGACCGAGGTGCGCGGACGCGGCCTGTGGGCCGGTGTCGACATCGCCCCGTCGTACGGGACGGGGCGGGAGATCTCCGAGAAATTGATGGCGAAGGGGGTGCTGGTCAAGGACACGCACGGGTCGACGATCCGGATCGCTCCGCCGCTGGTGATCAGCAAGGAGGATCTGGACTGGGGGCTGGATCAGTTGCGGGCGGTGCTGAGCTAGCGCGCGTCCGGCACGTCCGGTGCGTTCCGTGCGTCCGGCACGTCAGGTGCGTTCCGTGCGTCCGGCACGTCAGGTGCGTTCCGTGCGTCCGGCACGTCAGGTGCGTTCCGTGCGTCCGGCACGCCCGGTGCGTCCCGTGCGTCCCGTGCGTCCGGCACGTCCGGTGCGTCCTGCACGTCCGGCGCACCCGGGGTCCACGGTTCGTTCGCGCGTGCCCGGCCCCGCTCCCCCGCCCACGCCCCCACCCGCGTCCGTTTCGGGACGTTCGGCCCTGGTGGGTCCTCCTGGGTCCGCATAGCTTTGTTGCTCTTTTGCCCTGATGAGTACGGCTGTGTGACGGAGTGGGTTCGGTGGGGGTTCGGGCGTGGCACTGGTGCGCGTTGGTGGCGGCGGCGGTGGGGCTTTTCGCCGCCTGCCAGGTCGCCTTCAGGGAGGACGACAAGGCGCCCCGGTATGTGCGGGACGGCACCGCCGAGCTCGACCTGACCGTCACGGGGCGCCCCATACCCGAGACGCTCGCCGTGGTCGAGCAGGCCGTGGTGCGGTTGAAGGAGCGGGACGCCGAGGGGCTCGCGGGGCTGGCCCGGGAGAGCGCGGGGGCGGATGCGACGGCCCGGGAGTGGGTGAAGGAGTGGGGGGCCGCCGCGCACAAGCCGGTGGTCGCCGACTTCGCCGACGACTCCATCGACACCTGGACCGTCGAGCTCCGTTTCAAGGGTGAGTCCGAGCCGCTCGCCATGGACCTCAGGCACCGGGGCGAGGGCCGTGGGGAAGGGTCCGAGTCCGTCGGCATCGAGATGACCGAGGGGTACTACGACTAGTCCTCCGGGGGGGGGCGGGTGGTCCGGTGGGCAGGCTTGGGCCTCCTGCGCGGCGTCCGGCGCAGGTCGGCGCAGGTCATGATGCAGGCGGTGGTGTCGAGGGATCGTTGCCACCGCCGGCGCTCGGCAGCCAGCCTTACGTGAAGGTCGGCTCACAGGATGACGTGCGGGAGGAACCTCGCGTACTCGTCCGTGACCAGCCCCGTCGACTCCCGGATGCCGAGCCCCGCCGCCTCGTCCTCGACGACCCACGCGCCGAGCACGACCCGGTTGCCGTCGAAGTCGGGCAGCGGGGCCAACTCCTGGTAGCAGCAGGGCTCGTCGCGCAGGCCGTCGTCGATGGGGGCCGGTACCGGGGCGGTTCCCGCCGACGTGTCCACCGGCTCGTGCACCGTCACCCCGGCGCCCTCGCGTCCGAGCAGCGGCTTGGTGACGTAGCCGCGGCCCGCGGCGAGTTCGCGCGGGCCGTCCAGGTAGGCCGGGAGGAGGTTCGGGTGACCGGGATACAGCTCCCACAGCACGGCGAGCAGCGCCTTGTTGGAGAGCAGCATCTTCCAGGCGGGCTCGATCCACAGCGTCGAACCGGTGCCGCCGCCGTTGTCGAGGGTCTCCAGGACGTGCGGCGCGAAGCGGTCCGTGGTCAGCCACTCCCACGGGTAGAGCTTGAAGCAACTCCGCATGAAGCGCAGGCGCTTGTCGACGAAGCGGCGCGAGAGGCGGTCCCAGCCGATGTCCTCCATGGAGATCGCCTCCGTGGCGAGCCCCGCCTGGTCGGCCGTCTCGCGCAGGTACGCGACGGTCATCAGGTCCTCGCCGAGCTCGTCGGCCGCGGAGTGCGCGAAGTACAGCGGGCCGCCGGGCGGCAGCAGCGGCGCCTGCTTCTTCCAGGCGTCGACGAGCCGCTCGTGGAGGGAGTTCCACTGGTCGGCGCCGGGGAAGCGCTCCTCCATCCAGAACCACTGCGGGCCGGCCGCCTCGACCAGCGAGGTGGGCGTGTCGGCGTTGTACTCCAGCATCTTGGCCGGGCCCGTACCGTCGTACCGGAGGTCGAAACGGCCGTACAGGGAAGGGAGTTCGGCCCTGCGGTGCCAGGCCTCGGTGACGGCGGCGGCCACCCTCGGGTCGGTGATGCCGAGGTCGGCGAGGCGGTCGTGCTCGACGATGTGCGCGGCGGCGGCCAGGCACATGCCGTGCAGTTCCTCGACGACCTCCTCCAGCGCCTCCACCTCGGGCAGCGAGAAGACGTAGTAGGCACTCTCGTCCCAGTAGGGGCGCAGGCTGTCGTCCGGGTAGCGGGTCAGCGGGTAGACGAGGCCCTGCTCCTCGACCGTGCGCTGCCAGCCGGGGCGGGGTCGCGTGGTGCGGCGTTCCATGGCGTACGCGTCCGGTTCCCTCGCGTGCCGCTCAGCCGCCGCCGCTGCCGCTGCCCGAGCAGCCGAAGCCGTCCCGGTCGACGGCCTCGCTGCGGCTGAAGGTGCCGGAGTCGGCGTAGCGGCCGTCCACGTCGGCGTCGTAGTACCAGGCGGGTTCGGTGCGGCCCGAGGTCTTGCCGGTGCCGTATCCCCCGGAGCCCGCGGTGCGGCCCTTGCCCGCCGACGAACCGCCGGAGCCGCCGGAGCTTCCTGATCCGGACGATCCCGAGGAGGCCCCGGCCTTGCAGTTGCTGTCGGCGACGATCTTGTATCCGAGCATGGTGTCGTAGCTGTCCCGGTCCACGCAGCGGCGGTCGGGGTCCGAGCCGCAGGAGGTCAGGGCCGCGGCGAGGACGCCCATGCCGCCGAGGACGACCGTGCTGGAGCGCAGCCGTCGTGGAGTGTTCTGTGCCATGTGTCCCGTTCCCCCGTAGCCGTACGCGATGTACGTGCCGTACGCAGCCGTACGGCACGTCAGCGTAGGGAAGCCCCGCCGGAGCGTGCCAGCCCCCTCCCCCGGATGTCCCTCGGGTCTCCTTTGTCCCTCCCGGCTCACTGCCCTCTGCAGTCCTCTACAGTCACTTCGTGTCTCTTGGGATGATTTGCGCACTCGGTTCGGCGGTCTGCTTCGGTACGGCCTCGGTTCTCCAGGCGGTCGCCGCGCGCGCCACCGCGCCCGGCACCGGCTCCGGCGTCGACCCGGCGCTGCTGCTGCGCGCCCTGCGCCAGTGGCGCTACCTCGCGGGGCTCGCCCTGGACGGACTCGGCTTCGTGCTGCAGATCGTGGCGCTGCGCTCGGTCCCGATCTACGCGGTGGGCGCGGCGCTCGCCGCGAGCCTCGCCGTCACCGCGGTGGTCGCCTCCCGGCTGCTGCGCGTGCGCCTGAGCGGTGTCGAGTGGGGTGCGGTGGGCGTCGTGTGCGCGGGGCTCGCGATGCTGGGCCTGGCGTCCGGCGACGAGGGCGACCGGGCCGGGTCGACGGCCCTGCGGTACGTGATGCTGGGCATCGCCGTCGCCGTCCTGCTGGTCGGCGCGGTGGCCGGGCGGCTGCCCGACCGGGGGCGGGCGCTGGCGCTGGGCCTGGGGGCGGGGTGCGGCTTCGGCGTGGTCGAGGTGGCCGTGCGGCTCATCGACGACGTGTCGCCGGGGGCGCTGGTCGCCAATCCGGCGGTGTACGCGCTGCTGGTGGGCGGGGGTGCGGCTTTTCTGCTGCTCACCTCCGCGCTGCAGCGGGGGTCGGTCACGACGGCGACGGCCGGGATGGTGATCGGCGAGACGATCGGGCCCGCGCTGGTGGGCGTCGTCTGGCTGGGCGACCGCACCCGCGAGGGGCTCGGCTGGCTGGCGGTCCTCGGCTTCGCGGTGGCCGTCGCGGGGGCGTTGGCGCTGGCCCGCTTCGGGGAGGCGCCGGCGGAGGGGGTGCGGTGACGGGTCTTTCCGCGCCCCGACTTCGGCCCCGCCTCTGCGCTCCGCGGCGCCCCGACTTCGGCCCCGCCCCTGCGCTCCGCGGCACCCCGACTTCGGCCCCGCCCCTGCGCTCCGCGGCACCCCGACTTCGGCCCCGCCCCTGCGCTCCGCGGCACCCCGACTTCGGCCCCGCCTCGGGGCTCCGCCCCGGACCCCGCTCCTCAAACGCCGGAGGGGCTGATTTTCCCTCCCGCCAGGGGACTTTCCCGATCCCCGCGCCCCCCTCACCCGAGAGGCTTCCCCCCATCCCCACCCCTCACCCGCCCGCCCCCGCCAGCACCCTGCACAGTGCCTGCAGTGCTCCTGTCCAGGCGTGTTCCGCGGGGGTGCCGTAGCCGACGACCAGGCCGTCCTGGTCTTGGGGCGTCGCCTCCGGGTGGCGGAAGAGGGACAGGCCCTGGAGGGCCAGGTGTTGCCAGTTGGCCGCCTGGACCACCGTCCTCTCGTGACCCGGGGGCAGCCGCAGGACCGCGTGGAGGCCGGCCGCCAGGCCGTGCACCTCGACGTGGGGGGCCGCCGTGGCGAGGGCCCGCACCAGGTCGTCCCTGCGGCGCCGGTAGCGCAACCGCATCCGCCGGACGTGCCGGTCGTACGCCCCCGACGTGATGAACTCCGCGAGCGTCAGCTGGTCCAGGGCGCCGCAGGACGCGCCGTCCGCGTCCTTCGCGGCGAGCACCTCGTCGTGGACGCCGGCCGGCAGCACCATCCAGCCGAGCCGCAGGCCCGGTGCGAGGGACTTGCTGGCCGTGCCGAGGTAGACGACGTGTTCGGGGTCCAGGCCCTGGAGCGCACCGACCGGCTGGCGGTCGTAGCGGAACTCACCGTCGTAGTCGTCCTCCAGGATCAGGCCGCCCGCGCGCCGCGCCCAGTCGACGGCGGCGGCGCGCCGGTCGGGGTGCAGCGGCACGCCCATCGGGAACTGGTGGGCGGAGGTGAGCAGGACCGCCTTGGACGACCCGGCGGCCAGGCCCGCGACGTCCGTCCCGAGCGCGTCGAAGCCGAGCGGGGCGGTGCGCAGGCCCGCCCGGTGCAGCAGGTTCCAGTGCAGGTCGAGGCCGTACGACTCCACGGTCACCGTGCGCAGTCCGCGCGCCCGCAGCACCCGGCCGAGGATCGCGAGGGCGTGCACGAACCCGGCGGTGACGACGATGCGTCCGGGGTCGGCGTGCACGCCGCGGGCCCGCGCGAGATAGCCGGCCAGGGCGGTGCGCAGCTCGACGCGGCCGCGCGGGTCCGCGAAGCCGAGCGCGTCGTCGGGCGCCGCGGCGAGCGCACGGCGGGCCGCCTTCTGCCACTCCGCGCGCGGGAAGGCCGACAGGTCCGGTCGGCCGGGGGTCAGGTCGTAGGTGGGCGCGCCGCCCTTCCGGCCGGGCGGCCGGGGCCGCGCGGGCGGGGTGACCACGCGCTCGGCGACCCGGGTGCCCGAGCCCTGGCGGGCGGTGAGCCAGCCCTCGGCGACCAGGTCGGCGTACGCGTCGGCGACCGTGTTGCGCGCGATGCCGAGGTCGACGGCGAGAGCGCGGGACGACGGCAGGCGGGTGCCGGGGGCGAGCCTGCCGCCACGCACGGCCTCGCGCAGGGCATCCGTGAGACCCCGGCGCACGCCGTGGCGGGACGCGTCGCCGCCGGTCTCCAGATGGAGGTCGACGCCCAGAGTGGCCCACGTTTCTTCCATGGAAATGGACCATACCCGTGGGCTACCGCGATCGTAGGGTCGAGAGCATGACGACGAACGAGACCACCAGCACCGACAGCACGACGGCCCCCGCGGGACACGTCCACGAGCACACGCCCCGCCTCGACTGGGCCCGGCACGCCCCCGAGGTCTTCAAGGCCATGATGAAGCTCGACGCGGCCGCCCGTCGGGGCCTCGACCCGGTGATCTTCGAGCTCGTCAAGGTCCGCGCCTCGCAGATCAACCGCTGCGCGCTCTGCCTCGACATGCACTCCAAGGACGCCCTCGCGGCCGGCGAGAGCGTCGAGCGGATCATCCAGCTCAGCGCGTGGGAGGAGTCGCGGCACTTCTACACGGCCAAGGAGATCGCCGCGATCGAACTGACCGAGGCGATCACCGTGCTCACCGACGGCTTCGTGCCGGACGACGTGTACGAGCGGGCCGCCGCGCAGTTCGAGGAGGCGGAGCTGACCCAGCTCATCGCCGCGATCACCGTCATCAACGCGTGGAACCGCTTCGGCGTCAGCACGCGCCAGGTGCCGGGACACTACAAGGCGGGAGAGGCCAAGTGAGCCCCCGCACCACGCACTTGGACCCGCGCGTCGCGGGCGCGATGGGCGCGCTGAGCGGCGCCGCGAAGAAGGGTCTCGGCGACCCCGTGCTCGCCGAGCTGGTGATGATGCGAGCCTCGCAGATCAACGCCTGCGCCTTCTGCCTCGACATGCACGTGGACGAGGCGGTGAAGAACGGCGAGAGCACCAAGCCCATCGCGCTCCTCAACGCCTGGGAGGAGGCCGGGGAGCTCTTCACCGCCCGCGAGCGCGCCGCCCTCGCGCTCACCGAGGCGATCACCGTGCTCACCGGGGGCACCTCCCAGGCGTCCGGCTCCGGGGGCGGCTTCGTGCCGGACGACGTGTACGAACGGGCCGCCGCGCACTTCGACGAGGGGGAACTCGCCCACCTCATCGGCGTGATCACCGTCATCAACAGCTGGAACCGGCTGATGGTCAGCCGCCGCATCGCCCCCGGAGGCCCGGCATGGTGAGCGCCGCCGACACCCTGCGCGCCCTGCACCACGGCCGGGCGCCGGGCGACCCGCTGGTCCTGCCGGGGCCGTGGGACGCGGCGAGCGCCCGGACCTTCGAGGAGGCCGGACACCCGGCGCTCGCCACGCCCAGCGCCGGGATCGCGCTGTCCCTCGGGTACGAGGACGGGCAGGTGCCGCCCCGGGAGATGTTCGCGGCGGTCGCGCGGATCGTGCGGTCCGTGTCGGTGCCGGTGAGCGCGGACGTCGAGGCCGGCTACGGCCTCGCGCCCAAGGAGCTGGTGGAGCGGCTCCTGGAGACGGGCGCGGTCGGCTGCAACCTGGAGGACTCCTGCGGCGACGGGGACGGGGCGGGCACGCTCCGGGACCCGGCCGAGCAGGCCGAGTTCCTCGCCGCGGTGCGCGAGGCGGCGGGCACGGAGCTGTTCGTGAACGCGCGGGTGGACACGTTCCTGCGGGGCGTCGCCGACCCGGCGGCCGCGGTCGAGCGGGCCCGCCGGTACGTGGCGGCGGGCGCGGACTGCGTGTACCCGATCTTCGCGCCGGCGGAGGCGATCCCCGTGCTGCGGGCGGGGATCGGGGCGCCGGTCAACGTCCTGGCCCGGCCGGGCGGCCCCGCCCCGCGGGAGCTGGGCGAACTGGGCGCCACCCGCATCACGTTCGGGCCCGGCCTGGCGCACCGGACCATGGCGGCCCTGCGCGAGATCGCCGCCGACCTGGGGTAGCCGCCCCGGGTCCGGCGCGGACGCCGCGTGCCGGGTGCCTCTGCGGAGACACCCGGCACGTGTGCGAAGGCACCCGGCACGTGGCGGCGAACCCCCTGCCGTGGGCGGTGTGCTGCTACTTGGACGCGGGCAGCCACGCCTTCCACTTGGACTCGTTCTTGTCGATCCACGCCTTCGCGGCGTCCTGCGGCGACATCTTCTTGTCGGCGATCATCAGGGAGACCTCGTTCTGGTCCTCCTCCGACCAGTTGAACTTCTTCAGGAACCGCGCGGCCTCGCCGCCGTTCTTCGCGAAGTCCGCGTTGAAGTACTTCTGCAGCGGCGTGTGCGGATAGGCGCACTTGATCTTCGCCGGGTCGGCGTCGCAGCCCTCCTTGTACGCGGGCAGCTTCACCTCCGTCATCGGCACCTTCTCGAACAGCCACTGCGGCTTGTACCAGTACGTCAGGAACGGCTTCCGCTGCTTGGCGAACTGCTCGATCTGGGTGATCTGCGCCGCCTCGGAGCCCGCGAAGACGACCTTGAAGTCCAGGCCGAGGTTCTTCACGAGCGCCTTGTCGTTCGTGACGTAGGACGGGGAGCCGTCCATCAGCTGGCCCTGGCCGCCGCTCTCCGCGGTGCGGAGCTGGTCCGCGTACTTGTTGAGGTTCTTCCAGTCGGTGACGTCCGGGTGCTTCTTGGCGAAGTACGTCGGGACGTACCAGCCGATGTGCCCGGTCACGCCGACGTCGCCGCCGGGGACGATCGTCTTCTTGTCCTTGATGTAGCGCTGTTCCTGCTCCGGGTGGCCCCAGTCCTCCATGATCGCGTCGACGCGGCCCTGGCTGAGGGCGTCCCAGGCGGGGACCTCGTCGATCTGGACCTTGTCGACCCGGTAGCCCAGCTCGTGGTCGAGCAGGTACTCGGCGACGGCGACGTCCGCCTGCGCGCCCACCCAGGACTGCACGGACAGCGTCACGGTCTTGGCGCCCGCCGCGTTCGCGTACGGGGAGGACTGCTTGGTCATGTCGGCCTTGCCGCACCCGCTCAGCGCGAGCAGGGTGCCGGCCGCGATCACGGCGCTCAGTGCGCGCGTACGGACTCGCATGTCAGGCCCCCTTCTTCACACGGCGCTCGGTGGGCTGCGTGACCCGGTCCAGCATCAGGCCGAGGCACACGATGGCGGCGCCGCCGACCAGGCCGGAGGCCAGGTCGCCCTGCGCGATGCCGTACAGCACGTCGTAGCCGAGCGCGCCGCCGCCGACCAGGCCGCCGATGACGACGACGGCGAGGACCAGGACGACCGCCTGGTTGACGGCGAGCAGCAGGGCCGGGCGGGCCAGCGGGAGCTGGACCTGGCGCAGCTGCTGCCAGCTGGTCGCGCCGAGGGAGCGCGAGGACTCCATCGCCGCGGGGCTGACCTGGCGCAGGCCCTGGGTGGTGATGCGGATGACGGCGGGCAGCGCGTACACGATGGCCGCGGCGACCGCGGGGGCGCGGCCGATGCCGAAGAGGGCGACGACCGGGATCAGGTACACGAACTGCGGCATGGTCTGGAAGATGTCGAGGACCGGCCGCAGCAGCCGTTCGAAGCGGGCGCTGCGGGCGGTCGCGATGCCGACCGCGAAGCCGATCACCATGGTGACGGCGACGGCGGCGAGGACCTGCGAGAGCGTGTCGAGGGACTTGTCCCAGACGCCGAGCACGCCGATGCCGGCCATCGCGAGGACCGCGGTGAGCGCGGTCTGCCAGGTGCCGATCAGCCAGGCGAGGGCGGCGACCACGAGCAGCAGCGACCACCAGGGCATCCACTGCAGTCCGTCGCGGACCGGGTCGAGGACCCAGGTGGTGAAGTGCGCGGCCCAGTCGGCGGTGCCGCCGACGACGGGCACGCCGGTGTAGAGGTGGTCGACCATCCACTCCTTGGCGGTGTTGACCGGCTCGACGATGTTCACCGTCCAGGTCTCCGGCCAGTCGAGGCGGTCGGCGAGGCGGAGGGCGACGGCGACCACGACGGTCACCACGGCGGCGAGGCCCCAGCCGCGCCCGCCGGTCAGCCACGGGTTGCCGCCGGTGGCGTGGTCCGCGCCGAGGCGCTCGCCGGCCGCGCCGGTGACGCGGTCGAGGACCACGGCGAGCAGCACGATCGGGATGCCGGCGGCGAGTGCGGCGCCGACGTCGACGGAGCCGAGGGCCTGGTAGACGCGGTCACCGAGGCCGGCGCCGCCGATCATCGAGGCGATCACGGCCATCGACAGGGCCATCATGATCGTCTGGTTGAGGCCGAGCAGCAGCTCCTTGCGGGCCAGCGGGAGGCGCGCGGAGAACAGTCGCTGGCGGGCGGTGGTGCCCAGCGAGGTGACGGCCTCCATCACGCCGCCGTCGGCGCCGCGCAGGCCGAGCGCCGTGAGGCGGGCCATGGGCGGGGCGGCGTAGATGACGGTGGCGAGGACCGCGGCGGGCACGCCGACGCCGAAGATCAGCACGGCGGGCAGCAGGTACGAGAAGGCGGGCAGCACCTGCATGGTGTCCAGGACCGGCCGCAGCAGGCGGAAGATCCGGTCGCTGAGCCCGGCCGCGAGGCCCATGAGCGCGCCGAGCACCACGGAGACGAGGACGGCGACGACCATCAGGGCGAGCGTCTGCATCGTCGGCACCCACATGCCGAGCAGGCCGCACAGGGCGAACGAGGCGGCCGTGAGGGCGGCGAGGCGGACGCCCGCGACGCGCCAGGCGATCAGCGCGGCACCGACGACGACGCCGGCCCAGCCGCCCGCGAGGAGCACCAGGTAGACGGCGCGCACCGACAGCACGATGGCGTTGCTGATGTGGCCGAAGAAGTAGGTGAACAGCCAGTGGCTGTCCCGGTTGTCGATGATCCAGTCGCTGACCTTGCCGAACGGCTCGGTCAGGTCGACGGTGAGCGCGTCCGGCCAGGCGCCGGAGGCCCACTTGGCGTTCGCGATCGGCACGAGGACGGCCGCGGCGACGGCGAGCAGCAGGAGCTTGCCGACGACACGGTGTCGCAGGAGTGCGCCGATCCCGGTGTCCCGGACGGGGCCCGATGCGGTGACGGTGGCCATCAGACGACCACCCCGCTCTGGCCGGGGACGGCGGGCGCGGGCGCGGCGGTGCCGGCGACCACGGCGAGCAGCCCGGCGTGGTCGACGACGCCCAGGCAGCGCTTGCCGTCCATCACGCGCACCGGGAAGCCGGAGCGGGCGACGGCCTCGATGGCCTCGGAGACCTTGGCGTCGGGGGCGAGGGCCGCGCCGCGGGTGGCCTCGTCGTCGGCGGCCGGGCGCATCGCGCTGCGCACGCTCATGACGTCGGCGCGGACCACGTCGGCCACGAAGTCGCGGACGTAGTCGTCGGCCGGGGAGCCGACGATCTCCTCGGGGGTGCCGAGCTGGACGACGCGGCCGTCGCGCATCAGGGCGATGCGGTCGCCGAGCTTGAGGGCCTCGCTGAGGTCGTGGGTGATGAAGACCATCGTGCGGCCCTCCTCACGGTGCAGGCGGACGACTTCTTCCTGCATGTCGCGGCGGATCAGCGGGTCGAGGGCGCTGAACGGCTCGTCGAAGAGGAGGACCTCGGGGTCGACGGCGAGGGCGCGGGCCAGGCCGACGCGCTGCTGCTGGCCGCCGGAGAGCTGGCCGGGCCTGCGCTGTTCGAGGCCTTCGAGGCCGACCTTCTTGACGACTTCGAGGGCCTTGGCGCGGCGTTCGGCCTTGCCGACGCCCTGGATCTCCAGGCCGTAGGCGACGTTGTCGAGGACCGAGCGGTGCGGCAGCAGGCCGAAGTGCTGGAAGACCATGGCGGCGCGGTGGCGGCGCAGTTCGCGCAGGCGGGCCTTGTCCATGGCCAGGACGTCCTCGCCGTCGATGGCGACGGCGCCGGAGGTCGGCTCGATGAGGCGGGTCAGGCAGCGTACGAGGGTGGACTTGCCGGAGCCCGACAGGCCCATGACGACGAAGACCTCACCCTTCTTGACCTCGAAGGACACGTCGCGCACGGCGGCGGTGCAGCCGGTCCGCTCGCGCAGTTCGGCGGGGCTCAGGCCGTGCAGCTCGGTGTCGCCGGGTATTCGCTCCGCCTTGGGCCCGAAGACCTTCCAGAGGTTCTGTACGGCGAAGACGGGGCGCTCGCCCTGCTCCTCGGTGCCGGTCGTGCCGGTCGTGGTGTCCGTGGTGTTCACGGCGGCCTCGCTCATCGGCCGTCACCACCAAGGATCTCGGCACATTTCTCCCCGACCATGAGTACTCCGATCATCGGGTTCACGGCGGGCATCGTCGGGAAGACGGATGCGTCCGCGATACGGATATTTGCCATGCCCCGGATCTTCAACTCCGGGTCGACCACCGCGAGTTCATCACTGGAAGCACCCATTCGGCAGGTGCCCGCGGGGTGGTAGACGGTGTGCGCGGCCTTGCGGACGAGCTCGCTGATCTCGGCGTCGTCGGTGACGTCGGGACCGGGGAACACCTCGCGCTTGAGCCACTTGGCGAACGGCTGGGCCTGCGCGACCTTGCGGGCCAGCTTGATGCCGTCGACGAGGGTCTGCCCGTCGTAGTCGACGCCGTTCTCGTCCAGCTCGAAGTACTTGAAGTCCAGGGCCGGCTTGACCTCGGGGTCGGCCGACGTGAGGTAGAGCCGGCCGCGCGAGCGGGACTTGGGGATGTTCGGCGTCATCGAGACGCCGTGCTCGGGGCGTTCGTACCCGAGCCGCTCCGGGTTGTCCGTGAACGGGATCTGGTAGAAGTGGAACATCAGGTCCGGGCCCTTATGGGCCGGGTCCCGCTTGACGAACAGACCGGCGTCCGAGTCCATCGCGGAGTTGCCGGGGATGGGCCCGTCGGTCTCCCAGACGATGACCGACTCGGGGTGGTCGATGAGGTTCTCGCCGACGCCCGGCAGGTCGTGCACGACCGGGATGCCGAGGGCCTCCAGGTCCTTCTTCGGGCCGATGCCGGAGTGCAGCAGCAGCCGCGGCGTGTCGACGGCACCGGCGCAGACCACCACCTCGCGGCGCGCGGTCAGCAGCTTCTCGGCGCCGTCCTTGGTGCGGACGTGGACGCCGCGGGCGGTCGTGCCGTCCAGCTCAAGACCGGTGGCCCAGGTCTCCAGGAAGAGGTGGAGGTTCGGGCGGTCACCGGCCTCCATGTGGGGGTGCAGGTAGGCGACCGAGGCGGAGGACCGCTTGTTGTTCTCCGGGTGGTACGAGAGGTCGAAGAAGCCGACGCCCTCGTCGAAGGGCTGGTCGTTGAAGCCGACGACCTCGGGGACGCCGAGCGCGGTCTTCGTCGCCTCGACCCAGTCGGTGGCGATCTGGTTCTGGTCCTTCTTGGCGACGCGCACGATGTTGTTGCGCAGCTTGCCGAAGTAGGGGTCCATCGCCTCGGCGTTCCAGCCGGTGGCGCCCGCCTCTTCCCACTCGTCCCAGTCGGACGGCAGCGGCTTGAAGGAGATCAGGGTGTTGTGCGACGAGCAGCCGCCGAGCACCTTGGCGCGGCTGTGCAGGATGTGCGAGTTGCCGCGCGGCTGCTCGGTGGTCGTGTACTCGTAGTCGAGCTCGCCGCCGAGCAGGCCGAGCCACTTGCGCAGCGTGAGGACGTCCTCACGGCCGATGTCGCTGGGACCGCCCTCGATGACGGCGACGGTGACGTCCGGGTTCTCGGTGAGCCGGGACGCGATCACCGATCCTGCGGTGCCGCCACCGACGATGACGTAGTCGAACTCGGTCTGGTCAGACATGCGTACGTGCTCCTCTTCCTGCGAGGTCGTGCCAAGGTGCTTGCGCGTAATGAGCGGGGGGTGCTTGAACGTGCTGTGCGCGGGGCGGTCGTACCGCCCCGCGCATCCCTCGTGCTCGCCCGGTGTCAGCCGGCGAACCAGCGCACCGGCTGCGGTGCCAGGTTCTGGTAGATGTGCTTGGACTCGCGGTACTCGGCGAGGCCCGCGGGGCCGAGCTCGCGCCCGACGCCGCTCTTGCCGAAGCCGCCCCACTCCGCCTGCGGCAGGTAGGGGTGGAAGTCGTTGATCCAGATGGTGCCGTGGCGCATCCGGCGGGCCATGCGGCGGGCGCGGCCCGCGTCGCTGGTCCAGACGGCGCCCGCGAGGCCGTACTCGGTGTCGTTGGCGAGGGCGACGGCCTCGTCCTCGGTGCGGAAGGTCTCGACGGACAGGACCGGGCCGAAGACCTCTTCCCGGACGACCTTCATCCCGCGGTGGCACTGGTCGAGCACGGTCGGCTCGTAGAAGTAGCCCTCGGCGGGCCGCACGTCGCTCGGCTCGGGGCGCTTGCCGCCGGAGCGGAGCACCGCGCCCTCCTCCAGGGCGGAGGCGACGTAGCTCTCCGTCTTCTCGCGCTGCTGCTGGGAGACGAGCGGGCCGCACTCGACGCCCTTCTCGGTGCCGCGGCCGAGCTTGATCTTCTGGGCCCGGCGGGCGAGTTCGGCGACGAAGCGCTCGCGCACCGACTCCTCGATGATGAGGCGGCCACCGGCGGAGCAGACCTGCCCGCTGTGGATGAAGGCGGCGTTGAGCGCCTGGTCGACGGCGGTGTCGAAGCCCTCCTCGGTGGCGCAGGCGTCGGCGAACACCACGTTGGGGTTCTTGCCGCCGAGCTCCAGGGCGACCTTCTTCACGCCGAGCGCGGCGGCCTGGGCGACCTTGGTGCCGGAGACGAGGCCGCCGGTGAAGGAGACCAGGTCGACGTCGGGGTGGTCGGACAGCCGGGCGCCGACGGTGTGGCCGGGGCCGGTGACGAGGTTGGCGACGCCCGCGGGCAGACCGGCCTCGACGAGCAGCTCGACCAGGGCGACCGTCGTCAGCGGGGTGACCTCGCTGGGCTTGATGACGAAGGTGTTGCCCGCGGCGAGCGCCGGGGCGACCTTCCAGCTGGCCTGGAGCAGCGGGTAGTTCCAGGGCGTGATCATCGTGCAGACGCCGATCGGCTCGTGCACGACGACGCTGTGGATGTCGTCGGAGCCGGCGTCCACGACACGGCCCGCGCCCTCGCCGATCACGAGGTCGGCGAAGTAGCGGAAGGCGTCGGCGACGCAGTCCACGTCGACGCGGCCCTCTTCGAGGGTCTTGCCGGCGTCGCGGCTCTCCAGGAGGCCGATCTTCTCGCGGTCGCGCACGAGGAGGTCGGCGACGCGGCGCAGCAGCGCGGCGCGCTCGGCGACGGGCGTGCCGGGCCAGGGGCCCTCGTCGAAGGCCCGGCGGGCGGCGGCGATGGCGGCGTCCGCGTCTTCCGTGGAGCCCTCGGCGATCACGGCGAACGGCTGTGCGTCCGCCGGGTCGAGGATCTCGCGGGTGGCGCCGGAGGCGGCTGCACGCCACTCTCCGCCCACATGGATGGTCTGTTGTGCGGACACGTCCCGTTTGCCTTCCGTTCCTGTCATATGCCCCGCCTGTCACTCGCGGTAGCCGGGTGCACCTGCCCGAGGAGGGCGAAAGCATGCCTGTCCCGTGGCCGAAAGTGCGCCGTGTCACTGCGCGTGCGGGCACTCCGCGTAAAACGTACGCTCGATGCACGATCTGTCACCGGAGGTGACGACATGAGCGGAGTGTTCCGCGGGAGAACGTCCCGTCGGCGCGCGCTGGGCGGCGCGGCGGTCTGTGCGCTGGCGCTGCTGGCCGTGCCCGGGTGCTCGGCGGACGACGACGGCAGGAAGGACCGGGCGGGCGGCACGACGGCGGCCGACCGGCGCGACGGCAACGGCGTCGAGGACCTGAGCGCGCGGGAGATCTCCGACCGGGCGAAGCAGGAGCTGCTCGACGCGAAGTCGGTGCACATCGCGGTACGGGAGACGGGCGCGGACGCCACGCGGGACGCGTCCCCGGACGCCGATCCGTCCCCGGATTCCGACGCCGACATCGAGGCGGACGATCCGACGTCGATGGATCTGACCCTGGACCGGGACGGCAACTGCGTCGGCTCCATGAAGATGGCGGGCGGCGCCTCGCTGGAGCTGGTCAAGCGCGGTGACAAGGTGTGGATGAAGCCGGACGAGCAGTTCTGGACGACCCAGATCCCCGGCGGCGAGGGCGAGGCGGCCGCCGAGATCTTCAAGAACCGGTGGGTCCACGGCACGACGGGCGACGCGATGCTCAAGGACATCGCCGGGGTGTGCGACCTCGGCGAGATCCAGCGCGACATCGCCGACGACGCCGATGACTCCGACGATTCCGACGACGACGGCAAGACCTTGAAGAAGGGCGAGCCGACCACGCAGGACGGCATGCCCGTGATCCCCCTGACGGGCACGGACGACGGCAAGGAGACCACGCTGTACGTGGCCACCGAGGGCAAGCCGTACCTGGTGAAGGCGGTGGAGAAGGGCGACGGCGACGACACGACGACGACGTTCTCCGCGTACGACGAGCCGGTGCCGACGAAGACTCCGTCGGCGGACGAGTCGGTGGACGTCTCCAAGCTGCAGGAGCAGCTGCAGAAGACCTGAGCCGTCGCCGTGTGCGGGCTAGTGGACGGCCGCCTCGTCGAACGCGACGTCGTCCACCGGCTCGTCGGCGGCGGTCAGACCGGCCACCCACAGCGGCATCAGCCAGTGCACGACGAAGACGCTGAACAGCACGGGGAAGACGAGCCCCTCGATGCCGGCGCCCGCGAGGCCCGCGCAGCCGACGGCGATGGTCGTGCCGAGCAGCAGCCACATCATCGCGCGGTGCGCGAGGGACGCCACGCGGTCGCGCTCGGCGCGCTGGCGCTCGTCCAGGGCGCGGGTGCGCAGTTCGAGCAGGCCGCGGGTGGCGCCGTTGATGATCCCGGTCGCCAGGCACCACGGCAGCAGCAGCGCGAGCAGGCCGAAGGTCGCCCAGCGCGCCTCGCCGAGCACGGACCCGAGCCAGCAGGCGATGGCCGCGGCGGTCAGGGCGATGTGGGTGCCCACGGCGGTGCGGCGGCGGGCGGCGGTGGCGTGCAGCGAGGCGCCCTCGCGCCGGTTCATGAGGGCGTACATGCGCCGGTCGTAGCCCGTCAGGGCGCGCCGGTCGTCGCTCTTCATCACTGGTTCCTCCCGTAGACCTGATCCGCGAGCGGGCGGAACGGTTCGAGGGAGAACAGCGCCTCGACCGGAAGACCGAAGAATGTCGCGATCTTCAGCGCGAGGTCGAGGCTCGGGTTGTACTGCCCCCGCTCGATGTAGCCGATGGTCTGGTAGTGCGCGCCCACCGCCTCGGCCAGGCTCTGCCGCGACACCTTCCGTTCGGCGCGCACCATCGCCAACCTGTTGTGCACTTGCTCGCCCATGTATAAGAAGTACTACATTCGGGAGCAGGGGAGCAAGATCTACGACGACCGCCCTCGCAGCAGCAGCTCCCGCGCGCACCCCCGCAGCCAGGCGTGCGCCGGGTCCGCGTCGTGCCGCGGGTGCCAGGCCATCCCCAGCGGCAGCGGCGGCAGGTCGAGCGGGATCTCGAAGGCGACCAGGCCGACGGCCTCCGCCAGCGGCCGGGTCCAGGACGCGGCCAGGCCCACCAGGTCCGTGCGCAACAGCACGAACAGGGACGACGAGAAGGTCGCCATGCTGCCCACCACCCGCCGGTCGACGCCGAGTCCGGCGAGCGCCGCGTCCAGCGGACCGGTGAGGCGCCCCCTGCGCGAGACGGTCACGTGGTCGGCCGCGGCGAACCGGCGGGCCGTGAGCGGTCCCCGGAGCAGCGGGTGGCCGGGCCGCGCGATGCCGAGCATCCGGTCCTCGCGGAGCTGCTCCACCCGCACCTCGGGCGCCGTCGTGTCGATGACGCCGAGCTCCAGATCGGCGGTGCCCTGCCGCAGCGCCGGCTCGTCGACGTGGCTCTCGCCCAGGAAACGCAGCCGGATCCCCGGGGCCTCGGCGGCGGCCCGGGCGAAGAGCTCGGGGCCGTACGCGGCGGCGATCGCGTCGGAGCCGAGGATCGTCAGGGTGCGCGAGACGGTGCGCAGGTCGACGGCGCCGGGCCCGGCGAACAGCGCGCGGGCCCGCTCCACCACCGCGCTCACCTCCGCCTGCACGGCGAGGGCGTGCGGCGTGGGCACCATCTGGCGTCCGGCGCGGACCAGGACGGGGTCGCCGAGCGCCTTGCGGATGCGGCCGAGGGTGCGGCTCGTCGCGGGCTCCGACAGGTGCAGCCTGCGGGCCGCGCCGGACACGCTCCGCTCGTCGAGCAGCACGTCGAGGGCGAGCAGCAGGTTGAGATCGAGGTCCGAGCTGCCGGAATGCGTCACACGCATCAATCCCTTGTGAAAGTTGCACTGGAATGCAAGTCGTCGCGAGCCTACGGTGACAGGGCATCCCACACCACCGCGCTCCCGAGGAGGAGCCTTGCCCTCGCCTGCCCTGAAGCCGCCGAAGCCGCCCGTGCCGCCGGGCCCGGCCGCGCCCACGCCGTCATCCCTCAAGCGCTCCACGCTGCTCACCCTCTGCGCCTGCGTCCTGGTCGCGCAGGGCATGGTCGCCGCCGTCAACCTCTTGGTCCCGCAGCTGAGTTCGTCCGGCCTGCACCCCTCGTCCGGTCAGCTCCTGTGGACGGTCGACGCCTACGTCATCGTCTTCGCGGGCCTGCTCATCCCGGCCGGCGCGCTCGGCGACCGGTACGGCCGCAAGGGCGCGCTGCTCGGCGGGCTCGGGCTCTTCGCGGCGGGCGCGGCCGTCAGCGCGACGGCCGCCGCACCCGCGGCGCTGATCGCCGGGCGCGGCCTGTCCGGCGCGGGCGCCGCGCTGATCCTGCCCGCGACCATGTCGATCCTGATGCGCGTCGCACCTCCGCAGGACCGGCCGCGCGCCGTCGCCTCCTGGACCCTCGCCGCCGGGCTCGGCGGCCTGGTCGGCAACGTCGCCGGGGGCCTGGCCGGGCAGTACCTGTCCTGGCGCGCGCTGTTCTGGGCGATCGTGCCCGTCGCCGCGCTGCTCGCGCTCGCCGTGGCGCGCACCGCGCCCCGCACGGACCGGACGGTCGGGCAGCGGGCGCCCTCCCTCGACCCGCTCGGCACGCTGCTGCTCACCGGCGGCCTGCTCGCGCTGCTCTTCGGCATCATCGAGAGCCCGCTGTACGGCTGGACGTCGCCACGCATCCTGGCCGCCTTCGCGACCGGCGCGCTCCTCGCCGCCCTCTTCCTGGCGCACGCGCTGCGCTCGCGCGCCCCGCTCTTCGACCCCCGGGTGTTCGCCTCGCCACGACTGCGCGCCGCGACCCTCGGCACGGCCGCGAGCTTCTTCGGCCTCTTCTCGCTCTTCTACGTCAACTCGCAGTACCTGCAGTACGAGAAGGGGTTCGGGGCGGCCCGCGCGGGCCTCGCCATCGTCCCGCTGACCCTCGGCATGGTGCTCGTGCCCCGGCTCGCCGCGCGCTGGAAGGGGTCGCCGCGGGTACCGGCGGGCGGCGGCCTGCTCCTGATCGGCCTCGGCCTGCTCGGCGCGTCCACCGCGGACGCCTCGACCCCGTACGCGGGCTACGCCTGCTGGCTGCTGGTCATCTCGGCGGGCACCGGCCTGTGCATGCCCACCCTGACGCTGAACGTCGTCGGCTCACTGCCACCGCACCAGGCGGGTCTCGGTTCCGGGCTCAGCACCTCGGCGCGCGAGGTCGGTGCCGCGCTCGGCGTGGCCGTCACCGGCACGGCCCTCGCCGCGCACACCTCGGACGGCTTCGCGGGCGGCATGGAGGCGGCGCTGCGCGTCGTGGCGCTCATCGTGATCGCCGCGGCGGCGCTGGTCACCCTCGGCTACGGCCGAAGCGCGCCCCGGACGTGAGGCCCCGTACGACGACCGCCCCGGCAGAAACTGCCGGGGCGGTCGTCGTCGTACGGGACTCAGATGAGGCCGAGACCGCTGACGGCCTCGCGCTCCTCGACGAGCTCCTTGACGGACGCGTCGATGCGCGCACGCGAGAACTCGTTGATCTCCAGGCCCTGGACGATCTCGTACTTGCCGTCCTTGGTGGTGACGGGGAAGGAGGAGATGATGCCCTCCGGCACGCCGTACGAGCCGTCCGACGGGATGCCCATGGAGGTCCAGTCGCCCGCGGCGGTGCCGTTGACCCAGGTGTGGACGTGGTCGATGGCGGCGTTGGCGGCGGAGGCGGCCGACGAGGCGCCACGGGCCTCGATGATCGCGGCACCGCGCTTGGCGACGGTCGGGATGAAGTCACCGGCGAGCCAGGCCTCGTCGTTGACGACCTCGGCGGCGTTCTTGCCGGCGATCTCCGCGTGGAAGATGTCCGGGTACTGGGTGGCCGAGTGGTTGCCCCAGATCGTCAGGCGCTTGATGTCGGAGACCGAGGTACCGGTCTTCTTCGCCAGCTGCGACAGCGCGCGGTTGTGGTCGAGGCGGGTCATCGCGGTGAAGCGCTCGGCCGGTACGTCCGGGGCGGCGGCCTGCGCGATGAGCGCGTTGGTGTTGGCCGGGTTGCCCACGACGAGCACCTTGATGTCGTCGGCGGCGTGGTCGTTGATGGCCTTGCCCTGCGGCTTGAAGATGCCGCCGTTGGCCTCCAGGAGGTCACCGCGCTCCATGCCCTTGGTGCGGGGGCGGGCGCCGACGAGCAGGGCGACGTTCGCACCGTCGAAGGCGACGTTGGGGTCGTCGCTGATCTCGATCGAGTTCAGCAGCGGGAAGGCGCAGTCGTCGAGCTCCATGGCGGTGCCCTCGGCGGCCTTCAGGGCCGGCGTGATCTCGAGAAGGCGCAGGTTGACCGGCACGTCCGCGCCGAGCAGGTGGCCCGAGGCGATGCGGAAGAGCAGCGCGTAGCCGATCTGGCCGGCCGCGCCGGTGACGGTGACATTCACGGGAGTGCGGGTCATGGCGATCTCCGTAAGACAGCTGGCGGTGGGGGTCCCCGACGTTCGTACTTGGATCCCCTTGTTCCTGGATCCCCGCCGACGCCTCGTCGAGTCCTCGATCGCCTCTCGATGATCGATCTCTTGGCATCAAGAGAGATCCGCCGTCAGGCTATCGCGCCCCGGCCACCCCTGACCGCCGGGTCGGTGTGGCCCGCCCCACAGGGCACGGCGCCGACTTGAACGGTGCGGGTGGCCCCCGTGCCGGGGCGATTCCCCGAGGGGGAGGGCGGCCGCCGCGTCGGGGGGGGTGACGCGGCGGCCCCACTCCATTGGAGGGTGACCGCCGTGTCGGGGGGTGACGCGGCGGCCCCACTCCGGGCGGAGGGTGGCCGCCATGTCGGGGGGGGTGACATGGCGGCCCCACTCCAGTGGGGGGAGGCGGCCACCACGTCGGGGGGGGGAGCGTGGCGGCCGCCATGGGGGTGTGACCACTCCCGTGGGGGTACGGTCCGCCTGCCCCCCGATCCCCGGCTCATGCCCCACCCCGCAAAATTTCTCCACCGCCCTCCAACACCCCCCTCCGACCTGCGACTCCACACAAGAAGCACCGGGAAACCAACGCCGAAACCCCACGCCCCCGCACCCGCGAGCAAGACGCAAGAGGACATACGGGCCCCACGGCCCCGCACCCGCAAGGGGACGTACGAGCCCCCACCGCCCCGCACCCGCGAGCGCGACGCAAGGGGACGTCCGGGCCCCCACCGACCCGCACCCGCCCAACCGGCCGGAGGGGACGTGGGGGTATGTGCGCACGGAGCACCGAGGAAACAATGGCGTCTTTGTTCGTGCAGCGGGGCGCAGGGATAGCGAGTACGCACATACCCCCGCGGCCCCGCCCCACGACGAGACCCGGGGCGCAGACACCCACCCAGGACGCAGACGCCCTACTCCGTGCAGCCGTTCAGCCCGGACGTCAGCGTCGCGCAGGCCTTGGCCGCGGTCCCCGACTCCGCGGCCACCATCGGCGTATACGCGTCGAAGTCCTCGTTCACCTTGCTGCCCTGCTTGGCCGAGGCCCCCCCGCCGGACCCCGTGATCGTCAGCTCATCCCCCGGCGTGGCCTGCGTGATCCGCGCCCACGCGGCCCCGCACGCCTTGCTGTACCGCACCTCGACCTGCGCCTTGCCGACCGTAGCCCGCGAGGTCGTCCTCGCGAGACCGCCGCCGCAGCCCATGGCCTCGGGGTCCTTGCCGGCACAGTCCTTGCCGCCGCACTCGACCCCGGCGGGACGCTTGGAGTCACTCTTGGAGGGCGTCACCGAAGGCTTCGCCGCGTCGTCGTTCTTGTCGTCCCCGCCCCCCAGCCCGGTCATCAGGACCACGGCCGCGACGACGACGAGCACGCCGACCACACCGGCGAGGATCATCGTCAGCTTCCCGCGCCGCCGCGGCCCGTCGGGCGAGCTCCCGCCGGCAGACGGCTGCTGCCCCGTGCCGGGCGCGCCGAAGGCGGACGGCGAGACATCACCGTACGAACTGGACGCCCCGTAGGTACTGGACGAGGGGGCGGCACCCGAGACACCCGAAGCACCCGAAGCAGGAGAACCCCCACCCCCCGATCCGCCCCCCGGTCCACCGCCCGCGGCCTGGGTCCCCAACTCCCCGAGCGCGGCCCGCGCCTGGGAGATCCGAATCGCCTGCATCGTCATGTCGTGCCGCATCTCGGAACGGCTCCACGCCCGCTCCGCCAGCTCCCACATGGTGATGAGATGCACCGGCTGCGTCCCCGTGACCTCCGCGAGCGCGACGATCGCACCCTTCGGCGCCAGCAGCCGCCCGTTCAGATAGCGCTCCCACGACGTCTTGCTGTAGCCGGTCCTGTCGGACACCGCGGCGATGCTCAGCCCGCTGCGGTCGACCAGCCTGCGCAGCTGACTGGCGAACTCCCTGACCTGCGGATCGAGCTCATCCGGCAGCGCTTTCCAACGAGGCATTACTCCCCCTGTTCCCCCCGTACGTTCCTGTCGTGCCCCCGCGTCGGACCTCCGCCGACCCCGCGCCGACCCGTTCCGGACCACCCAGAGGGATGCGCGAAGCCAGGATGTCAGTTCCCGGAGCGGGGGCGCACTCCCCGCGCTCCCCGAGCTCCCCGAGCTCCGCGCGGCGTCCGGCCCAGTGTCCCACCGCCGCGCCACCGCCCTTCGTCTCCACCCCCCTTTCGTACCCGCCCGGCACCCCGTCCCGTAGCGCGGGCCGGACACCGTTGCGGAATGGTCACCTCCGTGCCACAGGGACCAGCCATCCCTTGTCCGCGAATGGCGCGTCCATGACGCTGGTTCACGAGCGGAACGCCCCGCTTATATCGGGAGATTCCAGTGGGAAACATCCCACCCAGACCGGCGGTGCCCGCCCTCTCACGGGGGTGAGGACGGGCACCGCCTCCCCGAAAGGGCGACTTCGGCCATGTCTTGCGGCTCAGGGCCCCCCGCGCTCGGCAGAGTTCGGTGCGGCAACGCCACGCGCCCCGAAGGGACCCGCACATGAAGCACGGCAAGCGCTCCACCACCGGCAGGACCGCCGCGTCCGCCCTCCTCGCCACCGGCCTCGGCCTCGGCCTCGCCCTGGCGGCAGCCCCCGCAGCCCCCGCAGCCCCCGCGGCCCCGTCCGCCTCGGCGGCCCCCACCGCCCCCGCCTGCGTCAAGCGGGACGTCGTCAAGCACCGCAAGTACGTGAAGGTGACCAACCAGTGCGGCCGGGCCATGCACCTGAAGGTCGTGATCGACTGGGGCAACGACTCGCCCTGCCTGACGTACCAAAACGGCGAGCAGTGGGAGTGGACCTGGGGCCGCGGCTCCTACGGCAAGGTCGTCACCTGCTGAGCCCAGCACAGCCCAGCACAGCCCGGCCCGGCCCGGCCACGCCACTCGGCCGAGCCACCCCGCCCGGCCACGCCACCCGGGCCGCCGCCCTCACCCGCCGGGCGTCACCAGCCCCGTCTCGTACGCCACCACGACCGCCTGCGCCCTGCTGTCCAGGTCGAGTTTGCTCATGGTGCGGTTGAGATGGGTCTTGACGGTGGCCTCGCTGATGTAGAGCCGTTCGGCGATGTCCGCGTTGGTCAGCCCGCGCCCGATCAGCTTCAGGACCTCGACCTCGCGCAGGGTCAACGCCCCCAGGTCCGGCGGCGGTCCGCCGCCGTCGCCCGTGTCGGAGCCGTTCCCGTGCGCCTGCCGCGTGAACGCCTCGACCAGGCGCCGCGTCACGCTGGGCGCGAAGAGCGCGTCGCCGCCGCCGACGGCCGCCACCGCGGCGAGCAGACGTTCGGGCCCGGAGTCCTTGAGCAGGAAGCCGGAGGCACCGGCCCGCAGCGCCCCGTACACGTACTCGTCGAGATCGAAGGTGGTCAGCACCAGGATGCGCGGGGCCGGTTCGGCGGCCGCGGCCAGGATGCGCCGGGTGGCGGTGATGCCGTTCGTGCCGGGCATCCGGATGTCCATCAGGACGACGTCGGGCCGGGTCTCGGCGGCGAGCGCGACCGCTTCGTCGCCGTCGCCCGCCTCGCCGACCACGTCGATGCCGGGCGCGGCGCGCAGCAGGCCCACGAGCCCCGCGCGAATGAGGAACTGGTCGTCGACGACAAGTACCTTGATGGAGCCGGTCATCCGGTCATTCCGCCCTGTCGTCCCCCTGCGCCGCGGCCCGCGCCGAGGTCGGCAGGGTCAGGCGCACGGCGAAACCCCCCTCGCTCAGCGGGCCGATGCTGATCGCCCCGCCGTAGAGCTTGGCCCTCTCCCGCATCCCAATCAAGCCGTGCCCGCTGCCGGTTCGCACTCTGTCCAAAATCACCCCCTGCCCGTCGTCGGTGACCGCGACCTCGATGTGGGCGCGCCGGTAGGCGAGTTCGACGGAGGCGGCGGCTCCGCGCGCGTGCTTCAGCACGTTGGTCAGCGCCTCCTGGACCACGCGGTACGCGCAGAGTTCGATGCCGGGCGCGAGGGGGCGCGGTGTTCCCGTGACGCGCAGGGTGACGGGAACACCCCCGGCGCGTACCCGCTCGACCATCTCGTCCAGGCGGGCCAGGCCCGGCATCGGCGCGGCGGGCTCCCCGTCGCCGGGCTCGCCGTCCTCGGAGCGCAGGACGCGCAGCATGCGGCGCAGCTCCTCCAGGGCCTCGCCGCTGGTGCCGGAGATGGTGCCGAGCGCGGAGCGCGCCGTGGCCGGGTCGGAGCCGAACACGAAGGTGGCGAGGCCCGCCTGCACGGATATCACCGACATGTGGTGGGCGACCACGTCGTGCAGTTCGCGGGCGATCCGGCCGCGCTCCTGGGCGACCTCCCGCCGGGCCCGTTCGTCCTGCTCCAGCTTCAACTGCCGGGCCAGTTCGGCCGATCGGCGCGCGACGTACCCGAAGCGCCACAGCACCAGGGAGAAGCCGACGGCCTGGCCGACGACGGACGGCATGGAGGCGCCCTCGCTGATCGCGCCCGCGTAGATCCAGAGGGCGGCCATGAGGCCCGTGCAGGCGAGGGAGGTGCGCGGGGGCCGCAGGGAGGCGACGGTGTAGACGCAGAGCATCGGCCCGAAGGTCCCGACGACGGGCCAGTAGCCGAGGCTGACGTAGCCGAACCACGCCGCATGGATGACGAGCGTGACGGCGACCGGGGCCTTGGCGCGGACCACGACGGGCACGCTGACCAGGGCGACCAGGGCGTATCCGAGGGGGTCGAGCGCGGTCCAGCCCTGCTGGGCGGACTCCTGGCCGAGGAGGACCGCCACCGTGGTCAGGGCGACCGCGATGAGCGCGTCGACGGCGAGGGGGCGGATCCGCATCGCCGCAGCGTAACGCGCGTATGACCGGCGGAACGTCAACCAGCGGCGGTACCGCGGAAGTTGTAGGAACCGACCGGCTACCGCGCCCGTGGCAGCCGGGGTCAACCGAGCGGGTGACGACGCCGCGGCGAGGCCGCCCGTAACGTCGGGCAGCGGCGCAGGGCCCCGGACGACGGTGGCCCGTCCTCCACGGGGGATGGGACGGGCCACCGTCACACGTGCGCCCGGCACGCGCCGCTCGGTCAGCTCGGTCGGTCGGATCGGTCAGATCGTGAAGTGCAGCGTGTCGTCCAGGAACGGGATGACCAGCCACGGATTGGGCTGCGCCATCATCGCGAGGAGCACGATGGCCAGGCCGAGCGCCCCGTAGGTGACCATGTCCGTGAACCGCGAGCGGACGGCCAGCATGCCCACGTCCGGCAGGGCCCAGCGCAGCACGGCGCCGCCGACGAGGGCGATACCGACGAGCATCGTGCCGACGCGGAACACGTCGAGCGCGGTGAGCAGCAGGCCCAGTCCGACCAGCGAGACGACGCAGAGCAGCGGCCACTGGCGGGCCGGTGCGGGGGCGTCGCCCGGCGCGGCACGGCCGCCGCCCTCGGGCCGTGCGGTGTCGCGCGTGAACAGCGGGAAGCGGCGGGACACCTTCCGCGGCTGCCCGTCCGGGCCGGGCGCGCTGACCGCGCCCTTGGCCCGCGGTTCCCCGGGGGTGCTGCCCGGGTCAGCTTCTGCGCTCATGACCTGGCCTCTTTCTCGTTCAGCGCGCGGCGCGTTCCGCGGCCTCGACGACGTTCACCAGGAGCTGGGCGCGGGTCATCGGGCCGACGCCGCCCGGGTTCGGGGAGATCCACCCGGCGACCTCGGCGACGCCCGGGTGGACGTCTCCGACGATCTTGCCGTTCTCGTCGCGCGAGACGCCCACGTCCAGGACGGCGGCGCCCGGCTTCACGTCCTCGGGCTTGATCAGGTGCGGCACGCCCGCCGCGGCCACGATGATGTCGGCGCGCTTCAGGTGGGCGGCGAGGTCACGGGTGCCGGTGTGGCACTGGGTGACCGTGGCGTTCTCGGACTTGCGGGTGAGCAGGAGCGGCATGGGCCGGCCGATGGTCACGCCGCGGCCGACGACGACGACCTCGGCGCCCTTGATCTCCACGTCGTGCTGCCGGAGCAGCCGGATGATCCCGTACGGGGTGCAGGGCAGCGGCGCCGGCTCGTTCAGGACGAGGCGGCCGAGGTTCATCGGGTGCAGGCCGTCCGCGTCCTTGTCCGGGTCCATGAGCTCCAGGACGCGGTTCTCGTCGATGCCCTTGGGCAGCGGGAGCTGGACGATGTAGCCCGTGCACGCGGGGTCGTCGTTGAGCTCGCGGACGACCGCCTCGATCTCCTCCTGGGAGGCGGTGGCGGGCAGTTCGCGCTGGATGGAGGCGATGCCGACCTGCGCGCAGTCGCGGTGCTTGCCCGCGACGTACTTCTGGCTGCCCGGGTCGTCGCCGACCAGGACGGTACCGAGTCCGGGCGTGACGCCCTTCTCCTTCAGGGCCGCCACGCGGGCGGTCAGTTCGGACTTGATCGCGGCTGCGGTGGCCTTGCCATCGAGAATCTGGGCGGTCATGGCTCCATCTTCCCGGATGAGACCCGCCCGGTACCAATCAGGGCACTCCCCCGGCCCCACCCCGGTCCCCCCGCTGATCAGCGAGGTTGCACTTGCACAACACATAGGGAATGCGGCTGGACAAATAAGCCACGCCTAAAGAACGATATGCGGCACAGTGCCGCGGGCAGTGTCGGGGGGACGGACCGCATCTGTAAGACCTTCCTCCGTGATGTGCCGCGTCGTCCCCGCACCACCCGACGGAGGAAGACCGCCATGAGTTACGGCGACCCGAACAACCCCTACGGGCAGCCGCCCCAGCAGCCCCCGGCCGCTCCCGGGTACGGCTACCCCCAGCAGGGCCCGCCCGGCGTCCCGCCGCAGCAGGCCTACGGCTACCCGCAGCAGCCGGCCTACCCCGGCTACCCGGGCGGCAACATGATGCAGCAGACGATGCCGGGTCTGATGATGACCGCTCGTGTGTTCCTGTTCATCGTCGCCGCGGTGCAAGTGCTGCTCGGCCTCTTCGCGATCTTCGCTGCCGCCACCGTCAACGACGCCTCGGACGCGGCGTCCGACACCTTCGGGGACAACGAGTTCTCCGACATCGGGCAGGACTCGGCCGCGATCATCCTGGTCATCGCTCTGCTCTTCCTCGGGCTCGCCGCGCTGTCGATCACGCTCGGCGTGAAGTTCTCGAAGGGGGGACAGGGGATCCGTATCACCACCATGGTGTACGGCATCCTCGGCGCCCTGTTCGGGGTACTCATCCTGATCGGTTCGGCCGACGCCGACACGACCGTGGGACTGGTCTGGGCTCTGCTCTGGATAGGCTTCGGCGGAATCATGGCCGCGGCGATGATCGCCCCGTCGGGCGCCGCGTGGTTCAACCGCCCGCGCTACTGAGCAAGTCGGGTACGTACGATGGTGGCCGCGCCCCCCGCGGGGGGGGCGCGGCCACCATCGTGTGCGGCTATGGATGCAGCTGCGGCTCAGTGGAAGAAGTGCCGCGTCCCCGTGAAGTACATCGTGACGCCCGCCTTCTTCGCGGCCTCCACGACCAGCTCGTCGCGGACCGAACCGCCGGGCTGCACCACGGCCTTGACGCCCGCGGAGGTCAGGATCTCCAGCCCGTCGGGGAACGGGAAGAACGCGTCGGACGCGGCGTAGGAACCGCGCGCCCGCTCCTCGCCCGCGCGCTCGACCGCGAGCTTCGCGGAGTCGACGCGGTTGACCTGGCCCATGCCGACGCCGACCGAGGCGCCGTCCTTGGCGAGCAGGATCGCGTTGGACTTCACCGCGCGGGACGCCTTCCACGCGAACGCCAGCTCCGCGAGCTCGCCCGCGTTCAGCGCGTCGCCCGTGGCGAGCGTCCAGTTGGCGGGGTTGTCGCCGTCGGCCTGCAGCCGGTCGGTGACCTGCAGCAGCGCGCCGCCGTCGATCTGCTTGACCTCGACCGCGTTGCCCGGCGCCTGCCGGGCGCGCAGCACGCGGATGTTCTTCTTCTTGGTGAGGGCCTCCAGCGCGCCGTCCTCGTAGTCGGGCGCGACGATGACCTCGGTGAAGATGTCGGCGACCTGCTCCGCCATCTCCTTGCTGACCGGGCGGTTCACCGCGATCACGCCGCCGAACGCGGAGAGCGGGTCGCAGGCGTGCGCCTTGCGGTGCGCCTCGGCGACGTTCCCGGCGATCGCGATGCCGCACGGGTTGGCGTGCTTGATGATCGCGACGCAGGGCTCGTCGTGGTCGTACGCGGCACGGCGCGCGGCGTCCGTGTCCGTGTAGTTGTTGTACGACATCTCCTTGCCGTGCAGCTGCTCGGCCTCGGCGAGGCCGCCCGTGCCGTCGACGTAGAGGGCCGCGCCCTGGTGCGGGTTCTCGCCGTAGCGGAGCACGTTGTCGCGCGCGTACGTGGCGCCGAGGAACTCGGGGAAGCCGGACTCGCCGTCGGCCGCGTAGCCCTCGGCGAACCAGGAGGCCACCGCCACGTCGTACGCGGCGGTGTGCCGGAACGCTTCTCCTGCCAGCCGCTTGCGCGCCGTCAGGTCGAAGCCGCCGGCCCGGACCGCGGCGAGCACGTCCGCGTAGCGCTTCGGGTCGGTGACGACCGCGACCGAGGGGTGGTTCTTGGCGGCGGCACGGACCATCGAGGGGCCGCCGATGTCGATCTGCTCGACGCACTCGTCGGGGGTGGCGCCCGAGGCGACGGTCTCCTTGAAGGGGTACAGGTTCACCACGACGAGCTGGAAGGGCTCGACACCCAGCTCGTCGAGCTGGCGGCGGTGGTCCGCCAGGCGCAGGTCGGCGAGGATGCCCGCGTGGACCTTCGGGTGGAGGGTCTTGACCCGGCCGTCCAGGCACTCGGGGAAGCCGGTGAGCTCCTCGACCTTGGTGACGGGCACCCCGGCGGCGGCGATCCGGCCGGCCGTCGAGCCGGTCGAGACGAGCTCGACGCCCGCCTCGTGCAGCCCGCGCGCGAGCTCCTCCAGGCCGGTCTTGTCGTAGACGCTGACGAGCGCGCGCCTGATGGGGTGCTGCCCCTCGGCGGTGTGCGCAGCTTCGGCGTGCGTAGCTTCGGCGGTCACGGGATAAGAACCTTTCGTCCCTCAATGCGGTAGCCGTGCCGGGCCAGACGCCCCACGACATCGACGAGCAGCGTGCGCTCGACTTCCTTGATGCGCTCGTGCAGAGCGCTCTCGTCGTCCTCGTCCCGGACCTCGACCACGCCCTGGGCGATGATCGGGCCGGTGTCGACGCCGTCGTCGACGAAGTGGACGGTGCAGCCGGTGACCTTCACGCCGTACGCGAGCGCGTCGCGCGCGCCGTGGGCCCCCGGAAAACTGGGCAGCAGCGCGGGGTGCGTGTTCACGAACCGCCCGCCGAAGCGCGCGAGGAACCCCTTCCCCACGATCTTCATGAACCCGGCGGAGACCACCAGGTCCGGTTCGTGCGCGGCGGTGGCCGCGGCGAGCGCCTCGTCCCACGCCGCACGGGTGTCGTGGTCCTTCACCCGGCAGACGAAGACCGGGATCCCGGCGCGCTCGGCGCGCTCCAGGCCGGCGATGCCGTCGCGGTCGGCGCCGACCGCGACGATCTCGGCCCCGTAGGCCGCCGCGCCCTGGGCCCGGACGGTGTCGAGCAGGGCCTGAAGGTTCGTGCCCGACCCGGAGACCAGCACGACGAGTCGCTTGGGGCGCGCGACCACAGCGCTCTCGGCCACAGCGGGGCCCTTTCTCGGAAGGTGCGTCTTTGTATGGTCGTACGAAGGCTTCGAGCCTCGTGATACGGGGAACTCTACGAAGCGGCCGACCGCCAGCAACGATACCGGCACACGGAACCGCCCCTCACGGGACGGGGGCGCCCTCGGGAGGTAGCGTCTGGGGGAAAGGCGCCTGAATACCGACGAATGCCGAGTTGCCGAGCCCTCGCACGACGGCTCCACCACGGCCCTACCAAGGGGAAGACGCACACCTGATGCCGGACCGTAGCCGCCCTTCGTCTCCACCGCAGGACTCAGATTCCCAGGGACCGGAGTCCCGGGGCTCGGGCCCGCAGGGAACGGGCAAGGACGACGACAACCCCTTCGCGCCGCCGCCGGAGGGGACGCCGGACCGGCCCTGGCAGCCGCGCCGCCCCTCGGGCGACTCCTCCCGGGACGGCGAGAACTCCGGCGACGGCCACTCCCCCTGGGGCAGTCAGTGGAGCGACCGGCAGCCCGGCCGCTCCCAGGGCGGCTTCGGCGAGCGTCCCGCCGGCCAGCAGAACGGCCCCGGCCAGGAGGGCCCCTCGGGTCCCGGCGGCGGCGGTGGGGGCGGCGGCATGCGCTGGGACCCGACCGACCCGGCCCAGCGCCGCGCGCGCTACGCCCTGCTCTCCGGCATGTGGGCCTTCTTCTTCGCCCTGTTCGGCTGGCGGTACGTGGCGCTGCTGCTCGGCGCGCTCGCGCTGATGTGGGCGATCCAGTCGCTGCGGGCGAAGTCGCGCACGCCGGACCCGACGGCACCGGCGGCTCCCGGCGCGTCCGCCGCTTCCGCCTCGGCCACCTCTGCCGCCCCGGCCAACCCGGCCACCCCGGCCGTCAAGTCCGGTCCGGCCGCCCAGGGCGACCGGCCGCCGGGCGAGCCGGTGAGCACGCGGCCGCAGACGACGGCCGCGATCAGCGGTCTGGTCACGGGCGGGCTGGCGCTGGTCATGGTGGCGGCGACGTTCACGGCGCAGCTGGTCTACCGCGACTACTACACGTGCGTGGACGACGCGCTCACCAGCACGTCGAAGCAGTCCTGCGAGGACCTGCTGCCGAAGCAGCTGCGGCCGCTGCTGGGCGAGGAGGACTAGCTCCCGCGGCCCCCACGGCCCTGATGCCCGGACCCGCTCACTCCTCTTCCTGGGGTGGGCGGGTTCCGCGCGTTCCAGGGGTTCCGTCGGCGGGGCGCCCGGCCTCGCCGACCTCGATCTCGTCCGCGTACCGCCTCTCGCGACGGCTCGCCGTGCGGCGCGGCGGCATGAAGTCGTACGGCTCGAAGGGGCGTGACGTCGGGGGTTCCGGGGCGACGGGGGGTTCGGGGGTGGGTGGGGTGGATGGGGTGGGTGAGGCGAGCGGGGCGGTGGGCGGGGTGGGCGGGGTGAGCGGCAGGTCCGGTGCCGGGGGCTTCGGGGTCTTCCCCGCCGGGGTGAGCCCTTCACCCTGAACCGTGGCGTCGGGGTTCGCGTTCAGGTGCGCGTCCGCCTCCGGGGGCGCGTCAGGGTTCGGGTTCGGGTCCGGGTTTGCATCCGCGTCCGGGGGCACGTCCGGATTCGCGCCAGGATTCACCTCCGCCACCGGCCAGGCCGCCCCCGCGGTCGCCGCCTCCGTCCGCCCCGGACGGGCCGTCGCCCCGCCCCGCCCCGGCCACGGAATCCGCATCCCCCGCACCCCGCCCTGCGGCAGCCGGGGCCGCGGCACCCGCAAGGTGGGCAGTGCGAGCCGCGGCACCCACGCCCACCGGCCCCCGCCGGACGGCACCCGCAGCCGCCACGCCCGCAGGCCGAGCGCCGCGGGCACCCCGACCACGGCCGTCCAGGCAAGGGCCGCCGCACCCGTCTGCCACCACACGGGGCCGAACTCCGCGAGGACCGCCACCCCCATCGATCCGCCCGCCAGCGCGGCGAGCAGCGCCGTCGCCGCCCCGCACACCACCGCGGCCAGCGCCGCACCCGCCGCCGTCCGCCCCCGCGACCACGCCTCGGCCCGCTCCCCGAAGGCGGGCGCCGCCGCCCGCACCGTGCACCACGCCACCGTGAGCCCCGCCGCCACGGGCACCGCCGCGACGGACCAGGTCAGCGGCGACCCGGGCCCCTCGGCCGGCAGCGCCGCCAGCAGCGGGAAGGGCGGCAGCAGCGGCGCGCCGCCCGCGGCGAGGGGCCCGGCGACGGTTCCGGTGCCGAGCGCGAAGCCGGGACCGAGGCCGTAGGCCGCGCCCCACACCGCCGCGTTCGGCACCAGCGCCAGGCACAGCAGGAGCACCGCGAGCCGCCCCGACCACACGTCCGTGACCTCGGTGAACGCGGTCCGGGCCGGTCCGGCGTGCAGCACGAGCGACACCGCGACGAGCAGCGCCCCACCGCCGACCAGCACCAGCGCGCCCGCCGCCCCGGCCCGCGCGACGGCCGCGGTCCTGCGCCGCCCGGGCACGTCACGTACGAGAGCGGTCCGCAGCCCCTCGGGGAGGGCGGCCAGCACGGGGCGCAGGGGCGGGAACTCCGGCAGCGGGCCGCGCGGGCGGCCGTGCGCCGTCCACACGCCGAACCCGGCCGCGCCCGCCGCGAGGAGCGGCACGCACAGGGCCGCGCCGATCCAGTCGGGCCGCAGCTCGCCGCCCGCGGCGTACAGCGTCGCGGCGACACCCACCAGCAGATAGCCGCCCACCACCCCGCCCCAGGCGGTCCGCACCGGGTGCGCGCGGCCCTCGGGGGCCGCGGCGTCCCGCGCCGCCCGGTGCAGCAGCCAGGCGGGCAGCGCCACGAGCAGCAGCGGGGTGACGCCGACCGGCGAGGGCGTACCGGCGAGCGTGTCCGTCCTGATCAGCTCGGTGCCGTGGGCCAGCAGCCACAGCCCCGCCGCGACGTGCAGCGCGCCGCCCGGCCCGCTGTCCGGGTAGGGCGAACTGATCCACAGGACCATCACGAGGACGGCGAACGAGCCGAGTCCCAGGCCCGCGGCGACGGCCCCGCCCAGGACACAGGTGGCCAGTCCGGGTGAACGGCCGCGGGTCCGTCCGTGCGACGGCTCCGCTGGCGGCTGCGCGGCGTGGTGCTCGGTCGTCTGGGTCACGCGGCCATGCTCCCAACGACACGCGCTTTCTTCCCGTAACAGGCGAATATCGGATGTGTCGCCCAATATACGTTTATGTACTTTTTCGTACGGCGGATCGGCTGCGCCCGGCCTCCCGCCGCACGTCGGCCCACGGTGCGGAGAGTCCCGACATGCCCCAGAGCCCTGCCACGCCTCTGCCGTCCCCGAAGGAACGCCGCAGGCTGCGCGAGGCGAAGTCGCTGAGCCAGGCCGACGTCGCCGCGAAGGTCGGCGTCACGCGCGAAACGGTCCGCTCCTGGGAGCTGGGCCGCACCAGCCCGCGCGGCCGCAAACGTGAGGCGTACGCGCGACTCCTCGACGTGGTCCCGGCCGAGACCGCGGCGGCGCCCGCGGAACGCCGACGGCCGGCGGGCACGACCGCCACCGCCCGCCGACCGGCACCGGCACCGGCACCGGTGAAGGAGCTCGCGCTCGCGGAGAGGCGGTCCGCGCAGCGCGGCACCGACGGCGGCGGCACCGGCAGCAACGGCAGCCGGTCGAGGACCCGGCCCCAGCCCGCCGCCAAGCGCGCGGCGAAACCGCACGGCCCGCTGCCGATGACGGCGACCACGGCCACGCTGAACGGCCACACCCGCCCGCACCCGGCGCGCACGGTGCCGGCGGCCGGGACGGCCGGACCGCGGGGCCTCACCCCCGACCAGGCCTTCGACTCGCTGTGCGCCCACTGCGCCCCCGGCCTCGTACGCCAGACGTACCTGCTGACCGGACGACGGGACCTCGCCCAGGAGTCGGTGGAGCGCGCCTTCCAGCTGGCGTGGCAGCGCTGGCCGGAGGTGGCCGTGGACCGGGACCCGGCGGGCTGGGTGCGCGCGGCGGCGTACGAGTACGCGATGTCGCCCTGGCACCGGTTCCGCCCCAGCCAGCGCCACCCGGACGCGCCGCCCGCGCTGCCGGCCGACCGCGCCTTCCTCGACGTGCTCCTGAGCCTGCCGCCCGCGCAGCGCCGCACCCTGATGCTCTACGACGGGGTCGGCCTGGACCTGCCGGAGACCGCGGCCGAGACGGAGGCGAGCACGCCCGCCGCCGCGAACCGTCTGCTGCACGCGCGCCGGGCCATCGCCGACCGGCTGCCCGACCTCGCGGACCCCGAGGCGCTGCACCGGCGCCTGGGCGAGGTGGGCGGCGCGGAGAAGCTGCGGCTCCCCAAGGCGGAGCGGGTCCGTACGGGCAGCGAGCACCGGGCCCGTTTCTGGACCCGGGCGGCCATCGCGTTCACGGCGCTGATCATCGGTGCGACGGCGCTGACCCTGAAGACGGCCCCGACCCACTACGAGCCCCCGCAGGCGCCGGGCAGGGCCATCAGCGGCGTCCCGCCCCGCATGGGCCCGGGCCCCCTCACCCACGAGGACCAGACCCTCCACCACAAGCTCCACGCCCAACTGACCACGGGCCCCCACCGCTTGACCCCGAAACTGACCTAGTCCGCGGGAACCGACCCGGTTCGCGGACGCGGGGCAGCGCCCCCGCGACGGGAACGACAGTGGGCCCGCACCGAACGGTGCGGGCCCACTGTCACAGCTGCTCGGGCGGCGTCAGCCCGCGAGGATCGCCCGCGCGAGCTTCGCCGTCTCGGTCGGCGTCTTGCCGACCTTGACGCCGGCGGCCTCCAGGGCCTCCTTCTTGGCCTGCGCCGTGCCGGAGGAGCCGGAGACGATGGCGCCGGCGTGGCCCATCGTCTTGCCCTCGGGCGCGGTGAAGCCCGCGACGTAGCCGACGACCGGCTTGGTCACGTTGGCCTTGATGTAGTCCGCCGCACGCTCCTCGGCGTCGCCGCCGATCTCACCGATCATGACGATCAGGTCGGTGTCGGGGTCGGCCTCGAACGCCTCCAGGGCGTCGATGTGCGTCGTGCCGATGACCGGGTCGCCACCGATGCCGACGGCCGAGGAGAAGCCGATGTCACGGAGCTCGTACATCATCTGGTACGTCAGCGTGCCGGACTTCGAGACCAGGCCGATGCGGCCCGGCTTCGTGATGTCGCCCGGGATGATGCCGGCGTTGGACTGGCCCGGGGTGATGAGACCGGGGCAGTTCGGGCCGATGATCCGGGTCTTGTTGCCCTTCTGCTGCGCGTACGCCCAGAAGGCGGCGGAGTCGTGCACCGCGATGCCCTCGGTGATGACGACGGCGAGGGGGATCTCGGCGTCGATCGCCTCGACGACGGCGGCCTTGGAGAAGGCCGGCGGCACGAAGAGCACGGAGACGTTGGCGCCCGTCTTCTCCATGGCCTCCTTGACCGTGCCGAAGACCGGGACGGACGTGCCGTCGAAGTCGACCTCGGTGCCCGCCTTGCGCGGGTTCACGCCGCCGACGATGTTGGTGCCGTCACCCAGCATGAGCTTGGTGTGCTTCATGCCCGTGGCACCGGTCATGCCCTGGACGATGACCTTGCTGTCCTTGTTGAGGAAGATAGCCATGGCTGTTCTGTCCCTCGTCCCTTACTTCGCGGCCGCGAGCTCGGCGGCCTTGTCGGCCGCGCCGTCCATGGTGTCCACACGCTGCACGAGCGGGTGGTTGGCGTCGCTCAGGATCTTGCGACCCAGCTCCGCGTTGTTGCCGTCGAGGCGCACGACCAGCGGCTTCTCGACCTTCTCGCCCTTGGAGGCGAGCAGCTCGAGGGCCTGCACGATGCCGTTGGCGACCTCGTCGCACGCGGTGATGCCACCGAAGACGTTGACGAAGACGGACTTGACGTCCGCGTCGCCGAGGATGATCTCCAGGCCGTTCGCCATGACCTCGGCGGAAGCGCCGCCGCCGATGTCGAGGAAGTTGGCCGGCTTCACGCCGCCGTGGTTCTCACCGGCGTACGCGACGACGTCCAGGGTCGACATGACCAGGCCGGCGCCGTTGCCGATGATGCCGACCTCGCCGTCGAGCTTGACGTAGTTGAGGCCCTTGGCCTTGGCAGCAGCCTCGAGCGGGTTGGCTGCGTCCTTGTCCTCGAGCGCCTCGTGGTCGGCCTGGCGGAAGTCGGCGTTGGCGTCCAGGGACACCTTGCCGTCCAGGGCCAGGATGCGGCCGTCCTTGGTCTTCACCAGCGGGTTGACCTCGACGAGGAGCGCGTCCTCGGCGACGAAGGTGTCCCACAGGGTCACCATGGCCTCGGCGACGCCCTCGGCCACCTCGGCCGGGAACTTCGCCTGGGCCACGATCTCGCGGGCCTTCTCGATGGTGACGCCCTCGACGGCGTTGACCGGGACCTTCGCGAGGGCCTCGGGGGTCTTCTCCGCGACCTCCTCGATGTCCATGCCGCCCTGCACCGACGCCATGGCCAGGAAGGTGCGGTTGGTGCGGTCGAGGAGGTACGAGACGTAGTACTCCGCCTCGATCTCCGGGGAGAGCTCGGCGATCATCACCTTGTGGACCGTGTGGCCCTTGATGTCCATGCCGAGGATGTCCGTCGCGCGAGCGACGGCCTCGTCCGGGTCCGCCGCCAGCTTCACGCCGCCGGCCTTGCCGCGGCCACCGACCTTCACCTGCGCCTTGACGACCGACTTGCCGCCCAGTCGCTCGGTGGCCTCGCGCGCCGCCTCAGGCGTGTCGATGACTTCACCGGCCAGCACCGGTACACCGTGCTTGGCGAAGAGGTCCCTCGCCTGGTACTCGAACAGGTCCACGCGCGTCCGTCCCTTATCCGTGATCTCGCTGCGATCTCGCTGCTTTGGTGTCAGCTGTCTGCGTGGGCGTGCCGCGGAGGGCAACGTGACTGCGCTGTCACTAGGGAGGCGTAGGACGGAGTCCGGTACGCGGCATGTCCGTCTCGCAGGTTATCGCCGTGGGACGTAGGTCCCTAAATCGCAGATCACATTTGGGCGGTGATGACGGTCACAGATCGCAACCGCCGCCCCCGCGATCCGTACCGGGGGCGACCCCTGAGGCGCCGGGGCCGCCCGTTTGCCGCGGTTGCTCCCGTTGCTCCCGCAATCAGGTGCGGGACGAGAGGTGCGTCACGTCCGCGCGGGGATCAGCCGCGCGGTGCCGCCGCGTCCGGTACGGGCAGCGGGCGGCGCTCGATCGCCGCGGCCATGACGTCGGGGAAGAGGTCCGGCGTGCAGGCGAAGGCCGGCGCGTCCAGGGCGGCGAGCGCCGCCGCGTGCTCGCGGTCGTAGGCGGGCGCCCCCTCGTCGGACAGCGCGAGCAGCGTCACGAACTGCACGCCGGACGCCTTCATCGCCGCGACCCGCTTCAGCATCTCGTCGCGTATCCCTCCTTCGTAGAGGTCGCTGATGAGGACCACGACCGTGTCGGCGGGCCGGGTGATCCGCGACTGGCAGTAGGCGAGCGCGCGGTTGATGTCGGTGCCGCCGCCCAGCTGCGTGCCGAACAGGACGTCCACCGGGTCGTCGAGCTGGTCGGTGAGGTCCACGACGTTCGTGTCGAAGACGACGAGGCGGGTGTCGAGCGAGTGCATCGAGGCGAGCACGGCGCCGAACACGGAGGCGTAGACGACCGACGCGGCCATCGACCCCGACTGGTCGATGCAGAGGATGACGTCCTTCTTCACCGACCGGGACGCCCTTCCGTACCCGACGAGCCGCTCCGGGACGATCGTGCGGTACTCCGGCAGGTAGTTCTTCAGGTTGACCGCGATCGTGCGGTTCCAGTCGATGTCGTGGTGGCGCGGCCTGCTGACCCGGGCGCTGCGGTCGAGGGCGCCGGTGAGCGTGGAGCGGGTGCGGGTCGCGAGGCGCTTCTCCAGGTCCTGGACGACCTTGCGGACGACGGCGCGCGCGGTCTCCTTCGTCGTCTCCGGCATCGCCTTGTTGAGCGAGAGGAGCGTGCCCACCAGGTGGACGTCCGCGTCGACGGCCTCCAGCATCTCCGGCTCCAGGAGGAGCGTGGAGAGCCCCAGCCGGTCGATGGCGTCGCGCTGCATGACCTGGACGACGGAGGAGGGGAAGTACGTACGGATGTCGCCGAGCCAGCGCGCGACGGACGGCGCGGACGCGCCGAGCCCCGCCGAACGGTCCCGCCCCCGGCCGTCCTTCGCCCCCGCTCCCCCGTACAGCGCGGTGAGCGCTCCGTCCATCGCCGCGTCCCGCCCCGTGAGCGCGCACCCGGTCCCGTCGCCGCCCTCGTCCCCCAGCACGAGCCGCCACCGCCGCAGACGCCGATCGGTCTCCCCGGTCATCCCGCCACCCCCGCAAGGTCGTTGACACTCGCCGCCACCGCGGGCCCCGCCCCGGCGGCCGTCTCCGCATCCGTGTCCGTGTCCGTGTCCATGTCCATATGCGGATCCGCATCCGCATCCGTGTCCGTGTCCGTCACGGTGCCCGACAGGCCGAGCAGCAGCCGTACGACCGGTCCGACCGCGTCCGCACGGGCCGCGTCGATCTCGTCGGCGAAGCCGGGCAGGCCCTCCCCGGCACCGCCAGGCACCACCCCGGCGCCCCGCGCGGGACCGCGCCGCACCAGCTCGCCCAACGTCCGCCGCACCCCGGGCTCGTACGCCGAGAAGGTGCGCCGCAGCAGCGGCAGTACGTCGGTGAACGCGGCGTCGGACACGCCGCTCAGCCACGCGTCGACCAGGCCCAGGAGCCGCTCGTCGTGGACGAGCAGCATGCCGCCGCCGGAGCTGCCGCCGACGAACCCCTCGATCCAGGCGGCCCCTTCGGCGGGCGCGCTGCCCCGGGAGAGCGCGAGCCCCATGAGCCGGGCCACGCCCTCGTCCGCCAACTCCCCGCCGTCCAGGAGCAGCCGCACCGACCGCCCCCGCACGACCCCGGCCACGCTGTCCCGCTCCGCGAGCACCCGGAGCACCGCGTACCACCGGGCCCGTACGTCCCCGTCGCGGCCCGGCGCCCCGTCCGCGCCCGGCCGGTCCGCCGCCGGTTCCGCCAGCAGGCCGACCGAGCGGTGCACCGCGTCCACGTGCCCCCGCACGGCCGCCGCCGCGTCCGCGTCGAGGCCCACGCAGGCGGGCGGAAGGCCGACGAAGATCCGCTCGGCGAGGCCCACGGCGACCTCGCCGAGCGCCGCCGTGTCCGTGCCCCGCACGTCCCCGTAGCGCAGGGACCGCACCAGGGCGGGCAGCGCCTGGGCGAGGTGCCCGACGTCCGCGTCCAGCGCCGCCCGGTCGGCGAGGACGCGCATCACCACGGGCAGCGCGTCCGGCAGCTCCGCCAGCAGACAGCGCTCGGCGAGCGCCGTCACGTCGGCGAGGGACACCGCACCGACCGCGTCGGCCGACGCCTTGCCGGTGGCCGCGCCCAGGACCGTCGTGCCCCACACCCCCGCCTCCGCGACCCGCACGGACAGCTCCGGCTCCCAGCGCAGCCGCCAGGTCTCCCGGAACGTCCCCGTGCTCCCCCGGGACACCACCGGCTCGCCCCAGCCGATGCCGAGCAGGAGCAGCCGGTGCAGCAGGCGGCTGCGCCCGGCATCCGTCTCCTTGCGCAGGTCGAGCTCCACCTCCCGCTCCAGTGCCTCCGGCTTGAGCCGCAGCGAACGCTGCAGCCGCGACAGGTCCCGCTGCAGCGGCACCGCGGGCGCCGCCTCCGGCACCTCGCCCAGCACGTCCCCGACGACGAGCCGGTCGTGCACGAGGGCGAGCGGCACGTCGGAGCCCTCGCACAGCACCGCCCGCACGGCGTCGGTCGCCTCCGTGAGCCCGGCGAGGGGACGTCCGCGCATCGCGGCGAGCGTGTCGGCGAGCCGCACCGCCTCGATGACGTGCGCGGACGAGACGAGCCTGTCCTCCGCGCGGAGCAGCCCCGCCACCTTCGTCATCCACCGCTCGACGGGCCGGTCGGGGGCGGCGAAGAGGTGCCCGTACCACCCCGGTGAGGCGATGCCCGCGCCGTAGCCGCTGGCGCGGGAGAGCCTGCGGTGGGTCCACGGGACCCACGTCATCCCGGCCTTGACCTTGGGCAGCCCCTTGAGCAGCGCCCGGTCGGCGGCCACGGTGGTCGCGCGCCGCAGCGCGGGGACGTGCCACGCCCCGCACACCACGGCGACCCGCTCGGCCCCGAACTCCTTGCCCGCGGCGCGCAGCCGGAGCCGCATGTGCGCCTCGCGCACCAGGTCGCGGGCGTGCCCGCCGTCCCCGTAGGCCTCGCGCAGCGCGGCCATGGCGTCGCCCAGCGCCTCGAAGGCCTCGGACGGCGCGAACGCGTCGCCGTCCGCCGTCCGGTGCTCGACGACGTCCTCCCACCACCGCTCGGGATCGTCGTACCCGGCGGTCTCCGCGAGGACGGCGACGGGGTCGATTCGCACGTCCCCCGCGCCCTCGCCGACGTCCCCCCGCCCGCCCCCTTCTCGGCCCTCTTCTCCTTCCTCTCCTTCTTCTTCTCCGTCGTCTTCTCCGTCGTCAGGGCCCTCGTCGGGCCGCATGGCGAGCGAGTGCGCCGCCGGGAGGTCGATGAAGCGCACCGGCACCCCGTGCCCGGCGGCCCACCGCAGGGCGACCCACTCCGGCGAGAACTCAGCGAGCGGCCAGAACGCCGACCGGCCCGGCTCGTCGACCACGTGCGCGAGCAGCGCGACCGGCGGGCGCATGCCCTCGTCGGCGGCGAGCGGGACCAGCGCGTCGGCCTCCGGAGGGCCCTCGACGAGAACCACGCCGGGGCGCGCCGCGTCGAGTGCGGCCCGTACCGCGCGCGCGGAGCCCGGCCCGTGGTGCCGCACCCCGAGCAGCAGCGGCCCGCGGGCCGCCGTCACGCGCTCACCTCGCGGCAGGCGCGGTAGAAGTCCTTCCAGCCGTCGCGCTCGCGCACGACCGCCTCCAGATACTCCTGCCAGATCACGCGGTCCGCCGCCGGATCGCGCACGACGGCGCCGAGGATGCCCGCCGCCACGTCGCCCGCCCGCAGGACGCCGTCCCCGAAGTGGGCGGCCAGGGCGAGTCCGTTGGTGACGACGGAGATCGCCTCGGCCGTGGACAGCGTGCCGCTGGGCGACTTGAGCTTCGTGCGCCCGTCGGCCGTGACACCGTCGCGCAGCTCGCGGAAGACCGTGACGACGCGGCGTATCTCGTCGATGCCCTCGGGTCCCGCGGGCAGGTCGAGCGAACGCCCGATCTGGTCGACGCGGCGCGAGACGATGTCGACCTCGGCCTCGGCGCTCTCGGGCAGCGGCAGGACGACCGTGTTGAACCGGCGGCGCAGGGCGCTGGAGAGGTCGTTGACGCCTCGGTCGCGGTCGTTGGCCGTGGCGATGAGGTTGAAGCCGCGCACCGCCTGGGTCTCCTGCCCCAGCTCCGGGATCGGCAGGGTCTTCTCGGACAGGATCGTGATCAGGGTGTCCTGCACGTCGGCCGGGATGCGGGTGAGCTCCTCGACGCGCGCCGTCATGCCCTCGGCCATCGCCCGCATGACGGGGCTGGGCACGAGCGCGTCGCGGCTGGGGCCGTGCGCGAGCAGTTGGGCGTAGTTCCAGCCGTAGCGGATGGCCTCTTCGGGCGTGCCCGCCGTGCCCTGGACGAGCAGCGTCGAGTCGCCGCTGACCGCGGCGGCGAGGTGCTCGGACACCCAGGTCTTGGCGGTGCCGGGCACGCCGAGCAGCAGCAGGGCGCGGTCGGTGGCGAGCGTGGTGACGGCGACCTCGACGATGCGGCGCGGCCCGACGTACTTCGGCGTGATCACCGTGCCGTCGGGCAGGGTGCCGCCGAGCAGATACGTCGCGACGGCCCACGGCGAGAGCTTCCAGCGCTGCGGGCGCGGCCGGTCGTCCTGCGCGGCGAGCGCGGCCAGTTCGGCGGCGAAGGCGTGCTCGGCGTGCGGCCGCAGGACCTCGTCGCCGCCGGCGGGACCGGGCCCGGACGCCGTCGCGGAGCCGGTCGTGGGCGCGGGCCGATGCGCGGTCGCGGACGTGGTCGGGTCGACGGAAACGGTCATGGAGCGATCCCCCTCCAGCTCGTCCGGACGCCTGTGGCCCGGAGGTGTCTCCACCGTGCACCACGCCACTGACAATCGCCCCTCGTACGCCGCTGACCTGCGCGAACTCACCGATCCCGGCCGATTGTCAGTGGCGGCGCCTACCTTCGAGACATGACTCAGCAGGGGGTGCGCTGGACGGCGGATCAGGTGCTCGCACTGGCTCCTGACGCCCCGTCACGCAAGGCGGGAAGCAAACTCGGCGTCGCCGGGCCATGGTCGGAGGCGGGCAGTTCTGGCGAGGGGGCGGTGTGGGGGCTGTGCAAGGGCAGTGGCAGTAAGCCGTATCAGACGGTCGTCGACATCGCGGACGTCGCGGGCCCGGCGTACAAGTGCAGTTGTCCGAGCCGCAAGTTCCCGTGCAAGCACGCGCTGGGGCTGCTGCTGGTCTGGGCGGGCGCGGACGGCACGGTGCCGGACGGCGGCGATCCGCCGGCCTGGGCCGGGGAGTGGCTGACGGCCCGCCGTAAGAGAGCGGAAGGCGGGCGGAGCCCCGCGTCGGCGCCCGCCGCGGACCCGGAGGCGGCGCGCAGGCGGGCGGAGCGGCGGGCCGAGCGGATCACCGCGGGGGCGACGGAGCTTGAGCAGCGCCTGTCCGACCTGTTGCGCGGGGGCACCGCGGCGGCCGAGCAGGCGGGGTACGGCCTGTGGGAGGAGACGGCGGCGCGGATGGTCGACGCGCAGGCGCCGGGACTCGCCTCGCGGGTGCGGGAGTTGGGCGCCGTGCCCTCCTCGGGTCCGGGCTGGCCGGTGCGGCTCCTGGAGGAGTGCGCGCTGCTCCACCTCCTCGACCGGGGCTGGCTCCACCGCGACCGCCTGCCGGCCGGGCTGGCGGCCACGGTCCGCTCCCGCGTCGGCCTGCCCGCACAGCCCGAGGGGCCGCCGGTGCGGGACCACTGGCTGGTCCTCGCCCAGTACGACACGGCGGACGGCAAGCTGACCACGCGCCGCATCTGGCTGTACGGCACGGAGTCCGGCCGCACCGCGCTCCTCCTCTCGTACGGGGCGGCGGGCCGCGCCCCCGCCCTGGCGCTGCCGACGGGCCTCGCGCTCGACGCGGAAGTGACCGGATACCCGGGCGCGGCCCAGCTCCGCGCCGACTTGGGCGAGCAGTTCACGGCGCCCGCCCCCGCCGCCCACCGGCCCCCGGGCGCAGGGCCGGAGGAGGCCGCCGCGCGCTACGGTGCGGCGCTGCGCGACGACCCGTGGCTGGAGTCGTGGCCGGTGACGCTCACCGGAGTCATACCGACCCGGGACGGCGACGGGTGGCAACTGGCCGACGCAGCAGGGGAATCGGCACTCCCCCTGACCCGGCTCGCCGCGTCACGGCCCGGTCTGTGGCGCCTGGTCGCCCTCTCCGGAGGAGCGCCCCTCGAGGTGTTCGGCGAGTGCGGACACCAGGGTTTCACCCCACTGGCCGCCTGGCCGAAGGACTCAGGAGAGACGGTGTCGCTGTGCTGACGAACGCACACCAGAACACGGAGCTGCCCGCCCCGCCGCCCCGCCCCGCGTGGGAGGACCTGGTCACGGCGGCGCTGCTGGGCACGGACCGGCGCGCGCTGCCGCCCGCACTCGGCGCCACCGGCAAGGAGGCGCCGGCCGCCCTCCTGGACGCGGCGGCGGCGCAGACGGTACGGCGCAGGGCGGGCCTGCGCCCGGCCCCGGCCGCGCCCCTGCCGGAGCCCGCGGCCGACGACCCCAGGCCTCGGCTGCCGCCCGCGGCCCGGCACCGGCTCGCGACGCTGCTCACCGATCACCCGGGCACGGGCGGAGGTGGCCGCCGGGGGGCGGCACCCGACCTGATGGAGCTCCTCCCCCAGTGGCTGTCCCTGGCCAACGCCCGCGGGTACGGCCCACCGCCGGAGCTGCTGCCCGCCCTCCTGAACGCGGCGCGCGGCCGTACGGACCTGCGCCCCCTGGCCCTCACCTTCGCGGGCCCGCGGGCCCTGTGGCTGGCCCGGCTGAACCCCGACTGGAAGTTCGCGCTCCGGGCGACGCCGGGCGGCGGGGTGGCGCTGCCGCCCACCGACGACCCGACGCGGATCCGGCAGCTCTGGGAGGAGGGCCTCTTCGCCGAGCGGGTCGCGCTCCTCACGGCGCTGCGCGCACAGGATGCCCGTACCGCCCGGGACCTGCTCGCCTCCACCTGGCCCACGGAGCGGGCCGAGGACCGCCTGATGTTCCTCGACTCGTTGCGCACGGGGCTGTCCGCCGACGACGAGCCGTTCCTGGAGCAGGCCCTCACCGACCGCAGCCGCAACGTCCGCTCCACCGCGGCGGAACTGCTCTCCGCGCTCCCCGGCTCGGCCCTCGCCGGGCGCATGGCGACGCGCGCGGCCTCCTGCGTGGCGGTGGACCACACCTCGGACACCCCGACCCTCACCGTCGAGACGCCGCACGAGTGCGACGCGGGCATGGAACGGGACGGCGTGTCCCCGAAGCCCCCGGCCGGACGCGGCGAACGGTCGTGGTGGCTGGGCCAGTTGGTGGAGGCGGCCCCGCTCGCCACCTGGCGGCCCCGCCTCGGCAACCGCACCCCGGCCCAGATCGTGGCCCTTCCGGTGGCCGACGACTGGCGGGGCGAGCTGCACGCGGCGTGGTGCCGCGCGGCGGTACGCCAGCGGGACGCCGCCTGGTCCCGGGCGCTGCTCGGCACCCCCGCGTCGCCGGACGCGGCGGGCCCCGGCGCGGTCTCCCTCGCCGAACGCGCCAAGCTGCTCGCCGCGCTGCCCGCCGCGGAGCGGGCGGACTGGGTGGCGGGCTTCATCGCCGCGCACGGCCTGTCGGAGGCGTTCCAGCTGCTCGGCGTCTGCGCGGTGCCCTGGGCCGGGCCACTGGGCCGCGCGGTGGTCGACTCCCTGAACATCGCGCGGGACGCGGGCAGTTACCCCTGGAGCTTCAGCGGGGTGATGGGCCTGGCGGAACGCTGCCTGGACCCGGCGGAAGCGGTCCGCCTGGAAGCGCTGACGGCCACTCCCGACGAGCCGGAGGACGCGTCACCCGGGGCGGGCGGCTACTGGTCGGAAGCGTTCCAGCGCCTGGTGACCACGCTCCGCCTCCGCGCAGCCATCCACGCCGAACTCCCACCCCCACCACAACCTGCCCCCCCGGCTCACCCCACACCCCGACAAAACTAGGGGCGCGCCCACCCCCGGAGAGGCCACGAACCAACCCCCACCGCCCCGCACCCGCAAGCGAGACACAAGAGGACATACGAGCCCCCACCGACCCGCACCCGCCAAACCGGCCGGAGGGGACGTATGGACCCCCACCGGGCCGCACCCGCCCAACCGGCCGGAGGGGACGTGGGGGTATGTGCGCACGGAGCACCGAGCATCCTGTAGCGCCTTTGTCCGTGCAGCGCGACGCAGGGATAGCGAGTACGCACATACCCCCGCGGCCCCGCCCCACGACGAACCCCAGGGCGCAGACGCGCAGACGTGCAGACGCACAGACGTGCAGACACCGAGACGCCAAGACGCCAAGACGCCAAGACGCCAAGACGCCAAGACAGCCGAAACCCGGACCTACACGGCCTGCCGCACATTCCCCCGAACCCACTCCACGATCGAAGCGGTGGTCGCCCCCGGCGTGAAGATCTCCGCGACACCCTTCTCCTTGAGCGGCGCGATGTCCGCCTCAGGAATGATCCCGCCGCCGAACACCTTGATGTCCTCCGCGTCCCGCTCCTTCAACAGCTCGAGCACGCGCGCGAACAACGTGTTGTGCGCCCCGGAAAGAATGGACAGCCCGATCGCGTCGGCGTCCTCCTGGATCGCCGTGTCCACCACCTGCTCGGGCGTCTGGTGCAGCCCGGTGTAGATGACCTCCATGCCCGCGTCACGCAGCGCCCGCGCGATCACCTTGGCCCCGCGATCGTGCCCGTCGAGCCCCGGCTTGGCGACCACCACGCGGATCGGCCCGGCTGCCACACCCATCACTGCCTCCATGTACCGATATCCGTACCGACGACGTCCGCAGACAGCGGGTCCCCGTACAGATACCCCGCACCGCACCGGCCGGGGAAGTGAACGAACGTTATCTCCAGCATCGCTCAAGCCACAGTTTCGCGGTGGAGAGCGAGGGGGAAATCACACGATGGGACACGTTCGCTGCGCGCCCATCCGATGCACGGGGGCTCACCCCCCGCATCCGGCCCGGGCGCGAGGGGAGCCGCAACGAGATCGCCGGACCACCGCGCCGGCAGCCGCACGGCGTGGTGACCACCGCACGTCGGCGAAGCAACGGGGGCACGGAGCCGTCCCGACGACGGCCCGTTCCGCCGGCGCACGCCGACTCCTCGGCCACGACTCCCCCTAGGGCACACGGGGGACAGCGCCGTCCTCCCGTGCGCCAATCGGGAGGTCGACCATGCCGATCACAGGAGTCCACCCCTTTCGCCCGCTCGGCTCACTGCTGCCGAGAATCCTCGGCCTCGCCCCACTCCCGGCCCTCCCCGTCCCGGCCCTCCCCGCGAAGGTGGCCGGCCTGTCCGTCGCTCTGCTGAAGGCGACCGCGCTGGAGCTGACGATCCTCGCGGGCCACCTCCTCCTCTACCCCTCGGGCATCGCCCAGGAGCGCAGGCCGACCCCGGTCCAGCCACCCGCGGACGCCCCGCGCCTGCCCCGGGACGACCGGCCCCCGGTCCTGCTCCTGCACGGTTTCATCGACAACCGTTCCGTGTTCGTCCTGCTGCGCCGCGCGCTGTCCCGGCACGGCGGCCACCGCCGCGTGGAGTCGCTCAACTACTCCCCGCTCACCTGCGACATCCGCGGCGCCGCCGAGCTGCTCGGCCGCCATGTCGAGGAGCTCTGCGAGCGCACGGGACACGCCCGGGTGGACATCGTCGGGCACAGTCTCGGCGGCCTGATCGCCCGCTACTACACGCAGCGGCTCGGCGGCGACGCCCGCGTACGCACCCTCGTCACGCTCGGCACCCCGCACTCCGGCACCCGCGTCGCACCGCTCGCGGACGCGCACCCGATCGTGCGGCAGATGCGCCCGGGCTCCGACGTGATCGACGAGCTCAAGGAGCCGGCCCCGGGCTGCCGCACGCAGTTCGTGAGCTTCTGGAGCGACCTGGACCAGATCATGGAGCCGCTGGAGACGGCCTGCGTGGACCACCCCGACCTGCTCGCCCAGAACATCCGGGTGACCGGCATCGGCCACCTCGCCCTGCCGGTGCACCCGGCGGTCGCCGAGGGGATCCGCCAGGCACTGGACCTGGCGAATCCGGGAGCGGACGCCAAGAGCGCACCGGGCGGACTCACGGTCGCCTGACCCGCCCCGGCCCTGCCCCGACCCCGCCCCGACTCCACCTCACAGGCCCCATACCTATCGAACGAACCTCGAACGCAAGGCCAAAGCTGTGCCCACAGTCCGCCGAAAGGCGGCCGAATGCCCGTTTCCTGAGACCTCGAAACCTGCCGAAGATTGTCGCGCCCGTATACCGCCGGGTACAGTCACCGCACTGCTCTGCCCCTGCTGCCGAGGCGAAAGAGAAGTTGGTGAACGACCGTCACCCGTCGGGGAGCTCGACTCCCCAGCCCTCGGCACCCGGCGCCGACTACGCGCACTACGCGGCGTATGACCAACAAGGCGCCCAGCACGGCGGCTACGGCTACGACACGTATGCCACGGGCGGCTACGACACCGGCGGTTACGACACCGGTTCCTTCGCCACCGACCCCCTGTTCGGCGACATGCCGGACGGCCGGTCCACGCCCGGCCAGCACAACACCGGCCAGCACACCACGGTGCAGCACAACACCGGCCAACACGCCACGGTGCAGCACGACACCGGCCAGTGGGCGACCACGGGAGTCCAGCAGGCCCTCGCCCACGACAGCGCCTACGACGCGTACGCCGCGCAGTACTACGCCGCCACGTACGACACCGGCAGCTACGACGTGTGGTCCACCGGCGGCTACCAGCAGCTCGCCGACATCCCCTCGCAGCCCGGCCCCGACTCCACCGGCCAGTGGGACACCGCCGCCTGGAACCAGGACGCGCAGACCGGCCAGTGGGACACGCAGACCTTCGACACCGGCGCCTACGACGCCACGGCCTGGAACTCCGCCGGTGACACGCCCGGCGCACCCGGCCCGCACGGAACACCGCAGCCGGCCGACGCGCACGAGCTCTCCGCCCCGTACGAGATCGACGCCGACTCCGGCGCCGCGTACGACGGCACGGACCCCGAGCCGGCCGCGGCCTCGCCGGGCGCCGCGCCCCGCGCGTCCCGCGGCAAGGGCGGCCCCGCGGGCGGCGGCCGCTCGAAGGCCCGCCGCCGCAGCCCCGCCAAGCGCTCCGCCCTGCTCACCGTCGCCGTGCCCTCGGCCTGCGTGATGGGGGTCGCCGGCGTGGCCGCCGCCTCCGTCGGCAACTTCGGCGGGGACGACGACAAGGAAGCGACGACGGCATCGGCCCCGGACGCGACGTCCGTGAAGCCCTCCGCCGCCAACAACAAGCTGGACACCCAGCTGGCCAACCTCTCCGCGGACGCGGGCGACTTCGCGGACCGCGCCAGCCGCACGCAGGAGCGCATCGACCTGCACGCCGAGAAGGTGGCGGCGGAGAAGAAGGCCGCCGCGGAGGCGGCCCGCAAGGAGCGGCTGCGTCCCAAGTTCGCCCTGCCGGTGAAGCAGCACGGCCTGAGCGCGTACTACGGCCAGGCGGGCGTCAACTGGATGTCGGCGCACTCCGGCATCGACTTCCCGGTGTCGTACGGCACGGAGGTCCTCGCCGCGACCGACGGCACCGTCTCCACGAAGTGGAACAGCGCCTACGGCAACATGGCGATCGTGACCGCCAAGGACGGCACGGAGACGTGGTACTGCCACCTCTCCACGCACAAGATCTCCAGCGGTCCCGTCAAGGCGGGCCAGGCCATCGCCTTCTCCGGGAACTCCGGCAACTCCACCGGACCGCACCTGCACTTCGAGGTGCACCCCGGCGGCGGCTCGGCGATCGACCCGCTGCCGTGGCTGCGCAGCCACGGCCTCGACCCGACGTAACCCCGGCCGCCGCCCGGGGGCGTTACAGCTTCTCGACCGGCGCGTACCGCAGCAGCAGGCGCTTGGGCTTGGGCTCTCCGAAGTCGACCGTCGCCTCGGCGTTCGCCCCCGTGCCCTTCACGCCGACCACCGTGCCCAGGCCGAACTGGTCGTGGGTGACCCGGTCGCCGACGGCGAGCGAGACGACCGGCTTCTCCGAGGCGCGGCGCGTCGCGAAGCCCTGGGCGCCGCCGGTACGCGTACGCGAGGACGACAGCGACGAGGCGATGCCCGACGCCGGACCGGACGAGGCCGGCGCGCCGACCGAGCCGGTCCGCTTCCAGTCCAGGTGGGTGTCCGGGATCTCCTCCAGGAAGCGCGACGGCGGGTTGTACGACGGCTGGCCCCAGGCGCTGCGCATCGAGGAACGCGTCAAGTAGAGCCGTTCACGCGCGCGGGTGATGCCCACGTACGCGAGGCGACGCTCCTCCTCCAGCTCCTTGACCTGGCCGAGCGAGCGCATGTGCGGGAAGACGCCGTCCTCCATGCCGGTCAGGAACACCACGGGGAATTCGAGGCCCTTGGCGGTGTGCAGGGTCATGAGCGTGATGACGCCGGAGTCGTCGTCCTCCTCGTCGGGGATCTGGTCGGAGTCGGCGACCAGGGCGACGCGCTCCAGGAAGTCGGAGAGCGTGCCGACCCGAGCGGCACCCTCGGCGGCCGCCCCGGCATCGGCGGCATCGGCGGCTTCCGTGGCTTCGGTGTCCCCGGCCGTCCCGTCACCCGCGGCGGTGCCGTTCTCCTGCTCGAACTCCAGGGCGACGGCGGCGAGTTCCTGGAGGTTCTCGATGCGCGTCTCGTCCTGCGGGTCGGTCGAGGCCTGCAGCTCGGCGAGGTATCCGGTGCGCTCCAGCACGGCTTCCAGGACGACGGCCGGGCCCGCGCCGGACTCGACGACGGTGCGCAGCTCCTCCATGAGCGTGTTGAAGCGCCGGACGGCGTTGGTCGAGCGGGCGGCCATGCCGTACGCCTCGTCGACCCGCTTGAGCGCCTGCGGGAAGGAGATCTTCTCGCGCTGCGAGAGCGCGTCGATCATGGCTTCGGCGCGGTCGCCGATGCCGCGCTTCGGCACGTTCAGGATGCGGCGCAGCGGGACGGCGTCCTCGGGGTTGGCGAGGACGCGCAGGTACGCCAGGACGTCGCGGACTTCCTTGCGCTCGTAGAAGCGGACGCCGCCGACGACCTTGTAGGGCAGGCCGACGCGGATGAAGATCTCTTCGAAGACACGGGACTGCGCGTTCGTCCGGTAGAAGATCGCCACGTCGCCGGCCTTGGCGTCGCCCGCGTCGGTGAGGCGGTCGATCTCGTCGGCGACGAACTGGGCCTCGTCGTGCTCGGTGTCGGCGACGTACCCCGTGATGCGGGCGCCCTCGCCCTGGTTGGTCCACAGGTTCTTGGGGCGGCGGCTCTCGTTCCGCTCGATCACCGCGTTCGCCGCGGTCAGGATCGTCTGCGTCGAGCGGTAGTTCTGCTCCAGGAGGATCGTCGTCGCGTCGGTGTAGTCCTCCTCGAACTGGAGGATGTTGCGGATGGTCGCGCCGCGGAAGGCGTAGATCGACTGGTCCGCGTCACCCACCACGCACAGCTCGGCCGGTTCGCCGTGTGCGGCGGTGTCGCGGCCCTCGCCGCCCGAGGGGCCGACCAGCTCGCGCACCAGGGCGTACTGGGCGTGGTTGGTGTCCTGGTACTCGTCGACCATGACGTGCCGGAAGCGGCGGCGGTAGTGCTCGGCGACGTCCGGGAAGGCGCGCAGCAGGTGGACCGTCGTCATGATCAGGTCGTCGAAGTCCAGGGCGTTCGCCTCGCGGAGGCGGGACTGGTACATCGCGTAGGCCTGGGCGAGGGTCTTCTCGAAGCCGTCGGCCGCCTGGCCCGCGAAGTCCTCCTCGTCGATGAGCTCGTTCTTCAGGTTCGAGATCTTGGCGCTGAAGGACTTCGGGGGGAACTTCTTCGGGTCGAGGTCCAGGTCGCGGCAGACCAGGGCCATCAGGCGCTTGGAGTCGGCGGCGTCGTAGATCGAGAAGGAGGACGTGAAGCCCAGCTTCTTGTACTCGCGGCGCAGGATGCGGACGCAGGCACTGTGGAAGGTCGACACCCACATCGCGTTCGCCCGGGGGCCGACGAGGTGCTCGACGCGCTCCTTCATCTCGCCCGCGGCCTTGTTGGTGAAGGTGATCGCGAGGATCTGGCCGGGGTGCGCACCGCGCTCGGCGAGGAGGTACGCGATGCGGTGGGTGAGGACCCGGGTCTTGCCGGATCCCGCGCCGGCGACGATGAGCAGCGGGGAACCGGCGTGCACCACGGCCGCGCGCTGGTTCTCGTTCAGCCCGTCGAGGAGGGTCGCCGGGTCGATGACCGGGCGCGGGGCACCGTCGCGGTAGTGCGCGTCCCGGGTCATGGGCGCGTCGAACTTCCCGTCGAACAAGTCGTCCGGAATGGGCTCCGGAGTGTTGTCCTCGGGCGGCGGCGGGGGCTCTTCGTCCGTGGCCCGGGAAGGCTGCAAGTCCGCCAGGAAGCTGTCATCAAAGAGGCTGCTCATCGCCTCCCGAGTCTAGGCGGCCCCACTGACAACCCGCTGCGGGTTCCGGTCAGAGGGTCTTCCCTACCCGGTGCCCGCGGACGCTCACGCTCCGCTACGGCGTGCCGTGTACGCGTCAGAGACCTCGCAAAGTCACGAAAATGTATCGGGCATACCGAACATCAGCCTTCACACGGAGCACACGAGTTGGCTAGCGTGCTGCGCGGGCTGCTCGTTCCCCCACCGGCGAACCCCGCCGGGACCGGGCCGCCCCCGCCGAGTCCGACGTGTTCGGAGCCGGGGACCCACCAAGACCTTGGGGTGAATCGGTCCCGTACGCAGTACGGAACCGTAGGGCAACCTTCCGTAGCATCCGCCCGAACCCGACAGCTAACCCGGTAGGCGGTCTACGGAAGGAGTCGCCTCCTTGGCGTCGCACCGCAAGCCGCGGAACCGGACGGCCTCACTGCGCACGGCCCCCGCCCTCGGCATCACGACGGCAGCCCTCACCTCCGTCGCCCTCCTGTCGCAGAGCGCGCAGGCCGCGCCCTCCGCGCCGACGAAGCCCAGCCTCGAAGAGGTCCAGAAGAAGGTCGACGAGCTCTACCAGCAGGCGGGTGTCGCCACCCAGAAGTACAACGCGGCCAAGGAGCGCACCGACAAGCAGCGCAAGAAGGTCGACCGCCTGCTCGACGACGTGGCCGAGCGCACCGACGACCTCAACGACGCGCGCAAGGAGCTCGGTTCCTTCGCCGCCGCGCAGTACCGCACCGGTGCCGTCTCCGAGACGGCCACGATGATGCTCGCCGAAGACCCGCAGGGCTACTTCGACCAGAACCACTTGGCGGACCGGCTCACCACCCGCCAGAAGAAGGCGGTCGACGACTACCAGACGCAGCAGGCGTCGGCGACCGAGCAGCGCAGGAAGGCCGCGAAGAGCCTCGAGACGCTGACCGACTCCCGGGACGACCTCAGGACGAGCAAGCACACCGTCCAGAAGAAGCTGGGCGACGCCCGTGAGCTGCTGTCGAAGCTGACCGCCGAGGAGAAGGCGCGGCTGGCGGAGATCGAGCGGAAGAAGAAGCAGGAGGCCAGGCGCAAGGCCGAGAAGCTGGCGCGCGAGCAGGCCGCCGAGGCGGAGCGCGAGCGCAAGGCGGAGGAGGCGGCCGAGCGCGAGAAGGAGAAGGACGCGGGCCAGGGCTCCGGATCGGACTCCGGATCAGGTTCCGGATCAGGTTCCGGTACGGGTGCGGGCACCGGCTCGGGGAGCACGGACGGCGGCTACGCCACCAAGGCCGCCAAGGTCATCGACTTCGCGGAGGCCCAGATCGGCAAGCCGTACGTCTGGGGCGCGACCGGCCCCGACTCGTACGACTGCTCCGGGCTCACCCAGGACGCGTGGAAGGCGGCGGGCATCACCCTGCCGCGCACGACGTGGGACCAGGTGAAGGTCGGCACGACCGTGAAGACGGCGGACGCCAGGCCCGGCGACCTGGTCTTCTTCTACGACGACATCAGTCACGTCGGGATCTACATCGGCGACGGCAAGATGATCCACGCGCCGAAGCCGGGCGCGAACGTCCGCGTCGAGTCGATCTACTACATGCCGATCCACAGCGTGGTGCGCCCCGCGTAACGCCGCGGGCCCGCGAACCCGGCTTCCGGTCCCTCTACGCGCGCGTGGCCCGCATCCTCCCGGGGATGCGGGCCACGCGCGTGTGCCGCCGGGGAACCCGGCCGCGGACGTCTCAGGTCCAGAGCACGGCGATGAAGATGTTCGCGACGGTCAGCAGGCCGACCGCGCCGAACAGCGCCTTGTCGACCTTCTCCTCGTCCCGCTTCACGTAGACCAGCCCGAGGATCACGATCAGCACGGCCATCTTGATGCCGATCTTGACGTTGTTGACCGTGTTGTCGTCGGCCTGGTTGAGGCCCACCAGGGCCACGCCGGTGACGAGCATCACCAGCGCGCCGTGCAGCATCGCGGGGGTGAAGCGGGCGGTTCCCTGACCCATCTGCTTCACCTGGGTCAGGAAGCCGCCCAGCAGCGAGGCGATGCCGATGATGTGCAGGCCGACGAAGAGATGGATGAGTAGGTCCATGGGGCCGGAGCCTAGCCGGGGCCCCCGTCGTGCCCGGCGGCGCCCCCTTACCACCGCGGCCCGGCGACCGCGCCGCCATCGGGCCATCGGTCGCAGTCGGCCGGCGGAAGGATCCCACCCCGCGACGACACGGTCGCAGCCGGTCACGAATCCGCCCACTTCCGTTAATGGTGCGCAATCCCTCTCCAACCCGTGACGCCCAGGTTTAGCGTCCTCCACCAGGTGTCCGACTCCCCACCGCCGTCCGGCCCAGGACGGCTGTCGGGCACCACCGCCGAGAAACCCGGCGGCGGCCCGCTCCCCCTGTGCGGGCTGCCGCCGGCCACGTGCAGGACACGTAAGGAGCCCCACTTCGTGGCAGCACACCGCAAGCCCGGCCGGCGTCCGCTCAGCGGCGGCACGGCCCGCACCGCCCTCACCCTCGCGCTCGCCGGTGCCGCGTCGGCGACCGCGTTCGACGGCACGGGTCACGCGGACCCCCGGCTCAGCCCCGCGGAGGTGAAGTCCAAGGTCGACGCCCTCTACCGCGAGGCCGAGCGGGCGACCGAGAAGTACAACGGCGCGAAGGAGAGGTCCGAGAAGGCCGAGAAGTCGCTCGGCGAACTGCGCGACGAGGCCGCCCGCAAGGAGGACAAGCTCAACAAGGCCCGCGCGAGCCTGGGTTCCTTCGCGGCGGCGCAGTACCGCACCGGCGGCATCGACCCCTCCGTGCAGCTCGCGCTCTCCTCCGACCCGGACCGGTTCCTGGAGCGCGCCTCGCGCGCCGACCGGGCCGGCAGCAGGCAGGCCGCGGCCGTCGGCGGCGTCCGCCGGCAGATGCGGGAGATGGACCGGCTGCGCGGCGAGGCCGACGCCCGGCTCACGGGCCTGCGCGCACGCCAGGCCGAGCTGAGGAAGCACAAGAAGACGATCAACGGAAAGCTCGGCGAGGCCAAGCGGCTGCTGTCCGAGCTCACCGCCGACGAGCGCGCCGACCTCGCGGGCCGGGAGGACGGCCGTGCCGCCCGCTCCAGCGCCCGCGCCGCCGCCCCGGGCCACGCCGAAGCCCCCAACGCCCGTGCCGCGTCCGCCGTCTCCTACGCCTACAAGGCGCTCGGCAGCCCCTACGTCTGGGGCGCCACCGGCCCGAACGCCTTCGACTGCTCCGGACTCACCCAGGCCGCCTACCGCGCGGCGGGCGTCTCCCTGCCCCGCACCACCTACGCGCAGATCAACGCGGGCGAGCGCGTCCCCCGCTCCCAACTGCGCCCCGGCGACCTGGTGTTCTTCTACTCCGGCATCAGCCACGTCGGCCTCTACGTCGGCAACGGCCAGATGATCCACGCCCCCAACCCGAGCGCCCCGGTGCGGCTCGCCCCGATCGACCAGATGCCGTTCGCGGGGGCCGCCCGCGTGGCGTGACCCGGAACGGCGCGCGCCCGTCTGCGACCTGCACGCCGGCCCCCGCAATCCCCACGGCGACCTGCACGGCGGCCCCAGTAATGTCGGGTCCATGCCTACCCGTACGCTGCCTCCGCCGCCGCCTCCCGCGTACCTGCGCACCTGGCCGGACCGGCAGGCGCTGCTCACGGACCGCGGGCTGGCGCTCGGGGAACTGCGCAGGCGTCATCTGGGGCTGCACCGGCTGCTGTTGCTGTGGCTGTGCGGCCTCGGCGGCGTCATCGGCTGGGCCCTGCTGGTCCTGCCGATCCGGTTCATCGACGACAAGGACCCCAGCGGCTTCCTGCTCGGCCCGATCCTGATGGTCCTCGGCCTCGCGGTGCTGGCCCCCTCGGTGATCGGCGTGGCCCTCGGCATCCGGCACGACCGGCGGCTGCGCCGACTGACCGACGCCTGGGCCGCCTTGGACAGCCACCCCGCGTCCGACGCCCGGCTGCGCTCCCCCGCCCTCAGCCTCGTCTGGCTGCTCTCGTCCCTGGCCGTGTGCACGCTCGGCCTGTGGGCGTCCTTCGCGGCGGCCGCGTACGCCGAACCGGGCCGCGACACCTACGCCGACGTCATCCTCGGCATGGGCGCCGGTCTCGTCCTGTGGCTGACGGGCCTGCTCGGCGGGGCGAAGGCCGTCGGCCACTACCGCTGGGCGCTGCGCAGGCTGGGCCCGGCGGCGCCGACGGCCACCGCCGCGCGCGGCTGACGGCCGGTCGGCGACTCGCGGCCGGTCAGACCAGCCGGCGCGCCGTCGCCCACCGCGTCAGCTCGTGGCGGTTGGACAGCTGGAGCTTGCGCAGGACCGCCGAGACGTGCGACTCGACCGTCTTCACGGAGATGAAGAGCTGCTTGGCGATCTCCTTGTACGCGTACCCCCGCGCGATGAGCCGCAGGACCTCGCGCTCGCGCTGGGTGAGCCGGTCCAGGTCCTCGTCGACCGGGGGCGCGTCGGTGGAGGCGAAGGCGTCCAGGACGAACCCGGCCAGGCGCGGCGAGAACACCGCGTCGCCGTCCTGCACCCGGAAGATCGAGTCCACCAGGTCGGTGCCGGTGATGGTCTTGGTGACATAGCCGCGGGCGCCGCCCCGGATGACACCGATGACGTCCTCGGCGGCGTCGGACACGGAAAGGGCGAGGAAGCGCACCGGGCTCTGCGCGTCGGACATCAACGGCGCGCAGCGACGCAGCACTTCCACCCCGCCGCCGCCCGGCAGGTGCACGTCCAGGAGGACGACCTCGGGGCGGGTGGCCGTGATGACGGTGACCGCCTGGTCGACGTCGGCGGCCTCGCCGACGACCTCGACGCCGGTGACGTCGGTCCGGCCGATCTCCGCCTGCACTCCGGTACGGAACATCCGGTGGTCGTCGACGAGGACGACCCGCACCCGACGCCCGTCCGCACCGCCGCTCTCGTCCGCCCCGGTCGGCTCGGTGGGCCCGCTCGCCCCGGTCGCGTCGCTCATGTCGTCGCCGTCCTCTCCATCTCCAGCTCGACTTCCGTACCGCCGCCGGGCACCGCGCGCAGTCGCGCCGTGCCGCCGTTGCGCTGCATGCGGCCGATGATCGATTCTCGTACGCCCATGCGATCGTCCGGCACGGAGTCCAGATCGAAGCCGGGACCTCGGTCCCGGACGGACACGAACACCGTCTCCCCCTCGACTTCGGCGAAGACCTGCACCGCGCCGCCCTCGCCACCGTACTTGGCGGCGTTCACCATCGCTTCCCTCGCGGCCTGCATCTGTGCGGTCAGCCGCTCGTCGAGCGGGCAGTCGCCGACCACGACGACCTCGATGGGGACGCCGTGCTTGTCCTCCACCTCGGCGGCGCTGCGGCGGACCGCCTCGGCGAGGGTGTCGGGCTCCTCGTCCTCGTCCTTGCCGGTGCCTTCGGGGTTGTAGAGCCAGGCCCGCAGGTCGCGCTCCTGGGCCCGGGCCAGGCGGCGCACCTCGCCGGCGCTCTCCGCGTTGCGCTGGATCAGGGTCAGGGTGTGCAGCACCGAGTCGTGCACGTGGGCGGCGACCTCGGCCCGCTCCTGGGCGCGGATGCGCATGAGCCGCTCCTCGGAGAGGTCCTGCATCATGCGCACGAGATAGGGGCCGGCGAGCAGCGCGATGCCGACGAGCACGGCGAGCGCGGCCTGCAGGACGGCGCCCAGGTGCGCGGCGGAGCCCTGCAGCACGAAGACGCCCGACACCCCGGCGCCGACCAGGAGCACGCCGGCCGCCGACCGGGCGAGGGTCACGGTGCGCCTGCGGCGGCCGACGGCCATCCAGCGGGCCCTGCGGGCATTGTCCGCCTGGCGCCAGACGAGGGCGACGCCGGCGGCGACGAGCAGGGTGGGGAAGACATAGGCCTTGGTCGACCCGTCCAGATCCACGTTGCCGACGAAGACCATGGCGACGACGACCATCGCGAGGAGCGCGACGAGCTGTCCCTTGTCGGGCTTGCGGGCCACGAGTCTGCGGCGGCCGTCCGGCGACATCTCGGTCGTGACGGCCGCGGGGGGCCGCTCGGCGTCCACGCCGCCGACGCCCAGCGGGACGAAGAACCAGAACGCCGCGTAGAGCAGGGCGCCCAGGCCGTCCGCCGTGAACAGGCCCACGAAGATCAGCCGGACCCAGATGACCGGCAGGCCGAGATGTCCGGCCAGACCCCGCGCGACGCCGCCGAGCCAACGGCCGTCACCGCTGCGGTACAGCTTGCGCAGCGGTCGGACGTCGTCGATGGGCGGTGCAGCGGCTTCCGGCATGTCATTGATGTTCACACGGGGGCGCGCGTCGGAGCATCAGGGTCGACCCCCGAGACTTCCCTGATCTCGGCCGGGCCCGGCCCCTGGCCCGGCCCTGTCAGGGGCGGGACCCGAAGAGTCTCAGGGGGCGATATCAGGGTTCGGCCAGGGTCGTTCCGACTGCCGCGGCGGGCCCGCGGCCGTCACCATGGACGCATGAGAGATCAGCATCCCGCCGAGACGCCGACCGAGGCCGCGCTCCGCGATGCCCTGCGCACGGCGCGGGGCGGGGCCGGCGGGGGCGGCGGCGCCCCGGGCGTTCCCGCGGACGGTTCGGATGCCGGACCGCCCGCGTCCGAGCGCTCGTTCCGCCGCGACCGCCGGCACAAGCGGCTCGGCGGCGTGTGCGCCGGGCTCGGCCGCCGCTGTGACATGGACCCGGTGATCTTCCGCATCGGCCTGGCCGTGCTCGCGGTCACGAGCGGCCTCGGCCTGGTGTTCTACGGCTTCGCCTGGCTCTTCGTGCCGTACGAGGACGCCGAGGAGAACGAGGCGCGCAGGCTCCTCTCCGGCCGGGTCGACGGGCAGGCCCTGACCGCCGTGCTCTTCGCCCTGGTCGGCTGCGGCGTCTTCCTCACCCTGTTGAACAACAGCGGGGCGCTCACCTTCTCCGCCGTCCTCGCCCTGCTCCTCGCGGGCGCGGGGTACTGGTCGCAGCAGCGCGACATGCTCGACACCGACCCGGTGGCGGCGCAGGCCGCGGCGGACGCCCCGCCCGAGGCGAAGGCGCCGCCCGTCACCGGCAGCCCGTCGTGGTGGCGCGACCCGATCGTCAAGGACGGCACCCACGTCGGCCTCCCGGGCTACTTCTGGGGTCCCGAGGAGCTGAGCGTGGAGTACCGGCCGCGGGGGTACGGCGGCATGCTCCACACGAAGTCCGCCCCCCTGCCCACTCCCCCGCCCCGGCCGCGCGGGCCGCGCTGGATCGGCGGCTGGGTGTTCCTGCTCGCCCTGCTCGCCGGCGGCCTCGGCACGGCTCTGACCTGGGCGGACCATCCGCTCGGCACGACGCTCCAGACGGGCTTCGCGTGCGCGCTCGCGGTGTTCGGTCTCGGCATCGCGGTGAGTGCCTTCCTCGGGCGGACGGGCGCCGGGTCGATCGTCCTCGCGGTGCTTACCGCCGGGCTCCTCGCGGCCTCGGCGGCCCTCCCGAAGAACATCACGACCCACTACGCCCGCACCGACTGGATACCGGTCTCGGCCGCCGACGTCCGCCCGCGGTACGAGGTCGGGCTCGGCAGGGGCACCCTCGACCTGAGCAAGGTCGACGTCGGCAAGGGCACGACGCTCACGACGAGCGCGGAGGTCGGCGCCGGGGACCTCCGGGTGATCGTGCCCGAGGGCGCCACCGTGCGGCTCGACGCGGAAGTGGGCGTCGGCGACATCGTGTTGCCCGGCGACGACAGCAAGGACCTGGACATCGCGCCGGGCCGGGAGAAGAAGGTGACGCTGGAGCCGCCCGCGGGCAGCAAGGACGGCGGCACGATCGATCTGCGCCTCGAAGTCGGCGTCGGACAAGCGAAGGTGACCCGTGCTACGTCATGAATTCCACCCCGGCAAGCTGGTGGCAGGGCTCTTCCTGCTGGCGGTCGCCGTCGTGTACGCGGGCGACGCGGGCGGCGCCTGGGACGCGCCGTGGTTCGTCGCGCTGCCCCTCGTGATGGCCGGCCTGTTCCTCGCGGGCGTGGCGGCGGCGATCCACGGCATACGCCCGCGGGGCGCGGCCCGCCCGGGCAGGCCGTCCCGGGACGGTACGGAGGAGCGGCGGGAGTGACGGGGCGCCGCGGGGCCGGGGTGCGGGCCGGGGCTAGCCGAGACCGGTGGCGTTCCTGCGGCGGGCCGCGAGCAGCGCGTCGACGGAGAAGACGGAGGCCCCGGCGAGCACCAGGGGCAGCCACGCCATGAGGTAGGGCAGGTCGTTGCCGTAGTAGTACGGCTCCTCGTTCCAGCTGACGGTGAGCCAGAGGCTGAGCGAGATGAAGGCACCGCCGAGCGCGGCGATCCGGGCGAAGAGGCCGATCAGCGTGCCGATGCCGACGGCCAGCTCGCCGAGGGCGATGGCGTAGCCGAAGCCGACGGGGCTCTTGAGGGAGAGGTCGACGAGAGCGGGGATCGCGGAGATGTCGCGGACGCCCTCCATCTGCGCGCCGATCGAGCCGGTGCCGCTCGCCTGCAGGAAGGCGCTGTCGGTGAGTTTGTCCAGGCCGGCGTAGAGGAAGGTGACGCCGAGGAAGATCCGCAGGGGGAGCAGGGCGTAGCGGGTGGCGGACTCCCGCCAGTCGTCCCGCCTGACGTAGCTAGTGTGGCTGTCCGTCCGCAGGCCGTGCGCCATGGCACTCCACCGCCTCTCACGTGGTCCCGTCGTGGTCCCGTCATCTGACGATACGTACGAAGGGGGGCCGCTGCTCACTGACGTGCGGCGGTTTCCGTGGCGGGGCGGGGCCGGGGGCTTCGGGCGAGTGCGAGGGGAGGACACGGGTGCGGGCGCGGCTGGAGGCACGGGGGAGGCGCGAGTGGAGGCACGGGTGGAAGGGCGGCGGGGACTCGGCTCAGTCCGTGACGTCGATCTCGACGCGGTTGGTCTCGACGCCCGCGGCGGTGATCACCTGGACCTCGACGCGCCCGGGCTCGACGTCGACCGGGACGGGCACGGTCAGGACCGCGTCCGTCGGGTTGGTGAAGCCGCCCGTCACCGGCACGAGCGGGACATGGACGTGTACCGGACCGATGCGCACGACCGTGCGGGCGAGCCGGTCCGCGTCCCCGGCGCCGGGCGGGACGAAGCCCGCGCCGCGGATCTCGATGTCGTCGCCGGTACGGATGGGGGCGTCCAGATCGCCGGCCTCCCGGGCGCGGACGACGGAGAGGATCACGGGGCGGCCGCCGTCGGCGTACTTCCCCGCCAGGTAGGTGGCGGCCGAGATCAGCACCAGTACGGCCAGGCCCCAGGGCAGGTCGGGCAGTTGCTCGGGCCGCCGGGCGAGGCGGACCGCGGCGAAGACCAGGGCGACGGCGCCGACCAGGACGTACTGCGCGTCGGTGAAGCTGCCGCGGCCCGCGTCGTCGGTGAGCGGGTCGGCGGCCCGCGGCCGGTCCGCGCGGACCTTCTGCAGCCGCTGGCCGAGCACCCGCACGCCGACGACCCTGCGGACCAGGACGGCGACCGCGCACACCACGCCGAGGACGGTCACGGTCCCGGCGGCGCGGGCGAGTTCGAGGCCGTCGATCAGCGCGTCGCGCTCGCGGTGCCCGGAGGCGGCGGCCAGTTCGCCCGCCAGGACGAGCACGGCGAAGACCACGAGGAACACCCAGCCCGCGGCCACGGCACGCGAGGTGGAGAGCCGGTTGTCCTCGCCGATGACGGGCGCGAGGACCCCGCCGCGCGCCCGGTGGGCGTAGGCGGCGCCGGACAGCAGACCGCCCACGACCAGGGCGGCGAGGAGTCCGGCGGTGCGGGCGGCCGTCCAGCCGGTGCCGATCGCGGTGAGCGCCTGGACCAGGAGCAGCACCAGGAAGGCGCCCCAGACCACGGCGAGGGTGCGTGTCCGCAGCCGGCGCAGCCAGGCCTCGCCCTCGGCCCTGCCGCGCTCGGCGACGGTGTGCGCGGCCTGCGTCAGCTCGTCCGACACCCACTGCCGCGAGGCGCCCGCCGAGTGCGCGACGGCCGGGGGCAGCCCCTCCCCCGCGGCGAACCCGTCCCGCTGGGCGAGGAACGCGGCGACGGCGCGCCGGTGCCCCTCGCGCGCCCCGTGCGGACAGTCGCCGCACGTGCAACCGCCTCCGTGCACGCCCTGCCCCGCCTCCTGCACCGCCACCGCGTACGCCGCCTTCCCCACCCTCGGAGCCCTGCCGGGCTCCTGCGAACTTCCTTGCAGAGAAGGGGAATTGTGCCGTACTGGAAGCCGAACGAATCGCCGGGGTCAGGTCAGCGGGGGTGAACGGCCCGGCCCGGCATTGACGCCGCCGCCACCCGGGGCGTATGCGCAGCTCAGCCCGGTCCCCCCGGGCGGGGGCGGGCCGAGGGGCCGGTTCGGGTCACGTCAGCAGGTCGGGCTCGCTGCGGCTGATGTCCTGCCACAGCGACTGGTAGTTGATCCACGCGACCAGATCGCTGCCGAGCTGCTCGCGGGTCTGCACCGCCTGCTTGTGGCCGATCATGACGGGCCGTCCGGCGGCGCGCGCGCTGAGCTGGACCTGGCAGGAGCGCTCCAGGGAGATGAACCACCAGGCGGCGGCGTCCACGGAGTCCCCGACCGTGAGCAGCCCGTGGTTGCGCAGCACGACCGCCTTGTGGTCGCCGAGCGCGGACGCGATCCTGCGGCCCTCCTCCGCGTCCACGACGACGCCCGTGTAGCCGTCGTACAGCGCGTGGCTCTCGTAGAAGGCGCAGGCCTCCTGGGTGATCGGGTCGAGGAGTTCGCCGAGCGTGGACAGGGCGCGGCCGTACAGCGAGTGGCAGTGGGCGACCGCGACGACGTCGGGCCGGGCCAGGTGCGCCTGCGCGTGGACGGTGAACGCGGCCTGGTTGACGTGGTGGCGTCCCTCGACCACCTGCCCCTCTGCGTTGGCGAGGACGAGGTCGCCGACGGTGATGTGCTTGAACGGCATCCCGAAGGGGTTCACCCAGAAGCAGTCGGGGTGCTCCGGGTCGCGGGCGGTGATGTGGCCGGAGACCCCGTCCTCGTAGCCGAGCCTGCCGAAGATCCGCAGCGCGCCGGCGAGCCGTTCCTTGCGGTGCCGCCGCTCGTCCGCCACGGACTCGTGCACGGGCGGCATCGCGAACTGCAACCGTTCGACGGGTATCGGTGTGGGCGCCTGCATGTGTCCTCCATCCATGTCCGTACGGGGCGGAAGTTACCGGCGGGAAGCACAGGAGGACAGAGGCGGGTCACGATCAACGGCGCTGCGAAAGGCGACAGAAGGTGTCCGGTACAGGCCCGACACTCGGTGCATGACGCAGAACTGGGACGCCTTCGCCACTGCCGAGCCGGACCTCGCCGCGACCGTCGAGAAGCGCTTCGGCGCCTTCACCCACCACACGCTCGCGACGCTCCGCAAGGACGGGTCGCCGCGCACCACCGGGCTCGAGGTGCGGTTCCTGCACGGGGAGTTGTGGTTCGGCATGATGCCCGGCTCGCTCAAGGCTCTCGACCTGCGCCGCGATCCGCGTTTCGCGCTGCAGGCGAATCCGGGCCCGGGCACGGAGATGGCGGGCGGCGACGTCCGGATCGCGGGCCGGGCGGTCGAGGTGCGCGACCGGGAGACCGTCGCGCGCTATGCGGACGTGGTGAACCCGCCGGACCCGGACGCGTTCCACCTCTTCCGCACCGAGCTGACCGAGGTGGTGCGCACGTCCATCGAGGACGGCACGTATCTGGCGGTGCAGCTGTGGAGGCCGGGCGCGGGGCTGCGCACCACGCGGCGGACCTGACGGCACCGGGGCTCCTCGCCCGGCCCGCACACGAGAGCGCCGGTGCCGCCACTCTCCCGAGTGGCGGCACCGGCGCTCAGCGGTCTGCGGGGAGGACCCCGGGGGTCACTCCCACTCGATGGTGCCCGGCGGCTTCGACGTCACGTCGAGCACGACGCGGTTGACGTCGGCGACCTCGTTGGTGATGCGGGTCGAGATCTTCGCCAGGACGTCGTACGGCATGCGCGTCCAGTCGGCCGTCATGGCGTCCTCGGAGGAGACGGGACGCAGGACGATCGGGTGGCCGTAGGTGCGGCCGTCGCCCTGGACGCCGACGCTGCGGACGTCCGCGAGCAGCACGACGGGGCACTGCCAGATCTCGCGGTCGAGACCGGCGGCCGTCAGCTCCTCGCGGGCGATGGCGTCGGCCTCGCGCAGCAGGTCGAGGCGGTCCTTGGTGACCTCGCCGACGATGCGGATGCCGAGGCCGGGGCCCGGGAAGGGCTGGCGCTGGACGATCTCGTCGGGCAGGCCGAGCTCGGCGCCGACCATCCGGACCTCGTCCTTGAACAGCTTGCGCAGCGGCTCGACGAGCTCGAACTCGATGTCGTCGGGCAACCCGCCCACGTTGTGGTGGGACTTGATGTTGGCGGTGCCGGCGCCGCCGCCGGACTCGACGACGTCCGGGTAGAGCGTGCCCTGCACGAGGAACGCGACCTCGGGGCCCTCCTCCTGGAGGATCTCCAGCTGCGCCTGCTCGAAGACGCGGATGAACTCACGCCCGATGATCTTCCGCTTCTCCTCGGGGTCGCTGACCCCGGCGAGCGCGGCGAGGAACCGCTCCTGGGCGTCGACGACCTTGAGCTGCACGCCGGTCGCGGCGACGAAGTCCTTCTCGACCTGCTCGGTCTCGCCCTTGCGCATCAGGCCGTGGTCGACGTAGACGCAGGTCAGCTGCGTGCCGATGGCCTTCTGCACGAGGGCGGCGGCGACCGCGGAGTCCACGCCGCCGGACAGGCCGCAGATGGCGCGCTTGGTGCCGACCTGCTCGCGGATCGCGGCGACCTGCTCCTCGATGACGTTGCCGGTCGTCCAGTCGGGCTTGAGGCCGGCGCCACGGTAGAGGAAGTGCTCGAGGACCTGCTGGCCGTGCGTGGAGTGCATCACCTCGGGGTGGTACTGCACGCCGTACAGCTTCTTCTCGTCGTCCTCGAAGGCCGCGACCGGCACGACGTCCGTGGACGCGGTGACCGTGAAGCCCTCGGGCGCCGCGCTGCACGCGTCGCCGTGCGACATCCAGACGGACTGCTCGGCCGGGGTGCCCTCGAAGAGGGTGGAGCCGGGCCGGGAGACGGCCAGCGGGGTGCGGCCGTACTCACGGGCGCCGGTGTTGTCGACCGTGCCGCCGAGGGCGACGGCCATCAGCTGGAAGCCGTAGCACATGCCGAAGACGGGGACGCCGGCCTCGAAGAGCTGGCGGTCGACGGTGGGCGCGTTCACCGCGTACACCGACGAGGGGCCGCCGGACAGGATGATCGCCGCGGGCTTCTTGGCGAGCATCTCGGAGACGGGCATCGTGCTCGGCACGATCTCGCTGTAGACGCGGGCCTCACGGACGCGACGGGCGATGAGCTGGGCGTACTGCGCTCCGAAGTCGACGACCAGAACGGTGTCGGGAGCGGCGGCAGCGGTGGGCGCTGATGGCACGGCGGCGGCCTTCCGGCGTTGAGCTTGAGCGGTGCGTGAGCAGAGGCTCGTGCGTGAGCAGGGGGTCTGTGTTTGTCGATTCTAACGGGCCCGCCGGGGCCTCCCTCGTCGTATCCGACGGGGGCGGGGACGTGGACGGGCGTCTCAGCATCCGGGCCGTACGGGATCCCGATTGACCCGGCACGCGCGCGTGGGGGCATACTGGGCCCGTGACCAAGCACCTCGGCTTCCTCTTTACCTATGGCAACCGGCCCACCGGCTGCCATGGTCGAGCTGCTTGATCCACTGACAAGCGACTTACCGGGCGCCCCGGGCCGACAAGGCCCGGGGCGCTCTGTCGTACGCGGGTCCTGCCGCTCCGGGGCACCTCCCACCACCCAGACACCAGGAGCCCCGCATGACCACCATCGCCACCGCACCCGTGCCCGCCACGGCACCCGCCGCCCTCTCCGCCACCGGCGCCGACAAGACCGGCGCCCGCACCCCCGAGGCCGTGGACGTGATCGAGAACGCGCGGGAGAGGATCGACACCCTCGACGACCGGATCATCGGGCTCATCCAGGAACGGATGGCCGTCTCGGCCGTCATCCAGGAGGCCCGCATCACCTCCGGCGGCCGCCGCGTGAACCTCTCCCGCGAGATGGAGATCCTCGGCCACTACAGGGACGCCCTCGGCAAGCCCGGCACGACGCTCGCCATGACGCTCCTGGAGCTGTGCCGGGGCCGGGTCTGACGCCACCGCCGTGGTGACGTACCTGCGGATCTGAGTTCGGATTCCTTCTCACCCGTACGGCGCGTGACCGGTGCGCGGCGGGCTTCGTTGGTCCCGGTGTCCGTGTCAGCCAGGTGCGGGCCCGCAAGAACCACGCGTGGCTCCGCTGGAGCGATGAGGCGTACGGATCGTGTCGTGCGCCGTGGGACCTCGCTTCAGTGATGTGACCGGACGGCAGGGGACAGCAGCCCGGTCACCCAAGAGAACGGTCGGCTCCGGGGACGCCCGGAGCCGGCCGGCCTCCGTCCCGAATCTCCACCTTCTCCTCTGCGGACGCGGTCCGAAACAGGGCGGTCCGAACGGTTGCGCCCCCAACTGCACATCGAGCACGATGCCTGGAAGGCGGGCAGCAAGTCCCCCCGCCCACGGCCTCATTGCCAATGGTCGACACCACGTGAGCGCCCCCTGTGCGCCGGGTCGGCCACCGGCACCTCCACCGCGCGGCGCACTCCCCCCGGCGCCGCCCCGAGGTGCCGTCCGAGGCACCGACGCGGCCCTGACGTCGGTGCCGACGGCCAAGGGCCCCGCGGATCCGTCCCGCGGGGCCCTTCGCTCACCCTTCTCGGCCACCGGTTCCCCGCTACTGGCCCTTCGCCCGGCCGAGTTGCGCCTCCACCTTGTCGACCTGCGCCTCGACGATCTTCGCGGGCACGCCGAACTTCTTCGGCTGGAGCAGATTGATCGAGTAGAAGGCGGCGAGCGTCGAGCCGCTGCGCACGACCGTGAAGCTCATCGGCGTCTTCTGCCCCTCGATGACGCCCACGACCTTGTACGAGACGGCGTCGTCGCCCGCCTTCGGGGCCGGCAGGGCGGCGACGTCGCGGTACCGGGAGTCCGCGTGCTCGTAGGCCGTGCACTTCTTCGTGGCCGCGCGCAGGTCGTCCATGACCTTCTCGGCATCGGCCTTCTCGTGCGCGAGGAGGGCGAGCGAGACGACGGTGGCGTCCAGTTCGTCGGGGCCCGTCAGGGTCCGGCCGACGCGGGACTCCGCCGCGGGCTCGGTGGCGAACATGAACATGTTGGCGAACGGCTGGCAGGCGGCCGGGTCGGACGGCACGGTCTGCGCGGGCATGTCCGCCTCGGACATCTTCTGGACCTTGTAGCCCTTGAGGTCGCCGTCCGCGAACGCGGCCTTCTCCAGCGCGGCGGCCGACGCCGCGGACGCACCCGACGTGCCGGCCGCCGGCTTCCCGCCGTCGCCCTTCGACGCCCCGGCCTCCCCGTCGTCCTTCGAAGCCCCGGCCTGCTGAGCCGACTTGGCCGGATCCGACGCCTTCTTGCCGTCGTCACCGCCGCCGCCGCACGCCGCGGTCAGACCCAGCGCGACGGTGACGGACGCGGCCACGACGGCCCGGGACACAGTTGACTTCACGTTTCCTGCCTTCACGTCTCACGGCGCGGGCGATGGCCCCCGCCGAGGCGCCATGAAAGCGCCCGGAGCACGCCGCTCACCAGCGTTTTCCGTAACGATCGGACACCGGCGAAAAGGTTGTGCCCCGGCGCGTGTGAGTTAGGTCGTCCCCGGCCGCAGCTTGCCGAGCTGCGCGTCAACGATCCCGGCGGCGACCTCCGGGTCCTGGTCCGCCGTGGGGGTCCCGGTGCTCCCCAGGCCGTCCTGTTCCGCCTGCCGGTCGTTCTGCACGCCCTCGGGGTCGTACAGGTTCGACGCGTCGAAGACCGCGACCGTCGACCCGGTGCGCACCACGGTGACGCCCTTGCGCAGCACGTACGCGCCCCTGCGCAGCCCGAGTCGGTACGAGACGGCCTCGTCGCCCCGGTCCGGCGCGCGCGTCCGCTCGACGCCGAGGTAGCGGTACTCGCCCATGCGGAAGGCCGCGCACTCCTCGGCGTCGGCCGCCGCGCGCAGGTCGGCGATGATCCGCTTGGCCCCGGCCGTGGTGTGGGCGGACAGGGCGACGTCGGTGGTCGTCAGGTCCTTGTCGGCGGTGGGCGTCAGGACCCTGGTGACGGGGGACTCGGCCCGCCCCGGGTCGGCGAGCGGGGCGCACGCGGCGGGGGCCGGTGCCCCGGCGGGCGGGGCGGCGGGGCCTGCGCCCGCGTCTCCCCCGGCCGCGTCCGGGCGCTCGACCCGGTAGCCCTTGAGGTCGGCCGCGGTGAGGGCCGCCCGCTCCAGCGCCGTCGTGCCCGGCCCGGAGTGCCCCTGCGAGGGCTTCCTGCCACCACCGCCGTCGCCACCCCGACCGTCGCCGCCACCACCGCCGTCACCACCGCTCCCGCAGGCGGCGCTCGCCCCGAGCGCGGCCACGACCGCGACGGCCACCACGGCCCGTGCCACAGCTGACTTCACGTTCTGATCCCCCGTATCGCGTGGTTCCGCCGCGCGCCGTCCCGTACGGCGCCGCCACGCCCTACGACGGGGGAAGATCGCTTCCGGTTCCGGCTTCGCCGAGGTCGGCCTACCGGCCGAGGAGCCAGAAGCGGAATGGGCTGAGCAGCACGATCGCGAGGGCCATGCCGCCGACGACGATCACCACGGACCACACCTGGCGGCTGCGCTGGGACCGCCCGCCGCGCCGCGGTCCCGTCGGTGCCGCCCGCCAGTCGTCCGGCCGCCACCGCGCCGACTCCGCCTCCCGCTTCGCGCGCCTGCGGCGCAACCGCCCGGCCTGCGCGACCTGTTGGCGGGCGGCCTCCTCGTCCAGGCGCCGCAGCCGCTCGGCCACCATGCGGGCCCGCGCGGACGGTTCCTTCGGCGCGGACGAACGGATGTCCCGCTCGCTGTCGTTCCCGAATCTCTCCCACACCTCGTCGGGTATGGCCACGCTGTCCCCTCCCCTTCCGCTGCCGTCGCGCCGCGCGGGGCGTGTCATGTGCCCCACGAGCGGGGGAAGTTCTACGGCACCCGTTCACGACAGCACAAGCGGTGTGAGTCAGGACACATAAGAATTCTGTGAATCCGTGAAATCGGGGACAACCATTCACAGGGATCGCAGGTCATGCATGCAGTAACAACGGCCACACCCGTGTCTCGACGCGGGGGCCGCCGCCTTCCGTGCTGCCGTCCCGGCAGCGCGCCGGACTTCCCGAGGTGTCATGAAGCTTCGTCGTGCCCTGGCTGCCGCGGCCGCTACGGCTGCCCTGGCCCCGGTCGCGCTGCTGTCGGCACCGGCCGCCTCCGCGACCGAGGCGACGCCCGCGGCGACGCCGGGGACGTCCTCGACGCCGACCCCGCCGGCCCCGGAGGCCACGCCGCCCGCGGAGCCCACGACGCCGGTCCCCGACGAGCCGACCCCGCCCGCGGAGCCGACCCGGCCCACCGCGCCCGCCAAGCGCCTCAAGGACGTCGAGCCGCCCGAGGTCCCGGACGGGGACGCCGAACAGGCCCCCGGGACCTGCCCGTCCGACGACGGCGACGAGGACCCCGACTCCGTCCTGGAGGTCGACCTCGTCGGCCTGCCCAAGAAGATCGTCGCGGGCAGCGGCTGGCACCGCTTCGAGCTGAACGCCGCCAACCCGAGCGACGAACCGCTGGGCGAGGTGGACTGGACCACGTTCGTAAACAACCTCGGCGCCGACGCGGAGGCGAAGGACGGGCTGCGGTACTTCACCGACCTGCAGTTCTTCGACCCGGAGACCGAGAAGTGGACGAAGGTCAAGAGCTCCAAGGGTGAGGGACTCGCCTACGGCACGGTCGACCTGGACGCCGAGGACGAGGCCGTCGTCAAGCTGCGCGCCAAGGTCGGCGCCGGGGCGCCCGCCGTCGAGGGCTACGCGGTCGCCCTCGGCCGCTATGTCGACGCCGACCTCGACTGCACGCACACCTCGTCGGAGTACCTGCCGCTCACCGTGGTGAAGAAGGACGACGGCAAGGCGACGGCCGAGCCGAAGCCGTCGGCGTCCAAGTCGGCCGCCGCGGAGCCGCGGCCGCAGGGCAGCACCACCCCGACCCCGGCCCCGACGACCACCCCGGCGCCGGTCACCGGCAGCCTCGCCGAGACGGGCTCCAGCTCGATGCTGCCGACCGTCGCGCTCATCGGCGGGGTCGCCGTCGTCGCCGGTGCGGGCGTCGTGTTCGCCGTACGCCGGCGCAAGGCGGACACCACCGCCTGAACCGCCGTCCGCACCGCGGACGGCACCTGATCACGCGGAAGGACCTGCGCTCGGAGGGGGGCGCAGGTCCTTACGTGTATCCGGGGTCTCGGGGGCCGGCCGCTACTTCTCGGCCGACTTGGCGGACTTGGCCGACTTGGCCGTCCCGGTCGACTTCGCCGTCCCGGTCGACTTGGCCGGAACCGTCGGCATCCCCAGGAACGGCAGCTTCAGCGCGCCGAACGCGTCCGCGGGGACCGCCGGCGTCTTCGGCTCGACGGCCGCGATCCGCACGTACCGCGCGCCCTGCGCCGGACGCGGGTCCTCGCCGCCCTTGTTGGGCCAGAACGACATCGCGCGCTCGGCCTGCGCGGTGATGGTCAGGGACGGGTTCACGCCCAGGTTCGCGGTGACCGCGGCACCGTCGACGACCGAGATGCCGGGGTGGCCGTAGAGCCGGTGGTAGGGATCGATGACGCCCGTGTCGGCCGAGTCGCCGATCGGGCAGCCGCCGAGGAAGTGCGCGGTCAGCGGGGTGCCCATGAGCTCGCCGATGTTCGAGCCGGGGAAGCCGTTGATCTCGTCGGCGAGGATCGTCGCCGCCCGGGTGGCCTCGGGTATCTGGTTCGGGTTGGGCGCGCCGTGGCCCTGCCGGGCGGTGAGCAGTCCCTTGCCGACGCCCTTCTCCTTGCGGTACGTGGTCAGGGAGTTGTCGAGCGACTGCATGACCAGGCCGATGATGGTCCGCTCCGACCAGCGCCGGTTGGAGAGCGAGCGCACGGCGAGCAGCGGGTGGCGCGCCATGTTGCCGAGCCAGCCCGCGACCCGGGCCTTGCCGCCCGCCAGCGTGTACGGGACCTGCAGCAGCGTCATGCCGCCCATCGCGTTGGACTTCTTGCCGTAGCGGACGGGCTCGATGTGGGTGCTGTCGTTCGGGTGGATCGACGAGGTGATCGCGACGCCCCGGGTGAAGTCGGCCTTGGCGGTGCCGTGCCGCTTGCGGTAGCGGCGGTCGGTGGTCTGGGCGCCGACCAGGGCCTCGGAGTTGGTGCGGGTGAGCGAGCCGAGGCGCCCGGACAGGTGCGGCAGCAGACCGGTGTCCTTCATGCGGTGCAGGAGCGTCTGCGTGCCGTACGTGCCCGCGGCGACGACGACCTTGCGGGCCGTGAACGTACGCCCGCGGCCCTTGCGCTTGTCGTCGGTGGGCAGGGTCGACACGGCGAAGCCGCCCCGCGAGTCCTCGGTGACGGCGACGACCGACGTCATCGGGTGGACGACCGCGCCGGCCTTCTCCGCGAGGTGGAGGTAGTTCTCGTTGAGGGTGTTCTTCGCGCCGTGCCGGCAGCCGGTCATGCACTCGCCGCACTCGGTGCAGGCGCGCCGGGACGGACCCGCGCCGCCGAAGTAGGGGTCGGGGACCTCGCCGCCGGGCCGGGCCTTCGACGTGCCGTCCGCGTCCTGCTCGTCGCCGAAGAAGACGCCGACGGGCGCCATGTGGAAGCTGTCGCCGACCCCCATCTCCTGGGCGGCCGCCTTCAGGTGGACGTCCGAGGGCGTCGTCGTCGGGTTGAGGCGTACCCCGAGCATGCGCTTGGCCTGCTCGTAGTACGGGCCGAGCTCGTCCTGCCAGTCCGTGATGTCCTTCCACTGCGGGTCGTTGAAGAACGGCGCGGGCGGCACGTACAGGGTGTTCGCGTAGTTCAGCGAGCCGCCGCCGACGCCTGCGCCCGCGAGAACCATCACGTTGCCGAGCAGGTGGATGCGCTGGATGCCGAACAGGCCGAGCGCGGGGGCCCAGAGGTAGTTCTTCAGGTCCCAGGAGTTCTTGGGCAGCGTCGCGCGGGTGAAGCGGCGGCCCGCCTCCAGGACGCCGACGCGATAGCCCTTCTCCGTCAGGCGCAGCGCGGAGACCGCGCCGCCGAAACCGGATCCGACGACGACGACGTCGTAGTCGTACGCGGCGTCGTCGTCCGCCTGGTGCTGGGCAGAGCTCTCCTGTGACATGGACTCTCCTCGTTGAAGAACTAGCGCACGGGGTCGCGGAGCCGGCGCGCTAGCGCAGGCGGAACGCCTTCATGACCTTGAGGCTGGCGCTCATGAACGCCGCGTACTTCTCGTCGTCGAGGCCGAAGGACGGGGCCAGGGGCATGATCCGCTGGGTCGCCACGGTCTGCGCCTCGGTGTACTTGAGGATGCCCTCGGAACCGTGCCGGCGGCCGAGACCGGAGTCCTTCATGCCGCCCATCGGGGACTGCACGCTGCCGTAGGCGGGCGCGTAGCCCTCGTTGACGTTGACGGTGCCGGTGCGCAGCCGGGCGGCGATGTCGCGGCCGCGCTTGCCGTCCTTCGTCCAGACCGAGGAGTTCAGGCCGTACGAGGTGGCGTTGGCGAGCTCGATCGCCTCGTTCTCGTCGGTGAAGCGGTAGACGGAGACGACCGGGCCGAAGGTCTCCTCGGAGCAGACGGACATGGGGGCCTCGACGCCGTCCAGGATGGTCGGCTCGAAGAAGTAGGGGCCGATGTCCGGGCGGGCGACGCCGCCCGCGACGAGCGTGGCGCCCTTCGCGACGGCCTCCTCGACGTGCCGGGTGACGGTCTCCAGCTGCCGCTCGCCGACGAGGGAGCCCATGTCGGCGCCGTACGCGAGGGACGTGCCGAGCCGCATCGCCTTCGTCCGCTCGGCGAAGCGCTCGACGAAACGGTCGGCGATCGACTCGTGGACGTAGAGCCGCTCGATGGAGATGCACAGCTGGCCCGCGGACGAGAAGCAGGCGCGCACGGCGCCCGCGGCCGCCTTGTCGACGTCGGCGTCGTGCAGCACCAGCATGGCGTTCTTGCCGCCGAGTTCGAGCGAGACGCCGACCAGGCGGGCGGCGGCGCCCTGCGCGACCTCGCGTCCGGTGCGGGTGGAGCCGGTGAAGGAGACGTAGTCGGCGTGCTTGACCAGCTCGGGGCCGACGACCGGGCCCTCGCCGAGGACGACCTGGAAGACCTCGGACGGCAGGCCCGCCTCGATGATCAGGTCGCGGGCCCACAGGGCGGTCAGGCAGGTCTCGGTGTCGGGCTTCATCACCAGCGCGTTGCCCGCGACGAGGGCGGGCAACGCGTCGCCGATGGACAGCTCGAAGGGGTAGTTCCAGGGGGCGATCTGGCCGACGACGCCGCGCGGCTGGCGGTTCTCGGTGACCTTGGTGAGGGTCGGGACGACGCCGGTGTGCCGCTTCGCGCTCAGGTACGCGGGGGCCTTGCGGCCGTAGTGCCGGGCGGCGACCGCGACGGCCTGGATCTCCTCGTGCGCGTGCAGGCGGGCCTTGCCGGTCTCCAGCTGGATCAGGTCGAGGACCTCGGCCTGGCGCTGGAGCACCAGGTCGTGGAAGCGCAGCAGGACGGCGGCGCGCTGCTTGACGGGGGTCCTGGCCCAGGCGATCTGGGCGGTGCGGGCCCGCTGGAAGGCGGTCGTCACGTCCTCGGGGGTGGACTCGGGCAGGTCGGCCAGCTTCTCGCCGGTGAGCGGCGTGTGGTTGGCCGTGCGGCCGGATCCGACGACGTCACGGGTGAGCTGCGCGATCAGCTCGGGCGTGACCACGTCGGCGGCGGTGCGCGCACCTTCGGGGGCCGGGGCGGTCGGGTTCGTGCCGAGGGGCGCTGCGATGGCCTGCGAGTCCGTCATGCTCGTGAGAGTAGGCCTACGCCAGGGATTTGGGTACCCATCGGTAACGGGCTTCACCGGTCGGTCACACGGCGCCAGTGATTGCTGGCGACAAAGCCGCTGATCAGGGGGTTGTTACGCGCGAACGCCCTCCGCCGACACTTTTTCGCGGGCCGGGGAGAGCGACGCCGACGGGCGGCCTTCCGGGCTTTCGATCCTCCGGGCCTGTCGATCCTCCGGGCCTGTCGGTCCTCAGGGCTTGTCGGTCCTCCGGGCCTGTCGGTCCTCAGGGCTTGTCGATCCTCAGGTCGGCGATGGCCCGCTCGGCGACCTCGCGGCCGCGGGCGGTGAAGTCGCCCTTGCCCGGGTAGCCGATCACCAGCTTGTACATGTCGCCGGACGAGGTCTTGTAGTAGAAGGCCCTGAGCTCGCGGGGACGGGGGTCCTGGCTGTCGTTGGAGGAGTACACGACCGTGTTCTCCGCCGCCTTCCCGCCCTGGTACGTGGTCTCTTCGGGCGCCGTGCGGGGCGCGGGGTCGGAGGCCATGCCCAGGTCGTAGCTGCCGGACTCCTTGAAGCCCGCGTCGTCGTCGTACATCTCGGCGGCCGCGGTCCCGGCGATCTCACCGCTCGTGTCCTGGGACTTCTTGTCCAGGGACAGGTTGATCCAGAGGCTGCCGCTCGGGTCGGTGAACTGGACCCAGTGCTTCTTCTCGCTGGAGTTGTCGTCCTCGGACTTCTTGTAGCCCTCGGGGGCGGCGACGCTCGCCGCGAGCTCCTTGGAGGCCTGCCGCTGCCAGCTCTCCTCGTCCGGACCGCCGAAGGGGTTCACCGCGACCAGGACGCCCGCCGCGACCACCGCGACCACCGCACCCGCGACGATCGCGAGCGCCTTGCGGCCGAGGAAGACGCCCTTGCCGCGGTCGCCCGCACCGCCCGCGGCGACCGTGACGACCTGCGTCGGGGCGGGCTCCGGGGGCGCGGCCGCGGCCGTCAGGAGCGCGCGGACCCGCGCGGCGTCCGGGCGCAGGCCCGGGTCCTTGGCGAGCAGTCCGTTGATCGCGTCGGCGAGCGGCCCGGACGCCGACGCGGGCGCGGCGGGCGTCGCGTTCAGGACCGACTGGAGGGTGGCGGGGGTGTTGCTGCGGCGGAAGGGCGAGACGCCCTCGGTCGCCGTGTAGAGGACGACGCCCAGCGACCAGAGGTCGGAGGCCGGGCCCGGCCGCTGACCGAGCACCCGCTCCGGGGCGATGAACTCGGGCGAGCCGACGAAGCCGCCGGTGTCCGTCAGGTTCGTCTCGCCCTCGATCTGGGCGATGCCGAAATCGGTGAGGACGACGCGGTCGTGGCGGCCGAGCATGACGTTGTCGGGCTTCACGTCGCGGTGCAGGATGCCCGACTGGTGGGCAGCGTCCAGGGCGTTCAGGACGTCCAGGCCGATCCGCGCGGCCTCGCGCGCGTCGAGGGTCCCCTCCTGCAGCGCGGCGCCCAGGGAGCGGCCCCGCACGAGCTCCATCACGATCCACGGCTGGCCGTCCTCGACCGCGACATCGTGGACGTTGACCACGGCCGGGTGGTCGAGGCGGGCCGCGGCGCGCGCCTCGCGGCGCATCCGCTCGAAGGCGTTGGCCCGCTCGCGCTCCGGCAGGTGCTCGGGCAGCCGCGGCTCCTTCACCGCGACCTCGCGGTCCACCGTCTCGTCCTTGGCGCGCCAGACCGTGCCCATGCCGCCGTGCCCGAGCTTGGTGAGCAACCGGTACCGCCCGGCGACCAGCCGACCCGCGCCCGGCTCGCTCCCGACCGCCTGGTGGGGCACGGCCTGAGTGGGCGGGGCGGGAGTGGTGGAGTGCTGCGGCGCGGGCCCCTCGGACGACTGCGGCTGCTGCGGCTGCTGCGGCTGTCGGGGCTGGGGCTGCTGCGGCTGTGCCGCGGCTTGTTGCGGCTGCGGCTGCGGCTGCGGCTGCGCGTACGGGTTGTCCGGGAGAGCTCCGCTACCCTGGCCGGATTGCCCCGGTACGCCCGGCTGTTGTGGCGGCTGCAGGCCGAAGCTGGTCGGCTCGTACGGCCCGTAGGAGGCTCCCCCGTCGTTACTCATGCCCCCATGAGTACCCTGCCCGGCACCTCGCTTTCCAGCCAGTCCCGGCACTTGTGACCGGGGTGATGCACGGGGCACCCGCCGTGCGCCCGGCGCGCACCCCGGACCCCACGACCGCCCGCCGCCTCACCGCCTCACCGTCACGCCACCTCACCGCCTCGCCGTCTCAACGCCTCACCGCCTCACCGCCGTACGAACGTGTCGACCGCCGCGTCGAAGTACCGCCGCGCCTGCGCCGCGTCCGCGACCGGTGCCGAGACCCACACGTCGACCGTCCGGCCGTCCTCCTCCCAGCACAGGTCGAACGTCCGCCGGCCGTCCGCGTCGCCGCCGCCCTTCCCGCCCTCGGCGAAGCCGTCCCGGGTGAACTCCCACAGGGCGGCGGGCCTGCCGTTGCGGGTGGTCTCCGTGACGCGTCCCTCGCGGTAGCCGGGGTGGTTCCGCGGCCCCTCGGCGTCGGCGCGGCGCTGCGCGGCGAGCGGGCCGCCGGGCACGCGGCCGGTCTGCCGGATGCCGATGCGGTAGGTGCCGTCGGGCGAGACGTAGGAGACGCCGGGCCCGTCCGGCTCGCGCCGGAAGGTCTCGGGGACGGCGAGCGCGAAGCCGCCGGGATCCTCGGCGATGCGGTAGCCCTGCGGCGCCTCGGGCGAGGAGGGGCCCGGCGAGCGGTCTGTCACGGTGACCGTCGGCGTCGGCGACGCGGTGGAGGACGAGGGGGCCCGCGCGCCGTCGCCGTCCCGGCCCACCAGGAGCGCCGCGGAGACCCCGGCCCCGGTGACGGCGGCGGCCAGCGCGGCGGCGATCAGGGCGGCCCGGCCCTGCCGCCCGCCCGGTCTCCCGCCCGCGAGGGCCGCCGGGGGTAACTCCCACCCGGCCGACGCGTATCCGCCCCGCTTCGGCCTGCCGGGCCTGCCCGGTCCGCCCGCCCGCCCCGGCAGCACCGAGTGCCTCGGCGGCACCGCGCCGGGTCTCTCCCGCGGCGCGTCCGGCATCCGCCCGGTCGCCACGTACGCCCGCAGCAGCGCCTCCGCCTGCGCCGCGTCGAGCCGCCGCCGCGGGTCGCGGTCCAGCAGGCCGAGCACGACGGGCAGCAGCGGCGCGGCGGCCGCGGGCGGGCGGATGTCGTCGTAGACGACCGCGTGCAGGACGCCGCCGATCGAGTCGCGGCGGAACGGTGACTCCCCGGCCAGCGCGGTCACGAGCAGCGCGCCCAGCGACCACAGGTCGGAGCCCGGCCCGGTCCGCTCCCCCGCCATCCGCTCCGGCGCGGTGTACTCGGGCGAGCCCACGAACGAGCCGACCTCCGTGAGCGTCGTCGCCCCGGAGAGCTGCGCGATCCCGAAGTCGGTGAGCACGAAGCGGCCCGTCGCCCGCTCCAGGAGCACGTTGGCCGGCTTGAGGTCGCGGTGCAGGATGCCCGCCTCGTGGGCGGTGCTCAGGGCCCCGAGGAGGTCGATGCCCATCCGCGCCACCTCGTGCGCGTCCAGCGGCCCGCCCCGCGCGAGCCGCCCGGCCAGCGAGCCGCCCTCGATCAACTCCATGACGATGTACGGGTGTTCGTCCTGCACGACGACGTCGTGGACGACGATGACGTGCGGGTGCCGCAACTGCGCGACCGCCCGCGCCTCGCGCAGCGTCCGCTCGCGCTGCTGCTCCGCCTCGGCGTCGGAGAGGGCCTCGTCGCGCGCGAGCTCCTTGACCGCGACCTGGCGCCCCAGGAGCAGATCGGTGGCGCGCCACACGAGCCCCATGCCGCCCCGGCCGAGCCGCGCCTCGAGCCGGTAACGCCCCGCGATCACACGGGTGTTGCCCCCACCTGCGTGGTCTCCCAGGCTCCCCATGCGGCCATCATGCCCCACACGTGTGCGAACGGAATCGGTCCGGACGCGGGCGCGGGCTGGTTCCGGCCGCCGTCACGGGGCTTTCCGGGAGTGAACGCGGGCGCTTCAGCCCTCCCGCCACCCCTGGAGCATCGCGTCGAACTGCTCCCGGGTGGTGTCCCAGCCCTTGGCGGGCGCGGACAGATAGATCGCGTACTCCACGCCGTCACGGCTCACGTAGGTCTGCTCGATGGCCCGGCGCGGCCCCGCCGTCGTGTCGTTCGCCCCGGCCGTCCAGCTGAACTCCCAGAGGGCGCCGGACTGGTCGCGGAAGGTGTTGGAGTTCAGCTGCAGCCGCCGGTACTCGGGCAGCTTGTCCTTCAGGTTCTTCTCCAGCGACACCTGGTGGGTGTAGGAGCTCTCGAACTGCGGGTGCTTGTCGACGGCGACGCGCAGGAAGCGGCGTCCGCCGTCCGGCGTGTAGTCGACCTGGTTGCCGTCGACCTCGCGCTTCCAGTTCTTGGGCAGCATGAGGCTGAAGCCCGCGGGGTCGTTCACCCGCTGCCAGTCGTCGGGAATGCCGCCCACCGCCTTGCCGTCCCCGCCGTCCTGCGACGACGAACCGCCGTCGGCGAAGTGCAGATAGCCGAAGACCCCGCCGCCGCCGAGCAGCGCGGCCACGACGACCAGGGCGACGGCCGCGGGCCAGCGGCGCCGCTCGCGCGGATCCGCGCCGCCGACGATGGTGTGCAGGTCGTCACGGACCGCGCCGCCGCCGGGGACGGGCGTGTGGGCGTACGGGCCGGGGACCGGCGTCCCGTGCGGCGTGGGGGTCCGGCTCTGGGTGTACGGGGCCGGGGTGTACCCCTGCGGCGTGGGTCCGGAGGGGGTGTGGCCGGGACCGTACCCGGAGCCCGTTCCGGGGCCGGTGGGCGCGTGCGCCGGGGGTCCGGCGGACGGGTCCGCCCCGGTGCCCGGGCCGCCCCGGGTCCCCGCGGTGGGGTGCGCCTGCGTCGGGACGTACGCCTGGGCGTCGTGCGGCCTGCGCCCCTCCGCGGCCTCGGCCAGCATCTGCTCGGCCTCCTCGGCCGTCGGCCGGGTCTCCGGGTCCTTGCGCAGCAGCGCGCTGATGACCGGCGTGAGCACGCCCGCGTGCTGCGGCGGCGCGGGCTCCTCGACGACCACGGCCTGCATGGTGCCGAGCGGCGAGGTGCGGCGGAACGGCGAGAAGCCCTCGACCGCCGTGTACAGGGTGGCGCCGAGCGCCCACAGGTCGGACGCGGGGCCGGGGTTGCCGCCGCTGACCCGCTCCGGCGCCAGGTAGTCGACGGAGCCGACGACCTCGCCGGTCCGCGTGACCGTCGAGTCCCCCTCGATCGCGGCGATGCCGAAGTCGGTGAGCAGGATGCGCCGGTCGTCCGAGAGCAGGACGTTGCCCGGCTTCACGTCACGGTGCAGGACACCGGCGGCGTGCGCGGCGCGCAGCGCCTTGAGGGTCCACAGGCCGATACGGGCGGCCTCGACGGGCTCGACCCGCCCGTCGTCCTTGACGGCGTCGGCCAGCGAGCGGCCCTCGACCAGCTCCATCACGATCCACGGCCGGTCGTCGTACTCGACGACGTCGTGGACGGTGACGACCGCGGGGTGGTTGATGCGGGCGGCGGCCCGCGCCTCCGTCTGGGTACGCGTGAAGAGGACCGCGCGGTCCGCCTCCTGGACGAACTGTGCGGCCGTCAGCTCCTTGATGGCGACGGCCCGGTGCAGCACCTCGTCCTGCGCACGCCACACCCGGCCCATGCCACCTCGGCCGATGGTCTCCGCGAGTCGGTAGCGGCCCGCGAGGACCAGGCCCTGCATCTGATTCACGTTCCCCCACAATGGTCTTGACAGAACCAGGTTAAGGAGCGGGAGGCCCCCAGGGAACCACAGGGGGGTTCAGGAGACCGCACTGTGACGCATGCCGTTCATGTCCAGAGTGCCGGAAACGACAGGGTCGGTGCCCGTCGGACGGGCTCAGCCGGTCACCTTGTACGTGGTCGACGCCTGCTCGTAGAGCCGGGTCACCTCGTCCCGTTCGGCCTCGGGGCCGCGCACCTGCACCACGTGGTACTTGCCGCCGACGACCATCGCCAGATTCCGTACGTAGACCTCGCGGCCCGCGTCGTCCTGCCAGGTGAACTGCCCCTCCGCCATGGCCCGTCCGCCGACCTCGATGCGCCGCATGCCGCTGGAGGTGGCCCAGGAGGAGTCGCGGAACGGCTGCAGCTCGCGCTCGTGCTCGCGCTGGTACTTCATCGGGTCGCTGCCGTAGCCGTCCGTGGTGTCGCGGCCCGGGACGACGAGCACCTCGAAGTCGCCGTGCGTGTAACGGACCTGCCCGCGGCCGTTCTTCGGCTGACGGTCCCAGCCGCTGGCGATGGCGACGTGGAAGCCCGCGGGGTCCTTGCGCAGGGTGAACCCCCGCGGGATCTCCGGCCCGGACGTCTGCGGCTCCTGCGAGCCCGGGCTCTCGCCGGGCTTGTCCTTGTCCTGGTCGTCGCCCTTGCCGTCGCCCTCGCCGTCACCCTTGTCCTGGTCGGTACCGCCGCCGGGCTTCTCCTCGCCGGTGGGGTCCGCGCCGCCGGTGTCCGGCGCGGAACTGACCTCGCCCGCACGGTCGCCCGCACCGCCGTCGCCGGACTTGGGCATGAACACCATGGCGTACACGACGGCCGCGGCGAGGCCGAGCAGCACGGCGACCAGCAGCAGACGCCCCAGCGAGCGGGGGCGCGCCGGGCGCCGGGGGTCGCGCGGCGGGCGCGGCTCGCGGCGCGGGCGGGCCTCGCGGACCGGACCCGACTCGTGGGAGAGCCGCGGCTCGCGGACCGGCCCTGCGTCGCCGGAGGCCTGCGGCGGCGCGGCCATCCGCATCTCCCGGCCCGCACCGCCCTTGCCCCTACCGCGTCCCTTGCCGCGCTTGTGCCGTCCGTGCGCGGATCCCTGGCCCTCGCCCGCGGCGGCCGCGGCGCCGCGGCGCTTGCGCACGACCTCGCCCCGGCGGCGTACGACGGGCAGCCGGCCCGCGTCGTAGGGGGGCACCGGCACGACGTGCGCCCCGGCCTCCGGCTCCGGCGCCGAGCGCACCAGCGAACGCAGCCAGCCGCTCAGCTCCTCGAAGTCGAGCCGCTCGGTGGGGTCCTGACGCAGCAGCGACTCGACGACGGGCCGCAGCGGTCCGCACTCCTCGGCGAACGCGGGCGGCTCGGCGCAGACGAGCTGGACCAGCTCGGCCGTGCTGTCCTCGGGGTAGGGCGCGTGTCCCTGCACGGCGCGGAAGAGCAGGGCGCCCAGCGCCCACAGGTCGGTGGCGGGCCCGATGGGCGCGGCCAGCTGCCAGTTCTCGTGCACGGGCCCGGCCTGCTCGGGCGCCCACCGCTCGGTGACGGCACCGACCACGACCATCCGCGCGTGCCGGGCGCGCTCGGCGGCGAGAGCGGTGGTGGGCCCCCGCAGAGCGGTCCCCTCGGCCACGGGATCATCCCAGCCACCGCGCCCGGAATCCGCCGCCTCCGATCCCCCCCGACCGGAACCACCCGGGCCCGCCCCACCACGCCCGACATCATTCCCATACGCGCCATCCCGCCCGGAATCCGTCGGGACCAGTCCACCCCGCCCGGGACCAGCCGGGTACGCGCCACTACGCCCGGGGGCATCCGGGTACGCACCACTACGCCCACCACGCCCTGAGGCGTCCGGGTACGCACCACTACGCCCACCACGCCCTGAGGCGTCCGGGTACGCGCCACCCCGCCCGGAATCCGCCGCCTCCCCGCCGAGGTCTTCCGTTCCGGGGCCCTCCGCGCTGCGTGCCCCCGGGACCCCGCCCCGCGGCACCGCGCCGTGCCAGGGGGTGCGGCCCGCCACCCCGTAGGGGTCCGCGATGTGCCCGGGCGTGCCCGGTCCGCGGTCGCCCTCGTGCCCGGCGTCGTCCGCACGCCCGCCCTCGCGGCCGCTCTCCTCTTCCTTCACGCGCGCGGCCGCCCGCGTCCCCGCGCGGTACGCGGCGACGGCGCCCGTGCGCCCGCCCCGTACCTCCCGCACGTCCCGGCCCGCGGCCTCAGGTGCCGGGTCCAGCGCCGTCTCGCCGCTGTCGTCCTCCCCGGCCCCGTACCGCGACTCGCCGAACGGCCGGCGCGCGGCCGGCACACCGGGTGCCCCGGACGGTTCCAGGGCGCCCTCGTAGCCCGCCACGTTCCCGACCGAGCCCGCGGAGCCCGCCGCCTCCCCGGCCTCCACCGGCCGCGGGTCGTACCCGCAGAGCGCCTCCTCGGCCGCGCCGGCCGCGAGGCCCGTCAGCATCACGCGGCCGTCGTCGCAGATCAGGACCGTGCGCGCGGTGATGTTCCGGTGCACCCAGCCGTACGCGTGCAGCACCCGCAGCGCCGCCAGGACGTCCGCCGCGACCTCGGCCGCCCGGTAGGGGCTGAGCGGCCGGTCCGCGAGCAGCGCCGCCAGGGGCCGCGCGGCCACCAACTCGCTGACTATCCACAGCGAGCCGCCCTCCGCGAAGACGTCGAAGACCTGGTCGAGCCGCGGATGGTCGGGGATCTGCGCGGCGGTCTGCGCCGCCTCCATGGCGCGCCGCACCGCGGGATCCGTGGGCCTGCGCGTCGTGCGCGCCCCGGCCCGCCGCACCCCGGAGCCGGCTCCCGCCCGGGGCACGAAGCCCTCGGGCAGGTCGTCCTCGTCGAGCACCTCCGCCTCGACGATCTCGGGCAGCGGCACCTGCCTGACGAGGACTTCCTGCCCGCTGTACGTGTCGAAGGCGCGTGACTCGGCGAGTTCGTACTCGTCGGAGGGCGGCAGCGGCAGGCGGTAGCGGTCGGCGAGCACCCGTCCCGCATAGTCGTCCACGATGCCTCCCCCGTCCGCCCGGTGGTCAATTCCGTTCGTCTTGCGGCTCGTTGCGGCTGCTTACGGTCCGCAAGCACTCACGATACGTGCCGGGGGCGAACCGCAATGAGGGGATACGAGATCTCAGGCCCCGAACTCGGAACCCCACGCTCCCCGGAGCGGGCCCGCCCCCCGTCGTCCCCGGTTCACGACTTCGGCTCGAACGTCTTCGTGAAGGTGCGCCACGTGTCCCGCCGCTTCGCGCTTCCCCAGTCGTCCGCCTTGGCCGTGTACATCATTCCGTAGCCGAGGCCGCCGTTGACGACGAATCCGCGGTCTATGGAGCGGTACTTGGTCCCGCCGTCCACATAGGTGAACTCCCAGTCGGCCGTGTTCCAGCCGCGGAAGTCGACCTTCTCTATGCGGATCCGGTCGTACTGCGACCGGACCATGTAGTTCTCCTGGTTCTTCCAGTCGCTGACCGGGTTGTCCTTGGGCGTGGTCGTCCAGCCGATCAGCAGCTTCTGCCCGTCGGGCCCGCCGAACCTGGCCCCCGCGCGCCCGCTGGACTGGAACTTCCACCCCTTGGGCAGCCCGATCTTGAAGCCCTGGTCGTGCCGGTACGTCGACTCGGCGCCATCGTCCGGCTTCTTGTCGTCGCCCTTGCTCGGGTCGGTGCCCTGGCCCTCGTCCGGGTCGGAGCTCGCGTCCTTGGCCGGGTCCTCGCTCCGGTCGCCGCCGGTGCCCCGGTCCGCGTCCTTGCCGGAGTCCTCGCCCTTGTCCCCGCCGTCCCCCTGGTCCTTCTCGCGCTCGCCGCCGGTCGCCCCCGCGGACGCGGCCTTGTCGCCGCCCTTGTTGTCCTTGTCGCCGGAGCTGTCGTCGCCCAGCGCGAGGGCCAGCACCGTGCCGAGCACCGCGAGCACGACCACCATGGTCACTATGACCAGCGTCCGGCGCGGCACCACGTCGGTGAGCGACGCCTTGGCCGGGGTCCGCGGCGGCGCGCCGCCGGTGCCCGCGGACGGCGAACCGGCCGCCCGCGAGCCGTTGGCCGCGGGGGTCGTCGACGCGGCCGCGGTGCCCGTGCCCCGCGCGGTGGCGGACGCGGCCGCCTTCCGCACGGACCGCAGGGCGCCCTTGAGGCGGTCGGCGGCCTCCTCGGCCTTGCGCCCCCCGGTACCGCCGGAGGCGCTTGTGGAGCTGCTCCCGGTGCCGGAGCCGCCCGCGGGGGCCGCGGGACCGGCCGCGCCTGCGACACCGGCCGCACCGGCCCCGGCCGCCTTCGTGCCCCTGGACGACTTCACGGCCTTCGTCAGCCGGCTCGACCGGGACGCCTTCGGTGCCTTCGGCGGCACGGGCGGCGGCGGGGGCAGCGGCACCACCTTCGTCGCCTCGACCGGCTCGGGCTCCGGCGTGATCTCGGGCGCGTGGATGACGTCGATGAGCAGCGCCCGGGCGCCCGCGTCGTCGAGCCGCTGCTCCGGGTCCTTGGCCAGCAGGCCGTAGATGACCTTCTCCAACGGTCCGGCGTTCACCGGCTGTTCGACGTCCTCGGTCATCACCGCGGTCAGGGTCGCGATGGCCGACCCCTTGTCGTACGGCGGAACGCCCTCCACGGCCGCGTACAGCAGGCCGCCCAGCGACCACATGTCGGCCGCGGGGCCCGGCTTGTGGCCGCGGGCGCGCTCCGGGGCGATGTACGAGGGAGCGCCGACGAGCATGCCGGTGGAGGTGATCGACGGGTCGCCCTCGACCTGCGCGATGCCGAAGTCGGTCAGGACGACCCGGCCGTCCTCGGCGATCAGCACGTTCGACGGCTTCACGTCGCGGTGCAGGATGCCCTCGCGGTGGGCGGAGCGCAGCACGTCGAGCACGGCGAGGCCGACCTCGGCCGCGCGGCGCGGCGTGAGGAGGCCGTCCTCGCGGATCGCCTCGGCGAGCGACTTGCCCTCGACCAGCTCCATCACGATCCACGGGCGGTCGTCCTCGTCGACCACGTCGTAGACGGTGACGGCGCTGGTGTTGCGGATCCGCGCGATCGCCTTGGCCTCACGCAACGTACGCGTGATGAGCCGCCGCTTCTCCTCCTCGTCGATGCTGGAGGGAAAGCGCAGTTCCTTCACCGCGACCGTACGGCCAAGCGTCTCGTCCTTGGCGCGCCAGACGGTGCCCATGCCGCCGCGGCCGAGCACCTCTCCCAGCCGGTACCGGCCGGCGAGGAGACGTTCGCTCTTGTCCCGACGGGCCTCACCCGTCTGCTCCGCGTCCGACATGCGTCCCCTCTGCTGCTACCGCTGCTACCCGAGCAACCCGCCCTGACAGAGCCTTCATTGTCCCTTACTCGGGGACCGGCCGGCGCCCAGGGTCCACCGACCCCTGTCCCGTCCCCCAGGACGGCCCGCGCGCGGGGACGCACCGTCGCGCCAACACCCCGCTCCCTGAAGGCGATCCTCCTCACGGCGGTGCCCGTCGGGCCGACGGCAGGCCCGCCGCGACGCGCGGCACCGGCCCTGGACGCCACTCTTCCGCTGCTCACCGCCCCAGGCAAGGCCCCGGCCGCGGCACTCCCGCGCCGTGCGCTCCGGGAGCCGTCCCCGGGCCCACGCACCCCACTCCACCAGGTGTCCCCCTCGCACGCTCACCCGCCCCCGCGGTTCGCCGCCGCCCGCCCGTGAACCACGTCAACAAGCCTGTGGCAGCACGCCTCTGACGGCCCGGCGGCTCACCGATGAGCGACCAACGGGACTTTCCCGACAAGCCCTAACCAAGCGGCACGATGTCCGGCGCACCGAGGCGTGCCGCGTCCGCCGTCAGGTCGTCCGGCTGGCGCTGCGACTCGCGCTCGGCCTCGACGCGCTTCTCGTAGTGCTGGACCTCCCGCTCGATCTGGTCCTTGTCCCAGCCGAGGACGGGCGCCATCAGCTCGGCGCACTCCCGGGCGCTGCGGGTGCCCCGGTCGAACGTCTCGATCGAGATGCGCGTCCTGCGGGTCAGCACGTCGTCCAGGTGGCGGGCGCCCTCGTGCGACGCGGCGTAGACGATCTCGGCGCGGAGGTAGTCGTCGGCGCCCGGCAGCGGCTCGCCGAGGGTGGGGTCGGCCGTGATGAGTTCGAGGACCTCCTCGGCCAGCGAGCCGAAGCGGTTCAGGAGGTGCTCCACGCGCACCACGTGCAGGCCGGTGCGGGCGGCGATCCTCGCGCGGGCGTTCCACAGGGCCTTGTAGCCCTCGGCGCCGACCAGCGGGATGTCTTCCGTGACGCACTCGGCGACGCGCTGGTCGAGACCGTGCACGGCCTCGTCGACGGCGTCCTTGGCCATCACGCGGTACGTCGTGTACTTGCCGCCGGCGACGACCACCAGGCCGGGCGCCGGGTGGGCGACCGTGTGCTCGCGGGACAGCTTGCTCGTGGCGTCCGACTCGCCGGCCAGCAGCGGCCGCAGGCCCGCGTAGACCCCCTGGACGTCGTCCCGGGAGAGCGGGACCGCGAGGACGGAGTTCACATGCTCCAGGAGGTAGTCGATGTCGGCGCTGGAGGCGGCCGGGTGCGCCTTGTCGAGGTCCCAGTCCGTGTCGGTGGTGCCCACGATCCAGTGGCGGCCCCAGGGGATGACGAACAGGACGCTCTTCTCGGTGCGCAGGATCAGCCCGGTGGTGGCGTTGATCCGGTCCTTGGGGACGACCAGGTGGATGCCCTTGGAGGCCCGCACGTGGAACTGGCCCCTCTCGCCCACCATCGCCTGGGTGTCGTCCGTCCACACACCGGTGGCGTTGACGATCTGCTGGGCGCGGATCTCGTACTCCCCGCCGCCCTCCACGTCCTGCACCCGGGCGCCGACGACACGCTCGCCCTCGCGCAGGAAGCCGGTGACCTTCGCGCGGTTGGCGACCTTCGCGCCGTACGCCGAGGCGGTGCGCACCAGGGTGGCGACATAGCGGGCGTCGTCCATCTGCGCGTCGTAGTACTGCATGGCGCCGACGAGGGCGTCCTTCTTCAGGCACGGGGCGACGCGCAGGGCGTGGCGGCGCGTCAGGTGGCGGTGCATGGGCAGGCCGCGGCCGTGCCCCCGGGACATCGACATGGCGTCGTAGAGCGCGACGCCCGATCCGGCGTACAACCGCTCCCAGCCCTTGTGCTGCAAGGGGTAGAGGAACGGGACGGGCTTGACGAGGTGGGGGGCGAGCCGCTCCAGGAGGAGGCCGCGCTCCTTGAGCGCCTCGCGCACGAGCGCGAAGTCGAGCATCTCCAGATAGCGCAGGCCGCCGTGGATCAGCTTGCTCGACCGGCTGGAGGTGCCCGACGCCCAGTCGCGCGCCTCGACCAGGCCGGTGGACAGGCCGCGGGTGACCGCGTCCAGCGCCGTGCCCGCGCCGACCACTCCCGCACCCACCACCAGGATGTCCAGCTCCCGGTCGGCCATTCCCGCAAGTGACTCGGCACGCTCCGCCGGCCCCAGTGTCGCTGTCCTCACCGCTGCCTCCCGCTGTGATCGGGTGTGGTCGGACTCACATCATGCCCAGATTTCCCCGCCGCCCGCTGATCTCGACCCCAGCCTGTGGACAACACTCCGGAGCTCCGCGCTGCGCAATACCGCAAATCGGTCATATTTACTCCTAGTCTGACATTGCGCTGGTCCGCCTTGTCCACAGGGCTTGCGCGCTCGTCCCACACCGGCTATTGGGAGGACGGCCCACCGCCATGCCCGCAGATCTCGCCGTCATCGGTCTCGGCCACCTCGGCCTGCCCCTCGCCCGGGCCGCCGTCGCACGCGGCATCGCCACCATCGGCTTCGACCCCGTCCGCGCCACGGACCTGGCCGGCGGCCGGCTGCCGTGCGACGGCGCCGAGGGCACCCTCACCGCCGCCGACGTCCGCCGGATGCTCTCGGGGGGCTTCCGGCCGACCTCCAACCCGCTCGAGCTCGGCCGGGTCCGCACCGCCGTCATCTGCGCCCCCACTCCGCCGGCCGCCGACCGCTCGCTCGACCTGAGCCAGGTGGCCGAGGCCGCCCGCGCGCTGGCCGCCCGGCTGCGCCCGCACACCACCGTGATCCTGGAGTCCCCCGCGTACCCGGGGACCACGGAGGAATTCCTCCGCCCGATCCTGGAGTCGGGCTCGGGCCTGCGGGCGGGCCGCGACTTCCACCTCGCGTACTCCCCCGGCCGCCTCGACCCGGGCAACCGCAGCCACGGCTACGCGGGCACCCCCAAGGTCATCGGCGGCCTCACCCCGGCCTGCACCGAGTCCGCCGCCACCTTCTACGGCCGCCTCACCGACAAGGTCGTGCGCGCCCGCGGCCCCCGCGAGGCCGAGACCGTCCACCTCCTGGAGACGAACTACCGGCACGTCAACATGGCCCTGGTGAACGAGATGGCGGTGCTCTGCCACGACCTCGGCATCGACCTGTGGGACGTCATCCGCTGCGCCGAGACCAAGCCCTTCGGCTTCCAGGCCTTCCGCCCCGGCCCCGGCGTCGGCGGCCACGGCGTCCCCCTGGACGTGCCGGGCCCCGCCCGCGGCGCCCGCCCCCTGCGCATGGTCGAGCTGGCCCAGCAGGTCAACGACCGCATGCCGCAGTACGTGATCCAGCGCTCGGCGACCCTGCTCAACGAACACGGCAAGTCCGCCCGCGGCGCCCGCGTCCTGCTCCTCGGCGTCACCTACAAGCCCGACCTCGCCGACCAGCAGGGCGCCCCCGCGCAGGAGGTGGCGACCCGCCTCATGGAGCTCGGCGCGGCCGTCAGCTACCACGACCCCTACGTGCCGAGCTGGAGCGTCCTGGGCCGTCCCGTCCCGCGCGCGGACTCCCTCTACGAGGCCGCCGCCGACGCCGACCTCACGATCCTGCTCCAGCACCACCGCACGTACGACCTGCAAGGTCTCGCCGTGAAGGCCCAGCTGCTGCTCGACACCCGGGGCGCCACCCCGGCGGGCGCGGCGCACCGCCTCTGAACACGCGCGAAGGGCCCCGGTACGCGTGCGTACCGGGGCCCTTCCACGACCTGCGTCCGGGGGGACGGACGGCCGGGCGGTCAGCGCTTGTGCTGCGCGTCCGCGACCGTCACCTCGACGCGCTGGAACTCCTTGAGCTCGCTGTAGCCCGTGGTCGCCATGGCGCGGCGCAGCGCTCCGAAGAAGTTCATCGAGCCGTCCGGGATGTGCGACGGGCCGGTGAGGATCTCCTCGGTGGTGCCGACCGTGCCCAGGTCGACCTTCTTGCCGCGCGGCACGTCCTCGTGGACGGCCTCCATGCCCCAGTGGTGGCCCTTGCCGGGCGCGTCCGTGGCGCGGGCCAGCGGGGAGCCCACCATCACCGAGTCGGCGCCGCACGCGATGGCCTTGGGCAGGTCGCCGGACCAGCCCACTCCGCCGTCGGCGATGACGTGCACGTACCGGCCGCCGGACTCGTCCATGTAGTCGCGGCGGGCCGCGGCGACGTCGGCGACGGCGGTGGCCATCGGGACCTGGATGCCCAGGACGTTGCGCGTGGTGTGCGCGGCGCCGCCGCCGAAGCCGACCAGGACACCCGCGGCGCCGGTGCGCATCAGGTGCAGGGCCGCGGTGTACGTGGCGCAGCCGCCGACGATGACCGGGACGTCCAGCTCGTAGATGAACTGCTTCAGGTTCAGCGGCTCGGCGGCGCCCGAGACGTGCTCGGCGGAGACGGTGGTGCCGCGGATCACGAAGATGTCCACGCCCGCGTCCACGACGGCCTTGGAGAACTCGGCGGTGCGCTGCGGGGAGAGCGCGGCGGCGGTGACCACGCCCGCGTCACGCACCTCCTTGATGCGCTGCCCGATCAGGTCGGCCTTGATCGGGGCCGCGTAGATCTCCTGGAGGCGGCGGGTCGCGGTCTCGGCGTCGAGGCCGGCGATCTCGTCGAGCAGGGGCTGCGGGTCCTCGTACCGGGTCCAGAGGCCCTCGAGGTTCAGGACGCCGAGGCCGCCCAGCTCACCGATGCGGATGGCGGTCTGCGGGGAGACCACCGAGTCCATGGGAGCGGCCAGGAACGGCAGCTCGAAGCGGTAGGCGTCGATCTGCCACGCGATCGAGACCTCCTTCGGGTCGCGGGTGCGCCGGCTCGGTACGACGGCGATGTCGTCGAAGGCGTACGCGCGGCGGCCGCGCTTGCCGCGCCCGATCTCGATCTCAGTCACGTTGTGGGGCCTTTCCCTCTTGGTCTGCCCGTCCAGTATCCCCGACGCACACGGAAGGGGCGGCCCCGGTGAACCCGGGCCGCCCCTGCCACGCGCACGCGTGAGCCGGAAGGCTACTTGCTGCGGCTGTAGTTCGGCGCCTCGACCGTCATCTGGATGTCGTGCGGGTGGCTCTCCTTGAGACCCGCGGACGTGATGCGGACGAAACGGCCGTTGGCCTGGAGGTCGGGGACGGTCTGGCCGCCCACGTAGAACATCGACTGGCGCAGTCCGCCGACCAGCTGGTGGACGACCGCGGAGAGCGGGCCGCGGTAGGGCACCTGGCCCTCGATGCCCTCGGGGACCAGCTTCTCGTCGGAGGCGACGCCCTCCTGGAAGTAGCGGTCCTTGGAGAAGGACTTCTGCTCGCCGCGGGTCTGCATCGCGCCCAGCGAGCCCATGCCGCGGTACGACTTGAACTGCTTGCCGTTGATGAAGAGCAGCTCGCCCGGCGACTCCTCGCAGCCCGCGAGCAGCGAGCCGAGCATGACGGTGTCCGCGCCGGCGACGAGCGCCTTGGCGATGTCCCCGGAGTACTGCAGGCCGCCGTCGCCGATGACCGGGACACCGGCCTCCTTGGCGGCGAGCGAGGCCTCGTAGATCGCCGTGACCTGCGGCACGCCGATACCGGCGACGACGCGCGTGGTGCAGATGGAGCCGGGGCCCACGCCGACCTTGATGCCGTCGACACCGGCGTCGATGAGCGCCTTGGCGCCGTCGCGGGTGGCGATGTTGCCGCCGATGACGTCCACCCGGGGGGCGTCGGACTTGATCTTGGCGACCATGTCGCCGACCAGGCGGGAGTGGCCGTGCGCGGTGTCGACGACGATGAAGTCGACGCCCGCGGCGACCAGCGCCTGGGCACGCTCGAAGGCGTCGCCCGCGACACCCACGGCGGCGCCCACCAGGAGGCGGCCCCCGGCGTCCTTGGCGGCGTTCGGGTACTTCTCGGCCTTGACGAAGTCCTTGACCGTGATGAGGCCCTTGAGGATGCCCGCGTCGTCGACCAGCGGCAGCTTCTCGATCTTGTGGCGGCGCAGCAGCTCCATGGCGTCCACGCCGGAGATGCCGACCTTGCCGGTGACCAGCGGCATCGGCGTCATGACCTCGCGGACCTGCCGGCCGCGGTCGTTCTCGAAGGCCATGTCGCGGTTGGTGACGATGCCGAGCAGCTTGCCCGCCGCGTCGGTGACCGGGACGCCGCTGATGCGGAACTTCGCGCAGATCGCGTCGGCCTCGGCCAGCGTCGCGTCGGGGTGCACCGTGATCGGGTCGGTGACCATGCCGGACTCGGAGCGCTTGACCAGGTCGACCTGGTTGGCCTGGTCGGCGATGGAGAGGTTGCGGTGCAGCACGCCGACGCCGCCCTGACGGGCCATGGCGATCGCCATCCGGGACTCGGTGACCTTGTCCATCGCCGCGGACAGCAGCGGGACGTTCACCCGGACGTTCTTCGAGACGAGCGAGGAAGTGTCGATCTGGTCGGGCGCCATGTCCGACGCACCCGGCAGCAGCAGCACGTCGTCGTAGGTCAGCCCGAGTGTCGCGAATTTATCGGGCACCCCAGTCGAAGACCCGCCGTTTGCAGTCATGACACCTTCCCCAAATGGCCTTGATCGGTGCGGATGTCCATGCTAACGGGATCCAGCGGTGTCTCATTCCACGATCAAGATCATCGGCAAGCTTTGTACGTTCACACGGACGCCCCCGCGGGGCCGCCTACTGCTCCGCGAGCGCCCGCAGCCTGCTCAGCGCCCGGTGCTGGGCGACCCGCACCGCGCCGGGTGACATGCCCAACATCTGGCCGGTCTCCTCCGCGGTGAGCCCGACGGCGATCCGCAGGAGCAGCAGCTCGCGCTGGTTGTCCGGGAGGTTGGCCAGGAGCTTCTTGGCCCACTCCGCGTCGCTGCTGAGCAGCGCCCGCTCCTCGGGGCCCAGGGAGTCGTCGGGCCGCTCGGGCATCTCGTCCGAGGGCACGGCGGTGGAACCGGGGTGCCGCATCGCGGCGCGCTGCAGATCGGCGACCTTGTGCGCCGCGATCGCGAAGACGAACGCCTCGAAGGGGCGCCCCGTGTCCTTGTAGCGCGGCAGGGCGAGGAGGACGGCGACGCAGACTTCCTGCGCCAGGTCCTCCACGAAGTGCCGTGCGTCACCCGGCAGTCGGGACAGCCGGGTGCGGCAGTAGCGCAGGGCGAGCGGGTGCACGTGCGCCAGGAGGTCGTGCGTGGCCTGCTCGTCGCCCTCGACGGCGCGAAGGACGAGGGCACCGATCACCGTCGTCTTGTCATCGCGCATCGGTCCATGGTGCCTTGACGGCGACTGATCCGTGGCACCGCGTCCGTAGTTGTGCACTGAAGCGTTATGAGCAGGTGCGCCGGAACTCATCTCCTGCGCCCTCCCCTCCCGCTCGATCGACTCGTCCCCGAGGAACTCCACACCTCAAGGATGCGGCATCGGCGGCGAAACAAGCAGCGGTGGGCGTACGTCACCCCGCCCACCGCATGGCGGGCGGGGATGGCCGCGCCCCCGCGACGGCACATTCAGCGGACCAGGCCCCAGCGGAAACCGAGCGCCACCGCGTGTGCCCGGTCCGAGGCGCCGAGCTTCTTGAACAGGCGCCTGGCGTGCGTCTTCACCGTGTCCTCGGAGAGGAAGAGCTCGCGCCCGATCTCCGCGTTGGACCGGCCGTGACTCATGCCTTCGAGCACCTGGATCTCACGCGCGGTGAGGGTGGGCGCGGCGCCCATCTCCGCCGAGCGCAGTCTGCGCGGGGCGAGCCGCCACGTCGGGTCGGCGAGCGCCTGCGTGACGGTCGCGCGCAGCTCGGCGCGCGAGGCGTCCTTGTGCAGATAGCCGCGGGCGCCGGCCGCGACCGCGAGTGCGACCCCGTCCAGGTCCTCGGCGACGGTGAGCATGATGATGCGCGCACCGGGGTCGGCGGACAGCAGCCGCCGGACGGTCTCCACGCCGCCCAGGCCGGGCATGCGTACGTCCATCAGAATCAGGTCCGAGCGGTCGGCGCCCCAGCGGCGGAGCACTTCCTCGCCGTTGGCCGCCGTCGTCACACGCTCGACGCCGGGCACGGTCGCGACCGCGCGGCGGAGCGCCTCTCGGGCAAGCGGGGAGTCGTCGCAGACGAGGACAGATGTCATGACTGTCCTCCGCGGCTCTCACAGCTGCTGCGCGTCACCTTGAGCCTCCAGGCTGGTACATATTCGTCACCTGTGCGGTTGACGCTCTCGGACACCTGCCCGAGCGCTTGTTCTTTCAACCGCCTCCGCACTCTCAACGACGGTCACCCGAAAGAGTTACGGGGCAGTCAGACACGTTCGGCACTCTACGTGAGGGCGCGGACACAGAGCAGAGCGCGCGGGAGACCCTCAAGCTTTCATCACAAGCTATGCCCCATTTAGCGCCTTTTCTTCCCTTTTCCTGGTGTCTATGGCTAGATTCGCAATGAGTCATATTTTCATCTCCTTAGACAGTAGATGTACGGTCATGGGCACCGTATCCGCGTCAGAACGGCATCAAGGGGACCAGCAATGGCAGATTTCTCCCGCCTTCCCGGACCGAACGCAGATCTGTGGGACTGGCAGCTCCTCGCGGCGTGCCGTGGGGTGGACAGCTCGCTCTTCTTCCACCCGGAGGGCGAGCGGGGAGCGGCGCGCAGCGCACGTGAGAACTCCGCCAAGGAGGTCTGCATGCGGTGCCCGGTGCGTGCGGAGTGCGCGGCTCACGCGCTCGCGGTGCGCGAGCCGTACGGCGTGTGGGGCGGGCTGACCGAGGACGAGCGCGAAGAGCTCATGGGCCGGGCGCGCAATCGCCTGGTGACGGCGTCCGCCCCGGCGGGCAGAGCCGTGTCGCACAGCTGAAGGAACGTTTCTTCGAAAAGGCGCCCGCGGGGTGCCGACCGGCGGGATACGGGCGCGGTCCGGCGGGCGCGGACCGGCTAGCGCGCGGCGGCCCGCGCGAGGTGGTCCAGGGTGGCGGCGACGGCCGGCACCTGCGCCAGGTCCGGGAGCGTGAGCGCGACGATCTCCCGCTGCACGGCGGGCTCCACCGTCACCGCGCGGGCCCCCTTGGGGCGTACCGACTCGATCGCGAGCTCGGGCAGCACCGCCACGCCCAGGCCGGCGCCGACCAGGCCGATCACGGCCGGGTAGTCGTCGGTCGCGAAGTCGATCCGGGGCACGAAGCCCGCGCCCTCGCAGACCTCCACCAGCTGCCTGCGGCAGCGCGGGCAGCCCGCGATCCACGACTCGTCGGCGAACTCACCGATGGTGACCGAGTCCGCGCCGGCCAGCCGGTGCGCCTCGGGCACCAGGCCCACGAGCCGGTCCGCGAGCAGCGGGCGCACCACGAGGTCGTCCCACTCCTCGGCGGCCGTCGCTCCTTCGTACCGGAAGGCGAGGGCGACGTCGCAGTCGCCCTCGCGCAGCATCTCCACCGAGCGCGGCGGCTCGGCCTCCACGAGCGAGACGCGCGTGCCGGGGTGGGCCGCGCGCAGGGCGGCGAGGGCGCCGGGCACGAGCGTGGAGCTGCCGCTGGGGAAGGAGACGAGCCGGACCCGGCCCGCGCGCAGGCCCGCGATGGCGGCGACCTCCTCCTCGGCGGCGGTGAGCCCGGCGAGGATGCCCGCGGCGTGCCGGACCAGGGCCTCGCCCGCCTGCGTCAGCCGCATCTCGCGGCCGGTGCGGATCAGCAGGGGCGTGCCCGCGGAGGATTCGAGGGCCTTCATCTGCTGGCTGACGGCGGGCTGGGTGCAGCCGAGCTCGCGGGCCGCCGCCGAGAAGGAGCCGGTGGCGGCCACGGCGCGCAGGACACGGAGGTGACGGGCCTCGATCATGCCCCGAGCATAAGCGACGCTTGGACATATAGCGAAATATTGCATCGCTACTTTGAGGCGGCTCGCCTAGCCTGCCTGTCATGGAGCTTCTTTCGGTAAATCTGGGCCGCCGCACGGTCGTCGCGCACGCCGCCGGTTCGCCCACCGGTGCCACCGGCATCGACAAGCGGCCGGTGCGCGGCCCGGTGCGGGTGAGCGCGCCGGGCGCGAAGGGCGTCGGCGGCAGCGGGCTCGCGGGCGACGAGATCGGCGACAAGCGCCACCACGGCGGGGACGACCAGGCCGTGTACGCCTACGCGCGCGAGGACCTCGACGCGTGGGAGCGCACGCTGGGGCGGTCCCTGCCCGACGGCGCCTTCGGCGAGAACCTCACGACGTCCGGCGTCGACGTGAACGGCGCGCGGATCGGCGAGCGCTGGCGGATCGGTCCCGATCTGCTGCTCGAGGTGACGAGCGGGCGCATCCCCTGCCGGACGTTCCAGGGTCACCTGGACGAGCGGGGGTGGGTCAAGCGGTTCACCGAGGAGGGTGCTCCCGGCGCGTATCTCCGGGTGATCGAGCCGGGCGAGATCCGCGCCGGGGACCCGATCAGGGTCGTGCACCGGCCCGACCACGACGTGACCGTGGGGCTGCAGTTCCGGGCCGTCACCACGGAGCGGGAGCTGCTGCCCGAGCTCCTCGCGGCGGGCGACGCCCTGCACCCGGAGACGGCCGAGCGCGCGCGCACCTACCTGGCGCAGCAGGCACCCCGGGCCTCGTGAGCCGGGCCGGGTGATCCGCGCGTCACGGCGCGCACCCGATCTCACTAGCCTTGCGCCATGACTACGGCTCTGATTACGGGATCGACCGCCGGTATCGGCGCCGCCTTCGCGCGGCGCCTCGCGGGTGACGGGCACAACCTCGTGCTGGTGGCCCGCGACACCAAACGGCTGCGCGAGCAGGCGACCGAACTGCACGACCGGCACGGCATCGAGGCGGAGGTGCTGACCGCGGACCTCGCGACGGACGAGGGCATCGAGGCCGTCGAGGAGCGGCTCTCCCGCCGCAGGGACCCGGTCGACCTCCTCATCAACAACGCGGGGTTCGCCAACAAGGGCCGCTATCTGGAGGTGCCCCTCGCCGACGAGCTGACGATGCTCAAGGTGCACTGCGAGGCGGTGCTGCGGCTGACGTCGGCCGCGACGGAGTCGATGCGCGAGCGGGGCCGGGGCGGTGTCGTGAACGTCGCGTCGGTGGCGGCGTTCGTGCCGCGCGGCACGTACGGCGCGTCGAAGGCGTGGGTCGTGCAGTTCACCCAGGGCGCGGCGAAGGACCTCGCCGGTTCCGGGGTGCGGCTGATGGCGCTGTGCCCCGGCTTCGTGCGCACGGAGTTCCACGAGCGGGCCGGGATGGGCACGTCCAACATCCCGGGCTGGATGTGGCTCGACGCGGACAAGCTGGTCGCGACGGCGCTGGCCGATCTGTCCCGCGGCAGGACCGTGTCGATCCCCGACCCCCGCTACAAGGCGCTGATGGGCGTGGTGAAGGTGACGCCGCGCGCCCTGCTGGGCGGCGTCACCTCCCGCACGGGCCGCAAGTACGGGCCCCAGTAGGCGGGGGGCCTTGGGCGGGGGGCCTTGGGCGGGGGCCTTGGGCGGGAGGCGTCTGCGGGGTCGCTGTCCGCTGCCCGGTGCGGATCGTGGTCCGTCCTCGCGCAGTTCCCCGCGCCCCTCAAGGGGCGCTCACCGAAGTCGTCCTCAGGGGCGCGGGGAACTGCGCGCCCGGCCGAAGGCAACCCGCACCCGGCAGCGGACAGCCCCCGGCAGACGCTCCCCCGAAAAGGACCGAGGCCCGGCTCCCCCACCGAAGGGGGGAGCCGGGCCTCGGTCACCGTTCAGGCCGAGCGCAGCGGGTCAGTGCGAGTGACCGTGACCGTGGCCGTGACCGGCCTCGGCCTCCTCCTCCGCCGGCTTCTCGACGACCAGGGTCTCGGTCGTGAGGAGCAGGGAGGCGATGGAAGCGGCGTTCTCCAGGGCGGAGCGGGTGACCTTGACCGGGTCGATGACGCCGGCCTTGACCAGGTCGCCGTACTCGCCGGTCGCGGCGTTGAAGCCGAAGCCCTTGTCGAGCTCGGCGACCTTCGAGGTGATGACGTAACCCTCGAGGCCGGCGTTCTCGGCGATCCAGCGCAGCGGCTCGACGGCGGCGCGGCGGACGACCGCGACACCCGTGGCCTCGTCGCCGGTCTTGTCGAGGTTGCCGTCGAGGACCTTCACGGCGTGGACGAGCGCGGAGCCACCACCGGAGACGATGCCCTCCTCGACCGCGGCGCGGGTCGCGGAGATGGCGTCCTCCAGACGGTGCTTCTTCTCCTTGAGCTCGACCTCGGTCGCGGCGCCGACCTTGATGACGCACACGCCGCCGGCCAGCTTCGCGAGGCGCTCCTGGAGCTTCTCGCGGTCCCAGTCGGAGTCCGTGGCCTCGATCTCGGCCTTGATCTGGGCGACGCGGCCCTCGACCTCGGCCTTGTTGCCGCCACCGTCGACGATCGTGGTGTCGTCCTTGGTGATGGTGACGCGGCGGGCGGTGCCGAGCACGTCCAGGCCGACCTGGTCGATCTTGAGGCCGACCTCTTCGGCGATGACGGTGCCGCCGGTGAGGGTGGCGATGTCACCGAGCATGGCCTTGCGGCGGTCGCCGAAGCCGGGGGCCTTCACCGCGACGGCGTTGAAGGTGCCGCGGATCTTGTTCACGACCAGGGTCGACAGGGCCTCGCCCTCGACGTCCTCGGCGATGATCAGGAGCGGCTTCGAGGCGTTGGCCTGGATGACCTTCTCGAGCAGCGGCAGGAGGTCCTGGATCGAGGAGATCTTGCCCTGGTGGATCAGGATGTACGGGTCGTCGAGGACGGCCTCCATACGCTCCTGGTCGGACACCATGTACGGCGAAAGGTAGCCCTTGTCGAAGGCCATGCCCTCGGTGAAGTCGAGCTCCAGGCCGAAGGTGTTGGACTCCTCGACGGTGATGACACCGTCCTTGCCGACCTTGTCCATCGCCTCGGCGATGAGCTCGCCGACCTGCGGGTCCTGGGCGGACAGACCGGCGACGGCGGCGATGTCGGCCTTGTCGTCGATCGGACGGGCGGTGGCGAGGAGCTCCTCGGAGACGGCCGCGACGGCGGCGTCGATGCCCTTCTTCAGGGCGGCCGGGGAGGCGCCGGCGGCGACGTTGCGCAGGCCTTCCTTGACGAGGGCCTGGGCGAGCACGGTGGCGGTGGTGGTGCCGTCACCAGCGATGTCGTTGGTCTTGGTCGCCACCTCCTTCACCAGCTGGGCGCCGAGGTTCTCGTACGGGTCCTCGACCTCCACCTCACGGGCGATGGTGACGCCGTCGTTGGTGATGGTCGGGGCACCGAACTTCTTGTCGATGACGACGTTGCGGCCGCGGGGGCCGATCGTCACCTTGACCGTGTCGGCAAGCTTGTTGACGCCGCGCTCAAGGGCGCGACGGGCGTCCTCGTCGAACTTCAGGATCTTCGCCATGGGAGCGATTCAGCCCTCTCGAAAACTCGGGTGAACGAACTGCGCCCCTCGCCGCCCGGCAATCAGCGGGGTGACCAGGGGCGCAGCTCTCAAAAGCAAATCTGCTGGTGAAGCAGGTGAAGCGGTGAACTACTTCTCGACGATCGCGAGCACGTCGCGAGCCGAGAGGACGAGGTACTCGTCGCCGTTGTACTTCACCTCGGTGCCGCCGTACTTGCTGTACAGCACGACATCGCCGACCTTGACGTCGAGCGGGAGGCGCTCGCCGTTCTCGAAGCGGCCCGGGCCCACGGCGAGGACAGCGCCCTCCTGGGGCTTCTCCTTCGCGGTGTCCGGAATGACCAGGCCAGAGGCCGTGGTCTGCTCGGCGTCGAGCGGCTGGACCACAATGCGGTCCTCGAGCGGCTTGATGGCAACCTTGGAGCTGGCGGTCGTCACGATCCGGTCTCCCCCTTCGGAGATCTCACGGGGTTAAGAGTCTGAGTGTGGCGACCAGGTGGATCCGTCGTCGCGGGTGCCGGACCTGCCCGTCGCTGTTGGCACTCTCCAGTGGTGAGTGCCAGAAGCGAGACTAGGACGGGGATTAGCACTCGGTCAAGCGGAGTGCCAATCGACTGCGTCGGGCTTCAGCGCAGCGGGGGTCCCAGCGCCGGGGTGGGCGGGGTGCCGACCCCTTCGGGGCAACGGGCCGTCCGGGGCTGGAGTTCCCTCTCCGCGAGGGAGGGAGGTCGCGTCTCCCCTCGCCCCGCACCCGAGGCCGCGCCCACCCCGTCCGCCGCGCGGAACGCCTGCCCGCAGCGGGAAACCTGCTGAGCGCCCCGGCCCTCCGGGGCCCCCTGCTTGCGCGGGACCTTCTGGGCCGCCTTCCTCCCCAGGCGTTCGATCGGGTCGACCGATTCCGCGCAGCCCGTGAGCAGTGCGGGCGCGAGCACACCGCACAGCAGGGCCCCGGCGAGGAGGCGGCGGCGTGCCCGCACCCCGGGGGTCACAGGTAGTCCTCCAGCCGGGCCACCGCGTAACCCTTGTCCGTGACCGTCTTCATGACCCGGCGGATCATGTCGGGCATGGTGCCCTTCCAGTCCTCGCGCCCCCGGAAGTGCGTGAGGATGATGTCGCCGGGGTGCAGGTCCCGGTCCCACTCGCGCCACTCCATGTGGTCGGCGAAGGCCTCCGAGGCCCAGAGCGGCACGGCCTTCACGCCGCAGGACTTGGCGGCGCGCAGCGTGTCCTGGTTGTAGTTGCCGTACGGCGGGCGGAACAGCTCGGGCCGCTTGCCGTAGCGCTTCTCGATGGTGTCCTGCATGCCGCAGATCTCGCGGCGCTGCCCCTGGTACGAAAGCCCGGGCAGGTAGCGGTGGTTGAGGGTGTGGTTGTTCAGGGTGACGCCGCGGTCCTGCATCTTCCTGAAGTAGCCGTAGTCCTCCTTGACCAGGTAGTCGCTGAGGAACGCGGTGTACGGGATCTTCAGGTCGCTCATCATCCTGAGCAGCGCCGGGTCCTTCTCGGCGCCGTCGTCCATGGTCAGGAAGACGACCTTCTCCTTGGTCGGGACGGTCGTGAAGACCGGCGGCAGGCCCGCCTGGCCCTTGACCTCGAAGCCCTTGCGGGTGGTGATGCGCGGCTTGATCCGCGGGGCGGCGGGCGCGGCGAGCGGCGTCCTGGCCAGGCCCCAGCGCTTGGCCGCCGCGGCCCGCGCCGCCTGGCTCGCGGCGAGCTTCTGGGCGTAGGAGTCCAGGGCGCGGGCGGGCGGGGCGCCCAGCGGCTGCTGGCCGGGCGCGGGCCGCACGCCGTCGGAGCCGCCGGAGGCGCAGCCCGAGGCGATCGCCGCGACGGACAGGACGGCCAGCACGGCACGCGTCCGGTTCTTCCGTCTTCTGGTGGATTCTTCGTTTTGTCGTACTAGTTGCATGGCGCCGGATCCTCGCAGCTCAAGGCGGTGACGGGGGCCCGACACCGCCACCGGCCGCGCACCATCCACCGACTGGCCCACAATGGGGCGGGTGAACGACCCGAACACGCCGAGCGGCCACGCGACCGACCTCGGCGACCCCCTCGCCGCCTTCGCCGCCCTGCGCACCGAGGAGGGCCGGGCCCTGCTCGACGAGGTGCGGGACCTCGCGCCCGCGCAGGAGCTGGCCGCCGCCACCCGGCTGCGCCGCGACCATCCGGCGCCCCTGGTCTCGGCCGCGCTCGCGCAGGCGCGGCTGCGGCAGCGGGCCGCGGCGAAGTTCGGCGCCGGGGACGCGGCCCGGATGTTCTTCACGCCGAACGGCGTCGAGCAGTCCACCCGCGCCTCCGTCGCCGCGCACCGCGCCCAGCGCTTCGCGGCCCTCGGCGTACGCACCCTCGCCGACCTGTGCTGCGGCATCGGCGGCGACGCGATCGCCCTCGCACGGGCCGGGATCTCCGTGCTCGCCGTCGACCGCGACCCGCTGACCTGCGCGGTCGCACGCGCCAACGCCGAGGCGCTGGGGCTCGCCGAGCTGATCGAGGTCCGCGAGGCGGACGTCACCGAGGTCGGCACGGCCGGGTACGACGCGGTGTTCGTGGACCCGGCGCGGCGCGGCGGGCGCGGGCGGATCTTCGACCCGGAGGCCTACTCCCCGCCGCTGTCGTGGGCGACCTCGGCGGCGCGGACGGCACCGCTCGCCGCGCTGAAGATCGCCCCCGGCATCCCGCACGAGGCGATCCCGGCAGGGGCCGCGGCCGAGTGGATCTCGGACGGCGGCGACGTGAAGGAGGCGGTGCTGTGGTTCGGCACGGACGCCCCCGCCTCGCACCGCGCGACGCTCCTGCCGGGCGGCGCCTCGCTGTGGAGCCCGCTGGACGCGATGCTGCCGGACCCCGAAGTGCGGCCCGTCGGGCGGTACTTGTACGAGCCGGACGGCGCGGTCATCCGCGCGCACCTGGTGGCGGAGGTGGCCGCCCGGGTCGGGGGCGGCCTGATCGACGAGACCATCGCGTACGTCACGTCGGACGCGCTGCACCCGACGCCGTACGCGGTGGCCTACGAGATCACCGACCGGCTCCCCTTCGGCGTGAAGAAGCTCAAGGCGCTGCTGCGGGAGCGCGAGGTCGGGATCCTGACCGTGAAGAAGCGCGGCTCGGCCGTGGAACCGGAGGAACTGCGCCGCAAGGTGAAGCCGCAGGGAAAGAACGCGGCGACGGTGTTCCTGACGAGGGTGGCAGGCGCGCCGGCGATGCTGATCGGCCACCCGGCAGCGCCGCCGCACACGGGCCCCTCCGGCGCCTGAGCAGCGGACTCCGGGCCGCCCGCGCCCCTATCCGCACCCCCGCGCCCGCCCCCGCAGCAGCTCCCGCTCCCGTTCGTTGCGGGCCAGCCCCGCCGCGCGCTCGAACTCTCCCCGCGCCTCGCCGGCCCGCCCGAGCCGCACCAGCAGGTCCCCCCGCACGCTGGGCAGCAAGTGGTAGTCCCGCAGGGCGGGTTCGCCGGCCAGCGCGTCGACCAGGGCGAGCCCGGCCGCGGGCCCCTCGGCCATCGACACCGCGACCGCGCGGTTCAGCTCGACGACCGGCGACGGGGCGCGCGCGGCGAGCAGGCCGTACAGCGCGGCGATCTGCTGCCAGTCGGTCTCCTCGTACGTGTGCGCGTGGGCGTGACACGCGGCGATCGCGGCCTGCAGGGCGTACGGACCGAGAGCCCCGCCGGACGCGCCCTGCGCCCGTGCCAGCGCCGCGAACCCGCGCCGGATCAGCATCCGGTTCCAGCGGGCCCGGCTCTGGTCCGCGAGCAGCACCGGCTCGCCGGACGGACCGGTGCGCGCCGCCGCGCGCGAGGCCTGCAGCTCCAACAGCGCGGCGAGCCCGTGCACTTCGGACTCCTCGGGCATCAGCCCGGCCAGCACCCGGGCCAGCCGCAGCGCGTCCTCGCACAGGGCGGGCCGCAGCCAGTCGTCGCCCGCGGTAGCCGCGTACCCCTCGTTGAAGACGAGGTAGATGACGTCGAGGACCGAGCCGAGCCGCCGCTCCCGGTCCGGCCCGTAGGGCACCTCGAAGGGGACGCCCCGGGCGGCCAGGGTCCGCTTGGCGCGCACGATGCGCTGCGCGACGGTCGGCTCGGGGGCGAGCACCGCGCGGGCGATCTCCGCGGTGGTCAGGCCGCCGAGCAGGCGCAGGGTCAGGGCCACGCGGGCCTCGGCGGAGAGCACCGGGTGGCAGGCGGTGAAGACCAGGCGCAGCAGGTCGTCGTCGATGTCGTCGGGATCGGTGGTCGCGTCGAGGTGCGGCGGCGCGGACGCCAGGTCGCGGCCGACCTCGGCGAGCTTGCGGGCGTAGCGCTCGCGGCGGCGCACCAGGTCGACGGCGCGGTGCTTGGCGGCGGCCGTGAGCCAGGCGCCGGGGTTGTCGGGCACGCCCGTCCGCGGCCACTGTTCGAGGGCCGCGACCAGGGCGTCCTGCGCGAGTTCCTCGGCGATGCCGACGTCCCGCACGATCCGGGCGGCCCCGGCGATGATGCGCGGCGACTCCATGCGGAAGACGGTCTCGATGGCCTGGCGGGGGTGCTCCGGCGGATGGCTCACGGCCACCCATCAGAGCACCCCGCCCGCGCCGCCGCAAAGGCGCGCCGCGGGCCGTCCGCCGGTGGCCGTCAGCCCTGCTCGATCTCCCGGACCTCGGCGGTGATCGTCCAGTAGTCCTCGTGGGTCCGCAGGAACCGCTTGGTCCACTCGACGGCCTCGGCCATGTCCTTGGCCTGGCAGATCGAGTAGCCGCCGATGACCTCCTTGGTCTCGGTGAACGGCCCGTCGGTGACGGACATCTCGCCCTTGTCCCAGGTGACGCGGGCGCCTTCCGCGGTGGGCCGCAGGCCCGCGGTGTCGAGCATCACCCCGGCCTTGGTGATCTCCTCCAGGAGCGCGCCCATGCGCTCCTGCAGCTCGGGGCTCGGGCCGCCCTCGGGGGCGTTGTTCTCGTCGATGCGGATCATCGTCAGGTAGCGCGGCATCGTGGTCTCCCATCGGGTGGCGGCGGGGCTCCTGCCCGCCTCTCACCCCTGCGTCGAACGGGAGACGCCCGTTTCGACATCGTCGCCGAATTTTTTCGAAGTTTCTTCGCGGACCCGCGTCAACGCAGGTCACAGCGGTACCGAGGCCGCCGGGGCGGACTCCCGCAGCGCACGGTGTGCCAGGCTCGCCCGCATGCCGTTCGACCACAACGACCACTACCACCGGCTGCTCCTGCGCCGGCTGCCGCCCGGCGGGCGCACCGCGCTGGACGTCGGCTGAGGTCATCGCGGCGGCGGCCGGGCCCCGGCCCGCCATGCGCCTGCCCGAGATCCGCACCGAGGCGGCCCGCCTCCTGCCCGGCGCCGAGATGCGCCAACTCCTCTTCTGGCGCTACCTGTTGACCTACCGCGCACCCGCCGGGAACTGACCGGACCCCAGGGCGTGTCCCTGACACCACACGGCGTCGGACCGGGGGGACACGCATGGCCATGCCGGATCACGGCACGCACCAGGACCTGAACCGCGCGGGACCCCGGAGCTCCGCCGCGTACGTGGGCTCGGGCCTGCTCCTCGGCCTGTACGCGGCCGCGGGGGCGGGCTGGATCGGCTACGAGGTGGACCGCCGCGGCGCGGACGGCGGCGACTTCGTCCGGGCGCTGTACGACCCGCTCGTCCCGTTCACCCCGTGGGCGCAGACCCCGCCGGACTGGGCGCTGCTCGCCGCCGCGCTCGTCTTCGGCGGGATCGCGGTGGCCCGGCGCCGGGTGGCGCGCGGCGCACTGATGTTCGTCGCGGTGTTCCTGGTCGCCCTCGCCCTGCGGGAGCTGGTGGGCGTCGCCGCCTCCTCGACCTACCGCGAGCTGCTGCGGCGCTCCGAGTACGGCAGGCTGCTGGCCGGCTTCCGGGCGCTCGGCCTCGTCGTGGGCGTCGCGACGCTGGTCGCGATGGCACGGGCGGGCCGCAGGGCCACCGCCCCGGCCGCCCACGCCCCGTGGACGCCCTCCGCGCCGACCGACGCCCCCGCTCCCCCGCCGCCGTCGTACGGCCCTCCACACCCCTCGTACGGCTCGTACGGCCCGTACGGACCGCCGCCCGTGCCGCCCCGCCCGGCCGGTGCGCGGGCGGGGCTCACCACCGCCGGGGTCTGCCTGCTGCTGTCCGGCGCGGTGTCGGTGGCCTGGCTGATCCACCGCCTGACCCGGCCGCAGGTCTTCCTGGTGGGCGGCTCACCGGACGCCGGGGCGAGCGGCTTCTTCCGGGACGCGGTCGACGCCTCGTACTCCGCGTCGGTCCCGTACGCCTTCCACACCCTGGCCTTCGCCCTCGCGCCCTGCGTGGTCGCGGGGCTGCTGCTGGCGGGGCGGCCGGCGGGCCGGGGCGCGGGGCTCGCGCTGGCGTCCGTGCTGCTCTACCTGGACGGGCGCACGCTGTACTCGCTCGTGTCCGACGGCCACCTCGACCAGTACGTCGAGACCACGCAGGGCACCCTGGCGGTGCTGTCGACGCTGTGCACGGCGGCCCTGTCCCTGGTGACGGTCCCGGCCCTGCTCAGCGCCCGGGAGCCGTGAGGCCCGGGGCCCGTGCGGTGCGCCGCCGGACCGGACCTAGCGCTCCTCGACCGACTCGAACCGCCAGCGGTGCACCGGCCGCGTCACGAGGTCCGCGGCGGGCTCCGGCAGTTCGGGCAGGTCGGCGTCCGGCGCCGCGTCCCACCAGGTGATGACGAGCACCCGGTCCTGCGGCGCCCGGAACGTCTCCCGGCGCAGCGGCTCGCCGTCACCGGCGGGCCGCTGCTCCCGTGCCCAGGCGAGCAGGTCGGCGCCCCGGCCCTCGACGGCACGGGCCTCCCACATCAGCGCGACCGTCACGAGTACAGGTTCTCCTTGCTGACCTCGTGCACGTGGTCGTGACCGTGCGCGTGCCCGGGCACGTGCGGCTCCGTCACCGGCAGCGAGGAGTCCGCCGACAGGTCCCAGGAGGAGGCCGAGCGGTTGCGGGCGACCATCTCGGCGCCGAGGGCCGCGACCATCGCACCGTTGTCGGTGCACAGCTTCGGCCGGGGCACCCGCAGCCGGATCCCGGCCTTCTCGCACCGCTCCTGGGCGAGCGCCCGCAGCCGCGAGTTGGCGGCCACGCCGCCGCCGATCATGAGGTGGTCGACGCCCTCGTCCTTGCAGGCCCGCACGGCCTTGCGGGTCAGCACGTCGACGACGGCCTCCTGGAAGGACGCCGACACGTCCCGCACCGGCACGTCCTCTCCCGCGGCCCGCTTCGCCTCGATCCAGCGGGCGACGGACGTCTTGAGCCCGGAGAAGGAGAAGTCGTAGGGAGCGTCCCGCGGGCCGGTGAGCCCGCGCGGGAAGGCGATGGCCTCCGGGTCGCCCTCGCGCGCGTACCGGTCGATGACGGGACCGCCGGGGAAGCCGAGGTTCAGCACCCGCGCGATCTTGTCGAAGGCCTCGCCCGCCGCGTCGTCGATGGTCGAGCCGAGCGGCCGCACGTCGGAGGTGATGTCGGTGGACAGCAGCAGCGAGGAGTGACCGCCGGACACCAGGAGCGCCATCGTCGGCTCGGGCAGCGGCCCGTGCTCCAGCTGGTCCACGCAGATGTGCGAGGCGAGGTGGTTCACGCCGTAGAGCGGCTTGCCGAGCGCGTACGCGTACGCCTTGGCGGCCGAGACGCCGACGAGCAGCGCGCCCGCGAGGCCGGGCCCCGCGGTCACCGAGATGCCGTCGAGGTCCCGGGCGCTCACCCCCGCCTCCTTCAGGGCGCGGTCGATGGTCGGCACCATCGCCTCCAGGTGCGCGCGGGAGGCGACCTCGGGCACGACGCCGCCGAAGCGGGCGTGCTCGTCGACGCTGGAGGCGACGGCGTCCGCGAGCAGCGTGGTGCCGCGGACGATGCCGACGCCGGTCTCGTCGCAGGAGGTCTCGATGCCGAGGACGAGGGGTTCGTCGCGCGGGTCAGCCATGAATCTCGGTTCCTTGTACGCCGGTTGCGGGGGTGGAGGGATCGGTGCGGCGCATGACCAGCGCGTCCACGTTGCCGGGCTGGTAGTAGCCGCGCCGGAAGCCGATGGGCTCGAAGCCGAAGCGCTCGTAGAGCTTCTGGGCCCGGGTGTTGTCCACCCGCACCTCCAGCATCACCTCGGTGCGCTCGTAGGCGGTCGCGGCGCGCAGCAGGTCGGTGAGCAGCCGGGCGCCCAGGCCGGTGCCCCAGTGGTCGCGGGCCACCGCGATGGTCTGCACGTCGGCGACGTCGCCGGAGGCGTCCAGCCCCGCGTAGCCGACGAGGCGGTCGCCGTCGACGGCGACGACGTAGTGGCGGGTGGCCAGCGGCCCGCGCGCGTGGGCGAGCTCGGACCAGAACATGCCGCGCGACCAGGCGTCGTCCGGGAAGAGCTCCTTCTCCAGGACGAACACCGCGTCGATGTCCCACCAGCGCATCCCGCGCAGCACGGCGGCGTCGGTCACCGGGGTCGCCTCGGTCACTTCGGGGTGACCACCTTGTAGTTCTTGGGCACCTGCGCGTCGGGCCTGCGCAGGTACAGCGGACGCGGCTCCAGGAGCTCCTCGCCGGCCGCGAGCCGCTCGGCGGCCAGGGCGGCGAGCGCGGCGGCCGACACGTGCTCGGGCGCGCGGGCGTCGGGGAAGGTGTCGGGGTAGAGCAGCGCGCCCGCGCCGACCGCGGGCAGGCCCGCGACGTCCGCGGCGATGTCCGCGGGCCGGTCGACGGCGGGGCCGCCGGCGCGGGTGCGGGCGTCGTCGTAACGCGCCCAGTAGACCTCCTTGCGGCGGGCGTCGGTGGCGACCACGAAGGGGCCGTCGATGCCGGACGCGTACGCGAGGCCGTCCAGCGTGCACACGCCGTGCACGGGGACGCCGAGCGCGAGGCCGAAGGTGTCGGCGGTCATCAGGCCGACGCGCAGCCCGGTGTAGGGGCCGGGGCCCACGCCGACGACGATGTCGGTGACGGCGTCGAGTCCGAGGCCCGCCTCGGCGAGCACCCGGTCGACGGCGGGCAGGAGCAGTTCGCCGTGCCGCCGGGCGTCGACCTGGCTCGACTCCGCGACGGAGGAGGAGCCGTCGTGCAGGGCGACGGTGACGGCGGGCGTTGCGGTATCCAGAGCGAGCAAGAGCACGCGAACAGCCTACGGCTCCGGCGCCCGCCGCACGGCCGCCTCCGGCATGGGGTGCGGCTGCCCGGGGATGGGGCACGCCTGCTGCTACCGTCACTGCGTAGCCGTACGCAGTACGAAGAGGTGGGTGGCGCAAGGTGTCAAGGAGCAGCTCGGGATTCGTGGCCGGGCTCACCGCCGCTGCCGTCGCCGCGGTCGGTTTCCTCGCCTATCAGGCCTCGGCCAGCGCACCGGACGGGCTCAAGCACCCGGACAAGACGCCCACCGCGGCCCCCCGCTCCCCCAAGGACAAGAAGAACCCGACGGCGGTGCCCGCGCAGTCCGGTTCCGGCAAGCGGGTCGTGTACTCGCTGGAGGACGACCGCGTCTGGCTGGTCGAGCAGTCCGGGAAGCCGCAGATCACCTTCAAGGTCACGCCGGGCACGGTCGACCCGGCCCCGGGGACCTACACCGTCAGCTCCCGCTCCGGATCGGTCACCGGCACGGACGGCAAGCCGATCGAGCACGTCGTGCGGTTCACCACGGTCGACGGCATCGCGATCGGTTTCAGCGCGGCCGTCGACGGCTCGACGCCGAAGCCGGACCCGTCGCAGAAGACCGGCGGCATCCGTGAGTCGCGCGCGCACGGCGACGCGATGTGGCAGTTCGCCGTGATCAGTCAGAAGGTCGTCGTCGTTCCGTAGGACATGCCGGTGGGCACGCCGGTGAACACGTCACCCGGCGGGCCGCTCGCCGGCGCGCACATCACCCGTAGGGGCGTCCCCCGCGGGGACCGGGTCGCACGGAGGTGTGGAGACCGCGCTCGCGGCGGCACACGAGGCCAGCAGGTCGCTCATCGACAGCTGCGAGACGTCCACACCGGCCGACGGTCCCGGCAGCACGGGCGGCTGCGGCTGTACGTCACGTTCTGAAGCCGACATGGATGCCTCCTGGGGCTCCGGGGGCAGACGTGGTTAGGTAGACCTAACCAGGACCGGTATCCATGTGACCACGCGCGACACACGCAACGCAACATTTTGCCGACGTCTTGTCGGAACGTTCGGGTGAACGTACGAGAGCGGCCCGGGCCGAAGGGCCCGGGCCGGCGGTGATACGGGGGGGGTCAGGCCGACAGCGCCGCCAGGTCCGCGTCGGCCCAGCGCTGCCCGAGGCCGGTGAGCGTCACCTCGCGCACCTCGTCCGTCGTGTCGCCCACGGCGCGGTCGATGACGACGTGCAGCCGGTCGTCCGAGAGCTCCTCGACCTTGCCGTCGCCCCACTCCACGACGACCACCGAGTCGGGCAGCGAGACGTCGAGGTCCAGGTCCTCCATCTCGTCGAGCCCGCCGCCCAGGCGGTACGCGTCGACGTGCACCAGCGCCGGTCCGGCGCCGAGCGGGGGGTGCACGCGGGCGATGACGAAGGTCGGCGAGGTGACGGCGCCGCGCACGCCCAGCCCCTCGCCCAGGCCGCGGGTCAGCGTCGTCTTGCCCGCGCCGAGCTCGCCGGTGAGCATGACGAGGTCGCCGGGGCGCAGCGTGGTGGCCAGGCGCCGGCCCAACTCACCCATCTGCTCCGGGGAGTTGACGGTGATCTTGAGTACGGTTGCGGGGGCCTGGCGGTGCGGTGCTTCCATACCGCCCACGGTAGCCGCTGACGGGCCCCGCACCGGCCCGCGAGGGCGCACACCGCCGCGCCGGGGGACGCCCGGGCCGCCGCGCGGACGTCAGCCGCCGACCCGGCCCTCGCGGTCGGCCGCCGGGGCCGCGCCGACCCGCCCGAGCAGGTCCGCGAGGCGGTCCGTGACCACCTCCGGGTGCTCCAGCATGACCAGGTGCCCGGCGTCCGGGACCAGGACGAGCTCGGCGTCCGGCAGCAGGTCGGCGATCGCCTCGCTGTGCTCGCTCGGCGTGATCAGGTCCTTGTCCCCGGCGAGCACCAGCACCGGCAGCTCGGCGAAGTGCTTGAGCGCGGCCGCCTTGTCGTGCTCGGCGAACGCCGGGTAGAACTCGGCGACCACGTCGATCGGGGTCGCCTCGATCATCCGCTCCGCGAAGCGGGCGATGGCCGGGTCCACGTCCCTGCGCGAGAACGAGTAGCGCTTGATGACGCCCGCGAAGAGGTCGGCGGTGGCCCGGCGGCCCTTCTCCACCAGCTCGGCCTGGGAGCCCAGCGCCCGCAGCACGCCCGGCAGCACCCGCCGGACCGCGTTCATCCCGGCGACCGGGAGGCCGAAATTCACCTGTCCGAGCTGTCCCGACGACGTGCCGACCAGGGCGACGCCCACCACGCGCTCACGGATCAGCTCGGGGAACTGGTCGGCGAGCGCCATGGTCGTCATGCCGCCCATGGAGTGCCCGACGAGGACGAGCGGCCCCTCGGGCGCGGCCGCGTCGATGACGGCCTTCAGGTCCCGGCCCAGCTGGTCGATGGAGACCGGCACGCCGTGCTCCAGCTGGTCGACGCCGCGCGCCGAGCGGGCGTGGCTGCGCTGGTCCCAGTAGACCGCGCGGACCACACCGCGCAGCGCGGCCCGCTGGAAGTGCCAGGAGTCCTGGCTCAGGCAGTAGCCGTGGCTGAAGACGACGGTGACCGGCGCGGGGTCCCGGCGGCCGAAGAGCCTGCGCCGGCGCGGCCCCTGCTCGCTGTCCGCCTCGGCCTCCTCGACCTCGTAGGACAGCTCGGTGCCGTCGTCCGCGTACGCCGTGCCGGGCATGCCGCGCAGCGAGCCGTAGGGCCCCGAGGCGTCGAGCGCCAGGCGCGCCTTCTTGCGCATGCCGCGGCCCACGGTGAGCCGTTCTATGGCCACCCCGGCGGCCGCGCCCGCGGCGATGACACCTATCGCGGCGCCCGCCACCCCGGCCCGGCGCCAGTTCCCGGCCGCGTCGGCGGCCTGTGCCACCGCCTCCGCCGCGGCCGCCCCCGTGCTGCTCTCGCTCACGTGCCGCTCCTCGTCCGTTCCTGGTCAGTCCTCGTCGGGCCGCTCGGTCCCGGTCAGGCCGCGGGCCGCTCGTCCGGCTCGGGCCGCTCGTTCAGATAGACGCGCGGGACGCGCGATCCGATGCGGGTGACGATCTCGTACGCGATGGTGCCGGACGCCTGCGCCCAGTCCTCCGCCGTCGGCTCGCCCCCGTCGCCCGGGCCGAACAGCACGGCGGGCGCGCCCACCTCCGGCTCGTCCCCGCCGAGGTCGACGACGAACTGGTCCATCGCGACCCGGCCGGCGACCGTCCGCCACTTGCCGCCGACCAGGACCGGGGCGGTGCCGGAGGCGTGGCGCGGGATGCCGTCGCCGTATCCGGCGGGGACCAGGCCGAGGGTCGTCTCGCCCGGGGTCACGTAGTGGTGGCCGTAGCTCACGCCGTGCCCGCCCGGGGCGTGCTTGACGTGGGCGAGCGAGGCGGTGAGCGTCATCACGGGACGCAGCCCGAAGTCCTGCGGGGTGCCCAGCTCGGGGCTCGGCGAGATGCCGTACATCGCGATGCCCGGGCGGACGAGGTCGAAGTGCGTCTCCGGGAGCGTGAGCGTGCCCGGGGAGTTGGCGATGTGCCGCACCTCGGGGCGTATGCCCCGCTCCTCGGCGTACGCCACCATCTCGCGGAAGACCTGGAGCTGGGCGGCGGTGGCGGGGTGCCCCGGCTCGTCGGCACAGGCGAAGTGCGACCACAGGCCGGTGACCTCGACCAGGCCCTCGGCCTCGGCGCGCAGCGCGGCGGCGACCAGCTCGGGCCAGTCGGCGGGCAGGCAGCCGTTGCGCCCCAGGCCCGTGTCGGCCTTGAGCTGGATGCGGGCGGTCCGGCCCGTCGCGCGCGCCGCCCCGCTCACCTCGCGCAGCGCCCACAGGGCGCTCACCGACATGTCCAGATCGGCCTCGATGCCCTCGCGCCAGGGGCCGCCCGGCGTCCACAGCCAGCACATGATCCGGCCCGGCAGGCCCGCGGCGCGCACCGCGAGCGCCTCCTCCGGCGTGGCGGTGCCGATCCAGGTGGCGCCCGCGTCCCGGGCGGCCCGCGCGCAGGCCAGCATTCCGTGGCCGTAGCCGTCCGCCTTCACCACGGCCATGAACGCGGCGTCCGGCGCGTGGGCGCGCAACGAGCGCACGTTGGCGCGGAGGGCGGCGAGGTCGATCTCGGCGCGGACACGGAAAGGGGCTGTCTCGTTCATCGCGGACAAGTGTCTCAGAGGCCGCCGACAGCCCCCGCTCCCGCGGGTCCTGGCACCGGCTCAGGTGCCCGGCTTGCGTCCCCACACGTAGACGCGGTCGCCCTTGTCGAGGGTCTTCCACAGCAGGCGGGCGTCGGCGAGCCGCAGGTTCACGCAGCCCCGCGAGCCGGGCGGGCTGTACACGTTGCCGTAGATGGCGTGGAAGGCCTGCCCGCGGTTGAAGAACTGGCTGTACGGCATGGGGGTGTCGTACAGCGACGACCAGTGGTTCTTGTGCTTCCAGTAGACCTTGTGCCAGCCGGTGCGGGTCGGGTACCCGGCGCGTCCGGTGCGGATCGGCACCGGGCCGAGCAGCCGCTTCTTGCCCTTCTGCACCCACATCAGCTGCCGGGTCAGGTCGACGCAGGCCAGGCGGTACGCGCGCGGGGGGCACTTCTTGGCGGCGTTCGGGTTCTTGCGGGCCGAGATCAGCCGCATCCGGGCCCAGGTGACCGGTCCGGCGAACCCGGTCGCGGGCCGGATGCCCTCCTTGCGCTGGAAGGCGCGGACGGCCCGGCAGTCGGCGGCGGACTGCTTGCCGTCCACCGGCCGCTTGAGCCAGCGCTCCACCTGGCGCTGGTAGGGGCCGGTGCTCCTGGTGCAGGCCGGCGCGGCCTTGGTGGCGACCTCGCCGCGCGGCACGTACTCGACGAGGTCGTCGGCGGCGGCGGGCGCGTCCATGGGCTCGATCGCGTCCTCGGCGGCGCTTGGCGTGTACACGTGCGGCGGCAGCGCCTGGTCCGGGGTGTCCAGCTGCCACGGGTGGGGGGACGCGGAGGGGATGCCGGGAACCAGCGCGGCGGTCCCGGGGGCCGCGGGCCGCGGCGGCGCGGGGTCCGCGGACGCGGGGACGGCCGGCAGGGCCGCGGCGAGGGCGAGCAGCACGGGGAGGCCGCGCTGTGCTGTCTTACTGATCATGCGATGAGCGAACCCCGGCCCCGTGCCGCGCGGCCGTCAGCCGCGCGGGGGCGTCACTCGAAGGGCCCCGGACAACTCCCGCGGACGCGCCACCGGGACCCGCCGGCCGGCCGCACGGGGCCCGCCGTCCGGCACCGGGCCCCAGGGGGTGTCGGACGCCCCCTAGGGCCTGCGGGCCTCCCGCCAGGCGGCGGGGATCGCGTCGGCCACGTCCTGCGCGGCCACCGGCGCGCCGTCCGCCGCGTGCCGCCCGGCGAGCCCGTGCAGGTACGCGCCGACGGTGCCCGCGTCCCGCGCGTCGAGCCCGGCGGCCAGCAGCGCCCCGGCGAGCCCGGACAGCACGTCGCCGCTGCCCGCGGTGGCGAGCCACGGCGTCCCCGTCGGGTTGACGCGCACGGCGCCCCGCTCCGACGCGACGAGCGTCGTCGACCCCTTGAGCAGCACCGTCGCCCCGTACCGCCGCGCCAGCTCCCGTACGGCGGCGAGCCGTCCCGCCTCGACCTCCGCGCGGTCGACGCCGAGCAGCGCGGCGGCCTCACCGGCGTGCGGCGTCAGGAGGGTCGGCGCGCTGCGCGCCCGCACCCGCGCCTCCCCCGCGAGCCGCAGCCCGTCGGCGTCGATCAGCACCGGCACGTCGGCGGCGACCACGTCCCGCAGCCGCTCCTCGTCGTCCCCGAGGCCGGGCCCGGCGACCCAGGCCTGCACCCGCCCGGCCCCGGCGGGCGGGCCCGTGGACACCAGCGCCTCGGGGAAGCGCGCGACGACGGCGTCCGCGGCGGGGCCCACGTACCGCACGGCGCCCGCGCCCCCGCGCAGCGCGCCCGCGACGGCGAGCACGGCGGCGCCCGGATAGCGCGCGGACCCGGCGACGATCCCGACGACACCGCGCCGGTACTTGTCGCTCTCGCCGCCCGGCACCGGCAGCAGCGGCGCGATGTCCGCGAACTGCGGGGCCTGCGCCACGCACGCGTCCGCGGCGAGGTCGAGGCCGATGTCGACGAGGCGGACGACACCGGCGTACTCCCGGGCCGGATCGATGAGCAGCCCCGGCTTGTACGCGCCGAACGTGACCGTCACATCGGCGCGGACGGCGTGCCCCGGCACCTCTCCCGTGTCGGCGTCGACGCCGCTGGGCAGGTCCACCGCCACGACCGTCGCGTCCCGCACCGCTCCCACGAGCCGGACGGCGGTCTCCCGCAGCCCGCCGCGCCCGCCGATGCCCACGATCCCGTCGACCACGAGCCGCGCCCCGCCGACCATCGCCTCGGCCCGCGGGTCGTCGGCGTCCACCACGACGGCCCCGGCGGCCCGCAGGGCGGCGAGACCGCCGGCGTGCGCGCGGGCCGGGTCGAGCAGCACGGCGCCGACGCCCGCGCCCCTGCGGGCCAGCCGGGCCCCGGCGTACAGGGCGTCGCCGCCGTTGTCCCCGCTGCCCACCAGCAACGCCACCCGCGAGCCGTACACCTTGCCCAGCAGCCGGGCGCATACGGCGGCGAGGCCGGCGGCGGCGCGCTGCATCAACGCGCCCTCGGGCCCCCGGGCCATCAGCACGCGCTCCCCGGACCTGACGCTCTCCACGCTGTACGCATTACGCATGCGTCCAGTCTGCCCGCCGCCGCACGGCCCGGCCGGTGGATCGCGTGCGGGACCCCTAGCCCTCCGCGATCACCACGGCCGACGCGACCCCCGCGTCGTGGCTCAGCGAGACGTGCCAGGTCCGCACCCCCAGGGCCGCGGCCCTGTCCGCCACCGTCCCGCTCACCCGCACCCGCGGCTGTCCGCTCTCCTCGACGAACACCTCCGCGTCCGTCCAGCGCAGCCCGCCCGGCGCCCCCAGCGCCTTCGCCAGCGCCTCCTTCGCGGCGAACCGCGCCGCCAGCGAGGCGATGCCCCGCCGCTCCCCGCCCGGCAGCAGCAGCTCGTCCGCGACGAACAGCCGATCCGCCATCCCCGGGGTCCGCTCCAGCGCGGCCCCGAACCGCTCGATCTCCGCCACGTCGATGCCGACCCCGATAATCACCGGCCCAGCGTGACACACCCCACGCCCCACCCCGCCCCCCGTCCCGTTCAAACAGCCGTAACAATGGACTGTGATCTCTTCGGTCTCTGTGCCCCCGACGGCACCGCGGAGCGCCCACCGGCAGAAGCCGGAGGCGACTCCCTACGTCGACCTCACCCGCACCGAGTGGAGCGCGCTTCGCGAGAAGACGCCTCTGCCGCTCACGGCGGAGGAGGTGGAGCAGTTGCGCGGCCTCGGCGACGTCATCGACCTGGACGAGGTCCGCGACATCTACCTGCCGCTCTCCCGCCTCCTGAACCTGTACGTGGGCGCGACGGACGGCCTGCGCGGCGCCCTGAACACCTTCCTCGGCGAGAAGGGCTCCCAGTCCGGCACGCCCTTCGTCATAGGGGTCGCCGGGTCCGTGGCCGTGGGCAAGTCCACCGTCGCCCGCCTCCTGCAGGCGCTGCTCTCCCGCTGGCCGGAGCACCCGCGCGTGGAGCGCGTCACGACCGACGGCTTCCTGCTGCCCACCCAGGAGCTGGAGGCCCGCGGCCTGATGTCGCGCAAGGGCTTCCCCGAGTCGTACGACCGGCGCGCCCTGACCCGCTTCGTCGCGGACATCAAGGCCGGCAAGGACGAGGTGACGGCGCCCGTCTACTCCCACCTGATCTACGACATCGTGCCGGGCCGGCGCCTCACGGTCCGCCGTCCGGACATCCTCATCGTCGAGGGCCTGAACGTCCTGCAGCCCGCGCTGCCCGGCAAGGACGGCCGCACCCGGGTGGGCCTCGCGGACTACTTCGACTTCAGCGTGTACGTCGACGCGCGCGCCGACGACATCGAGCGCTGGTACCTGAACCGCTTCAAGAAGCTGCGCCAGACGGCGTTCCAGGACCCCTCCTCGTACTTCCGCAAGTACACCCAGGTGTCGGAGGAGGAGGCCCTCGACTACGCCCGCACCACCTGGCGCACCATCAACAAGCTGAACCTCGTGGAGAACGTGGCGCCCACCCGCAGCCGCGCCACCCTCGTCGTGCGCAAGGGCCCCGACCACAAGGTGCAACGCCTGAGCCTGCGCAAACTCTGACACCCCGTCACCGGCACGGCACGGCTAACCTGCGCACATGCTGCACCTGCGCCTGATCACCCCGCCCGGGACGACCGAGGAGGTGGTGCGCCTGATCGAGTCCACGGTCGGCACCGCCCATCTCGCGGTGGTCCCCGGCGCCGCCCGCGACCCGGCGGGCGACGTCGTCCTGTGCGACGTGGCCCGGGAGGCGGGCGACGAGCTGATCGGCGGTCTGCGCGCGCTCGGCATCGACGAGTCGGGCTCGATCGCGGTGCAGAACATCGACCTGTCGCTGTCCCACCGCGCCGACCGGGCGGAGGACGACGCGCCGGGCGAGGGTGCGGACGCGGTGCTCTGGGAGCACCTGGCCGACGCGACGCACGAGGAGTCGACGCTCTCGGTCACCTACGTCGCGTTCCTCACGATCGCCACGATGATCGCGGCCTGCGGCGTCGTGCTCGACAACGCGATCCTGATCGTGGGCGCGATGGCCGTGGGGCCGGAGTTCGGCCCGCTCGCCGGGTTCTGCACGGCGCTGGTGCGGCGCGCGCCGCGGCTCGCGGTGCGGGCGCTGACCGCGCTGCTCGTGGGCTTCGCGGCGGCGATGGTGGCGACCGTCGCCTTCAGCTACGCGATGGACGCGATGGACCTGTTCAGCGCGGGCGCCCTCAAGGCGGAGCGGCCGAACACGAACTTCATCTACCGCCCCGACTGGTTCTCGTTCGTGGTGGCGGTCCTCGCGGGCGCGGCGGGCATGCTCTCGCTCACGTCGGCGAAGTCGGGCGCCCTGGTGGGCGTGGCGATCTCGGTGACGACGGTCCCGGCGGCGGCGAACGCCGCGGTCGCCTTCAGCTACGCCGAGTACCGCCAGGCCTGGGGCTCCACCGAGCAGTTGCTCCTGAACCTGCTCGGCATCGTCCTCGCGGGCACGCTCACGCTGCTGGCCCAGAAGCTCTTCTGGTCCCTGCAGCGCGAGCGCACCGCGCGCGGCCGTGCGGGCGGACGGGCCCGCGGGGGCGCCCGCTAGCCCAGCGCCGACTTCACGACGTCGGCCAGGCGTCCGGCGACGGACCGCGCCTGCTCGATGTCGGCGGCCTCGACCATGACCCGCACCAGCGGCTCGGTGCCGGAGGGGCGCAGCAGCACCCGGCCGGTCGTGCCCAGCTCGCGCTCGGCCTCCGCGACGGCCGCGGACAGCTCCGCGGAGGTCTTCACCCGGGACTTGTCGACGTCGGGCACGTTGACCAGGACCTGCGGCAGGCGCTCCATGACGCTCGCGAGGTCGGCCAGCGAGCGGCCCGTCTCGGCGACGCGCGCCGCGAGCAGCAGCCCGGTCAGCGTGCCGTCACCGGTGGTCGCGTGGTCGAGGATGATCACGTGCCCGGACTGCTCGCCGCCGAGGGCGTAGCCGTGCTCCTTCATCGACTCCAGGACGTACCGGTCGCCGACGGCCGTCTGCACCAGGGAGAGGCCCTGGCCCTCCATGGCGAGCTTGAAGCCGAGGTTGGACATGACCGTGGCGACGATCGTCTCGTGCCGCAGCGTGCCGTGCTCGCGCATGGCGAGGGCCAGCACCGCGAGGATCTGGTCGCCGTCGATCTCGGCGCCCGTGTGGTCCACGGCCAGGCAGCGGTCGGCGTCCCCGTCGTGCGCGACGCCGAAGTCGGCCCGGTGCTCGACGACGGCGGCCTTGAGCAGGTCGAGGTGCGTGGACCCGCAGCCGTCGTTGATGTTCAGGCCGTCGGGCTGGGCGCCGATCGTGATGACCTCGGCACCGGCGCGCGCGAAGGCCTCGGGCGAGACGCGGGCGGCGGCGCCGTGCGCCTCGTCCAGGACGATCTTCAGGCCGTCGAGGCGGTTCGGCAGGACGCCGATGAGGTGCGCCACGTACTGGTCGAGGCCCTGGTCGTACGACTTGACGCGGCCGACGCCCGAACCGGTGGGCCGCTGCCAGGGGGCGCCGGTGCGGTGCTCCTCGTAGACGGACTCGATGCGGTCCTCCAGCTCGTCGGCGAGCTTGTGGCCGCCGCGGGCGAAGAACTTGATGCCGTTGTCGGGCATGGCGTTGTGGCTGGCGGAGAGCATCACACCGAGGTCGGCGCCCAGCGCACCGGTGAGATGCGCCACCGCGGGGGTGGGCAGCACACCGACGCGCAGGACGTCCACGCCCGCGCTCGCGAGGCCCGCGACGACCGCGGCCTCCAGGAACTCCCCGGACGCGCGCGGGTCACGCCCGACCACCGCCACCGGGCGATGGCCCTCAAAGGTGCCCGCCTCGGCCAGTACGTGCGCCGCCGCCACGGAGAGTCCGAGCGCGAGCTCGGCCGTCAGATCCGCGTTGGCGACACCGCGCACGCCGTCCGTGCCGAAGAGTCGTCCCACTGCTGTCCTCCGAACGTTCCAGAAAAACCATGAACCCCTGGAAAGAGAGTCCCAGGGTCAAGACAGTCCCAGGGTCCCAGGGGTTCCTGATAGACGAACGCCCCGGCAGCACGGTGAGTGCCGCCGGGGCGAACGAGAAGTACGAGCAGGCAGCGATTAGCGCTTGCTGTACTGCGGGGCCTTGCGGGCCTTCTTGAGACCGGCCTTCTTGCGCTCGACCGCACGGTCGTCACGCTTGAGGTAACCGGCCTTCTTGAGGGCGCCACGGTTGTTCTCGACGTCGGCCTCGTTCAGCGCGCGGGCGACACCGAGACGGAGCGCACCGGCCTGACCGGAGACGCCGCCACCCGAGATGCGGGCGATGACGTCGTAGCGGCCGTCGAGCTCGAGCACCTTGAAGGGCTCGTTGACTTCCTGCTGGTGGACCTTGTTCGGGAAGTAGTCCTCGAGCGTACGCCCGTTGACCTTCCACTTGCCGGTGCCCGGGACGATCCGGACGCGGGCGATGGCGTTCTTGCGACGGCCCAGGCCGGCGGCCGGCTGCGGGTCGCCGAAGCGCGCGGCGTTCGACTCCGAGGTGTACTCGCCCTCGACGGGCGCGTCGGACTCGGTGGTGTACTGCTCGACGTCAACAACCTCGGTCTCTTCGACCGGCTGCTCAACGGTGGTCTCGGCCACGATTCTCCTCAGATTTCTTTTCGTCTTAGGGGGTGGCCGGAACTACTGCGCGACCTGGGTGATCTCGAACGGGACCGGCTGCTGAGCGCCGTGCGGGTGCTGGTCGCCCGCGTAGACCTTCAGCTTCGAGAGCATCTGACGGCCGAGGGTGTTCTTGGGGAGCATGCCCTTGACGGCCTTCTCGATGGCCTTCTCGGGGTTCTTCTCCAGCAGCTCGTCGTAACGAACGGAGCGCAGACCGCCCGGGTAACCGGAGTGGCGGTACGCCATCTTCTGGGTCTTCTTGTTGCCGGAGAGGTGCACCTTCTCCGCGTTGATGATGATGACGAAGTCACCGGTGTCAACGTGGGGGGCGTAGATCGCCTTGTGCTTGCCCCGCAGGAGGGAGGCGGCGGTGGTCGCCAGACGCCCCAGGACGATGTCCTGAGCGTCAATGACGTGCCACTGGCGGGTCACATCGCCGGGCTTGGGGCTGTACGTACGCACTTCGTAGCCTTCGCTTCTTCAGTGGATGGGGTCCAGACACACGGCACCCCAGAAGCGATCATGCAGCTGGGGCTCACAATGCCGGGGACGCTGCCCGTATGCGAGCCACTGGTAACTGCTCCAGGGAACCTACGTATGGGCCCTTCGCGTGAGAACGACGACACCAATACGCATAACAATCTCCGAGAGTACCCGCGCCGACCCGTACGGGTCAAAACGCGGACCTGGAGACCGGCACCGCCGGCTCCACCGTCCCGGGGGCCTGTCCCCTCCAGCGTAACGGGCCCCCGCTTGCCGCGGCACACGCCGAGGTCACGGGCCTCGCCCCGCCCGGCTCACCGGCGGCCCGCCGCCTCCCCGGCCCGCTCCCCCGCCGCCCGCCGCCCCTGCGGCACCGCCCCGTCCCGCGCCCCGCGCTCCCCCGCGGCCGCACCGGTCACGCACGCCCACCCGGCCGTGGCGGCCAGCAGGCAGAGCGTGACCGCGTCCTTGAAGGCCCGCCGCGTCCCCGGTTCGAGCCCCGGCCACCCGAAGCCCGGCACCTGCGGCACCAGCGCCACCCAGAACCAGGGGCGGCGCGCCACCGCCCCCGGCGTCAGCGCCCCCGCGAGGAGCAGCGGAAGGACCACCAGGAGGTAGTGGTCGTAGGAGGGCCGGGAGACGAGAAAGGCCGAAAGCATCAGCATCACGGCGCAATCCACCACCCTCGCCGGCCCCGCGTCCCCCCGCTCCCACCGCCGCCAGGCACACCACAGCCCGGCCAGCGCCGCACACCCGGCCAGCAGCGTGGCCCCCGCCTGCGGCACCCCCAGCCGCGCGAGCACCGCGGAGGGGGACGCCTCGTAGAGCCGGACGAAGGAGTCCTCGCCGCGCAGCAGGAAGGGCAGCGTCCGCGTGAAGAACCCGGCCGGGTCCGGCATCAGGAGCGCCGCGCCCACCGACACCACCGCGGGCACGCCGACCGCGACGGCGAGCGCCCGCCACCTGCGGGCGAGGACGAAGAGCAGGACGACGGGCGCGAGCAGCGGCTTGACCGCGACCGCGGCCCCGATGACGAGCGCCGCCGCCACCCACCGCCCGCGGCAGGCCAGGAGCAGGGCGAGCGGCAGGGCGGCCGCGGAGCCCACCGTCCAGTTGCCGAGCTGCACCAGGTGCCCGAACGGCGCGAAGCCGAGCGCGAGCGCCAGCAGTCCGTACGCCGCGAACCGGCTGCGCCACGCCACCCCGTGGATCCGCAGCGCGCACGCCCAGCCGACGACGAGCCCCGCGCTCACCCCGGCGGGGACCAGGTAGCGCACCACCGCCGTCGGCAGCAGCGCCTGCGGCACCGCGGCGAGCACGGCGCCGGGCAGATAGAGGAAGTGCCGGTCGGCGTAGGGCGAGCGGCCCGCGAGCCACGCGTCGGCGGCCCGCACCACGATGGCGTTGTCCATCCCGCCGTCCGGGGCGTGCATCCCGGTCCGCACGACGGCGGCGCCGAGCACCACCGCGAGCACCCACCGGACATGCCGCCCGGCCGGCTCCGCCAACCACCCGACAACCGCCCCTTTGCCCGTTTCCATACGCCTCAGGCTAGGCCTGCGGCCCCCCGCGACCCGGGCTCAACATTCCCGAACGCCCGTCTAAGATGCGGCCCATGAGCTTTGGGCAAGGGGGACCTCAGTGGGGTCCGGGCACAACGGGCGGACCCGGCGGCGGGCCCACGCCCGACTGGGCGGCGATGGCCGAGGCGTCCGAGGCGCGCACCCGCCGCCGCAAGTGGCTGCTGATCGGCGGCGGCGCGCTCGCCACGGTCGGCATCGCGGCCGCCGTGGCCATCACGGTCGTCTCCGCGAACAGCGACGAACCCTCCGCGTCGAACAAGCCCGCGAGCGAGCTGCCGACGGCCGCGGACATCCCCGGCGCGAGCAAGGAGGCCGAGCCGTCCTTCGAGGCGACCACGCCGCCGCCCCCGCCGGACCCCAAGGACTTCATCTCCAGCGCCAGGAAGGACAAGGCGCCGCTCACCCCCGAAGGCCTCTTCCCCGGCTCGTCCTGGCGCACCGGCGAGCGCCTCTACAAGAAGGGCCCCACGGACAGCACCACGAAGTGCGCGTCCGTCGCCCAGGCCGCCCTCGGCTCGATCCTCGCCAAGAACGACTGCACGCGCCTGATCCGGGCCAGCTATCTGCGGGGCGGCATCGCGGTCACGGTCGGCGTCGCCGTCTTCGACACCTCGGCCGACGCCGCGAAGGTCAAGGACCAGGTCAAGAAGGGCCTGGTCGACTCGCTCTCCGGCAAGGGCGTGCCCGCCTTCTGCCGGACCGGCGTGTGCCGCGGCACGTACAACGCCTACGGCCGCTACGCCTACTTCACCACCACCGGCTACACCAGCGGCAAGGACGTGACGACGGGCGACACCAAGGCGTACGGCGTCGGCGACGACCTGGCCCGCTTCGCCTTCCAGCGCATCAACCAGCGGGGCGAGGCGCAGGCATCGGCCGCCGCCGAGGCCCCGCAGTAGTCCGCGGGGACGGTGCCGGGCCGGGGGTCAGCAGCAGCCGGCCCCGGGCAGCGTCCGCTTGTTGCGCGCCTCCTTGGCGCGCGCGGCGAGCAGCTCGTCGGCCGGGTAGCCGACCTCTTCGAGGGTGAGCCCGTGCGGCCGCACGACGTGCACGGCGGAGTCCCGCACGCCCGCCGCGAGCACCTCGGCGGGCCAGTCCACGGGCCGGTGCCCGTCCCCCACAAACAGCATGGCGCCGACCAGCGAGCGCACCATGTTGTGGCAGAACGCGTCGGCCCGCACGGTCGCCTCCAGGATGCCGTCGGGCCGCCGCTCCCACCGCAGCTCCTGGAGCGTACGGATGGTCGTGGCGCCCTCGCGCTTCTTGCAGTAGGCCGCGAAGTCGTGCTCGCCGACGAGCTTCTCGGCGGCGGCGTTCATGGCGTCCATGTCCAACGCCCAGTCGTGCCACAGCACATGGCCGCGCAGCAGCGGGTCGACGCCGCCCGGGTGGTCCGTCACGCGGTACGCGTAGCGCCGCCAGACCGCCGCGAACCGCGCGTTGAACCCGGCGGGGGCCTCGGCCACCCGCCACACCCGCACGTCGTGCGGCAGCCGTCCCGCGAGCCTGCGCAGCAGCTTGTCGTGGTGCTCGTCCCACACGGCCTGCGGCAGATCCACGTGCGCGACCTGCCCGCGCGCGTGCACCCCGCTGTCGGTCCGCCCGGCCACGGTCAGCTCGTACGTCTCCTGCGACCGCGTCACGGTCCGCAGCGCCGCCTCGATCTCGCCCTGGACGGTCCGCTGCCCCTGGCGCTGCTTGGCCCAGCCGGAGAAGTCCCTGCCGTCGTAGGAAAGGTCAAGACGCACCCGCACGAACCCGGGCTCTACTTCATCGCTCACAGGGGGATCCTCTCAGGCAACGAAAAAGCGGGCCCACCCCGGCAAGGGGCGGGCCCGCGACGCGCCCCCGAAGGGACGCGGGGAAGAACGCTTACGCGTCCTTCGACTCCTCGGCAGCCTCGTCGGCCTTGGCCGTGTCGACCTTGGCGTCGGTGGCCTCGGTGTCCTTGGCGGCACGCTTGGTGGCGGCCTCGGCCTCACCGGTGGCCTCCTGGGCCACGGTCAGGCCCTCCACCAGCTCGATGATCGCCATGGGCGCGTTGTCGCCACGACGGTTACCGATCTTGGTGATGCGGGTGTAACCACCGGGGCGGTTCTCGTAGCGCGGGCCGATCTCCGTGAAGAGCGTGTGCACGATGCTCTTGTCGGTGATGACGGACAGCACCTGGCGGCGGTTGTGAAGGTCACCCTTCTTCGCCTTGGTGACCAGACGCTCCGCGTACGGGCGCAGGCGACGGGCCTTCGCCTCGGTGGTGGTGATGCGGCCGTACTCGAAGAGCTGCTTGGCGAGGTTCGCCAGGAGCAGCTTCTCGTGCGCGGCGCTGCCGCCCAGACGGGCACCCTTGGTGGGCTTCGGCATGGTGTTTCTCCTTGATGTCTGCCCCGGCCGTATCAGGTACCGGGGTCAGTGGACCGCGCCCCGTAAGGGGCGCGGGGAACTGCGCGACCGGCCGAGGCGGGCCTGCAGCCAAAATCAGACCTAGTACTGCTCGGTCTCGACGAAACCGGCGTCCGCGTCGTCGTCCGCGCCGAACGCGTCGGCCGCGGCGGTCGGGTCGAAGCCGGGGGGCGAGTCCTTGAGGGCCAGGCCCATGCCGTTGAGCTTCATCTTGACCTCGTCGATCGACTTCGCACCGAAGTTGCGAATGTCGAGCAGGTCCGCCTCGGAGCGGGCGACGAGCTCGCCGACCGAGTGGATGCCCTCGCGCTTGAGGCAGTTGTACGACCGGACCGTGAGCTCGAGCTCCTCGATCGGCAGCGCCAGATCGGCGGCCAGGGCGGCGTCCGTCGGGGACGGACCCATGTCGATGCCCTCGGCGTCGATGTTCAGCTCGCGGGCGAGACCGAACAGCTCGACCAGGGTCTTGCCGGCCGACGCCATGGCGTCACGGGGACGCATGGCCTGCTTCGTCTCGACGTCGACGATCAGCTTGTCGAAGTCGGTCCGCTGCTCGACACGCGTGGCCTCGACCTTGTACGTGACCTTGAGGACCGGCGAGTAGATCGAGTCGACCGGGATGCGGCCGATCTCCTGGCCGACCTGCTTGTTCTGCACGGCGGAGACGTAGCCGCGGCCGCGCTCCACGGTCAGCTCCATCTCCAGCTTGCCCTTGCCGTTGAGCGTGGCGAGGACGAGGTCGGGGTTGTGCACCTCGACACCGGCCGGGGGCGCGATGTCGGCGGCGGTGACCAGACCCGGGCCCTGCTTGCGCAGGTACATCACGACCGGCTCGTCGTGCTCCGAGGAGACGACCAGCTGCTTGATGTTCAGGATGAGGTCGGTGACGTCCTCCTTGACGCCCGGCACGGTGGTGAACTCGTGCAGGACACCGTCGATGCGGATGCTGGTGACAGCAGCGCCGGGGATCGACGAGAGGAGGGTGCGGCGGAGGGAGTTGCCGAGGGTGTAGCCGAAGCCCGGCTCCAGCGGCTCGATCACGAACCGGGAGCGGAATTCGTCGACGACCTCTTCGGTCAACGAGGGACGCTGAGCGATCAGCATGAAGTGATTCCTTCAGTCAGGGGCACCCACTATTTGATGCCCTGAGTAGTACAAGGGTACGGGCGGTACGGCCCCGAAGAGCCATACCGCCCGAAAACCTCAAGTCAAGCGACGTGCGTCAGACGCGGCGACGCTTGGGCGGACGGCAGCCGTTGTGCGGCGTGGGCGTCACGTCCTGGATCGAGCCGACCTCGAGGCCGGTCGCCTGCAGGGAGCGGATCGCGGTCTCACGACCGGAGCCCGGGCCCTTGACGAAGACGTCGACCTTGCGCATGCCGTGCTCCTGGGCGCGACGGGCAGCCGACTCGGCGGCCATCTGCGCGGCGAACGGCGTGGACTTGCGCGAGCCCTTGAAACCGACGTGGCCGGCGGAGGCCCACGAGATCACGTTGCCGGTCGGGTCCGTGATGGACACGATCGTGTTGTTGAACGTGCTCTTGATGTGAGCGTGCCCGTGGGCGACGTTCTTCTTTTCCTTGCGGCGCACCTTCTTGGCAGCGCCCTGACGACCCTTGGGGGGCATCTATAACTCCTACGGGAGGTGGTCGGTCCTGCAGCGTCAGCTGTCGATAGACCGCTGAGCGAGGACTACTTCTTGCCCGGCTTCTTCTTACCGGCGATGGCGCGACGCGGGCCCTTGCGGGTGCGGGCGTTCGTGCTGGTGCGCTGACCGCGGACGGGCAGACCACGACGGTGACGGAGACCCTGGTAGCAACCGATCTCGACCTTGCGGCGGATGTCGGCCTGGATCTCGCGACGGAGGTCACCCTCGGTCTTGATGTTGGCGTCCACGTACTCACGGATCTTGACGAGGTCTTCCTCGGTCAGGTCCCGAACGCGGGTGTTGCGGTCCACCTCGGTGGCGTCCAGCGTCTGCTGGGCCAGCGTGCGACCGATGCCGAACACGTAGGTGAGGGCGACCTCGATGCGCTTTTCGCGCGGGAGATCAACGCCTTCAACGCGTGCCATTCATGGCTCCTGTTGATTCTTCGGAGGTCTTCAGCAGAACCACTCCCAGCCGCCGTCCTCTGTGCGAGTCGGTACGTCCTGGGTCCCCGGCCTCCGACCGGGGGTGTCGCCCTCCATGACCGATGGATCTGAAGAGGGACGGGTGCTGCGTATCTACTTACGTGCGTCGCGCGAAAATCTGCGAACTGCAGTCGTGCGTCAGCCCTGGCGCTGCTTGTGGCGCGGGTTGTCGCAGATGATCATGACCCGGCCGTGACGGCGGATCACCCTGCACTTGTCGCAGATCTTCTTGACGCTCGGCTTGACCTTCATTGGGTGAGGTTCTCCGGGTCAGTGCCACCACCCCGCGTGAGCGGGATGCGGGCAAGATCTACTTGTACCGGTAGACGATCCGGCCACGCGTCAGGTCGTACGGAGACAGCTCCACCACGACCCGGTCGTCAGGGAGGATGCGGATGTAGTGCATGCGCATCTTGCCGCTGATGTGTGCCAGGACCTGGTGGCCGTTCTGGAGCTCCACCTTGAACATGGCGTTCGGAAGAGACTCGACGACAGTGCCTTCGATCTCGATGGCACCTTGCTTCTTGGCCACGCTTCGCCCTTCGAATCGACTACCTTGATCGGCGACGTACTTCCTTGTGTCCGAATACAGACACACGGATGCACGAGAGCCGACGCGTCAGTCTACGTCAGTGCACTCGGAAAGACGAATCGAGAAAGTCTGCCCCACGACGAAGATCCTTAAGCAGGGCGGGCACTCCACCGGCCCATCCCCCGCGCGGCCGGACTCACCCCAGCGGGTCGGGCGCGACGGTGACCCCGTACTCCGCGAGCTTCGCCCGCCCGCAGTCCGGCGCGGTCAGCACGATCGGGCCCTCCTCGGTCAGCGCGACCGAGTGCTCCCAGTGCGAGGACCAGGAGCCGTCCGTCGTGATGACGGTCCAGTCGTCCTCCAGGACCTCCGTGCGGGGGGTGCCGAGGGACACCATCGGCTCGATGGCCAGGCAGAAGCCGGGCACCAGCTTCGGGCCCTTGCCCCGGCGGCGCTCGACGTAGTTCAGGAGGTGCGGGTCCATGTGCATCTCGGTGCCGATGCCGTGGCCGCCGTAGTCCTCGACGATGCCGTACTTGCCGCCGCCCGGCTTGGGCTGCCGGCGGATGTAGGTCTCGATGGCGCGGGAGATGTCCACGAGGCGGTTGCCCTGCTTCATGGCGGCCAGCCCGGCCCACATCGACTCCTCGGTCACCCGGGAGAGCTCGATCAGCTCCGGAGCGTGACCGGTGCCCACGAAGGCGGTGTAGGCGGCGTCGCCGTGCCAGCCGTCGATGATCGCGCCCGCGTCGATGGAGATGATGTCGCCGTCCTTGAGGACGGTCTTGTCGTCGGGGATGCCGTGCACGACGACCTCGTTGACCGACGTGCAGATCGTGGCGGGGAAACCGCCGTACCCGAGGAAGTTCGACTTGGCGCCGTGCTCGTCGATCACCTTGCGGGCGACCTCGTCCAGGTCCCTCGTGGTGGCGCCGGGCACCGCGGCCTCGCGGGTCGCGGCGTGGATCGCGGCGACGACAAGGCCCGCCTCACGCATCTTCGCGATCTGCTCGGGGGTCTTGATCTGCACCATGGGGCTTCCGCTCTCCGTCATCCGTCCAACGACCGGCCACCTGCACGGACCGGCCACGTACACAACAGTACGGCCGCGGTCCCCCGAAGGGCACCGCGGCCGAGACAGCGTACAGCGTACGACTACTGGTCGCCCTTGAGGGCTTCCATCGCCCGCGCGGTGACCTCGTCGACCTTGCCCAGCGCCGAGATCGTCACGACCAGACCCTGGGTCCGGTAGTAGTCGATGATCGGCTCGGTCTGGGTGTGGTAGACCTCGAGACGCTTGCGGACGGTGTCCTCGCTGTCGTCCTCGCGCTGGTACAGCTCCCCGCCGCAGACGTCGCAGACGCCCTCCTGCTTCGGCTGGGAGTACGTCACGTGGAAGACGTGGCTGGAGTCCTTGCGGCAGATGCGACGGCCCGCGATCCGCTTCACGACCTCGTCCTCGGGGACCTCCAGGTCCAGGACGGCGTCCAGCTTCACGTCGTCGGCCTTGAGGGCCACGTCCAGCGCCTCGGCCTGCGACACGTTCCGCGGGAAGCCGTCGAGCAGGAAGCCGTTCTCGGCGTCCGGCTGCGCCATGCGGTCCTTCGCCATGCCGATGGTCACCTCGTCGGGGACGAGGTTGCCGGCGTCCATGAACGCCTTCGCCTGCTTGCCCAGCTCCGTGCCCTGGCTGATGTTGGCACGGAAGAGGTCGCCCGTGGAGATGTGCGGGATCGACAGGTTCTTGGCGAGGAACGCGGCCTGCGTTCCCTTGCCCGCACCGGGCGGCCCGACGAGGACGATTCGCATCAGCGGAGGAACCCTTCGTAATTGCGCTGCTGGAGCTGGCTCTCGATCTGCTTCACGGTTTCCAGACCCACACCCACGATGATCAGGATGCTCGTCCCGCCGAACGGGAAGTTCTGGTTCGCCTGGAAGCCCACCAACGCCATCGTCGGCACAAGAGCGATCAGACCCAGGTACAGCGAACCCGGCCAGGTGATCCGGTTGAGTACGTAGCTCAGATACTCAGCGGTCGGTCGGCCAGCCCGGATGCCCGGGATGAAGCCACCATACTTCTTCATGTTGTCGGCGACTTCCTCGGGGTTGAAGGAGATCGCGACGTAGAAGAAGGCGAAGAAGACGATCAGGATGAAGTACGTGGCGATGTAAATCGGGTGGTCACCCTTGGTGAGGTTCGCCTCGATCCACGTCTTCCACCCCGAATTGCCGCCCGCGAACTGAGCGACCAGCGCCGGAATGTAGAGCAGCGACGAGGCAAAGATCACAGGGATGATGCCCGCCTGGTTGACCTTCAGCGGAATGTAGGTCGACGTGCCGCCGTAGGAACGACGGCCGATCATGCGCTTCGCGTACTGGACCGGAATCCGGCGCTGCGCCTGCTCGACGAAGACCACCAGACCGACCATGACGAGACCGACCGCGATGACGGTGCCGAACTCGATCCAGCCACCGGCCAGGTCGCCCTGCTCCTTGATGGCCCACAGGGCGCTCGGGAAGGTCGCGGCGATCGAGATGAACATCAGGATCGACATGCCGTTACCGATGCCGCGGTCGGTGATGAGCTCACCGAGCCACATGACACAGGCCGTACCGGCGGTCATCGTGATGACCATCGTGACGGTGACGAAGATCGACTGGTCGGGGACGATCTCGCTGGCGACGGGGCAGCCCTGGAAGAGGGTGCCCGTGCGGGCGGTGGCCACCAGGCCGGTGCCCTGCAGGATCGCGAGCGCGATGGTCAGATAGCGCGTGTACTGCGTGATCTTCGCTGTGCCGGCCTGGCCCTCCTTCTTGAGGGCCTCGAGTCGCGGGATCACCACGGTCAGCAGCTGCAGAATGATGCTCGCCGTGATGTACGGCATGATGCCGAGCGCGAAGATCGTGATCTGCAGCAGCGCGCCGCCGCTGAACATGTTGACGAGACCGAACAGGCCCTGGTTCGCATTGGCGTTGTCAATGCAGACCTGGACGTTCCTGTAGTCGACGCCGGGAATCGGCACATGGGTGCCGACCCGGTAGATCACGATGATGCCGAGCGTGAAGAGCAGCTTCTTGCGCAGGTCGGGCGTCTTGAACGCCCGGGCGAACGCGGTGAGCACGGTGCCTCCTGCGACCCCCGCGCGCGTGCGCCAGAGGTGGTGGTCTGAGGTTCGACGAATACGTATCAGTCAAGAAAACCGTGCGGACAGACCGCACGGAGCTTAGACAGTGCACGCCACCTTACCGGCGACCGTGCCCCCCTTGGAACGACCAACCGGGGATGCCCCTTTTGTGGGGCATCCCCGGCTGGGAATCGCTCATGTCATCGACACGTCTGAGGGAATATCAGACGAGCTCGGTGACGGTACCGCCCGCGGCGGTGATCTTCTCCTTGGCGGAGCCGGAGACGGCGTCGACCGTCACCTGCAGCGCCACGGTGACCTCGCCCTGGCCGAGAACCTTGACGAGGCTGTTCTTGCGAACGGCACCCTTGGCGACGAGACCCTCGACGGTGACCTCGCCACCCTCCGGGTACAGCGCGCTCAGCTTGTCGAGGTTCACGACCTGGAACTCGGTCTTGAACGGGTTCTTGAAGCCCTTGAGCTTCGGGAGACGCATGTGGAGGGGCATCTGGCCACCCTCGAAGCGCTCCGGAACCTGGTAACGGGCCTTGGTGCCCTTGGTGCCACGACCGGCCGTCTTACCCTTCGACGCCTCACCACGACCGACACGGGTCTTCGCGGTCTTGGCGCCGGGGGCCGGACGGAGGTTGTGGATCTTGAGCGGGTTCTGCTCACCCATGATCAGTCGACCTCCTCGACCGTCACGAGGTGGCGGACGGTCTGCACCATGCCGCGGAACTCGGGACGATCCTCCTTGACGACCTGCGTGTTGATGCCCTTGAGACCAAGGGAGCGCAGGGTGTCACGGTGGTTCTGCTTGCTGCCGATGTACGACTTCGTCTGCGTGATCTTGAGCTGTGCCATTACGCACCCGCTCCCGCACGCGCACGAAGCAGGGCCGCGGGGGCGACGTCCTCGAGGGGCAGACCACGGCGGGCCGCGATCTCCTCGGGACGCTGCAGACCCTTGAGGGCCGCCACGGTCGCGTGCACGATGTTGATCGCGTTGTCGGAGCCCAGGGACTTCGACAGGATGTCGTGCACGCCCGCGCACTCGAGCACGGCACGCACCGGGCCACCGGCGATAACACCGGTACCGGGGGAAGCAGGCTTCAGCAGGACGACGCCCGCCGCCTTCTCACCCTGGATGGGGTGCGGGATGGTGCCCTGGATACGGGGGACCTTGAAGAAGTGCTTCTTGGCCTCCTCAACACCCTTGGCGATGGCGGCCGGCACCTCCTTGGCCTTGCCGTAACCGACACCCACGGTGCCGTCACCGTCGCCCACTACGACGAGCGCAGTGAAGCTGAAGCGACGACCACCCTTCACAACCTTGGCGACGCGGTTGATCGCGACAACGCGCTCAACGTACGCGGTCTTCTCGGCGGCAGCAGCGCCACCGTCGCGACCCTTCCGGTCCCGCCGCTCGCCGCCACCGGCACCGCCACCGCGGCGCTGGGGTCCAGCCATTGGAATTACCTCTCTCTGTTTCCGCTAGCTACGGAACCGACTCAGAACTTGAGTCCGGCTTCGCGGGCGGCGTCCGCCAGGGCGGCGATGCGCCCGGCGTACTGGTTACCACCACGGTCGAACACGACAGTCTCGACACCGGCGGCCTTGGCGCGCTCGGCGACCAGGGCGCCGACCGACTTGGCGGCCGCGGACTTGTCGCCCTCGGCGCCGCGGATCGTGCTGTCCAGGGTCGACGCCGACGCAAGGGTGTGACCCTTGATGTCGTCGATGACCTGGGCCACGATGTGGCGGTTCGAGCGCGTCACGACCAGGCGCGGACGCTCAGCCGTACCCGAGATGTGCTTACGGATGCGGATGTGACGACGCTTGATGGCAGCACGCTTGTAAGCGTCGCCCTTAGCAATCTTGACACCGTATGCCATGGCTTACTTACCCGCCTTTCCGACCTTGCGGCGGATGACTTCGCCTTCGTACTTGACGCCCTTGGCCTTGTACGGGTCGGGCTTGCGCAGCTTGCGGATGTTGGCCGCAACCTCGCCGACCTTCTGCTTGTCGATGCCCTCGACCGAGAACTTGGTCGCCGATTCGACCTTGAAGGAGATGCCCTCGGGCGCCTCGATCAGGATCGGGTGGCTGTAGCCGAGCGAGAACTCCAGGTTGGAGCCCTTCGCCAGGACGCGGTAACCGACACCGCTGATTTCGAGCTTCTTCACGTAACCCTGGGTCACGCCGGTGATCATGTTCGCCACCAGCGTGCGGGACAGGCCGTGGAGGGCCTTGTTCTGACGCTCGTCGTTCGGGCGGGTGACGTTCAGGACGCCGTCCTCACCCTTAGCGATCTCGATCGGCGCGACGACGGTGTGGCTCAGGGTGCCCTTGGGGCCCTTGACCGCGACCGTCTGGCCGTCGATGGTGACGTCCACGCCGGCGGGAACCGTGATGGGGAGCTTGCCAATACGCGACATTAGCTATTCCTCCGTTCCCGACTACCAGACGTAGGCGAGGACTTCCCCACCTACGCCCTTCTTGCCTGCCTGCTGGCCGGTCAGGAGACCGTGCGACGTGGAGATGATCGCCACGCCGAGGCCGCCGAGGACCTTCGGCAGGTTGGTGGACTTCGCGTAAACCCGGAGACCGGGCTTGGAGATCCGCTTGATGCCCGCAATGGAGCGCTCACGGTTCGGGCCGAACTTCAGCTCGAGAACGAGGTTCTTGCCGACCTCGGCGTCCTCGACCTTCCAGCCCGTGATGAAGCCCTCCTGCTGGAGGATCTCCGCGATGTGCGACTTGATCTTGCTGTGCGGCATAGCCACGGTGTCGTGGTACGCCGAGTTCGCGTTACGCAGACGAGTCAGCATGTCCGCGATCGGATCAGTCATGGTCATGAATTGGCCTTCGGCCTCTCTCGCCGTGGTTTCCTATCTGCGCCATCCCTCTCCCCACTCAGAGGCGGGACGGGTGCGGCGCGGGGACCTACGGCGTAGTAAGTCGGTCAGGGCGGCAGACGCCCAACCCTCCTAGCCTAAGCCATGTGGAGGAGGACCTCTGCCAACCCTTTACTTACCGAGAGATCCAGGCAGTCCCGAAAAGCGGGGACTACCAGGAGCTCTTGGTCACGCCCGGCAGCTCGCCACGGTGAGCCATCTCACGAAGGCACACGCGGCACAGGCCGAACTTGCGGTACACGGAGTGCGGACGGCCGCAGCGCTGGCAGCGGGTGTACGCACGCACACCGAACTTGGGCTTACGAGCAGCCTTGGCAATCAGAGCCTTCTTCGCCATCTCGCTTACGCCTCCTTGAACGGGAAGCCGAGGTGACGAAGGAGCGCGCGGCCCTCAGCGTCGTTGGTCGCCGTGGTGACCACGGTGATGTCCATACCCCGGACGCGGTCGATCTTGTCCTGGTCGATCTCGTGGAACATGACCTGCTCCGTGAGACCGAAGGTGTAGTTGCCACGGCCGTCGAACTGCTTGGGGGACAGACCGCGGAAGTCGCGGATGCGCGGAAGCGCGAGCGACAGGGTGCGGTCCAGGAACTCCCACATGCGGTCGCCACGGAGCGTGACGTGGCAGCCGATCGGCTGGCCCTCGCGCAGCTTGAACTGCGCGATGGACTTCCGGGCCTTCGTCACGGCCGGCTTCTGACCGGTGATCGTGGTGAGGTCGCGGATGGCGCCGTCGATCAGCTTCGAGTCACGGGCGGCGTCGCCGACACCCATGTTCACCACGATCTTGACCAGGCCGGGGATCTGCATGACGTTCTCGTACGAGAACTCCTCACGCAGCTTGCCCGTGATCTCCTCGCGGTACTTCGTCTTGAGACGCGGAGTGGTGGTGGTCGTCATCAGATGTCCTCACCCGTCCGCTTGGCAACGCGGATCTTGTTGCCCTCGTCGTCGAAGCGGTAACCGACGCGCGTGACGACCTTGTTGCCGTCCTTCTCCACGACCAGCTGGACGTTGGAGACGTGGACGGGGGCCTCGGTGGTCACGATGCCGCCGGCCTGCGAGCCGCTGGCGGTCGGGCCGGCCTTCGTGTGCTTCTTGACCCGGTTGACACCCTCGACCAGGACGCGCTCGTCGCGCGGGTAAGCGGCAATGACCTTGCCCTGCTTGCCCTTGTCCTTACCGGTGATGACCTGGACCAGGTCGCCCTTCTTGATCTTCATGCTTACAGCACCTCCGGCGCGAGCGAGATGATCTTCATGAACTTCTTCTCGCGCAGCTCACGGCCGACGGGGCCGAAGATACGGGTGCCGCGAGGGTCGCCGTCGTTCTTCAGAATGACGGCGGCGTTCTCGTCGAAGCGGATGTACGAGCCGTCCGGACGGCGGCGCTCCTTGACGGTGCGAACGATGACCGCCTTGACGACGTCACCCTTCTTCACGTTGCCACCGGGGATCGCGTCCTTGACGGTGGCGACGATGACGTCACCGATGCCCGCGTAGCGGCGACCCGAGCCACCGAGAACACGAATGGTGAGAATTTCCTTCGCACCCGTGTTGTCGGCGACGCGAAGTCGCGACTCCTGCTGGATCACGTCTATCTCCTGTTTGTCTGCCGGTTCCCGGCGGGGGCGCGTCCCTTACGGGACACGACCCCACCGAGCCTGGCGGAACTGATCCGAGGGGAGACCCCCTCGGAAATTACTTGGCCTTCTCGAGGATCTCGACGATGCGCCAGCGCTTCGTCGACGACAGCGGACGCGTCTCCATGAGGAGGACACGGTCGCCGACGCCGGCAGCGTTCTGCTCGTCGTGCGCCTTGAGCTTGTTCGTACGGCGGATGACCTTGCCGTACAGCGCGTGGGTCACGCGGTCCTCGACAGCGACGACGACGGTCTTGTCCATCTTGTCGCTGACGACAAGACCCTGACGGGTCTTGCGGAAGCCGCGCGCGGCCTTCGTCTCTTCAGTCACGTTGCTCTCGCTCATCAGGCGCTCTCCACCGTCTCGATGCCCAGCTCGCGCTCACGCATGAGGGTGTAGATCCGCGCGATGTCCTTACGGACGGCCTTCAGCCGACCGTGGTTCTCGAGCTGACCGGTCGCCGCCTGGAAGCGGAGGTTGAACAGCTCTTCCTTGGCCTCGCGAAGCTTGTTGACAAGCTCCTCGTTGCCCAGCTCGCGCAGCTCGGACGCCTTGGTACCGGCCGACATCACGACTCACCTGCCTCGCGCCGGACGATGCGGCACTTCATCGGAAGCTTGTGAGCAGCGCGGGTGAGCGCCTCACGAGCAATCTTCTCGTTCGGGTACGACAGCTCGAACATCACGCGTCCGGGCTTGACGTTGGCGACCCACCACTCCGGCGAACCCTTACCGGAACCCATGCGGGTCTCGGCAGGCTTCTTGGTGAGGGGGCGGTCCGGGTAGATGTTGATCCAGACCTTGCCGCCACGCTTGATGTGACGCGTCATGGCGATACGAGCGGCCTCGATCTGACGGTTCGTCACGTACGCCGGGGTCAGCGCCTGGATGCCGTACTCGCCGAACGCAACCTGCGTGCCACCCTTGGACATACCGCTGCGCTTCGGGTGGTGCTGCTTGCGGTGCTTGACCCTACGGGGGATCAGCATTTCGGTCAGGCCTCCGTTCCGGTGCTCTCGGCAGCCGGAGCGGCAGCGGCGGGAGCGTCGGCCTTGGGGGCCTCGGCAGCCGGCGCGGACTGCTGCTGCGGCTTGCGACCGCGACCGCCACGCTCGCCACCGCGGCCACCACGGGCCGGGCGGTCGTTGCCGCCACGGGCCGGGCGGTTGCCGGCGCGGGCAGCGGCGTTCTCGGCGCGGACCTCGGCGATGTTCTTGACGTCGCCCTTGTAGATCCAGACCTTCACGCCGATGCGGCCGAAGGTCGTCTTGGCCTCGAAGAAGCCGTAGTCGACGTTCGCGCGGAGGGTGTGCAGGGGCACACGGCCCTCGCGGTAGAACTCCGAGCGGGACATCTCGGCGCCGCCGAGACGGCCACCACACTGGATCTTGATGCCCTTGGCGCCCGCCTTCATCGCCGACTGCATGCTCTTGCGCATGGCACGACGGAAGGAGACGCGGGAGGACAGCTGCTCCGCCACGGCCTGGGCCACGAGCTGAGCGTCGACCTCGGGGTTCTTGACCTCGAGGATGTTCAGCTGGACCTGCTTGCCCGTGAGCTTCTCGAGGTCACCGCGGATGCGGTCGGCCTCGGCGCCACGGCGGCCGATGACGATGCCGGGACGAGCGGTGTGGATGTCCACACGCACGCGGTCACGGGTGCGCTCGATCTCCACCTTCGAGATGCCGGCGCGCTCCATGCCGGACGTCATCATCCGACGGATGGCGACGTCTTCCTTGACGTAGTCCTTGTACAGCTTGTCGGCGTACCAACGCGACTTGAAGTCGGTCGTGACACCGAGCCGGAACCCGTGCGGGTTTACCTTCTGGCCCATTACCGGGTTCCTTCCTTGCTGCTGACGACCACGGTGATGTGGCTGGTCCGCTTACGGATCCGGTAGGCACGGCCCTGGGCACGCGGACGGAACCGCTTCAGGGTCGGGCCCTCATCCACGTACGCCTCGCTGATGACCAGCGAAGAGGCGTCGGTGTGGTCGTAGTTGTGCGCGGCGTTGGCAATGGCGCTGTCCAGCACCTTGCCGACCGGCACGCTCGCGGCCTGCGGGGCGAAACGCAGGACCGCCTGAGCCTCCGTGGCATCCATGCCACGGATGAGGTCCACCACGCGGCGGGCCTTCATGGGCGTGACGCGGATGTACCGCGCCTGGGCCCTGGCTTCCATGGTTGTCCCTTCGGTGTTAGTCATAGTCGTTCCACCCCGCACTAGCGGCGCTTCGACTTCCGGTCGTCCTTGACGTGGCCGCGGAAGGTGCGAGTCGGCGAGAACTCGCCGAGCTTGTGGCCGACCATCGACTCGGTGACGAACACCGGGATGTGGGTCTTGCCGTTGTGCACCGCGATCGTGTGACCCAGCATGCTGGGAATGATCATCGAGCGACGGGACCAGGTCTTGATGACGTTCTTGGTGCCGGCTTCGTTCTGGACGTCCACCTTCTTTACGAGGTGGTCGTCGACGAAGGGCCCCTTCTTGAGACTGCGCGGCATCTAAACCCGCTCCTAGCGCTTCTTGTTCGACTTGCGGCGACGGACGATGTACTTGTTGCTCGCCTTGTTGCGATCACGAGTACGACCCTCCTTCTTGCCCCACGGCGAGACCGGGTGACGACCACCGGAGGTCTTGCCTTCACCACCACCGTGCGGGTGGTCGACCGGGTTCATCACGACACCACGCACGGTCGGGCGGACGCCCTTCCAGCGCATGCGGCCGGCCTTGCCCCAGTTGATGTTCGACTGCTCGGCATTGCCGACCTCGCCGATGGTGGCGCGGCAGCGCACGTCGACGAGACGGATCTCGCCGGACGGCATACGAAGGTGCGCCATGGCGCCTTCCTTCGCGAGCAGCTGCACCGAGGCACCCGCGGAGCGGGCGAACTTCGCGCCGCCGCCGGGCCGGAGCTCGATGGCGTGCAGCGTCGTACCGACCGGGATGTTGCGCAGCGCCATGTTGTTGCCGGGCTTGATGTCGGCACCGGGGCCGCTCTCGATCCGGTCACCCTGCTGCGTGCCGCGCGGGGCGAGGATGTAGCGCTTCTCGCCGTCCGCGTAGTGCAGCAGCGCGATGCGCGCCGTGCGGTTGGGGTCGTACTCGATGTGCGCGACCTTGGCCGGCACGCCGTCCTTGTCGTGACGACGGAAGTCGATCACGCGGTAGGCGCGCTTGTGTCCGCCACCCTGGTGACGAACGGTGATCCGACCGGCGTTGTTACGGCCGCCCTTGCTGTGCAGCGGGCGGACCAGCGACTTCTCCGGCGTGGACCGCGTTACCTCGACGAAGTCGGCGACGCTGGAGCCACGACGGCCCGGCGTAGTCGGCTTGTACTTGCGGATTCCCATTTCTCAGTCCTCGTCCGATATTCGGACCAGGGCACTCCGTTAGGAGGCCTGGCCGAAGATGTCGATACGGTCGCCCTCAGCAAGGGTCACGATGGCGCGCTTGGTGTCGGCACGCTTGCCGAACCCGGTGCGCGTACGCTTCCGCTTGCCCTGACGGTTGATCGTGTTGACGCCGGTGACCTTGACCGAGAAGACCGCCTCGACGGCCTGCTTGATCTGGGTCTTGTTGGCGCCGGGGGCCACGATGAACGTGTACTTGCCCTCGTCGAGCAGCGCGTACGACTTCTCGGAGACGACCGGCTTGACGAGGACGTCGCGCGGGTCCGAGAAGGACTTGCTCAGCGGGGTGGGCTCAACGGCGATCTTGCCCTCGGTCGCGATGCGCTTCGCCTTGGCGACGCGCGCGGCCTTCGCGGCCTTCGCGGCCTTGGACGCGATGCTCTGGTGACGGATGGCCATCAGGCTTCGCTCCCTTCGGTGTCAGTGGCCTTCGGGCCGGACACGAAGGACTCGAACGCGGCCTTGGTGAAGACCACGTCGTCCGAGACGAGCACGTCGTACGTGTTCAGCTGGCCCGGCTCCAGGATGTGGACCTGGGGCAGGTTGCGGGCGGAGAGCAGCGACAGCTCGTCCGAGCGCTCGATGACCAGGAGCACGTTCTTGCGCTCGCTGACCTTGCCGAGCAGGCTCTTCGCGGCCTTCGTCGAGATCTCGCCCTCGACCACGCCGGAGACGACGTGGATGCGGGAGTTGCGCGCCCGGTCGGTGAGGGCGTGGCGCAGAGCGGCAGCCTTCATCTTCTTCGGGGTGCGCTGGGAGTAGTCACGCGGCACGGGGCCGTGGACGACGCCACCGCCGGCGAACTGCGGCGCACGGGTCGAACCCTGGCGCGCGCGGCCGGTGCCCTTCTGGCGGTAAGGCTTCTTGCCACCACCACGGACTTCGCCGCGGGTCTTGGTCTTGTGCGTGCCCTGACGGGCCGCGGCCAGCTGCGCGACGACGACCTGGTGGATCAGCGGAATGCTGATCTTCTCGACGTCGAAGATCTCCGCGGGGAGCTCGACCGTCCCGGTCTTGTCGCCTGCCGGCGAAAGGATGTCAATGGTGCTCATGGGTTACCTCAGGCCCCCTTGGCCGCAGTACGGACCAGGACGAGGCCGCCGTTCGGACCAGGAACCGCGCCCTTGATGAGCAGCAGGCCCTTCTCCGCGTCAACGGCGTGGACGGTCAGGTTCTGGGTGGTGACCCGCTCGTTGCCCATGCGACCCGCCATGCGCATGCCCTTGAAGACACGGCCGGGGGTGGCACAGCCACCGATGGAACCGGGCTTGCGGTGCACGCGGTGGGCACCGTGGGAGGCCTTGCCGCCGTGGAAGTTGTGACGCTTCATCACACCGGCGAAGCCCTTGCCCTTGCTCTTGCCGGTGACGTCGACCTTGATACCGGCCTCGAACGTCTCGGCAGTCAGCTCCTGGCCGAGGGTGTACTCGCTGGAGTCAGCGGTACGGATCTCGACGAGGTGGCGACGGGGGGTCACGTCGGCCTTGGCGAAGTGGCCCTTGAGGGGCTTGTTCACCTTGCGCGGGTCGATCTCGCCGAAGGCGATCTGGACCGACTCGTAGCCGTCGTTGTCATTCGTACGGACCTGGGTAACGACGCAGGGTCCGGCCTTGACCACGGTCACCGGGACGACACGGTTGTTCTCGTCCCAGACCTGGGTCATGCCGAGCTTCTCGCCCAGGATGCCCTTGATCTGCTTGGTCATCTCTTTCGCGCCCTTCAGAGCTTGATCTCGATGTCAACGCCGGCCGGAAGGTCCAGGCGCATCAGCGAGTCAACGGTCTTGGGGGTCGGGTCGAGGATGTCGATCAGGCGCTTGTGCGTGCGCATCTCGAAGTGCTCGCGCGAGTCCTTGTACTTGTGCGGCGACTTGATGACGCAGTACACGTTCTTCTCAGTGGGCAGCGGCACCGGGCCCGCGACCGACGCACCAGTACGCGTCACCGTCTCGACGATCTTCTTCGCCGAGGAGTCGATGACCTCGTGGTCGTAGGCCTTGAGCCGGATGCGGATCTTCTGTCCCGCCATGGCTACTTAGTAGTCCTTCGTCTCGAACGCTCTGGCCCCCGGGAGGCCCTTTTTTCTACTTCCTCCGACCCACGCGGTCGGGCGTGTCGCAGTCCCGCTCACACAGATCTCCCGAAGGAATCCCTGCTAGGGGCTGCGGCCCTCGATGACCGCGGGTCCGGGGGAAGAAACCCACCGGGCGCCTGGCCGAGCCACCGCACTGCACTTCCCGAAAGATTCCCGTACGTCCGCCACAGCGCTGCCTGCGGATCCTTGCGGACCCCTCGACAGATGGGGCGACGAGTACTGTGGGACTCGCTTCCAGTCCTCCCGGCGGGAGGCGCACAGCATCGGCACTCAACCGAGCAACCTGAACAGTGTGCCATACGGGGCACGCCCAAGGCCAATCGGGTCGAACTGTCAAGCTGCCACGGCCGGGATCGCGTACGCAAAGAGCCCCGCCCACCGTGAGGTGGACGGGGCTCTTCGCTGCGCTCAGTTCAGAGCGACCGGGTCTCCCCGATCTTCAAGCAGGCGAAGCCTACTTGTTGATCTTGGTGACCTGGCCGGCGCCGACGGTCCGGCCACCCTCACGGATGGCGAACTTCAGGCCCTCTTCCATCGCGACGGGCTGGATGAGCTCAACGGTCATCTCAGTGTTGTCGCCCGGCATGACCATCTCGGTGCCCTCGGGGAGGGTCACGACGCCGGTCACGTCGGTGGTGCGGAAGTAGAACTGCGGGCGGTAGTTGTTGAAGAACGGGGTGTGACGGCCACCCTCGTCCTTCGACAGGATGTAGGCCTGGGCCTCGAACTCGGTGTGCGGCGTGACCGAACCGGGCTTGATGATGACCTGGCCGCGCTCGACGTCCTCGCGCTTGATGCCACGGAGGAGCAGACCGACGTTCTCACCGGCCTGGCCCTCGTCGAGCAGCTTGCGGAACATCTCGATGCCGGTGACCGTGGTGGTGGTCTTCTCGGTCTTGATGCCGATGATGTCGACGGTCTCGTTGACCTTGAGGATGCCGCGCTCGATACGACCGGTGACGACGGTGCCACGACCGGTGATCGTGAAGACGTCCTCGATCGGCATCAGGAACGGCTTGTCGACGTCACGCTCGGGCTCCGGGATGGACTCGTCGACAGCCTTCATCAGGTTGAGGACGGACTCACCCCACTCCTTGTCGCCCTCGAGCGCCTTGAGCGCCGAGACCTTGACGACCGGAACGTCGTCGCCCGGGAACTCGTACTCGGAGAGGAGCTCACGGACCTCGAGCTCGACGAGCTCCAGGATCTCCTCGTCGTCCACCATGTCGGCCTTGTTCAGGGCGACGACGATGTACGGAACGCCGACCTGGCGGGCCAGGAGCACGTGCTCCTTGGTCTGCGGCATCGGGCCGTCGGTGGCGGCGACCACGAGGATGGCGCCGTCCATCTGCGCGGCACCCGTGATCATGTTCTTGATGTAGTCCGCGTGACCGGGGCAGTCGACGTGGGCGTAGTGACGGGTCTCCGTCTGGTACTCGACGTGCGCGATCGAGATCGTGATACCGCGCTGGCGCTCCTCGGGAGCCTTGTCGATCTGGTCGAAGGCCGAGGCCTCGTTCAGCTCGGGGTACGCGTCGTGCAGCACCTTGGTAATGGCGGCCGTGAGGGTCGTCTTACCGTGGTCAATGTGACCGATGGTGCCGATGTTGACGTGCGGCTTAGTCCGCTCGAACTTCGCCTTCGCCACTGGGTCCTCCTGTGGAGTGGTTCTGTACGCCTTGCTTCATCGGCGCCAGGTGATCTTTGCTGGGAAGCCAGCCGCCGGGGTTCTCGCCCTGCGGGGTCGAACCCCGGCGGATGGTGTCAAGCCTAAAGCGTGAACTCGGGTGAGTTACTCGCCCTTGGCCTTCGCGATGATCTCCTCGGCGACGTTCCGCGGAACCTCGGCGTAGGAGTCGAACTGCATTGAGTAGCTTGCGCGACCCGACGTCTTGCTGCGGAGGTCTCCGACGTAGCCGAACATCTCCGAGAGGGGCACGAGGCCCTTCACGACGCGAGCGCCGCTGCGCTCCTCCATGGCCTGGATCTGGCCACGGCGGGAGTTGATGTCACCGATGACATCGCCCATGTAGTCCTCGGGCGTGGTGACCTCTACGGCCATCATCGGCTCGAGCAGCACGGGGCTTGCCTTGCGCGCGGCCTCCTTGAAGGCCTGCGAGCCGGCGATCTTGAAGGCGAGCTCCGAGGAGTCGACCTCGTGGTAGGCACCGTCGAGAAGCGTGACGCGAACGCCCGTCATCTCGTAGCCGGCGAGGATGCCGAACTGCATGGCCTCCTGCGCACCGGCGTCCACCGACGGGATGTACTCCCGCGGGATGCGGCCACCGGTGACCTTGTTCACGAACTCGTACGACGCGTCGCCGTCCGTGATGGGCTCGATCGCGATCTGCACCTTGGCGAACTGACCGGTACCACCGGTCTGCTTCTTGTGGGTGTAGTCCACGCGCTCGACGGTCTTGCGGATCGTCTCGCGGTACGCGACCTGCGGCTTGCCGACGTTCGCCTCGACGCGGAACTCGCGCTTCATGCGGTCGACGAGCACCTCGAGGTGAAGCTCGCCCATACCACCGATGATGGTCTGGCCGGTCTCCTCGTCCGAGTGGACCTGGAAGGAGGGGTCCTCCTCCGAGAGGCGCTGGATGGCGACACCCAGCTTCTCCTGGTCGCCCTTGGACTTCGGCTCGATGGCGACCTGGATGACCGGCGCCGGGAAGTCCATGGACTCCAGGATCACCGGCTGCTTGTCGTCACAGAGCGTCTCACCCGTGGTGGTCTGCTTCAGACCCATGACGGCGACGATGTCACCGGCGCCCACCGACTCGATCTCCTCACGCTTGTTCGCGTGCATGCGGTAGATCTTGCCGATGCGCTCCTTCTTGCCCTTGACGGAGTTCAGCACCGCGGTGCCGGAGTCCAGGCGACCGGAGTAGATCCGGACGAAGGTGAGCTTGCCGAGGTGCGGGTCGCTCGCGATCTTGAAGGCGAGGGCCGACAGCGGCTCCTCGTCGGACGGCTTGCGCTTGACGACCGTCTCCGGGTCCTTCACGTCGTGGCCCTCGATGGCCTCGACGTCCAGGGGGGACGGCAGGTAGCGCACGACCGCGTCGAGCAGGGGCTGGACGCCCTTGTTCTTGAACGCGGTGCCGCAGAACACGGGGGTGACGGTGGTGTCGCCGCCCTTGCCCGAGGCGATGGTGACGCGACGGATCGCCGCGTACAGCTGCTCCTCGGTGGGCTCCTGGCCCTCCAGGTACAGCTCCATCATCTGCTCGTCGTTCTCCGCGACGGCCTCGAGGAGCTTGCCGCGGTACTCCTCGGCAGCCTCGGTGTGCGTGTCGGGGATGTCGACGATGTCGTAGGCCTCGCCCATCTTGGTCTCGGCGGACCAGACGAAGGCCTTCATGGTGACGAGGTCGACGACGCCCTTGAAGTCAGCCTCTGCGCCGATGGGCAGCTGCATGACGATCGGGGTCGCACCGAGGCGGTCGACGATCATGTCGACACAGCGGTGGAACTCGGCACCGGTGCGGTCGAGCTTGTTGACGAAGCAGATACGCGGGACGCCGTAGCGGTCCGCCTGACGCCACACCGTCTCGGACTGGGGCTCAACGCCGGCGACGCCGTCGAACACCGTCACGGCACCGTCGAGCACGCGGAGCGAACGCTCCACCTCGACGGTGAAGTCGACGTGGCCCGGGGTGTCGATGATGTTGATGGTGTGATCGACGTCGTTCAGCGGCCAGTGGCAGGTGGTGGCAGCAGAGGTGATCGTGATGCCACGCTCCTGCTCCTGCTCCATCCAGTCCATCGTGGCGGCGCCGTCGTGGACCTCACCGATCTTGTACGAGACACCGGTGTAGAACAGGATCCGCTCGGTGGTCGTCGTCTTGCCCGCGTCGATGTGGGCCATGATGCCGATGTTGCGCACCTTGGCCAGGTCAAGTGAAGTGGTAGCCATGTCGGCTCAGTCTTCTCTCGGTCTCGATGTGGGTAGCGACTACCAGCGGTAGTGCGCGAAGGCCTTGTTGGACTCGGCCATCTTGTGGGTGTCCTCGCGCTTCTTCACAGCGGCACCGAGGCCGTTGGAGGCGTCGAGGAGCTCGTTGAGCAGACGCTCGGTCATGGTCTTCTCGCGACGGGCGCGGGAGTAACCCACCAGCCAGCGCAGGGCCAGCGTGTTGGCACGACCGGGCTTGACCTCGATCGGAACCTGGTAGGTCGCACCACCGACGCGGCGGGACTTGACCTCGAGGGTCGGCTTGATGTTTTCAAGCGCGCGCTTCAGCGTGATGACCGGGTCGTTGCCGGTCTTCTCGCGCAGGCCCTCCATGGCGCCGTACACGATGCGCTCGGCGGTGGAGCGCTTGCCGTTCAGCAGCACCTTGTTGATGAGGGAGGTCACCAGAGGAGAACCGTAGACCGGGTCGATGATGACCGGGCGCTTCGGGGCGGGGCCCTTACGAGGCATTCTTACTTCTCCTTCTTGGCGCCGTAGCGGCTGCGGGCCTGCTTGCGGTTCTTGACACCCTGGGTGTCGAGGGAACCGCGGATGATCTTGTAACGAACACCAGGCAGGTCCTTCACACGGCCACCACGCACGAGCACGATGGAGTGCTCCTGCAGGTTGTGTCCCTCACCCGGAATGTAGGCCGTGACCTCGATCCCGGAGGTCAGACGCACACGCGCGACCTTACGGAGGGCCGAGTTCGGCTTCTTCGGGGTGGTCGTGAACACACGCGTGCAGACGCCACGGCGCTGGGGCGAACCCTCGAGTGCGGGCGTCTTGTTCTTCTCGACCTTGTCCTGCCGGCCCTTACGGACCAGCTGCTGGATCGTAGGCACTACTTCTCCGGTTTCTGTGTGCCGAATAGTAAAGCTAACCCGGAACATCGCCGACCCACGCGGTCGGGTGTGTCGAATGCTGCAGACTCCCGCCGCAAGGCGGGAAGGAGCGCAGATTACGGTGGCCGTTTCAGGACTCACGCTGCGGTTGAGGACACGCGCGCGAGCCCAGGCACACCCCAGGCACAAGGTCTGAGCGTACCTACCTCATCGAGTCTGGTCAAAACAAATGCGATGGGCCCCGACACGCCGGGCTTTTCGATTCGTGCGCGACTGGCCCCGGCCAGGGCGGCTGATTGTCGCCGGTTCCCCGAACGGCCACCTCAAGTACGTTGACTGGTTGCGAGGTCGAAGGCATCGGCGCACGTGAACACGGGGGCAGCGAGATGACCGGCGGGCTGGGGCACGCGTGGAGCGACGACGGCCTCGATGATCGGGTGCCCTTCCTCGCACGGCTGGAGCGGGAGGACAGGACCGCGCTGCTGGCCATCGGCCGCCCCCTGCACTATCCCGCCCGCGACGCCATCATGCGCCAGGATGAGCCCTCCACGCACGTGCTGCTGCTCCTCCAGGGCTGGACCAAGGTCACCGCCACGGCCACCAACGGCTACGAAGCCCTCCTCGCCCTGCGGGGCCCCGGCGACATCGTCGGGGAGGGCGCCGCACTGAGCGGCCGCGGCCGCTCCGCCACCGTGACCGCCCTGGAACAGGTCGAAGCGGTCGCCATTGAGCAGAGCCGCTTCACCAGGTTCCTCACGGGCAGCCCCGAGGTTGCCCTGAAGCTCCTCGGACTCGCCACCGACCGGCAGCGGTCGACCGATCGCCGACGGCTGGAGTGGGCCGCGCTCACCGTGCGCGAGCGGCTCGCCGTCCTGCTGCTCGACCTCATGCGGACCCACGGCACGCGGACGGACGAGGGCATCGCGCTGACCATCCCGCTCAGCCAGCAGGAGTTCGCCGGCTCGGTCGGGGCCTCCCGCGAGGCGGTCGCCCGGCTCCTGAAGGAGCTGCGGAACCGGCAGATCGTCGCCACGAGCCGCCGCAGGATCGTCGTCGCCAGACCGGACGTCCTGCGCCGCATCGCACGCTCCGAACACCCGGACGCCTGACCCCTGACCGTCGCACCTCCCCCGAGCCGGTTCTGTGCACACGGTCACAGTCCGAGTGAGTCGTCTGCCCTCACGGCCGCGGGCTCGTCGTCGCCAAGCTGCTGCCTGGCACGACTCCCACTTGAGAGGTGGCCATGACCGACCCCCTGAGCCGGACGATCCTTCTCCTCGACATTGAGAAGTACAGCGACCGAGACGACGTCGAACAGGCGTACCTGCGGCGCATGCTCTACACGGTCGCCGACCGTGTGCTGGAGAGGTGCGGAATCGACGAGACCCGCCGACAGCGCGCCGACCGCGGTGACTGCGTGATGGAGCTGATCGATGCCGGCGCCTCGGTGACGGGGCTGCTCCGGACCCTGCTGGCCGAGGTGCCGACGGAGCTGCGTGCCGTGAACCGGATGGCTTCGCAGTCCGCGCAGATCAGGCTGCGGGCCGTGCTCGCCACGGGATACGTCGCCGTCGACGAGCTCGACGGCTGGGTGGGAGCCGACCTCAACCACGCCTGCCGTCTGCTCGACGCCGACGTCCTGCGCAGGGCGCTGCGCGAGCGTCCGGACGACTTCGTCCTGTGCGTCTCGGAGAGCGTGCACCACGGCATCGTGCAGCACGACTACCCCGGCGTTCCCAAGGACGCGTTCCACCCCGTCACCGTGGGGAGCAAGAACGGGCAGTTGCGGGCCTGGCTGCACGGCCCGGCGCCGAAGGAGGTGCCGGGCCCCGCCGAAACCTCCGGGGCTGCCCGGGAGCCGGAGGACCGCACGGTGGCGGCGCCGCGCGCCCGGACCGCGCCTCCCGGCCCCGTCGACCTCAGCAATGCCTCCTTCGGCGGCAGCTACGTGGCCGGCGATCAGCACGGCGTCTCCGGCCACGGCACGGTGCATGGGGACGTGCGCCTCGGAGGCGGCGACGCGCCCCGGAACGGTGAGCGGAGGTGAGCGTGGGCGAACCTGTCCCCCGGCCCGGGGCAGCAGGACCTCAGCAGCAGCACGACAAGGACGCGCCCGGAAACCCCCAGCAGGCGGGCTCCGAGGCGGCGGAGGCCGAGGAACAGCAGGAAGAGTCGGATCAGCCACAGGACGCGTGGTCGGCCCGCAGGGACCTGGTCGACCACAGCCCGCGGGCGATGGGCGTCGGCGACAACGCGCGCTTCGGCGGCAGCCTGGTCGCGGGCGACCAGCACGGCGTGAGTGGTGGCCTGGTCGCTGGCGACGTGATCATGGGCAGCAAGACGGAGGTCTACCACTTCGGCGTCTCGGCCACGAGCCACGGCTCCGGCGAGGTGCCGCTCTCGACACTGGACCGCCTCGCCCCGTACTTCGTCACCGCCGAACCCGCGTTCGAGGGCCTGCTGGCGCGGCTCCGCAGGGAACGGGTCATCGTGCTCTCAGGGCCGCACTTCAGCGGACGCCGCACCGCCGCGCTGATGCTGCTCCACCGCTTGGGGGTCTCCCCCGTCCGCTCCCTCGTGCGCGACACCACACCGGCCCAGCTCGTCCAGCAGCTCAGCGACGACCAGCACCCCGCCAAGGGGTACGTGCTGTGCGACCTGACCACCCGCCGCGACCAGCCGCTCAGGGAACCGCACCTACTCGCCGCCCGCGGCCAACTCGAGCACGACGACGCCTACTTGGTGATCACCGTCGGCCCCATGGCCGCGCTGGAGGACATCGCCGCCGTCGAGTGGAAACCGCCGGGCCCCGGCGACGTACTGATGCGCCATCTGATCGAACTGACCGACGAGTCGACCGCGCGGCGGCTGCTGGCACTGCCCGCCGTCACGGAGTTCCTCAAGCGCGACCACCAGCTGCGCGAGGTGGCCGCCTTCGCGAAGCACCTCAAGCTGTACGCGGACGGAGAGGTCACCGACGAGAAGGTCGGGACCTTCTCGCTGTTCACCCTCGAAGCTCAGGTCCAGGAGTGGTTCGACGAGAACGAAGAGCTCATCCCGCTGCGCGACAAGGCGTTCCTCATCGCCCTTGCCGCCTTCGACGGAGGGCCCTACGCGCTCACGGCCGAACTGAGCGACCTCCTCTACGCCTTCCTCCAAGAGACCGCTGACTCCGCCCTGCAGCCTCAGGTCCCCGTCTTCGGCACGCACATCGGCAAGCGCCTCCAACTCGCCCGTGCCCGGTGGTATCCGGAGGAGGAGAACACGGAGTGGGGACCGGTCACGCAATCCAAAGCCGCCTTCCTCGACGATCGGGTCTCGCTGGTCCTACTGCGCGAGGTGTGGACGGGGCACCCCTCGGCCAGGCCCGCTCTCGTGCACTGGCTCCAGCGGCTCGCCGGTGACGGAAGGCCCCTGGTACGCACCCGCGCGGCGTCGACCGTCGCCGTCCTCGCGTACGCGGACCTGCCCTCCACGATGGCTCTGATCATCGAGCCGTGGGCCATGTCCCGCCTGTTCCGCCACCGTCTCGTCGCCGTCAACTCCCTGGCACTCGCGCACCTCCTGGAGGCGCCCAACATCCCGAGCATCCTCGACTCCTGGTGCACGAGCGAGGAGCAGGCGATGCGGTGGGTGGCCACCCGCGCCTACGGCCTGATCGGCACGGAGCGTCCTGACCAGACCCTGGCCGCTCTGCGCAGCGCCGTCCGCAAGGAGTACGCGGCCGTCGACGAGGACGGCGACGAGGGGGACATCGACGACCGCATGGTGAAACAGCTCGCCCAGTCCGTGGAACTGCTGCTCCTCTCCCCGGCCGGCGAGCGGGTCCTCGCCGAACTGCTGCGCAGGCTCGACCAAGACCGGGCCGTGCACGATCTCGCCCTGCGCGGCTTCCTCAGCGCGTGTGCTCGGCGGAAGGACGACGCGCGATATGGACGGCCACTGCTCCTCGACTGGTACGCGACGTCGACGGCGGACGGAGGCAGCGCGGCCGGCGACATCGCACGGCTGTGGCGCTCGGCGCTCGACGACCGCAAGCACACGAAGGCAGCCCTTGAGGAGCTGGGCGCCTGGGTCCGGGCGGCCGACCACGACCCGGTGACGGAGCGGGCGCTGGCCGGCCTGCTCCCGGCCCTGGTCACCACGGTCTCCGAACACCAGCGCCTCAGTCATCTGCTGCGCACCCTGCACGGCGAGGACGGCGCTCCCCCGCCCGCCGCCGCGGCCCGCCTGCTGGCCGTCCTGCCGCACCGCCGTTGACCCACGCACCCACCGCCGCTTCGCCCGCACGCCCACCGAGGAGGAATGCGCGATGCCCGACTTCCGCCAGCCACCGGACTGGCAGCAACCGGCCGACCGCCACACACCGCTGATCGACCCCGTCATCACCGTGCGACAGCTCTCGCGATTCGGGTTCGCCCGCAAGACGCTGACCCGCATCGATCACGCACTGGTCTTCTCCAGGCCCAAAGGCGGATACGACCCCTATCTGCCACCCGTGCGGCCTAGCCGCGGCGAAGTGGCGGCGAAGCGCTACACAGCGGTGTACGAGGTCGACATGGGGGTCCATCCATACCGGGCCGAGATCTCTCTGCCCAGCGACAACGACGCCTTCGAGTTCATCGCCACGGTCGACCTGTCATGGCAGGTCGCCGACCCCGCCGCCGTCGTCAAGAGCGGCCACCGCGACGTACCGGCCCTGCTCCTCGGCGAGTTGCAACAGGCCGCGCGCCCCCACACACGCCAGTTCGCCATCCACGACAGCGCGAGCGCCGAGCGGCACCTGCTGGACGCGCTCTCCGACAGGACACCGCCCGGCAAGACCGTGGGCCTGCGGACGACCTGGACGCTACGGCTCCGCCGCGACCAGCAGGACATCGACCACCAGCGACGCCTTCAGTCCATCGATCACCACACCGCCGAGCAGATACGCGCGGAGCAGCAGGGGGCGGAACTCCGGAAGTTCGAGGCCGAGAAGATCGAGTTCTACCAGCGCTATCTGGAGCAAGGGGGCGTGGTGGCCTGGGCCATGCACCTCGCGGGCAATCCGCAGGACTCACGGCTCGTCGTGAACTGCATGCGCGAGGACCGGCTCCGTCTGGTCCTCGCCGAAGTGGAGCTGGCGCGGGAACTCCTCAGCGGCGAGAGCGCCGAGGACTACGAACTGGAAGGGCCCAAGCGTCGGGCCCTGGACTTCATGTACGAACTCTTCAATCAGCACGTCGAGGGCATGTCCCAGGAACAGCTCTCGGCACGGCCGCCGGCAACGCCTCCCGCCCCCTCGGAAGGGTGGCTCACCGAGCCGGGCCCGCCCCGGGACCTGCCCCCGTCGGACCCGCAGGACGGCGACAAGCCGACGGACCTCACACCGTGACTGCCACGAACGCACAGCCGCCTCCCGCTCCCGTTCCAGGAGCCGGAGTCGCCGAGCGCCTGCTCGCGGACCTGCGCGCCGAGATCGCCCGCGCGGACTCCAAGGCGGCCGTTCTCGCGGCAGCCCTAGGAGTGGCGGCGGGAGTCTTCAGCAGCCTGCTGGCCAGGCACGGGTGGAGTCCGGGCGCGCTCTCCCTCCCGGGCAGCTCGGCGTGGTGGTGCGGGATCCTCGCACTTGCCGTGGCGCTCCTGGCGATGCTCATGGCCGTTCTGCCCCGGTACGGCACCCGCACCCGGTGGACCCCCGGCGCCCCCCTGTCCTACTTCGACGACATTCGGCGAGCGGCGCGCAGCGGCCACTTGGCACAAGCGCTGGTCGAAACCGAACAGGCACCCCTGCTCGGCACGCTCGCGGCTCTGTCCGAGATCAGTCGTATCGCCCTGCGTAAGCACCAGTGGATGCGCGTGGGCCTGATCGCTTTCGCCGCGAGCGTGGTGCTGCTCCCCGGCTCCCTACTCATCGGCTGACGTCCCCTCCCGGAGGCTGACCATGGACCGATCGACCGATCCCCCGAACCCCGGCCCACCCGACGACGACACCACGCGGTGGCAGCCGGCAGAAGAAGCCGCGGAACGCCGGACACCGGCCGCCGACGATCTCGACTACCGGCACCGGAGTGGCCGCCTGCACTACGCAGCACGCCAGCGCGGAGTCGACGCGACAGCGCTGGGCCAGCTCGTCCTGCTCCTGCCCGGCACGGTCATGAGCCTGCTGGTGATCCTGCTGCTGTCCGCCGGGCTCGACGCCTGGCTGGGCGTTCCGCTCTGGGTACCGCCCCTGGTCTGGCTGCTGTCCGGGGCGCTGCTCTTCCACCGCCCGACCGAGGACTTTCTCGCGCGTCACCTCCTGCGCCTGCAGCGCCCCATGCCTGACGAGTACGCGCGGCTCGCCCCCGTCTGGCGCGAGGTGACCGCCCGCGCGGGCGTCGACGGCCAGACATACGAGCTGTGGATCGAGGACAGCGACGACCTGAACGCGTACGCCGCCGCCGGCCACATCGTCGGCGTCACCCGCTACGCCCTGGGGCACCTACCCAGCTCCCAGCTCGCCGCGGTCCTCGCCCACGAACTCGGACACCACACCGGAGGGCACGTGTGGACCTCGCTGCTCGGCCACTGGTACGCGCTGCCCGGCCGAGCGGCCTGGTACGCCATCCGCTGGGTGGTCGTCTTAGCCGTAGCGGTCACCAGTTCCTTCTCCTGGCTGGCCACCACGGCACTGGTCTTCGTGATCGCCTTTTTCACGTACTTAACGATCACCCACCTCTACGGCCTGCCCCTGGTACTGGTCGTCACGCCGTACCTCATCGCGGCCGTGGGACGCCGAGCCGAGCTGCGCGCGGACCAGCACGCCGCCGCACTGGGGTTCGGCCCGACCCTCGCCCAGGTGCTGACCGCCATGCACACGGCAGAGACCGAAGCCAGGCGCCGCTCCGTGGCGGCGGCCGGAGCGAGGCCCGACCACCCCGGGATGCTGGCCCGGCTCCTTTCCACGCACCCCGACTATCCGACCCGCCTGCACCGCCTGAAGCCCTACCTGGATCCGAGCGGATAGCGGAAACGCCGAAGGGCGCCCACCCCCCGAAGGAGGCGAGCGCCCTTCAACTCGAACAACTACCGCTTACTGGTTGTACGGCCCGTAGTCGTAGTCCTCCAGCGGAACGGCCTGGCCGGAGCCCGTGCCGAACGGGGAGTAGTCGATGTCGTCGTAGCCGACGGCCGAGTACATCGCGGCCTTGGCCTCCTCGGTGGGCTCCACCCGGATGTTGCGGTAGCGGGACAGACCCGTACCGGCCGGGATGAGCTTACCGATGATGACGTTCTCCTTGAGGCCGATGAGGCTGTCGGACTTGGCGTTGATCGCCGCATCCGTCAGGACTCGGGTCGTCTCCTGGAAGGAGGCGGCCGACAGCCAGGATTCCGTCGCCAGCGAGGCCTTGGTGATACCCATCAGCTGCGGACGGCCGGAGGCGGGGTGACCGCCCTCGGTGACCACACGACGGTTCTCGGTCTCGAACTTCGAGCGCTCGACGAGCTCGCCCGGCAGCAGCTCCGCGTCGCCGGACTCGATGATCGTCACGCGGCGCAGCATCTGCCGGATGATGATCTCGATGTGCTTGTCGTGGATCGACACACCCTGCGAGTTGTAGACCTTCTGGACCTCGCCGACCAGGTGGACCTGGACCGCGCGCTGACCGAGGATCCGCAGCACGTCGTGCGGGTTGGTCGCACCGAAGGTGAGCTTCTGGCCCACCTCGACGTGGTCGCCCTCGCGCACCAGGACCTTGGCACGCTTCGAGATCGGGAACGCCGTCTCGTCGCTGCCGTCGTCCGGGGTGACGACGAGCTTCTTCGTCTTCTCGGTCTCCTCGATGCGGACACGGCCCGCGGCCTCGGAGATCGGGGCGACACCCTTCGGCGTACGGGCCTCGAAGAGCTCGACGACACGGGGCAGACCCTGGGTGATGTCGTCACCGGCCACACCACCGGTGTGGAAGGTACGCATCGTCAGCTGGGTACCGGGCTCACCGATGGACTGGGCGGCGATGATGCCGACCGCCTCACCGATGTCGACCAGCTTGCCGGTGGCGAGCGAACGGCCGTAGCAGAAGGCACAGGTGCCGACCGCGGACTCACAGGTCAGGACCGAGCGGGTCTTGACCTCCTCGACGCCGTTGGCGACCAGGGCGTCGATGAGCACGTCACCGAGGTCGACGTTGGCCGGCGCGATGACCTTGCCGTCGATGACGACGTCCTCGGCCAGCATGCGGGCGTAGACCGAGGTCTCGACGTTCTCCGTCTTGCGGAGCACACCGTCCTCGCCCTTGACCGCGATCTTGAGCTTCAGACCGCGCTCGGTGCCACAGTCCTCCTCGCGAATGATGACGTCCTGCGAGACGTCGACCAGACGACGGGTGAGGTAACCGGAGTCGGCGGTACGCAGAGCCGTGTCCGCCAGACCCTTACGGGCACCGTGCGTAGAGATGAAGTACTCGAGAACGGTCAGGCCCTCACGGAACGAGGCCTTGATCGGACGCGGGATCGTCTCGTTCTTCGCGTTCGATACCAGACCACGCATACCGGCGATCTGACGCATCTGCATCATGTTTCCTCGGGCACCCGAGTCAACCATCATGAAGATGGGGTTCGTCTTCGGGAAGTTCGCGTTCATCGCCTCGGCAACCTCGTTGGTCGCCTTGGTCCAGATCGCGATGAGCTCCTGCGTGCGCTCGTCCTTGGTGATCAGACCGCGCTCGTACTGCTTCTGGACCTTCTCGTCCTGCGCCTCGTAGCCCGCGACGATCTCCTTCTTGGCCGCGGGGACCACGACGTCGGAGATGGCCACGGTGACACCGGAACGGGTCGCCCAGTAGAAGCCCGCCGCCTTCAGGTTGTCGAGCGTCGCCGCCACGATGACCTTGGGGTAGCGCTCGGCGAGGTCGTTGACGATCTCGGAGAGCTGCTTCTTGCCGACCGAGTAGTCGACGAAGGGGTAGTCCTCGGGCAGCAGCTCGTTGAAGAGCGCGCGGCCCAGCGACGTACGCAGCCGGAAGCTGTCGCCCTGCTGGTACGGACGCTCCTCCAGGCCCTCGTCCCCGGCCTCGGAGACCGGCGGGGTCCAGCCGCGCGGCGGGATGGTGCCCACCGGGAAGCGGATGTCGACGGACGACTGGAGCGCGAGCTCGCCGGCGTCGAACGCCATCATCGCCTCGGCGGTCGAACCGAACGCGCGGCCCTCGCCCTTGACGTCGCGGAGCTCACCGTCGGTGGTCAGGAAGAACAGACCGAGGACCATGTCCTGGGTCGGCATCGTGACCGGGCGGCCGTCGGCGGGCTTGAGGATGTTGTTCGAGGACAGCATCAGGATGCGGGCCTCGGCCTGCGCCTCCGCGGAGAGCGGCAGGTGCACGGCCATCTGGTCACCGTCGAAGTCCGCGTTGAACGCGGTGCAGACGAGCGGGTGGATCTGGATGGCCTTGCCCTCGACCAGCTGCGGCTCGAAGGCCTGGATGCCGAGGCGGTGCAGCGTGGGCGCACGGTTCAGCAGAACCGGGTGCTCGGCGATGACCTCTTCGAGGACGTCGTACACGACCGTGCGGCCGCGCTCGACCATCCGCTTGGCGCTCTTGATGTTCTGCGCGTGGTTCAGGTCGACCAGGCGCTTCATCACGAACGGCTTGAAGAGCTCCAGCGCCATGGCCTTGGGCAGACCGCACTGGTGCAGCTTCAGCTGCGGACCGACGACGATCACGGAACGCGCGGAGTAGTCCACACGCTTGCCGAGCAGGTTCTGACGGAATCGGCCCTGCTTGCCCTTCAGCATGTCGCTGAGGGACTTCAGCGGACGGTTGCCGGGGCCCGTCACCGGGCGGCCACGACGGCCGTTGTCGAAGAGGGCGTCGACCGCCTCCTGGAGCATGCGCTTCTCGTTGTTCACGATGATCTCGGGCGCACCGAGGTCGAGAAGGCGCTTCAGGCGGTTGTTGCGGTTGATCACGCGGCGGTACAGGTCGTTCAGGTCGGAGGTCGCGAAGCGGCCACCGTCCAGCTGCACCATCGGACGCAGGTCCGGCGGGATGACCGGCACGCAGTCGAGCACCATGCCCTTGGGGCTGTTGCTGGTCTGCAGGAACGCGGAGACGACCTTGAGGCGCTTGAGCGCACGGGTCTTCTTCTGGCCCTTGCCGGTGCGGATGATCTCGCGGAGGCGCTCGGCCTCCTCGTCGAGGTCGAAGGACTCCAGGCGCTTCTGCAGGGCAGCGGCACCCATCGAGCCGTCGAAGTACGTGCCGAAGCGGTCACGCAGCTCGCGGTAGAGCAGCTCGTCGCCCTCGAGGTCCTGGACCTTGAGGTTCTTGAAGCGGCTCCACACCTCGTCGAGACGGTCGATCTCGCGCTGCGCACGGTCGCGCAGCTGCTTCATCTCGCGCTCGGCGCCTTCGCGCACCTTGCGGCGCACGTCGGCCTTGGCGCCCTCGGCCTCGAGCTCGGCCAGGTCGGTCTCGAGCTTCTTGGCGCGGGCCTCGAGGTCCGAGTCGCGACGGTTCTCGATCTGCTGACGCTCCACGGAGACGTGCGCCTCCAGGGAGGGCAGGTCGCGCGTACGGCGCTCCTCGTCCACGAACGTGATCATGTACGCCGCGAAGTAGATGACCTTCTCGAGGTCCTTCGGGGCGAGATCCAGCAGGTAGCCGAGGCGCGACGGGACGCCCTTGAAGTACCAGATGTGGGTGACGGGCGCGGCCAGCTCAATGTGGCCCATCCGCTCACGGCGCACCTTGGCGCGCGTGACCTCGACGCCACAGCGCTCACAGATGATGCCCTTGAAGCGGACACGCTTGTACTTGCCGCAGTAGCACTCCCAGTCCCGGGTCGGACCGAAGATCTTCTCGCAGAAGAGTCCGTCCTTCTCGGGCTTGAGGGTGCGGTAGTTGATGGTCTCGGGCTTCTTGACCTCGCCGTGGCTCCACTGACGGATGTCGTCAGCGGTGGCCAGACCGATCCGGAGCTCATCGAAGAAGTTGACGTCGAGCACTATGCGTCAATCCCTCTCAGGGTTGTAAGTCTTAGGGGTCTGAAACGGGGGTCCTGGGGCCGGCGGGCCTTGATCACCCTTTCCACAGGTGGCCAAGGCCCGGCCGGACTCCCGTCAGACCTCTTCGACGCTGCTCGGCTCGCGCCGGGACAGGTCGATACCGAGCTCCTCCGCCGCGCGGAAGACGTCCTCGTCGGTGTCACGCATCTCGATGGACATGCCGTCCGAGGACAGCACCTCCACGTTGAGGCAGAGCGACTGCATTTCCTTGATGAGGACCTTGAAGGACTCGGGAATGCCGGGCTCGGGGATGTTCTCGCCCTTGACGATGGCCTCGTAGACCTTCACTCGGCCGGTCACGTCGTCGGACTTGATCGTCAGCAGCTCCTGGAGGGCGTACGCGGCGCCGTATGCCTCCAGCGCCCACACCTCCATCTCACCGAAGCGCTGGCCACCGAACTGAGCCTTACCACCCAGCGGCTGCTGGGTGATCATCGAGTACGGACCGGTCGAGCGCGCGTGCAGCTTGTCGTCGACCAGGTGGTGCAGCTTGAGGATGTACATGTACCCGACCGAGATCGGGTCCGGGAACGGCTCGCCGGAGCGGCCGTCGAACAGCTGCGCCTTGCCGGACGGCTGGACCAGGCGGTCGCCGTCGCGGTTCGGGATCGTGGCCTCGAAGAGACCGGAGATCTCGTCCTCGCGGGCGCCGTCGAAGACCGGGGTCGCGACGTTGGTGCCCGGGGGGACCTGGTCGGCGCCGATGGCCTGCAGGCGCTGCGCCCAGTCGTCCGCCAGGCCGGAGACGTCCCAGCCGCGGCTGGCGAGCCAGCCGAGGTGGATCTCCAGGACCTGTCCCGGGTTCATTCGGGACGGGACACCCAGCGGGTTGAGGATGATGTCGACCGGCGTGCCGTCCTCGAGGAAGGGCATGTCCTCGATCGGAAGGATCTTGGAGATGACACCCTTGTTGCCGTGTCGGCCGGCCAGCTTGTCGCCGTCCGTGATCTTGCGCTTCTGCGCCACGTAGACACGAACCAGCTGGTTCACGCCCGGCGGCAGCTCGTCGCCCTCTTCACGGTCGAAGACGCGGACGCCGATGACCTTGCCGATCTCGCCGTGCGGCACCTTCAGGGAGGTGTCACGGACCTCGCGCGCCTTCTCACCGAAGATCGCGCGGAGCAGGCGCTCCTCCGGGGTCAGCTCGGTCTCGCCCTTGGGCGTGACCTTGCCGACGAGGATGTCGCCGGCGACGACCTCGGCACCGATACGGATGATGCCGCGCTCGTCGAGGTCGGCGAGGACCTCCTCGGAGACGTTCGGGATGTCCCGGGTGATCTCCTCCGGGCCGAGCTTGGTGTCACGGGCGTCGACCTCGTGCTCCTCGATGTGGATCGAGGAGAGGACGTCGTCCTGCACGAGGCGCTGCGACAGGATGATCGCGTCCTCGTAGTTGTGACCCTCCCACGGCATGAACGCCACGAGCAGGTTCTTGCCGAGGGCCATCTCGCCCTCTTCGGTCGCGGGACCGTCGGCCAGGACCTGGCCCTCGATCACGCGGGCGCCCTCGTCGACGACAACCTTCTGGTTGACCGAGGTGCCCTGGTTCGACCGGGAGAACTTGGCGATGCGGTACGTGGTGTACGTGCCGTCGTCGTTGGTGACCGTGACGTAGTCCGCGGAGACCTCCTGGACCACACCGGCCTTCTCGGCCTTGATCACGTCACCGGCGTCGACCGCGCAGCGGTACTCCATGCCGGTGCCGACGAGGGGGGCCTCGGCGGTGATCAGCGGCACGGCCTGACGCATCATGTTCGCGCCCATGAGCGCGCGGTTGGCGTCGTCGTGCTCGAGGAACGGGATCATCGCGGTCGCGACCGACACCATCTGGCGCGGCGAGACGTCCATGTAGTCGACGTCCGTGCCGGGCACGTAGTCGATCTCTCCGCCGCGGCGGCGGATCAGGACGCGGGCCTCGGCGAAGTGGAGGTCCTCCGTCAGCGGGGCGTTGGCCTGCGCGATGACGAAGCGGTCCTCCTCGTCGGCCGTCAGGTAGTCGACGTCGTCGGTGACCTGGCCCTCGACGACCTTGCGGTACGGCGTCTCGACGAAGCCGAACGCGTTGACGCGGCCGTAGGAGGCGAGCGAACCGATCAGACCGATGTTCGGGCCTTCGGGCGTCTCGATCGGGCACATGCGGCCGTAGTGGGACGGGTGCACGTCACGGACCTCGAAGCCGGCCCGCTCACGGGACAGACCACCGGGACCCAGTGCCGAGAGACGACGCTTGTGCGTCAGACCCGACAGCGGGTTGTTCTGGTCCATGAACTGCGACAGCTGCGAGGTGCCGAAGAATTCCTTGATCGACGCCACGACCGGGCGGATGTTGATCAGGGTCTGCGGCGTGATCGCCTCGACGTCCTGGGTCGTCATGCGCTCGCGGACGACGCGCTCCATACGAGCCAGACCCGTGCGGACCTGGTTCTGGATGAGCTCGCCGACGTTGCGCAGACGACGGTTGCCGAAGTGGTCGATGTCGTCGGTCTCGACGACGATCGACGTGCCGCTGTCGCCCACGGTCTCGGTCTCACCGGCGTGCAGCTTCACCAGGTACTTGATCGAGGCGATGATGTCCTCGACCGTGAGGATGCCCGCGTCGAGCGGAGCGTCCGCACCCAGCTTCTTGTTGACCTTGTAGCGGCCGACCTTCGCGAGGTCGTAGCGCTTCGGGTTGAAGTAGAGGTTCTCGAGCAGCGTCTGAGCGGCCTCACGGGTCGGCGGCTCGCCCGGACGGAGCTTGCGGTAGATGTCGAGCAGCGCGTCGTCCTGACCCTGGGTGTGGTCCTTCTCCAGGGTGGCGCGCATGGACTCGTACTCGCCGAACTCCTCGAGGATCTGCTCGGTCGTCCAACCGAGAGCCTTGAGCAGAACGGTGACCGACTGCTTGCGCTTGCGGTCGATGCGCACACCGACCATGTCGCGCTTGTCGATCTCCATCTCCAGCCAGGCACCCCGGGACGGGATGATCTTGGCGGAGAAGATGTCCTTGTCGGACGTCTTGTCGATCGAGGAATCGAAGTAGACACCGGGCGAGCGGACCAGCTGCGACACCACGACACGCTCGGTGCCGTTGATGACGAAGGTGCCCTTGTTCGTCATGAGCGGGAAGTCGCCCATGAAGACCGTCTGGGACTTGATCTCGCCGGTCTCGTTGTTGGTGAACTCAGCGGTGACGAAGAGCGGGGCGGCGAACGTGAAGTCGCGCTCCTTGCACTCGTCGATCGAGTTCTTCGGAGGCTCGAAACGGTGGTCGCGGAACGTCAGGGACATCGACCCGGAGAAGTCCTCGATCGGGGAGATCTCCTCGAAGATCTCCTCCAGACCGGACTTGGTGGGGACGTCCTGTCCGCTGTCCAGAGCCGCCTCGACACGAGCCTTCCACGCGTCATTGCCGAGCAGCCAGTCAAAGCTCTCGGTCTGCAGCGCAAGAAGGTTCGGAACCTCGAGGGGCTCCTTGATCTTTGCAAAGGAGATGCGCAGCGGGGCGGTGCTGGCGCCGTTGTTCGTATTCGCGGTCGAGGCAGTGCGCGAGGCGGCCAAGAGGGGGTCCTTCCGAGGGCTCGGACTCACTACGCGCGTACCGGTCCCAGGCTGGACACAGGGACAGAGCTTTCTGATTTGGCCGTTTGGCCAGGTCAGAGAAGTTCCAGTCCACGGTGCTCAAGCATGGGCATGCCCCTGGTGACGGGCAGGAGGCAGCTAACAGGCAGCGCAAAGGGTCAGTGTAGCCAGTTGGCCCACTGATGTCCAGTGCGGGTTCTGGGAGACCCTCGTTGTTCTCAACCCCTGCTGCAAGCCACGCCCTCGATGCACATCGATACTGCCCTCTTCGTCGCCGATCCATGCCTCGGATGCGGATCCTTTGTGACGACGCGTCCTGAGAATTGCGCGCTGCGTGCGGTTCGTCAAGGCCCCCCTGCCCCGACATCGCCCGACGCTCCGAGATCGTCACCGTCACGGGCCGCCCCGAGGGCACGATGAAGATCACCATACTCGCCGGTGCCGACATCGCAAGGCACCCTTGGCGGGAGTGCCCGGGAACGCCGAAAGGCGACCACCCAACTGGGTGATCGCCCTTGGCGTCCCGCGCGTTACAGCGTTTCGGCCGTACGTGCGGTGAAGAGAGTCAGACGACTCGCAAGGTCACTTGACCTCGACGGAGGCGCCGGCGCCCTTGAGGGCCTCGGCGGCCTTCTCCGCGGCGTCCTTCGCGACCTTCTCGAGGACGGGCTTCGGGGTGCCGTCGACGAGGTCCTTGGCCTCCTTGAGGCCCAGGGAGGTGAGCTCACGCACGACCTTGATGACCTGGATCTTCTTCTCGCCGGCACCCGTGAGGATGACGTCGAACTCGTCCTGCTCCTCGGCGGCCTCGGCGGCGCCACCAGCGGCACCACCGGCGACGACGACCGGCGCGGCGGCGGCGGCGGTGACGTCGAACTTCTCCTCGAAGGCCTTCACGAACTCGGAGAGCTCGATGAGGGTCATCTCTTCGAACTGCGCGAGCAGGTCGTCCTGGGACAGCTTCGCCATGATGGCGTCCTTCCACTAATTCGGCTGGTGCCGGGTGTACATGAAGGCGGGCGTACGTTGGGCCCGCTGTGACCGTCGCGTCAGGCGGCGGTCAATGTGCGAGCCGAATTACTCGGCACCGCCCTGCTCGGCCTGCTTGGCACGAAGCGCCTCCGCGGTGCGGACGAACTTCGACGGCAGCGCCTGGAAGACAGAGGCAGCCTGCGACTGCTTGCCCTTGAACGCACCGGCCAGCTTGCTGAGCAGAACCTCGCGGGACTCGAGGTCCGCAAGCTTCTTGAACTCGTCGGCGGACAGCGCCTTGCCATCAAGGACACCGCCCTTGATGACGAGGTTCGGGTTCTCCTTGGCGAAGTCACGAAGACCCTTCGCCGACTCCACCGGGTCACCGGTGACGAAGGCGACCGCCGTCGGACCCGTGAACAGGTCGTCCAGCGTGTCGATCCCGGCCTCGTTGGCCGCGATCTTGGTCAGCGTGTTCTTCACCACGGCGTACTCGGAGTTCGCACCGAGGGAACGGCGCAGCTGCTTGAGCTGGGCCACGGTGAGACCCCGGTACTCGGTCAGCACGGCGGCGTTCGAGCTGCGGAACTTGTCCGTGAGCTCGGCTACCGCGGCAGCCTTGTCGGGCGTCGGCATAGAGCGTCGGCCTCCTTCCGGGTGATGAGGACCGCTCAGAAGGGGCTGACAAAACAAAACGCCCCGGCGCAGGCGCACGGGGCGTGAGCTCGACCGGACGGAATCCGGGAGCACTTCCACAGTCACCTGCGCGGGTCGTCCGCAATTTCAACGGATCCTTCGGCCACCGCGCCCTCTGACGAGAACACAGCAACGACCAGCGGTCTTTGGCTTCTGTGGAAGCGTACGCGAACGGGGTCGCGTCAAGCAAATCCGGTCAGAAGGCGCTGTCCGAGCCCTCGGCGGAGCCTTCCTGGCCCATCTTGCCGAGCTCCTGGAACATCTTCATCAGGTCGAAGGTCTGGCCGGCCGGCGGCGGGGTCACCTTGGCGGCCGTGCCGTAGTCGGAGAAGGTCTGCGACGTCTTCACCGTGCCCTCGGGGCTCTTGATGTCGATGTCCATCCGGACCGGGTAGTCGTCCTCGTTGACCCAGACCTCGGTGTCGTAGCCCTTGATGCCGGACTTCTCGATGTTCTTGAAGAGCTGCTCGCGCTCGCTCTTGCTGAGCATGCCCTTGAGACCGTCGTTGGACTCCATCATCTCCTTGACGGAGAGGCGGCCCTTGTAGCGCTGGGTCTGGACGCCGTCGACCTTCGCGGAGCCCAGGTGCTTGAGGTTCGGCGAGTCCAGGAGCATCGCGAGCTGCTGGGCCGGGTCCTGGTTCATGCTGTCCAGGCCGCCGGTCATCTGCTGGGCGAGCTTCTCGTCACCGGCCTGCTTGGCGATGGAGTTCAGGTCCATCTTCATCCAGCGCTTGCCGTCCATGTCCTTGGCCGCCTTGGCGCCCATGTCCATGTACATGACGTTGTCGCTCCAGAGCATCCGGACCTTGTCCGGCGCGTCCGGGTCGCTCTCCGTGAGCGCGGAACCGGTCATCGTCACGTCCATGACGGTCGGGTCCCAGCCCATGACGCCGGACATCTTCATCTCGCCGGCACCGCCCATCGCCTTGCCCATCTTGCCGGGCGGCGTGGACATGGTCATCCGGACCTTGGCCGACTTGGCGGCCGACGTCTTCTTGTACGCGGCCGTGATGACCTCGGTGACCTGCGAGCGCGACTGGGTCTTGCCCTCGTCCGCGCTCTTGTCGGAGCCGTCCGACCCCCCACAGGCCACCGCGCCCGTACACAGCAGCACCGAGCCGAGCACGGCGCTCACCGCACGCCGACGACCCTTGCCTCCACGCACTGCACCAACAGTCATGACCCCACCCCTAGGAACACATGATCGAAACATTTCTGTTGCTGAGAGTACCTGAGGCGCAGGGCGGCCGGCCTGCGGGTTATCCCGCGGACTGCCGGTTCAGCAGCTCCTTGAAGCCCATGGTGTCCGAGGCCGGGGGCTTCTCGACGGAGAGCGGGGTGCCGTAGTCGCTGTAGTAGGCGGTCTGCTCGAAGGGGCCGTTCTTGGTGTCGGCCTTCTCGATCTTCTTGACGAGCAGATCGTCGCCGTCGACCCAGATGTCGATGGTCTCGGTGCTGATGCCGGCCTGGTCGAACTGCTTCTTCAGCTCGGACATCCGGTCCGCGTCCAGCTCGGTGTTCTTGGCGGTGAAGTCGGCGACGTCGACCGTGCCCTTGTAGTGGGTGGCCGGCGTCCCGCGGACCTTCTCCGCGCCGACGCGCTTGACGTCACCGGAGGCGAGCAGCATCTTCACCGACTGGTTCGGCGTGGTGTTCTGCATCTGGTCCTGGAAGGCCTCGCCGGCCGCGCCGCTCATCTCGGCGAGCGTGTCGTAGTCGTACGCCAGCCAGTGCTTGCCCCCGCCCGCCTGGGCCGCGAACGTGTCCCCCATATTCGCGTAGAAGCCGTTCTTCAGATAGCGGTAGTCGATCTTCGTCTGGCCGAGCTGCTTCATCTGCTGGGCCTGGGTGCCGCCGGTGAAGGTCACCGTGACGTTGCCCGTGATGCCGTCGGACCAGCCCATGACGCCCTTCATGTCCATGGAGGACACCGTGCCCATGGTCGTCGAGCCGTCGATCCGGGCGGTGTCCGCGTCGTCGGTGGACTTCTCGACGGTCCGCAGGGCGGCTATCGGGCTGACGCCGATCCCGCCCTTGTCCTTGCCGCCGTCCGCGGCGTCGGAGGAGTCGTCGCCCGACCCGCAGGCCGCGAGGCCCGTCAGCGCGGTGACGACCGCGATCGAGAGACCGGCTCGCCGCATGGTCGTGCTGTTCATCTGCGTCCCACCCCTTGGCTCCAGGAAGAGCTCCGCACGCTAGCGCAGCCCTGTGACAGACGTATCCGAAAGGCCCGTACACAAACAGGACGGGCCCCGCACCTCGAAAGGTTGCGGGGCCCGTCCACAGAACGCGTACGCGACGCGGCTGCCGTCAGGATCAGACGGCGGCCGGGTCCTCCTCGACGAGGAGGTTGCGGGTGCGGTTCGAGTCCAGCGGAATGCCGGGGCCCATCGTGGTGGTGATGGCGGCCTTCTTGATGTAGCGACCCTTGGCGGCCGACGGCTTCAGACGGAGGATCTCCTCCAGGGCCGCGCCGTAGTTCTCCACCAGCTTGGTGTCGTCGAAGGACACCTTGCCGATGATGAAGTGCAGGTTCGAGTGCTTGTCGACGCGGAACTCGATCTTGCCGCCCTTGATGTCGTTGACAGCCTTCACGACATCGGGGGTCACGGTGCCGGTCTTCGGGTTCGGCATCAGACCACGCGGACCGAGCACGCGGCCGAGGCGGCCGACCTTGCCCATGAGGTCCGGGGTGGCGACGACGGCGTCGAAGTCCAGGCGGCCCTTCGCGACCTCGTCGATGAGCTCGTCGGCGCCGACGATGTCGGCCCCAGCGGCTTCCGCGGCCGCAGCACGGTCACCGGTCGCGAAGACCAGGACCCGGGCGGTCTTGCCGGTGCCGTGCGGGAGGTTCACGGTGCCGCGGACCATCTGGTCGGCCTTGCGCGGGTCGACACCCAGACGCATGGCGACCTCGACGGTGCCGTCGAACTTGGTCGAGGAGGTCTCCTTGGCGAGACGGACGGCCTCGAGCGGGGCGTACAGCTTGTCCCGGTCGATCTTGGCGTCCGCAGCGCGGAGAGTCTTGCTGCGCTTCACTTCTGCTCCTGTGGGTTCAGGTAGGGAGTCGTGGTGCGGGCCAGCGCGTGGCCCTACCACTGAGAAAGGTCAGACGGAGGGGAGTCTCAGCCCTCGACCGTGATGCCCATGGAACGGGCGGTGCCGGCGATGATCTTCGACGCGGCGTCCAGGTCGTTGGCGTTGAGGTCTTCCATCTTGGTCGTCGCGATCTCACGGATCTGCGCCTCGGTGACCTTGGCGACCTTGGTCTTGTGGGGCTCGCCGGAGCCCTTCTCGACACCAGCGGCCTTGAGGATCATCTTGGCGGCCGGCGGCGTCTTGGTGATGAAGGTGAAGGAACGGTCCTCGTAGACCGTGATCTCCACCGGGATCACCCAGCCACGCTGCGACTCGGTCGCGGCGTTGTACGCCTTGCAGAACTCCATGATGTTGACGCCGTGCTGGCCCAGCGCGGGGCCGACCGGCGGGGCCGGGTTGGCGGCACCAGCCTGGATCTGGAGCTTGATAAGCCCCGTGACCTTCTTCTTCTTGGGAGGCATTGCTCTCTCCGGGTCCTAGTGAGAGTTTTCAGCCGACCATCCGGTCATCCGGATGGAGGCATACCGCACAACGATAACGGGTATAGTCGCGCAGCTAAAAACCGAGCAGGTCAGACCGGCTTTGGCAGCCTGTCTGACCTGTTCGGAAGCGTGTGGTCCAGAGGAAGCCGCGAGGGCTAGTTCTTCTGGATCTGGTCGAAGCTCAGCTCGACCGGGGTCTCGCGGCCGAAGATCTCGACGAGGCCCTTGACCTTCTTCGAGTCGGCGTTGATCTCGTTGATCGTCGCCTGCAGCGTCGCGAACGGGCCGTCGGTGACGGTGACCGAGTCGCCCACCTCGAAGTCCAGGACCTGGACCTCGACCTTGCGCTGCGGAGCGGGCTTGCCCTCGGCCTCGGCGGCCTCGCGGGCGGCCTTCTCCTCGGCCTCCGGGGCGAGCATCTTGACGATCTCGTCCAGGGTCAGCGGGTACGGGTCGTAGGCGTTGCCCACGAAGCCGGTGACGCCGGGAGTGTTGCGGACGACGCCCCACGACTCGTTCGTCAGGTCCATGCGCACCAGCACGTAGCCGGGGAGCTTGTTCTGACGGATGGTCTTGCGCTCGCCGTTCTTGATCTGGGCGACCTCTTCCTGGGGCACCTCGGCCTGGAAGATGAAGTCCTCGACGTTCAGCGAGACGGCGCGCTGCTCGAGGTTGGTCTTCACGCGGTTCTCGTAACCGGCGTAGGTGTGGATGACGTACCACTCGCCGGGGAGGGTGCGGAGCTCCTCGCGCAGGGCGACGATCGGGTCGACCGGCTCGGCCTCTTCGACGGGCTCGTCCGCGGCGGCGTTTTCGTCGGCCTCGTCGGCCTCGACGGACTCGGCGTCCGCGTCGTCCTCGGCGGTCTCCTCGTCGGCGACCTCGGCGAGGGCGACCTCGTCCTCCTCGGACTCGGCGACAGCCTCGGCGTCGCCCTCCAGGTGGATGGCGGCCTCTTCGGCGGGCTCGCCCGCGGCGGCGTCGGCAGCCTCGGCCTGATCCGGCGCCTCGGCGTCCGCCGCCTCGACGATGTCGAGCTCGTCCTCAACGGACTCGACCGACTCGATGGCGTCGTTCAGGTTCGGGTCAGACACGGTGGCTGCTTCTTCCTGGATACATGGGGTGGAACACGCGAATAGGGGCGCCGGGTACGGCGCCCTTCGCTCTCGGCTCAGCCGAAGATGTACTTGACAGCGTGGCTGAAGCCATAGTCAATCACGGTCACAAGACCGATCATGATGACGACGAAGACGATCACCACGGTGGTGTACGTGGTGAGCTGACTGCGAGTCGGCCAGACGACCTTGCGGAGCTCCGCGATGATCTGGCGATAGAAGAGCGCGAGACGGCCGAAGGGGCCCTTCTTGCCGCGCTTGCCGCCCTTGCGGGCCTTCTTCTTGGACTCCGGCGCCTCGTCCTGGGCATCAGGCATGTCGATGGAGCCCACGGCGTCCGTCACTCGTCCTCACCTGATTCCGGGTCGTGGCCGTGCCGCGCCCGGTTGAGCCGCACGGCGGTGCAATGCAGTACGTACATGCGCACACATCCTGGCGAAGGAGTGTGTAGCAGGGCCGGAGGGACTTGAACCCCCAACCGCTGGTTTTGGAGACCAGTGCTCTACCAATTGAGCTACGACCCTTTGGTTTTCCCCCAACCTACCGCATCCGCCCATGTGCACGGAGTGCGATGAGGGGCGCGGCCGGTGAGGGCCAACGAGCAGTGAGTGTACGTGGTCCGAGGCGCTCCGTCGAACAGAATGGGTTCCGATGGTCTTGGAAACCCGCGCACCGGGGCCGTTCGAGGTCTGGAACGATGGGGATATGAGCGCTGCAACTTCTCCGACCGAGCGCCGGGTGTCCGCGCGCATCGGCGCGATCTCCGAGTCCGCGACCCTCGCCGTCGACGCCAAGGCCAAGGCCCTCAAGGCCGCCGGCCGCCCGGTGATCGGGTTCGGTGCGGGTGAGCCCGACTTCCCGACTCCGGACTACATCGTCGAGGCCGCCGTGGAGGCCTGCAAGAACCCGAAGTTCCACCGCTACACGCCCGCCGGGGGCCTGCCCGAGCTCAAGGCCGCGATCGCCGCGAAGACCCTGCGCGACTCGGGGTACGAGGTCGACGCGTCGCAGATCCTGGTGACCAACGGCGGCAAGCAGGCCATCTACGAGGCCTTCGCCGCGATCCTCGACCCGGGCGACGAGGTCATCGTCCCCGCGCCGTACTGGACGACGTACCCGGAGTCGATCCGGCTCGCGGGCGGTGTCCCGGTCCCGGTCGTCGCGGACGAGACCACCGGTTACCGCGTCAGTGTGGAGCAGTTGGAGGCCGCGCGCACCGAGCGGACGAAGGTCGTGCTCTTCGTGTCGCCGTCGAACCCGACGGGCGCCGTCTACAGCGAGGCCGACGCCGAGGCGATCGGCCGCTGGGCCGTCGAGCACGGCCTGTGGGTCATGACCGACGAGATCTACGAGCACCTCGTCTACGGGGACGCGACGTTCACCTCGCTCCCGGCGATCCTGCCCGAGCTGCGGGACAAGTGCATCGTGGTCAACGGCGTCGCCAAGACGTACGCGATGACCGGCTGGCGGGTGGGCTGGATCATCGGCCCGAAGGACGTCGTCAAGGCCGCGACGAACCTGCAGTCGCACGCCACGTCCAACGTCTCCAACGTGGCGCAGGCCGCCGCGCTCGCGGCCGTCTCCGGCGACCTGGTCGCCGTCGAGCGGATGCGCGAGGCCTTCGACCGGCGCCGCAAGACCATCGTGCGGATGCTCAACGACATCCAGGGCGTGATCTGCCCCGAGCCCGAGGGCGCCTTCTACGCCTACCCCTCGGTGAAGGGCCTGATCGGCAAGGAGATCCGCGGCAAGCGCCCGCAGGACTCCGTGGAGCTGGCGGCGCTCATCCTGGAGGAGGCCGAGGTCGCGGTGGTTCCGGGCGAGGCCTTCGGGACGCCGGGCTACCTGCGCCTTTCCTACGCGCTCGGTGACGACGACCTCGTCGAGGGCGTCTCGCGGGTCCAGAAGCTGCTCGCCGAGGCCCGCGACTGACGGTCCTGACGCCGGGGTCCCGGCGGGAAACAGCGCTCCACGCGTGCGTGCGGGCCGTCCCTCCTTCCGGAGGGGCGGCCCGTTTCTTCGTTCGGGATGGTCACCGAAGAGGGAAAGCCGCTACCGGGAGGTCGGCCGCGTACGGCAAGATCCTGGAATGGAGCGCGTACGAGACGTAAGAGAGCTGCCGAAGGCCCATCTGCACCTGCACTTCACCGGGTCGATGCGGCCCGCCACGCTGCTGGAGCTCGCCGACAAGTACGGGGTGCGGCTCCCGGAGGCGCTGACCGGCGCCGAGCCGCCGAAGCTGCGGGCCACCGACGAGCGGGGCTGGTTCCGCTTCCAGCGGCTCTACGACGCGGCACGCTCCTGTCTGCGTGAGCCCGAGGACATCCAGCGGCTGGTGCGCGAGGCCGCCGAGGAGGATCTGCGGGACGGGTCGGGGTGGCTGGAGATCCAGGTCGACCCGACCTCGTACGCGCCGCGCCTCGGCGGTCTGATCCCGGCCCTGGAAGTCATCCTGGACGCCGTCGAGAGCGCCTCGCGGGAGACCGGGCTCGGCATGCGCGTCCTGGTCGCCGCGAACCGCATGAAGCACCCGCTGGACGCCCGCACGCTGGCCCGGCTCGCCGTGCGGTACGCGGACCGGGGCATCGTCGGCTTCGGGCTCTCCAACGACGAACGGCGCGGCATGGCCCGCGACTTCGACCGGGCCTTCGCCATCGCCAGGGAGGGCGGGCTGCTCGCGGCGCCGCACGGCGGGGAGCTGACCGGGCCTGCGTCGGTGCGGGACTGCCTGGACGACCTGGACGCGGCGCGCATCGGGCACGGTGTGCGGGCCGCGGAGGACCCGCGGCTCCTGAAGCGGCTCGCGGACCGGGGCGTGACATGTGAGGTGTGCCCGGCGTCCAACGTGGCCCTCGGCGTCTACGAGAAGCCGGAGGACGTGCCGCTGCGGACGCTCTTCGAGGCCGGGGTGCCGATAGCGCTCGGCGCCGACGACCCGCTGCTCTTCGGGTCGCGGCTCGCCGCCCAGTACGAGATCGCGCGCGCCCACCAGGGCTTCACCGACGCCGAGCTCGCGGAGCTCGCGCGGCAGTCGGTGCGCGGTTCGGCCGCGCCGGCCGGCGTCCGGGACAAGCTGCTGGCCGGGGTCGACGAGTGGCTGGCCGACTGAGGAGTGGCGCAGGTCAGCCGATGCCCCGCACCAGGGTGCGGGCGAGCGTGGCGGCGAACTCCTCGACGGGCTGCGGGGGCGGCTTGCCCAGCGCGGCGTCGTAGGCGAAGGCGCGCTGCGCGCAGGCGCCCATGAGGAGCGAGGCGGCGGCGAACGTGTCGGTGTCGGCCGCGATGCGGCCCGCGTCGCGCTCGGCGCGCAGGTAGGCGTCGAGGGCCTCGACGGGGACGTGGGGGCCCATGCCCGTCTCGCGCAGGGAGGCGTCGTGCCGGCGCTTCAGGGCGGTCTCGGCGTACAAGGAGGCGGCGATCGGGAAGCTCTCCGCGTAGAACTCGCAGGCCAGGCGGGCGATCTCGGTGAGGTTCTGGACGACGCCGCGCTCCCCCGGCTGCTCCACGAGTTCGTTCAGGAGCGGGGTCAGGCGGGGCAGCCGCTCCTGGAGGACGGCGACGAACAGCTCTTCCTTGCTGACGAAGTGCTTGTAGAGCGCGGCTTCGGAGCAGCTCGCCGCGCGGGCGATCTCCTTGGTGGTGGCCCGGGCCAGACCGCGCGTGGACATCAGCGCGTGGGCCGCGTCGAGGATGCGGGCCCGGGTGGGCTTCTGCTCCATGTGCCGTCCAACCAGACTTGACGAGGGGTGCGGGGCTGCCCAGTCTAGAGGTGAGTGAATACTTACCCACCTGGGGAGGCGCACGATGAGGCTCACGGTGTTCGGGGCGACCGGCGGTATCGGCCGGGAGATCGTCCGACAGGCACTCACGGCGGGACACCAGGTCACGGCGGTGGTGCGGGACCCGGCGCGCCTCACGGTGACCGGCGAGGGGCTCGAGGTGTTCCGCGCGGACGTACGGGATCCGCAGGCGCTGCGGCCCGCGGTCGCGGGGCGGGACGCGGTGCTGTCCGGGCTCGGCGCGCGCAACCGCGCGGACGCGGCCCGCGGCCTGGCCACGGAACTGACGCGCGCGGTGCTGCGGGCGGTGGACGCGGAGGGCACCCGGCGCCTCCTGGTCGTGAGCGCGGCGCCGGTGGGGCCGCGGGCCGCGGGCTCCCCCGTCATGGACCGCGCCGTGCTGGCCGTGATCGGCGCGGCCCTCAAGGGCGTGTACACCGACCTGGCGGCCATGGAGGCGGAGCTGGCGGCGAGCGCCACGGACTGGACGTCGGTGCGGCCCCCGCGGCTCCTCGACAGGCCGCTGACCGGCAGCTACCGCACGGTGATCGGCGGTTCCCCGCGCTCGGGGCGCACGATCGGGCGTGCCGACGTGGCGCACGCGATGCTCGGCATGATCGACGACCCCGCCACCGTGAAGCAGGGCGTCGGCGTGGCGTACTGAGCCCGCCCCCGCCGACCGCCCGCTACAGGCTGACGCCCACCGTCACCGGCTCGTTGACGAGGGTGACGCCGAAGGCGTCCCGCACCCCGGCGACGACCTCGCGGGCGAGGTCCAGGAGGTCCTCGGTGGTGGCGCCGCCGCGGTTGGTGAGGGCAAGGGTGTGCTTGGTGGAGATGCGGGCGCGGCCCTCTCCGTAGCCCTTGGTGAAGCCCGCCCTGTCGATGAGCCAGGCGGCGGAGGTCTTCACGCGGCCGTCGCCCGCCGGGAAGGCGGGCGGGGCGACGTCCGGACCGAGGCGGTCCGCCACGCGCGCGTGGAAGGCGGTGAACTCCGCCTCGGTGAGGATCGGATTGGTGAAGAAGGACCCGGCCGACCAGCTGTCGTGGTCCTCGGGGTCGAGCACCATGCCCTTGCCGGCGCGGAGCTTGAGGACGGTCTCCCTGGCCACCGCGGCGGGGACCCGCTCGCCCGCCTCGACGCCGAGCGTGCGCGCCGTCTCGGGGTACTTGAGGGGGGCGCTCATGCCCTGGGCGTCCTCCAGCTCGAAGCGGACCCGCAGCACCACGAAGCGGTCGGGGTCGGCCTTGAAGCGGCTGTGCCGGTACGAGAACGCGCACTCGGCGTTCGGGATGACGACCGTCTCGTGCGTGCGCCGGTCGTAGGCGACCACCTCGGTGATCGTCGAGGAGACCTCCTGGCCGTACGCCCCCACGTTCTGGATCGGGGTGGCGCCCGCCGAGCCGGGGATCCCGGCGAGGCACTCGATGCCCGCGAGGCCGGCCTCGACGGTGCGGGCCACGGCGTCCGTCCAGGTCTCGCCGGCCGCGAGCTCCAGGCGGGTGCCGTCGAGCTCGAAGCCCCGGGTGGCGATGCGCAGGGCGGTGCCGTCGAAGCCCTTGTCGGCGATGACCAGGTTCGAGCCGCCGCCGATGACCAGCAGCGGGGTGCCGGAGTCGTCGGCCGCGCGGACGGCGGCGATCACCTCGGCGTCGGTGGTGGCGGTGATCAGGCGGGTGGCGGGACCGCCGAGCCGGAAGGTGGTCAGCGGGGCGAGGGGGGCGTCGTGGAGTTCCTGCACGTGCTCAAGAGTACGAGAACGGCCCCGCCGGTCGGGGCGGGGCCGTTGCGCGTGGTCGTGCGCCGGGTCGACCGGCGGTCGCTCAGACGGTGACCAGGTCGTCATGGGGCCCGGGCGCGCCCGTCTCCCCGTCTCCTGGCCCCTCTGTTCCCTCTGCTCCCTCCGCTCCCTCTGCCTTCTCCGTCTTTTCCGTCTTCCGGCGGGAGGGAATGGCCAGGGCCGCCACGGCCGCGAGGGCCACCACCGCGGCGCCCACCCACAGAGCGGGCCGCAGCCCGTCGATGAAGCTCTGCACGGGCAGGTAGCCGCCCTGCGCCGAGAAGATCGAGGACATCACGGCGATGCCGAGGGCGCCGCCGACCTCGCGCAGCGCGTTGTTGGCACCGGAGGCGATGCCCTGCTCGTGCGGCCGGACGCTGGACATCACCAGGTTGGAGGCGGGGGCGAAGTACAGGGACATGCCGACGCCGCTGATGATCAGGGCGGGCAGCTGGACCGCGTACGACGCGTCGACCGCCACCACGACCGCGTACCAGGCCAGGCCCACGGACTGCAGGAAGAGTCCGGCGGCGACGATCGGGCGACCGCCGATCCGGTCGGAGAGATAGCCCGCGAGCGGCGAGATCAGCATGGGCATGCCGGTCCAGGGCAGCATCCGCAGTCCCGCCTCGGTGGGCGAGTAGCCGAGGACGCTCTGCATGTACTGGCTGAGCAGGAAGATCGAGCCGAACATCCCGAGGAACATCAGCAGGCTGGCGGCGTTGATCCCGGCGAACGCCCGGCTGCGGAAGAGGCGCATCGGCAGCATCGGCGCCTTCGCGCGGATCCCGTGCCGCACGAAGCCGCCGAGCAGCACGGCGCCGGCGATCAGGCTGGTCAGGACGGTGGCGCCGGCCCAGCCGTCGACGGGGCCGCGCACCAGGGCGTAGACGATGCCGAAGAGTCCGCCGCTGGCGAGCACGGTGCCGACGATGTCGAGGCGGGCCCCGGGGGCGTACGACTCGGCGAGGCGCAGGCGGGCGAGCGGCAGCACGGCCAGGCCCAGCGGGACGTTCAGCCAGAAGATCCACTGCCAGGAGACGTGCTCGGTGAGGGTGCCGCCGATCAGCGGACCGCTGGCGACCGCGAGGCCGTTGACGGCGCCCCAGATGCCGTACGCCATGCCGCGCTTGGCGGGCGGCACGGCCGCCGTCAGCAGGGTCAGGGTGAGCGGCATCATGATCGCGGCGCCGACACCCTGCACCGCGCGGGCGGCGATCAGCGCGTCGAGGCCGGGTGCGAGGGCCGCGGCGGCGGAGGCGCCGGTGAAGACGGTGAGGCCGACCATGAAGAGCCTGCGGCGGCCGAACCGGTCGCCGAGGGCCGCGCCGAACATCAGCAGCACGGCGAAGGTGAGCGTGTAGGCGCTCACGGTCCACTCCAGGTCGTGCAGTGCGCCGCCGAGGTCCTCGCGGATGGAGGGCAGGGCGGTGGTGACGACGAGGTTGTCGAGCGCCGCCATGAATCCGGCGACGCTGGTGATGACGAGGGCCCAGGCGGCTCCCCCGCGCCGTGCCTCTTGCTGTGACATCGCTCCCCCTGTGATCGAAGTCCCTGAGTTCAGCCATTGAGTTTTGAGTTTAGTTATTGATTACTAACTTTTACGGGTACGAAAACCCGCCCCCACGCCCCCGCGGACTCACCGCTCGGGCTGCTTGGGCTGCGCCGAATCGTAGAAGCCGCTCCACACCCGGTGGTCGGGCCGGAAGCCCATCGACACCAGGACGTTGACCAGCATCCCGTAGGCCAGGAACGTCGTCGTCTCGTCGACGTCCGCCCCCATCGCGAGGTGCACGGTCTCGTACATCTCCATCCAGCAGGCCCGCAGCTCCCCGCCGAACTCCGTGTCGCCCGCCGCCTCCGCGGCGGCCGTCGCCACGTACATCTGCATCTGCATGAGCAGCTTGTCCGGGTCCTCGGCGATGAGCGCCTGATAGGCCTGCCCCATGGCGTGCACGGCCTCTTCCGCGTCCAGGCCTTCGGACGTCGCACGGAAGACCTCCGTGGTCTCCTCGCAGCACCGCCGGGACGCGGCGAGGAAGATGGCGCGCTTGTCCGGGAAGAGCCGGAAGAGGTACGGCTGCGAGACGCCCACCCGCTTGGCGATCGCCTCGGTGGAGGTGCCCTTGTAGCCGCCGCGCGCGAATTCGACCATCGCCGCGCGGATGACGCTCTCGCGCCGCTCCTCTGCGCTCATCCTGACCATGCGAGTAAGTTAGTGGTCAATCACTACCTCGTCAAGCGGTGCGGCACGGAGGCGGATTGACGTAAGGGGCGCCCTGCGGAGGAGGGCGCCCCTTACCGGTCGCTACGTGTGTCGCGGTGGCCGTCAGGCCAGCTGTACGACGGCCCGCGACATGCCGAGGACCTTCTGGTCCCCGCTCTTGGCCAGCAGGTCGACCCGCACGCGGCGGTCGTCCAGCTTGGCCGCGACCTTGGCGCCGACCTCGATGGTGGCGCCCTTGTCGTCGTTCGGGACGACGACGGGCTTCGTGAAGCGCACCCCGTACTCGACGATGGCCCCCGGGTCGCCCAGCCAGTCGGTCACCACGCGGATCGCCTCGGCCATGGTGAACATGCCGTGCGCGATGACGTCGGGGAGGCCGACCTCCAGCGCGAACTTCTCGTTCCAGTGGATCGGGTTGAAGTCACCGGAGGCGCCCGCGTACTGGACGAGGGTGGCGCGCGTCACGGGAAAGGTCTGGGCGGGCAGCTCGGTGCCGACCTCGACGTCGTCGTAGGAAATCTTCGCCGTCATCGCTTCACGCTCCCTCTGCCGCGGGCTCCGCCGCGCGCGCGACGAGCTTGATCGAGGCGGTCACGACGTGCTCGCCGGCCTCGTCGTGGACCTCACCGCGGATGTCCAGGATGTCGTTGCCCGCGAGCGACTTGATCGACTCGATGGTCGAGGTGACCGTGAGCCGGTCCCCCGCGCGCACCGGGCGGGTGTAGGCGAACTTCTGGTCGCCGTGCACCACGCGGCTGTAGTCGAGGCCCAGCTGCGGATCCTCGATGACCAGCCCCGCCGCCTTGAATGTGATCGCAAACACAAAAGTCGGCGGCGCGATCACATCGGGGTGGCCGAGCGCCTTGGCGGCCGCCGGGTCGGTGTACGCGGGATGCGCGTCCCCCACCGCCTCGGCGAACTCGCGGATCTTCTCCCGGCCGACCTCATAAGGATCCGTGGGGGGATAGGACCGCCCCACGAAGGACTGGTCGAGCGCCATGGGCTCGGCACCTCCTGCGATTGTTTTCCCCAACGACACGAGGCCGCCCCCAGACAACGGGGACGGCCTCGTGTACGAGCCTGTGTTTAGCGCGTTTCGCGGTGCGCAGTGTGCGCGTTGCAGCGCGGGCAGTGCTTCTTCATCTCCAGTCGGTCCGGGTCGTTACGCCGGTTCTTCTTGGTGATGTAGTTCCGCTCCTTGCACTCCACGCAGGCCAGCGTGATCTTCGGGCGGACGTCGGTGGCAGCCACGTGAGTGCTCCTTGACGGACGGATGGACGGATGAACGCAAAAAAGAGTAGCCGATCGAAGGACCGACCCCACAATCGGCTACCAGGAGTAGCGGTGACCGGACTTGAACCGGTGACACAGCGATTATGAGCCGCTTGCTCTACCGACTGAGCTACACCGCTGCGATGCCGGATCCCCTCGCCCGAAGGCGAGGATCACTCGACATCAGAGCCCCAATGCGGAATCGAACCGCAGACCTTCTCCTTACCATGGAGACGCTCTACCGACTGAGCTATTGGGGCGAGCGATGAAGACATTACACGGTTGGTCGCCGATCGCCCAAATCCGTTTCGCCGGGGCCCGCACAGGGCAGCACGGAGCCCGCCTCAGGCGTCTGTGACCGCCCCTTCCGTGCACTCGCACCACACCGGTACGACTATTCCGCTCCTCCGCGAAGCGGGCCTTTCGCCGCCCTAGGCTCGACGCGCGCTGCGTGATCTTGACGCCCCGCCGAGCGCAGCCGCCCCCCGAGCCCCAGGAGTGCGATGCCCGACAGCCAGCCGCAGCAGCCCCACTCCTCCGGTGCCTCCGGTTCCGGCCCCGCGGACGACTCCGGGGCCCTGCTGCTCTGTGGCGCCCGGCTGACCGACGGCCGGACCGTGGACGTCCGGCTCGGCGGCGGCCGCATCGAGGCGGTCGGCACGGCCGGCAGCCTGTCCACGCACGCCGCGCGCGTGGACCTCGCCGGCTACCTGCTGCTGCCCGCCGCCGCGGAACCGCACGCCCACGGCGACACGGTGCTGTCGGCGGACACGGCAGGTCCGGTCTGCTACGACGTCCCGGACGTGCAGCGCAGGGCCACCGAGGCCGCGCTGCTGCAGCTCGGGCACGGCGCCACGGCGCTGCGCTCGCACGTGCGGATCGGGGACGTCCAGGGCCTCGGTCCGATGGAGGCGGTGCTGCAGGCGCGGCGCTCGCTGCGGGGTCTGGTCGACCTGACGGCCGTCGCCGTCCCCCGGCTGCTGACCGGCGTCGCGGGCGCCGACGGGCTCGCGATGCTGCGGGACGCGGTGAAGATGGGCGCCTCCGTCGTGGGCGGCTGTCCCGATCTCGACCCGGATCCGACGGGGTACGCCGAGGCGGTCCTGGAGCTCGCCGCGGAGCACGGCTGTCCCGTCGACCTGCATACGGACGGTGACGATCCGGCGCGGCTCGGGCGGCTCGCGGCGATGGCGGGCGGGCTGCGGGCGGGCGTGACGATCGGGCCGTGCGGCGGCCTCGGTCGGCTGCCGTCGGACGTGGCGGCGCGCACCGCGGAACAGCTCGCGGCGGCCGGGGTGACGGTGGTGTGCCTGCCGCAGGGCGGGTGCGGGAGCGCGGAGCGGGGCGGGGCGGCGCCCGTGCGGCTGCTGCGGGCGGCCGGTGTGCGGGTCGCGGCGGGCAGCGGGGCCATGCGGGACGTGTCGAACCCGGTGGGGCGCGGGGATCCGCTGGAGGCCGCGTTCCTGCTGGCCTCGCGGTGCGGGCTGCGTCCGCAGGACGCCTACGACGCGGTGAGCGGGGCGGCGCGGGCGGCCATGGGGCTGCCGGAGGTCCGGGTGGAGGCGGGCTTCCCCGCCGAGCTGCTGGCCGTGCGCGGCGACCGCCTCGCGGGCGCGCTGTCGCTCGCGTACAGCCGGATCGTGGTGCATCGGGGGCGGGTCGTGGCGCGGACCAGTGCGGTGCGCGAGTACTGCGACTCCGCCGCCGCGGTGGCACTGGACCTGCCGCGGCAGGGACGCGCCGCCGGTTCCACGGGGTCGCAGGGGTCGACTCCCGGACGCCCGAAGGGCGACGAGCCGCCCGCGTGAGCCGGCGGACGGGCCGCTGCCCCGCGCGCGGCGGCGGCCGGCGGTGCTGGGACACCGCGGGCGGCAGGGCACGTGACCGGGTCCTCCCGGGGGGCCTCGTGGGGGCGTTGCGGGACGGCCGCCACGCGTGCGTGCGTTCGGTGGTTCACCGGTCCCTCACGCGTGCGTTGAGCGTCGGCGTCCGCGCTGTCGTACGGTCGGGAGTATGCGCATTGTCATCGCTGGAGGTCATGGTCAGATCGCGCTGCGGCTGGAGCGTCTGCTCGCCGCGCGCGGTGACGAAGTCGCCGGACTGATCCGCAATGCGGGGCAGGAGGCGGATCTGCGCGAGGCCGGTGCCGAACCGGTGCTGTGCGACCTGGAGTCGGCGTCCGTCGACGAGGTCGCCGAGCACCTGCGCGGCGCCGACGCGGCCGTCTTCGCGGCGGGCGCGGGGCCGGGCAGCGACGCGGACCGCAAGAACACCGTGGACCGGGGCGCGGCGGTGCTCTTCGCGGACGCGGCGGAGCGGGCCGGTGTGCGGCGCTACATCGTCGTGTCGTCGATGGGCGCCGATCCGGCCCACCAGGGCGACGAGATCTTCGACGCCTATCTGCGGGCCAAGGGCGAGGCCGACGCGGCCGTACGCGCGCGTGCGGGCCTGGACTGGACGATCCTGCGCCCCGGGATGCTGACGGACGACGCGGGCACCGGTCTGGTCCGCCTGGAGGCGTCCACGGGCCGCGGCCCCGTCCCCCGGGACGACGTCGCCGCGGTGCTCGCGGAGCTCCTGGAGACGCCCGCGACGGCCGGTCTGACGCTGGAGCTGGTCGGCGGTTCGGTGCCGGTGTCGGTGGCGGCCAAGTCGGTCGCCGGGAACTGACGGCCCCGGCGCCGCTCAGAACAGCGGCAGCTGCCCCGGGCAGTCCGGGACCACATAGCCGTCCAGCGCGGGCTGCGCGGCGCCCAGTTGGGCCTGTCTGCGGGAGCCGGGGCAGGAGATCAGCTCGCCGGTGCCGCGCGGCCCGGGCGGGTCGTGGCGGGCGAACCTGCCGCCCACGACGGCGATCTCACGGCGGCACTCGGGGCAGTTCCTGCGACGGGACGACATGTGATCAGTGTGCCCAGGACGGCCGCGTGAGGCGCGCTGCCGGGGCTGCTCGGCGGGTGGGGCGGCCCGGCGCGGGGTGGCGGCGCAGGCGCGGATTCAGGCCACTCCCCCGCGGCTGCGGGGGCGACGTGCGGCGCTCCTCCGGAAAAGGCGCAGAATGCACGGCAAAGGGCCCGTGACCTGGATTTCTCTCAGGTCACGGGCCCTTTGTTCCCGTGTGGCGGCGCCAGGATTCGAACCTGGGAAGGCTGAGCCGGCAGATTTACAGTCTGCTCCCTTTGGCCGCTCGGGCACACCGCCGGGGTTGCTGCCTGGCCCCGCTTTCGCGGTGCTCCGTGGCAACGACGTAAACGATACCTGATGCACGGGGGTGCTTCGCCACCCGATTGATCGGCACCCCGCGCGGGGGCGGTGGCTAGGCTTTGCGGACGCAGCCGGCGTCCGTCGGCCGTTTATCCGCTGAGTACGCACACCCCGATACAAGGAGCCACAGGACATGGCCGACTCCAGTTTCGACATCGTCTCGAAGGTCGAGCGGCAGGAGGTCGACAACGCCCTCAACCAGGCCGCCAAGGAGATCTCGCAGCGTTACGACTTCAAGGGCACGGGTGCCTCGATCGGGTGGTCCGGCGAGAAGATCCTGATGGAGGCGAGCGGCGAGGAGCGGGTCAAGGCGATCCTCGATGTCTTCCAGTCCAAGCTGGTCAAGCGCGGCATCTCGCTGAAGGCGCTGGACGCGGGCGAGCCGCAGCTGTCCGGCAAGGAGTACAAGATCTTCGCCTCCATCGAGGAGGGCATCTCCCAGGAGAACGCCAAGAAGGTCGCCAAGATCATCCGCGATGAGGGCCCCAAGGGCGTCAAGGCGCAGGTCCAGGGTGACGAGCTGCGGGTCAGCTCGAAGAGCCGGGACGACCTGCAGACCGTGCAGGCGCTGCTCAAGGGGCAGGACTTCGACTTCGCGCTGCAGTTCGTGAACTACCGGTAGGTCACGCGCGGCGGCACTTCTCCGTCGTACGACGGCCAAGGGCGGGCACCCCGGACGGGTGCCCGCCCTTGCTGTCGGCCACGGCGCGGGGGGGACGGCGGTGACGGTGCCTCAGCGTCGTGAGTGGCCGAAGAGGATGCGGTAGGCGACGAGCAGGACCAGGGAGCCGCCGATGGCCGCGGCCCAGGTGGCGCCGTCGTAGAACTGGTTGGTGATCGGGCGGTCGAGGTAGCGGGCGGAGATCCAGCCGCCGATGAAGGCGCCGGCGATGCCGATGGCGGTCGTGCCGAGGAAGCCGCCCGGGTCGCGGCCGGGCAGCAGCAGTTTGGCGATGGCTCCGGCCAACAGCCCCAGAACGATCCAGCTGACGATGCCCATGCGGTGACCTGACCCTTCTCGCGCGGTGAGCTTGATGCGCTGTTGCCCTGAAGGACGTCGCCGCACACCGGCACGGTTGCGGAGATCTCCCCGGTGCGGCGCACGCCACAGGCGGTGCGGAGCACGCCACAGGCGGTGCGGCACACGCCACAGCGGTCGTCACGGTGCTCGGCGGCTCACGCGGGCAGGCGGGCGTCCCGCCAGGAGGGCAGGTCCACGTCGTCGTTGTCCTCCTCGTACCACCCCGTGCCGTCGAGCCAGGTGGTGAGCCAGGTCGTGAGGCTCGGGGCGTCGACGAACCAGGCGTTGCGCGCGTCGCCGCCGTTGGGCTCGTAGAGGAGCACCTGGGCGTCGTCCGTGCGGCAGTCCACGCACGCGTACATCGCGCAGCCCCAGTGGGATATCGGCAGCACGCCCTCGGGCCAGCCCTCGTCGGCGGCGCGCAGCGCGAGGTACTTCTCGACGACGGCCGGCTCGCCTCCGGAGGACTTTCCTTCGAGCAGGGACAACAGGCCGTACTCCGGGCCGAATCCGCCGTCTCCCACGCGGGTGTAGAGCGCGGCGAGCAGCGGCGGCAGGGCGAAGCCGAGGGAGGCCTCCGCGCGGGCCAGGGTGTCCGCGTCCGCCGGGGCGGGCAGAGCATCCCAGCCCCAGGGGCGGATGGCGCGCGCCTCGTCGGCGACACGGGCCAGCAACTGCTCGGTGTGCGTCATGAGTTCATCGTGGACCACGGCACTGACAATCGGCGGCGCGGCCGCACTGCGGCCGGACCCCCGCGCCCGGATCCGTCGGACAGGCCCTAGTAACGCGCGGCGAACGGCTGGTCCGTGCGGACGATCTCGCGGCCCAGGGGCAGCAGGGAGACCGGGATCAGCTTGAAGTTGGCGATGCCCAGGGGGATGCCGATGATCGTGACGCAGAGCAGGAAGCCGGTGACGATGTGGCCGATGGCGAGCCACCAGCCCGCGAGGACCAGCCACAGGACGTTGCCCAGGCAGGAGGGGGCGCCCGCGTCGCGGCGCTCGACCGTCGTGTAGCCGAAGGGCCACAGGGCATAGCGGCCGATGCGGAAGCTGGCCAGGCCGAACGGGATGCCGATGATCGTGATGCAGAGCAGGGCGCCCGCCAGCAGGTAGCCCAGGAACATCCAGAAGCCGCAGAGGACCAGCCATATGACGTTGAGGATTGTCTTCACTGGTGACGACCTGCCATCTGTTCGAGTCGGGCGATGCGCTCCGCCATCGGCGGGTGCGTGGAGAACATCTTGGACATGCCCTGCCCCGGACGGAAGGGGTTAGCGATCATCATGTGACTCGCCGTCTCGAGACGGGGCTCGGGCGGGAGCGGCAACTGCTTGGTCCCTGCGTCGAGTTTACGCAGGGCGCTCGCCAGGGCCAGGGGGTCGCCGGTGAGCTGGGCGCCGGACGCGTCCGCCTCGTACTCCCTGGAGCGGCTGATCGCGAGCTGGATGACGGAGGCCGCCAGCGGCCCGAGCAGCATGATCAGGAGCATCCCGAAGATGCCCGGTCCTTCGTTGTCGTTCGACCGGCCGACCGGGATCAGCCAGGCGAAGTTGACCAGGAACATGATCACGGAGGCGAGCGCGCCCGCGACCGAGGAGATCAGGATGTCCCGGTTGTAGACGTGGCTGAGCTCGTGCCCGATGACGCCGCGCAGCTCGCGCTCGTCGAGGATCCGCAGGATGCCGTCGGTGCAGCACACCGCGGCGTTGCGGGGATTGCGGCCGGTCGCGAACGCGTTCGGCGCCTCGGTGGGCGAGATGTACAGGCGGGGCATGGGCTGGCGGGCCTGGGTGGAGAGCTCGCGGACCATGCGGTAGAGATCGGGGGCCTCGAATTCGCTCACCGGGCGGGCGCGCATGGCGCGCAGGGCGAGCTTGTCGCTGTTCCAGTACGCGTACGCATTGGTGCCGATCGCCACGAAAAGCGCGACGACCAGGCCTGTACGCCCGAAGAAACTGCCGATGACAAGGATGAGCGCGGACAGTCCCCCGAGGAGTACGGCAGTCTTCAACCCGTTGTGCCGGCGGTGCACGGTACGCCCTCCTGGTGGTGCGTGGGGGAACCCTCTGCTGACTGGTGCTTCCACTGTTCAGTGGACCCTCCCGTACTGGTCAACGCCAGGCGGGGAGCACTAGTTCCCTTGTGCACGCAGGAGCGGTGTAGGCCGCGCGGGTGACGGGCCCGGCCGCGGCCGGGGCGGACGGCGCGCGGCGGGGTCCGCGGGTCAGAACAGGCCGGTGTCGGAGAACCGCAGGATGAGCTGGGGGGCTCCGGAGAGCGCGACGCCGAGGACCGCCGTCAGGGCGATGGCCGCGGTGAGCGGGGCCGGGACGCGGTGCTTGACCGGCTCGCCCTCGGGGGCGCGGAAGAGGAGCGCGGTCCACTGGAGGTAGTAGAAGAGCGCGATCACCACGTTCACGGCCATCAGGACGGCGAGCCAGCCGAGCCCCGCGTCGACCGCGGCCGAGAAGACCGTGACCTTGGCGAAGAGGCCGATGATGCCGGGCGGCAGACCGGCCAGGCAGAGCAGGAAGAAGCCGAGGACCAGGGCGGCCAGCGGGCTGCGTGCGTACAGGCCGCGGTAGTCGCTGACGCGGTTCAGGCGCCGGGTGCGGCCGACGAGGGCGGCCACGGCGAAGGCGCCGAGGTTCACGGCCGCGTACATCAGGGCGTAGGCGACGGTGGCGCCGATCGCCTTCTGGGCCTCGGCGGTGTCGTCGGCGTATCCGGCGGCGGCGATCGGCACCAGGAGGTAGCCGGCCTGGCCGACCGAGGACCAGGCGAGGAGGCGGACCGCGCTGTACGCGCGCGTGGCCCGCTGGCGCAGGGCCGCCACGTTGCCCGCCGTCATGGTGAGCGCCGCGAGGACGGCGAGGGCCGGGCCCCAGACGTCCGCGTAGGACGGGAAGGCGACGACGGTGACCAGGATGAGGCCGGTGAAGCCGACGGCCTTGCCGACGACGGAGAGGTAGGCGGCGACGGGCAGCGGGGCGCCCACGTAGGTGTCGGGCACCCAGAAGTGGAAGGGCACGGCCGCCACCTTGAAGGCGAAGCCGACGAGGGTGAGGGCGACGCCGGTCTGCGCCAGGGTCTGCAGCTGCCCGTCGACGTCCTGGAGCTCGGTGGCGATCTCCGTGAGGTGCAGGGTGCCGGTCGACGCGTAGACGAAGCTGACGCCCATCAGGCTGACCGCGGTCGCGGTGACCGAGGAGAGGAAGAACTTCAGGGCCGCTTCGGAGGAGCGCTTGTCGCCGCGCCGGAGGCCGACGAGGGCGAACGCCGGCAGGGAGGCGACCTCCAGGGCGACGATCAGCGTCGCGAGGTCGCGCGAGGCGGGCAGCAGGGCGGCGCCGGCGGCGGAGGAGAGCAGCAGGAACCAGTACTCCCCCGCGGGCAGTTCGTCGCCGGAGTCCTTGAGGGTGCTCAGCGAGAGCAGGGCGGCGAGCAGGGCGCCGCCGAGGACGAGGAGCTGGATGACCAGGGTGAAGCGGTCGGCGGTGTAGCTGCACGCGTCGGTGCCGCCGCCGGTCAGGCAGAAGGTGGAGCGGTCGTCGTCCAGGAGGGGCAGCAGGGCGAGGGCGGCCGCGGCCAGGCCCGCCACGGAGATCCAGCCGAGGACCGCCTTCTTCCCGTCGCCCACGAAGAGGTCGGCGACGAGCACGACGAGGCCGACGGCCGCGGCGATGGTCGGCGGCGCGATCGCGAGCCAGTCGACGGACTGGACGAGGCTTGCGGCGCTTTCGGCGGCCACGGTCACGACTTGCCTCCTGTGAGGAGCTTCTGCACGGCCGGGTCGGTCAGGCCGAGGAGTGCCGCGGGCCAGAGGCCGGCGAGGACGGTGAGGGCGACGAGCGGGGTCCAAGCGGCGAACTCGTAGCCGTGGACGTCGGCGAGCGCCTGGGGCGCGGGCCCGTCGGGCGCGGCCTTCGGCATCGGGCCCATGCAGACGCGGCGTACGACGATGAGCATGTACGCGGCGGTGAGCAGGGTGCCGAAGGCGGCGATGGCCATGAAGGTGAGGAAGGCGGGGCGGCTCAGGTCGTCGGCGGGGTCGAACGCGCCGAACAGCGCGAGCATCTCGCCCCAGAACCCGGCGAGTCCGGGCAGGCCGAGCGAGGCGACGGCGCCGAAGGCGAGGAGGCCGCCGAGGCGGGGCGCCTTGCCGTAGAGGGCCGCGCCGGACTCCTGTGCGAGGGAGTCGAGGTCGGTGCTGCCCGTGCGGTCCTTCAACGCGCCGACCAGGAAGAACAGCAGGCCGGTGATGAGGCCGTGGGCGATGTTGGCGAACAGCGCGCCGTTCACGCCGGTCGGGCTCATCGTCGCGATGCCGAGCAGGACGAAGCCCATGTGCCCGACGGACGAGTAGGCGATGAGGCGCTTGAGGTCGCCCTTCGCGCCCTGCTTGGCGAGCGCGAGGCAGGCCAGGGATCCGTAGATGATGCCGACGACCGCGAAGGCGGCGAGGTACGGGGCGAACTCCCGCATGCCGTCGGGTGCGACGGGCAGGACGATCCGCACGAATCCGTACGTGCCCATCTTCAGCATCACGCCGGCCAGCAGGACCGAACCGACGGTGGGCGCGGCGGTGTGGGCGTCCGGCAGCCAGCTGTGCAGCGGCCACATCGGCGTCTTGACCGCGAGCCCGATCCCGATCGCCAGAACGGCGATGACCTGCACGGACGTGGTCAGGCCCCGGCCGTTGTCAGTGGCGAGTGCCACCATGTCGAAGGTGTCGGACTTGAGCCCGATCAGGAGGAGGCCGAGCAGCATCACGACGGAGCCGAGCAGCGTGTAGAGGATGAACTTCCAGGCGGCCTGCGTGCGGTGGGCGCCGCCCCAGCGGGCGATGAGGAAGTACATCGGGATGAGCACCATCTCGAACGCCAGGAAGAACAGCAGCAGATCGAGGACGGCGAAGGTCGCGAGGGTGCCGGACTCCAGGAGCAGGATCAGCGCGACGAAGGCCCGGGGGGACGGGCCCGCCGGCATGTTGAAGTAGCTGTACAGCGCGCAGAGGAAGGTCAGCAGCGCGGTCAGGACCAGAAGGGGGAGCGAGATGCCGTCGATGCCGAGGTGGATGCGCACGTCGAGTGCGGGGATCCAGCTGATATCGGTCGTGGCCTGCATCTTTGACGGCTGGTCATGGTCGAAGCCGAGTGCGAGGACGATCGCGGCGAGCAGGATCGCCCCGGTCACGACCACGCCGTGGCGCAGCACCGCCTGGTCGGGCGACTTTCCCTTCAGCCCGGGCGGGGCCGGCAGGAGGGCGGCCACGGCTCCGACGAGCGGGCCGACGACGATCAACGCCAGAAGAAACTGCATCACGGACTCACTGATACCGATCACGGCTGCTCACGCTCCGGCGGTGGCGACGAGGACGGCGGCGACGGCCAGGACGACCGCGCCTGCGAGCAGCGCGCTCAGATAGGTCTGTACGTTGCCGGTCTGCGCGCGGCGGACGGCCGCGCCGAGCCGGCGGGGCACCGCACCGGCACCGCGCACGTATGTCTCGACGACCTCGCGGTCCAGGAAGCGGACGAGGTCCGCCGAAGCCCGGACGGGGCGTACGAACAGCGTGGCGTAGACGGCGTCGAGGTGGAAGCCGACGGCCGCGTGCCGGTGCAGCGGTCCGAGCAGCAGGCGGCCGGGGTCGGCCGGGTCCTGGGCCGAGGCGACGTCTCCGTAGGCGGGCGCGTGGCTGGCGATGGCCTCCGCCTCGACCACACCCCCGTCGGCGTCCGGGTCGGCGGCGACGGCGCCCAGCGGGACCCGGGCGGCGAGCGCGGTGGTGTGCCGCCACGCGCCGTAGGTGACCAGCGCGCCGACGAGCGCCATGCCCGTGCCGAGCACGGAGGTGGTGAGCGTCGGGGTGAGCGCATGGCCGTCGAACCAGTCCGGCAGGGCGCCGACGGTGAGGCCGAAGGCGAGGGAGGGGACGGCGAGCACCCACAGCACGGCCGTCATGGTGACCGGCTGCTTCCCGTGGTCGGGGGCCTCGGTTCCGCTGCCGTGGAAGGCGAGCAGCCACAGGCGCGTCGCGTAGGCGGCGGTGAGGAGGGCGGTGAGCAGACCGGCGACCAGGACGATCCAGCCCGCCGCGGTGGGCGCGGACCCGGCGTGGCCCGTGGCCGTGTGTTCGGCGGCGCCGAGCACGGCCTCCTTGGAGAAGAAGCCGCTGAACGGCGGGATCGCGGCGAGCGCGAGGAGCGCCACGGTCATCGTCCAGTAGGCGTCGGGGATGCGGTCGCGCAAGCCCTTCATGCGGGACATGGCGGCCAGCGAGTTGGTGCCGGCGGCGTGGATGATCACACCCGCCGCGAGGAACAGCAGCGCCTTGAAGGCGCCGTGCGACAGGAGGTGGAAGACGGCGGCACCGCGGTCGCCGACGGCCAGGGCGCCGGTCATGTAGCCGAGCTGGCCGATCGTGGAGTACGCGAGGACGCGCTTGATGTCGTCCTGGGCGAGCGCCGCGAGGGCCGAGCCGGCCATCGTGACGGCGGCCATGACGGCGAGGACGACCAGGGCGGCCGCGGAGGCGGCGAAGACCGGGAGGAGCCGGGCCACGAAGTAGACACCGGCGGCGACCATCGTCGCGGCGTGGATCAGCGCGGAGACCGGCGTGGGGCCGGCCATCGCGTCGGGCAGCCAGGTGTGCAGCGGGAACTGCGCGGACTTGCCGGCCACGCCCGCCAGGAGCAGCAGGGCGATGAGCGTCGGGTGGTCGAGTCCGCCGTCCGCGACCTTCGTGAGGATCGTCGTGATCCGGAAGGAGCCGGTGTCGGCGGCGAGCGCGAACAGGCCGATCAGGAAGGGGACGTCGCCGAGCTTGGTGACCAGGAAGGCCTTCAGGGAGGCGGCGCGCGCCTCGGGGGTCTCCCAGTAGTGGCCGACCAGGAAGTACGAGCAGATGCCCATGATCTCCCAGCCGACCAGGAGCACCATCAGGTCGCCGGAGTAGACGACGAGCAGCATCGCGGAGGTGAAGAGGGAGACGAGCGCGGCGTACGAGGGGTAGCGCGGGTCCTCGCGGAGGTAGCCCGTCGAGTAGATCTGCACGCAGGACGCGACGAGGCCGACCAGGACGGCGACCAGGGCGGCGAAGCCGTCGATGTGCAGGGCCAGCTCGATGGGGACCGAGCCGGTCGGGGTGAGTTCGGTGGCGGCGTCCAGGGACGCCGTGCCGCCGCCGGCGCCGCCGCCCTGACGGACGGCCACGACCACCGCGAGCAGCAGCGCCGTCAGCGTGGGCAGCACCGCGAGCGGGCGGACCAGACCGGGCGCCCGGCGGCCCAGCAGCAGGCCCGCGGCGGCGCCGAGGAACGGCAGGAGGGGGACGAGGACGGCGAGGGTGGTCGTGGTCACGCGCTGGCCTCGGCCTTCTGCGACTGCGCCGACCCGGCCGACTGCCGTGCCTGCTGCGGGTCGGAGTCGGTGTCTGCGGGGTCTTCGGTGTCTGCGGGGTCTTCGGTGTCCGCGGGGCCCTCGGCGGTGTCGCGGAGTTCGTCGACGGCGGAGCTGCCGCGGTTGCGGTAGACCGCCAGGACGATCGCGAGGCCGATGCCGATCTCGGCGGCGGCGATGGCGATGGTGAAGAGCGTCAGGGCCTGGCCCGCGTGGAGGGAGTCGCGGAGCCAGACGTCGAAGGCGACCAGGTTGAGGTTGACCGCGTTGAGCATCAGCTCGACGGACATCAGGACCAGGATCGCGTTGCGCCGGGCGAGGACGCCGTACAGGCCGACGCAGAAGAGGAGGGCGGCGAGCACGGCCGGGTAGGCGAGGTGGAGGTGCATCAGCGGTTCTCCTCCTGGGCCTTGGAATCCTGGGCCTTCGAGTCCTGAGCCTTCGAGTCCTCGGCCTTGGAGTCCTGGGCGGCGGGGTCCTCGGCGGCGGGGGCCTGGGCCGTCGGCCTCGCGGCCGTGGACGGGCTTTCGGCGTCGGCCGGCTTCTTGCGGGACAGGACGATCGCGCCGACGAGGGCGGCGAGAAGGAGGACCGAGAGGGCCTCGAAGGGCAGGACCCAGTGCCGGAAGAGGATCGAGCCGGTCACGTCCGTGGAGCCCTGGGCGGCGCCGTCCAGGTCGATCACCGTGGTGCGGAACGCGTCGACGACGACCCAGACCAGGGCGGCGGCCGCGACGAGGGCCACGGCGAACGCGACCGGCCGGTTGCCCGAGTCGGCGTCCGGGGAGCGGCCGATGGGCGCCCTGGTGAGCATCAGCCCGAACAGGAGGAGGACGACCACGGAACCGACGTAGATGAGGACCTGCACCCAGGCGATGAACTCGGCGGTCAGCAGGAGGTACTCGACGGCGAGCCCGCCGAGCGCGACCACCAGCCACAGCGCGGCGTGCACCAGTTGGCGGGTGGTGACCGTGATGACGGCCGCGCCGAGGGTGACGAGGCCGACGAGCAGGAAGGCGATCTCGACGCCGGTCGGCGAGAGGAAGCTCTCGGTGGCGCCGGTCGCGTTCGCGGTCACGGTCGCGGCCGTCGTGGCGGCTGCTGCGAGGCTCACGCGTCTCCCTCCGGTGCGGGCCGGGGTGCGGACTCGGCCGCGGGCTCGGTCGCGTGCCCGGCTGCGGGCTCGGCGGTCGCCTGGGCCGCGGCCAGCTTCTCGGCGGCCTTGCGGGCGGCGGCGAGCTCCTTCGGCTCCTCGGCGCCGGGGTCCAGAGCGGGCGGGGCCGGGACGGTCCACATCCACTCGCGGAGCTTGTCGCGCTCGTGGGTGAGCTCGTGGATGTCGGTCTCGGCGTACTCGAACTCCGGGGACCAGAAGAGCGCGTCGAACGGGCAGACCTCGATGCAGATGCCGCAGTACATGCAGAGGGCGAAGTCGATGGCGAAGCGGTCGAGGACGTTGCGGCTGCGCTCGCGGCCGCCGGGGGCGGCGGGCGGCACCGTCTCCTTGTGGGAGTCGATGTAGATGCACCAGTCCGGGCACTCGCGGGCGCACAGCATGCAGACCGTGCAGTTCTCCTCGAACAGGCCGATGACGCCGCGGGTGCGCGGGGGCAGTTCGGGCTGGTGCTCCGGGTACTGCTCGGTGACGGTCTTCTTCGTCATCGTGCGGAGGGTGACGGCGAGGCCCTTGGCGAGGCCTGACCCGGGGACGGGGGGCATCAGTTGATCGCCACCTTCACGATTCCGGTGAGCGCGATCTGCGCGAGGGCGAGGGGCACGAGGAGGGTCCAGGCGAGCCGCTGGAGCTGGTCCTCGCGCAGGCGGGGGTAGGACACCCGCAGCCAGATGACGACGAAGGCGAGGACGGCCGTCTTCAGCAGGGTCCAGACCCAGCCGAGGCCGTCGGCGCCCCACGGGCCGTGCCAGCCGCCCAGGAACAGGACGGTGGTCAGGCCGCACAGGACGACGATCCCGGCGTACTCGGCGAGGAGGAACAGGGCGAAGCGCAGGCCCGTGTACTCGGTGTACGCGCCGAAGATGATCTCGGAGTCGGCGACCGGCATGTCGAAGGGCGGGCGCTGCAGTTCGGCGAGGCCGGCGACGAAGAAGACCAGGGCGCCGACGATCTGCCAGGGCAGCCACCACCACTCGAAGGCGTCGACGATGCCGGGCAGCGAGACCGTGCCCGCGGCCATCGCGACCGAGGCGGCGGCGAGCAGCATCGGCAGTTCGTAGGCGAGGAGCTGGGCGGCGGTGCGCAGGCCGCCGAGGAGGGAGAACTTGTTGGCGCTGGCCCAGCCCGCCATGAGCGAGCCGAGGACGCCGATGCCCATCACCGCGAGCACGAAGAAGATGCCCGCGTCGACGACCTCGCCGACGGCGCCCTCGCCGGGGCCCACGGGGATCGCGACGAGCACCAGGAGGTAGGGCAGCAGGGCGATCGCGGGGGCCAGTTGGAAGACGCGGCGGTCGGCCTCGGCCGGGACGACGTCTTCCTTCTGGGCGAACTTCACGCCGTCGGCGACGAGCTGGGCCCAGCCGTGGAAACCGCCCGCGTGCATGGGGCCGAGGCGGCCCTGCATGTGGGCCATCACCTTGTGCTCGGTCTGGCCGATGACCAGGGGCAGGACCAGGAACACCGCGAAGACGATGACGAGGCGCAGGGCGACGTCGAGGGCGTCGTTCACTCGGTGCCTCCTGTGCGGTCGCCGTTCTTGGGGGGCTCGGGGTTCTCGGGGTTCTTGGGGGTGCCGGGGTTTCCGGGGTGGTCAGGGTTCTCGGGGTGGTCAGGGTTCTCGGGCGGCGCCGGGTCGGACGGCTCCGACGCCCCGGACGGCTCCGACGGCTCGGGGGCCGCGCCGGGTTCGGGCCGCGGGGTGCGGGCGGTGTCGTCGAACGCCGGGCGGGCGTGGTGCCACGGGGCGTCGGAGCTGCGCGGGGCGGGGGACGGCGCGGACCCGGCCTTCGCCCCGGGCTCGGCCGCCTGACCCGTGCCGGGCTCGACCGCCTGACCCGTGCCGGGCTCGGCCGCCTGACCCGTGGCAGACGCGGACTTCGGCTCAGGTGCCGGCTCCGCCGCAGGCGGCGTCACCCGCTGCGAGGCCGAGCCCTGGCTCGCGCTGCGCGAGCGCCTCGGCGGCCGGGACGCCGCCTCGGATGCGCCTGACGCTCCGGACGCTCCGGACGCTCCGGGCGCCTCAGCGGACCGCCCCCGCACCTCCGAATCCGCCGCCCCGGCCGAACCCTGCCCAGCCGCACCCTGACTCGCCGCACCCTGACTCGCCGACCCCTGACTCGCCGAGCGGGTCCTGCGCGCCGGACGCTCACCCCCAGCCGCACCCGCAGCCCCAGCCGCACCGGCACCAGCACCAGCACCCGCCGCCGCACCAGCAGCCCCAGCCGCACGCCCCGCCCCCGCCGCACGCCCCGCGCCGCGCGCCGGGCGGGCCGGGGCCGCCGGGAGTGTGCCCTTCAGCGGGCCCCATTCGTTCGGGTCGGGCACGCCGGGCGGGAGCATCTGGCGGCGCTTGGGGCCGCCGTGCTCGGACTCGCCCGGCTCCTTGGCGCCCGGCCACGCCTTGGCGACCCGCGCCGCGAGGACGAAGTCCTTGCGCAGCGGGTGCCCCTCAAAGCTGTCGGGCAGGAGCAGCGGGGTCAGTCCGGGGTGGCCCTCGAACGTCACGCCGAACATCTCGTGGGTCTCGCGCTCGTGCCAGGCCGCGCCCGCGTAGACGCCGACCGCGGAGGCGAGCACCGGGGCGTCGTGCGCGACCGTGGTGCGCAGCAGCAGCCGGCGTACCGGCGCGAGGGCCACCAGGTGGGCGGCGACGCGGAAGCCGGTGCCCGGTTCGTCGACGGCGCTCAGCCAGTCGAAATAGGTGCAGGCCAGCGTCGTGCGGGCGGTTTCGAGGGCGGTGATCCACGCGGCGGGCGGGACGTCGACGGTCAGGACGTCGTACGACTCCTCGGCCGTGGCCTGCGCGCCGAAGAGCTCCTCGACGGGGCTCGGCAGCCAGCCGGTCATGTCCGGGCCTCCCCCGTCGGCGCGGCAGGACCCTGGACCAGGCCGCTGCGGAGCGCCGCCGTGGAGGGGCGGCCCGCGGTCCCGTACCGCTCCCCCAGCGACTCCCGGGCGATCTTGTCCTGGAGCTTGAGGATGCCCTGGAGCAGTGCCTCGGGGCGCGGCGGGCAGCCGGGGACGTACACGTCGACGGGGATGATCTGGTCGACGCCCTTCGTGACGGAGTACGAGTCCCAGTACGGGCCGCCGCAGTTGGAGCAGGCGCCGAAGGAGATGACGTACTTCGGCTCGGGCATCTGCTCGTACAGGCGCTTCACTGCGGGCGCCATCTTGTCCGTGACCGTGCCGGACACGACCATCAGGTCGGCCTGGCGCGGCCCCGGCGCGAACGGGATGACGCCGAGCCGGATGAAGTCGTGGCGTGCCATGGACGCGGCGATGAACTCGATGGCGCAGCAGGCGAGGCCGAAGTTGAAGACCCAGAGCGAGTAGCGGCGGCCCCAGTTGAGGACCACCTTCATCGGTTCGGGTGCGAGGCGGGAGAGCGCGCCGAGCCGCTTCGGCTCGGGGAGCGGCACGGCCCGCCCGTTCGTCCCGGCGGGCTTGTCGGAGGAGGCGGCGGGGGTCACGTCCACGTCAGGACGCCCTTCTTGTATGCGTATAGCAGGCCCACGGCGAGGAAGCCGAGGAAGATGAACATCTCCACGAGCGTCGTCGCGCCGTAGCCGGGCGCGGCGAAGATCGTCGCCCAGGGGAAGAGGAAGATCGAGTCGACGGCGAAGATCACGTAGAGGAACGCGTAGACGTAGTAGCGGACCTGGGTGTGGGCCCAGCCCTCGCCGACGGGGTCGACGCCGCACTCGTACGTCAGGAGTTTCTCCGGGGTCGGCACCACCGGGCGCAGCAGCCGCCCCGCGCCGAAGGCCACGGCGACGAACAGCACGCCCACGACGGCGAGCAGTCCGACGACGGAGTACGACTGGTAGTAGCTCGCCGCGACGTTCGTCACGTGCACGTCAGTCCCTCACTCCCTGACCGTCCTTGACCCTGACCCTTTTCGACGATCTGTACGCACGGGAGTCTAGGGCCTGCTAAAGCCCCGGTAAGCAGAGCGTCACGCATCGGCCGGGCCACGGCGACGGGCTCCGGCCGCGGACCGCCGGGGCGGTGAGGGCCCTCACCGGGGTGACGGGTGGGGTTATCCCCCCGCCGGTCCGGCGGGCGCCCTCATGGCGCCGCGGCGCCGGGCCGGGCACGCTGGCCCGTATGACCGCACGCACCCTGCCGCCGCACGACGACCGGCCGCCGCCCGCCCGCTTCGCGTACGACCCGCACACCTGGCGGGAGATCGCCCATCTGCTGGCGAACCTGCCGGCCGGGCTCGTCGGCTTCGTCTACGCGGTGACCACGCTGTCCCTGGGCGTCGGCCTGACGGTGACGGTCGTCGGTCTGCCGCTGCTCGCCCTGGCGCTGGGCGGCGCGCGGCTGTTCGGCCGGTTCGAGCGGGGGCGGGCCAGGAGGCTGCTGGGCGTGCACGTCGAGGAGCCGAGCGCGCTGCGGCCCCGGCCCGGCCAGGGGCTGCTCGGCCGGGTGTGGTCGGGCCTGCGGGATCCGGTGGGCTGGCGGACCATGCTGTACGCGTTCATCCGGCTGCCCTGGGGCGTGCTGACCTTCGCGGTGACGCTGGTGGGGCTCGTCGTGCTCTGGCCGGTGCTGCCCTTCGTCGTGCGCGGCCTGACCAACGCCGACCGGATGATGGTGCGCGGACTGCTCTCGCCCTCCGACGAGTTGGAGCGGCGCATCGCCGAACTGGAGTCGGACCGGGGCGTGGTGGTGGACACCGCGGCCGCCGATCTGCGCCGCATCGAGCGCGACCTGCACGACGGCGCGCAGGCCCGCCTCGTCGCCCTCGCCATGGGCCTCGGCCTCGCCAAGGAGAAGCTCCTGGAGGACCCGGACGCGGCGGCCTCGATGGTCGACGAGGCGCACGGCGAGGTGAAGCTGGCCCTCCAGGAGCTGCGCGACCTGGCCCGGGGCATCCACCCGGCCGTCCTCACCGACCGCGGCCTGAGCGCGGCGCTCTCCTCCGTGGCCGCCCGCTGCACGGTGCCGGTGCAGGTGACCGCCGAGCTGAAGGAGCGCCCGGCGGCGGCCATCGAGGGCATCGCGTACTTCACGGTCTCCGAGCTGCTGCAGAACATCAGCAAGCACAGCGGGGCCCGGTCGGCGCGCGTCGAGGTGTGGCGGGCGGACGAGCGGCTGCTGATCCAGGTGTGGGACGACGGGCGCGGCGGGGCGCGGCTCGACGGCGGCACGGGCATGGCGGGGCTCGCGGACCGGCTCGGCGCGGTGGACGGCCTCTTCGTGATCGATTCGCCGGAGGGCGGGCCCACGACGGTCACGGCGGAGCTGCCGTGGCGGGACCGCGCGGCGGACGGCGTGTCCGGTACCCGTCCCGCGGCCCGGAGGTAGGGAAAACCCCCCGTCCGAGACGCCGACGTGCTCCATGGTCGCGCGGCGCCGCGGCGGCGATTCTTGAAGCACGGCGACCGGAGCACCCGGCGGCCGGAGCACCGGACGACCGGGCGAACCCGCAGGACACCGACACGGAGCCGGGCGCCCCGGCAGGACACCGACGCAGAAACGGACGGCAGCGATGGCCACGGAGTACGGACAGGGGTACGCGCACGGCGAGCGGCCGGGTTTCCGGGGGCACGACGACGCCGGGGGGCGGCGCCACCGGCTGCCCGCCGCGCTGCGGGCGCCGGTCGAGGGCCGCGCCTGGCGGGAGTTCGGCTACACCGTGCTGAGTCTGCCGATCGGCATCACGTCCTTCGTCTTCGCCGTCACGATGCTCTCGCTCGGCGCCGGCCTGCTGATCACCTTCATCGGTGTCCCGGTGCTCGCGGGCGGCCTCGCGGGCTGCCGCGGCATCGGCGCCCTGGAGCGGACGCGGGCGCGCGCCCTGCTCGGCCTGGACGTCGCGGCGCCGGAGCCGCTGCGGCCGCGGGGCGGCGGCTTCATGGCGCTGATGGGCGCCACCCTCAAGAGCGGCGCGTCCTGGCGGCACGTCCTCTACTCGCTGCTGATGCTGCCGTGGTCGGTCTTCTCGTTCACCGTCGCGGTCGTCTTCTGGTCGTACGGCTGGCTGATGCTGACCTATCCGCTGTGGTTCTGGCTCTTCCCGATGTACGGCGGGCAGGACGGCATCCAGCTCTACGGCGACGACGGCCACCGCATCTACCTCGACAACCCCTTCGAGATCGGCGTCACCGCGGCGACCGGGCTGCTGATCACGCTGGCCACGCCGTGGATCCTGCGGGCCCTGACGACCGTGGACCGCCTGCTGGTGTCCGGGCTGCTCGGCCCCTCGCGCCTGGCGACCCGGGTCGTCGAGCTGGAGTCGGACCGGGGCGTGGTGGTGGACACCGCGGCCGCCGATCTGCGCCGCATCGAGCGCGACCTGCACGACGGCGCGCAGGCCCGCCTCGTCGCCCTCGCCATGGACCTGGGCCTGGCCAAGGAGAAGCTGACCGAGGACCCCGAGGCCGCCGCGCGCATGGTCGACGAGGCGCACGGCGAGGTGAAGGTCGCCCTGCAGGAGCTGCGCGACCTGGCCCGGGGCATCCACCCCGCCGTCCTCACCGACCGCGGCCTGAGCGCGGCGCTCTCCTCCGTGGCCGCCCGCTGCACGGTGCCGGTCCAGGTGGAGGTGGACCTGACGAGCCGCCCGGCGGCGGCCATCGAGGGCATCGCGTACTTCACGGTCTCCGAGCTGCTGCAGAACATCAGCAAGCACAGCGGGGCCCGGTCGGCGGGCGTCGACGTCTGGCGGGCCGAGGACCGGCTCATGCTCCAGGTCACCGACGACGGCCGGGGCGGCGCGGACGTCTCGGCGGGCTCGGGCCTCGCGGGCCTCGCGGACCGGCTGGGCGCGGTCGACGGCATCCTGGTCGTCGACTCCCCGGCGGGCGGCCCGACGACGATCACCGCCGAACTGCCGTGGCGCAAGGCCTGACCTGCCCCTTGCCCCTCCCCCTGCCGGCCGGCGCCCCGCGCCCCGCCCCTGGTTCGTACGCCGAGCCGGGGGCGGGGCGCTGTGCGGGCGCGCACCGGTCCGGCGGCCGTGCCGGTGGGCCGCCCCGGATCGCGCGATACTGAGGTGCCGCGTGTGCGGCCGGTCCCGGCCGCCGCCGGACCGATGCGGGCCGCAGAGCGCGTGCGGGGGACCGAAATGTGCCGGGGGGCCGAACAGTGGAGGACAACGTGCGGGTGGTCATCGCCGAGGACTCGGTGCTGCTGCGGGAGGGCCTGACCCGGCTGCTGACCGACCGCGGGCACGACGTGGTCGCCGGGGTGGGGGACGCGGACGCGCTGATCAAGACGATCACCGAGCTCGCCGCGCAGGACAGCCTGCCGGACGTGGTCGTCGCCGACGTGCGGATGCCGCCGACGCACACCGACGAGGGGGTGCGGGCCGCCGTGTACCTGCGCCACCAGCACCCGGACCTGGGGGTCCTGGTCCTTTCGCAGTACGTGGAGGAGCAGTACGCGACCGAGCTGCTGGCCGGGTCGAGCCGGGGTGTGGGCTATCTGCTCAAGGACCGGGTCGCCGAGGTGCGGGAGTTCGTCGACGCGGTGGTGCGGGTCGCCGAGGGCGGCACGGCGCTGGACCCGGAGGTCGTGGCGCAGCTCCTGGGGCGCAGCCGCAAACAGGACGTCCTCGCGGGGCTTACTCCGCGCGAACGCGAGGTACTCGGCCTGATGGCCGAAGGACGGACGAACTCCGCGGTGGCCCGGCAGCTCGTGGTGAGCGACGGGGCCGTCGAGAAGCACGTGAGCAACATCTTCCTGAAGCTCGGCCTGTCCCAGAGTGACGGGGATCACCGCCGCGTCCTGGCGGTCCTCACCTATCTGAACTCGTGAACAACTGACACCCTGTCAGATATCCGTGGCGTCGACGGGCCGCCACGGAGCGTCACATGCGAGCGGAAGTCGAGCGGGAGTAAGCCCTAGAACCAAAGGATGAGCCGAGGGCGTCTCTAATGAAGGGCCGGGGGGCGAGGCAAAACATGACAGACCAGTGCATCACGGTGTCCCGGAAGTCCATCCAGAATGCGCGCAACCCCGGGAAGGCGACCCTTACAGACGTAGGGTGGACCTTGGGAGCGCCGGTCGTCCCGGCGATTCCGCACAGTCGCCTCGAGGGAGGTCCAGTTCAGTGACCAGCCAGGTCAGTAGCCAAACCGAGCACGCCGACGGGGCCGTCGTCGGAGAACAGCGCAAGCCCGCAGGTGACAAGGATGTGCGCCGCCTGGACCGGGTGATCATCCGCTTCGCGGGTGACTCCGGCGACGGAATGCAGCTCACGGGTGACCGGTTCACCTCCGAGACGGCGTCCTTCGGCAACGACCTGTCGACGCTGCCGAACTTCCCCGCCGAGATCCGCGCCCCGGCCGGAACCCTGCCCGGCGTCTCCTCCTTTCAGTTGCACTTCGCCGACCACGACATCCTGACGCCGGGCGACGCCCCGAACGTCCTGGTGGCGATGAACCCCGCGGCCCTGAAGGCGAACATCGGGGACGTGCCCCGCGGCGCCGAGGTCATCGTCAACACCGACGAGTTCTCCAAGCGCGCCATGCAGAAGGTCGGTTACGGCACCTCCCCGCTGGAGGACGGCTCCCTGGACGGCTACAGCGTGCACCCCGTGCCGCTGACCACGCTGACCGTGGAGGCCCTGAAGGACTTCGACCTCTCCCGCAAGGACGCGGGCCGCTCGAAGAACATGTTCGCGCTCGGCCTGCTCTCGTGGATGTACCACCGGCCGACCGAGGGAACCGAGAAGTTCCTGCGGACCAAGTTCGCCAAGCGCCCGGAGATCGCCGAGGCGAACATCGCAGCCTTCCACGCCGGGTGGAACTTCGGCGAGACCACCGAGGACTTCGCGGTCTCCTACGAAGTCGCCCCCGCCGCCCAGGCGTTCGCGACCGGCACCTACCGCAACATCTCGGGGAACCTCGCCCTGTCGTACGGCCTGATCGCGGCGGGCCGCCAGGCGGACCTGCCGCTCTACCTGGGCAGCTACCCGATCACCCCGGCCTCGGACATCCTGCACGAGCTGTCCCGGCACAAGAACTTCGGCGTGCGCACCTTCCAGGCCGAGGACGAGATCGCGGGCATCGGCGCGGCGCTGGGCGCGGCCTTCGGCGGGTCCCTCGCGGTGACGACGACCTCCGGGCCCGGCGTGGCGCTCAAGTCGGAGACCATCGGCCTCGCCGTCAGCCTGGAACTGCCGCTGCTGATCGTGGACATCCAGCGCGGCGGCCCCAGCACGGGCCTGCCGACCAAGACGGAGCAGGCCGACCTGCTGCAGGCGATGTACGGGCGCAACGGCGAGGCACCGGTGCCGATCGTGGCGCCGCGCACCCCGGCGGACTGTTTCGACGCGGCCCTGGAGGCGGCCCGGATCGCGCTGACGTACCGCACCCCGGTCTTCCTGCTCTCCGACGGCTACCTGGCCAACGGCTCGGAGCCCTGGCGCATCCCCGAGGTCGACGAGCTGCCGGACCTGCGCGTGCAGTTCACCGCCAGCCCCAACCACACCGAGGCCGACGGCACCGAGGTGTTCTGGCCCTACAAGCGCGATCCGCAGACGCTGGCCCGCCCGTGGGCGATCCCGGGCACGCCGGGCCTGGAGCACCGCATCGGCGGCATCGAGAAGCAGGACGGCACGGGCAACATCTCCTACGACCCGGCCAACCACGACTTCATGGTCCGCACCCGGCAGGCCAAGGTGGACGGCATCGAGGTGCCCGAGCTGGAGGTCGACGACGCCGGCGGGGACGCCGACACGCTCGTCCTCGGCTGGGGGTCGACGTACGGGCCGATCACGGCGGCCGTCCGCCGCCTGCGCACCGCGGGCGAGTCCATCGCGCAGGCCCATCTGCGCCACCTCAACCCGTTCCCGCGGAATCTGGGCGAGGTCCTCGCGCGCTACGACAAGGTGGTGATCCCCGAGATGAACCTCGGTCAGCTCGCCACCCTGATCCGGGCCCGGTATCTGGTGGACGCCGTCTCCTACAACCAGGTCAACGGCATGCCGTTCAAGGCCGAGCAGCTCGCCACGGCTCTCAAGGAGGCCATCGATGGCTGACATGAAGACGGCCGGGCCGGAAGGGACCGGGAGCACGCTCGAAGCGCTTTCCCTGGTGCCCAAGGCCGAGGCCCAGCAGTCCATGAAGGACTTCAAGTCCGACCAGGAGGTGCGCTGGTGCCCCGGCTGCGGCGACTACGCCGTGCTGGCCGCCGTGCAGGGCTTCATGCCCGAGCTGGGCCTGGCGAAGGAGAACATCGTCTTCGTCTCGGGCATCGGCTGCTCCTCGCGCTTCCCGTACTACATGAACACGTACGGGATGCACTCCATCCACGGCCGCGCCCCGGCCATCGCCACCGGCCTCGCCTCCTCGCGGCGGGACCTGAGCGTGTGGGTGGTCACCGGGGACGGCGACGCGCTGTCCATCGGCGGCAACCACCTCATCCACGCCCTGCGGCGCAACGTGAACCTGAAGATCCTGCTGTTCAACAACCGGATCTACGGCCTCACCAAGGGGCAGTACAGCCCGACCTCCGAGGTCGGCAAGATCACCAAGTCGACGCCGATGGGCTCCCTGGACGCGCCCTTCAACCCGGTCTCGCTGGCCATCGGCGCCGAGGCGTCGTTCGTGGCCCGCACGGTGGACTCGGACCGCAAGCACCTCACGCAGGTGCTCCGCGAGGCCGCCGCGCACCCCGGCACCGCACTGGTGGAGATCTACCAGAACTGCAACATCTTCAACGACGGCGCCTTCGAGGTCCTCAAGGACAAGCAGCAGGCCGAGGAGGCGGTGATCCGCCTGGAGCACGGGCAGCCGATCCGCTTCGGCGTCGACGGGGCCAAGGGCGTCGTCCGCGACGCCTCGACGGGCGACCTGAAGGTCGTCGACGTCGCCGGGAACGAGAGCGCCATCCTGGTCCACGACGCGCACTCCACGTCGCCGACCACGGCCTTCGCGCTCTCCCGGCTCGCCGACCCGGACACCCTGCACCACACCCCGATCGGCGTCTTCCGCAGCGTGGAGCGCCCGGTCTACGACACGCTCATGGCCGACCAGCTGGACAGCGCCATCGAGCAGAACGGCAAGGGCGACCTCGCGTCGCTGCTCGCGGGCGGCGACACCTGGACGGTCGTCGGCTAGTTCCGCCGCCAACCGCTTCCGCAAGCCCGGTCCTGATCCGTCAGGACCGGGCTTCGTCGTAGACCAGGCGGGCCTTCTCGACGTCCGCCATGCGCTGCTCCGTCCAGGCCGCGAGCGTCCTGACCTGCGCGGCGGCCTCGCGCCCGAGGTCCGTGAGGGAGTAGTCGACGCGGGGCGGGATGACCGGCTTGGCGTCGCGGTGCACCAGGCCGTCGCGCTCCAGCGTCTGCAGCGTCTGGGTCAGCGACTTCTCGCTGACGCGGCTGGTCTCGCCGATGGCGCGGCGCAGCTCGCTGAAGCGGTACGAGCGCTCTTCGAGCGCGATCAGGATCAGCACGCCCCAGCGGCTGGTGACGTGTTCGAGGACCAGGCGGTAGGGGCACATCTCCTCGCCGCCGCGTTTCCCGTTGCTTACCGGCATGCCAGTACCTTACTTCAAGGTGGGTACTTACGAAAAGTTAGCGCAGCGCCTAGGGTGGGTGCCATACCGCGTAAGCATCCCCAAAAGGAGCATTTCGTCATGAGCATCGTCGTCACCGGCGCCACCGGACACCTCGGCCGTCTCGTCATCGAGGGGCTGCTCGCCGCGCGGGTCCCCGCGGCGGACATCGCCGCCGTCGTACGCGACAAGGCGAAGGCCGCGGACCTCGCCGAGCGCGGCGTCGAGCTGCGCGTCGCCGACTACGACGCCCCCGAGACCCTGGACGGCGTCTTCGCCGCGGGCGACCGGGTCCTGCTGATCTCCGGCAGCGAGGTCGGCCGGCGCGTGCCGCAGCACCGCGCGGTGATCGACGCCGCCCGTGCGGCGGGCGTCGCGCTCCTCGCGTACACCGGCATCCTCGGCGGCCCCGACGCGGACTTCGAGCTGGCGGCCGAGCACAAGGTGACCGAGCGGCTGATCCTCGACTCCGGGCTGCCGCACACCTTCCTGCGCAACGGCTGGTACCACGAGAACTACACCGAGCACCTCGCCCCCGTCCTCGAGCACGGCGCGGTCGTCGCCTCCGCGGGCAGCGGCCGGGTCGCCTCCGCCGCGCGCGCCGACTACGCCGCGGCGGCCGTCGCCGTCCTGACCGGCGAGGGCCACGAGGGCCGGGTCTACGAACTGAGCGGCGACGTGGCGTGGAGCTTCGCCGAGTACGCCGCCGAGGTCGCGGCGCGGAGCGGCAGGCCGGTCTCGTACGCGGACGTGCCCGCCGAGCAGCACCTCGCCGTGCTGACCGGGGCGGGGGTGCCGGAGCCGATGGCCGCGGTGCTCGTCGACGTCGACGCGGCGATCGCGCGGGGGCGGCTCGCGGGGACCGGCGGGGATCTGGCGCGGCTGATCGGGCGGCCGACCACGACGATCGGCGACGCGGTGTCCGCGGCGCTGCGCGGCTGACGCCCCGCTGCGGGGGCGCCCCGGCGGGGGCCGGACCGGTGCCCGCCGGACCCGCGGTCTCACGTCATGAGCGTCTTGTGCATACGGGCATGACAGGCGGGGGCGTTCGGCGCTACCTTCTGTGCGGCAGCGCGGTGCTGCCGCGCATGGAGGAGGGGCCGTGGACGGCGGAGCTGCCGGGAAGACAAGAAGCGAGCAGCGCATCGGGCTGCTGAACGGCTTCGCGGCCTACGGGATGTGGGGCCTGGTCCCGCTCTTCTGGCCGCTGCTCAAACCGGCCGGCGCCATCGAGATCCTCGCCCACCGCATGACCTGGTCCCTCGTGGTGGTCGGCATCGCCCTGCTCTGCGTACGGCGCTGGGACTGGGCGCGCGAGCTGCTGCGCCAGCCCCGCAGGCTCGGCCTGGTGGTGGTCGCCGCGGCGGTCATCACCGTCAACTGGGGCGTCTACATCTGGTCGGTGAACTCCGGCCACGTCGTCGAGGCGTCCCTCGGCTACTTCATCAATCCGCTGGTCACCATCGCCATGGGCGTCCTGCTGCTGGGCGAGCGGCTGCGGCCCGTGCAGTGGGCGGCGGTCGGCATCGGCCTCGGCGCGGTGCTCGTGCTCGCCTTCGGGTACGGCAGGCCGCCGTGGATCTCGCTCGTCCTCGCCTTCTCCTTCGCCACGTACGGCCTGGTGAAGAAGAAGGTCAACCTCGGCGGGCTGGAGTCGCTGGCCGCCGAGACCGCCGTGCAGTTCCTGCCCGCCCTCGGCTACCTGGTGTGGCTGGCCACGCAGGGCGACATCGTGTTCGGCACGCGGGGCGCCGGGCACGCGGCGCTGCTCGCGGCCACCGGTGTGGTCACCGCCGCTCCCCTGGTCTGCTTCGGGGCCGCGGCGATCCGGGTGCCGCTCTCCACGCTGGGGCTGCTGCAGTACCTCGCCCCGGTCTTCCAGTTCGTGCTCGGCATCCTGTACTTCCACGAGGCCATGCCCGCCGAGCGGTGGGCGGGCTTCGCCCTCGTGTGGCTGGCGCTGTCCCTGCTGACCTGGGACGCGCTGCGCAACGCCCGGCGCAACGCGGCACGGCTGGCCGCCGCGCGCGACGAGCCGGTCCGCGAGGCGGCCGCGCTCGACCCGGGTGCCCCGGAGGCGACGGTCGAGGCGGTCGCCCTCGCCACCGGCACCGCCGCCGTCGGCACCGCCGCGACCGGGACCACCCCGCCGACCGCCCCGAAGGAGCCCGCCTCCTGACGGTCGGCGCGCACTCCGCCGCGCCTGGACGGAATCAGTGCGTCCGGGACCCGTAACCGATAGAACTGGTTACATGACTGCCCTGCACTGGAAGCTCGTCATCGACGCCAACGACCCGCACGCCCAGGCCGTCTTCTGGAGCGAGACGCTGCGGTACGAGGTGGAGGACAACAGCGCGCTCATCGCGCAGCTCCTCGACGCCGGGGCGGTGCCCGAGGCGGCGACCCTCGACTTCCGCGGCCGCCGCGCCTGGCGCGACCTCATCGCCGTCCGCCACCCCGACGACCCCTACGACGAGGCCAGCGGCACCGGTCTCGGCCGCCGGATCCTGTTCCAGCGCGTGCCCGAGACCAAGAGCGGCAAGAACCGCCTCCACCTCGACGTGCACACCGAGGCGGGCCGCCGCGACGACGAGGTGACCCGCCTGGAGGCACGGGGCGCGACCGTGGCGCGGCACGTCAAGGAGCCGGGCGGCGAGTGGGTGATCATGACGGACCCGGAGGGGAACGAGTTCTGCGTCCACTAGGTCGTGTCGGGCGGGTCGTCCACGTACGCCCATGCACGTCCCCGCACGTCCCTGCACGCCCACGCACGTCCAGGTATGTCCCGCGGTCGCCGCGCCCGCGCCGCACGGTATGCGGAACTCCCTTCCCGCTGTGCGGTCTTGACGCCACACGGGCCACCCGAGCACCATCAGGCAACTCCGAACTCGCACGCATCTCGCACGCGGCACACGGGCAACACCTGTGCGCCGTGCGCGCGTTCGGACTCGTATGCCAGCCATGGAACCCGGAGCCCCCCACATGAAACTCTCCGTTCCCGGACGTACCGCCGCGGCCACCCTCATGGCCGTCGCCGGACTCCTCACCACCACCGCGATATCCACCGCGGCGCCCGCCCCCGAGGCGGCCGCCGCTCCCGACATCTCCGTCGCCGCCGTCCAGGCCCACCTCGCCGACCTGCAGGGCGTCGCGGACGCCAACGGCGGCAATCGCGCGCACGGCAGCGCGGGCTACAAGGCCTCCGTCGACCACATCAAGAAGAAGCTCGACGACGCCGGATTCACCACCTCCGTCCAGGAGTTCACCGCGGGCGGCGAGACCGGCTACAACCTGGTCGCCGACTGGCCGGGCGGCGACGACGGCCAGGTCGTCATGGCGGGCGCCCACCTCGACAGCGTCTCCGACGGTCCGGGCATCAACGACAACGGATCCGGCTCGGCCGCCGTCCTGGAGATCGCGCTGACCGTCGCCCGCGAGCAGTACAAGCCCACCAAGCACCTGCGGTTCGCCTGGTGGGGCGCGGAGGAGATCGGCATGGTCGGCTCCTCGCACTACGTCGACAGCCTGTCCGCCGGTGACCGCGGGAAGATCAGCGGCTATCTGAACTTCGACATGATCGGCTCGCCGAACGCCGGGTACTTCGTCTACGACGACGACCCCGCGATCGAGAAGACCTTCAAGGACTACTACGCGGGCAAGGACATCACCACCGAGCCCGACGACGAGGGCGACGGCCGCTCCGACCACGCGCCCTTCCAGCAGGCGGGCGTGCCGGTCGGCGGGCTGTTCTCCGGCGCCGAGCGCACCAAGTCGGCGGAGCAGGCCCAGAAGTGGGGCGGCACGGCCGGCGAGGCGTTCGACGCCTGCTACCACTCGTCGTGCGACAAGGCCTCGAACATCGACGAGACCGCGCTCGACCGCAACAGCGACGCGATCGCCTACGCGGTGTGGGGGCTGTCCTCGTAGGACTGCGGGGTAGGACTGCGGGACAGCAAGACCGCAGAACCGCGAACCCACAGGACCGCAGAACCGCGAACCCACAGGACCGCAGAACCGCGCGCCCGCCCCGGACCGGGCGGGCGCACCCTGGACGGAATTGCTTGCGCGTGCATATAGTGCACGCGCAAGCAATCGCCGTGTGCAAGCGACCCCAGGGGGATCCCATGACCCGCTCGTTCCTCTTCGTCCTCGGCAGCGCCCGCCCCGGGGGAAACTCCGAGATCCTGGCCCGCAAGGCCGCCGAGCAGCTGCCCTCCGACGTCGAACAGCGCTGGCTCGACCTCGCCGACCTGCCGCTGCCGGACTTCGACGACCGGCGCCACGGCGACGCCCCCCGGGCCCGCCCCCGCCCCGTCGGCGACAACGAGGCGGTCCTCCTGGACGCCACGCTGGCGGCCACCGACATCGTCATCGTCTCGCCGCTGTACTGGTACTCGCTGTCGGCCACGGTCAAGCGCTACCTGGACCACTGGGACGGCTGGCTGGAGACGCCGGAGATCGCCTTCAAGGAGACGCTCAAGGACCGCACCCTGTGGGGCGTGACGGCGCTCGCGCACCGCGAGGAGGAGGCGGCCGACCCGCTGGTCGGCACGCTGCGCAGCACCGCCGCGTTCTTCCCGATGCGCTTCGGCGGCGTCCTGCTCGGCAACGGCACCCGGCCCGGCCATGTCCTGTCGGACACCGAGGCCCACGCCCGCGCCAAGACGTTCTTCGCGCAGGAGGCGCCGACGGCCCGGTACCCGTTCGACAGCTCCGACGCGGCCTAGGCCGCGTCCGGCGGATCAGGCCATGATGTCCTTGGCCCCGAACCGCGCCCACGCCGCCGAGCCGAACACGGCCGCGTACAGGCCCTGCATCTGCAGGTTCTTGATGATGTCGGCCCAGTAGACCGGCTCGCGCATCAGGTCGGCGAAGGACAGCCAGTAGTGCGAGAAGAAGTACGGGTGCAGGCCGTGCAGCTGCGGGATCTGGTCGAGGATCTGGACCGTGATGAGCAGGCCGACGGTCGTCGCCATCGCCGCGATGCCGCTGCTGGTGAGCGTCGACACGAAGAGGCCGAGCGCCGCCACGCCGATCAGTGACACGGCGACGACGAGCGCGATCAGCAGCGCCCGCAGCAGCCCCTCGCCGAAGCCCATCCGGGTGCCGGAGATCGTCGTGACCTCGCCCAGCGGGAAGAGCAGCGCCCCGGTCGCGAGCGCGGACACGGCGACGACCAGGGTGGCGACCAGGCAGAACGTCAGGGTGGTCGCGTACTTGACGAGCAGCAGCCGGGTCCGCCCGGCGGGCGCGACCAGCAGATAGCGCAGCGTGCCCGCGTTCGCCTCGCCCGCCACCGCGTCGCCCGCGACGACGCCGATCGCCATCGGCAGGAAGAACGGCAGGGTCGCGGCGAGCGCCGTGAACACCAGGAACAGGCCGTTGTTGGTGATCTGCGCGATGAAGGCGGGCCCGCCCTCGTCGCCGCCCCCGCCGATGGTCGAGCCGTCGCTGGTCTCGATCTTCACGGCGATGCCGACGAGGATCGGGACGGCGGCGAGCACCGCGAGCAGGGCGAGCGTCCGCCAGCGGCGGAAGGTGATCGTGAGCTCGCTGCGGAAGAGCCCGAGCGTCCAGATCCGGCGCGGCTCGCGCATTCCGCCCGCGCTCCCCGCACCGGCCCCCTCGGCGAGTTCAGCCCGCGACATCGAAGCCCTCCCCCGTCAGCGCCACGAACGCGTCCTCCAGCGAGGCCCGTTCGAGACCGAAGCCGCGCACCCGGACGCCCGCGCCGACCAGCGCGGCGTTCAGCTCGGCCAGGTCCACGTCCGGCCCGGCGCCGTCCTGGCCCGGCGGTTCGCCCGTCACCCGGTCCTCCGTCACGACGAGATCCGTCACGCCCTGCTCCTTCAGGATCCGGGCGGCCTCGCCCGGGTCCGGTGTCGTCACGACGAGCCTGCCGCGCGCGCCCGCCGCGAGCTCGGCGACCGGGCCCTGGGTGACGAGCCGGCCGCGGGTCATCACGGCCGCATGCGTGCAGACCTGCTCGATCTCGTCGAGGAGATGCGAGGAGAGGAAGACCGTCGTGCCCTCCGCCGCCAGCTCCCGCACCAGCGTGCGGATCTCGCGCATGCCCTGCGGGTCCAGGCCGTTCGTCGGCTCGTCGAGGACGAGGAGCCTGCGCGGCTGGAGCAGCGCGGCGGCGAGGCCGAGCCGCTGCTTCATGCCGAGGGAGTACGCCTTGGCCTTCTTGCCCGCGGCGGCGGTGAGGCCCACCCGGTCGAGCGCCGCCTCGGCCCGCGCCCTGCGGGTGCGCGGATCGGCGGCCGGGTCCGCGGAGTCGTACCGCAGCAGGTTGTCGCGGCCCGAGAGGAAGCCGTAGAGGGCGGGGCCCTCGATCAGCGCGCCGACGTGCGGCAGGACCGTGCGGGTGGCGCGCGGCATGGGACGGCCGAGGACCTGCGCGCGGCCCGCCGTCGGCTCGATGAGGCCCATCAGCATGCGGATGGTGGTCGTCTTGCCCGAGCCGTTCGGCCCGAGGAACCCGAAGACGCTGCCTTCGGGGACGCTGAGGTCGAGCCGGTCGACGGCGAGGTGTTTCCCGTAGCGCTTGGTGAGTGCCTGCGTCTCGATGACGTGCGTCACCGCGCCCTCCCCCGCCGAACTGCCGCTGGTGCCCGGCACGTTGCCCTCCCGTCGTGCGACGAGACGGATGGAAGGTGCCCGTCCGGCACCTTCCATCCGCCGCTCCCCTGGGTCGTCCGCTCCACGCTAGTGCGCTGCGTCGGCCGCCTTCACCAGCGCGTCCTTGGTGACCGCGCCCGCGTAGACCGTGCCGTCCTCGGTGATCAGGGCGTTGACCAGGCGGGTCGAGAAGACCGTGCCGGTGCCGAACTTCCCGCTGACCTGGTCGCCGAGCGAGTCGAGCAGCTTCTGCGCGTCCGGCGGGACGTCGCCCGAGGCGCCCGTCGGCAGGCCCTGCCCGCCGGGCAGCTTCAGCTCGGCGACCGAGCTCCAGCCCTTCCCGATGACCTTGAGGCCGTTGAGGTCGCCCTCGTCGAACTTCTTGCCGCCCTTGCCGCCCTTGCCGTGCCGGTCGGCGACGTCACGGCCCCGCTCGTCGGCCTCGGTGACCTTCGTGCCCTTGGGGGGCGTGAAGTCGAAGGTGGACGCCGACGGCTTGCCGAAGTCGACCTTGGTGAAGCCCGCGTCGACGACGGCCGCGCCGCCGGAGGACGGGGTGAGGGTGAACTTGAGCGGCGTACCGGTCTTCTCGTCGACCGCGACCGTGATCTGCCCGACCGTCGAGCCGGCCTGCTTCGGCTTGATCACCAGGCGGTACGCGTCCCGGCCCGCGACCTGCGCGGTGCCGTCGACCCGCACCGACGTGGTGCCGTCGACCGCCTTCAGGGCCTGCTCGGCGAACTCCTTCGGGGTGGCCGGCACCTCCCCCGCGAGGCCCTTGGCGCCCTTGGCGCCCTTGTCGCCCCGGTGCCCCTGCTCCCCGGAGGCGCCCCCGCCCTTCGCGTGGTAGGCCTCGTTCGACGCGCTGTCGTACGCCCACACGTCGTCGCCGTCGTGGATCAGGCTGTACTCGGAGGCGTCCTCCAGGACGGACACCTTCTGCCGGTCGGGGCCGTCGGCCGCGACGCGCAGGGTGTGCGTGCCGGACGCCAGCTCCATCAGCTTGCTCTTGGGGTCGGCGGCCGAGCCCTTGTCGCCCTCGCCCCGGTCCGCACCGCCGCCGCCTCCGCCTCCGCCGCCGAAGCCGCCCGCCATGCCGCCGATCGACGGCAGGCCCAGGTCGGTGCTGATCTTGACGTTGCCGGACAGCTGCTGGGTGTCCGACGCGGCGATCCTCTCGATGAGCTCCTGAGCGGTGACCTTCGGCAGGTCCGGGTCGCCCGAGCTGGCGAGCGCCGGGACGAGCCCGATGGTCGCCGCGGCCACCCCCGCCACCGCGACGGGGACCACGTAACGCGTCGCCTTGCGGCGGCCGACGCGCAGGTCGCCGGCCTCGCTGGTGTCCTTCTGCGGTTCGTACGGTGCCATTGTCTGCCTTACCTCCGTGGTCGGCGGCGGCCTTCCCTGCCCGTGCCCTCTTCCACCCCGTGCCGCCATTCTCACCCGAAAGGGTCAGGAGTGGTGGTTCTCTCTGGACTCCATCCGACCAAATCGGCCGACGAGAAGCGTCAGACCCCGGGCGCAACTCCGCGTACTGCCACGGGATGACACGAAGCGGCGATACCTCCCCCGTCCCGTAGGGGGTGGCACCGCCGCGCGTCGGGCCCGTCCGGCTCCGCACGCACCCGCCCCGCCACCCCTGTGACACGCGTCACAGCCGGGCCGGGCGGTTCCCGCGGGTCAGCCCGCCCGGTGCACCACGAGGTCGCAGAGCTCCACCAGGGACGCCTTGGCGTCACCCTCCGGCAGCGGCCCCAGGGCGGCCCGGGCGCTCTCCGCGTAGGAGACCGTGTCCCTGCGGGCGTGCTCCAGGGCGGGGTGGGCGCGCAGCCGGGTCAGCGCCTCGGTGTGCCGCGCGTCGTCGGTGAGGTCGGAGTCGAGCAGCTCGCACAGGGCGATGTCCTCGGCCAGGCCGAGCCGCTCGGCGCGCTCGCGCAGGCGCAGCACCGGCAGCGTGGGGATGCCCTCGCGCAGGTCGGTGCCCGGCGTCTTGCCGGACTCGTGCGAGTCGGAGGCGATGTCCAGCACGTCGTCGGCGAGCTGGAAGGCGACGCCGAGCCGCTCGCCGTACTGCGTCAGGACGTCCACGACGGTCTCGTCGGCACCCGACATCATCGCGCCGAAGCGGCAGGCCACGGCGACCAGCGAGCCGGTCTTGCCGCGCAGCACGTCCAGGTAGTGGTCGACCGGGTCGCGGCCCTCCATGGGCCCGGCGGTCTCCAGGATCTGGCCGGTGACCAGGCGCTCGAACGCCTCCGCCTGGATGCGGACGGCCTCCGGGCCGAGGTCGGCCAGGATGTAGGAGGCGCGGGCGAAGAGGAAGTCGCCGGTCAGCACGGCCACCGAATTGCCCCAGCGCTGGTTGGCGCTGGGCACGCCCCGGCGCACGTCCGCCTCGTCCATCACGTCGTCGTGGTAGAGCGTCGCGAGGTGCGTCAGCTCCACGACGACGGCGGAGGGCACGACGCGCGGCGCATAGGGGTCGCCGAACTGGGCAGCGAGCATCACGAGCAGCGGACGGAAACGCTTGCCCCCGGCACGGACGAGGTGCTGGGCGGCCTCCGTGATGAAGGGGACCTCGCTCTTGGTGGCCTCGAGCAGTCCCTCCTCGACAGCCGCCAATCCGGCCTGGACATCGGCTTCGAGAGCCTGGTCCCGCACGCTCAGCCCGAAAGGCCCGACGACGGTCACGAGAGGTTCTCCTGTCTGCTGGCGATCACATGGCCAACTCGGTCGATCACTGGATCTCCGTCGATGACACGGGTTTGTCGATGTGTCGCTGCCATCACTCAAGTCAGCGTATCCGGTCGACTTTCGATCACGGCGAGCACCTGCCCGCCCGTCGCACGTCACTGCCCGGGTCGGCACGGTACGCAAGGGTGCGTCCCGCCCGCCCGGCAGACCAGCCCGCGCGGCACACGGAGCTCACCGGTATGTTCTTGATCAGCCCATACGACTGACAAGACCGTCCTGCACCACAACCACCGTAACGACCGGGAGCAGCCCCTTTGTCCCGTACTACGGCCGAGTACGAGCCGCCCGCAGAGCCGCCCAGCGATCCCCCGCCGGGTGACGACCACGCCTTCTTCGGGCAGCCGCGCGGTCTGCTCACCCTGTCGGGCCTGGAGGTCTGGGAGCGCTTCTCGTTCCTCGGCATGCAGGCCATCCTGGTCCTCTACTTCGCCGACTCCGTCGCGAACGACGGCATGGGGATGGACGCCGGTACCGCCGCCTCGGTGTCAGCGGCGTACGGCACCCTGGTCTATCTGGTCTCCGTGGCGGGCGGCTGGCTCGCCGACCGCATCCTCGGCTCGTACCGCGCGGTGCTGTGGGGCGGCATCCTCATCGCCTGCGGGCACTACTCGATGGCCGTGCCGACGGCCACCATGACGTGGGTCGGCCTCGGCCTGATCAGCGCGGGCACCGGCCTCCTCAAGCCGAACGTCGCCTCGATGGTCGGCAAGCTCTACCGCACCGACGACGACCGGCGCGACGCCGGCTTCGCGCTGTACTACATGGGCATCAACATCGGCGCCTTCGCGGGACCGCTGATCACCGGCTGGCTCGGCGACCACAAGGGCTGGCACTGGGGCTTCTCGGCGGCCGCGATCGGCATGACCTTCGGCCTGGTCCAGTACGTCCTGGGCCGCCGTCACCTCGCCGGGCGCAAGGCGTCGGCCGAGTTCGCGCTGCCCAGGGACGCGATGCGGCGCGCGGTCGTCATGATCGTCGCGGGCGTCCTGGTGTTCGCCGCCCTCGCGGCGCTGCTCGCCGCCGTCGGCTGGCTGACCATGGACCGCTTCGTCGACGTGCTCACCGTCATCTCGGTGATCGCGCCGGTCGTCTACTTCGTGGTGATGTTCCGCAGCCCGCGGGTCAGCGGCGAGGAGCGCGGGCGCCTGAAGCCGTACGTGGTCCTCTTCCTGGCCTCGGTCGTCTTCAACTTCATCCTCTTCCAGGCCTACTCGACGATGATCCTGCTGGCCTCGACGAACGCCGAGACGTCGATCCTCGGCTTCACCTTCCCCGCCAGCTGGTACGCCTCCGCGCTCGGCGCCTTCGAGGTCGGGCTCGCCCCCGTCGTCGCCGCGGTCTGGGCCCGGATGGGCCACCGCCAGCCGCACGCCTCCAACAAGATCGCGATCGGCGTGATCCTGGGCGGTCTGTCGTTCCTGCTGATGGTCCTGCCGACCTCCGGGCACGGCGACGACACGTACAAGATGGCGGTCTGGTGGATCGTCGGCTCGTACCTGCTGCTCGGCCTCGGCGACATCCTCGTGGAGACCTCGGGCATGTCGGCGACCACGAAGCTCGCCCCGAAGGCCTTCGCCAGCCAGACCATGGCGCTGTGGTTCCTCTCCCTGGCGCTGGCCAACGGCATCCAGGCGCAGGTCGTGAAGGTGTACGGCGAGGTCTCCAACCCGGCCTACTTCGGCGTGAACGGCGCGATCGCCGTGGCCGCGGGCATCGCCGTGATCGCGCTCGCCCCGTGGCTGCGCCGCACCATGCACCCCGTCCACTGAACCCACCCCGACCACCGGAGACACCCCGGCCACCCGCGACATCCCGGCCACCGGGACGACCCCGTCCACTGAGGTTCCACTCATGCAGATCCGCGACTCCTTCCCGTACGAGACCACCCGCGAGGACATCCGCGTACCCCTCGCCGACGGGACCAAGCTCTACGCGCGCGTGTGGCGGCCCGTCACCGACGAGCCCGTCCCCGTGCTCCTGGAGTACCTGCCCTACCGGCTCAGCGACTGGACGGCGCCGCGCGACTGGCAGCGCCACCCCTGGTACGCGGGCCACGGCTACGCCTCCGTGCGCGTCGACGTGCGCGGCCACGGCAACAGCGAGGGGCTGCCCACCGACGAGTACTCGGCGCAGGAGCTCGCCGACGGCGTCGAGGTGGTGAACTGGCTGGCCGCGCAGCCGTGGTCGAGCGGCAAGGTCGGCATGTTCGGCATCTCCTGGGGCGGCTTCAACTCCCTGCAGATCGCGGCGCTGGCCCCCGAGCCGCTGAAGGCCGTCGTCACCGTCTGCTCGGCCGACGACCGCTACGACAACGACGTGCACTACATGGGCGGCTCGGTCCTCGCGGTCGACATGCACGCGTGGGCGGCGACGATGCTGGCCTTCGTGTCGCGGCCGCCGGACCCGCAGTTCGTGGGCGAGGCCTGGCGCGAGATGTGGCTGACCCGCCTCGCGGCCGTCGAGCCCTTCATCCACACCTGGCTCGACCACCAGACCCGCGACGACTACTGGCGGCACGGCAGCGTCTGCGAGGACTACTCCGCGATCGGCGCCGCCGTGCTCGCGGTGGGCGGCTGGCACGACCCGTACCGCGACACGGTGCTGCGCCTGGTGGAGCACCTGCCCGGGGACGTCCGCGGTCTGATCGGCCCCTGGTCCCACCAGTACCCGGACCGCGGCCTGCCGCCGGGCCCCGCGATCGGCTTCCTCCAGGAGACCCTGCGCTGGTGGGACCACCACCTCAAGGGCATCGACACGGGCGTCATGGCCGAGCCGAAGCTGCGCTCCTGGATCAGCGAGTCGCACCCGCCGGCCACGGTCTACCCCGAGCTGCCCGGCGGCTGGGTCGGCGACCCGTCCTGGCCGTCGCCGAACGTCACCCCCCTCTCGTACGCGCTGCGGGGCACCCCGGTCGTCGTCGACTCCCCGCAGCACACCGGCCTGGACGCGGGCCGCTTCTTCCCGTTCGGCAACGACGCCGACCTGCCGCCGGACCAGCGGGACGAGGACGCGAAGTCGGCGTGCTTCGAGTTCGAGGTGCCCGCGCAGGTGCGGGTCCTCGGGCGCCCCAAGGTGACCCTGCGGCTGCGCATGGACGTGCCCTACGGCCAGGCCATCGCCCGTGTCTGCGACATCGCGCCGGACGGCTCGTCCACGCTCGTCACCCGGGGCGTGCTCAACCTCTCCGCCCGCAACGGCAGGGACCGCGCCGACGCCTGGCCGCTCGGCGCCACCGAGGACGTGACCTTCGAGCTCAACGGCATCGGCCACACCTTCCCGCCCGGCCACCGCATCCGCCTCGCCGTCTCCTCCGCCTACTGGCCCTGGATCTGGCCGCAGGCCGACTCGGTGGGCTTCACCCTGGAGCCGGTGGGCAGCTCCCTCGAACTGCCGGTGCGCGAGGGCGACCTGGACCCCTCGATCACCTTCGGCCCGCCCGAGCAGTCGGAGCCGATGGGCGTGGTGTACCCGGCGACCCTGGACGAGCAGCGGCCCGAGCGCCTCGTCGTCCGTGACGTCGCCAAGGGCGAGTGGCGCCTGGAGGTCGACCCGCGCTACGGCGGCACGCGGGTGTACCCCGACGGCCTGGAGTTCACCGAGGACGCCGTCGAGACGTACACGATCCAGGAGGACGACCCGCTGAGCGCCCACACCCGCTCGGACTGGACGATCCGGCTGCACCGGCCCGAACTGGGCTGGGACGTCTCGGTCCAGACGCGCTCGGAGATCACCTGCGACGCGGCGGACTTCATCACCTCGAACGAGGTGGTGTGCCGGGACAGCGGCGAGGTCGTCTTCCACCGGACCTGGGAGAAGCGGATCCGGCGGACGGCGGGCTAAGGGGCGAGCGGGCCGGCGGGCTGGGGGCGTCTTTCAGCGCCTGCCGGTCAGCAGGCGTTCGAGGACGACGGCGACGCCGTCGTCCTCGTTCGTCAGGGTCAACTCGTCGGCCACGCATTTGAGTTCGTCATGGGCGTTGGCCATGGCCACCCCGTGCGCCGCCCACAGGAACATGGGGATGTCGTTGGGCATGTCCCCGAAGGCGACCGTGTCGGCGGCGGTCAGGCCGAGCCGCTCGGCGGCCAGCGCGAGCCCGGTCGCCTTGGTCACCCCGCACGGCTGGAGCTCCACGGTGCCGGGCCCCGACATGGTCACGGTCGCCAGCGAGCCGACCGCGTCCCGCGCGACGGCCGCCAGCGCGTCGTCCGCCAGCGCCGGGTGGCGCAGCAGCACCTTGCTGATGGGCTCCTCCCACAGCACGTCACGCGCGGGCACGCGGACCGCGGGCAGCGTGGGGTGCGGCATCTCGTACCCCGGCTCGATGAGGGTGAGGCCCTCCACACCGTCCTGGTCCACGGCCGCGTAGAGCTCCCCGACCTCCGCCTCGATCTTGCCGAGCGCGGCCTCGGCGAGCTCCCGGTCGAGCGTCACCGACCACTCCATGCGGTGCGCCCCCGCGTCGTAGAGCTGCGCGCCCTGCCCGCACACGGCCAGGCCGTCGTACCCGAGCGCGTCGAAGAGCGGACGCACCCTCGGCGCGGGCCGCCCCGTCACCACGAGGTGCCGGGCCCCCGCCCCGCCCACCGCGGCCAGCGCCCGCCGCGACCGGTCCGAGACCGTGTCGTCGCCGCGCAGCAGCGTCCCGTCCAGGTCAGTGGCGATGAGTGCATATGCGAGGGGAGCGGCCATGATCCAGAGAATACGGATCCTGGGCCCCTCCGGAAGCTGCTTGGCAAGGTACGTACGCGACTGGCCGGGACCCCGCCGCCAGGGTTCACCAGAAAGTGGAAGGTTCCATTCCGTTTTCGAATCCGCGGTGCGGTCCGCCCCGGCTCTGTCCTGCCAAAAGACGTACTGCCGCAACAGGGCCCCGCACACGTAACGTGTGGCACACCCCTATGGAAAGCGAGGCAGGTACGCATGTCCGAGCAGACCCCGCTCGACCCGGCCGCCGGTGACTCCACCGACCTCCCCGGAGGCGGTCGCACCGGTCTTCCCGAGGGCGGCTCCACCGGTCTTCCCGAAGGCGATCCCTTCGGCCTGCCCGAGGGCGACCCCTTCGGTCCGCACAACCTTCCCTACGGCGTGTTCTCCCTGGCCGGCGAGGCGCCCAACCGGCGCAGGGTCGGGGTACGGCTCGGCTCGTACGTCCTGGACGCGGGCGCCGCGGCCGCCGCGCTCGGCTCCCCCTACGTCTCGCTCCTGGCCCGCCCCACGCTGAACGCCCTGCTCTCCGCGGGCCGCACCGCCTGGTCCGACGTCCGCCGGGCCCTGACGGCGTGGGTGACGGTGCCCTCGCACCGCGACGCCGTACGCCCCCTGCTGCACCCCCTCTCCGACGTGACCCTGCACCTGCCCTTCGAGGTCGCGGACTACGTCGACTTCTACGCCTCCGAGCACCACGCGACCCACCTCGGCAAGATGTTCCGCCCGGACGCGCCGGCCCCGCTGACGCCCAACTGGAAGCACCTGCCGATCGGTTACCACGGCCGGTCCGGCACCGTCGTGGTCTCCGGGACCGACGTCGTGCGCCCGTCGGGCCAGCGCAAGACGCCCGCCGACGAGGTCCCCGTCTTCGGCCCCTCGGTCCGGCTCGACATCGAGGCCGAGGTGGGCTTCGTGGTCGGCGCCGCCTCCGAGCACGGAACTCCCGTCCCCCTGGCGGACTTCCGCGAGCACGTCTTCGGCGTCACCCTGCTCAACGACTGGTCCGCCCGCGACATCCAGGCCTGGGAGTACGTCCCGCTCGGCCCCTTCCTCGGGAAGTCCTTCGCCACCTCGGTGTCCGCGTGGATCACCCCGCTGGAGGCCCTGGAGTCGGCGCGGATCGCACCCCCGGAGCGCACGCACGCGCTGCTGCCCTACCTGGACGACTCCGCCGAGTCCGTCGCGGACGAGCCCGGCGGCTACGACCTGCGCATCACGGTCACCCTCAACGGCCAGGTCATCTCCGAGCCGCCGTTCTCCACGGTGTACTGGACGGCGGCCCAGCAGCTGGCGCACATGACGGTGAACGGCGCCTCGCTGCGCACCGGTGACCTCTACGGCTCGGGCACGGTCAGCGGCCCCGAGCCCGGCCAGTACGGCTCGCTCATCGAGCTCACCTGGAACGGCCGCGACCCCCTCGAACTGCCCGACGGCAAGCGGACGTTCCTGGAGGACGGCGACGTCGTCACCCTCTCGGCCTGGGCACCGGGCCCGCACGGCACGAAGGTCGCCCTCGGCGAGGTGACGGGCCGGATCACCGCCGCCCGCTGACCTGCGGGCCGACCCGCCCCGTGCCCGGCGCCCGACCTTTACGGGTGGCGGGCACGGGCGGCGGCCCCCGGCGCCGAGCCCGGCCCACGGCCCGCTAGGACGCCCAGTCCGGCTCCTCGTCGCCCCAGTCCGGCTCCACCTCGTCGCTCCACGCGGGCTCCCCCGCACCGGGGGCCTGCCCGCCGGCAACGGCACCGGACGCGGCCCCGTCACCGGCAGGCGCCCCGCCCTGAGCAGGCACCCCTCCCTGGAACTCCGCCACGACGCCGACCACACCCTCGCCGTACGTCGCCCGCTTCTTCTCGCCCACTCCGCTGATGCCCGCCAGATCCGCCACGGACGTGGGGCGCAGCGACGCGATCTCCCGGAGCGTGGCGTCATGGAAGATCACATACGCGGGGACGCCCTGCTCCTTGGCCTGCGCGGCACGCCAGGCCCGCAGCGCCTCGAAGAGCGGCACGGCCTCCTGGGGCAGCTCCGCGACCGCCGCCGCCGACTTCGCCTTGCGCTCGCCCTTGGCCGTCCGCGCGACCGCGGCCCGCTTCGGCTCCTTGCGCAGCCGCACCTCGCGCTCCTTGCCGAGGACGGAGCCGCTCGTCTCGGTGAGCACCAGCGTGCCGTACTCCCCCTCGACCGCGATCAGGCCCTGCGCCAGCAACTGGCGGACGACGCCCCGCCATTCGCCCTCCGCCAGCTCCTCGCCGATACCGAAGACGGAGAGCTGGTCGTGGTCGAACTGGATGACCTTCGCCGTCTTCTTGCCCAGCAGGATGTCGATGATCTGGCCCGTGCCGAACTTCTGGCCGCGCTCGCGCTGCAGCCGCACGACCGTGGACAGCACCTTCTGCGCCGCCACCGTGCCGTCCCAGGTCTCGGGCGGGCTCAGGCAGGTGTCGCAGTTCCCGCAGGACTGGGCCGCCGCCTCCTGGCCGAAATAGGTGAGGAGCTGGGCCCTGCGGCACTGCGCGGTCTCACAGAGGGCCAGCATGGAATCCAGGTGCGAGGCCGCCCGGCGCCGGAACGCCTCGTCGCCCTCGCCGCCCTGGATGAGCTTGCGCTGCTGGACGACGTCCTGGAGGCCGTACGCCATCCAGGCCGTGGAGGGCAGGCCGTCGCGGCCCGCGCGGCCGGTCTCCTGGTAGTACCCCTCGACGGACTTGGGCAGGTCGAGGTGGGCGACGAAGCGGACGTCCGGCTTGTCGATGCCCATGCCGAAGGCGATCGTGGCGCAGACCACGAGGCCCTCCTCCCGCAGGAAGCGGGACTGGTGCGCCGCGCGGGTGCCCGCGTCCAGGCCCGCGTGGTACGGGACGGCCTCGATGCCGTTCTTGCAGAGGAACTCGGCGGTCTTCTCGACCGAATTGCGCGAGAGGCAGTAGACGATGCCCGCGTCGCCCGCGTGCTCCTCCTTGAGGAAGGCCAGGAGCTGCTTCTTCGGCTCGGCCTTCGGCACGATGCGGTACTGGATGTTGGGCCGGTCGAAGCTCGCCACGAAGTGCTTGGCGTCCGGCATGCCGAGCCGCTCGGTGATCTCCCGGTGCGTGGCGTGCGTGGCCGTCGCGGTGAGGGCGATCCGCGGCACGTCGGGCCAGCGCTCGCCGAGGAGCGAGAGGGCCAGGTAGTCCGGGCGGAAGTCGTGGCCCCATTGCGCGACGCAGTGCGCCTCGTCGATGGCGAAGACGGAGATCTTGGCGCGCCCCAGGAGCTCCAGGGTGGTGTCGAGGCGCAGCCGCTCCGGCGCCAGATAGAGCACGTCGAGCTCGCCCGCGAGGAACTCGGCCTCCATCACCCGGCGCTCGTCGAAGTCCTGCGTGGAGTTGATGAACCCGGCGCGCACGCCGAGCGCCCGCAGCGCGTCCACCTGGTCCTGCATGAGCGCGATGAGCGGGGAGACCACCACGCCCGTGCCGCCCCTGACCAGGGCCGGGATCTGGTAGCACAGGGACTTGCCGCCGCCGGTCGGCATGAGGACCACGGCATCCCCGCCGGCCACCACGTGGTCGATGATCGCTTCCTGCTCGCCGCGGAAGGCGTCGTACCCGAAGACGCGGTGGAGCGTGCGCAGCGCGTCGCTCTGCGTCACGGTGCCGGTCTCCGCGCCCGGCGCCGAAGCCGACGCCGTCACCTCACTCATGTCTGTCCCATCCATCGCCCTGTCCCCCGCCGTACGTCCTGCCTCGACCACTGCCCTCCACGATAGGGCTCCCCACCGACACCTCGGAAAGTTATCCACAGGCCGCCGCCCGGCACCCCTTCTCGGGATGCCGGGCGGCGACAGGTGTGCGAACGGATCCGGCCTACCGGACGAAGACACCCGCCTGGTTCGCCAGGTCCAGGAAGTACTGCGGGGCCACGCCCAGGACCAGCGTCACCGCGACGCCGACCCCGATCGCCGTCATCGTCAGCGGCGAGGGCACGGCGACCGTGGGGCCGTCCGCCTTCGGCTCGCTGAAGAACATCAGGACGATCACCCGGATGTAGAAGAACGCGGCGATCGCCGACGACAGGACACCGACCACGACCAGCGCGCCCGCGCCGCCCTCGGCCGCCGCCTTGAAGACCGCGAACTTCCCGGCGAAGCCGGAGGTCAGCGGGATGCCGGCGAAGGCGAGCAGGAAGACCGCGAAGACCGCGGCGACCAGGGGCGACCTGCGGCCGAGCCCCGCCCATTTGGACAGGTGCGTGGCCTCGCCCCCCGCGTCCCGCACCAGGGTGACGACGGCGAAGGCGCCGATGGTCACGAAGGAGTAGGCACCCAGGTAGAAGAGGACGGAGGAGATGCCGTCCGGGGTGGTCGCGATGACACCGGCCAGGATGAAGCCGGCGTGCGCGATGGAGGAGTACGCCAGGAGCCGCTTGATGTCGGTCTGCGTGATCGCGATGATCGCGCCGCCCAGCATCGTGACGACCGCGATGCCCCACATGACCGGCCGCCAGTCCCAGCGCAGGCCGGGCAGGACCACGTAGAGGAGACGGAGCAGGGCGCCGAACGCGGCCACCTTCGTCGCCGCCGCCATGAAGCCGGTGACCGGCGTCGGGGCGCCCTGGTAGACGTCGGGGGTCCACATGTGGAACGGCACCGCGCCGACCTTGAAGAGCAGCCCCATCACCACCATCGCGACGCCGATCAGGAGCAGCGCGTCATTGCCCATGGTGTCGGCGAGCGCCGGGTCCACCGTCTTCACGTTGCCCTCGACGACGTTCGCGACCGTGGCGTACGACACGGAGCCCGCGTACCCGTACAGGAGCGCGATGCCGAAGAGCGTGAACGCCGAGGCGAAGGCGCCGAGCAGGAAGTACTTGACGGCGGCTTCCTGCGACATGAGGCGCTTGCGGCGGGCGAGCGCGCACAGCAGGTACAGCGGCAGGGAGAAGACTTCCAGCGCGATGAACAGCGTCAGGAGGTCGTTGGCCGCGGGGAAGACGAGCATGCCGCCGATGGCGAAGAGCGCCAGCGGGAACACCTCGGTGGTGGTGAATCCGGCCTTGGTGGCGGCCTGTTCGCCCTCGCTGCCCGGCACGGAGCCGGCCTGCGCCACGAAGGAGTCGACGCGGTTGCCGTGCGCCACCGGATCGAGGCGCCGCTCGGCGAAGGTGAAGATCGCGACGATTCCGGTGAGCAGGATCGTGCCCTGGAGGAACAGCGCGGGCCCGTCGACCGCGATCGCGCCCATGGCCGCGACCTGTGCCTTGGTGGTGCCGAAGCCCCGGGCCGCGAGCCCGACCACCGCGGCGAAGGCGGCGGCCAGGGCGACCACGGAGACGAACAGCTGCACGTAGTAACGGGACTTGCGCGGGACGAAGGCTTCGATGAGCACTCCGATGACGGCCGCGCCGATGACGATCAACGTCGGCGACAGCTGCCCGTACTCGATGTTGGGCGCGTCGATCTTGTCGATCGGATCGGCCGCCGTTGTCCACAGGCTGTGGACGGCTGATGCGCTCACTTGGCCGCCTCCACCTCGGGCTGGGGGTCCTTCTTCTGTACGTCGGACATCGTGTGCTCGACCGCCGGGTTCACCAGGTCGGTGAGCGGCTTGGGGTAGACGCCGAGGCCGATCAGGAGGGCGATCAGCGGTGCCACGACGACCAGTTCACGCACCCGCAGGTCGGGCATGGCGGAGACCTCCGCCTTGACCGGGCCCGTCATCGTCCGCTGGTACAGGACGAGGGTGTAGAGCGCGGCGAGCACGATGCCGACGGTCGCGATGATCCCGACCACCGGGTAGCGCGCGAACGCGCCGACCAGGACCAGGAACTCACTCACGAAGGGGGCGAGCCCGGGCAGCGAGAGGGTGGCGAGGCCGCCGATCAGGAAGGTGCCGGCGAGCACCGGGGCGACCTTCTGCACGCCGCCGTAGTCGGCGATGAGCCGCGAGCCGCGCCGCGAGATCAGGAAGCCGGCCACCAGCATCAGCGCGGCGGTCGAGATGCCGTGGTTGACCATGTAGAGCGTGGCGCCGGACTGGCCCTGGGAGGTCATCGCGAAGATGCCGAGGACGATGAACCCGAAGTGCGAGATCGACGCGTACGCCACCAGGCGCTTGATGTCGCGCTGGCCGACCGCGAGCAGCGCGCCGTAGATGATGCTGATCAGGGCGAGGACGAGGATGACCGGCGTCGCCCACTCGCTCGCCTCGGGGAAGAGCCCGAGGCAGAAGCGGAGCATCGCGAACGTGCCGACCTTGTCGACCACGGCGGTGATCAGCACGGCGACGGGTGCGGTGGACTCGCCCATCGCGTTCGGCAGCCAGGTGTGCAGCGGCCACAGCGGGGCCTTCACCGCGAAGGCGAAGAAGAAGCCGAGGAAGAGCCACCGCTCGGTGTTGGTCGCCATGTCGAGCGTGCCGTTGGCGCGGGCCTCGGCGATCTCCTGGAGCGAGAAGTTCCCCGCGACCACGTAGAGCCCGATGACCGCGGCCAGCATGATCAGGCCGCCGACCAGGTTGTAGAGGAGGAACTTCACGGCCGCGTACGAGCGCTGCGCCGAGGCGTTCTCGTCCGAGCCGGCGTGGGCCCGGTCGCCGAAGCCGCCGATGAGGAAGTACATCGGGATGAGCATGGCTTCGAAGAAGATGTAGAAGAGGAAGACGTCGGTGGCCTCGAAGGAGATGATCACCATCGCCTCGACGGCCAGGATCAGGGCGAAGAAGCCCTGGGTCGGCCGCCACCGCGACGACTTGGTCTCCAGGGGATCGGCGTCGTGCCAGCCGGCCAGGATGATGAAGGGGATCAGGAGGGCGGTGAGCGCGACGAGGGCGACACCGATGCCGTCCACGCCGAGCTCGTACCGCACCCCGAAGTCCTTGATCCAGGGGTGCGATTCGGTCAGTTGATAGCGGTCGCCGTCGGGGTCGAACCGCACGAGCACGGCGACCGCGAGGCCGAGCGTGGCGAGCGAGACGAGCAGCGCGAGCCACTTGGCGGCGCTCCGCCGGGCGGCCGGGACGGCTGCCGTGGCGATCGCGCCGACCGCGGGCAGGACCGCCGTCGCTGTCAGCAGGGGAAAGGACATCGGTATCAGACCGCCCTCATCAGCAGGGTCGCGGCGATGAGTACCGCGGCGCCCCCGAACATCGAGACCGCGTAGGAGCGGGCGTAGCCGTTCTGCAGTTTGCGCAGCCGTCCGGAGAGGCCGCCGACCGAGGCCGCCGTGCCGTTGACGACTCCGTCGACCAGGGTGTGGTCGACGTACACCAGGGACCGCGTCAGGTGCTCGCCGCCGCGCACCAGGACGACGTGGTTGAAGTCGTCCTGGAGGAGGTCGCGGCGGGCGGCGCGGGTGAGGACCGAGCCGCGCGGGGCGGTGACCGGGACGGGCCGGCGGCCGTACTGGACGTAGGCCAGGGCGACGCCGATGACGAGGACCACCATGGTGGCGCCGGTGACGGTGGCCGCGCTCAGCGGCGAGTCGCCGTGGTCGTGGCCGGTGACCGGCTCCAGCCAGTGCATGAAGCGGTCGCCGATGGAGAAGAAGCCGCCCGCGAAGACCGAGCCGAAGGCGAGCACGATCATCGGGATCGTCATGGACCGGGGCGACTCGTGCGGGTGCGGCGCGTGGCCCTCGGCGTCGGGCTGCCAGCGCTTCTCGCCGAAGAAGGTCATGATCATCACGCGCGTCATGTAGTACGCGGTGATGGCCGCGCCGAGGAGCGCCACCGAGCCGAGGATCCAGCCCTCCGTGCCGCCCTTGGCGAACGCCGCCTCGATGATCTTGTCCTTGGAGAAGAAGCCGGACAGGCCGGGGAAGCCGATGATCGCCAGATAGCCGAGACCGAAGGTCACGAAGGTGACCGGCATGTACTTCCTGAGGCCGCCGTACTTGCGCATGTCGACCTCGTCGTTCATGCCGTGCATGACCGAACCGGCGCCGAGGAAGAGCCCGGCCTTGAAGAAGCCGTGCGTCACCAGGTGCATGATCGCGAAGACGTAGCCGATGGGGCCGAGGCCCGCGGCCAGGATCATGTAGCCGATCTGGGACATCGTCGAGCCGGCGAGGGCCTTCTTGATGTCGTCCTTCGCGCAACCGACGATCGCACCGAACAGCAGCGTGACGGCACCGACGACGGTGACGACCAGCTGCGCGTCCGGGGCGCCGTCGAAGATCGCGCCGGAGCGGACGATCAGGTAGACGCCCGCGGTCACCATCGTCGCCGCGTGGATGAGGGCCGAGACCGGGGTCGGGCCCTCCATCGCGTCGCCGAGCCAGGACTGCAGCGGCACCTGGGCGGACTTGCCGCACGCGGCGAGCAGCAGCATCAGGCCGATCGCGGTGAGCTTGCCCTCGCTCGTCTCGCCCGTGGCCTCCAGGACGGGCCCGAAGGCGAACGTCCCGAAGGTGGTGAACATCAGCATGATGGCGATCGACAGGCCCATGTCGCCGACCCGGTTGACCAGGAAGGCCTTCTTCGCGGCGGTGGCCGCGCTGGGCTTGTGCTGCCAGAAGCCGATCAGGAGGTAGGAGGCGAGGCCCACGCCCTCCCACCCGACGTACAGGAGCAGGTAGTTGTCGGCGAGCACCAGCAGGAGCATCGCCGCGAGGAACAGGTTCAGGTAGCCGAAGAAGCGGCGGCGCCGCTCGTCGTGCTCCATGTACCCGATGGAGTAGACGTGGATCAGCGTGCCGACACCGGAGATCAGCAGGACGAACGTCATCGACAGCTGGTCGAGCTGGAAGGCGACGTCGGCCTGGAAGCCCTCGACGGGGATCCAGCTGAACAGGTGCTGCGACAGCGAGCGTTCCTCGCCGTCCTTGCCCAGCATGTCGGCGAACAGCACGACGGCGATCACGAAGGAGCCGGCCGCGAGCAGCGTGCCGAGCCAGTGGCCCACGCGGTCCAGGGCCCGCCCGCCGCACAGCAGTACGGCCGCTCCGAGCAACGGCGCCGCGACGAGCAGCGCAATCAGGTTCTCAGTATTCACGGTTCCTGCGACCCCTTACAGCTTCATCAGGCTGGCGTCGTCGACCGAGGCCGAGTGGCGGGAGCGGAACAGCGACACGATGATCGCGAGCCCGACCACGACCTCCGCGGCGGCGACGACCATCGTGAAGAACGCGATGATCTGGCCGTCGAGGTTGCCGTGCATCCGGGAGAAGGCCACGAACGCGAGGTTGCAGGCGTTGAGCATGAGCTCGATGCACATGAACACCACGATCGCGTTCCGCCGGATGAGCACGCCGGTCGCGCCGATCGTGAACAGCAGTGCCGCGAGGTAGAGGTAGTTGACGGGGTTCACTTCGACGCCTCCTCGGTCCGGCCGACGTCACTGCTGCGCAGGTCGGGCCGCTCCAGGCGGTCCGCGGAGCGCTGCTCCAGGGCCCGCAGGTCGTCCAGCGCCTCGGTGGAGACGTCACGGATCTGGCCGCGCTCGCGCAGCGTCTGATTGACCGTGAGCTCCGAGGGGGTGCCGTCGGGGAGCAGGCCCGCGATGTCCACGGCGTTGTGCCGGGCGTAGACGCCGGGGGCGGGCAGCGGCGGCAGGTGCTTGCCCTCGCGCACGCGCTCCTCGGACCGCTCGCGCTGGGTCTTGGCACGCTCCGTGCGCTCGCGGTGGGTGAGCACCATCGCGCCGACCGTGGCCGTGATGAGCAGGGCGCCGGTGATCTCGAAGGCGAAGACGTACTTGGTGAAGATGAGCCCCGCGAGGCCCTCCACATTGCCGCCGGAGTTCGCCTTGGCGAGGCCGTTGAACTCGTTCATCGAGGCGTTGCCGATGCCCGCGAAGAGCAGGACCGCGAAGCCGAGGCCGCACAGGGCGGCCAGCCAGCGCTGCCCCTTGATGGTCTCCTTCAGGGAGTCGGCGGCGGTGACGCCGACGAGCATGACCACGAAGAGGAAGAGCATCATGATCGCGCCGGTGTAGACGACGACCTGGACGATGCCGAGGAAGTAGGCGCCGTTGGCCAGGTAGAACACCGCGAGGATGATCATGGTCCCGGCCAGGCAGAGCGCGCTGTGCACGGCCTTCTTCATGAGGATGGTGCACAGGGCGCCGATCACCGCGACCGTGCCGAGCACCCAGAACTGGAAGGCCTCGCCGGTGGAGGTGGAGTAGGCGGCGAGCTGCGTCATCATCGGATCACCTGCTCCGACGCCGGCTCGCCGTCCCCGAAGTCCGCGGCCGCCTCCTGGGGCGTCTCGCCCTTGGAGAGGGCGGGCTGCGGCACCGTGCCGGGTGCGGCCTCGGTGACCAGGCCCCGGTAGTAGTCCTGCTCGTCCGTGCCGGGGAAGATCGCGTGCGGCGAGTCGACCATGCCGTCCTCGAGGCCCGCGAGCAACTGCTCCTTGGTGTAGATGAGGTTCTCGCGGCTGCTGTCGGCCAGCTCGAACTCGTTCGTCATCGTCAGCGCGCGCGTGGGGCACGCCTCGATGCACAGGCCGCACAGGATGCAGCGGGCGTAGTTGATCTGGTAGACGCGGCCGTAGCGCTCGCCGGGCGAGTACCTCTCCTCGTCCGTGTTGTCCGCGCCCTCCACATAGATGGCGTCCGCGGGACAGGCCCAGGCGCAGAGCTCACAGCCGACGCACTTCTCCAGGCCGTCCGGATGGCGGTTCAGCTGGTGCCTGCCGTGGAAGCGGGGAGCGGTGGTCTTCTGCTGCTCCGGATACTGCTCGGTCAGCCGCTTCTTGAACATGGCCTTGAAGGTCACGCCGAAGCCCGCGACGGGGTTCTGGAACCCCTGCTTCGATTGGTTCGACTCGTGTGACTCCTGGTTCGACTCAGCCATCGGACGCCTCCTTTCCGTCACTTCGGGTTCCGTCACTTTGAGTATCCGGTCCACCACTGACAATCAGCTCCCGCTCCTGGCGCGAGCGCCGGCGCGGTACGGGTGGCAGGGTCTGGCCCGGCAGGGGCGGCACGGGGAATCCGCCCGCCATCGGGTCGAAGGCGACCGGCTCCTCGTCCTCGGCGGCTGCCTTCTCGCGCTTGTCGCGGAAGATGTCCACGACCACGGAGAGCAACAGGAGCGCGATGACCCCGCCGCCCACATAGAGCGCGATCGAGGCGAAGTCGTAGTCCTCGTTCCGCATCGCCCGGACCGTGGCGACGAGCATCAGCCAGACGACCGAGACCGGGATCAGGACCTTCCAGCCGAGCTTCATCAGCTGGTCGTAGCGCACGCGGGGCAGCGTGCCGCGCAGCCAGATGAAGAAGAACAGCAACAGCTGGACCTTGATCACGAACCAGAGCATCGGCCACCAGCCGTGGTTCGCGCCCTCCCAGAACGTGCTGACCGGGTACGGGGCCCGCCAGCCGCCCAGGAAGAGGGTGACCGAGACCGCCGAGACGGTGACCATGTTGACGTACTCGGCAAGCATGAACAGCGCGAACTTGATGGAGGAGTACTCGGTGTTGAAGCCACCGACGAGGTCGCCCTCGGACTCCGGCATGTCGAACGGCGCACGGTTGGTCTCGCCGACCATCGTGATGATGTAGATGATGAACGAGACCGGCAACAGCAGCACGTACCAGCGGTCCGCCTGTGCCTCGACGATCGCCGACGTCGACATCGACCCGGAGTAGAGGAAGACGGAGGCGAAGGCCGCGCCCATCGCGATCTCGTACGAGATCATCTGCGCGCACGAGCGCAGGCCGCCGAGCAGCGGATACGTGGATCCGGAGCTCCAGCCCGCGAGGACGATGCCGTAGATGCCGACGGAGGCGACCGCGAGGATGTAGAGCATCGCGATCGGCAGGTCGGTGAGCTGCATCGTGGTGCGGTGGCCGAAGATCGAGACTTCGTTGCCCGCGGGCCCGAAGGGGATCACCGCGATCGCCATGAAGGCCGGGATCGCGGCGATGATCGGCGCAAGGATGTAGACCACCTTGTCCGCGCGCTTGACGATCACGTCTTCCTTGAGCATCAGCTTCACGCCGTCCGCGAGGGACTGCAGCATCCCCCAGGGGCCGTGCCGGTTGGGGCCGATGCGCAGCTGCATCCAGGCGACGACCTTGCGCTCCCAGACGATGGAGAAGAGCACCGTCACCATCAGGAACGCGAAGCAGAAGACCGCCTTGAGGGCGACCAGCCACCAGGGGTCGCGGCCGAACATGGACAGGTCCTCCGCCGCAAGCGGCACCAGGTTGTGCGTCACGACGTCACCTCCGGGGCCTCAGTGGGCTCCGGCAGGACCGCCGGGCCGATGCGGACGAGGTCGCCGGGGCGCGCGCCGGTGTCCGACGTGACGCCTCCCCCGGCCGAGTTCAGCGGCAGCCAGACCACCCGGTCGGGCATCTGCGTGATCTGGAGCGGGAGTTCGGTCGACCCCGCGGGGCCGGTGACGGCGAGCACGTCGCCGTCCTTCACGCCCGCCTCCGCGGCGGTGGCCGCCGACACGCGCGCGTGGGCCGCGTGCCGGGTGCCGGCCAGCGCCTCGTCGCCGTCCTGCAGGCGGCCCTGGTCGAGCAGCAGCCGGTGCCCGGCGAGGACGGCCTCGCCCGCGGCGGGCCGCGGCGGCTGGGCGCCGGTCTCCAGCGGGTTGCTGGCGTGCGGGCCGTCCCAGCCGCCGAGCCGGTCCAGCTCGCGGCGCAGGGTGACCAGGTCGGGCAGGCCGAGGTGGATGTCCCCGGCGTCCGCCAGCATGTGCAGCACGCGCGCGTCGGTGGGCGCCACCCTGCGCGTCATCTGGTCCGGCTTGAGCGCGGCGTCGAACATCCGCGCCCTGCCCTCCCAGTTGAGGAAGGTGCCGGGCTTCTCGGCGACCGCGGCCACCGGAAGCACCACGTCCGCCCGCTCCGTCACCTCGCTGGGCCGCAGCTCCAGGGAGACCAGGAACCCGACCTCGTCGAGCGCCTGCCGGGCCCGCGCGGGGTCGGGCAGGTCGGCGACCTCGACGCCCGCCACCAGGAGCGCGCCGAGCTCGCCGGTCGCGGCGGCCTCGACGATCTGGCCGGTGTCGCGGCCGTAGCGGTGCGGGAGTTCGGCGACGTGCCAGGCGGCGGCGACCTCGTCCCGCGCGCGCGGGTCGGTGGCCGGACGGCCGCCGGGCAGCAGCGACGGCAGCGCGCCCACCTCGACGGCGGCCCGCTCCCCCGCCCTGCGCGGGATCCACACCAGCCGGGCGCCGGTCGCGGAGGCGGCCCGTACGGCGGCGGTCAGTCCGCCGGGCACGGCCGCGAGCCGCTCGCCGACGACGATGACCGCGCCCTCGGCGCGCAGCGCCTCGGACGCCTCGGTCCCCGCGGCCTCCAGGCCCACGCCCGCGGCGAGCGCGTCCAGCCACTCGGTCTCGGTGCCGGGCGCCGCGGGCAGCAGCGTGCCGCCCGCCTTCTCCAGGCCCGGGGTCGCGAACGTCGCGAGGGAGAAGGTGCGCTGGCCGTGCTTGCGCCAGGCCTTGCGCAGCCGCAGGAAGACGCCGGGCGCCTCCTCCTCGGACTCGAACCCGGCGAGCAGCACGGCGGGCGCCTTCTCCAGGAGCGTGTACGTGACGCCGCTCCCGTCGAGGTCCCGGCCGCGTCCCGCCACCCGGGCCGCCAGGAAGTCGGCCTCCTCGCTGCTGTGCACGCGCGCGCGGAAGTCGATGTCGTTCGTGTCGAGGGCCACGCGCGCGTACTTGCTGTACGCGTAGGCGTCCTCGACGGTGAGCCGGCCGCCGGTCAGCACGCCCGCCCGGCCGCGCGCGGCGGCGAGGCCACGGGCCGCGACCTCCAGGGCCTCGGGCCAACTCGCGGTCTCAAGGACGCCGTCCGCGTTGCGCACCAGCGGCGTGGTCAGCCGGTCCGGCCGCTGTGCGTACCGGAAGCCGAAGCGCCCCTTGTCGCACATCCACTCCTCGTTGACCTCGGGGTCGTCCGCCGCGAGCCGCCGCATGACCTTGCCGCGCCGGTGGTCGGTGCGCGTCGCGCAGCCGCCCGAGCAGTGCTCGCACACCGAGGGCGACGACACCAGGTCGAAGGGCCGGGAGCGGAATCGGTACGCCGCCGAGGTCAGCGCGCCGACCGGGCAGATCTGGATGGTGTTGCCGGAGAAGTACGACTCGAAGGGGTCGCCCTCGCCGGTGCCGACCTGCTGGAGCGCGCCCCGCTCGATGAGCTCGATCATCGGGTCGCCCGCGACCTGGTTGCTGAACCGGGTGCAGCGCGCGCAGAGCACGCACCGCTCGCGGTCGAGCAGCACCTGCGTGGAGATCGGCACCGGCTTCTCGTACGTGCGCTTCTTGCCCTCGAAGCGGGAGTCCGGGTCGCCGACCTGCATCGCCTGGTTCTGCAGCGGGCACTCGCCGCCCTTGTCGCAGACCGGGCAGTCCAGCGGGTGGTTGATGAGCAGCAGCTCCATCACCCCGCGCTGCGACTTCTCCGCGACGGCCGAGGTCAGCTGGGACTTCACGACCATGCCGTCGGTGCACGTGATGGTGCAGGACGCCATCGGCTTGCGCTGGCCCTCCACCTCGACGATGCACTGCCGGCAGGCGCCCGCCGGGTCGAGCAGCGGGTGGTCGCAGAACCGCGGGATCTCGATGCCGAGCAGCTCGGCGGCGCGGATCACCAGGGTCCCCTTGGGGACGCTGATCTCGATGCCGTCGATGGTCAGCGAGACGAGGTCCTCCGGCGGGACCGCCGCATCCCCGCCCCCGGAGGGTGCGCTGTTCGTGGTCACTGTCATGCGTTCACCTGCGCGTTTCCAGCGGGCCTGTCGGCCCAGAGGGTCGACTTGGCCGGGTCGAAGGGGCAGCCCCTGCCGGTGATGTGCTGCTCGTACTCCTCGCGGAAGTACTTCAGGGAGGAGAAGATCGGCGAGGCCGCGCCGTCCCCGAGCGCGCAGAAGGACTTGCCGTTGATGTTGTCGGCGATGTCGTTCAGCTTCTCCAGGTCGGCCATGACGCCCTTGCCGGCCTCGATGTCGCGGAGCAACTGCACCAGCCAGTACGTCCCTTCGCGGCAGGGCGTGCACTTGCCGCAGGACTCGTGGGCGTAGAACTCGGTCCAGCGGGTCACGGCCCGCACGACGCACGTCGTCTCGTCGAAGCACTGCAGCGCCTTGGTGCCGAGCATCGATCCGGCGGCGCCGACGCCCTCGTAGTCCAGCGGGACGTCGAGGTGCTCGTCGGTGAACATCGGGGTCGAGGAGCCGCCCGGCGTCCAGAACTTGAGGCGGTGCCCGGCCCGCATGCCGCCGCTCATGTCGAGCAGCTGGCGCAGCGTGATGCCGAGCGGTGCCTCGTACTGTCCGGGGCTGGTGACGTGCCCGCTCAGCGAGTACAGCGTGAAGCCGGGCGACTTCTCGCTGCCCATCGACTTGAACCAGTCCTTGCCCCGGTTGACGATCGCGGGAACGGACGCGATGGACTCGACGTTGTTCACCACAGTGGGGCACGCGTAGAGACCCGCGACGGCAGGGAAGGGGGGACGCAGTCGCGGCTGACCACGGCGGCCTTCGAGCGAGTCGAGCAGCGCGGTCTCCTCACCACAGATGTACGCGCCCGCGCCCGCGTGCACGGTGAGTTCGAGATCGAGCCCGCTGCCCAGCACGTTCTTGCCGAGGTAGCCCGCCGCGTAGGCCTCCCGGACGGCCTCGTGCAACCGCCGCAGGACGGGGACGACCTCGCCCCGCAGATAGATGAAGGCATGCGACGAACGGATCGCGTGGCACGCGATCACGATCCCCTCGATGAGGGAGTGCGGGTTCGCGAAGAGGAGCGGGATGTCCTTGCAGGTGCCCGGCTCCGACTCGTCGGCGTTGACGACCAGGTAGTGCGGCTTGCCGTCGCCCTGCGGGATGAACTGCCACTTCATCCCGGTGGGGAAGCCCGCGCCGCCCCGGCCGCGCAGCCCGGAGTCCTTGACGAACGCGATGAGGTCGTCGGGGTCCATGGCGAGGGCCTTGCGCAGTCCCTCGTACCCCTCGTGCCGCCGGTAGGTCTCCAGCGTCCAGGACTTCTCCTCGTCCCAGAACGCCGAGAGGACCGGTGCGAGGAGCTTCTCCGGGCTGGTCTCGTTGTCGATCTCGGCTGCCAAGGTCATCACTCCCCCTCCTCGGCGGCGGGTCCTGCCGGGTGCGACGGGTCGGACGCCGAGGTCTGCTGCGGTGCGTCGTGCGAGCTGAGGTGCTCTGCGGGTGCCTCGTCCTGCGGGCCGCCCGCGCGCGGGTGGACCACGCGCGGCTGCGGCAGCTCGCCCTTGGCCAGGCGCAGGCCGATCAGTGAGGCGGGTCCCGCGCCGCCGGTCGCCTCGACGGCGCCGGGCCGCTCGTCGGGGAAGCCGGCCAGGATCCGGGCGGTCTCCTTGTACGTGCACAGGGGCGCGCCGCGGGTGGGCTCGACCGGTGTGCCCGCGCGCAGGTCGTCGACGAGCTGCTTGGCGGACTCGGGGGTCTGGTTGTCGAAGAACTCCCAGTTGACCATCACCACGGGGGCGAAGTCGCAGGCCGCGTTGCACTCGATGTGTTCGAGCGTGATCCTGCCGTCCTCGGTGGTCTCGTCGTTGCCGACGCCGAGGTGCTGCTTGAGCTCGTCGAAGATCGCGTCGCCGCCCATCACCGCGCAGAGCGTGTTGGTGCAGACGCCGACCTGGTAGTCGCCGGAGGGCTTGCGCCGGTACATGGTGTAGAAGGTCGCCACGGCCGTGACCTCGGCCGTGGTCAGTCCCAGCATGTCGGCGCAGAACTGCATGCCGGTGCGGGTGACGTGGCCTTCGACGGACTGCACCAGGTGCAGCAGGGGCAGCAGCGCGGACCGGGACCCCGGGTAGCGGGCGATGACCTCCTTGGCGTCCACCTCCAGCCTGGCCCGCACATCGGCCGGGTAGTCGGGGGCGGGGAGTTGGGGCATGCCCAGGCTGACGCCCGCGCCCTGCTCTGAAGGAGTGTTGGTCACCGGTCGACGCCTCCCATCACGGGGTCGATGGACGCGACCGCGACGATGACGTCGGCGACCTGGCCGCCCTCGCACATCGCGGCCATGGCCTGCAGGTTGGTGAACGACGGGTCGCGGAAGTGGACCCGGTAGGGGCGGGTGCCCCCGTCGGACACGACGTGCACGCCGAGCTCGCCCTTGGGCGACTCGACCGCGGTGTACGTCTGTCCCGGCGGCACCCGGAAGCCCTCGGTCACCAGCTTGAAGTGGTGGATGAGGGACTCCATCGAGGTGCCCATGATCTTCTTGATGTGGTCGAGCGAGTTGCCCAGGCCGTCCGGGCCGAGGGCCAGTTGGGCGGGCCAGGCGATCTTCTTGTCCTCGACCATGACCGGGCCCGGCGCGAGCCGGTCCACGCACTGCTCGATGATGCGCAGCGACTGGCGCATCTCCTCCAGGCGGATCAGGAAGCGCCCGTAGGAGTCGCAGGTGTCGGCGGTCGGGATGTCGAAGTCGTAGTTCTCGTAGCCGCAGTAGGGCTGGGTCTTGCGCAGGTCGTGCGGGAGGCCCGCCGAGCGGAGCACCGGCCCGGTGGCGCCGAGCGCCATGCAGCCGGCCAGGTCGAGATAGCCGACGTCCTGCATGCGGGCCTTGAAGATGGGGTTCCCGGTGGCGAGCTTGTCGTACTCGGGGATGTTCTTCTTCATCTTCTTCACGAACTCGCGCAGCTGGTCCACCGCGCCGGGCGGCAGGTCCTGGGCGAGTCCGCCGGGACGGATGTACGCGTGGTTCATCCGCAGGCCGGTGATGAGCTCGAAGACGTCGAGAACGAGTTCACGATCGCGGAAGCCGTAGATCATGATCGTGGTCGCGCCGAGCTCCATGCCGCCGGTGGCGATGCACACCAGGTGCGAGGAGAGGCGGTTGAGCTCCATGAGGAGCACGCGGATGATCGAGGCGCGGTCGGGGATCCGGTCCTCGATGCCGAGGAGCTTCTCGACCCCCAGGCAGTACGCCGTCTCGTTGAAGAACGGCGTCAGGTAGTCCATGCGCGTGACGAACGTCGTGCCCTGCGTCCACGTGCGGTACTCGAGGTTCTTCTCGATGCCGGTGTGCAGGTAGCCGATGCCGCAGCGGGCCTCGGTGACGGTCTCGCCGTCGATCTCCAGGATGAGCCGGAGCACGCCGTGTGTGGACGGGTGCTGCGGGCCCATGTTGACGATGATGCGCTCGTCGTCCGACGTGGCCGCGGACTGGACGACCTCGTCCCAGTCGCCGCCGGTGACCGTATATACGGTCCCCTCGGTCGTCTCGCGGGGGGAAGCGTGTGAAGTGCTCATCAGCTGTACGACCTCCGCTGGTCCGGAGCCGGGATCTGGGCGCCCTTGTACTCGACGGCGATGCCGCCGAGGGGGTAGTCCTTGCGCTGCGGGAATCCCTGCCAGTCGTCCGGCATCATGATCCGGGTGAGCGCCGGGTGGCCGTCGAAGACGAGTCCGAAGAAGTCGTACGCCTCGCGCTCGTGCCAGTCGTTGGTCGGATAGACCGGGACCAGCGAGGGGATGTGCGGGTCGGCCTCGGGGACGGCGACCTCCAGCCGGATCAGCCGGTTGTGGGTGATCGAGCGCAGGTGGTAGACGGCGTGCAGCTCGCGGCCCTTGTCGCCGGGCAGGTGCACCCCGCTCACGCCGGTACAGAGCTCGAAGCGCAGCGCGGGGTCGTCGCGCAGCGTCCTGGCGACGCGGACGAGGTGCTCGCGCGCGATGTGGAAGGTGATCTCGCCGCGGTCCACGACCGTCTTGTCGATGGCGTTCTCCGGGACGAGGCCCTGTTCCTCCAGGGCGCCCTCCAGCTCGTCCGCCGTCTCGTCGAACCAGCCGCCGTAGGGGCGCGAGGACGCGCCGGGCAGCGTGACGGTCCGCACGAGCCCGCCGTAGCCGGAGGTGTCGCCGCCGTTGTCGGCGCCGAACATCCCCCGGCGGACACCGATGACCTCGCCGGTCTCGTCGCGCGGGGCGGGTACGCCGTTGCCGTTCAGGTGCTCGTCGTGCGCGTCGCTCACCGCAGCAGCCCCTTCATCTCGATGGTGGGGAGGGCCTTGAGGGCCGCTTCCTCCGCCTCACGGGCCGCTTCTTCCGCGTTCACGCCGAGCTTGGTGCCCTGGATCTTCTGGTGGAGCTTGAGAATCGCGTCCAGCAGCATCTCGGGGCGCGGCGGGCAGCCGGGCAAATAGATGTCGACCGGGACCACGTGGTCGACACCCTGCACAATCGCGTAATTGTTGAACATTCCGCCCGAAGACGCGCAAACCCCCATGGAGATGACCCACTTGGGATTGGGCATCTGGTCGTAGACCTGCCGCAGCACCGGCGCCATCTTCTGGCTGACCCGGCCGGCCACGATCATCAGGTCGGCCTGGCGCGGCGAGCCGCGGAACACCTCCATGCCGAAGCGCGCCATGTCGTAGCGCCCGGCGCCGGTCGTCATCATCTCGATGGCGCAGCAGGCGAGACCGAACGTGGCGGGGAAGACGGACGACTTCCGCATCCAGCCCGCGGCCTGTTCGACGGTGGTCAGCAGAAAACCACTCGGCAGTTTCTCTTCGATTCCCATGCTCTTTGACCCCTCAGACCCTTAGTCCCATTCCAGGCCGCCGCGCCGCCATACGTACGCGTAGGCGACAAAGACGGTGAGCACGAAGAGCAGCATCTCCACGAGCCCGAAAATCCCCAGCGCGTCGAAGGTGACGGCCCAGGGATAGAGGAAGACGATCTCGATGTCGAAGACGATGAAGAGCATCGCCGTCAGGTAGTACTTGATGGGGAATCGCCCGCCGCCTGCCGGCGTCGGCGTCGGCTCGATGCCGCACTCATAGGCCTCTAGCTTCGCGCGGTTGTACCGCTTTGGACCGATAAGCGTGGCCATGACCACGGAGAAGATCGCAAAGCCTGCCCCGAGGGCTCCCAGCACGAGGATGGGCGCATAGGCGTTCACGCTCCTCGCTCCTCTCAGTCGGCACTGACTGTTGGCGGTTGCGTCGGACCCGGACCCGGATTCCCATCCAAGATCGCTTACATGTGAAGCAGGTCACAAGCCCAACTGCCCCGCATCTTATGCCCGGCGGTCTGTGATCTGCGACACGGGGTACGACAACGGCTTTGTGATCTCCACCACCTGACGAAGGATCATGAAGTCGGATGAGCGGTGATCTTCGTACGCGAAGCGCCTGAGTGATCACTAGAGGTGACATCCTGGCGTGTCATGCCTGGTCGAAGGGGTGTCGCCCTATCAAGGGGTGGTACCTGCAAGCAAATTGGCGCTGGACGCGTTCGCTTGATAGGGGAGCCCGCGTTCACACTTTGGCGGCACAGGTGTGGACGGAGGTGGACGCGTGCGCCGATTCACGAGCGGGCAGGGGTCCCCCGCGGACCCGGGACGACGCTCCGTCACGAACGCCCGCGGCCTCGGTGAGGGCATGCCAAAAACTTCGGGAGATCTCAGGGATGTCTCAGCAAGATCTCAGGGAGATCCCCGGGAGGACCCTCCTGTGACCTGCGCCACAGCGGCATCTCCACCGAATAAGCCGGGCTTGGCCAACGGACTCAACGGGTGGTAGACCGAGGGCAATTCGGACGTATCGCAGAAAACCCATGATCACAGGCGTGATCGGCGCTGTCCGCATTGCCCGTTACGGCGTCAATAAAGAGCGACACGCCCGGGATTCGAGCCCGCGAACGGCAACTGTGGCGCAGCACACGTTTCTTGAAGGGAACCCTGGGTCCCTGATAGCGGTTGGTCTCATGTCCCACACCGCTCACATACCCAGCCACCGGAAGCCCCGTCGCAGCGCCTCCAAGCTCGCCCTGCGTGCCGGAGTTGCCGGTGGCGTCCTCAGCACCCTGGCAGTGGCCGCGGCGGCCGGTACGGCGAACGCGGCCGAGCCGGTGACCGAGACCATCGAGATGCCCACCCTCTCCACCGATCTGTCCGCGCAGATCGCCCAGTCGGCGGACGCCACCCAGCAGGCCGCCGACTCCTACGAGTCCCGCGCCGAGCAGGACGCGGCCGCCTCCAAGGCCGCCAAGCAGGCCAAGGAAGACCTCGCCAAGGCCGAGAAGAAGGCCGAGGCCGAGCGCAAGGCCGAGGCCGCCGCGAAGAAGAAGGCCGAGGAGGAGCGCGCCTCGCGTTCCGCCGAGCGCACGGACCTCTCCACGCAGTCCGCCGGCGGCTCCTCGACCGCCTCCGAGGCCGCCGCCCCGGCCAGCGGCAGCGTCGGCACGGTCATCAGCTTCCTGAAGGCCCAGCTCGGCGACGCCTACGTCATGGGTGCCTCGGGCCCGAACGCCTGGGACTGCTCCAGCCTCGTGCAGGCCGCGTTCAAGCAGGCGGGCGTGGACCTCCCGCGCGTCTCGCAGGACCAGTCGGTCGCCGGTACGCCGGTCTCCCTCTCCGACGTCCAGGTGGGCGACATCCTTTACTGGGGTGGCGCGGGCTCCGCGTACCACGTCGGTGTGTACATCGGTAACGGCCAGTACCTGGACGCCGCCAACCCCGGCAAGGGCGTTGTCATCCAGGACCTGTCGGGTTACCCGGCCTCGGGCGCCGTGCGCGTCCTCTGACGGCCCCTTAGAGCAACGACCGAGGGCCGGAACCCCCCTGGGGGGTTCCGGCCCTCGGTGTGCCCTGAGACGGCTCCCCAGGCGTCCTGGGTACGCCCTCGGGGTGTCCGTCAGTCGTTCTTCGGCGTCAGCTCCGCCATCGCGGACCAACCGCTGCCCTCGATCTCGGTGTTCACGATCTGCGGCACCGAGGCGATGAGCGCGCCCATCGTCTCCAGGCCGGCCTTGAAGTGGTCGGAGCCGACGTGCGCGGCGCCCGCGTCCCCGTCGGCGAAGGCCTCCAGGAGCACGAACTGGTTCGGGTCCTCCACGGAGCGGGACCACTCGAAGAAGAGATTGCCCGGCTCCGCGCGCGTGGCGGCGGTGAACGCGGCGGTCCGCTCGATCCAGCTGTCGCTGTGCTCGGGGCGGACGGTGAACTTCACTGCGATGAAAATCATGCCTTCAGCGTGCCTTGTGCCCAAAGGGTGGGGCAAATCGGGCCGCCACGGCTCTGACCTGCGGCTCGGCACCTTCCGCACGGGGCCTCCCCCGGCCCGGCCACGCCCGGCCCGGCCGCACCGGCGCGACGACGACTCCGGGCGCCGCGGAACCTCCCCGCGGCGCCCCGGGGTTCACGCCTTGGGAGCCACCTTGCTCAGTCCGTTGATGATGCGGTCCATCGCGTCGCCGCCCGTCGGGTCGGTCAGGTTCGCCAGCATCTTGAGCGTGAACTTCATGAGGATGGGGTGGGTCAGGCCGCGCTGGGTGGCGATCTTCATGACCTTCGGGTTGCCGATGATCTTCACGAAGGCGCGGCCCAGCGTGTAGTAGCCGCCGTAGACCTCCTTGAGCGTCTTCGGGTAGTTCTGCAGTGCCAGTTCGCGCTGGGCGGGGGTGGCACGCGCGTGTGCCTGCACGATGACGTCCGCCGCGATCTGGCCGGACTCCATGGCGTAGGCGATGCCCTCGCCGTTGAAGGGGTTCACCAGGCCGCCCGCGTCGCCGACGAGGAGCAGGCCCTTGGTGTAGTGCGGCTGGCGGTTGAAGGCCATCGGCAGGGCGGCGCCGCGGATCGGCGTCGTCATGTTCTCCGGGGTGTAGCCCCAGTCCTCCGGCATCGAGGCGCACCAGGCCTTGAGGACCTCGCGCCAGTCGAGCTCGCGGAAGGCCTTGGAGGAGTTGAGGATGCCGAGGCCGACGTTGGACGTGCCGTCGCCCATGCCGAAGACCCAGCCGTAGCCGGGCAGCAGCCGGTCCTCGCCGGGGCCGCGGCGGTCCCACAGCTCCAGCCACGACTCCAGGTAGTCGTCGTCGTGGCGCGGCGAGGTGAAGTACGTGCGGACGGCCACGCCCATCGGGCGGTCCTCGCGCCGGTGCAGGCCCATGGCCAGCGAGATCCGCGAGGAGTTGCCGTCGGCGGCGACCACGAGCGGGGCGTGGAAGGTGGCCGGGGTCTTCTCCTCGCCCATCTTGGCGTGCACACCGGTGATGCGGCCGGTGCGGTCGTCGACGATGGGCTCGCCCACGTTGCACCGCTCGTACAGGCGTGCGCCCGCCTTCTGGGCCTGCCGGGCCAGCTGCTCGTCGAAGTCGTCGCGCTTGCGCACGAGGCCGTAGTCCGGGAAGGAGGCGAGTTCCGGCCAGTCCAGCTGGAGCCGGACGCCCCCGCCGATGATGCGTAGGCCCTTGTTGCGCAGCCAGCCCGCCTCTTCGGAGATGTCGATCCCCATGGACACCAGCTGCTTGGTGGCGCGGGGCGTGAGCCCGTCTCCGCAGACCTTCTCCCGTGGGAAGGCGGTCTTCTCCAGGAGGAGTACGTCGAGCCCGGCCTTCGCCAGGTAGTACGCCGTCGTCGCACCGGCGGGGCCGGCTCCGACGACAATTACGTCCGCTGTGTGTTCGGAGAGGGGCTCGGTCACGGCGGGTTCTCCCCAAGGCTCGAAAACTGTGTGCCGACCGGCACGGGATATGGGCAGTCTATGAGGCGGTACTGATCAGCCAGCCGAAGGGCCACACGTGACCGAGCAGACCGAGACCCTGCCCGCGCTGCACCTCCCCGACGTGCGGCTGCGCGTCCCCACCCACGAGGACGCCTTCGTCTGGCACCGGCTCTTCGACGATCCCGAGGTCATGGAGTTCTTCGGCGGCTCGTCCGCCGAGCTCTCGATGTACGAGGAGCTGACCGCCCGGCAGCGCAGACACGACGCCGAACTGGGCTACTGCCTGTGGACGTTGCTGGACGAGACCGGTGAGCCGGTCGGGTTCACCGGCGCCCAGCCCTGGACCAGGCCGTGGGGCCCGGTCGGCGAGATCGAGATCGGCTGGCGGCTGACCCGCCGGGCCTGGGGCAAGGGGTACGCGTCGGCGGCCGCGCGGGCGACGGTGGACCGGCTGCGCGCCGCGGGCGTGCCGAGCGTCGTCGCGATGATCGTCGACGGCAACGAACGCTCGGTCGCGGTGACCCGGCGGCTCGGCATGGAGCTCGCCGAGTCGTTCGCCACTCCCCCGCGGACGCCGGGTGTCGAGTCGTCACGGCGGGTGGCCCACTGCTTCCGGCTCACCCTGTAGCGAGCCTGCAGCAAGGCTCCGGGGGGCGCGAGGGGCGGGGGCGCCGACCGCCCCCGCCCCTCGCGCGCCGCCGTCAGCCCGTGAGCCGCCAGGTGTCCAGGGCAGTGCGGTGCGTCTGCTCGCCCTGGCCCGTGGACCAGAAGTCGCCGCGCCAGGAGAGCTGGATCGCGTACTCCGTGCCGTTCTCCGCGATGTAGCTCTGGTTGAGGGCGTGGATCGTGCGGCCCACGTCGTCGGTGTACGTGTACTCCCAGATGGCGCCGGAGCGGCCCTGGAAGGTGTTCCGCTCCAGCCGGATCCGCTCGTAGTCCGATTTGTCGGAAGCGGACTTGGTGTGCTTCTCGATGTTCGTGAAGTTGCCGTACGAGGTGTAGGGCGCGTCCGTGACGACGCCGACGAGGAACTCCTCGCGCCCGGTCGTCCCCGTATAGGTGATCTGTCCGGGGCGCTCGGGGTTGACGGACTGGCGCGTCCAGCCGTCGGGCACCGCGAAGGAGAACCCTTCCGGGTCCGTCACCCGCTCGGTCCCGGCCGGCACCTCCGTCCCGCCGACCACGCCGGGGTCCGTGCTGGCGCTCGGCGACGGGGTCGGCGACGTCAGCGGGCTCGGCGACGCGCTGCCGCTCGGGCTCGGCCCCTCGGACCGGGTGACCGCGGGGCCGTCGTCCTTGCCGGCGCCGTCCGCCTTGTCGTCACCGGTGTCCTGCCAGAGCAGCACCCCGGCGGCCACACCACCGCCGAGCACGAGGGCCCCGACGAGCGTGGCGACCCAGATCCCGGATCGGCCCCGGCCGCCCGCCGCGGGCGGCTGCGGCTGCGGCTGCTGGCCGATCTGGAAGGCGTGCGGCGCGTAGGCGGAGACGGTGGGCTGGGAGTACGCGGGGGTCGGCGTGCCGACGGGCGGGGTGCCGTGGGGCGGGGTGCCGGGCGGCGGGGTGTCCGGCGCGGGCGTACCGGACGGCGGCGTGGCGGCCTCGGGGGTTCCGGCCGGCGGGGTGCCGGGCGTCGGCGGGGTGCCGGGCCGCGGCTGGTCGGGCGCGGACGAGAGGGCGTACGACGGTGCGTACCCGGGGACGGGCCCGACCGGAACGGCGCCCGGCTGTCCCGCCATCCGCAGCAGGAACGGCCCCAGCAGCGCGGCCGGGACGATCCACAGCAGCCCGAACAGCAGCACCTCCGGGACGCCGAGCCCCGCCTCCACGCTGCCGCTGCGCTCGGCCCCGGAGCCGCCGAAGCCCGAACTCCCGTCCAGCGCCTGCCCGGCCAGTTCGACGCCGATGCCGCTGAACCCCGCGAGCAGCAGGAAGAACCCGAAGAAGACCCCGGCGGCCAGGAGTTGCTCGCCGCGTCCCGCGCAGCGCCGGGCGGCGAACAGGCCGATCGTCAGCGCGCAGACCAGGCCGAGCGCCAACGCACCCACGATCGCCCAGTCGTTGGTGACGTCGCCGAGTTCGGAGAGGCCGAAGGACGCGCTCTCGCGTCCGCCCCCGTACGCCGATCCGGTGCCGCTGACCGACGCCTCCGCGCCCGCGCCCCAGCCGATGCCGAGGGCCGTGACCGCGAGGTTCGGCAGGACGAGGAACGCGACCAGGAGCGGTGAGAACTCGGTGTCGTCGAGGTCGGTGATGCGGGCCAGGTCGTCGACCTGGGTGAGACAGACGAAGGTGACGACCGCGCTGAGCGCGAGCACCACGGCCAGCGCGCGCACGGCGGCGCCCGCGGCCCGGATGACGGACTGCGCGCCGGGCCGTGCGGCCAGCCAGTGGTGCAGGTCGAGACGGTGCAACACCCCGTAGGAGACGCCGAGTCCGAGCAGCAGCGCGCCGAGCGCGGCCAGCACCGGGGACGAGGACAGCTGGATCCCCTCGATCTCGGGCTGCGCGAAGAGCGCGAGCCCGAGGACGCCCACGGTCACCAGCAGCGCGACCCGGACGGCGGCTTCGAGCCCCGACGTGCCGCCGGGCTGTCCGGCGCCGCGCGCCACCAGGCGGGTACGCAGCACGCGGACGCCGATGAAGAGCGCCACGAGGAACACCACGGTCATGGTGAGCGGGGCGAAGTGCAGCGAGGCGCTGCCCTCGGCCGCCGACGCCGAACCGTCCGACCCGAGCCCCAGACCGCCGGAGCCGCCGAGGCCGCCGGACCCGTCCAGGCCACCGGATCCGTCCAGGCCGTCCGAGCCGCCGAGGCCCGGCCGCTCCTCACGGCCCGACAACTCGAAGCCGCCGCCCACCGACTGGAGCAGCAGCGCGAGGCTGATCCGCAGCCGGTCGGTGAAGTCGACGACGGCGTCGTCGTCCTGCCCGTACGCCGGGATCGCCAGCGCGACGGACCCGATCAGCAGCAGGACGAGGGGCCACAGCGCGGCCTGCACGGAGCCGAGCCAGTCGCCGCGGAACGTCCGGCCCAGGAAGGCGCCGACGGGCGAGGGGGCGGCGGGGCCCGCCGGGGCCGCGGGCGGCGCGGGGAGCGCCGGTGCCGTGAGGGACACGGCGGTCGGGGTGTAGGCGGGCGGGGGCGGCGACGACGGCGGGGGCGCGGGGACGGCGTCCTCGGGTGCCGGGGCGGCCCGGTCGGGCGTCGCCGCGTCGGGCGTCGCCGGATCAGGTGTCGCCGGATCCGCGGGACGTTCCTTGCCGCACTTCATGCAGAAGCGGGCCTCGTCCGGAGCGGAAGCCCCGCAGTGTGGGCAGTACGACGCCATCGAATCGCTCCGTCAGTCCTAGGAGTTCACCAGCAACAGGACCGACCCATAAGCACCACATAAGGTTGCGGACGGGTCGCTACAACGGACACATCTTGCCCGGCTGCCGGTTCCCGCCGAGGCGGGATCCTTCTTCTCGACTGAAGCGTTATGCGGCGTCGTGCGCTCAGGCCTGCTTGAAGGCGCGGTGCAGGGCCACGACGCCGCCCGTCAGGTTCCGCCACGCCACCTGCGACCAGCCGGCGCCCTGCAGCCGCGCGGCGAGCGCGGGCTGGTCGGGCCAGGAGCGGATCGACTCGGCGAGGTAGACGTACGCGTCCGGGTTCGAGGACACGGCGCGCGCGACCGGCGGCAGCGCGCGCATCAGGTACTCCTCGTACACCGTCCGGAACGGGCCCCACGTCGCGTGCGAGAACTCGCAGATCACGACGCGTCCGCCCGGCTTCGTCACGCGGTACAGCTCGCGCAGCGCGGCGTCCGTGTCCTGGATGTTGCGCAGGCCGAAGGAGATGGTGACGGCGTCGAAGGTGTCGTCCTTGAACGGCAGCTTCGTCCCGTCGCCCGCCGTGAACGGCATCCAGGGGTGGCGCTGCTTGCCGACCCGCAGCATGCCGAGCGAGAAGTCGCAGGGCACCACGTACGCGCCGGCCCGCGCGAAGGGCTGCGAGGAGGTGGCGGTGCCGGCCGCGAGGTCCAGGATTTTCTGCGCGGGGCGTGCGTCGACCGCCTTGGCGACCTCCTTGCGCCAGAGGCGGGCCTGGCCGAGGGAGAGCACGTCGTTGGTGAGGTCGTACCGTTCCGCCACGTCGTCGAACATCGTGGCGACTTCGTGCGGCTGCTTGTCCAGGGTGGCTCGGGTCACCCGGCCATTGTGGCAGGCCGCTCTTGCGGACCGGCGGCGGCCCGCGCGCCCCTCAGCGGGCCCGGAAGACCAGGCGGCCCGCGATCACCGTGGCCACGCAGGTCGTCGGACCGCCGCGGACCAGGTCCTCCCGCGTGGGGACGTCGAAGACCGCGAAGCGGGCCGGGGACGTCGGGGTCAGGGGCGGGAGCAGGATCAGCGGGGCCGGGGTCAGGGACGGCGGGCCCGGGAGGCGGGGCGGGCGGTGGCCGACGGCCAGGCCCGCCCTGCGGATCGTGTCCAGGACGGGGCGGGCCCGGAGTTCGCCCGCGATCGCCACCGTGCCGTGCGCCAGGAGCCGCTGCACGCCCCGGCGCGCGCTGGCGCCCAGACGGGACGGGTCCGCGCGGAACAGGGCCCGCGCGCGCTCGCCCCCGATGGGCTCCGTGCCGAGGCGGTCCGCCTCGCGCGGGTCGGGGTGGTACGTCCCTTCCAGCAGCTCGGGGCCGTACGGGTTGAGCAGGCCCGGCGTGAGGATGCCGGGCCAGCGCCGCAGCCGCGCGCCGGGGTGCGCGGCGGCCAGTTCCTCGTACGGGCCGACGGCGGCGACGTGCGCGCCGTCGACCAGGACGGCCGTCTCCGGGGAGTGCTCGGCGACGTGCAGGGTCAGCAACGGAACCTCAGTTGGTGGCGAGGAGCTTCAGCTCCGGGTGGGCCGTGCCGCCCTCGATCGCCGTGGACGAGATGTGCGAGGCGACGCGGTCGTCGACGGGGTCGTTCGCCGGGTCGTCGTGCACGACGAGGTGCTCGTACGTCGTGGCGCGCTGGGCCGGGACCCGGTCCGCGGTGCGGATCATGTCGATCATGTCGCGCAGGTTGTTGCGGTGCTTGGCGCCGGCCGAGGAGACCACGTTCTCCTCCAGCATCACCGAGCCGAGGTCGTCCGCGCCGTAGTGCAGGGTCAGCTGGCCGGCCTCCTTGCCGGTGGTCAGCCAGGAACCCTGGATGTGCGCCACGTTGTCGAGGAAGATCCGGGCGATGGCGATCATGCGGATGTACTCGAAGATCGTCGCCTGCGTACGGCCCTTGAGGTGGTTGTTCTCGGGCTGGTACGTGTACGGGATGAAGGCGCGGAAGCCGCCCGTGCGGTCCTGCACGTCGCGGATCATGCGCAGGTGCTCGATGCGCTCGGCGTTCGTCTCGCCGGTGCCCATGAGCATGGTGGAGGTGGACTCCACGCCCAGGTTGTGGGAGATCTCCATGATCTCGAGCCAGCGCTCGCCGGACTCCTTGAGCGGGGCGATCGCCTTGCGGGGGCGGGCCGGGAGCAGCTCGGCGCCCGCGCCCGCGAAGGAGTCGAGGCCCGCCGCGTTGATGCGCTGGATGGCCTCCTCGACGGAGACCTTGGAGATGCGGGCCATGTGCTCGACCTCGGAGGCGCCGAGGGAGTGGATGACCAGCTGCGGGAATTCCTTCTTGATCGCCGCGAAGTGCTTCTCGTAGTACTCGACGCCGTAGTCCGGGTGGTGGCCGCCCTGGAACATGATCTGGGTGCCGCCCAGCTCGACGGTCTCCGCGCAGCGGCGCAGGATGTCGTCGAGGTCGCGGCTCCAGCCCTTCTTGGTGTCCTTCGGGGCCGCGTAGAACGCGCAGAACTTGCACGCCGTCACGCAGACGTTCGTGTAGTTGATGTTGCGCTCGATGATGTACGTCGCGATGTGCTCCGTGCCCGCGTAGCGACGGCGGCGGATGGCGTCGGCGGCGGAGCCGAGCGCGTGCAGCGGGGCGTCGCGGTAGAGGACCAGGGCCTCTTCGGGGGTGATCCGCCCGCCTGCGGCGGCACGGTCGAGGACGGACTGAAGGTCGGCCTTCTCGGTCACCGGGGCGTCCCTTTCGTAAGGGTTGTGGGCGGACCACGCCAGCGTACGCCAGCGGCGTCCGCCGCCCGACGCGGGCCGGTCAGGCCGCGTACGAACCCAGGAGCAGGCCCACCAGGGCACCGCCCAGCAGGAAGGGGCCGAACGGGATCGCTGTCTTGCGTCCGGCGCGGCGGGCGACGACGAGGGCCGCCCCGTACAGCGACGCCAGCAGGAACCCGGCGAAGGTGCCGAGCAGCAGCACGCCCCAGCCGTACCAGCCGAGCACGGCCCCCAGGGACAGGGCGAGCTTCACGTCGCCGAAGCCCATGCCTGCGGGGCTGATGAGGAACAGCACGAAGTACGCGCCGGCCAGCGCGAGCGCCCCGTAGAGCGCGCCGAGCCACGAGCCGGCCCGCTCGGGCAGGAACGCGACCGCCCCGAGCAGCGCGAGCGCGGCGCCCGCGAGCGGCAGCGTGAGCACGTCGGGCAGCCGGTGCACGGTGAAGTCGACCAGGGCGAGCAGCACGCCGAACGGTGCCAGCAGGAGCCAGGCGCCGAGCTCGGGCCGGGTGCCGGTGGTGGCCGCGAGCGCGGCGCACACGAGGGCGGTGGTGACGACGGTCCCCGAGGTCCGCGGCCCGTACCCGCCGCCCCCCGGGCAGCGGGCGGGCCCGACCCACGAGGTCAGGGGGTGGCCCTGCGGGGTCTCGGTCCGCCAGGGCTCCTCGGGCGGCACGGACAGCCGGTAGGCGGCGCGCGGCACGAAGAGCCCGGCGAAGGCGCCCCAGAGGGCGCCGCCGAGGATGAGGAGGGGCAACAAGGCTTACGGCTTCCGTCGGGGCGTCGGCTGGTTCCGGACGGCCTCAGCCGGCCGCCGTCAGGCCGCTGCGCCAGGTCGGCAGCAGCTCGTCCAGCAGGGCTTCGGTGCGGGGCGGCAGCCCGCGGGCGCCGCTGCGGGCGACGAGGTCCGCGGCGACCTGCCGGAGCCGGGCCGGGTCCTCGGTGGCGTGGGTGGCCCGCAGCAGTTCGTTCCACAGCCGCTCGTCGCCGGGCGCGGAGCCCAGCGCCGCGTCGAGCGCCTCGATCGCCTTCTCCGCGCGCCCCTTCTCCAGGTGGAACTCGGAGAGGGCGAGCCCGATGTCGGCGACGAGCAGCGGCAGCTGGGCGTCGATGATCTCGTGCGTGAGCCAGCCGTACCGCCCCTGCGGCCGGTCGGCGAGCAGCGGACCGCGCACCAGGACCAGCGCGTCGGTGAGCATCCGGCCGCGCACCGCGCGGTTGCCGGCGCCGCGCCCCTGGGTGGCCTCGTGGTACAGCGAGCGCAGCACGTCCAGGTCGGAGACGACGGACTGGGCGAGCGTGAGCCGTCCCGTCCGGTCGGCGCGCAGCCGGGGCGATCCGTCGGGCTCGGTGCCGAGCCACTCGCGGAGCCGCTCGACGAGCGCGTCCCGCACGTCGTCGGTGACGCCGCGCGGCCACAGCGCGGAGGCCAGCACCCGGGGGTGCACCCCTTCGCGGTGCAGGAGCAGCAGGGCCAGCGCCTCGTGCAGCAGCGGGCTGCGCTCGCCGTCCGGGGTGTCCAGGCCGATGATCTCGTACGTGCCGACGAGGCGGGCGTAGACCGCGGGCCGTCCCTGCTCGGTGACGTCGACGAGGAACGGCGGGGCGGCGCCCGCGGGGCCGTCGCCGGGGCCGGTGGGGCCGGTGGGGCCGGTGCCCGCGGTCGCCGGGTCGGCCTCCGTGAAGAGCCGTACGACGGCGCGCTGCTGGGCCTCGGGCAGCGACTGCGCGGCCAGCTCCAGGCCGAGCAGCGGGGCGAGGAGCTTGCCCTCGCGGGTGATCTCCATCTCCCAGGCGGCGCCGGGCAGGTCACCGGACTCGGTGCCGACCAGGTAGCCGATGCCGAGGCGGCTCGCGTCGGCGGCGAGCTCGGCGAGCTGCACGGCCTCCTCGGCGCTCGGCTCGGCGGCCAGCAGCACGAGGTGCGGGGCCCAACGGGTGTGCTGGGCGGGGCCGGTGCGGCCGGTGAGCACGGAGTCGTGCCCGGCGGCGCCGAGCGCCCCGCGCCGCTGCCGCGTCTCGGCCTCCATGGTCTCGATGAGCGCGTCCACGTCCTCCAGGTGCCGCAGCCGGTTGGGCGCGAGCGGCGTGAGGTCCTGGCCGAAGCCGACGACGGTGATGGTCATGCGGTCCGACCAGCCGTTGGTGGCGAGCTCGGCGGCGACCGAGGCGAAGACGGCCGCGCGGTCGGCCGCGCTGCCGCTCAGCGAGACGATGCCGGGCACGGACTCCAGGTTGAGGAGCAGCCGCGAGTCGTCCAGGGTGCCGAGGCACACGAGCCCCGGGTAGGGCGCGGCGGTGTCCACGTCCTCGTACCGCTCGGCGTCGGTGCGCGCGAGCACCCAGAACGTCTGGTCCTGGCCCAGCTGCCAGGGCGCGGGCGGCCGTCCCGCGGGCTGGGCGAGCTGCAGGTGCAGGTCGCCGTTGCTCAGCCATGCCGCGTACACGGTCGGCAGGGCGCGGTTCTCCTGCGCGAGCGCGGCGGCGAGGCCGCGCAGCGACAGGTCGAGCAGGCGTACGCCCTCGGGGTCGGCGCCCACGAGCAGCGCGTCCTGCGCGGCGGCGGCGGCCCCGGTCGGGGTCGGCGGCTGCATGCCGCCGCGCCCGCCGACCGCGCCCATGGCCGACTGCCACAGGGCGTGCCGGCGGCGCCGGCCGAGCGCGCCGAGCAGACCGGCGGCGAGGAGGGGCGCGCCGAGGAGGGCCTCGGGGAGGCCGAAGTCGAAGCCGGCGGCGTCGGCGGCCTGCGCGGCGGGCGTCTCGGCGGCGTCCGGGGCGTGCGGGGCGGCGGGCTTCTCCGGGGTGGCGGGGCGCTGTTCGGGCAGGACGATGTGCGCGGTGTCGCGGTCGACGGAGCCGCCGCCCCGCTCCTGTCCGCCGCCCTGCTCCTGTTGTCCGCCGCCCTGCTCCTGTCCGCCGCTGCCCTGGTGGTCGCCGGTCCTGGAGTAGTCGGAGATCTGCTCCTGGACGTCCTTCGACACCTCGGGCGCCTCGTCGGGCATCTCGACGAGCTCGCCGCCGTGCGCGTCCGCGGGCATCTCCATGATCCAGCCGGGCCGGATCAGGCTGGCCTCGGAGAGCCGCGAGCCGTCGGGCTGCTCGCGGTCCTTGTTGAGCTGGTAGATCTCCTTGTACCGGCGGCCGTCGCCCAGGTGCCGCTCCGCGACCTCCCACAGGGAGTCGTGGTGGCGCCCCTCGGGCGGCTGGATCCGGTAGAACTTCGTGTCGCCCGCCTTGGCGCCGCCGTCGGCGTGCGCGGCGGCCAGGTCGGCCTGCGCGGCCAGCGCGTCGGCGGCCAGGGCGGCCTGCTGTTGCTGCTCCTGGCCGAAGAGCCCCGGGGTCTGCTGGGCCGAGGCCGCGGAGGCGGGCTTCTGGTTCCCCTCCAGGGACTGCCCGAACTGCGAGAGACCCGGCGCGAAGCTGGCCGCGGTGGCGCCCACCAGCAGGACGGCGGCGACGAGTTGCCGCGCGAGCATCTGGCTGCCGCCGGCCCCCGGCACCCGGCCCGGGATCCCCACGCCGGAGAGCGCGGCCCTTATCTCCACGAGCACACAGGCGGTGAACTGCGCCCAGGCGAACCAGACGACGACGGTCAGCACGTTGATGAACGTGCTGACGGTGATCTCCTGCTGCAGCCAGTCCAGCGAGGGCGCCCCGCCCGGCAGCGGCCATCCCACGAAGACCACGAGGGCCCCGGGCACGCCGACGAGGAGCACGGCCAGCGCGACGAAGGCGAAGAAGGCCTTGACGAAGTCCCCGACGGTACGGCGGCGCCGCGGCAACGGCTGCGGCGTCCGGTTCCGCGGGGACTGCGGGTTCGGCGGACTCGTCGAGCGTGAGGTGGTGCGCGCCATGGCGGGTGTCCTGGTGTCCTGTGGGGAGGAGTGGGTGGGTGGAGTTGGGTGGGTGGAGTGGAGGGTGGGGTGCGTGGGTGCGGTGCGGTGTGCGGGTGCGGTGCTGTGCGGTGCGCGGGTGCGGTGTGCGGGTGCGGTACGAGGGGAACGGCGGTCGGGTGAGCGTACTGGGGTGACGGTGGTGATGGTACGTAAGGGTCCGGAGGTCAGACAGGGGCGGACGCGGAGCCGACCGCCCGGTTCCTCCCCCCTCGCCCGCAAAGGCCCGCTTCACTCTCCACCCGACTCCGACCGAATCCGACCGACTCGGCCCGCCGAGCGCCCTGCCCTCCCCCGCATCCGACGACTTAGGGAAGGGCCGGGGCGGGGCGGGAGGGTGCGCGTCACAGTTCCGGTACGGATGGGGAAGGGGGAGGGAGGTGGGGTGAGAATTGGGGGGCAAGCAATCCTTGGGATCCAAGGACCCAAAGGACCCCAAGGACCTCAAGGACCTCAAGGACCTCAAGGAATCCAAGGGACCTGAGGGGATCCAAGCGGCCTAAGGGACCTAAGGGGGACAAGAAGATGGGCAGCAAGGGCAAGAGCGACCTCACGATCCCGCTCACCGACCTGGAGGACTACGGCAGCCGCCTGCGCTCCGTCAAGGACCGCATGAACCGTACGAAGAAGACCTTCGAGTCCTACAAGGACGACATCGGCGACGGCGGCGTCTACGACTCCCTGGAGGACTTCGAGTCCAACTGGGAGGACGGCCGCGAGGACATCGGCCAGCAGCTCGACCAGCTCGCGGAGCTCTCCGACGCGGTCGTCCGCGAATTCAAGAAGCTGGACGACGACCTGGCCAAGAAGGTCAACGACGCGGTGAAGATGGACCAGCGCAAGGGCGACGGGAAGAAGGGGGACGGGGGCGGCGGCAAGTAGCCGCGGTCACGGCCGCGCCCGGGCCAGCGGGTTCTCGAAGCCGGCCGTCTCGACGACGTGCCGCAGCAGGCTCCGGTAGGCCTCACGGCGTTCCACGGCCGGGGTGCTCAACGTGAAGACGGCCAGGCGCGTTCCGTCCGGGTGCGGCAGGTGGGCGTGGAGCTGCAGGAGTTCCTGTGGGCACGGTCCGCTGCCGGGTGGCGGAACACGGACGGTCTCGCTGAGGGTGACGGGGCCGCACGGGAGGCCGTCGACGTATTCGATACGGCTGTGCGGAGGCTGCTCGCCGGAGGTGACGGCTCGGGCGGCCGTCACGGTGGGCGGGGCGGGGGCGATGTCCCGCCAGGTGAGGGTGAACAGGGAGAGCAAGGTCCGCGCGGTGCCGCCGGACGGCCCTGGGTCGTCGGCCAGGCCCTGCGGGCTATCCGGCTCATCGGAGTCATCCGGGCCATCCGGGTTATCGAGGCCATCCAAGTCGTCCCTGTGCAGGCCGATCGCGCAGTGGGCGGTGCCGACTTCGCCGAGAGCCCTCAACAACTTCTGCCCTTCGGCAACTTGAGCGAGCAGTATCCGCCGGTGCGTCGCGTCCGGCGCGGAATCCAGGACCGGCGCGAGGAGGGCACGCAGTTCGTCGTGGGGCGGGGACGGTCGGGGCGCGAGGAGGACGTTCAGCGGAAGCGCGGTGAAGCCGGGCGGTTCGGCGAACCAGATGACGGCTTCGGGATCCAGGGCGGATTCGTGCAGCGTGAAGGAAGGGGTGCTCACGGGGAGGGCCTGCTTTCGGCGCGATCAGCGGATCAGGGGTGGGCGGGACGGATGCCGACGCGTCGTCCTCGTTCGATGTCCTCGGGAGTGGCACCCCACTCCGCGAAGGTGCGGTGCCCGCCGTCCGTACTCATCTGCTGGCGCAGGACGTGCATGCGTCGCGGAGCCTCTGCGCGAGGTGTGGAGGCGGCGATGAGACCGGCGAATCGGGGGTCGCCGGCGAACCAGACCACCTCGATCTGCGCCTTCAACTCGGGTCTGGCGCGGGAGGCCATACGACGGCTCCACCACTCCGTGCGGAGGTGCCGGCCGAAGACCAGGGGGAGGCGCTGTTCAGGGCGACCGGGGTTGGGGAACTCGAACCAGCCGTACTGGTTGCCCGACACGTCAGGTCGCTTGGTCAGCCCATGCGGTACGCCTGGCAACACCTGCCAGGGATAGGTGCGCAGAATACGCCGCATCTGTAAGGCAGGAGGCAGGTAGAACGCCTGGATCACGGCCCGGTAAGCGGAGTAGACCAGCAAGGGGACGAACGCGAACGAGAAACCGGGAGACAGAAAGCCGATCAACACGGCCAACAGCGCAAACCAGGCGGCAATCCACCCCAAGAGACCAATTCCGTTCATGATCAAGTGCCGGATCCAGGAGCGCCTTGTCGGCTTGTGCTCCCATGCGGTGGAGCAGTGGATCGGATTCATGAGGCCTTCCTTCTGGGTGTCTTCCGGGCAAGATGACGAGTTCAGGAGAGGGCATGACGGAAGAGACTCACGGTTCCGGCTCCCTCGAGGCCAAGCCGTGCACCGTCGATGCCGGTTGCAGCACCTTTTTTGACGCCGTTTTCGTCCGCATCCGTCAGGCTGTCCACCAGCCCGAGTCCTGCGGTAACCACGCCGATCGAACTTGAAGTCGCCGCTACCGCCTTGGCCCCCTTTTCCGGATTACTGGCACCGCGCACCACGTACCTGACAAGAGGGTTTTCCAGCGTCGAAATGCTCCGCGCCTGCTCCATGGTCTGGATACCGGCAGCGGACAGCCTCTGGCCGAGGGTGAGAACCTCGGCTCCTGAGCGAGCGGCATTACCGGCACTCCGGGCCCCGAGCGCTACGGCTCCGAGACCCGGCAGTGCGCCCAGGGCGTCACCTCCCAGAGTGACCACGTTGCTCCAGAAGTACGCGTCGAGCTCACCTTTGGTCAGGCCGTCCTTCAACGACGCCCACAACTCAGGGTCCAGCGACAGCCGCAACCCCAGCGCCCCCGCGCTCAGCCCCGAGCACACCAGCATGAGCGCGGCAACGACCCCCGCTCCCAGCGGGCCCGCGAGGAGGAGGGCCACCAGGCCGATGACTCCGGCGGTGGCGGCGAGGATGTCGGGGAGGTTCTCCTCGACCCAGTCCATCGCGCCGTCGAACCAGCCCGGCTCGTGCGGCGCCAGCCGTTCCGTCGCGTCGCGGATCCGGCCGGCCCGGTGCCCCGCCTTCTCCTCGTGCTCGGCCGCGAGGTCCCGCGCCCTGCCCAGGATCCGGTCCAGCTCCGCCTGGGCGTCCTCCACCCGCCCGTCGGCGCGGGCCAGGGCCTTCTTCGCCTCGTCGTGGCGCCCGCCCTTCCGCTCCAGGTCGAGGTCGTCGCCCGCGGCGGTCGCCCGGCCCTGCGCCGCCTTCAGGGCTTCCCGCGCCTCCCTGGCCAGCACGTCGAGACGCTTGGCGCGGGAACGGAAGTCCTCCAGTTCACCGTGCCAGTGGTGCAGCTGGCGCGCGGCTCTGGACAGGGAGTTCGCGGCGTTCCGCAGGTCCTTGGGCAGGCGGCCGTCCTTCAGCCGCTCGCGGAAGGCGACCGCGGCGTCACCCTCCCAGTAGCTGCCGTCCAGCAGCTTCGTGACCACGCCGTGGGTGTCGTCGAGGACCTTGGCGCACTCGATGAGCCGCCGGTGCAGGGACCGCACGGTGTGCGGGTCGCCCGGGGCCGGGTCGAAGCCGAGGGCGGGGTAGTCGTCGCGGGCCGGCTCCCGCGTCACGCCGTGCCCCCGCTGCCGCGGCGGCCCCCGCGTCCGCCCTTCGCCGCCGCCTTCTTCATGGCCTCTTCCAGCGCCTTGTCGACTTCGCGGTAGCTGTCCTTGCTCGCTGCGATGATCTTCGCGAGGTCCTCGGTCTGCTTGCCGAGCTGCTCGGCGCCGTATTTCAAGTCGGCCTGGAACTCCTCGCAGGCGCGGTCGAGTTCACCGGAGCCGAGACCGGTCGCGGTGGCGCTCCCCAGAACCTTGCGAAGACCCTTCAGGGAGTCGTTCGACCGGGTCAGCAACCGCATGAAGCGGTCCAGTTCAGTGCCGTCGACGCGCAATGTGGCGGCCATGGTGTTCGTACCCTCCGTTCGTGCACATGGTCAGCGGTTCAGGGCCTGGATCTCCTGGACGGCGACGTCTTGACCCGAGCCGTAGACGCCGTCCGGCAGGTCGCCGGACGTACCGTCCGAGCCCTGCCACGACATCCGCCATGTGAGGGTGGCGCCCAGTTCGTACGCCGCGCCGCCGGAGGAACGGAGGTAGCGGACCCCGCAGGGTGGGGTCTCGCCCGACTTGCCGCGGGCGTACGGCTCCCCGACGGACCTCCCCTCGATGACGCACTCGCCGGACGCCGGATACGTCTCGGCATCGCTCGTCCCGGGGTCGATGCGCAGACTCACCGGCGTCGCCGTGGTCCGTGCCCACAGTCCGGCGCCGGGCAGACTCGCGGTGGCCGAGACCGCCCGGAACTCGGCCTCGTCCAGCCAGATCCACGTCGGCAGATTGACCTTCGTCCCGCCCTCGGGAGCCATGGAGACCTGCGTGCCCGGGACCTGCGTCTCCTGGTAGGCGAGCCCCGCGAGCATCTCGGGACCGATGGCACCAGGCGCATCCGGCACCTCCCCCCTGTCGGCCCAGAAGGGGTCCCGCGTGCACTCCGTCGCCGTCGCGTCCCCGGCGATGGCGGGGTTGTCGATCGCGATCCACCACATGCCGTCGGAGTTCTTGGCGACGTTGAAATCCTTGTACGGATGGCCTCCGCGCAGGCGCGCCTTCTCCGCCGCCAGGTCCGCACCGGCACCCCCGGCCGCGGCGTGCATGCGCCAGCTGGCCTCCGTGAACTTCTTGAAGTCGCGAGCCGTCCAGAAGGGCTCGTACCAGCAGGGAGGCGGCGTCCACGGGGAAGCGGGGGTCAGGGCTCCCGCTTCCCCGACCCGTGAGGTGCCGCCGACCTTGAAGGTGACCTTCGAGGTGATGCTCTGCCCGCTCGCGCCGCCCGACACCTCGTGGCTCTCCGGGGCCGGTTCGCTGAAGTCCGCCCGCGCGGCCGTCGGTGTGGCGAGCAGGGCCGCGGTGACCAGCGCCGCCGTCGTGCGGGTCGCCGTCACGGCCGGCACGCGGCCGCCCCGCGTTCCGCCTTCACCGAGGTGGTGCGCCAGACGCCCTCGCCGGTCCTTTCCAGGTCGGTCTCGTAGGCGACGAAGGAGCGGGCGGACGCGGCATTGCGTGCGACCTTCCCCGACCCCCGGTCCTTGGCGAAGGCCTCGCTCTCGTCGACGCAGTACGTCAGGGTCGCCGTCCTGCCCTTGAGGTACGTCACCTTGCGGTCGAAGTAGCGGACCGTGCCGGTCCAGGTGTCGCCGCGGTCCAGGAACGCCCTGGCATAGCGGTAGGCGGCACCGAGCGCCTCGTCGGCCGAGTAGAACGCCATGCCCGAGCGCTTCACGTCACCGCTGCTGATCGCCTGGTCGATCGTGCCGATCCGCCGTGCGCTGTCGGCCAGCACGGCGTCCTTCACGGTGCTCCCGGTCTCCCGGTCCTCGAAGGTGTTCCTCATGTCGCGCGGCAGCTCGATCGCCGGCCGCTCGATCAGGTCGCTCGGCGCGGAAGCGGACGGAGCGACCGCCTTCTCCGGGCCCGCCCCGGCGATCTGGTCCGACGTCCCGGCTCCTTGCCCCGCGCACCCCGACAACAGCAGGGCGGCCGCCGCGACCACCATGGCGGACGACGACGTCCGTCTCGTACGCATGCGCATATACCTCCGGCTAGGGCCAACGGGAGGTAAACCGGTCCGTGCGGACGGAAGTCACCGGCGCCGGGCGGCGCGGCGGGGTGAAAGTCGGATGAGTCGAGGTGACGGCCGGCAGTGGGGTGGAGGGGGGTATCTCGGGGCGGGGGGAGGGGAGTTGAGAGGGGTGCGGGCAGGGGCCGGCCGATGTCGGGGCACCGTGGGAGAGCCGCCGGGCTCCTCGCCCGGCACGAGCGGCACGAGGGCTCTCAGCCCACCTCGTTCTCCGCCGTGGCCCGCCCCCGCACCGTCACGTCCCCGCCGTAGAACATCCCCGTGAACACGGGGCTGTACGTCATCTGGACCTCGACCTCCACCTGTTGGGGGGTCGCCGTCACGCACTGGGTGTTGGCGACGTCCGCGCCCGTCAGGCCCGCCTCCTGGACGTACGCGCGGACGCGGGCGCCGCAGTTCTCGTAGTTGATGGGCGCGCCCTTCGCGCCGTCGTAGATGTCCTCGAGCTCCAGGTCCTGCGCCGCGTAGCGCGCCGCCTGTTCCGCGATGTCCGCGGCGCGTTCGCGCTTGGAGATGGAGAGGCCGCCGTCGATGACGAACGCCGCGAGGGCGAGGAAGACGATCGCGAAGATGATGACCGCGCCGGCGCCCGAGCCCCGGTCGTCGAGGCGGGTGCGGCGGGACGCGGACCAGTCGCGTACGAGGGTGGCAGCGCGGCGCTTCACGCCGACCTCCGGTAGGGGTCGAGCGGGGAGCTGAAGGAGGCCTCCAGCCGCGTCGGGATGTCCAGGCCCAGCATGGCGAGGCCCCTGACCTCGCAGCTGACCTCGACGGTGAAGAAGGGGTCGACCTTCTCGTCGAAGCCGTCGCTCTTCTGGACGACGGAGACCGGGCCCGAGCAGACGTCGGCGAGGTCCGCCCGCGCGGCCTTGCGCGCCTCGGACAGCGCCGTGCCGTGTTCCTTCTGGATCGACCCGGCGCGCGCGGCGTCGCGGGCCGCCCCGTCGATGGCCCCGCGGCCGTCGACGAGCTGCCCGAAGGCCACCAGGACCAGGATGAAGAGGATCATCACCGGGGCGAGGATCACCACTTCGACGGTCGACAGACCGCGGTCGTCCCCGCACCGCCGCGGCGAGGCGGCGCCGGGCGCCCCGGCCCGCGCGTCCCGTGTCGTGCGCATCAGCCGTTGTCCTCCACGAACCGCTCGACCGGGCCCGACGACTGCGCGTGCACGGTCAGGTCGAGGCCCGGGAAGACCGAGGGGACGCGGGCCGTGATGTCCACGCCGACCGTGTTCTGCTCCGGCTGGATGGTCTTCACGTCCGGGCCGAGCACCAGCTTCGGGCCGAGCTGGCGGATGTAGGCGTCGGCCACGTCCCTGGCCTCGCCCCGCCAGCCGCCCGCGTTCTCGTCGGCGGTGGCGCGCGCCTTGCGCGCGCCCGCCTGGGCCGCGGCCTGCGCCACGTGATCCGCGAAGAAGTACAGCGCGAACTGCACCGTCGCGAAGATCATGAAGAACAGCACCGGGGTGAGCAGGACGAACTCGATCGCGGTCATGCCGGATTCGCCGCGGGTGGAGGCGGCCTCCACCCTGCGGCGTACGAATCCACGCATTCCCCGCACTCGAACCCCGTCGCCTTTCGCGATGCCCCCGACGGGCACCGACAGCATCGTCAACTACCTGTGTGCGTGGCCGGCCGCCGGTCGGCCGTGCGCCGGTCGCCCGGCGTACGGAGGCGGTGCCACGGAACAGCGGAACCGGACGTCAGCAGGTGCTGCCCGCGTCCGCGCCCTCGATGCAGTCGCTGACCTTGTCCGCGCCGCCCTTGAGCGCGGCGTTGATGATCGCGGCCACGACGCCGACGATCGCCACGACGACCGCCGAGATGATGACCCACTCCACCGCGGACGCGCCACGGTCGAGTTCGCCGGAACGGGCCCGCTGCACGCGGCCCTTCAGGAAGGTCACGAGGAAGTCGACAGCCGGGTGACTGAAGTTCCGTCCGTTCATGGTGAGTTGTCCTCTCAGGAGTGGTGGGGGGAGGAAGGCGCCGGGCCCCGTTTGTCCGGCACCGGTCGTCGGAGGGCCGCCGCGCCCGGGCGGGCGCGGCGCCGCTAGACCTGGAACACGCGCATCGCCGCCGGGAAGATGAGGAAGACCAGGAAGCCCGCGCACAGCAGCAGCTGAGCGACCAGCATCGACTGGGATTTCTCGCCCGCGCTGCCCTCGATCTCGGCCAGCTCGCGGTGCCGCATCGTCTCGGCGCGGGAGGCGAGGGACTCGCGCACCTTGGCGCCGTCGTCCGCCACCAGCGCCAGGGACGCCGACAGGTCCTTCAGCTCTTCGACGCCCAGTTCCTCGCCGAGCGAGCCGAGGGCCTGCCACTGGCTGACGCCGGTGATGCGGGCGTCGGCCAGCGCGCTGCGGATCCGCTGCGTCGCCCATCCGTCGGACACTTCGGCCGCCGCCATGAGCGCCTCGGGCAGGCCGCGCCCGCCCGCGAGGCTCATCGACACCAGGTCCAGATAGGCGCCGATGACGCGGCGCAGGTCGCGCCGCTTGTCCGCCGCGTCCCTGCGTACTTCCAGGTCCGGCAGGAAGAAGAAGAGCGCACCGAACATCAGCGCGAGCCAGACCGGGATGATCGGGCTGCGGCCGACGCCGAGCGTCCAGATGATGGCGAAGAGGAACGGGCCGAAGAACACGCCGGACGCGGCCAGCAGCACCTTCGTCGCCAGGAACTTCTCCCAGCTGCGGTCCAGGACCGCGAGGTCCGCCCGCAGCGACCGCTGCTCCCAGCCCTGCTGCAGGTAGAAGTCGGCGACCCGCATGCCGACCCGCGCGCGCAGCGTGCCCAGGCGGCCCGGGCTCTCCGTGTCGGACGTCGCGCGCTGCGACTCGTACGCCGCGCCGCGTGCCCGCATCGCGTCGATGCGGGCGACCTGCGCGACCGCGCTGCGCTTGGCCGGCATCAGGGCGCGGACCAGGGCGAAGATGCCGAGCCCGAGGATCGCGCCGATCGCCACCGGCATGGTCAGGCTCATCGGCGTACCCCCTCGGACGGGTTGGTGTGGCCCGGCACGGCCTGCTGGGCCGGGCCGGGGCGGCCGAACTGCGGGGCCTGCTCGGGGCCGCCGGGCACGGGTGTGCCGCCGGGGCCGCGCGGGCGGACGAACTGCACGCCCGGCTCGTCCCTGACCAGGAAGCGGTCCGGCGTCTCCACCGTCGACAGCTTGCGCAGCCACCAGAAGCCGAGCGCGAACAGCGCGCACACCATGGCGAGCACGAGCTGGCCGACCGCCGTGCCGTACGGCTCGACGAACTCGCGGTTGAAGATGGAGAGGCCGAGCACGAAGGCGACGGAGACCGCGACCACGATCTGCACCGAACGGCGGGTCGAGGCGCGCTGCGACATGACGCGCTGGCGCATGTCGACCTCCTCGCGCGCCGACTTGGCGAGCGCGCCGAGCACCTGGCGCAGGCCGGGGCCGCGCAGCTTGGCGTTGAGGATGAGCGCGGCGACGATGATGTCCGCCGATGCGTCGTCGATCTCGTCGGCGAGTATCTGCAGGGCCTCGGGGAGCGGGGTGCGGGCGCGCAGCCGGTCCACCAGGGCGTCCAGGTGCGGCCGGAGCACGGGGGCGGCGGCCCGCGCGGACGCGGGGATCGCCTGTTCCAGGCCGACCGCTCCGGCGATGGTGTCGCGCAGGGACTCGGTCCAGGCGGCGAGGGCCTCGACGCGGCGCATCTGCGCCCGCTCCTCCGCCGCGCCGCCGAAGAGCTTGTCCCAGAAGAAGACGAGGATGCCGGCCGCGAGGCCCGCCACCGCCCAGCGGGTGAGCAGCAGCACGACGAGGCCGACGCCGATCGCGGCCGAGCCGCGGCGGCCGACGAAGCGGATCAGTTCGCTCGCGCGCTCGCTCGCCCGGTGCTTCTCGTGCTCGGGCTTGGCCGGCAGGCCGCGGATCGCCACGGCGAGCAGCGCGAGGCCGCCGCCCGCGGCGATGCCGCAGCCCAGCGCGTACAGGACGGGCAGCGAGAAGAGGCCGCCCATGAAGCTGAGCGAGCCCGCGGCCGTCGACGTCCCGGCGTCCGGCAGTCGTACGGCCGTGTCGAGCGCGCTCACGTGGAACGCGGTCGTGTCGAGTGCGGTCATGGTGCTCACCCCCACTGCCCGGCGGGGCGGTAGCCGAACGCGGCCAGGTCGTCCATGCAGGCGATCGGCGCGTGCGCGACGATCCGTCCGTCGGGGGCCTCCGCGAAGACCTCGCTGGACAGGACGCGGCCGTCGACGCCGTTGACCTCGCGGACCGAGGTCACCATGCGCTGGAGCTTGCCGCCGGACTGGTAGTTGTTGCGCCGCTGGATGAAGACGACGAAGTTGACGGCGCCCGCGACGAGCATCTGGCTCGCCTCGATCGGGAGGCGCTCGGAGGCCTGCAGCGCGTACGTCGAGATGCGGTTGAAGACCTCGCTGGAGCTGTTGGCGTGGATCGTGGAGAGCGAGCCGTCGTTGCCCTGCGACATGGCGTTGAGCATCGTCACGATCTCGTCGCCGAGCACCTCGCCGACGATGACGCGGGAGGGGTTCATGCGCAGCGAACGGCGTACCAGCTCCGCCATCGAGATCTCGCCCTGCCCCTCGGAGTTGGGCAGCCGCTCCTCGAACGCCACGACGTTGGGGTGCAGGTCGGCGAAGGTGTCGAGGCCGAGCTCCAGGGCGCGCTCGACGGTGACGAGGCGCTCGTGCGGCGGGATCTCGTTGGCCAGGGCGCGCAGCAGCGTCGTCTTTCCCGCGTTGGTCGCGCCCGCGATCATGATGTTCTTGCGGGCCCGGACGGCGCAGGCCAGGAAGTGGCCGACCTCCGGCGTCAGCGTGCCGTTGCCGACCAGGTCCGACATGAAGACCTTGCCCATGCGGGCGCGTCGGATGGAGAGCGCGGGGCGGCGCGTGACGTCCATGACCGCCGACAGGCGCGAGCCGTCGGGCAGCCGCAGGTCGAGCTGCGGGTTCGCGGAGTCGAAGGGGCGCGAGGACAGGCCCGAGTAGGCGCCGAGGACCTGGATGAGCTCGACGAGCTCCTCGTCGGTCTCGGCGACCGGGTCGGCCTTGGTCTCGCGGCCGTCGGCGTACCCGACGAAGACCTGGTCGCAGCCGTTGATGTCGATGTTCTCGACCTCGGGGTCGTCGAGCAGCGGCTGCAGCCGTCCGACGCCGAACAGCGCCGCGTGCACGGCGGCCGCGTACTGCTCCTCGGTCTCCGCGTCGAGGGGGGTGCGCCCGGCGTTGATCTCGGCGCGCGCGTACTCCTCGAGGATCTGCGCGATGACGGCGCGGGCGTAGTGCCGCTCGTCCTCGCCCGACATCGGGGTGACGCCGGAGACCTGGTCCAGGCGGCGCTGCTCGGCGATGCGGTCACCGGCGTCCTGCCGGAACCGCTTGACGAGCTGGTGGTCGACGGCCGTGCTCATCGGCCCGTCCCGGGCTGCTGGGCGACCGGGTTGGTCCAGGCGGCGCCGTACTGCTGGTAGAGGTCGACGGTCACCTTGCGGGCCGAGCGGATGAGCAGCGACTTGTCGAGGCGGCCGCGGCGGCGCCCGGCCAGCTGGTCGGCGCCGGCCGGGTCGTCGGCGAGGGTGCCGACGACGCGGGCGCCGGTCTGCGCGGCCATCAGCATGTCGTTGACCTGGTGGACGAGCTTGCCGGAGGTGGCCGGGTCGGCGATCAGCAGGACGCCGATGAGCGGCTGCGCCAGCGAGGCGGCGCCGCGCGGGCCGCCGTGCAGCTTGGCGGCGAGGGCCGCGGCCCGGTCCCGGACGCGCGCGATGGCCTCCGGCTCGGTGCGCGAGACGAGCAGCACCAGCGCGGCGTGCGGGAACAGTTCGACGACCGGCCCGTCGCCGCTGATCCGGCCGCAGTCCGCTATCACGTCGGCGGGCGCCTGCGGCGAGTCGGCGAGCTGCGCGAACGCGCGGCCGAGGGTGGGCCACAGGCCCGCGAGCCCGGCGGCCTGCTCGGCGATGCCGAGCCCGACGAGCACTTCCAGGCCGCCGCTCAACGGCTGGGTGTGGTCCCAGAGTTGATCGGGCACCAGGCCGCGGCGGGCCGTCGCGGCGATGGAGAGCATGCCGGTGTTGGGGTTGAGCGGGCCGCCGTGCGCTGCCGCACTGCGGTAGACCAGGTCGCCGCCCGCGGGGTCGGTCTCCGCCACCAGGACGCGCCGCGGCCAGACGGCGGCGAGCGCGACGGCGGCGGTGGTGACGCCGGGAGACCCCTTGTCGGCGGCGAGAGCGATGAGCGCCATGTCTCTTGTACTCGCCTTTAGTTGTTGTCAGGGGAGACGCGGGCGACGACGACCTTGCCCTCGGAAGCGGCGCTGGCCAGGGCGGCGACCTCTTCCTGCGGGACGAGGAGGGTGATGCTCTGGTTGCCCGTGCTCACCGTCGCGTCGCTCTTGTCGGTGATGGTGTTCACCTTGGCGGCGGCGACCAGCGGGGTGCCGGAGGTCGAACCGCTGCCGCTCGTGCCCTTGCCGGTGGAGGTGCTGGAGACGACCGGGAAGGCGGAGACGGTGTCGCCGGCCTTCAGGTCGGAGGGGTATTGGCCCTCCTTGAGGGAGAGGCCGACGGAGGCCTTGCCCGCGGGCAGGGCGGGCTGCTTGGCGAACATCTCGCCGACGGCGACGGCGCCCCTGGGGATGGCGCTCTTCGCCTTGAGCCGCGACAGGACCCCGCGCTGCTCCCACTTGACGTAGTTGATCGAGTCGTCGGCGGCGACCATCACGCCGGTGATGTTCACGCCCTCCTCGACGGCTTCGCCCGCCTGGATGTCCCGGGTGACCTTCACGACCTCGATCCGGTCCCCGGCGCGCAGCACGAGCACGGTGGCGCCGAGCGCGCCGACGAGGATGAGAAGGACGGCAAGGGCGGCCAGTGCCGGTTTGCGCTCGCGAGGCGGCGCGGGAAGCCGCTCACCGACCCCCGGCTGAACCGGTGCGGCAGAACGGTTGTTGCCCGCCCCCGTACGCTCCTGGATCTTCACGCAACTGCTCCCCGCACACCCAAGAAGATTCGGTCAATTTCGATCATTTACGACACTCATGGCCCTCTCGCCCGTATCAGGCGGGCTATTCAGCCGCAGGCCGAGTGTCAAGTCATCGCACCGTATCAGCAGCACATAAGCCCCTCAAGGCGCGTTAAAGATCGCGAAGCTCACACCTCCCATCGTTATCCACGCGCAATCCGCGACCCCTGGTTCCGATGCCGTTCCCGGGTCGCAGGGAGGGGCAATTGTGTGCGTGCGCGAAGAGGGACACTTTGCACAACTGTGGGCGGACGGGCCGCCGGTGGCCGCTTCCACACGGTTCCCACACCGTCGGCGCGGAACGTGACGCACCGCATGCCGTGGTCCGTCGGCCCCGGGGAGGACGCAGGCGGGGGCCGAGCCGGTTCCCACCCGCCCCACGCGTCGCCGCAGCCAGGCCGCAGTCCCGTCGCGGCCACCCCCACCGAACACCTGCCACTCCTCCCCACATCCCACGCAACCGGAGCCGGGGCGGCGGGCGGTGGGCCGTGGGCGGTGGGCCGTGGGCCGTGGGCGGTGGGCCGTGGGCGGTGGACACCTGACAGTGGGCCGGCGCGGGCGGCGAGCGGCGAGCGGCGAGCGGCGAGCAACTGGCGGTGGGCGGTGGGCGACCGGGAACGGGGCGTACGCCGGAATGAACCCGCGCGCCGCATTGCCCCTCTCTCATTTCAGCGCGAGGGAAACCGTGCGGGATCGTTGAACGGGCGACCAAATGCCTTTCAGGTCGCCCCCGTTGACCGCATTCTGGTACGGACCTTTCGCGCGCCGAGTGAATTCCGCAATTCCTGTCGTACGAAAGAGAAGCAACCCCCCATGCGTTTCAAGAGAACCCCCACGCGCAGGACCTCGGCGGCCGCCGGTCTGGCCGCGACGACCGCCGCCCTGGCGATGGTCGCCACGTCCGCCCCGGCCGCGCACGCGATCATCGGCGGCACCGAAGTCCCCAATGACGCCTACCCGTTCATGACCGCCGTGCTGTCCAAGGGCCAGGGCAGCGCGTTCGACCGGCAGTTCTGCGGCGCGAGCCTGGTCACCGCGGACACCGTCGTGACGGCGGCGCACTGCCTCGTCGACGACGCGGGCAAGCCGGTCCGGCCGAAGTCGCTGCAGGTGGCCGTCGGCCGCACGGTGCTGACCAAGAAGCAGGGCCAGATACGGGACATCGCCAAGGGCGGCGTGGTCGTGCACCCGCGCTACCTGAAGGGCAAGGAGGCCTACGACGTGGCCTTCCTCCAGCTGGCGAAGCCGGTGCGCGGCATCTCGCCGGTCGCGCTCCCCACGCAGGGCACCGACGCGCTGATCCGCCCGGGCCAGAAGGCGACGGTCGCGGGCTGGGGCAACACGGACACGGACCTGACCCACACGCCGGACCGCCTGCGCGAGGTGAAGGTCCCGATCCTCTCCCACGCGGAGTGCCGCACGAGCTACAAGGAGTACGACGCGAAGGTCAACTTCTGCGCCGGGGTGGAGACCAAGGACTCCTGCCAGGGCGACAGCGGCGGCCCCATCTTCCGCAAGGTCCCCGGCCGTGAGGCGCCGATCCTGATCGGCGTCGTCTCGTACGGCGACGGCTGCGGCGCGCAGGGCGCACCCGGCGTCTACACCTCGCTGAGTTCGTCGAAGCTGTGGAAGACGCTGGACGAGTCGCCCTCGGGCAAGAAGGTGAAGCGGGCGCTGAACCGCCGCTGACGGTCCGGTGACCTGCCGGTGCGGTCCGGGGCGCCCGCGCGCCCGGCCCCGGACCGCACCGGCAGCCGCGGCCCGACTCCCCCGCTCCTCTCCTACTCCTCTACTCCTCTCGTACTCCCCTCCTCCCCTACTCCTCGAAGCGGAACGTGGAGGTCACCGCGTCGAAGATGTCGAAGAAGGAGTCCGCGAGGTCGAGGACCTGGCTGCTGCCGGAGACGAGGGCGACCTTGCCTTCCTGGCCGGGGACCGGGATGAAGGTCTGCATCAGGACGACACGCATCGTGCGCTCGTCGCCCGGCACGGAGACGTCCTCGATGCCGTGCGTGCGGGCCGCGAGGCCGACGCCCGGGATGTCGACCGTGGTGACCTTGCGCCAGGCGTCGCCCTCCCGCCTGGCCTCGCGCACGCCGAGCTGGGCGACGATGCGCTCGGGGTCGGTGGGGAGCACGTCGCCGTCCGGCGTGCGGGCGCCGACCAGGGAGACGGTGACCGAGCCCGTCACCGGGGTGTCGCCGCCGAAGCTCTCCGCCATGCAGCCGCAGTACAGCGCGCCGGACTGCCAGGCGTCCTTCGCGGCCTTGCGCAGGAAGACCTCGAAGGTGTCGCGGTGCGGAGCCAGCTCGGGGCGGGCGCGGACCCGGTCGTTGATCATCTGCCGGATGGCGGCGTCGCGCGACTCGGGCCGCACGTCGAACTCCCACCACGTCTCCGGCACCTTGATGCTGAATCCGCCGCGCGCGATGGTCTGCGGTGCTGTGTAGCGGGCCATGGCCGGCACCCTCTCCGTCCCTGCTCCGACCGTCCCTGCTCTGATCGGTCTCCGGCCGGTCAGCCTACGGGGCGGCCGGCGGGCGCGGCACGAGCGGATCCGGAACCTCTCGTACGCACGTGATCCCCTCGTTCACGCGCCCGGCCTCCCCCGCCCGACACCCGTACATCCCCTCCCGCCCGACACCTGTACGTCCCCCACCCAACACCCGCACGTATCAAGCCACATGGCCGCGAACCCGGCGGACGGCGGCCGTGAGGGCCCGCGGCGCCACGGGTACAGTGCCCGGTCGTACGGCCCCACCCGTCACGCAGGCCTCACGCACACCTCACGTACACCTCACCCGTCCCACAGTCTTCCCGGGAGTCCCCCCATGCGTCGCACCACGCGCCCTTCCAGCCGGCGGACGCGCACCGGCCTCGCCCTGTCCGTCCTCACCGCCCTGTCCGTGGCGGCGCTCGGCGCCTGCGCGGGCTCCGACGCGCCGGACGACGGCGGGTCGACGCGGGCCGCGGCCCCCGAGAAGAAGGCGCCGGACCCGGCCGCCGAGCTGAAGAGCGCCGTGCTGGCCGAGGGTGACGTGAGCGGGTTCAAGATCAGGAAGCCGGACCAGGAGTACGCGTTCGCCACGTCCCGGGACCGGATCAAGGTCGACAGGGCGGAGTGCGCGCCGCTGGCGTACGCGATGAACCAGTTCGCTCCGGGCACGGCGGAGGCGGAGGTCACGCGGGTGGCCGCGCCCGGCGGCAAGTCGGTCGGCTCCTTCACGTACGTCACGCTCGCCGGGTACGCGGACGGCGCGGCGAAGTCCACCCTGGCCGAGGTCACGAAGGCCATCGGCACGTGCGCCGGGGGCTTCACCGCGAAGTCGGGCGGCAGCAGCAGCGCGTACGACGCGATCGCGCGCGAGCCCGGCACCGCGCCGTCGGGCACGGACGGGGCGACGGCGTTCAGGGCCACGACGAAGTACCAGGGCGTCACGCACACGATGCGCACCCGCCTCGTCCGCCACGGCGACACGCTCGCCGTCTACTTCGCGGTCGACGGCATGGCCTTCACCCAGGGCCGCCCCGGCGACGCGGAGGTCGCACCGGCGGTGGTGAAGGCGCAGGGGGCGAAGCTGAAGTAGCGAGGGCGAAGGCGCAGGGGGCGAAGCTGAAGTGGGGGACGGTTCACGGCCGTTGCGGGACGCCGCACACCGGCCACCCGCGCGGACGGCCCTGGCACGGCCCCGGCCCCTTCAGTACCTTCGGATGGCTTGTCGAACTGTCGCCCCACCGGGAGTCCCACGTGAATCGCAGCCACACCCTTCCCCTGACCGCCGCCTCGGCGGCGGCCGCCGCGGCCCTGCTCCTGAGCGGATGCGGGGGTGACGGCGACGACGAGGGCGGCGGGAAGGACAGGATCGCCGGGGCCGAGACCGGATCCGGTGCGCCGAGCGACTCCGCCCGGGCGGACAGGAGCGACGCCCCGAAGATCGACCGCCCCAAAATGACGCTCCCCCGGGACGTCAGTCTCGTGTTCGATCAGGCCACCACGACCGGTCCCGACCAGACCGCGGCCGTGAATGACGCGCGTAACTTCGTCCGGTCCATCCGGTACGGAATCGTCGAGCAGAACGCCGACGACAGCGCGTACAAGTTCTACTCCGAACTGCAGAGCCCCGCGCAGAGCTATGCCAGGGACCAGATCAAGCAGCGCGTCGACAAGGGCCTCAGCATCAGCGGGGAAATGCGCTTCACGCGCACCAAGGTCTCCGAGGCGGAGAACAAGAAGTCGGCCGTCGTCTCCTTCTGCAGCGACAGCAGCAAGCTGTTCAGCAAGGAGGTGAAGACGGAAAAGGTGCACCACACCGAGCCGAGCATCAGTGACTACTACTCGTGGCAGGTGCTCATGAAGCCGTCCAAGAACACGAACGGACTGTGGCGGGCACACAAGGTGCAGGTCAAGGAGAAGGCCGGGGAATGCAGGTGAGCGGCGCACGGAAGCACTTAGTCGTCCTGGCTGCGGGGGCGGCACTGGTCTTGACCGTCGGCGGACCGGCCTTCGCGGGGGAGGACCCGGGCATCAGCGACAGCAGTACGTCGGCCACCAAGAAGAAGGACACCATCGGGGCCGTCGCGCGGGTCAGCTACACGAAGTCGGGCGGCAGCGCATCAAGGTCGGGCGCCATCACCTCCGTGGACCCCAGCTGGACGCCGCCGCCGTGCTGGTACGCACCGGAGTGGAAGGCGACCGAGTTCCGGGAATTCCGTGACCGGCTGTATTTCGGGGCGAGACACGACCCCGACGCTCCCCGGGACGCGCTCAAGGACATGTCGGACGAGAACAGGAGCTACGCGGAGGACGACTACAACATCGACAAGGAGAAAGAGGGGATGTGGTGGGGCGCGCAGTTCAGCCCGGACGCCACCCTGGAGGAACAGCAGAAGTGCAACGAGCCCCCGTTCTGGGTCAAGAACGGTGAGACGCCCGACGTGCCGAACGTCATCAGCCCCGAAATCCTCGCGGGCCTCGCCTACCGGCAGATCAAGGTCCCCGGCACCGAGGTCAGCCTCGCCCCCGGCGGCGCCTCCAAGGTGAACCTGCCGACCTGGGCCTGGCTCGACAAGGGCGAGTTCAAGCCCGTGTCCGTGACCGCCTCGCTCGACGCGCCCGGACTGCACATCGAGGCGACCACCACCGCGAAGCCCGTGTCCCTCACCATCAAGCCGGGCACGGACGACGCCGAGCTCCTGCCGGGGTCGGGCACGTGCGAGCTGAACGACGACGGTTCGATCGGCGAGCCCTTCGCGAAGGGCAGGGCGGGACAGACCCCGCCGTGCGGCGTCGTCTACCAGCGCTCCTCGGGCACGGGCACGTACGCCTTGCAGGCGACGGCGACGTGGCGGATCACATGGACGGGCACCGGCGGCGCCCAGGGCACGCTCCCCGACGGCGAGTACGGCAACGACCAGGCCGTGAAGGTCGAGGAGATTCAGTCGGTGAATCGGTGACGTGTGGTCCGGCAGGCACACGCAGGGCATCGACGGATCGGCAGAAGGGACAGGCAGGATGACAACGGAACGGCCCCTCGCAGGAACATGAGGATCTGGCAGCCCGAAGCAGACGAGATCCTCCTGGCCCGCACCCCGGTCACTTTTGCGACGGGCCACGCCATGCCCGTCTCCGGCATGCGCTGGTTCCGGGACACCGAGCGGCGGGACATCCAGGACGACCTTCCCGGCTGGCCCGAAGGGCCCGTCTATGCTCCCCGGTCAGCGGGCGGCTCGCTGACACGGAATATCGGCAGAGGCGGCGCAGCGGCCCTCGGCGCCGCCCTCATGGGCTTCCTCACCGGGGGCGGTGGCAGCGGCCCGTCGCCCTCGAGGGCCGGCTCGGTGACGTCCATCGACCGCCCCGACGAGGTCGAGGACTTTCCGGTCGTATGGGCCGCCCCCGGCACCATCGCCCGCACCCTGCCCTGGCAGTTGGATCCTGATCGCTCCCCCGCACCGGAGCGCTGCCGCACCCACGCGATCGTCACGGACCGTCGCGTGGTTCTCGTCGGCCTACCCGTCCACAAGGACAAGGGGCTCATCGAGGATGAGGTCCTCTGGGAGACGCCTCGATCGACGATCAGCCGTGTCGAGCAGCGGGACTTCCGGCACGGGCGAGACGTCAAGGTCGCCTTTGGCGACGGGTCCTGGTGCAGGCTGGAGACGGTTGTCCGGCCGGAATTCACCCGGCACCTGGCAGGCCCCCTGGACCTGGTCCCGCCGGACGCACTCACCCCGGGACAGCGGAACGCCGTCGACGGCTTTCTCGTCTCGGCGCGGGCCGGAGCCCCGGACTGCGGGGCCCCTGTCATTACTCGCCGCTCCTGCGGCCACTACCGGGTCGAAGTCCTCCCGCCCAGCCGGTTCGACTCGTTCTTCGGTGCCTGCGAACTGGAACTGATCATGGATTCCGATGGCGCCGAAGTGGAGCTGGCGGAGCAGCATCCGGACGACTTCTGACGTCTGAATCCGGTACCGGAACGGGGTCGGAACAGGCCGGTCACAGCGACAGGGTCCGTGCCATGGCGTCGACGATCTGTTCCAGTGGCTCGTCCAGGACGGGTTCGGTCCAGGAGACGTACATCGTGAGGGCGGCCTCCGTCCCGGTGGGGCGGATGCCGTGCAGGAGCGTGCGGATCACCGGACGGGGGCCGAGGAGGCGCTTGCGTTCGCCGATGACGTTCTGGCGGATGCGGACGGCCTCGCCCACGGGGAGCCGGACGTCGCGGACGTCCGGCTCCCCGAAGTCGCTCGCGCACATCCGCTCCGCCAGCCACGGCAGGGAGATCACCGGGACCGTGGCGTCGGGGTGGATGGCGTCCAGTTCGAGGACCGCGGCCACGGTCCGGTGTCCGCTCAGGTACCAGGCGAAGGCGCCGAGCGGCTCCCGCGTACGGCTGTCGGCGGCCACCCGCCTCAGGTCGCGGGCCAGCAGCCGGAGATCCCCCCGCTCGCCGTCCCGCGCGTATCTGTCGACGAGGTCACGGGCCTGCTGCTCCGCCCAGGGGTCGAGGTCGATGGTGCCGGCGACGGGCAGCGGCACCCAGTCCTCGGAGCATTCGAGTCCGATGTTCCCGAGGTCGTCCCTGTCGGCCATGGGGTCTCACTCCGTCCAGGTCAGCGAGTCGGCCACCGCGTCGAAGAGGCCGACCATCGCGTCCGCGATCGGCTCCAGTGGCGTGGAGAAGGACAGCAGCAGGAACGCGGTCGCCCCGGGCACGGGGAGGTGGTACTCCACCGTGGTGGACGAGTACGCACGGTCGACCGAGTCGTCGCGCCGCTGCGCCACCCGCTTCCTGATCCGCACCGCGGGGCCCGACGACAACTCCTCGACGCCGACCTCCTGCCCCTCGGGCCCCTCGGCTCCCAGAACCTGCGCCAGCGCGTCGAGCGGCAGCGACTCCGCGTGGGGCAGGGGCGCGAGGGTGACCAGCAGCGAGGCGGGAACGGTGAAGGGGCCCGCCTGCTGGAGACTCAGGTACAGCTCGATGCCGCCGCTGCGATACGCCTTGGCCGCGCGGGCCCGGAGGTCCTTGCGCAACTCGTCCTTGAGGTGGGGCGCATCGTCGATGCCGTGGAACTGCCGCTCGACGAGTGCGGCGACCGCCCGCTCCCTCTCGTCCGGTTCCAGCAGGATCCTGAACCAACCGTCCGGCAGCAGCAGCCGGTAGTCGCGGGGCGGGACGGCCGCCGGCATCTGCTCCGGTGGTGTCACGACGGGGTCACCTGCTCTCGCGCCGGCCGGTCGAGCACGAACCTGCCGCGCAGTTGATGGATCGCGTACGGGAAGAGGTGCAGCGCCCCGCCGATGGCACCCATCGCTATCGCCGACCAGGCCGCGGTGGCGTGCGTGTCCAGCAGCCGGGTCCCCTGCACGACGGAGAAGAACGAGCCCAGCGCCATGACCGCCGTCGACGAGACGCCCACGAGGGTGACCGGAAAGCGGGACATGGCGCGCGCCTCCTTCCCGGACGACGGGAGCACGCGCAGGCCGAGCGCCGGTCCCTTGGGCCAGCTGCCCCTGCCGGTGAGCCGGCGTTCGCCCGCCGTCAGACCGGTGGTGTTCCGCAGCGTCGCCCAGCCCCCGTCGTCGGCGCCGAACCACAGCTCCCAGGGCAGGACGGCCCTGATCTGCTGGTCGGGTCCGCGCAGTTCGACCCCGAGGGGCCGACCCGACCGGTCGCGTACGAGCATCAGCGCGGTCACGGCGTGCGGCCCGCGGCGCGGCAGCCAGTGCTCCTGCCCCGAGAAGTCCTTCAGGACGAGGTCGTGCTCCTGGACGCACAACTCGGTGCTCCGGCAGAACCGGACCGTGGCACCCGTACCAGGGGCGGGACGGGGAGCGATGCGTGCCGTCACGGCGACGGGGGCCAGGCGACCCAGCCGCAACCGGGTCCAGCCCCGCAGCGCCAGGCGGGCCACCGGGGCGGCGAGGGCCGCGCCCGCCGAGACCAGCACGAGCCAGGGACGGGCGGTGCCGGTGAACACCAGCACGGTGAACGTGGCGAACCAGACGAGCGCCGCCAGGCCGCGCACCACCCAGTACCAGAGGGGGAAGGGGCTGCCCGGCGACAGGGTGGCACCCGCGCGGCCTCCAGGCCGCGGCGCCACGAGCGGATCGCTTCCGTCCCGCACGGTGTGCAGCGGAACATGCGCGGCCGCCAGCAGACCGGCCGCGCCGGTGCGGCTCAGAAGCTGGGCTCCGTGCACGGATCGCTTCGGCAGTGCGTCCGCCTCGGGAAGCCAGTCGTCGAGCACCACCCGGCCCAGCAACGCCCCTTTGGCGTCCTGCAGTTGGAGCTCTCCCCAGGAGCCAGGGACCGGCGGTCCCATGCGCTCCGCGTCCGCGCCCCCGGCGTCGACGAAGACGGCCCGGCTGACTCCGCCGCTCCCGGGCTCGCCCCCGACCGGGAGGCGGCGCGTGCCGCGACGGTTGCGCAGCACCAGCTCGCGCCCGTGCGCCCGCTCCTCCACGAAGAGCCGGGCCCGATGACTCAGCTCCACGCCGGGGCCCCGCTGGGCGCGGGGCCGCAGAGCGGGCTCCGGCAGGGCGGTACGGAGGCGCGGGCCGGGGCTGCCGGTGCCGTGGGCGGCGGGGTCGGTGCTCATACGGGGGCGCATTTCGGTTCGGAGGAGAGGAGGGGAGACATTCCGGTTCGGAGGGGATCGGAGGAACGGGGAGGAAAGCAGAGGAAAGGGGACAGGCCAGCGGGTGCGGACGGGCGAGCAGGGCAAGGCGTCATCCCGTGGTCCAATCCACGAGGGACGTCACCGGGCCGTACACGCCTTCCGTCCCGGCGGCGACGCCGGTGAGCGTGGCCCCGGTCCAGACGTTGGTCTGACCGGTGAAGTTGTTCAGCGCGCCGCTCACGTTCGGCATGCCCGCGGCCTCGGGGGCGATGCCCCGCAGGTCCGCCGCGGTCCTCGCCAGATCGGGGTCCAGCGTCCCCGCCGACCTCGGCGGCGCCATGCCCCTGAGACCGTCGCGCCAGCCCTGGCCGGAGAAGGCGTTCCTGACCGACTTGACGCCGTCGACGGTGTCCCGGGTCATGGCCGTGGGGCTGAAGCCCTCCTTGAGGTTGCTCCAGCTCGGCAGCTTTCCCCTGGGCATGTTCGCCATGGCCTCAGCCGCGCCCTTGCCCCGGACGGAGCCCTGCGCTCCCCGATTGGCCAGGTTCCAGGCCTTGTTGGGCTTCATGCCCGACGCGAGCGCCTTCTTCGCCAGCGAGCTGCGCGCCAACGCCTTGGTTCCGGCGGCCGCACCCTTCGCCCCGGCCATGGCGGCGCGTCCGAGCCCGAAGGTGGCCACGCCCACCGCGTCGAGGAACACCGACTTCCAACTGCCCTCGCCCCCCAGGGCGAGAACCAGGTCGGTGGCCAGGGCCACCACGCTCGCGGCCAACGCGATCACGTTGGCGACCGCGGCGATGGCCTGCCCGATCACGGGGATCCACCCCAGGGCCAGCGCGGCCACACCGGCCCACAGGGCGATGCGGCCCGACCATGCGGAGATCTGCCGGAGCCAGCCGGCGTTCTCATGGACCCAGTTCTTGAACTTGTCCCGCCAGCCGTCCTTGAGCCCGTCTCCCTCGATGACGTCGTGGATCGCGTCCGCCGCCCGCTTCTCGGCCGCGTCTCGGATCGCCTTGGCGGTACCCAGCGCCTTCTTGGCGCCCTCCAGGGCAGTGGCCGCCTGCTCCTTCTGCTTCTCGTACTTCCGTGTGTCCGGGTCGTCCTTCGGGGTGTCGTCCGGCTGCCCGTCGAGGGATCGCCGGGCGGCGGCACCCTCGCCCTGCGCGGCCTCCGCGTCCTGCAACGCCTGGTCGGCCATCTGCTGGGCCCGGTGGAGCTCCGAGGCGTACTCGGTGCCGCACACTCCGTCGACCACCCTGGTCCCCAGCGCGTCCGCGGCCTCGTCGTACCGCTTGAACGCCTTGCGGAGCTTGTCCCCGGCACCCTCGGCCGAGCCCCGGAACTCGGTCGCCGTTTTGCCCTTCCAGTTCTCGACGGACGCCAGCGCCTTGATCTCGCGGGCCTCCTTGTCGATCGCCTCGGCGGTACGCCGCAACTCGCGCCCGAGCCGGGCCACTTCCTCGGGATCTCCCGGAACGGGATCCGCGGACTCGTCGAGAACGCTCCAGCGGTGGGCGGCGGGGCGACGGGCCGTCACGTGCCGGCCTGCTTCCCGGCACGCTTTTCCTCCCGGGCCTGCCCGTCGCTGCGCCGCAGCGCCTCGGCCAGTTCGTGATCGATCTTCTCGTACGCGTCCGCCGCCGCCTTGGTCATCCCGTGCAGCGACCGCAGCTCTTCGGTCAGCTTCTTCCGGTGGATCTTCCAGTTGCCGCCGAAGGTGTCGAACGTGTCCAGCAGGAGCTGCGAACCGAGTTCACCGGTGCCGTACCCGTCAGCGGGATTGCTCCGCTTCTGGAAGGTGTCATGGATGCGCTTCAGCGACCTGGCGCACTCCCTGATCCTCTCGATGTCCGCTTCCTGGTCCCCCACAGCGGCTCCCCCCACCCCGACTGCTACTACACGTATGTAGATCGAAGCTATCACCGCCACCCGCGCGACCGGCAGCCCGTTCCTGCTCCCATGACACGCGGGCCCCACCCGGCACCTCCGGACAACACCCCTGAGACAGTGCGTACATGGACCTCCAGCAGGACGCCGTCGAAGCATTTCTGGCGAAAGACGCGCACCGGCACGGATCCATGTCCGAAGCGCCGGTCGTCACCCGTCGGCCGGGCGGGCACTACCGGGTCGAAATCCCTTCTGACCCTCGGCACGGATTCCCCCCACCCCCATACCCCGGCCTGCTTCTACATTCCTGTAGATAATTCCTCGGGGCGCGCCGCGACAACGCTTCGACCGGCGCGCGAAAGCTGCGAAAGGTATGCGAACACCTCTCGGACCGGGTGCCGACAGCGAACGCGTTCGAGAGCTCAGGAAGCCCTTGAATCTTTGAGGAATTCCCTCCGGAGGGTCACTCGATTCCGCGTCACAACACGGTGACAGTCCGTCGGAATGTCACCTATTGCCCTGGAATCACGCCTGGCCGCGGCCCGTATCGCCTGGATAGGGTCGCCGTTCGGAGCAGGTCCTGCCCTGCCGAGCGACCCCCTATTGACCCGGCCCAGCGAGAGAAGCGCGAGTAGGTTCCATGACCGACTTGGGTGTGGATTACGACTACCTCTACACGATCAAGAAGGACTTGGAGACGGTGCGCAAGGAGTTCAAAGGCTGCACCGGACACCAGGAAGGAATGCGGGAGGAGTACGGATCGCCGTTCGTCTCCGGCGCGATGGACGACTTCACCGGCAACTGGGACGACCACCGCAAGGAACTCCTCGGAAGCATCGAGAAGGTCGGGAAGCTCGTCGAGCAGTCGATCGAGAACTTCAAGAAGCTCGACAAAGAGCTGGCAGAGGCCAACAAACGCAAGAAGCAGAACAAGTAAGGGAGATGCGCGTGGCTGGCCGTCCTGTCGACTGGTCCCCCATTGCCGATTCCGACCCGACTCCGGGCGACCCCCAGGCCGTCCGTACCGAGGCGAAGCGGCTCTCGGACATCGCCGAGACTCTGTCCCGTCAGGTGAAGAAGCTCCGCCAGCTGGGCGACGACGACAACATCAAGGGCGAGTACGCGAAGAGCCTCAAGGACGAGTCGGACGAGCTCGCCGGACGGTTCGAGAAGACCAAGGGACGCTACGAGAAGGTCTCGGGTCATCTCAATGCGTGGGCCAAGGAGTTGGAACACGCGCAGCACCTCGCCGGCAAGGCACGCGCCAAGGCACAGGCCGACGAGAAGGACGAGGAGAAGGTCAAGGAAGCGAAGCGGGACCTCTCCGTGGCCAGGTCCCACTTCAACAGTCACGCGGTGACGGCGCGCGGCAACATCCTGGACGCGATCGACGACGCGGTGGAGGACAGCCCTTGGGACAACCTGGTCGCCTGGGCCAAGGAGCACGCCGACGGGTTCAAGCTCTTCCTCGACGTCCTCAGCTGGGTCGGTACCGCGCTGGCCATCGTGGCGATCTTCGTCCCAGGGCTCAATCTCCTGGTCATCGGTCTGGGAGTCGCGGTCGTGCTGGGCCGCCTGCTCCTGGTGGCGGCCGGCAAGGCGACCCTGATGGATGTCGCCTTCGACGCCTTCGGACTGCTCACGATGGGTCTCGGCCGGGGCGCCATGGCCGGACTCAAGGTGGCGAGCAAATCCACCCGGGCCGCATCGACCGTGCAGCGCGTCACCAAGCTGAAGGGCGGCCTCGCGGCGACCAAGGGGCTGCGCAACCAGTTGGCCAACCGCTTGGCGGCCGCAGGCGACGACACGGCGAAGACCGCCATCCGGCAGGAGATGAACGCCCTGCGCAAGGGAATCGCCGGACGCGCCGGAAAGGTCGCGGAGGAACTGCCGCCCCCCGGAAGGCTGGCCACCGCGGCGCACCTGGGCGACAGCGAGCTCGCGGCGCTGCGCAAGGGAATCAGCGCGAACAAGAAGCTCTTCGGCGAGGGAATCTCGCAGGGCACCAAGGCGGGCGGCAACGCGGCCTACGGCGTCGCCATGGGGTCGGCGTACGCGGGCACCGCCGTGGACTGGGGCGACAAGCTCCTCGGCGACAATGACACCCTGAACGCCGCGAGCGACGGGCTCGGCCTCCCGCACAAGCCCAGCTGGGACGCGTACAACGACTTCAAGGCCGGCCACGGAGTCAGGCAGGCCCAGTCCGCATGGTGAGCACGATCAGCGGTGCGGACCGGCTGTCTCCGGCCAGGGTGCCCGCGCCGGTGGTCCCTCGCCGGCCCGGGCCGCGAAGCACGGAATCAGGAGCCTCGTACATGGTCGACAACACAGCAGCCGGGACCGCCGCTGTCCTTCCTCCCGAGGACCGGGCAGTGATCAGGAACGCGCGGATCGTCCTCGTGACCCCGCTCGCCTTTCTCGTCGTCGCCATCATCGGCGGGGTCCTCATCGACTCGAAGGCCCTGCCCGACTCGCTCAGTGCCGTCTTCCGCGTCCCGGGGCAGGCGCTGCCGCTGCTCGCGGTCGCCGTGCTCTCGGCCGGCGTGGTCGTCCTGCGTCGGCGCGGCCGCTGGCGCCCCGAGTTCACCCTCTACTTCGCCGGGGGTGGGCTCGCCCAGCTCGCCCCGCTGCTTCTGCTGATGCACCACCATCCCGTCGTGCTCGTCGGCCCGCTGCTGCCCGGCGCCCTCACACTCGTCCACGGGGCGCTCGAACGAAGGAGCCGCCGCGATGCCTCCGGCTGACACCAGGAACGCCTTCGGCTACACCCTCGTGATCCCGCCGGGGTGGGCGCGGATCCCGCTCAGGGACGGGACGCAAGAAGCGGTCAAGAAGATCGTCGACGAGGCGGCGGAACGGGTATCGGGAGATCTGCCGCGGGACAAGGTGGCCGAGGCCCGGCTCGAGCTCTACCGGCGCCTGAACACCTCGGTGAAGGAGGCACGCCAGCGTGACGGCGTGGATCTCTACCTCCCCGTGGAGCCCATGCACGGATACCTGATCGCCGCTTCCATCATCGTCACCAAGCTCGACACGGCACAGCACGACGGGGTCGGCCGCCAGGACGTGCTGAAGCAGTTGCTCGCGGGCTCCGCGGATTCCGAGCCGGTCGAGGTCGACGGTTCCGCCGCGGTGCGCAAGGAACGGGCGATGCCTGCCGACGTCGAGAAGGGTGTCGAGGCGCCGTCCAAGCACGTGGACTACCTCGTGCAGGTACCTTCGAGCGGCACCGACTCCGGCTGGGTCGTCGTCAGCTTCAGCACGCTCGGCGACGGCAACCCCGAAAGCGACTTCACCGAGATTCTCGTAGAACTCTTCGACGCCGTCATGACCACGTTCCGCTGGAGGACCGAGTGACTGTCACCTTCTCCCTCGACACCGACAGCGACGCCGCGGTGTGGCCCGCCGTTCCGCTTCCCGGCGAAGGGCGCGGCGCGGCACGAGAGCGCAAGAAATGGGCCCGCCGCACCTCCGAGCTGCTCTGGGGCCTCGTCGACGACGAACCGGTCGACAAGAAGCAGGTCAAGATGCTGGCGTTCGAGCTGGAATCCGTGGCGGAGCAGGTGCCCCGGGCCATTCCCGTGCACCAGCTCTTCCTTTACGTCCCCGACCCGCGCCGGGAGTTCCTCACCTTCCTTGTCCACGCGGGCGAGAGCAAGGGCGAGGTCGAGGCGACGCTCGACGAACTCGTCCAGAAGCACGAGCCGGGGGCGGTCCAGGATCCCGAGGTCATCGATTTCGACACGGAGCGCCTGGGCCGCGGCAGGCGCTCCATCCGCTATTTCGTCGCCGCCAAGGCCGAGGAGATGTGCGTCTCGGTGAACTACGCCTGGCGCATCGATTCGCTCGGCATCGACGTCATCGTGCGGACCGTCGGTGAGGACATCGGCTGGATCACCTCCCACATCGAGGAGTTCGACGCATTCGCCCGGAGCCTGTTCGTCAATCTCGACACATGAGCCGGGATCGCCGGAGCGGCCTCCGTCACGACACGGTGACAGTCTGCTGAATTCGGCGGAGTCGTCCCGCTTTCGACCCTGGCGATTCCCACAACCCACGGTTAACGTCGGCACGCTGGAGACATCCCTCGCCCCACCGGGAGCCGACCGTGAACCGCCGTACCCTGCACGCCACCGCCGCGCTCGCCGCGACCGCCGCCCTGCTTCTGACGGCATGCGGCAGCGGGGACGACGGCGGGTCCAAGGACAGCGACAAGATCGCCGGAGCCGACGACGGTTCGGCGAAGCCGGAGAAGTCGGAGAACCCCTCGGGGGCACCGGCGGCCGACAAGCCGGACGGCGTCGACGTCTCCCTGCCCAAGAGCATGAATCTCGTCTTCGACTGGAACAAGCCGAAGGACAAGAACGAGGCGGCGGCGATGAGTGACGCCGCGAACTTCCTGCGGGCCATTTACCGGGGCGTGGACAAGCGCACCACGAAGGACGCGGCCCTGGCGGCCTATGCGACCGGCGGAGGCCTTCACTACGGCCAAGTCCAGATCAAGGAGTGGATCAAGGGCGGCTGGACCGGCAACGGCACTCGCCGCCACTACCAGGCCACGACACGGTCCGCGCCGAACGGCGATTCGGTCGAGGTCGCCTTCTGCGCCGACACCGGGAAGTTCTACGGCCAGGACGTCAAGACGGGGAAGATCCTCAAGACGGAGCCCAGCGCCAAGGACTTCGCCTTCTACAAGGTCATCATGGTCAAGCACCCCACGGGCAAGGGCCTTTGGCAGGCCTCCAACGTGTCCGTCGAGACGAAGGCGGAGAAGTGCCGGTGAAGAGATCACGACGCACGAACCGCCGGCTCGGCACCGCGGTTGCCCTCGCGATCGGCGCTCTCGTCGTGACGGCGCCCCACGCCGTGGCCGAGCCGGTGGACACCGGCAAGGGCGGGCAGCACGGGGATGCCCGGCAAGAGGGCGGCGGCGACGGGGCAACCGGCATCTACGCCGCGGCGGAGATTCGCTACAGCGGAGCCGTCGCGAAGGGCGGCGGCCGTGGCAACGTCGCCTCCGCCGACGTCACCTGGACTCCCCCGCCCTGCTGGTACGCCCCGATGTACGGCGCCAAAGAGTTCAAGAAGAAGATGACCAAGGAACTCAAGGACGCCATGGGCGCACCCGGCATGACCGGGCACGCCGGTGCCGCGCTCGCGCAGACGCAGCAGCACTACGAGGACGACTACGGCTGGGCGGACACCCCCGGCTACAAGGACTACAACGTCGACAAGGACGGCGAGGGGATGTTCTGGGCCGGGGTCCCCAACCCCGATGAGCCCGACTACCTCAAGCGGAACTCCTGCACCGACCTGCCCTTCTGGGTCGACAACGGCGAGCCCCCGCCGCCCCAGCACGAGGAAGCCATCAAGCCGGAGATGCTCGCGGCCCTGGCCTACCAGCGCATGCAGCTGCCCGACACCAAGGTCTCCCTCGCGCCCGACGGCACCACCAAGGTGAACCTGCCGACGTGGGCCTGGCTCGACAAGGCCGCCTTCGACGACGTCGAGGCGACGGCGGCCGTCGACGTCCCGGGCTTCCACATCGAGGCGACGACGACCGCGAAGCCCAAGTCGCTCACCCTCGAACCGGGCGCCGGCGACGCCAGGCTGATTCCCGCGAGCGGCGAGTGCCCCATAGTCGACGGCAAGATCGGTGCGCCGTACGCGAAGGGCAAGGCCAAGGAGACGCCGCCCTGCGGCATCGTCTACGGCCGCTCCTCCGGCGGTGCCACATTCCCGCTGAAGGCCTCCCTCACCTGGGAGATCAGCTGGACGGGGACCGGCCAGGACGCCCCGGTCCAGATGCCCGACGGCACGATCGAGGTCACGCAGGACATCACGGTCGAGGAAGTCCAGTCGGTCAACCGCTGAGCGCACGCCGAAGAGCACGCGCCGTGACGCACAGGGCCCCACCATCGCGACAAGCGGTGGTGGGGTTCATCCGTGGGGCGATCGTCGGCCGACCTGAGATGCGCCATATCTTCACGTCGAAATGGATGACACTACGTCCGCATACGTCTCCTTGACCCATTTTCGGAACTGGTGACGGCGGCATCGGCACAGATAACGTCGATCTGTCGGACTTGACTCCCTGCAGGGGTGACAGGCGTCCTCGGAACAACGATCCGCACAGCACACGGGGGAAATGATGGGTGGGAGAACCAGGGCAGACCTGGACATGATCAGGGACTGCTCGGACTCACTGTTCAGGATTCACCGCGAGTTCAAGGGAAACAGCAACCCGGCAGACGGATACGACACCGCGCTGGGCAGCGAGAAACTTCGCGACGTATTCGATGATTTCTCGGAAACCTGGAAAAAGACGCGCAAGAAGCTCATGAAGGACATCGAGCAGTTGGCCAAGTTCACCGACACCGCGGCCGACACGTACGACAAGGTCGATCATGAGCTGGCCGAGGCCCTTCGCAAGGCCCGCGCCGAGGCCAAGAAGGGCAAGAAGTGACTGCGCGTCCGAGCGACTGGGAACCCCTGCACAGCGGCGACCCCGTACCCGGCGACCCGTACGAAGTCGCGCGGCTCGGCAAGAAGCTGCGGAACATGGCCGATGAGATAGACAAACAGGCGCGGAACATCAAGGCGCTCTCCACCGTGGAGAGTTGGGACAGCGAGGCCGGTCGCGCGTTCCACGAGATCGCCGATGGAACCGCCGGACGCCTGAAGCGTTCGTTCGAGCGCTACGACGAGGCCGCCAAGGCCCTGGGCACGAAGGTCGTCGACGGCGGGGAGTCGAAGGAGTACGCGAGCGAGCTCAACCGCGCCCAGAAGGTCGCGGACAAGGCGCTCCAGAATTTCCGTGCCGTGGAGGCCGACCTCGGCGACACGGACGGTCAGCTCAAACCGTCCGGAACCAAAACCCCGTCGGACATGTCCGACACCGAGCGCGAGAAGGCCGCCAGGAAGCGTTCGGCGGCTCTCAGCACCCTGGGCGACTGCCGTCGAGAGATCGACCGCGCCAAGGAGATCCGGGACGACGCCGCCAGTGCGGCCGCCAAGCACATCAAGAACATCATTCACCACGACGGGGTCCGGGACCCCGGTGGATTCATGAACTGGCTGGCCGACTGGACCGACAGATTCTCCAATCTGTCGGCGATCTTCTCCATCCTGGCGGTCATCTGCGCCTTTGTGCCACCTCTTCAAGTGCTGCTGCCCGTCTTCACCGCACTCGCGGTCATCACCAGTGCGGCCGCGCTGGCAGGCCACGCCTATGACATGACGGCGAGGGGCGGCAAGCTCAATCTGCTCAAGCTCGGCCTCGACGTCCTGGGCGTCATGCCAGGACTCGGAGCCCTGAAGGGCTTCGGTGCCCTCAAGGGGCTCAAGGGCCTGTCCAAGCTCCGGGGACTGCGCTTCAGCGGCTCGGGCGCCATGGCCGGCGTCACGGACAAGTTCTTCAACGGTGTCGCGGTCAAGGGCGTCAACTTCGTGCTCAAGAAGGCCGGCAAGCCTGTTCTGGAGGGCGAGCGGATCACCGCGGGCATCAAGACCGGAAGCCTCGGCAGCGCGCTGTACAAGATCTTCACGGGCAAGGACGGGGCGGCGACCGGTGACCCCGGCGACCCCAAGCCGATGCCGCAGGGCACCGTCCCGCCCACACCGCGCCCTTCCCCTCAGCCGTCCCCCACACCGTCACCGAAGCCCTTCCACACCGCGCTCGCACACTGAGCCTCCCAGCCACCCCAAGCCAAGGAGCACTTCACATGTCGGACGAGGTAGACAACGACCGGGAACCCGGACCGTGGGAGTACAGAGCACGGGAGGGAATCATCAGGACGATGGTTCCCGGCGAGGTACTGGCCGCGGTACCGGCTGCCCGCGAGGCCGCGGAGGCCGAAGGCCGGCGGCTGCGGTTCGACTTCCTCGACGACGAGGCCGTTCTCACGCTGCTGCGGCTGCGGCACATCGACGACACGCAGCTGCACAACGCCGGAAAGAGGCTGGCGTGGCCGACCGCGCTGATCCTCTTCGGCCTCTTCGCCTACTGGGGCGCGTACGTCCAGTACTGGGAGTCGGCCCGCAACCAGTCGCTCTACTACGCGGCGGCCGGAGTCGTCGTCGCGGGGCTCGTGGCGTTCTTCGTCGGCACGCTGATCCGGCAGTGGGGAAACCGGCCCCGCCAGAAGGTACGGGCACGGGCTGCCGCCTACCGGAAGATCGCTCACATCGCCGCTGAGAACGGCGGTGACGTCCCCGCCTTCTACCCGCACTACGGGCCCTATCCCTTCGCGGCCAACTTCCACCCGGAGGCCGATGAACTCGAGCTGCCCGACAGGAACAGGTTCTGATGACTGCGCTGATGCCCGGCAGCGACGTGACCAAGAGCGAGGGGACCAAGGGTCCCGGGATGTCCTCCGTCGGGGACGGAGAACCGGTACACGTCCGATGGGTCATGCCGGAGGGGTTCTTCGAACTCCCGGCGGAAGCCGATTCCATCGAGGATCTGGCCGACCGGATCGTCGAGTTGGCTCGGGAGATCATGCCCAAGGGCACTCCCGACATGCAGTACCACTGGGCAGCCATGTGTATCGCGACCTATGACGAGCTGATCGACGCCGGGGTGCAGTACGCCGGATTCGTCATCACCGAAGTCGAGGGGACGCGCTGCACCGCGAATGTGAACCTCTCCCTCATCGACCTGGCCGAAGAGGCCCGGTTCAGTCCGGTCCCCCATACCGCGCGGGCACTTCGCGCCCTGGGGCAGGGCGATGTGGACGAGATCCTCCTGCCGTGCGGTCCGGCCGTGTCCTGGGTGGGAACACGGCAAGCACTCATCGAGGCGGCACTCGCCCCCTCCGGGCACGACGAGCCGTTCTGGACTTCCTTCATCAACGTGCAGGTGCCGCTCTCCAACGGCACCGCGGTCGTCCTGGAGATGACGACCCCCACCCAGGAGGGCTGGGACGTCTTCTCCTCGATGTTCGCGGGCATCGCGAAGAGCGTGACCCTGTTCGACGCCCACGGCAGCCCCATCGACACCCGGGGACGGCTCCTGGAGATCGGCGAGTGAGAGCGATCGAGACGCCTCTCCAGCGGGACGAACCACCGGAGGACTATCAACTCCTGGTGCCCCGCGACTGGTTCCGCATCGATCTCACGCTCGACCGTTGGCGCCCCCAGCTGAAGAAGTTCGTGGACCAGCAGACAGCGGCGCGCCACATGTCCGCGGAAGCGCGCCAGGGGCTGTGGTCCACGCTGCGCAACACCGCCGAGAGCGGCGCCTCCCAAGGAGCCCTGGAACTCTTCCTCAAGTCGGAGTCGGCCGTCGCCGTGTCGTCACCGGCGACCTTGCTGGTGTCGCTGCTTCCGATGCCGGGCGACCTCTACGCGGGGCCCGAGGAATTCGCGCGCACGCTAGCGGAACGCAACGGCAGGGCCGAGGTGTCCACGGTCGACCTTCCGGCGGGCAGGTGCGTGCGGGTGGCCGCGGCGACGTCCCTGGATCTGTTCGTCCACATGCCGGGAAGAGTCGGGTACCTGCACCTCTCCTTCACCGTGCCGCTCGCCGGAATCGACAGCCCCGTGGGTGAGCTGTGCGAGGCCATGGCGCAGTCGCTGCGATGGGTATGACGGGCTGAGGGCGCCGCCCCCTACTCCCAGTGCAGCGTCCCGGCCACCGTGTCGAAGAGTTCCACCATCTGGGGTGCCAGGCCCTCCATCGGTGTGGAGAAGGTGAGCGTGAGCCACGTGTCGCTCGCCGGGACGGGTACGTGGTACGCCACGGTCGTCGTCGCCAGCGTGTTGCCCATCTGGTGCTCGGGGTCGGGGGCCTCGGTCTTCTGCGTCCGTACGGCGTCGCCCGCCGCGTCGAGCTTCCTGACCTCCGCGGGGCGGCCCGTCTCCCCCAGCCGGCGGGCCAGGTCGTGGGCCGTACGGCAGCCGGGCCAGCCGTCCGGGAGCAGGCTCACGAGCAGTGAGGACGCCAGGGGCAGGCCCTCGACCGTCAGCAGCGAGACGTACAGCTCGACGCCTCCCTCGCGGTGGGCCGCCTTCGCCTGCTTCTGCAGGTCGCGCATCAGGCGTTCCTTGAGGACGGGCGCGTTGTCGATGCCCGCGAACTGCCGGTCGGCCAGCGCGGCGATGCCGCGGTCGCGCTCCTCGGGGTCCAGGTGCAGCTGGAACCATCCGGCGGGCACGAGGATCGTGTAGTCGCTGGGAGGCGTGTCCCATGCGGTGCGGAGGGGCATGTCAGCTCTCGTGGGGGGATTCGGGCACGGTGGTGTCCGGGGCGGCTTCCGCGGGAACGGGCAGCAGGCGCATGGAGGGCACCAGACGGTCGACCAGATCGGTCAGCTCGTCCGTGCGCTCGAAGTTGAGCCACCGCGCCTCGGCCAACAGGATTTCCTCGTGGCCGGTCGGCCAGACCCAGTACCGGAGACACTCGCTGAGCTTCTTGCCCCAGCCGAAGCGCCGCTTCTCGACCAGCACCGCCTGGACCCGGACGGCCGGACCGATCGGCAACTCGACTTCCTCGACCTGGGCCTCCCCCTTCACTTCGGCATAGGACCACTTCAGGAGCATGTCCCGATACTCCTCCGGTGACGGGCGCGTGACTCCGTCCTCTCCGTAGGCGATGACGGAGAGGTCCGCCAGGAACACGCCGCCCTCCGTATAGGCGACGGTGGTCAGGAGCGGTCCGGACTCGTGGGCCGTCAGGGCGTGCTCCTCCAGCTCCTGCCGCAGGGCCGCCTTGCCGCCGCCCAGACGCAGCGGGTCGAACTGCTCCACAAGATCTGTGGCCAGCCGCCGGGCCTCGTCACGCGTGCCCTCGTGCAACGTGAGGTCGAGCCAGCCGTTGTCGAAGTCGAGGTCGATGAGGAAATCGTCCTCGGGGGCGGAAAGTTCTCCGCCCTCATTCTGCTGCTCTTGTTCCATCAAGACACCTCGTCGAAGAATAGGCCGCCGGCCGTGACCCCACTGCCGGCCACACTCAGCCGCGTAGCACTGCGCGACAACTTGTTGACATCGAACCCCTGGTCACCCAGGCTCTTGCTCAGGTGTTTCGCCTCGTTCAGGTAGGACGCCGCAGAGGGATCCGCCAGAGTGGCCGACTTGCCGATCCCTTTCAGGTAGCTGCCGTTTCCGCGATCTTTCAGCACCCGCGCGGACTCGCGAAAACCGCCCTTGAACGCGTCGGTCCACGTCGACCCCTTGAAGATCTCCGTCACGGGTTCCCGGACGGATTTCAAGATGTCGCCCTTTTCGAGCCCCTTGACGACGCCCGCCTCGCGGTTGAACTTCTGGCGGTTGCGCTTGAGCTGCCGCGGAGTCGCCTTGCCGCCCTTGGCAGTCTGGATACGTGTCAGCAGGCCCTTGGCATACCGCCCGCTGATCTTCGTCATCGCCTTCCCCGCCCCCATCATCAACAGCCCCACCGCCGCCGTGGCGAGCGCCGTCCACGATTCGTCGCCCATGCCGACCTGAATCGCCGTGCAGGCGATGTTGACGAGCGTGGCCACCATGGAGACGGCGCCCAGGAAACCGGCGATTCCCTGGCCGATGACGGGAATCCAGCCGATCGCGAGCGCCGCGATGCCCGCCCATTTGGAGATCTTCTCCGTCACATCGGCGACGATGGCGACGACGTCGGCGAAGTCGTCCCAGAAACCGTCCTTGAGCGCGTCGTGCGAGATGACCTCGTCGATCGCCTCACGCGCCCTGCGCGCGGCGGCGTCGCGGATGGACTCGGCCCTCTTCAGTTTCTCCCGGGCCGCCTCCAACGACTTCCCGGCGGCCTCCGCCCGGTCCTCCAGTTTCTCCTTGCGGGCCTTGTCCTTCTTGGCGTCGCCCTTGGCGTCGTCCTTGCCGGGGCTTCCCGCCAGGCCGTCCAGGCCCTTCTTGGCCGCGCTCCTGTCGGCCTCGGCCTCCTGCGCCTCCCGCCGGGCGATCTCGGCGATCCGCTGGGCCCGGTGGAGTTCGGTGGCGTAACTGCCGGGCGGCGCCGCCGCGTTCGACTCGTAGTCCGCTCCGTGGTCCACGATCCGGTCGCCCACCGCGTCGGCGACCGTCCGGTAGCGCTTGTGCGCGGCCTCCAGACGGCCCCGGCACTTCTTCGCCTTCTCCCGGAACTCCTGGCCGGCGTCGCTGTCCCAGGACGTCACCTCGGACGCGGCCTTGAGGTGCCGCACCTGCCGTTCCAGCTCGTCGGCCGTCCTGCGGAGCTTGCGGCCCAGTTGCTCCAGACGGTCGGGGTCGCCCGGGACCGGGTCCCGGTCGGCCAGCGGCTGCCAGTCCGCGGCGCGCTGCCCGGCCATCAGGGCGTGCCCCCGCCCTCCCGGGCGGAACCCTTCGTACCGGAGCCGCCGGAGTCGCCGGAGCCACCGGAGCCCTTCCGGTCGGGCCGGTCCGACCGGTCGGACTCGCGCAGCACCCTCGCCAGCTCGCCGTCCACGCTCTCGTACGTCTTCGCGGCCGCCTTCGCGAGCTCGCCGAGGCGGGCGATCTCCTCGCCGAGTTCCTCTCGGTGGCTCTCCCAGTTCTCCACGAAGTCCCCGAACTGCCAGGAGAGATCGTGCTCGCCGAAGTCGTCCTCGTACTGCCCCTTGAGCTTCCCGAGGCCGTCGAACGCGTCCTTGATCCTCCCGAGACCGACCCCCATCTCCCGGATCACACCCAGATCGTCGATCTTCGTGTACTCGCCCATCGGACGTCCCCTCCGTCGCGCGGCGCCTTCCCGCCGCCATCCCCGCAACGAGGACGGGGTGACGGGCGATACGCCCGTCACCCCGTCCCGGAGCCTCATGCCGCCGGCGCTACTTCCGCGCAGCCTTGCCCAGCTCGTCGTCGATCTGCTCGAACTTGTCCGCGGCGTTGGTCAGGTAGTCGCCCATGCCGTCCAGACCGTCGAGGGTGTCCTTCGCGCCCTTCACGAACTCCTCGAAGTTCTCGTCGAACGCCTTCGAGGCGCTCTTCGTGACGAAGCCCGATTCGACCAGGTTCGCGATGTACTTCCTCAGGCCGTCCAGCTTTTCCTTGAGCTTGTCCTTCTCCTTGACCACGTGCTTGGCCGCGTCTCGCATGTCCTGATATGTGACATCAAGGTCCTTGGCCATGAGGCTCTCTCCAATCAACTAGCCGCAGGGCCAACCCCCGTGGCTCCTCTTTGCGGATGGTGCGATCTTCCGCTCTTGCGCCAGCAGCTTACGGGTGGGGCAGATGGGATCACAGTCCGGTTGAGTCACAGGTCTGCTATGAGGAGGCACCCCGCCGGCGGGGTCGATTCCGGTATGAGCCCGTGCACAGGCCGTTGCCTGTGGGAAGGGTGGAGCGGATATCGTCAGGCGCATTGTTCAGCTCCGGGGAGGACGATCGTGCGCCTGACTCTGACCGTCGTCGATCCGTTCGGCGGTGGTGCCGCCGACGTGGTTCTCGACGCCGATCCCGAGTCCACCGTGCAGGACATCGCGGTGGAACTGGCCCGGCAGGTCGGCCACAGCGGTGCGCAGATCATCCCCATCGGGCAGGGGCAGCAGGTGCCCGGCGGCAACGCGCCGATGATCTACGTCGACGGGTACGCCGTCGACCCCACCGCCACCGTCGTCACCTCGCCGCTGCGCGAGGGCGCCGTCGTCAGTCTCGACGATCCCGCCGGCTGCCTGCCGGGCGAGCCCTCCGGTCTCGTCGAGCTGCGCGTCGTCGGCGGGAGTGCGGCCGGGGCCGTCCACCGGCTCGGCATCGGGCGCTACGACATCGGCGGCGGGCCGGCCTCGTACCTGCGCATCGACGATCCGGAGCTGCCCGCCCGCGCCCTGACGTTGTCAGTTGCAACCGATGGCACGTGCCAAGTCACCCTGCACGGGGAGGAGAAGGACAAGGAGGGCGTCACCCTCGACGGGGAGCCCTTCGGCGTCGAGAAGGAGGAGCCCGAGCGGCCCGCCCCCGAGGGCGAGTCCCGCAAGGAGAAGAAGGCCCGGGAGAAGCGCGAGAAGCAGGAGCGCAAGGAGAAGAAGGAGGCCCGGGCGAAGGGCCGCAGGGACACCGTCCCCTGGCCGCTGGGCGCGCAGATCGCCGTCGGCAACACCCTGCTCGAACTCGTCCGCTACACGCCCCCGAACGCCGCCCTGAAGTGGTCCGAGGACGGCGCCGGGCTCGACTACAACCGCCCGCCGCGGCTGCGGCCGCCCGAGCGGCAGACCACCTTCCGGCTGCCCTCCCCGCCCCGGGAGTTCGAGGCGCGGCCACTGCCGTGGCTGATGGCGCTGTTCCCGCTGGTCGGTGCCGTCGTCGCCGCGATGATCTTCAACCGCTGGTACTACCTGATCATGGCGGGCCTGAGCCCGATCATGCTGTTCGGCAACTACTTCATGGACAAGAAGCACGGGCGCAAGTCCCATGCGAAGCAGGTCAAGGAGTACAAGGAGACCAAGGCGCGGATCGAGAAGGACGCCCAGGACGCGCTGGTCGCCGAGCGGCTCGACCGGCGCGCCGCCATCCCCGACCCCGCCGCGGTGCTCGCCCTGAGCACCGGCCCCCGCACCCGCCTGTGGGAGCGGCGGCGCACCGACGCCGACCACCTGCTGCTGCGCTTCGGCACCGGCCGGCTGCCCTCCGAGGTCGTCCTGGACGACCCGGAGATGGACGAGCACCGGCGCCAGGTGACCTGGCAGATCGAGGACGCGCCCGTCGCGCTGCCGCTGAAGGGGCTCGGCGTCATCGGCATCGCGGGGCCCGACGACTCCGCCACCGCGCTCGGCCGCTGGGCCGTCGCGCAGACCGCGACCCTGCACAGCCCGATGGACGTGCAGTTCTACGTGCTGACCGAGAACACCTCGAAGGACAGCTGGGACTGGATGCGCTGGCTGCCGCACGCGCGGCCGTCCGGCGGCCAGGACGTCAACCTCCTGATCGGCACCGACGCCGAGACCGTCGGCGCCCGCATCGGCGAGCTGACGCAGATCCTCGACGCGCGCGTGAAGGCCGTGGAGGAGAACAAGAGCCAGGGCGCCCACTTCACCGACCCGGACATCGTCGTGGTGTGGGACGGCTCGCGGCGGCTGCGGTCGCTGCCGGGCGTGGTCCGGCTGCTGCGCGAGGGCCCCGCCGTGCACCTGTACGCGCTGTGCCTCGACACCGAAGAACGGTTTCTGCCCGGCGAGTGCCAGGCCTTCGTCGTCGCCGAGCCGAAGCCGCGGGAGCAGCTCGCGGCTTCGGCCGCCGCGCCGCACCTGCCGGCCCGGCCCCCGCAGGCCCCCCAGGTGCCCGGCGGCTTCCCCTCCTTCCAGGCGTGGCACACCACCGCGCCCGACCCCCAGCAGTCCAGTGACCGCCAGGAGCTGCGGCTGCGCGTGGAGATGACGGGCGCGGAGCGGCTGCGCGACGTACGCCCCGACTTCGTGACGCCCGCCTGGTGCCTGCGCCTGGCCCGGTCCGTGTCGCCGCTGCGCGACATCAGCGGGGAGACCGAGGACTCCGCGCTGCCCGGGTCGAGCCGGCTCCTGGACGTCCTGCAGCTGGAGCCGCCGACGTCCGGCGCGATCACCGCGCGCTGGCAGGCGGGCGGGCAGTCGACGATGGCCGTCATCGGCGAGTCGTACGACGGTGCCTTCGGCATCGACATGCGCAAGGACGGCCCGCACGGTCTGATCGCGGGCACCACCGGTTCCGGCAAGTCCGAGCTGCTGCAGACCATCGTGGCCGCGCTCGCCGTGGCCAACACCCCCGAGAACATGACCTTCGTCCTCGTCGACTACAAGGGCGGGTCCGCGTTCAAGGACTGCGTGAAGCTGCCGCACACCGTCGGCATGGTCACCGACCTCGACGCGCACCTCGTCGAGCGCGCCCTCGAATCGCTGGGCGCCGAGCTGAAGCGGCGCGAGCACATCCTCGCCGACGCGGACGCGAAGGACATCGAGGACTACCAGGACCTGGTGCGGCGCGACCCGTCGCACGCGCCGGTGCCCCGGCTCCTCATCGTCATCGACGAGTTCGCCTCGATGGTGCGCGACCTGCCCGACTTCGTGACGGGCCTGGTCAACATCGCCCAGCGGGGCCGTTCGCTCGGCATCCACCTGCTGCTCGCCACCCAGCGTCCGTCCGGTGTCGTCTCCCCCGAGATCCGCGCCAACACCAACCTCCGCATCGCGCTGCGCGTGACGGACGGCGGCGAGTCCAGCGACGTCATCGACTCCCCCGAGGCCGGGCACATCTCCAAGAACACCCCGGGACGGGCGTACGTGCGTCTCGGGCACGCCTCCCTCGTACCGTTCCAGTCGGGCCGCGTCGGCGGCCGGCGGCCCGGCGCCGCCGACCCGACCGTGCTGGCGCCCTGGGTCGACGCCCTCGACTGGTCCGCGCTGGGCCGTGCCTCGCTGGTGAAGCCGAAGGCGGAGGCCCGCGAGGAGGAGGAGATCACCGACCTGAAGGTCCTGGTCGACACGATCATCGAGGCCAACCGCACGCTCGGCATCCCCGCCCAGCACAGCCCGTGGCTGCCCGCGCTCGGCGAGACCCTGCTGCTCGACGAGATCCCGGTGCCCGCGGCCCGCACGGCGCCCGGCGCGCTCACGCCCGCCGCGTTCGGCGTCGAGGACCTGCCCGCCGACCAGGCGCGCCGCCCGGTCGTCGTGGACTTCGCGGGCTTCGGCCACCTGATGATCGGCGGCGCCCCGCGCTCCGGCCGCTCGCAGGTGCTCCGGACCATCGCGGGCTCCCTGGCGCGCACGCACTCCGTCGCCGACGTCCACCTGTACGGCATCGACTGCGGCAACGGCGCGCTGAACGCGCTGACCCGGCTGCCGCACTGCGGCGCCGTCGTCGGCCGCAACCAGACCGAGCGCGTGGTGCGCCTGATCAACCGTCTCAAGGGCGAACTGACCCGCCGCCAGGACCTGCTCGCCGACAAGGGGTACGCGGACATCGGCGAGCAGCGGGCCGACGCGGCGGCCGACGAGCGGCTGCCGCACCTGGTGGTGCTGCTCGACCGCTGGGAGGGCTGGCTGCCCACGCTCGGCGAGGTCGACCACGGCTCGCTCACCGACGAGATCACCACGATCATGCGCGAGGGCGCGAGCGTCGGCCTCCACATGGTCATGACGGGCGACCGGCAGATCCTGGTGGGCCGCATCTCCTCCCTCACCGAGGACAAGTACGGGCTGCGCCTCGCGGACCGCTCCGACTTCTCGATGCTCGGCATCCCGGCCCGCAAGGTCCCCGAGGAGATCGCGCCGGGCCGCGCCTTCAAGAACGAGAGCGGCACGGAGACGCAGTTCGCGCTGCTCTCCGAGGACTCCACCGGCCAGGGGCAGGCGGCGGCGATCGCCGCGATCGGCGAGCAGGCGGCGGCCCGCGACGCCGGCGTGCCGCGCCACCTGCGCCCGTTCCGCGTCGACACGCTGCCCAGCCGGATCACCTTCGAGGAGGCGTGGGAGCTGCGCGACCCGGACGCCGCGCGCTCGCGGCTGTGGGCGCTGGTGGGCATCGGCGGCGACGAGGTCATGGGCCACGGTCCCGACCTCGCGCAGGGCGTCCCGGCGTTCGTCATCGCGGGCCCGGCCAAGTCGGGCCGCTCGACGGTCCTGATGAACATGGCCCGTTCCTTCCGCGCGCAGGGCGTACGCCTGGTCGTGATCGCCCCCCGCCTGTCGCCGCTGCGCGAACTGGAGGGCACCGAGGGCGTGTTGAAGGTGTTCACCGGGGACGACGTCGACGAGGACGAGTTCGAGGAGCTGATCGACGAGGCGGACGCGTCCCGCGAGGACCCGGTCGTCGTCCTCGTCGACGACGCCGAGATGCTGGAGGACGCCGACGCGGCGAGCCAGTTCAAGCGGATCATCCAGCGCGGCGCCGAGCTGGGTCTCGCGCTGGTCCTCGCGGGCGACGAGGAGGACGTCTGCAGCGGCTTCTCGGGCTGGCAGGTCGACGCGAAGAAGGGCCGCAGGGGCATCCTCCTCTCCCCCCAGGACAGCTCCAGCGGCGACCTCATCGGCCTGCGCATCTCGCGCAGCGTGGTCGGCGGGCCGATCGCGCCGGGCAAGGGCATGCTGCACCTCGGCAACGGCGAACTCGCCACGGTGACGACGCCGTTGTAGGGCGGGCCGCCGCGCGGGGGCCCGCCGGGGTGCGGCGGGCCCGGGTCAGTCCGCCTGCTTCAGGTGCTTCAGGCGGGACTGCGGATTGCCCGCCCCCGGGTCCTTCGAGGTGTAGGTGAGGTCCTCGCCGGTGGGGGTCAGGGTGATCGTGTGGGGGGCCTGGGAGCACTGGGCGCCGTTGGTGTCGGCCCCCTTGCCCGTCGCCACCAGGCGCCGGGACGTGGCCGACCGCAGGGTGAGGACGTCCGTGCAGGTGTTGCCGATCGGGTCGCGCTGCACGACCGTGCCGAGGCGCTCGCCCGGCCTGCTCTGGCGCAGGGTGAGCGTGAACGTGCCGAGCGGGACCGTGCCGCCGCTCGCGGTGGCCTCGCCGCGCCACGTGCCGAGGTAGGCGCCGGGGACCTTGCCCGTGGCGTCGTCCTGGGCGGGGGCGCTGGGGGTGGCGGACGCCGCCGGGGGCCGCCCGCTGCCCTGGTCCCCGCCGCCGTCGTCGCCGTCGCGGTCCGGCAGCATGCCGAAGACGAAGACCGAGCCGACCGTGACGGCCGCCAGCGCCCCCGCCATGGCGAGCGCCACCGTGCAACTGACCTTGTGGCCGCCGCCGTTCGCCCCGTCCGGGCCCGAGGTCGCGGCGACGGAGACGGAGAACTTGCCGGCCGGACGGGTGTCCGGGGCGGCGGGCGGGGGCCGTTCCCCGTCGGCCTGCCCGGGGCGCGCGGGATGCGCGGGATGTGCGCCGTACGAGGCGTCCGGCGGCCCGAACGCCCCTTCCACGGAGGGGGCGTCGAACTCCACCGGGCCGGAGGGGGCGTCCACCGGCGGGGCGCCCGCGCCCGTGTCCAGGTCGAGGAGGCGCACCGCGCCGCGGCTGACCCGCTCGACCACGGGCCCCGGCAGCCACCCGGCCGCGACCAGGGCCGCCGCGCCGCCCGGGGCGAGGGCACGCGCCAGGTCCCCGGGAGCGGGCCGCGCCGCCGCGTCCTTGGCGAGGCAGGACGCGGCGAGCTCCCGCAGGTCGCCGTGGAGCGCGCCCAGTTCGGGCGGCTCGTGGACGACCTTGTAGAGCAGCGCGGCCGACGAGTCGCCGGGGAAGGGCGACTCCCCCGTCGCCGCGTACACGAGCACCGCGCCCAGCGAGAAGACGTCCGCCGCGCCCGTCACGCCCCGGCCGAGGATCTGCTCGGGCGCCATGTAGCCGGGCGAGCCGATGGAGACGCCGGTGGCGGTGAGCGAGGCCGTGCCGTCCGTGGCCCGCGCGATGCCGAAGTCGATCAGGCGCGGCCCGTCGAGGGTGAGCAGCACGTTCGACGGCTTCACGTCGCGGTGGACGAGGCCGAGCGCGTGCACGTGCGCCAGCGCCTCGGCGAGGCCCGCGCCCAGGACCCGTACGGAGTGCTCGGGCAGCGGCGCGCCGTCGCGTACCGCCTCGGTCAGCGAGGGGCCCGCCGCGTACCCCGTGGCGACCCACGGCACGGGCGCGTCCGGGTCCGCGTCCAGGACGGGCGCGGTCCAGTCGCCGCCGACCCGGCGGGCCGCGTCGACCTCGCGGCGGAAGCGGGCGCGGAACTCGTCGTCGAGCGCGAAGTGGGGGTGCACGATCTTCACCGCGACGGTCCTGCCGCCCGCGCTGCGCCCCAGATAGACCCGGCCCATGCCGCCCGAGCCGAGCCGGCCGAGCAGCCGGTAGGGACCGATCACCGTGGGTTCGCCGGCTTCGAGCGGATGCATGACCTTGGCCTCCCCCAGGCGTGCCGCGGGACACCTCGCGCGCCTCGCCGCACCGCGGATCAGCGTAGTGCGGAAGCCGCCCGGGGAACGCCCCCGCCCGCATTGCCCTCTACATGTGCGTAATGACCGTATTGATCGCCTACGTCCCCGTCCCGAGGTCCCCATGACACGCCGCCGCCCGTCCACGCCCGCCCTCGCCGCGACCGCCGCCGCTCTGGCCTCGGCCCTCCTCCTGTCGGCCTGCTCCTCCGACAAGGGCGAGCCCGTGAGCTTCGACAACCCGCGGCAGTCGGAAGGGTCGGGGCAGGCGGGCGGAGGTCAGCAGGCGAAGGGCTCGGCGGCCGACAAGACGCTGCTCCCCACCGGACCCAGGGCGGACTTCACGACCGAGAGCACCCTGGACGACGGCACGAAGATCGCCGTGACGACGCTGAAGGGGAAGAAGTCCGGATTCACCGGCAAGGTGTGGGTCTGGGCGCCCAAGCAGTACTTCGACCCGAAGTACGCGAACAGCGGCTTCCCAGTACTGATGGCCCTGCCCGGCGGCAACGGCTATCCCAACAATTACTGGATGGGGACCGACCTCAAGCTGGAGAGCAGCATCGCCGCGTGGTCCCGGGAGGGAAAGAGCCTGCCGTTCATCGTGGTGATGCCCGTGCTCAATCCGGACGCAAAGAACTATTACGACGGCAGCGATATACCGGGACAGCCCAAAATGGGCACGTGGATGACGGATGACGTGCCCGATTTCGTCAAGGCCAATTTCCGCACCTTCAGGTCCCGGGACGGCTGGGCCTTCATGGGCTCCTCGTCGGGCGGCTTCGTCGGCCTGAAGTCGGTCCTCAAGCACCCGGAGAAGTTCCGCGCCGTGATCGCGAGCGGCCCGGACATCGTCCCGGACTCACCGCTGTGGGCCGGGCACGAGAAGGAGCGCCGGGCCAACGACCCGGAACGTCTCGCCCGGCACCTGGCCGACCGGAAGGGCCCCGAGGTCGACCTCGCCTTCCAGATCGGCACGCGGGAGTCCGGCCGGGCGAAGCTGCGGTCCTTCATGGACACGTACGGGAAGGGCCCCGTGAAGACGCGGCTCAACGTCATCCCGGGCGGCGGCCACAACGCGCGCTCCTACGTGCCCGCCATGGCCGACGGCCCCATCCAGTGGATCAGCGGGCACATGCAGGCGCCGATCCCGAACGGCTGAGCCCCGGGTCAGGGCCGCAGCAGCGCGACCTCCACGTCGGCGGGGAAGCCCGTCGTCGGGCCGACCCTGCGGGCGAACTCGGTCACGCCCGCCAACTGCTCGCCGCCGAAGCGGAAGTCGAGCGTGGTGAAGTACCGCTCCAGGACGCCGGCGTCGAAGGACTCCCAGCGCGCGGCCTGCTCGGCGACCTTGCCGACCTCCTCCAGGGAGAGGTCGCGGGAGGAGAGGAAGGCCTTGTGCACCGCGCGCACGACCTCCGGCTCGCGCGCGGCGTAGTCGCGGCGGGCGGCCCAGACGGCGAAGACGAACGGCAGGCCCGTCCAGTCCTTCCACATCTGCCCGAGGTCGTACACGTCCAGGCCGAGCCGCGGTCCGTCGATGAGGTTGGCGCGCAGCGCGGCGTCGCCGATCAGGACGGCGGCGTCCGCCTCCTGCATCATCAGCCCCAGGTCGGGCGGGCACGTGTAGTAGTCGGGCTGTACGCCGTACCGCTCGGCGAGCAGCAGCTGGGCCAGGCGCACGGAGGTCCGCGACGTCGAGCCGAGCGCCACACGGGCGCCGTCGAGGCGGTCCAGCGGCACCTGCGAGACGATCACGCAGGACATGACGGGGCCGTCGCAGCCGACCGCGAGGTCGGGGAAGGCGACGAGGTCGTCGGCGTTCTTCAGGAACTCGACCAGCGTGACGGGCGCGATGTCGAGTTCGCCCCTGACCAGCTGCTCGCTGAGCTTCTCGGGGGTGTCCTTGGTCAGCTCGAAGTCGAGGAGCGTCCCGGTCCGCGCGAGGCCCCAGTACAGGGGCATGCAGTTCAGGAACTGGATGTGACCGACGCGCGGCCGGGGAATGCGGCGGGAGTCGTGCAGCTGTTCGGCGCCTGCCCCCGCGAAGGCGTCCAGGGGAGAATTGTCCACATCGGGGAGGCTAGCCCCCGTCCGGTACGGTGCGGGCGCCGGGTCCCCGACCGGCCCCGTCAACCCCGCCGGGAGCCCCGTCAAACCTCCGGGTGACGTGATCTTGCCCCCTATTGCATTCCGGTCCGTGCGTGCTAAGCTCGCCGCAAGTTGCAGTTTGGTTTCCCTTGCAGTACAGAGCCTGCGGAGCATGTGACCCCGCGGGCTCTCGTCGTTTTCAGACTTATGCAGTTGTTTAAACAATCGCTGGTTCTGGAGCAGGGCAACCCTTTGGCCCAAGGAGGGCTTATGGCTACCGGAACCGTGAAGTGGTTCAACGCTGAAAAGGGCTTTGGCTTCATTGCCCAGGAAGGCGGCGGCCCGGACGTCTTCGTCCACTACTCCGCGATCAACGCGAACGGCTTCCGCTCCCTCGAGGAGAACCAGGCCGTTTCCTTCGACGTGACGCAGGGCCCGAAGGGTCCGCAGGCGGAGAACGTCACCCCGATGTAATCGGGCGCTCCACGCGAGTGGGGCGTGTGATTGCTCCGGTGACCAGATCCGGAGATGGATAGCAGTACCCAAGGAGCCCTGCTCCTCCGCGTGAGCGGGGGAGGTGGGGCTCCTGCCTTTTTCTGGCCCCTGGGCCTTGGGACGGGGGGCTGGGTGGTCGGCGTTGCGGTCGGTGGGTGGGGCCCTTCACGATTGCGCAGTTCCCCGCGCCCCTTACCCGCTTGCCGTCGTTCGCGGTCCTGGTCTAGGTGTGTTGCATGATCAGGATGAAGGTCGTGCGGGGGGTCAGGGCCTCGTAGGAGTGGGGGACGTCGGCCCGGTAGGACATGTAGTCGCCGGGGGACAGTTCCACCGTTTCGCCGTGCGGGCCCGCCAGGAGGCGGCCCGTGCTGATGACCAGGTGCTCCACCGAGCCCGGGATGTGCGCGTCCGACTCGCGGGCGGCGCCCGGCTCCAGGGCGCCGTGGTAGAGGTCGCGGCGCACGCCGGTCGGGCCCGGGGAGAGCAGCGTGCCCGCGTACGACGAGTTCTCGGCGTGCATCGTCGGGCCTTCACCCGCGCGGATGACCGTCACCGCGGGGGCCGGTGACTCCACGAGCACGCTGAACGGCACGCCGAGCGCGACGGCCAGGGCCCAGAGCGTCTCGATGCCCGGGTTGCCGGTCGCCGCCTCCAGCTGGGACAGCGTGGACTTCGCGATGCCGGCCCGCTTGGCCAGCTCGGAGAGGGAGAGCCCCGCCCTCGTGCGCTCGCGCCGCAGCGCCGCCGCGACCCATTCGCGCGGCATACGGGATCCGTCGGCCATGGCTGGTGTTCCTCCTGGGCTCATCCCCGTGCGTTCGGTACAGGGGACCGATCGTTCGGCTTGACGAACACGCCCCGCTCCGCCCATCCTACGACGCATGCGTTCGCCACACCGAACAGACGATCCGGCCGACCGAACGGACGACGGCGTGTCCGGCGGCCTCGTCCGCCTCTCCGACCTGCCGCCCGGCGTGCTGCGCGACATCGCGCTGGTCTGGCTCGCCGACGCCGTCGTCGGGCTCTCCTTCGGCGCCATCGCGGTCGCGGGCGGGCTGCCCGTCTGGGTGCCCGTGGTCATGTCGCTGCTCGTGTACGCGGGCTCCGCCCAGTTCAGCGCCGTCGGCATCCTCACCGCGGGCGGCGGACCGGTGGCCGCCGCGGCGACCGGGCTGCTGCTCAACTCCCGGACCGCCGCCTTCAGCCTGGCGCTCGCCGACGACCTCGGCCGGTCCTGGACCGCCCGGCTGATCGGCGCGCACCTGGTCACCGACGAGACCGCCGCCTTCGTACTGGCCCAGCACGGCCGCAGGCAGCGCAGGGCCGCCTTCTGGATATCCGGCACCGGCCTGTTCGTCGCCTGGAACGTGAGCGTGCTCGCGGGCACCCTCGCCGGATCCGCGCTCGGCGACACCGACCGGTTCGGGCTCGACGCGGCCTTCCCCGCGGTGCTGCTCGCGCTGGTGCTGCCCGCCCTGCGCGCCGACAGCGCGGCCCGGCGGGCGTCGGCGGCCGGTGCCGTCGTCGCCGTCCTCGCGGCCCCGCTGCTGCCCGCGGGGGTGCCGGTGCTGCTCGCCCTGCTCGGTCTGCTCCCCGCCCGGCGCGGGCCCCGCCGCCCCCGCCCCGCCTCGTCCGGGAGTGCCGCATGAACGCCACGCTCGCCTGCGTCCTCGTCCTCGCCGCGGGGACCTACGTCTTCCGGCTCGCCGGGCCGGTGCTGCACGGCCGCGTCGAACTCCCGGCGCGGGTCCAGGAACTGCTGGCCGTCGGCGCCACCGTGCTGCTCGTCGCGCTGCTCGCCACCGGCGCGCTCACCGAGGGGCAGGGCTTCGCCGGGTGGGCCAGGCCCGCCGGGGTGCTGGCCGGCGGGGTGCTCGCCTGGCGCCGGGCACCGTTCGCCCTCGTCGTGGTGGGCGCCGCGGCGACTACGGCGCTGCTGCGCCTCGCGGGGGTCCACTGAGGCCGGATCCTGCCGCGTCCCGCGCGTACAGCTCCGCCACGACGTGCGCGTACCGGTCCGTCACCGCCTTCCTGCGGACCTTCAGGCTCGGGGTGAGCAGGCCGTCCTCGATCGTGAAGTCCTCGTCGAGCAGGGCGAAGCCGCGGATGCGGGCGGGCCGCGACACCGTGGCGTTGACGGCGTCCACCGCCTCCTGGACCAGGGCGCGCACGCGCGGGTCGCGGGAGGCGGGTCCCGTCAGCGTCACGCCTTCCCGCGCCGCCCAGCCGGCGACCTCCTCCGCGTCCAGCGTGATGAGCGCGACCGGGTAGGGGCGGCGGTCCCCGACCATCACGGCGCGGGAGACGAACCGTGAGGTCTGCAGGGCGAGTTCGCTGAGCGAGGGCGTCAGGTTCTTGCCGCCCGAGGTGATGATGAGGTCCTTCTTGCGGCCGGTGATCGTCAGGTAGCCGTCGTCGTCGAGGGTCCCCAGGTCGCCGGTGTGCAGCCAGCCGTCCTCGTCGAGCGCCTCGCGGGTGGCCGCCGGGTTGTTGTGGTAGCCGGGGAAGACCATCGCGCCCCTGGCCAGGACCTCGCCGTCGTCCGCGACGGCCAGCTCGACGCCGTCCACCGGACGCCCGACCGTCCCGTACCGCACGGCGCCCGGGTGGTTGAGGGTCAGCACGCCCGCCGACTCCGTCATCCCGTAGCCCTCGTAGACCGCGATGCCGCAGGCCCGCAGGAAGTCCACGGTGTCCGGCGCGATGGGCGCCCCGCCCGTCACCGCCCACCGCACGCGGCCGCCGAGCGCCTGCCGGACCAGGCCGTAGAGCGCCTTGTCAGCCGCCTCGTACGCGTCCTTCAGCTCGGCCGGCAGCTCGCCGTCGGCGGCGAGCACCCCGATGCGCACCGCCTCCTCGAACCGCTCGCGCCCGCCCTCCTGCGCCTCGGCGAGCGAGAGCACCACCGAGCGCACCTTCTCGAAGAGCCTCGGCACGGACGGCAGATGGGTGGGCCGCGCCTCGGCGAGCTCGGCGACGACGTCCTCGACGCGCCCGCCGAAGAAGGTGAGCGCGCCGCCCTCGATGAGCGTGGTGAACTCGATGAGCTGGGCCAGGAGATGGGCGAGCGGCAGATAGAGGTACGTCGAGTCGCCGGGGCCGCCCGCCACCAGCGGCACCGTGGCGGCCTGCACCGCGAGCAGGTTGCCGTGCGTCAGCAGGCAGCCCTTGGGCGGACCCGTGGTGCCCGAGGTGTAGATGATGGTGGCCAGGTCGTCGCCGCGCCGCGCCCGCGCGCGGGCCAACAGCTCGTCCAGCGGGCCGAGTCCGGCCGGATCCTGGTCCATCCGCAGCACGTTCCGCACGTCGGGGAACCGCCCGCGCAGCCGCTCGACCTTCGCCGCCTGCGCCGCGTCCTCGCAGATCACCGCCGTCGCCCCGGAGTCCGCCACGACCCAGGCGACCTCCTCGTCGCCCGCCGTGGGATACACCGGCACCACGACCGCGCCGGCCGCAAGGACACCGAAGTGGGTGCAGGTCCACTCCGGCCTGGTCTCGGCGAGGACCGCCACGCGGTCGCCGGGGCGCACCCCGAGCGCCAGCAGGGCCCGGCCCACCCCGCGGGCCGCGTCCCGCAGCCCGGTGTACGAGAGCTCCTGCCACTCCCCCGCGCGCCGGAAGCGCAGCGCGGGCAGCGCGCCGTGCCGTTCGGCCGCCCACTCCGCGAGGAGCGCCAGCGTGCCGGGCAGTTCGGCCGGGGCCACGAGGTCCTTCCGCGTCTGCTGCATGGGTACGACGCTAAGGAGCGGGCCCGGCGCCCGGGATGACGCGAAACGTCAGCACCACTGACCGGGGCGCTCAGCCGCCGCCCCACGGGGTGTGTCGGGCCGCGCCGCGCGGCGCTAACGTCGACACATGGCCAGGCGGACGATCACCGTGCACCATGTGCGGGCCGTGCTGCGCGGTGCCGAGCGCGGCGGCGTGGACACCGTGCCGCTGCTGCGGGGGGCGCAGATACCGCCGCTGCTCCTGGGCGACGACCGGGCCCGGGTCACCGCGCCGCAGTTCGCCCGGCTTTTCCGCGAGCTGTACCGCGTCACGCAGGACGAGTTCCTCGGCCTCGGCTCCGCCGTCAGCAGGCCCGGCACGTTCGCGATGATGTGCCAGGCCTCGCTGGGCTGCCGCGACCTGGGCGCCGCCGTGTGCCGGGGCGCCACCTTCTACGGCCTCTTCCCCGGCGGGCCCGACCTCGCCCTGGAACGCCTGGGCGCCGAGGCGGTGTTCACCGTCCGCAACGACCTGGAGCAGGACTACTTCCTCGCCGAGTGCCTGGTCATCATCTGGCACCGGCTGTGCAGCTGGCTGATCGGCCGCCGCATCCCGCTGCGCTGGGCCGAGTTCGGGCATCCGCCGCCCCCGCACAAGGACGAGTACGAGCTGCTCTTCGGCTGCCCGGTGCGGTTCGGCGCCGAGCGCACCGGCGCCGGATTCGACCCGCACTGGCTGGACGCGCCGCTGATCAGGGACGAGGACGCGCTGGACGAGATGCTGCGCAGGGCGCCCTTTGAGCTGCTCACCCGGCGCGAGTACGGCACGACCGTCGCCGAGCAGGTCCGCCGGGCGCTCGCCCGGAGCCTGCGCTCCTCGCCGCGGCTGCCCTCGCTCGGCGAGATCTCGGCGCGGCTCGCGGTGAGCCCGGCGACGCTGCGCCGCCGCCTCGCCCAGGAGTCCACGTCGTACCAGCAGTTGAAGGACGCGGTGCGCCGTGACGCGGCCATCGCCGGTCTCGTCGAGGGCCACGAGCCGATCGCGGAGCTCGCGGCGCGGCTCGGCTTCTCCGAGGACACGGCCTTCCACCGGGCGTTCCGGCGGTGGACGGGGACGACCCCGGGCGCGTACCGCACCGGCACGGAAGGCCCCCGCGACCCGGCGCGGACGGCGCCGGGCGGCTGAGCGGGCGCCGCGCGGGCGCCTGCGAGCAGGGGTCAACGAAGGTGAGCGTCCCGGTCAGCCCGGAACTTACTCGCAAGTCACTACGGTCGTTGCCGGAACACCCCCAGCCCCTGAGGACAGTTGGGAGAGCCGCATGCACACACGTACCGGTGCCGGAGCGTGGGCCCTGGTGGCCGCGCTCGGTCTGTCGGCCGTCACCCCGCTCGCCGCGGCGCAGGCCGACGAGCGGGCCGCCGGGTCCCCCGGCGACGTCGTGAGCTCCGAGCCGAGCAGCTTCCACCCGCTGCCCGGCCAGCCCACGAACACCAAGGCCTGGAAGATCCATTACCGCTCGACCACGGCGTCCGGCCGGCCGAACACCGTCTCGGGCACGGTCATCGTGCCCCAGGACGGCAGGAAGGGCCCGCGCCCGCTGATCACGTACGCCGTGGGGACCGTCGGCGTCGGCGACCACTGCGCGCCCAGCGCGGGCTTCCCCCAGGGCACCGCCGTGGAGGCCAACCTCATCCAGCAGCTCACCCTGCGCGGCTGGGCGGTGGCCGTCACCGACTACGAGGGCCTCGGCACCCCCGGCGACCACACCTACACGGTGGGCCGGGCCGAGGGCCAGGCCATGCTGGACGCGGCCCGCGCCGCGATCCGGCTGCCCGAGGCGGGCCTGGCCGAGGACACGCCGGTCGGCATCATGGGCTACTCGCAGGGCGGCCAGGCCTCGTCGTGGGCGGCCGAGCTGCACGGCTCGTACGCCCCCGACCTGGACGTCAAGGGCACGGCGACCGGCGGCATCCCGGGCGACCTGCTGAAGGTGGCGAAGTTCAACGACGGTTCGTACGGCTCCGGCCTGATCTTCATGGCGGCGATCGGCCAGAACGCGGCGTTCCCCGAGCTGAAGCTCGACTCCTACCTCAACCCGCTGGGCAGGACGCTCATCGGCGCCCTGCGGAACAGCTGCGTCGCGGACGGCGCGGTGCTCGGGTCCTTCAAGTCGATCGCGTCGATGACGACGCGGAACCCCCTCGACCAGCCGGACTGGCAGCGGCGCCTGACCGAGTCGCGGGTCGGCACGGTCAAGCCGGACGCCCCGGTGTACCAGTACCACGCGCTGGCCGACGAGCTGATCCCGTACGGCGTCGGCAAGCAGGTCCGTGCGGACTGGTGCGCGCGGGGCGCGAACGTGGAGTGGCACACGATTCCGCTCGGCGAGCACGTGAGCGGCGTGATCACGCAGTCGCCGTTCGCCGCCCAGTGGCTGGCGGACCGCTTCGCGGGCAAACCGGCCCGCGGCAACTGCTGATCGCAGAGGCACGGTGGGGGCGTCCCGCGGGTCCGGGACGCCCCGTCCGCCACCGGGGTCCCTGCCTGCCACGCCGCACGAGCGCCGCTCCAGGAAAACCGTTGGGCAGCGCGAGGCCGCCCCCATAGGATCTTCGGGCCGCAGAAGTTCGAGAACCGGGGGGAATTCTCGTCATGCTCGTCGCGCCCACCATCCTGTCCCTGACCCTGCTCGCCCTGTTCGTCCTGGCCATGAAGGCGTCCGACGCCCAGCCGCATCCCGCGGCGGCGGAACCGGGCACCGAACAGGAGGGATCCGGGACGGGAACGGTCTGATGCCCACACCCGCCACACCTGTCGCTTCGGCCACACCAGCCGTACCCGCCGCGCCGACGGCTCCCGCGGCCCCGCTGACGCCTCCGCCGGAGGACCCCTCGCGGGCGGACCCCGCGCCGGGCCCCGACTTCGTCACCCCGGTGGACCACGTCTTCGTCCGCACCCACCTCGGACTCCCCGAGATCGACCCGGACACCTGGACCCTGACCGTCGACGGTCTGGTGGAGCGGCCCCTGCGGCTCGATCTGGCCGCCGTCCACGCCCTGCCGCGCGAGCAACTGACCGCCGTCCACGAGTGCTTCGGCAGCCCGCTGCGGCCCGACACCCCCACCCGCGCCGTCACGAACGTGGCGTGGACGGGCCTGCCGCTCGCCCTGCTCCTGGACCGCGCCCGCCCGCTGCCCGGCGCCCGGCACGTCCTCCTCGAAGGCGCGGACACCGGCTCCTTCCACGGCGAGGACGGCCTCTCGTACCTGAAGGACCTGCCGCTCGGCACCGCGTACGACGACGTGTTCCTGGCCCACGGGATGAACGGCGAGCCGCTGCGCGCCCGGCACGGCTTCCCGCTGCGCGCGGTGGTCCCGCGCATGTTCGGCACGAACGCGGTGAAGTGGCTGACCCGGATCGTGCTGAGCGACGAGCGCCCGCGGCACATGTTCACGACGACCTTCTACACCCGGCGGCTGCCGGGCGCCGACGCCCCGACGCCGGTGCGCGCGCTGGACGTCAACAGCAAGGTGCTCGCGCCGGGCCCGGGCGCCGAACTGGCCCCGGGCACGGTCACGTTCCGGGGCCGCGCGTGGTCCACGACGGAGGTCGTCCGCCTCGACCTCTCCGTGGACGGCGGCCCGTGGGAGCCCGCCACGCTCGACGTGCGCGGCGCCGACCCGGCGTGGCAGGGCTTCTCGCTGCGCCGCCCGCTCGGGCCGGGCCCGCACACCGTCCGCTCCCGCGCGACGGACCGGTCGGGCCGCGTCCAGCCGGGCCCCGGCGCACGCAACGCGGTCCACGAGGTGGCGTTCACGGTCACGCGGCGCGGTCGCCCCGGTCGCGGGGCAGCAGCCACACCGACACGGCGGTCGTGAGGCACAGGGTCAGGCCCACGACGACGAGTCCCGTGCGCATCCCCGGGAGCGAGAACCCCTCGCCGGCCCCGCCGCCCGCGAGCAGCGCGCCGAACAGCGCCACCGACATCGCCCCGCCGGTCTGGCGCAGGGAGTTGAGCAGTCCGGAGGCCGTGCCCGCGCGCTCGCCGGGGACGCTGTCCATGAGCTGCGCGGTCAGCGCGGGGACCGCGAAGGCGCCGCCGAGACCGGTCGGCACGAGCAGGACGAGGACGAGCCACAGCGGCGTCCGGTCACCCAGCGGCACCAGGACGAACATGGCGAGGGCGAGGATCGCCTGGCCGAGGACGATGACCCGGCGCCGCCCGAACCGCTCGGCGGCCCGCGGCGAGACGAGGTTGGTGGCCGTGATGAGGAAGGCGAGCGGCACGAACATCAGGCCCGCGGCGACGCCCGACATGCCGCGCAACTGCTGGTAGTACAGGCCGAGCAGGAAGGTCACGCCGTAGAACCCGGCGTTCACCGCGAAGCCGACGGCGAGGGCGACGCCGACCTGGCGCTGCCGCAGCAGGGCGAGCGGGACCATCGGCGCCGCGTGCCGCTTCTCCGCGGCGTGGAAGGCGCATCCGGCGGCGACGGCCACCGCGAAGGCGGCGAGCACGGGCGCGCTGGTCCACCCCAGGTGTCCGCCCTCGATGACGGCGAACGCGAGGCCCGCGAGGGCCAGTACGGCCGTCACCTGCCCGCCGAGGTCGAGCGGCGCGGGACGGCGCGGGGAGGGGGCGACGCGGGCGAGCAGGACCAGGATCAGGGCGCCGACGGGCAGGTTGAGCAGGAAGACGGACCGCCACCCGGCGGCCTCCGTCAGGACGCCGCCGAGCACGGGCCCGACCGCCACGGACACCGAACCGCCCACGGTCCACAGGGCGATGGCGCGGGCCCGGCGGCGCGGGTCGTCGTAGGCCTGGCGGATCAGGGCGAGCGAGGCGGGCATGACGACGGCGGCGCCCGCGCCCTGGGCGACCCGGGCCGCGACGAGCGCGCCGATGCCGGGCGCGACGGCGCAGGCCAGCGAGGCGAGCGTGAACAGCCCCACGCCCCAGGCGTAGGCGCGGCGCGCCCCGGCCCGGTCGGCGAGCGCCCCGGCCGACAGCATGAGCGCGGCGAACATGAGGGTGTAGGCGTCGACGACCCACTGCAGTCCGGCCATGCCGCCGTGCAGGGAGGCGCGGATGTCGGGCAGCGCGATGTTCACGGCGGTGACGTCGATGGTGATGACGGCGAAGCCGAGGAGCGCGGCGGCCAGGGCGACGGAGGAGGTGGGGCGGGCGGCGGGCCGGGACGCGGATGCGGTGGCCCGGGCGGGCCGGGGAGCGAGAACGACGGGCACGGAACGCCTCCGGGACGGCAGGTGGGCAGGAACGGGCGGGCGGACACGGCCACCGGGCCGCGGCCCGGCGTCGTGCGCCCCCTGGGCCGCGGTGGCCGAGCCGCCCGCAACGAGCTCCACTCTGCGGCCCGGCGCCGCGCGGTGGCAGGCCGCGGTTCACCGGGGTGCCCCGTTCCTGGCCCTGACACGGCCCCCCACGGCGGCGGCCGGCCAGGGACAATGTGCGGATGACGGAAAGCACCACGCACCCGGCGCAGGCGAACGGGACGAGCACCGGCACCGAACTGGGCCGCTACCTCCGCGCCCGCAGGGCCCGGGTCACCCCGGCCGAGGCGGGCCTGCCCGCGGGCGCCGGGATCCGGCGCACGCCGGGCCTGCGCCGCGAGGAGCTCGCCACCCTCGCCGGGGTGAGCGTCGACTACTACACGCGCCTGGAGCGGGGCCGCGAGACGAACCCGTCGCCGCCCGTCATCGACGCCCTGGCGCGCGCCCTGCGCCTGACGGGCGACGCGCACGACCGCCTGCGCGACCTGGCCGAGCTGGCGTCGGGGCGTCTCACCGAACCGCACCCCACGGCCGACCACACGGTCCGCGATTCCACCCTGCGCATGCTGGACGCGCTGACCCCGCTGCCGGCGTACGTGGTGAGCAGGCACAGCTACATGCTGGCCGCCAACGCCCCCGGCAGGGCGCTGCTCCCCGGCCTGTGGGAGTGGCCCGCCGAGCAGCGCAACGTCCTGCGCTACCTCTTCCTGCACCCGGTGGGCCGCGTCCTGTACCGGCCGTGGGAGGAGACGGTCGCCAAGTCGGTGTCGCACCTGCGCGCGATCGCGGGCACCGACACGGACTCGCCGCAGCTGACCAGCCTGGTCGGCGAACTGCTCCTGAAGTCGCCGGACTTCGCCCGCATCTGGGAGCGGTACGACGTGAGCGAGCGCGGCGGCGGCACCAAGTCGTTCGAGCACCCGAAGGTCGGCGCGATGACCCTCACGTACGAGGTGATGCGGCTCGCGCGCACGGGCGGGCAGCGGATGGTGGTCTACCAGGCCCCGGAGGGCTCACCGGACGAGGCGGCGATGCTGCGGCTGCCCCGCACGCACTGACCCGCGCGGCGTCACTCGGCCGCGCAGGAGCTCCCGGTCTTCGGCGTCTCGCCGTACAGCAGGAAGCCGTCGACCTTGTCCTGCACGCAGGTGGAGCCGAGGTAACCGGTGTGCCCGTCCCCCTTGTTGTCCAGGACGACGGCCTTCGGGCCGAGGCGCTTCGCGGTCTCCTCCGTCCACCGGTAGGGGGTGGCCGGGTCGCCGCGGGTGCCGACGAGCAGCAGGTCGGGCGTCTTCAGGTCCCGTACGTCGTCCCGGATGTAGCTGGTCCCCGCGGGGCGGCCGAAGCACAGCAGCACGGGCATCAGCATCGACTTGCCGAAGACCGGCGAGGCCTCGTCGAACTCCTCCTGGAGGCGGCCGACCTCCTTCTCTATGCGGGCGGCGTCGGGCCGGTCGGGGTCGTCGGCGCAGTTCACCGCCATCAGGGCGGCCTCCATGTTGTCCGCGGGCATCTCGTCGCCCGCCGCCCCGGCCGCGGCACGGCCGGGCACCGAGGCGTCCGCGAGGCCACCGCTCATCCGGATGAGCGCGCGCGGGTCGCCGTCGGCGAGCAGCGCGCCCAGGGCCTGCGAGAGCGCGGGCCACGCCTGCCTGCTGTACAGGGCCTGGCTGAGGACGCCGACGACGTCCTGTCCGGTGAACTCCTGGCCGTCCAGGGAGCGCAGCGGCATCCGGTCCATGTCGTCGATGAGCCGGACCATGCCCCGGCGGGCCGAGCGGGCGTCGGTGCCGAAGACGCATCCGGCGTTGCCGGTGCACCAGGCGAGGAAGTTGTCCAGGGCGGTCTGGCGGCCCTCCGCGGTCGCGAGGGACTGCTCGGCGACGGGCTCGGTGAGGGTGTCGACGCCGTCGAGCACCATCCGCCCGACCTTCCGGGGGAACTGCGCGGCGTAGACGGCGCCGAGCCGCGTGCCGTAGGAGAAGCCGAGGTAGTTCAGCTTCTTGTCGCCGAGCGCCTGCCGCATGACGTCCAGGTCGCGGGAGACGTTGACGGTCCCCATGTGCGGCAGGACCGGGCCCGACTCGGCCTTGCACTGCTCGGCGATCCTGCGCAGCCCGTCGAGGACGGCGGCCGGGTCGTCCGCGTCGCCGGACATCGCGTCGGTGTCCTGCTCGGCGTCGCCGCAGCTGACCGGCTCGCTCTGGCCCACCCCGCGCGGGTCGAAGGAGACGACGTCGTACCCCTTGCTGAGGAAGCCGAACTCCTTCTGGGAGCCGGCCAGCGCGGAGACGCCGGGGCCGCCGGGGCCGCCGAAGTTGAGCAGCAGGGAGCCGCGCGGCTTGCCGCTCGCGCTGGACTTCATCCGGATCATCGCGACGTCGACGGTCCCGGCGGCGGGCTTGGCGTAGTCGAGCGGGACGGACACGTGCCCGCACCGGACGTCCTTGGTGCCGCCCGAGGCCTCCGCCGCGGACGCCGTCTCGCCCTTGCAGGCGGTCCACTTGATCTTCTGCGTGTAGAAGCGCGACAGGTCGGGCCGCCCGCCGCTCCCGTCGGCGACGGTCGCGGCCGAGGCCACGCCCGGCACGACCGCTCCGACGACGACCAGCGCGGTGACGCCGGCGACTGCACAGGCTCCGCGCACGGCAACCTCCCAGGGTCAGCCCCTCGGCTCACCCTAAGGGCGGGGCGCGGGCCTCGCCCGTTCAGCGCAAGGTGACCCTCCGTACACCCCGGTCACGGTGCGTACGCGGTTCAGTCCCGCTCCAGGATCGCGGTCACCCCCTGCCCGCCCGCGGCGCACACGGAGATCAGCCCGCGCCCCGGCCGCCCGCGCTCGGCGAGCAGCTTGGCCAGGGTGGCGACGATCCGTGCGCCGGTCGCGGCGAACGGGTGACCCGTCGCCAGCGAGGACCCCGCGACGTTCAGGCGCGCCCGGTCCACCGTGCCGAGCCCCCGCTTCTCCCAGGCGGCGAGCGTGGCGAGCACCTGGGAGGCGAAGGCCTCGTGCACCTCGACGAAGTCGAAGTCGGCGAGGGTGTACCCGGCCCGCTCCAGCATCCGGGGCACGGCGTACGCGGGGGCCATCAGGAGTCCGTCCTCGCCCCCGACGACGTCTCCCCGCACGAAGTCGACGGCGGCGCTCTCGCAGGCGGTGAGGTACGCGAGCGGTTCCAGGCCGCGCGCCGCGGCCCACTCCTCGCTGCCGAGCAGCGCGAGGGCGGCACCGTCGGTCAGCGGGGTCGAGTTGCCCGCGGTCATGGTCGCGCCGGGCTCGCCGGTGCCGAACACCGGCTTGAGCGTGGCCAGTTTCTCCACGGTCGACCCGGGCCGCAGGTTCTGGTCGCGGTCCAGGCCGCGGAACGGCACGACGAGGTCGTCCAGGAACCCCCGCTCGTACGCGGCCGCGAGCCGCTGGTGGCTGAGCGCGGCGAGCTCGTCCTGCGCGGCGCGCGTGATGCCCCACGCCCGCGCGGTCACGGCGGCGTGCTCGCCCATGGACAGGCCGGTGCGGGGCTCGGCGTTGCGCGGGATGTCCGGTACGAGGTGGGCGGGCCGCACCTTGCCGAGCGCCCGCAGCCGCCCGCCCACGGACCCGGCCCGCCGCGCCTCCAGCAGGATGCGCCGCAGCCGGTCGTTGACGCCGAGCGGGGCGTCGCTCGCGGTGTCGGACCCGCCGGCGATCCCCGACTCGACCTGGCCGAGCGCGACCTTGTTGGCGACGGCGACCACGGCCTGCAGGCCGGTGCCGCAGGCCTGCTGGATGTCGTAGGCGGGGGTGCGCGGGTCGAGCGCCGACCCGAGCAGGACCTCGCGGGCGAGGTTGAAGTCCCGGCTGTGCTTGAGCACGGCCCCGGCGACGAACTCGCCGACCGCGCCCGGCCCTTCGAGGCCGTGCCGCGCGACGAGCCCGTCCAGGGCCGCGGTCAGCATGTCCTGGTTCGATGCGGTGGCGTACGGCCCGTCGGACCGGGCGAACGGGATGCGGCTGCCGCCGAGGACGGCGACCCGGCGCACAGAGGGAGAACTCATGTCTCGACCAGCTCCTGACCCTTGAGTAACCTTACTCAGAAGTAAATTTACGACCGAGCTGGGAGTTGGACAATGGCCGACCGCTATCTGACCTTCACCGCCACCGGCCCCGGCCGCTTCCTCACCCGCCGCCTGGGCCTCCCCCAGCCGGCCGCGCTGCGCCGCTGGTCCCCCGAACACCCCGCGCTGGACGGCGACTTGCTGCTGCTCACCGCGGGCACCTCCGCCTACGCCGAAGACCTCCCGACCCTCCTCGCCGCCACCGGCCACCGGGTCGTCACCACCCCGACCGCCGACCGCCCCGCCGCCGTCGTCCTGGACGCCACGGCGATGGCCGACGTCGCGACCCTCGCCGGGGCGCACGCCGCCCTGCACCCCGTGGTGCGCGAGGTCGCGGACCACGGCCGCGTCCTGGTCGTCGGATCGCCGCCGGACCCCGCGGACCACCACCAGGCGGCGGCCCAGCAGGCGCTCGAAGGGTTCGTGCGCTCCCTGGCCAAGGAGCTCGGCCGCGGCCGCACCGCCACCCTCGTACGGGTCTCGGGACCCATCGCCACCGCCGAACCCACCCTGCGCTTCCTGCTCTCCCCCAAGTCGGCCTACGTCACCGGCCAGGTCGTCGAGACCGGACCCTCCCAGAGCCTGGCGGCCCCCGCGGACTGGGCCAGGCCGCTCGCGGGCCGCACCGCCCTCGTGACGGGCGCGGCGCGCGGCATCGGCGAAGCGGTCGCCGAGGTCCTGACGCGGGACGGGGCCCACGTCACGCTCCTGGACGTGCCGTCCGCCGCGGCCGATCTGGCCCGCGTGGCACAACGCCTGGGCGGCACGGCGCTGCCGCTGGACATCACGGCGGCGGACGCGGGCGAGCGCATCGCCGCGGCGCTCCCCGGCGACGGCCTCGACATCCTCGTCCACAACGCGGGCATCACCCGCGACCGCAAGCTGGCCAACATGGGCCGGGACCGCTGGACGTCCGTCCTGGACGTGAACCTCGCCGCGGTCCTCGCCACCACGGACGCCCTCCTGAAGACCGGCACGATCCGCCGCGGCGGGCGGATCGTCGCCACGGCGTCCATCGCGGGGATCGCGGGCAACGCGGGCCAGACCAACTACGCGGCGAGCAAGGCGGGGATCATCGGCCTGGTCCGTTCGCTCGGGCCGCGGGCGCTGGCGGAACACGGGGTCACGGTCAACGCGGTCGCCCCCGGCTTCATCGAGACGAAGATGACGGCGGCCGTCCCCCTCTTCATCCGCGAGGCGGGCCGCCGCATGAACTCCCTGGCGCAGGGCGGCCTCCCGGTGGACGTCGCCGAGACGACCTCCTGGCTCGCCCAGGGCGGCGTCAACGCCCAGACGATCCGCGTCTGCGGCCAAAGCCTCCTGGGCGCCTGACCTCAGCCACCACTCCCCACCCCTGAACCACCCCCACCGCTCCGCGGCGGACCTCTCCCACCCACCCGTTCACCCCGCGCCGTACGGCGGGAGTAGGGGCACGTAAGTACCGCCTCGCGGCGGGCGAAGCGGGGAGGAAGAGTACCGGCCTCGTGCTCGGTGGATGGGTCCCGCCCTCGCACCGGGCGGGGGCGGGTGGGTGGGGAACTCCCCCAACCTCTCCGGTCGAGGGGACTACTGGCTCACTCCCGCCTCTCAGGTCGAGGGGAACCTACGGACTCACCCTCACCCCTCCGGTCGAGGGGACTCACGGAACAAGCCCACCGGGCCGCACCCGCGACCGACGCACCACCGGGCCGCACCCGCACGCGAGACGCGAGGGGACGTGGGGGTATGTGCGCACGGAGCACCGAGGAAACAATGGCGCCTTTGTTCGTGCAGCGGGGCGCAGGGATAGCGAGTACGCACATACCCCCGCGGCCCCGCCCCACGAACCGAAGAACAGGCGCAGGACCGACGCAGACACCGACCCCACCGAAAGGACTCCATGCGAGCCACAGACGTCCCCCTCCCCGCCCTACTCCTCCGCGCCGCCGCCCTCTCCCCCCTCAAACACCCCGCCCCGGGCCCCGCGACCCAGGCCCCCCTGACGGCCACCCGCACCCCGGACCCCCGCCACCTGGCGGCGTACCAAAAGATCTGCGGCTTCCCCACCGACGACGACACCGGCACCGGCACCCGCACCGGAGGCCCACTCCCCCTCACGTATCCACACGTCCTCGCCTTCCCCCTGGCCATGCGCCTCATGGCCGCCCCCGCCTTCCCGCTCCCCCTCTTGGGCCTCGTCCACACGTCCATCGAGCTCACCCGGCACCACCCCCTGCACCACACCCAGGAGCTCGAACTCACCGTGCAGGCAGAGCGGTTCGTGCCCCACCGCCGCGGCACGGAGGCCGTCCTGCGTACCGAGGCCACCACCAAGGACGGCACGCTGCTCTGGGAATCCACCAGCACCTACCTGGCCCGCCACACCACAAAAACCACACCCCCACCGCACACACCCACACCCACGCCCGCGCCCGCGCCCACCGAGCCCCTACAGCAGCCCGACGCAGTCGAGGAGTGGACCCTCCCCCCGGACCTGGGCCGCCGCTACGCCACCGTCAGCGGCGACCGCAACCCCATCCACCTGCACCCCCTCACGGCCCGCCCCTTCGGCTTCCCCCGCGCCATAGCCCACGGCATGTGGACCGCGGCCCGCTGCCTGGCGCAGATCACCCGCGCCGGCCGAACCGACGAGAGCAAGCAGGACGAGGGGGAACCCACCTACGCCCACGTGGAGTTCAGGTCCCCCGTCCTGCTCCCCGCCACGGTCACGTACACCCGCCGCGGCCCCGCCTTCACCCTCCACGGCCTCCACGGCCTCCACGGCGCGCAAGCCAGAACGCACCTCATCGGCCGGACGGAGCCCAGCGCCGCCCTTCCATGAGCCCCCCGAGCCCGGCCCAGGCGAAGTTCATGAGCGTCGCGGCCGCCTCCTTGGCGGAGACGGACGTGTCCGTGTTGGCCCACCCGGCCAGCGACTCCGCCGCCCCCACCAGCGCCTGCGCGAGCCCCGCGACCTCGCGGTCGGGCAGCGAGGGGTCACCGTGGGCGGACCGCGCCGCCTGCGCGATCAGCGTCGTCACGAACGCGACGATCTCCTCGCGCATCGCGGCGACCTCCGCCGCGAACGGCTCGCCCTGCGTCCGCGCCTGGCTGTGCAGGACGGCCCACCCGTCGGGCCGCTCGGCGGTGTGCGCGAAGAACGCGCGGAGCCCGTCCCACAGTTGCCGGTCGGCGGGTTCGCCCGCCGCCCCGCTCGCCCCGTCCCGCACCGCGTCGACCAGCGCGGCGGCCTCGCGGCGGATGCACGCGCTGAAGAGCTCCTCCTTGGAGTTCAGATACAGATAGACGAGCGGCTTGGAGACCCCGGCGAGCTCCGCGATCTCGTCCATGGACGCGGCCCGGTACCCCCGCTGCCCGAACGTCCGCACCGCCGCGTCCAGCATCTGCTGCTCGCGCACGGCCCGCGGCATCCTCGTCTGCCGCTGCTTGTGCCGCCGCTTCTCGCCCACCCCGGCCCCCGCCTTCCCACGCTGTCCGTTCACACGTCAGCGTACGGTCACCGGAGGCCACTTCACGATTACCGGACCGCCGCAGGACCGTCCCACCGCCGCAGGACCGTCCGACCGCCGGAAGACGGAAGCCCCGCCCCGGGACGGGGCGGGGCTTCCGGCGGCCGGGAAGGGCCGCAGGTCGAGCCGGTGGCTCAGGCGGCGGCAGCCACCGCGTGCGACGAGGGCACCTCGTCGTACTCCTCCAGCGGCGACGCGGACGCGCTCTCGTACGCGTCGTGGTCGAGGATCTTCTCGCGGGCGGCGACGATCACGGGGACCAGCGCCTGTCCGGCGACGTTCGTCGCGGTGCGCATCATGTCGAGGACCGGGTCGATGGCGAGGAGCAGGCCCACGCCCTCCATCGGCAGGCCGAGCGTCGACAGGGTCAGCGTCAGCATGACGGTGGCACCGGTCAGACCAGCAGTGGCAGCGGAGCCGACGACCGAGACGAACGCGATGAGCAGGTACTCCTTGATGCCCAGGTTCACGTCGAAGATCTGCGCGACGAAGATCGCGGCGATCGACGGGTAGATCGCGGCGCAGCCGTCCATCTTGGTGGTCGCGCCGAACGGCACGGCGAAGGAGGTGTACTCCTTCGGGACGCCGAGGCGCTCGGTGACCTTCTGGGTGATCGGCATGGTGCCGACCGAGGAGCGGGAGACGAACGCCAGCTGGATCGCGGGCCAGGCGCCCTTGAAGAACTGCAGCGGGTTGACCTTGGCGACGAACGCGAGCAGCAGCGGGTAGACGCCGAAGAGGACCAGGGCGCAGCCGATGTAGATGTCCGCGGTGAACGTCGCGTACTTGCTGATGAGGTTCCAGCCGTAGTCCGCGATGGCGAAGCCGATGAGGCCGATGGTGCCGATCGGGGAGAGCTTGATGACCCACCACAGGGCCTTCTGCAGCAGCGCGAGCACGGACTCGGAGAGGTCCAGGATGGGCTGCGCCTTGTCGCCGATCTTCAGGACGGCGATGCCGGCGACGGCGGCCATGAAGACGATCTGCAGGACGTTCAGCTGGGTGAAGGGCGTGACGACGTCGGTCGGGATGATCCCGGTGAGGAAGTCGATCCAGGAGCCCGCGTGGTCGGGGGCCTTGCCGTCCTTCGGGGTGAGACCGGTGCCGGAGCCGGGGTTGGTGATCAGGCCGATGGCGAGGCCGATGGCCACCGCGATCAGCGACGTGATCATGAACCACAGCAGGGTGCGGGTGGCCAGCCGTGCGGCGTTGTTGACCTTCCGCAGGTTGGTGATCGACACCAGGATCGCGAAGAAGACGAGCGGGGCGACCGCGAGCTTCAGGAGCCCGATGAAGGTGTCACCGACCTTGGAGAGGGTGGTGACGAGCCAGTCGACGTCCTGGTTGCGGGCGATCCAGCCGAGCAGGACGCCCAGGACCAGGCCACCGAGGATCTGGGCCCAGAAGGGGATCTTGAGGAACTTGGGTATCCGAAAGCCGGACTGGGGCTTCTCGGGCTGCCCGGCCTGGTCGGCGGGCGTCGCGGGATTCGCGGACACGGACACACTCCGGTGAGGAAAGTCAGGGGAAGTCAGGGGAAAGCGGACGTACGGGAGCGGCAACCGCGAGAGGCCGGCGGAGTCGCTGCGGCGGGGGTCACGTTCAGATGTGACAGGCCGCGGACATGCAGCGGCAGAGGTCGACATGCAGGCGCGCCACGAGCGGGACGCTCATGACGTGGCGGTGCGCTGCTGCTGTCTTCATGTCGAACACGTTAACACTCGTGCTTTGAGAACATCAAAGGTCTTGTTTGAGGTAGGCGGAGGGGTTGCTGCCGCTTCCCGGCCCGCGCGCGGGGTCCCAACTGCCCCTCGACGCACGGAACCCCGGCCCCCGGAGCGATGTGCTCCGGGACCGGGGTCCGGTGACGGGTGTGACGAAGCTTACGAGCCCTGCGCCTGCGTGGAGCCCTGCGTCTGCGGGGAGGTCTGCGCGCCGGAGCGGGCGACGTCGTCGGCCTCGTCCTCCTGGCTGCGGTTCGCGTCCAGGTTGGCCTTGGCGCGGTCGACGCGCGCGACGACGTTCATCGAGGCGCGGTCGCGCTCCTTGCGCAGCGCCACGAAGCTGATGGGCGCGGAGATGACCAGCGAGAGCAGCAGCACCCACAGGAGGTTCGAGTCGCCGAGGCCGCGCGGCAGGATCTCGGAGTAGACCAGGCCCCAGACGACCAAGAAGCAACCCACGAAGATCCCGAGGCGCATCAGCGTGTAGCGGAGCATGTCAATCCACTCTTCCGTTCCGAAATGGGCCCGAGCTGGACGAGCCTCTCCAGTGAAGCACGGGACGGGCCGCGTCCGGCACGGGGGTGCCCGGTCCTACGGCAGCGGCAACAGCATCGTGATGTCGTCGCGGTCGTCGCCGGGAGCGACCCGGATCGCGCCCGGCACGCGGCCGACCTCCTTGTATCCGCAGGCGGCGTAGAAGCGGTCGACGCCGGTGCCGCCCCGGCAGGTGAGCCGGATCGCCTCGACGCCGTCGATCGAGCGGGCGGCCTGTGCGGCGGCGGCCATCAGGTCGCGCCCGTACCCCTTGCCCTGGTGGCGCGGGTGGACCATCACCACGTACAGCCAGATCCAGTGCTTCATCAGCCGGTGCTGGTTGTACGCGAGGAACGCGGTCGCGGCGACGGCGCCCTCCTCGTCGTACCCCACGAGGAGCCGGGTGCGGCCCTCGCTCAGCTCCGCCAGGCGCTTGAGCCACTCGGGGCGTATGTCGTCGACGGTCACGGGCGGCACGAAGCCGACGGCTCCGCCGGCGTTGGAGACGTCGGCCCACAGGGCGAGGACGCCGTCGCGCAGGGCGGGGTCGATCTCCGGATCGAGGCGGAATGTAAGCGTCATGGAGCGAGAGTAACCATTACGCATCAGGGGGCTCAAGCGCATCCCGCATCCCGGACGACGCAGCGAGCCCCGGCCGGTGGGGCCGGGGCTCGCTGCGTGGTGACGGAAGGCCGCGGGTCAGACGCGCATCGCCTGCGGGGCCTCGCGCAGCATCGGGTCGGGACCCTCGTACTCCCGGATCGCCTCGTAGCGCGTGTTCCGCTCGATCGGGCGGAAGCCCGCCTCGCGGATCAGGTCGAGGAGGTCCTCGCGGGTCAGCTTGTTCGGCGTGCCGAAGTTGTCCGCGTCGTGCGTGATCTTGTACTCGACGACCGAGCCGTCCATGTCGTCCGCGCCGTGCTGCAGGGCGAGCTGGGTGGTGTGCAGGCCGTGCATCACCCAGAAGACCTTGACGTGCGGCACGTTGTCGAAGAGGAGGCGCGAGACCGCGAAGGTCTTCAGGGCCTCGGCGCCGGACGCCATCGTGGTGCGCGCCTGCAGCCGGTTCCTGACCTTGCCGTCCTGCATGTCGACGAAGTCGTGCTGGTAGCGCAGCGGGATGAAGACCTGGAAACCGCCGGTCTCGTCCTGCAGTTCACGCAGCCGCAGCACGTGGTCGACGCGGTGGCGCCGCTCCTCGATGTGGCCGTACAGCATCGTGCACGGGGTCTTGAGACCCTTCTCGTGCGCGAGGCGGTGGATGCGCGACCAGTCCTCCCAGTGGGTGCGGTGGTCGACGATGTGCTGACGCACCTCCCAGTCGAAGATCTCCGCGCCGCCGCCGGTCAGCGACTCCAGGCCGGCCTCGATGAGCTCGTCGAGGATGTCGGACGCGGACATCCCCGAGATCGTCTCGAAGTGGTGGATCTCGGTGGCGGTGAAGGCCTTCAGGGAGACGTCGGGCAGCGCCTTCTTGAGCTCGGAGAGCGAGCGCGGGTAGTAGCGCCACGGCAGGTTGGGGTGCAGGCCGTTGACGATGTGCAGCTCGGTGAGGTTCTCGCCCTCCATCGCCTTGGCGAGCCGGACGGCCTCCTCGATGCGCATCGTGTACGCGTCCTTCTCGCCCGGCTTGCGCTGGAAGGAGCAGTACGCGCAGGACGCGGTGCACACGTTCGTCATGTTGAGGTGGCGGTTGACGTTGAAGTGCACGACGTCGCCGTTCTTGCGGGTGCGCACCTCGTGCGCGAGTCCGCCGAGCCAGGCCAGGTCGTCCGACTCGTAGAGCGCGATGCCGTCCTCGCGGGACAGCCGCTCACCGTCCCGGACCTTCTGCTCAAGTTCGCGCTTGAGACCTGCGTCCATGCCTCGCCCTTACCTCTCCTACGACAAACTCCGGCCCACCGTACGCCCACGCCCCCGCTCACTCCTCCTCGGGCAGCTCCCCGACACGGTTCTCCCACTTGGTGGAGAGCACGATCGTCGTCCGCGTGCGCGAGACGCCCCGGGTGCCGCTGAGCCGGCGGATGGTCTTCTCCAGACCGTCCACGTCGCTGGCCCTGACCTTGAGCATGTACGAGTCGTCGCCCGCGATGAACCAGCAGTCCTCGATCTCGTGCAGGTCCTTCAGGCGCCGCGCCACGTCCTCGTGGTCGGCGGCGTCGGAGAGCGAGATGCCGATGAGGGCGATGACGCCGAGGCCGAGCGAGGCGGAGTCGACGGTCGCGCGGTAGCCCGTGATGACACCGGCCGCTTCGAGGCGGTTGATCCGGTCCGTGACGCTGGGCCCGGAGAGGCCCACGAGCCGCCCGAGTTCGGCGTACGAGGCGCGGCCGTTCTCCCGCAGGGCCTGGATGAGCTGCCTGTCCACGGCGTCCATAGGTGCGATGCCTTTCATTATTCAGCGATACCGCGAGTCTATGTGTAGAATCTAAGGCGTAACAGGGCCTAGGCCCTGTGAATCTTTCTCAATTTCGGCCGATCAACGACGATCCTTCAGGAGTGAGTCACCCGTGTACTCGATCGAGATGGCCTACGCCCGCATGCGCGAGCTCCAGGACATGGCCAACCGCTCGCGTGCGAACGTCGCGGCGCCGCGCAAGGCCGCCAAGAAGGCCCGGGGCGCCAAGAAGCGGTAGCCCCTCCCCCGTCGGGGTGCTCATCCGGCACCGGAAGCGCCCCCCAGCTCTCCCTCCCAACGGCGGTACAAGCTGTGCGGCACCCGTGCCGCGTCCAGCATCCGCCCGGCGACGAAGTCCACCAGATCCTGGATGTGCGTCGCCCCCGCGTAGAACGCCGGAGAGGCGGGCAGCACGATCGCGCCCGCCTCGTCCAGGCTCACCAGGTGTTTCAGCGTCTGACCGTTCAGCGGCGTCTCGCGTACGCAGACCACGAGCCGCCTGCCCTCCTTCAGCGTCACGCTCGCCGAGCGCTGCAGCAGGTCCTTCGAGAGCCCGAGCGCCACCCCGGCCACACACGCCGTGGACGCCGGCACGATCAGCATCCCCTTCGTCGCGTACGACCCCGAGGACGGCCCCGCCGCCAGGTCGCCCGCGGCCCAGTACCGCACGTCCTGAAGCGCCCGCTCCGGCACGTCGAACGCGGCGGGCTTGCCGTCCGCGCCGCGCCCCAGCCAGTGCCGCAGGTCCTCGCGCCAGTGCGCGTCCCGGAAGGCGATGCCCGTCTCGTCGAGCAGCGTCAGCCGCGAGGCCCGCGAGACGACGAGGTCCACGCTCTCCCCCGCCGCGAGCAGCGCACGCAGCACGGCGGCGGCATAGGGCGTCCCCGAGGCGCCCGACACCCCCACGATCCAAGGCCTACGCTGCGTATCTCCTGGGTTCACGCTCTGAAGCCTATCCCCGGGCCGTTCAGAGGGTGAGGCCGCGTACGAGCAGATCCAGCAGCGCGCACACGAACAGGGCGATTCCGATGAAACCGTTCACCTGGAAGAAGGCCCGGTTCAGCCGGGACAGGTCGTGCGGCCGCACGATCGAGTGCTCGTAGACGAAGGCGCCCGCGACGACCGCGATGCCCAGCCAGAAGAACACGCCCGCGTCCGTGGACGCCGCGTACCAGACGAACAGCGCCGTGGTCACCAGGTGGCAGGCGCGCGCGCCCCGGATGGCGGCCGGGATGCCGAACCGCGCGGGCACCGACTTCACGCCGACCTCGCGGTCCGTCTCCACGTCCTGGCAGGCGTAGATCAGGTCGAAGCCGCCGATCCAGATGCCGACCGCGAGCCCGAGGATCACCGCCTGGCCCGACCACTCGCCGGTGATCGCGATCCAGGCGCCGACCGGCCCCATCGCCTGCGCGATGCCGAGGATCGCCTGCGGGAAGTTCGTGAACCGCTTCCCGTACGGATAGACCACCATCGGGATCACCGCGACCGGCGCGAGCGCCAGGCACAGCGGGTTGAGCAGCGCGGCCGACGCGAGGAAGACGACCAGCGCGATCAGCGCGCCCGTCCACGCGGACTTCACCGACACCGCGCCCGTGACGAGCTCGCGGTGCGCGGTGCGCGGATTGCGGGCGTCGATCTCCCGGTCGATGATCCGGTTCGCGGCCATGGCGAAGGTGCGCAGGCCCACCATGCAGACGGTCACCAGGAGCAGCCGCCCCCAGTGGATGTTCCCGTCCAGCCGGAACATCGCGGTCAGCGCGGCGATGTAGGCGAACGGCAGCGCGAAGACCGAGTGCTCGATCATCACGAGGCGCAGGAACGCCTTGGTGCGGCCCGGCTGCGGGATCGCGGCGGAGGCTGAACTCACAGTCCGTATTCCTTCCAGCGACGGTCGACCTTCGCCGCCGTGTGCGGGTCGGACTCGACCATGTTCGGCCAGCCGCCGTCCCGGGTGTATCCCTCTTCGGGAAGCTTCTTCGTGGCGTCGATTCCCGCCTTGCCGCCCCAGAACTGCTGGTAGGAGGCGTGGTCGAGGTGGTCGACCGGGCCCTCCAGCACGGTGAGGTCACGGGCGTAGTCGGTGTTGCCGAGGGCGCGCCAGGACACCTCGTGCAGGTCGTGGACGTCGCAGTCCTTGTCCACGACCACGATCAGCTTGGTCAGCGACATCATGTGGGCGCCCCAGATGGCGTGCATGACCTTCTGCGCGTGCTTCGGGTACTTCTTGTCGATCGAGACGATCGCGCAGTTGTGGAAGCCTCCCGACTCCGGCAGGTGGTAGTCCACGATGTCCGGGACGATCACCTTGAGGAGGGGGAGGAAGAACCGCTCGGTGGCGCGGCCGAGCGGGCCGTCCTCCGTGGGCGGGCGGCCGACCACGATCGACTGGAGCAGCGGACGCTTGCGCATCGTCACGCAGTCGATGGTCAGCGCGGGGAACGGCTCCTGCGGCGTGTAGAAGCCGGTGTGGTCGCCGAAGGGGCCCTCCGGCAGCATCTCGCCCGGCTCCAGCCAGCCCTCGATGACCACCTCGGCGTGCGCCGGGACCTGCAGCGGGACGGTCTTGCAGTCGACCATCTCGACGCGCTTTCCCTGGATGAACCCGGCCAGCATGTACTCGTCCATGTCGCCCGGCAGCGGCGCCGTCGAGGCGTACGTCACGGCGGGCGGGCACCCGAAGGCGATCGCCACCGGCAGCTTCTCGCCCCGGCGGGCGGCCACCTGGTAGTGGTTGCGGCTGTCCTTGTGGATCTGCCAGTGCATGCCGATGGTGCGCTTGTCGTGGCGCTGCAGGCGGTACAGGCCGAGGTTGCGCACCCCGGTGTCCGGGTCCTTGGTGTGGGTCAGGCCCAGGTTGAAGAAGGAGCCGCCGTCCTCGGGCCAGGTGAAGAGCGCGGGCAGCTGCTCCAGGTCGACGTCGTCGCCGGTCAGGACGACCTCCTGGACCGGCGCGCTGTCGGACTTCACCTTCTTGGGCGGGACGTGCGTCATCGCGCCGAGCTTGCCGAACGCCTCGCGCACGCCGACGAAGCCCTGCGGCAGCTCCGGCTTGAGCAGGCCGCCGATCTTCTCGCTGATCTCGCCGTACGACTTCAGGCCCAGCGCCTTCAGGAGGCGCCGGTCCGTCCCGTACACGTTCATCGCCAGGGGCATCGCGGAGCCCTTGACGTTCTCGAAGAGGAGCGCGGGACCGCCCGACTTCTGGACGCGGTCGACGATCTCGCCGACCTCCAGGTAGGGATCGACCTCGGCCTTGATGCGCTTGAGATCGCCCTCGCGGTCCAGTGCCCGGAGCAGGGAGCGAAGATCGTCGTAAGCCATGCGTTCCAGTATCCGGCACCGGCTACCCTGGCCCCGTCACCGGGGGCTCGCACGCCCCCCGCCGCCACCGCTTGGGGGATCGCACCACCATGCTCAGGTATCTGCCGTTCCTGCTGGTCCTGGCAGTGTGGATCTATGCCTTCATCGATGTCCTGAACACTCCGGAGAAGGAGGTCAGGCATCTGCCGAAGGTGGTGTGGGTCATCATCGTGCTGCTCTTCGGCGAGGTGCTGCTCGGCCCGATCGCCTGGTTCGTCACCGGCAAGGTGCGCCACGCGCCCGGTGCGGGCGGCGTCGGCGCCCGGGGCCGCGGCCGGTGGGTCGCGCCGGACGACAACCCCGAGTTCCTGAAGTCGCTGCGCGACGAGAGCAAGAGCGGGGACGACGGGGGCGCCGGGGGCCACGGGGACGACAGGGACGACAGGGACAAGGACCCGGGCGAGAACAAAAAGGACACGGGCGGCGACGCCTGACGGAGCGTCCGCCCGGGCACCATGGGGGCATGAGCGCATCCCGCATCCCCACGGTCGACCTGCGGCCGTGGCTCTCCGGTGACCCCGGCGCCCGCGCGCGGACGGCCCGCACCGTCGACGAGGCCCTGCGCACCGCGGGGTTCCTGCTGGTCACCGGGCACGGCGTCGACCCGGCCCTGCGCACCGCGATCCGCGCGTCGGCGCGCGCCTTCTTCCACCTGCCGGACACCGCGAAGCGGCCCTACGCGGTGCGGGTGGGCGCACGCGGCTGGCTCGGCCCCGGTGCCGAGGCCAACAGCTACGCGGAGGGCACGGCCACTCCCCCGGACCTGAAGGAGTCGCTGTCCTTCGCGGCGGACGAGCCGACCGGCGACGCGGCCGTGGACGCCGAGTGGTTCCTGCCGAACACCTGGCCCGCCCAGACCCCGGAGCTGCGGGACCTCGTCGTCACCTACCTCGGCCGGATGCGGGCCCTGTCCGATCTGCTGCTCGAACTGCTCGGCGTCGCCCTGGGCGAGCCGGAGGACTTCTTCACCCGGCACACCGGCCACCCCACCTGGGGCTTCAACATCAACTGGTATCCGGGGCGGCGGACCGTGGGCGAGCCCGCGCCGGGGCAGTTCCGCATCGGCCCGCACACCGACTTCGGCACGGTGACGGTCCTCGACCGGCAGGCGGGCCGGGGCGGACTGCAGGTGTTCACGGACGAGGGCGGCTGGGAGGACGCGCCCTTCGACCCGGCGGCGTTCACGGTCAACATCGGGGACCTGATGGCCCGCTGGACCGACGGCCGCTGGCAGTCGGGCCGCCACCGCGTGCTGCCGCCGCCCGCGGAGGAACCCGCCGAGGAGCTGATGTCGCTCGTGTACTTCTACGAGTGCGACCCGGGCACCGACGTACGGGGCACCGACTCGCACACGTACCTGCGCGGGCAGCTGGACGCGATCGCGGTGGAGGCCGGCAATGGCTGAGCCGGCCGCGGGCCCGGCGCGGGACCGCGACTGGCTCGCGACGGCCGTCGAGGAGGCCCGGCAGGGGCTCGCCGAGGGCGGCGTCCCGATCGGCGCCGCGCTCTACGCGGCGGACGGCACGCTGCTCGGGCGCGGGCACAACCGGCGGGTGCAGGACGGCGATCCGTCCGCGCACGCGGAGACCGCCGCCTTCCGGGCCGCCGGACGGCAGCGGGGCTACGGCGGCACGACGATGGTCACGACGCTCTCGCCCTGCTGGTACTGCAGCGGCCTGGTGCGGCAGTTCGGCATCTCGCGGGTGGTCGTGGGCGAGGCCAGGACCTTCCACGGCGGCCACGACTGGCTGGCCGCGCACGGCGTGGAGGTCGTGCTGCTCGACGACGACGGGTGCGCGGCGATGATGCGCCGCTTCGTCGCGGAGCGCCCGGAGCTGTGGCGCGAGGACATCGGGGAGTAGCCCCTCGGTGGGCCGCGCGCCGCGCGGGCCGCTCCGCGACGCCGGGGTCAGACGCCCGCGTAGGAGTGCTTGCCGGTGACGAAGATGTTCACGCCGTAGTAGTTGAACAGCCAGCAGCCGAAGGCGATCAGGGCCAGGTAGGCGGCCTTGCGGCCCTTCCAGCCCGCGGTCGCCCGGGCGTGCAGGTAGCAGGCGTAGGCGACCCAGGTGATGAAGGACCAGACCTCCTTGGGGTCCCAGCCCCAGTAGCGGCCCCAGGCGTCGCCCGCCCAGATCGCGCCCGCGATGATCGTGAACGTCCACAGCGGGAAGATCGCGGCGTTCAGGCGGTAGGAGAACTTGTCCAGCGAGGCCGCCGAGGGCAGCCGCTCCAGGACGGACGTGGCGAACTTGCCGGGCGTGCCGCCGTTCTGCAGCTTCGCCTCGTAGCTGTCCCGGAAGAGGTAGAGCAGCGTGCCGACGCCGCCCACGTAGAACACGGCACCGCAGAAGATCGCGGTGGAGACGTGGATCCACAGCCAGTACGAGTGCAGGGCGGGCACCAGCTGGTCGCTGGAGGTGTACAGCACGGTGACGGCGAGACCGAGGTCGAGCAGGACCGTGGTGACCAGCGGGAGGCCGAGCCAGGCGATGTTCTTCTTCAGCGCCATCAGCACCAGGTACACGGCGACGGCGACGGTGGAGAAGGTGATGCTGAACTCGTACATGTTGCCCCACGGGGCCCGCTGCACCGACAGCGCGCGGGTGAGCACACCGCCGAACTCCAGCAGGAACGCGAGGACGGTGAGGGACACCGCGATGCGGCCGTAGAGGTCGCCCTTCTCGTCGCCCGCCGCGGCGCCGGGCCCGTCCGGCACGTCCCGGGCGCCGGCCACGGACCGGGTGACGACCTCGGGGCGCTCCAGGGTGGCGGTGCCGCCCTTGGCCCGGGCGGTGACGGCGGGGGCCCCGGCCGTGGTGGCCGCGGTCGGCGTGAGCGCGGCCGCCGTGCGGGCGACCTTGCTGCGGCTGCCGAAGAGCCACTCCGCCATGTGCGCGAAGAACGCCAGGAGGTAGACGGCCATCGCGGAGTAGATCAGCACGTTGCTGATGTGCGCGAGGTTCTCGTTGGGCTCGGCGGCCAGGGTGGTGGCGAGATTCACTTCTCAGCCCCTTCGGCAGGTGCAACATCGGGGCCGGAGTCGGAAGCGGCTTCCTCGTCCGGGTCGGGCAGGGGCGCGCTGGGCGCCCGGTCGTGGAGGTGGGCGGCGAGGCGGGAGAGCTCCTCGGGGACCTTCGCGGACTCGCTGCGGCCCAGGCCCGCCATCTCGACGACGGTGACGCCGTCGGCGCCCTCGACCGCCCGCACCCACACGCGGCGGCGCTGGATGAACAGGGAGCCCGCGAGTCCGGCGACGGCGGCGATCGCGCCGCCCAGCGCCCAGCCGGTGCCGGGCTGCTGGGAGATCTGGAAGGTCGCCCACTCCTTGAGGTTCTTCTCGAAGGTGATCGACCCGGCGCCGTTCGGCAGCTTCATGGTCTCGCCGGGGCGCAGCCGCTGCTTGAACAGCTGGCCGTCGGCGTCCTTGAACTTCTTCATCTTGCGGGTGTCCAGCTGGTACACGTTCTGCGGGACACCGGCGTCGACGCCGAGGCTGCCGTGGTACGCGGACAGCGCGAGCACCGGGTAGTCGGCGGCGGGGAACTGCGAGAACATCTGCCCCTTGCCGACACCGGCGAAGGTCGGCACGAAGAAGGCGTTGAAGCCGAGCTGGTCCGGCTTGCCGTTCTTGTCGCGGTAGCCGTCCATGACCTTGATGGCGCCGGTCGCGGTGCCGTTCTGGTCGATGGGCAGGACGGGCACGGACGCCTGGTAGACGACCTTGCCCTTGCCGTCGCGGACGGTGACGGCGGGCGCGAAGCCGTGGCCGATGAGGTAGACCTTCGAGCCGTCGACCTCCAGCGGCTTGTTGACCTCGATCGACTTCTTCTTCTCGGCGCCGTCGGGGCCCTCGGAGTAGGTCACGTCGGCCCGGTAGGTGCGGGCCGTGCCGCGGTTGGGCCCGGACTTCTCGTACGTCCCGACGAAGTTGTCGAGCTTGAAGCTGAACGGCTCCAGGCCGTCGCTGTCGAAGAGGCTGCCGGACTTGAAGTCGTCGTACTGGCTGAGGGTGTTGGCGAAGCCGTCACCCTCCATGATCAGCTTGCCGCCCTCGGACTTGAAGAGCTGTCCGGCGGCGAAGGCGAGCAGCATCACGATCAGCGCGATGTGGAAGAGCAGGTTGCCCGCCTCGCGCAGGTAGCCCTTCTCCGCGGCGACGGAGGTGGCGGCGCCGGAGCCCGCGGTGTGCGCGCGGAAGCGGCGTTCCTTGAGCATCGTGAGGGCGGCGGCGTGCACCTGGCCGGGCTCGGCCTCGGTGCGCCACGTGGTGTAGGCGGGCAGCCGGGTCAGCGCCCTGGGGGCGCCCGGCGGGCGGCCGCGCAGCTGGCCCACGAACTGCCAGGTGCGGGGCACGATGCAGCCGATGAGGGAGACGAACAGCAGGATGTAGATCGCGGAGAACCACACCGAGCTGTAGACGTCGAAGAGCTGCAGCTTGTCGTAGAGCGGGCCGAGCGTGGTGTGCCGGTCCATGAAGTCCTGGACCTTGAGCTCGTCGACGTTGTTCTGCGGGATCAGCGATCCCGGGATGGCGCCGAGCGAGAGGAGCAGGAGGAGGATCAGCGCGACCCGCATCGAGGTCAGCTGCCGCCAGAACCAGCGCAGCCAGCCGATGACGCCGAGCCGGGGCATGTTGGGCGGCTCTTCGCGCTCGCTCGGGGCGGTCGACAGCTTGGCGCCCGCGGCACCGAGGTCGTCGTCGCCCTCGCGGGTCCCGGCCGTGCCGTCGGGTGCTTCGGTCTTGCTCATGGATCAGATCCCCACCGTGTAGCCGCTCGACCAGACCTGCATCTGCTGCACGATGCTGTCCCACACGCCGGTGACGAGGAGGAGTCCGGTCGCGATCATCATGATGCCGCCGATGCGCATCACCCAGACGTAGTGCCGCTTCACCCAGCCGAAGGCGCCGAGCGCCTTGCGGAAGGCGACCGCCGCGAGAATGAAGGGGACGCCGAGTCCCAGACAGTACGCGACGCTCAGCAGCGCGCCGCGTCCCGCGCTCGCCTGGTCCAGCGAGAGCACGCTGACGGCGGCGAGCGTCGGGCCGACGCAGGGGGCCCAGCCGACGGCGAAGAGGGCGCCCAGTATCGGGGCGCCCGCCAGCCCCACGGCGGGCTTCTTGTGGAAGCGGAACTCGCGCTGGGAGATCTTGGGCATGAGCCCCATGAAGAAGAACCCGAGCACGATCATCACGCCGCCGAGCACCCGCGTGACGATGCTCTGGTTGTCCTGGAGGGTGCGGCCGAACTCCCCGAAGAGCGCCCCGTAGGAGACGAAGACCACGGTGAAGCCGAGCACGAAGAGCCCGGAGCCGGCGACCATCCGGCCGCGCTTGGCCTCGGCCATGTCCTGGCCGCTGACCCCGGTGACGTAGGAGAGGTAGCCCGGCACGAGCGGCAGCACGCAGGGCGAGAAGAACGAGACGAGACCGCCGAGCAGGGCGATGGGCAGCGCGAGCAGGAGCGCGCCGCTCATCACGGTCTGGTTCGGTCCGCTGATGGCGGCGAGAGTGGACATCACTTCTCCGCGAGGACCGGGTCGATCATCTTGCGCAGCTTCTCTTCGTTCAGCGGCTGCTGCGAGCGGGCCGCGATCTTCCCCTCCCGGTCGATGACCAGGGTGGAGGGGATGAAGTTCGGGTTGAGCGAGCCCTTGGGGAAGCGGAGCATCAGCTTGCCCATCGGGTCGTGCAGGCTCGGGTAGGGCACCTTGTGCTGCTTCTCGAACTGGATCGCCGGGCCCCGCTCGGGGTCCCGCGTGTTGATCCCGACGAACTCGACGCCCTTGGCCTTCGTCTCGGCGGCGACCTTCACGAAGTTCGGTGCCTCGGCCCGGCAGGGCGCGCACCAGGAACCCCAGACGTTCAGGACGACGATCTTGCCCTTGAAGTCCTCGGCGATGTTCAGCTTCTTGCCGTCGAGGGTCTCGCCGTCGAGTGCGGGGCTCGCCTTGCGGTCGTCCTTCTTGACGGTGGCGATGCCGTCGGAGCCGGCGACGAAGTTGGTGTTTCCGGAACCGCCCGACGTGCCGCCGGAGCTGCAGGCGGACAGAGTCAGCGCGGCGACCGCGGCACCTGCGGCGAGCAGGGCGGCACGGCTGCGGCGGTGACTGCTGCTGTCGACGCGGTGTGGGGCACGGCAGGCAACACTCATGTGAAAAGTTTCGCATGTCCGGTTCGGGGATCTTCCGCACCCCCTCCGCAGGAGAATGTGCCCACTTCAGACACGGTCGCGCCCCGGTTCCGCGGCCTCGTCGGGGTGCCGGGATCCGGGGCGCGAGCGCTTCGGGGGGGGCGGTTCGGCTAGCGGAGGTTCTTCCAGCCGCCGGCCGGCTGCTGCCCGACCTCCAGGCCCTGCAGCTTGGCGAGGACCTTCGGGTCCTGCACGTCGAGCCAGTCGACGAACTGGCGGAAGGACACCAGGCGCACGTCCTTCTTGCCCGCGATGTGCTTGAGCGCCTCCTCGACGGCATCCATGTAGATGCCGCCGTTCCACTCCTCGAAGTGGTTGCCGATGAAGAACGGCGCGCGGTTGCTCTCGTAGGCCCGCTTGAAGCCCGCGAGGTAGGCCTCGGTGGCCTGCTTGCGCCAGCCCGGGTAGTTGGCCGGCGGCGCCTTCGTGGAGTTGTTCGACTGGTTGGCGAGGATGTTGTAGTCCATCGACAGGACCTCGAAGGTGTGGCCCGGGAAGGGCACCGCCTGCAGCGGCAGGTCCCAGACGCCCAGCTTCTTCTGGGGCCAGCGCTGGCGGCCGCCGGGCGAGGACGCGTCGTAGCGCCAGCCGAGCTTCTTGGCCGTCGGCAGCAGGTTGTCCTGGCCGAGCAGACAGGGCGTGCGGCCCCCGACGAGTTCCTTCTCGTAGTCGAAGGGCAGCGACGGCAGATCGGTCCAGCCGGTGTTCGTACGCCACTTCTTCACAAAGGACTTGGCCTGGTCGATCTCGTCCTGCCATTGCGCGGACGTCCACTTGGCGACCGAACCGTTACCGGTGCAGAAGTGCCCGTTGAAGTGCGTGCCGATTTCGTGGCCCTCCAGCCAGGCCTGGCGCACGTACTTCAGGGTGTCCTTGATGTGACCGTCGGTGAGATAACCGATGTCCGACGCGCCGACCGCGTTGTTCGGCGGGCGGTAGAGACGCTTCTTCGATTCCGGCAGGAGATAAAGCCCGGAGAGGAAGAACGTCATGTGCGCGTCGTGGTCCTCGGCGAGCTTCAAAAAGCGCGGGAACAGACCGTTGCCGACCTCGCCGGCGCCGTCCCAGGAGAAGATGACGAACTGCGGGGGCGTCTCGCCGGGCTGCAGCGGGACGGGCTTGCCGGGCTGGCGGGGCTGCTTGCCGGTGTAGGCGGTCGAACCGTCGCCGATCGGCTTGGCGGGCTGCTTGCCGGCGCCGCCCTGTCCGTCCCCGGCCTTTCCCGCGGGACCCGACGTGTCGCCGTCGCCGCCGGAGCCGCATGCCGCGAGCCCGAGAGCGGCGGCCGCGCCGGCTCCGAGGCCGAGCATTCCCCTGCGACTGATGTCGCGCATTCCATCCCCATTCGTCGCGCCCTTGGTCCGCCCTGCTCTATTGCCTGCAAGAGGGACAACCCGTTAGAGGGCGCGACGAACAGCGGGGTTCCGGCAACCGGCTTTTATTTACGGTGCTTTACCCGGAAGGGACATACAGTCGCGACGCGATTACGCGACGTCGACCATACGGATGTGGCGTAGAAAACACCGGGGTTGCCCGGCCCGAAAGACAAGGGTCTCCGGGCCAGGAAATCGGACCCCGTTCAGCGCCCCGTCACGCGCCGAATGCCTTGCTCTTGCCCGGCACCGGCTTGGCGCCCGCGAGGAGATGCGCCGGCACGAGATCGCGGGCGGGCTCGCTGTACCCCACCGAGACGATCTTGTCGCCGCGGTAGGTGAACGTCGTCAGCGAGGCGAGCGTGCACTGCCGCTTGCGCGGGTCGTGCCACAGCCGCCGCTTCTCCACGAAGCTGCGCACGATCCAGATCGGCAGCTGGTGGCTGACGCACACCGCCTCGTGCCCGCGGGCCGCGTCCTTCGCCGCGTCCAGGGCGCCCATCATCCGCACGACCTGCTCGACGTACGGCTCGCCCCAGGAGGGCTTGAAGGGATTGACGAGGTGCTTCCAGTTCTCCGGGTTCTTCAGCGCGCCGTCGCCGACCCCGAAGGTCTTGCCCTCGAAGACGTTGCCCGCCTCGATGAGGCGGCCGTCGGAGGCGAGGTCGAGGCCGTGCGCCTTGGCGATCGGCGTGGCCGTCTCCTGGGCGCGGTCGAGCGGCGAGGCGACGACGTGCGTGACGTCGCGCCGCGCCAGGTGCTCGGCGACGCGGTCGGCCATCTGCCGGCCGAGCTCCGAGAGGTGGTAGTCGGGCAGCCGCCCGTACAGGATCCCCTCGGGGTTGTGGACCTCGCCGTGGCGCATGAGGTGGACGACGGTCAGCTCGTCGCCCGCTGCCGTGCCGGTCATGCGGTGGCCTCCGTGGCTTCTGCGGCGGCGCGCGCGGCCGCGGGCAGGGCGGCGGCGATCCGCTCGACGGCCCGCTCGTCGTGGGCGGTGGACACGAACCAGGACTCGAAGGACGAGGGCGGCAGATAGACGCCCTGCGACAGCATCGAGTGGAAGAACGCGGTGAAGCGGAAGGAGTCCTGCGCCTTCGCCTCCTCGTAGTTGCGCACCTCGCGGTCGGTGAAGAACACGGTGAACATGTTCGACGCGTTCTGCACCCGGTGGGCGACGCCCTCCTTGGCGAGCGCCTCGCCGACCAGCGTGCGCAGCTGCGCCGAGACCGCGTCGACCTTCTCGTACGCCGCGTCGTCCAGGAGCCGCAGCTGGGCCAGGCCCGCGGCCGTCGCGACCGGGTTCCCGGAGAGCGTGCCCGCCTGGTAGACCGGGCCGGCCGGGGCGAGGTGCGCCATGACGTCGGCGCGGCCGCCGAAGGCCGCGGCCGGGAAGCCGCCGCCCATGACCTTGCCGAAGGTCATCAGGTCGGGCGTCACGCCGTCGACGCCGTACCAGCCGGCCTTCGACGTGCGGAAGCCGGTCATGACCTCGTCGGAGATGTACAGCGCGCCGTTCTTGGCGCAGGCGGCCCTGAGGCCCTCGTTGAACCCGGGCAGCGGCGGGACGACGCCCATGTTGCCCGGGGCCGCCTCGGTGATGACGCAGGCGATCTCACCGGGGTGCCGGTGGAAGGCCTCGTGCACCGCCTCGATGTCGTTGTACGGCACGACGATGGTGTCGCCGGCCTGGGCGCCGGTGACGCCGGGGGTGTCCGGGAGGCCGAGCGTCGCGACGCCGGAGCCCGCGGAGGCGAGCAGCGCGTCCACGTGGCCGTGGTAGCAGCCGGCGAACTTGATGACCTTGGCGCGGCCGGTGAAGCCGCGCGCCAGACGGATGGCGGACATGGTCGCCTCGGTGCCGCTGGAGACGAGCCGCACCTGCTCGACCGGCTCGATGCGGGCCACGATCTCCTCGGCGAGGGCGACCTCGCCCTCGCCGGGCGTGCCGAAGGAGGTGCCGCGCGAGACGGCGTCCTGCACGGCGGCGATCACCTCGGGGTGGGAGTGCCCGAGGATCATCGGACCCCACGAGCACACGAGGTCGACGTACTCGCGGCCGTCGGCGTCGGTCAGGTACGGACCGGTACCGGACACCATGAAACGGGGCGTACCACCCACAGCGCGGAACGCGCGCACGGGAGAGTTCACACCGCCGGGCGTCACGGCCGCCGCACGGTCGAAAAGAGTCTGCGAAACTGGGGCGCTATACGGGAAGCTCACACGAGCCATGGTGTCAGAGCGTCCGGACATCCTGCGGACAGGTGTTTCACTCCACGTTTTAGCGGGTGACCGTGGGGGAGGTCACTGACACGATGATCGGGTTGCGTGGCGGGGGCCGCGAGGCCTAGAAAAGACAGGGCCGTGCCGCCCTGGAAAAGCAGTCGGGTGGAGATATGCATCGCGGTGGCGGACTGGGCGAGGGGACCGACGGCCTGGGCCCCCGGCGTGCCCGGCGGGGCAAGCACCGACGCGAGGCGGAAGCGGAACCGGCGCAGACGCCCGAGCAGGCGCACGGCGGTTCCGACGGGTTCGGTGAGTTCCGGCGGGACCGGGCGAGCAGCAGGAGTGGCGGGGTGGGGGTGACGTACAAGTACTTCGGCGCCCCGGACGGCGCGACCGCCGCCCGTGTGCCGATCTCGATGCGGCCCGAGGAGCTCGGCGGTGACGAGCTCGGCATGGGCGGCATGTTCACGAAGATCAAGCCGGAGACGATGGCCGCGATGGTCCTCACCGGCATCGAGGGCATACCCCTGCACCGGGTCCCCCCGCTGGAGCTGGTCGTCCTCCACCCCGACTACGCCGTGGTGAAGCTCCCCATGACCGTCGTCGACCCGCTGCGCGGTGTCGGCGAGGAGTCGGTGGGCGCCGCGGCCTTCATCTGGTCCACCGTCCCGGACCGCGGCGGCCCGCGCGACGCCTTCAACGTCTACCAACTCCTCCACGAGTGGCAGGACTTCAGCCACCGGCTGCACGACGCGGGGCACCAGGCGTACTGCCTGGTCTGGCCCTGACCCGCCCGGCTACGCCTGCCCGAGCGCCGCGAGCCGCTCCGCGAACGGGACGACCTCCGCGGGTTCCTGCCCGGGTGCGGGGAGGTCCGCCGTCGGCCGCATGAGGCGGGCCAGTTCCGCCGCCGCCCGGTCGATCCGGTCGGCCAGGCCCGGTGCCCCCCAGTCCTCGGACGCCGCGTACACGCCGGTCGGTACGACGACGGCCCGCAGGTAGGCGAAGAGCGGGCGCAGCGCGTGGTCCAGGACCAGGGAGTGCCGGGCCGAGCCGCCGGTGGCGGCGACCAGGACCGGCGTGCCGGCGAGCGCGTCCCGGTCGACGCCGCCGACCGTGTCGAAGAAGGACTTGAACAGACCGCCGTAGGACGCGGAGAAGACCGGTGTCACGGCGATCAGGCCGTCCGCGCCGCGCACCGCCTCGATCGCGGCGCTCAGGGCGGGTCCGGGGAAGCCGGTGGTGAGGCCGTGCGCGATCTCCACGGCGAGGTCGCGCACCTCGACGAACTCGACCTCCACCGCGGTGTGCCGTTCGGCCGCCGCGGCGAGCCGGTCGGCGAGCAGCCGGGTGGACGAGGGGACGCCCAGTCCCGCGGACACGACGACGAGCTTCACGCCGTCACCTCTTCCTGGGTCTCTTCCCGGGCCTCTTCCTGGGTCTCTTGCCGGGTCCGGTCGGCTTCCTGCACCCGGGCGGCGTGGGTGGGGGCGTCCGGCACCCCGGCCGGGCGGTTCTTCGCGAACTCCGCGCGCAGCACCGGGACGACCTCCTCGCCGAGGATGTCGAGCTGTTCGAGGACGGTCTTCAGCGGCAGTCCCGCGTGGTCCATCAGGAACAGCTGGCGCTGGTAGTCGCCCACGGTGTCGCGGAAGGACAGCGTGCGCTCGATGACCTGCTGCGGGGAGCCGACGGTGAGCGGGGTCTGCTCGGTGAAGTCCTCCAGCGAGGGGCCGTGTCCGTAGACGGGCGCGTTGTCGAAGTAGGGGCGGAACTCCCGCACCGCGTCCTGCGAGTTCCTGCGCATGAACACCTGTCCGCCGAGCCCGACGATCGCCTGCTCGGGCGTGCCGTGCCCGTAGTGCGCGTACCGCGACCGGTACAGCTCGACCATCTTCTTCGTGTGCTCGGCCGGCCAGAAGATGTTGTTGTGGAAGAAGCCGTCGCCGTAGTACGCGGCCTGCTCGGCGATCTCCGGGGAGCGGATCGAGCCGTGCCAGACGAAGGGCGCGACGCCGTCGAGCGGCCGGGGCGTCGCGGTGAACGACTGCAGGGGCGTACGGAACTTCCCCTCCCAGTTCACGACGTCCTCGTCCCACAGGCGGCGCAGCAGCGCGTAGTTCTCGACGGCGAGGTCGATGCCCCTGCGGATGTCCTTGCCGAACCACGGGTAGACCGGGCCGGTGTTGCCGCGGCCCGTCATCAGATCCACCCGCCCGTCCGCCAAGTGCTGCAGCATCGCGAAGTCCTCGGCGATCTTCACCGGGTCGTTGGTGGTGATGAGGGTGGTGGAGGTGGACAGGACGAGCCGCTCGGTGCGGGCGGCGATGTAGCCGAGCAGGGTGGTCGGGGACGACGGCACGAAGGGCGGGTTGTGGTGCTCGCCGGTCGCGAAGACGTCGAGCCCGACCTCCTCGGCCTTGAGCGCGATGGCGACCATCGCCTTGATCCGCTCGCGCTCGGTCGGGGTGCGGCCGGTGGTCGGGTCGGCGGTCACGTCACCGACGCTGAAGATCCCGAACTGCATGGCTGGCTCACTCTCCGCAGGTTGTTTACGGTTCAACTATACCTGCGGAACGGAAGCGCGGGGACGGCTATTCCCGGGGGGGAGGGCGGAGGACGGCGACGGCGGGCGGAGGGGTGCGTCGACGGCGGGGCGATGGCGTGGAGCGATGACAGCGGGGGGATGACGGCCGGGCGATGGCCTACCGGTCCCGGCCCCAGTACGGGTCGCGCCCCGTCATCGCGAGGAGGCGCTCGAAGGCGGTCGCGCCGTCCTCGTCCCGCAGCGGCACCGCCTCGCCGAAGACGCCCATCTTCCGGGCCGTCGGGGCCATGCCCGCCACCGCCTCGGTCAGCCGCGCCACGACGGGGTCGCCCGCCCCGCCCCGCTCCCCCGGCCGGTACTCCTGACCGGTGGCACGGGCCAGGTCCCAGGCGTGCACGGTCAGGTCGAGCAGGACCATGCAGCCCACGGTCCGGGCCGGCATGTCCATCGCGCCGGTGGTGCCCTCGTCGGCACCGGGCTCGCCCCAGGCCGCGACGAGCTTCCCGGCCTCGTCGAGGAACCGCTCCCGCCAGGCGTCGCCGCTCCCGGCGAGGTGGTCGGGCGTGACGGAGAAGTCCGAGTTCCGTTTGGCGGCCAGCTCCTGGAACTGGACGACCACGTGGAAGAGGTGATTGGCCAGCGCCCGCACGTCGTAGTCGGCGCACGGGGTCGGATCGCCGAGGCGGTCGTCGGGCAGGGCGCGCACGACGGGTGCGGCGCGCTCGACGGCGAGGGCGAGCAGGTCGCTGATCCTGGCGTCGGGGGTGGGGTCGGGGGCGCCCTCGGGGGCGTGTGCGGTGTCCATGCGACGACCGTACGAAGGGCGGGCGCCCCGCGGCTTGAAGAAACGCGACACGCGCCGCCGCGGCACGCGCGCGGACCTACGATCCCCCCATGTCGGCAGCGCGCGCGGAACACGACGGACCAGAGGTCACCGCGGACACGGACACGGGCGCGGATACGGGAACAGGCACAGGCACGGTCCCGGGCGCCGCCATCGGCACCGGATCCCCGTCCGGCTCCCCGTCCGACTCCCCGTCCGACACCCCCCGCCGCGACACCCGGGGCATCGTGGACGCCTCCGGCCTCCTCTCCCATGTGCGCTTCCGGCGCCACGCGCCCGCCGAGGAACTCCGCCCCTACCTGGAGCACTACTGGCTGATCGACTGGGACCTGCCGGAGCCCTACGCCACGCACGTGGTCCCGCACCCCTCGGTCAACGTGGTCTTCCAGTCGTACGAGGCGAACACGCCGCACGCCGTCGCACCGGGCCCGCACCGGTTCGGCGAGGTGGCGGGCATCGGGCTCGGCCTCTTCAGCACGAAGCTGGAGGGCCGCGGCCGGGTGTGCGGGGTGCAGTTCCGCCCGGGCGGTTTCCGCCCGTTCGCCCCGGGCCACCCGGTGGCGGACTGGACGGGCCGCAGGCTCCCCCTGCCGGAGGTCTTCCCGTACACCCCCGAGGAGGCGTCGGCCGACGTGGACTCGGTCCTCGCCCCCGACGACGAGCACGCGCGCGTGGCGGCACTCGACGCGTTCCTGCTGGGCCTCGCCCCCGCGCCGGACCCGCAGGCCGAGCTGGCGGCCGGGCTCGTCGACCGGATCCGCGGGGACCGCTCGATCCGGCGCGTGGCCGCGTTCGCCCGCGCGGAGGGTCTGTCGGTACGGGCGCTGCAGCGGCTCTTCTCCGCGTACGTCGGCGTAGGGCCGAAGTGGATCATCCTGCGGTACCGGATCCACGAGGCCCTGGAGCGGGCCGAGTCGGAGGAGGACGTCGACTGGGCGGACCTGGCGGCCACCCTCGGCTACGCCGACCAGGCCCATCTCGTACGGGACTTCACGGCGACGGTGGGGGTGCCCCCGACGGCGTACGGGCCCCACTAGGGGGTTTCCCCGGGGCCTGCCGTGCGCCCGCCGGGCCGACTCCCTTGCCGGCCGGGGCAGTTGTCAGACCCTCCGCCTACCGTGAGGGCATGGAGCGATCACACCGACCGGACATGCGCCTGGAGCCCTGGTCCGACGACGACGGCCTCGCGCTGCTGCGGCAGCTCAACACCCCGGAGATGACCGAGCATCTGGGCGGCCCCGAGACCGAGGAGAAGCTCGCGGACCGCCACCGCCGCTATCTCGGGCTGGACGGCAGGGGCGCGATGTTCCGCATCACCCTCGACGGCGAGGTCGCGGGTTCGATCGGGTTCTGGGAGACGACCTGGCAGGGCGAGCAGGTCTGGGAGACGGGCTGGGGCGTCCTGCCCGCGTTCCAGGGCATGGGCGTCGCCGCGGACGCGGCCCGCCTGGTGACCGGGCGGGCGCGGGCGGCCGGGGTCCACGCCCACCTGCACGCGTTCCCCGCCACGGACCACGGCGCGTCGAACGCGGTGTGCCGCAAGGCGGGCTTCACCCTGCGCGGCGAGGCGATGATCGAGTACCCCAAGGGCAACTGGCACGCGTGCAACGACTGGCGCATCACGCTGACCACGGACTGACGGGTCCGGACGGGGGCGGGGGCGAGGGCGGCGCCCCGGCCGACCCGGGGTCAGAAGTAGTACGTGTCCCCCGTGTCGAGCGCCAGCACCGCGTGCTCGTTGTTGCGCGGATTCAGGTCCGCGGCCCCGCCGTTCCAGTCCGTCCCGATCCGGACGCCGACCTCGCCGGGGCGCCCCGCCACCCGCACCACGATCTCGACGGACTCGCCCATGGTGTCGGCGTCCAGCGCACCCGTACGGCACAGCACCGAGGCCGCGCCCGACCGCAGACAGCCCTCGGGCAGCCGCGGCACCTCCTTGACCGGCAGCGACCAGCGCAGCCGCAGGGTGGCGTCGGCGAGGTCGGACGGCCCGTGGTTCTGCGGCACGAACCGCACCCGCACGGTGCCTCCGCGCACGGACACCTCGCCGTGGAAGGCGAGGTCGGCCTCCCGCTCGACGGGCCCCACGACGCCGGCGCCCGGCCCGAAGGCCGCGGCGAGGCCCGCCTCCCCGCCGGCCGGCCCGCCGAGCCCGCCCCGGTCGGCCGGATCGGGCCATCCGCCGCCCCCGCCCCGGCCACCACCGTCCCGCCCTTCCGGATCACCGTCCCGCTCCCGCCCTTCCGGATCACCGTCCCGCTCCCGCCCTTCCGGATCACCGTTCGCGCCGTCGGCCCAGGCACCGTCGGCCCGAGCACCATCGCCCCGAGCACCGTCGCCCCGGACACCGCCACCGCCGTGCGATCCGGCGACCGCCACACCCCCGCCGAGCAGCACCCCCAGCGCCGCCACGGCCACCCCCACCCGCACTCCCGTACGAGGAACCCGCACACCGACCTCCACCACGCACCGACCGACCGACCCGGACCTTTGCGGACCTTGCCCGATCTATGCCACCGCGCCGCCGCAAGATCACCGGGCGCCCCCTATGCCACCCTGTTGACCATGCTCGTCGCCCGGTCCGCCGCCCTCTTCGTCCTCGCCGCGCTCTTCGAGATCGGCGGCGCCTGGCTCGTGTGGCAGGGCGTGCGCGAGCACAAGGGCTGGGCCTGGATCGGCGCGGGCGTCCTCGCGCTCGGCATCTACGGCTTCGTGGCCACGCTCCAGCCCGACGCCGAGTTCGGCCGCATCCTCGCCGCGTACGGCGGGGTCTTCGTGGCGGGCTCGATCGCCTGGGGCATGGTCGCCGACGGCTACCGGCCCGACCGGTGGGACGTCGCGGGGGCGCTGATCTGTCTCGCGGGGATGGCCGTGATCATGTACGCGCCCCGGGGCGACTGAGGCGGGCGGACACACCCCGCGAGCGCCCGGAACCGCACGCATATCCTGACCGGGGACGGGCCACGACGGTCCGCCCCGAGCACGACCCGCACGCCAGGACCGGCACCACCACCCGCACCCCGCCGAGGAGCGCCCATGACCGCCGCCGCCACCCGCATCGCGATCATCACCGGCGCGAGCAGCGGTATCGGTGCCGCCACCGCCCGCGGCCTGGCCGCCGCCGGTTACCGCGTCGTCCTGACCGCCCGCCGCAAGGACCGCATCGAGGCGCTCGCCACCGAGCTCCACGAGGCCGGGCACGACGCGGTCGCCTACGCGCTCGACGTCACCGACCGCGCCGCGGTGGACACCTTCGCGACGGCCTTCAAGAAGGTCGCGGTCCTGGTGAACAACGCGGGCGGCGCGCTGGGCGCGGACCCGATCGCCACCGGCGACCCGGCCCACTGGCGCCAGATGTACGAGACGAACGTCATCGGCACGCTGAACGTCACGCAGGCCCTGCTGCCCGCGCTCACCGCGAGCGGCGACGGCACGGTCGTGGTGCTCTCCTCCACCGCGGGCCACGGCACGTACGAGGGCGGCGGCGGCTACGTGGCGGCCAAGCACGCCGAGCACGTCCTCGCCGAGACCCTGCGCCTGGAGATCGTCGGCACCCCGGTGCGCGTCATCGAGGTCGCCCCCGGCATGGTCAAGACGGACGAGTTCGCGCTGACCCGCTTCGGCGGCGACGCCGAGAAGGCCGAGAAGGTCTACGCGGGCGTGGCCGAGCCGCTCACCGCCGACGACGTCGCGGACACGATCACCTGGGCGGTGACCCGTCCGCCGCACGTCAACATCGACCTCCTGGTGGTCCGTCCGCGCGCCCAGGCGTCCAACACCAAGGTCCACCGGGAGTCATGACGATGACGCTCCCCGGCGACGACCCGGGCGGCCCGGCCTACTCCGCCGACTCCCCCGACCCTCTCGAACGCCTCACCCACGAGCACGAGGCCCGCCGCCTCGCCGAGGAGAAGAAGAACGAACGCATGGTGTGGTGGTACCTCGCGTACTTCCTCTTCGGCATCCACCTGGTCGCCTTCGTCATGATCTACGCGGTCCGGCACGCGAAGTGACGGCTCAGCCCTTCACGCAGATGACCTGCCTCAGCTTCGCCACGACCTCCACGAGGTCGCGCTGGTGCGCCATGACCTGCTCGATCGGCTTGTAGGCCGCGGGGATCTCGTCCACGACGCCCGCGTCCTTGCGGCACTCGACGCCCCGCGTCTGGTCCTGCAGGTCCCGGGCCGTGAAGCGCCGCTTCGCCGCGCCCCGGCTCATGCGCCGGCCGGCGCCGTGCGAGGCGGAGTTGAAGGACGCCTCGTTGCCGAGGCCCTTCACGATGTACGAGCCGGTGCCCATCGAGCCGGGGATGATCCCGAGGTCACCGCTGCCGGCGCGGATGGCGCCCTTGCGGGTGACCAGCAGGTCCATCCCGTCGTAGCGCTCCTCGCCGACGTAGTTGTGGTGGCAGGAGATCTCCCGCCCGAAGGCCGGCCGGGCCTTCTTGAACTCCTTGCGGATGACGTCCCGGAAGAGCGCCATCATGATCGCGCGGTTGTGCTTCGCGTACTCCTGGGCCCAGAACAGGTCGTTGCGGTACGCCGCCATCTGAGGGGTGTCCGAAACGAAGACCGCGAGGTCGCGGTCGACCAGCCCCTGATTGTGCGGGAGCCTCTGTGCGACACCGATGTGGTGCTCGGCGAGCTCCTTGCCGACGGTGCGGGAACCGGAATGCAGCATCAGCCAGACGGCATCGGACGAGTCGACGCAGAGCTCCACGAAGTGGTTGCCGGAGCCGAGCGTCCCCATCTGCTTCACGGCCCGCTCCTCCCGGAACCCGACCGCCCGCGCGACCCCCTGGAAGCGCCCCCAGAAGTCGTCCCAGCCGGACGTCGCCATGCCGTGGAAGCGGCCCGGCCCGACGGGGTCGTCGTGCATGCCGCGGCCCACCGGGATGGCCTGCTCGATCTTCGAGCGCAGCCGCGAAAGATCACCCGGAAGGTCGTTCGCGGTGAGCGACGTCCTGACCGCCGACATGCCGCAGCCGATGTCGACGCCGACCGCCGCCGGACAGACCGCGCCCTGCATGGCGATCACCGAGCCGACCGTCGCGCCCTTGCCGAAGTGGACGTCCGGCATGACCGCGAGGCCCTTGACCCACGGGAGCGTCGACACGTTCCGCAGCTGGCGCAGCGCCGCGTCCTCGACGGACGCCGGGTCCGCCCACATCCGGATCGGCACCCGCACCCCGGGCACCTCCACATACGGCATATCGGCCTCAATCCCCCGGAAACAACTACAAGCCCAGAAGCGCAAATACCGGAGCCAAGGTCAACGAAAGGGGTGACGGACCGGCATCCACGGCAGCGCGTGCGATACACATTGTCTCCACCGGCCGCCCACCGGCGGCAACCGAATATCCAGGCAGAACCCGGCGAGAGGAGCCATCACGGTGCAGCGGAAGGCCAAGGCCTGTGTTCCCGGTGTCGCCGCACTCCTCGCGGTGCTGCTGGCCGGCTGCAGCGGCGGCTCCGGCCTCGGCGACGAGAGCGACGACTCCAAGCCGGGCGGCGGCGGGGGCACCACAGCCCCGGTCCAGCCCGGCAAGTACCGCACCCTGCCCGAGCCCTGCGGCGAGGTGGACCACGACACCCTCGACTCGATGCTGCCCGGCATCCCGGAGATGACCGACGCCGAGCAGCGCGAGAAGGCGTACGAGGGCACGCCCACGGTGACCTACGACACCGACCGGCGGGTGGGCTGCAACTGGAAGGTCGAGTCGTCCGGCGCCTCCCACCACCTGCTGATCGACTTCGAGCGCGTCGTCTCCTACGACGGCACGGTCAGCGACGACGCCCGCGCCGCCGAGGTCTACGCGACCAAGCTGCGCGAGGCGGGCCTGAGCCGCCCCTCCGGCGACGCCCCGCAGGACGACGGCGACGCGGGCACCGAGTCCGCCGGCTCCGACAAGGCCGGGGACACCGAGGCGGGCGACAAGGCGCAGGGCGGCAAGCGCGGCCGGAGCGACGACGACAAGGGCAAGGCCGCCGGGGACAAGGGCAAGGGCGCGGGGCCCGCAGAGGACGCAGAGGGCAAGGACGGCGCCGACGACGAGGACGCGTCGGCCGCCACCGGGCCCGCCACCCCGCCCCCCGGCCTCGAACCCCGCACGCTCGGCGACCTCGGCGACGAGGCGTTCCTCGACGACGCCCTCACCACCGCCGCGTCGGCCTCCCGTCACCGCACCGTGACTGTGGTGTTCCGCACGTCGAACGTCGTGGTGACCATCGAGTACGACGAGCAGCCCGGCCGCCGCACGGACGTCCCCGACAGCAAGGAAATGCAGGACAAAGCGCAGGAACTGGCCGATCAGCTGGCCGGGGAGTTCGACGAGTAAGGGGCGGCCGGATCCGTTCCGGCCGGGGCCCGCGCTCCGGTGAAGCGGAGCCGCCCGCCGTCCGGTGCGCGTACCGTGGCCCCGGACCCGACGACGTCACGAGACGAACTGGACGTCACGAGACGAACAGAGTGAAGGAACCATGCACCGACCTGCACAGCGAAAGCGACAGCTCCGCAGCCGCCTCCTCGTCTGCGCGGCCGCCGTACCGGCCCTCCTCGTGGCCGGCTGCTCCTCCGACTCCGGCTCGGACTCCGGCTCCGACGGCAAGAAGGACTCGGGCGCCAAGGCCTCGGCGTCCGCCAAGGCCGGCGACAAGGCGGCGAGCGTCGAGAAGGCCGCGTACGCCACGCTTCCCGAGCCCTGCAAGGTCCTGTCGAAGAAGACCCTTGAGGACCTGGTGCCCAAGGCGAAGGACAAGTCGGGCAAGGCCGGCGCCTCCAGCGACACCGAGCTGCGCGGCAGCTGCTCGTGGGACAGCCTCGACAACAACGGCGTGGACGGCTCGCAGTTCCGCTGGCTGCGCGTCTCGCTGCTGCGCTTCGAGTCGGACTCCTCGCTCGGCAGCGGCGCCAAGCGCGCGCAGGAGAACTTCGCCAAGCAGGTGGAGGACGCGCAGGCCACCAAGGACGCGAAGAGCGTCAAGGCGGAGCCGGTCAAGGGCGTGGGCCAGCAGGCGACGCTCGTGCGCTACGACCTGAAGAAGGACAAGGACACCTTCAAGCAGCAGACGCTGGTGACCCGCGTGGAGAACGCGGTCGTCACCGTCGACTTCAACGGCGCGGGCCTCGCGGGCGACAAGTCGCCGGACGCCGGCACGCTGTCGAAGAGCGCGGAGAAGGCGGCCAAGGAGGCCGCGGACGCGGTCGTCAACGCCAACATCGGCGGCGGCAAGGACGACTCCGATTCGAGCGCGAAGCCGAAGTCGGACGCGTCGAAGGACGCCAAGGACGACAAGGACGCCAAGTCGAAGGAGTCCAAGGAGCCGAAGGACTCGAAGGAGTCGAAGGAGTCGGCGGACAAGGACGACGCCAAGGCGGACGCGAAGAAGGCCGCCGACAGCAAGTCCTGACCTCAACTCGCGCTTCCACCAGGCACGTTGACCGGAGCCCGGCCCCTCGTGGGCCGGGCTCCGGGCGTACCGGCACACGGCCTTCCGCACGCATGTGCCAGGCTGTCGCTCGCAACAAGCCGACAGAGGCCTTGAACAGGGAGGGGTTCGCGGGTGGCCGCGATGCAGCTGACACGCACGCACCGGATACTCATCGGAGTCGTCGTCGCCGGTGCGGTCGTCATCGCCGGGATCGGCTTCGCGGGGTCGTACACGGCCGTGCGCGAACTCGCGGAGAAGAAGGGCTTCGGCGGCTTCTCGGTGGTCTTCCCCATCGGTGTCGACGCGGGCATCTGCGTGCTGCTCGCCCTGGACCTCCTGCTCACCTGGCTGCGCATCCCCTTCCCGCTGCTGCGGCAGACGGCGTGGCTGCTCACGGCGGGCACGATCCTGTTCAACGCGGCCTCCAGCTGGGGCGATCCGCTGGGCGTGGCCATGCACGCGGTGATCCCGATGCTCTTCGTGGTCGCGGTCGAGGCGGCCCGGCACGCGGTGGGCCGGATCGCGGACATCACCGCCGACAAGCACATGGAGGGCGTGCGCATCACGCGCTGGCTGCTGTCGCCCGTACCGACGTTCAAGCTGTGGCGCCGGATGAAGCTGTGGGAGCTGCGCAGTTACGAGCAGGTCATCAAGCTCGAACAGGAGCGGCTGGTCTACCAGGCGCGCCTGCAGGCCCGGTACGGCAGGGCGTGGCGGCGCAAGGCACCGGTCGAGTCGCTGATGCCGCTGCGCCTGGCGCGCTTCGGGGTGCCGCTGGCGGAGACCGCCCCGGCCGGGCTCGCCGCGGCAGGCATCGAGCCGGTGCTGCTGCCGCCCGCCCCGGCACAGGTCGGGCACGTCCAGCCGCAGCTGCCGGCCGCGCCCGCGCGCGAGGAGGCCGGGGCCGCGGCCGGAGCCGGCACGGTCCCGGCACCGCGGGCCGCGCCCGCCGGGTCCGGACCCGACACCCCGGAACAGGCCCCGGAGCAGGGGCAGGAGCAGGCCCCGGAGCACGACCAGGAGCAGGCCCGGCCCCAGGACCAGCAGCCGCAGGATCAGCAGCCGCAGGAGGAGAACCTCCCCGTGGCCAATCACGCGAGCCCCTGGTTCTCGGCGCACAACGCCTCGTACGCGCCGGTGGTGCCCTACGACGAGTGGTACGCCGAGCAGGAGCGCCGCCAGGCGGCCGGCGAACCCCACCAGACCGCCGAGCAGGCTCAACAGGCCTACCAGCAGCAGGCCTTCGAACAACAGCAGGCGTTCGAGCAGCAGCAGGCGTTCGAGCAGCAGCAGGCCCAGGGTCACGGCCCCGAGGGCCCGCAGCCGCAGCAGGGCCCGGAGTTCCCCGTGCCGAACGGCGCGGGCGGCACCCGTCCGCTCGGCGACGGCATCCCGCAGCCCGGGTCCGGCCCGGCGCAGGGCCCGGCCCCGGCGTCCGCCCCCACCGACGAGGACCTGTACCAGGTCTTCCGGCACTCGATAGAGGGTGAGGGCATGCCGACCCCGGGCGCGTTCGCGGCCAACGCGGAGGCGGCGTTCGGGCTGCGCCTCCAGTCGCGCGAGCTGAACAACTACATGGACCGCTTCACGGCCCGGCTCGACAACGAGCTGATGGAGGACCACATCGCGTAGCGGGGGCGGGCGCGCGGCCGGGATCAGCCGCGCGCCTTGCGCCGCCGCTTCGCGGACTCCCCGTAGAACGCGAGGGCCGCGCCCGCCGCGGCGAGGGCGAGGTATCCGGGCGTGGGGACGTCCCACCAGTTCTTCATCATGCCCCAGGGCTCGTCGCCGAACGTCTGCCCGACGGCGCCGAGGCCGCCCTGGATTCCCAGGACCCAACCGACGATGCCAATGATTTCCTTCATGCGTCCATGATCGGATCCGGAGACGCGGCCCGCGTCCTGCCTCAGGCCGAATCCCCGGTAGTCCGAAGGATGCACCCCCGCCCCGAGAACACCCCGGCATGCGCGAGGGCCCCGCTCCGGCAGGAGCGGGGCCCTCGGTCCCGGCACGGGCGGCCGGGGCGGCGGTACTAGCCGGCCAGCAGCTTCCTGACCCGGTCGGCGCCGACCGCGAGCAGCAGCGTGGGCAGCCGCGGGCCGGTCTCACGGGTCACGAGCAGGCGGTACAGGAGCGCGAAGAACGAGCGCTGCGCCACCTTGATCTCGGCCGGCAGCTCCTTGGCGGTCGTGTCCGCGGAGAAGCCCGCCTGCACCTTCGGCACGCCGTAGACGAGGTGGGTGAGACCGTCCAGGGACCAGTGCGAGTCCAGGCCCTCCAGGAGGAGGCGCAGCGACTCGCGGCCCGCGTCGTCCAGCGAGTTCAGGAGCTCGGTGTCCGGCTCGGTGCGCACGACGGTGCGGGCGTCGGCCGGGACCTGGGTGGTGATCCAGTTCTCGGCGCGGTCCAGGCGCGGGCGGGCCTGGTCGAGGGAGGTGATCGGGTCGGCGGGGTCCAGGTCGCGCAGGATGCGCAGGGTCTGGTCCTCGGCGCCCGCGGTGATGTCGGCGACGGAGGCCAGCGTGCGGTAGGGCAGCGGGCGCGGGGTGCGCGGCAGCTCCCCGGCGGCGGTGCGCACCGCGCGGCTGTGCGCGGCGGCGTCGGCGGGCAGCACGGCCCCGCCCCCGGAAGCCGGGGAGGTGCCCCCGGCGACCTTGGCCTCCAGCTTGTCCCACTCGTCGTAGAGCCGCTGGATCTCCTGGTCGAAGGCGATCTTGAAGGACTGGTTGGGCCTGCGGCGGGCGTACAGCCAGCGGAGCAGCGGCGCCTCCATGATCTTCAGGGCGTCGGCCGGGGTCGGCACGCCGCCCTTGGAGGACGACATCTTCGCCATGCCGGAGATGCCCACGAAGGCGTACATGGGGCCGATGGGCTGGACGCCGTCGAAGATCTGCCGGACGATCTGGCCGCCGACGACGAAGGACGAGCCGGGTGAGGAGTGGTCGACGCCGGAGGGCTCGAAGATGACGCCCTCGTACGCCCAGCGCATGGGCCAGTCGACCTTCCAGACCAGCTTGCCGCGGTTGAACTCGCTGAGCCGGACCGTCTCGCCGAAGCCGCACGCCGTGCAGGTGTAGACGAGCTCGGTGGTCTCGTCGTCGTAGGAGACGACGGCCGTCAGGTCCTTCTCGCACTGCCCGCAGTAGGGCTTGTACGGGTAGTAGCCGCCGGTGCCGTCGCTGCCGTCGTCCTCGGAGGCGGCGCCGGAGCCCTCGGCGGCCTCCAGCTCGGCCTCGTCGACGGGCTTCTGCGCCTGCTTGCCGCCCTTGCCCGCCTTGGCCGGGTCCTTCTTGGTGCGGTACTGGTCGAGGATCGCGTCGATGTCGCCGCGGTGCTTCATGGCGTGCAGGATCTGCTCGCGGTAGACACCCGAGGTGTACTGCGCGGTCTGGCTGATCCCGTCGTACTCGACGCCGAGCTCGGCCAGCGACGCGGTCATCGCGGCCTTGAAGTGCTCGGCCCAGTTCGGGTGGGCGGAGCCGGCCGGGGCCGGGACGGACGTCAGGGGCTTGCCGATGTGCTCGGCCCAGGAGTCGTCGATGCCCGGGACGCCGTTCGGCACCTTGCGGTACCGGTCGTAGTCGTCCCAGGAGATGAGGTGGCGGACCTCGTGCCCGCGGCGGCGGATCTCGTCGGCGACCAGGTGCGGGGTCATGACCTCGCGGAGGTTGCCGAGGTGGATCGGTCCCGACGGGGAGAGGCCGGAGGCGACGACGACGGGTTTGCCCGGGGCACGACGCTCCGACTCGGCGATGACCTCGTCCGCGTAGCGGGAGACCCAGTCGGTGGTATCGGTGCTCTGAGCTGCCACGATCGGCACGTCCTCTTGTTTCCTCGGGGTTCCTGGAATCCGGCGTACGCCATTCTCCCAGACGGCGGGACCCGCTCCGGGGTTGCGCCGGGCCGCCGTTATCGAGGAGAAAGCGCCGCCGCGCTCATGGGACACTCGACGGGCACGCTCACGCATCCCCTTTTCGCACGCCGAAGACTTACGAGAACGGAAGCTCATGGCCCCGGTCACGTCCCTCACCGCCTCCGTCCACCAGCGCCTCGCGGACGCCCTCTCGGCTGCCCTGCCGGAAGCCGGCGCCGCGGACCCGCTGCTGCGACGTAGCGACCGGGCCGACTTCCAGGCCAACGGCATCCTGGCGCTCGCGAAGAAGGCCAAGGCCAAGCCGCGGGAGCTCGCCACCCAGGTCGTCGAGAGGATCACGGCCGGTGACCTGCTGGCCGACGTCGAGGTGTCGGGCCCCGGCTTCCTGAACGTGACGGTGACCGACAAGGCCATCACCGAGACCCTCGCGGCCCGGGCGGCCGACGGCGACCGGCTCGGCGTCCCGCTCAACGCGGACGCGGGCACCACGGTCATCGACTACGCCCAGCCGAACGTGGCGAAGGAGATGCACGTCGGCCACCTGCGGTCCGCCGTCATCGGCGACGCGCTGCGCCACATGCTGGACTTCACCGGCGAGAAGACGATCGGCCGCCACCACATCGGCGACTGGGGCACCCAGTTCGGCATGCTCATCCAGTACCTGCTGGAGAACCCCGACCAGCTGGCCCCGGCCGCGGATGTCGACGGCGAGCAGGCCATGAGCAACCTGAACCGCGTGTACAAGGCCTCCCGTGCGGTCTTCGACGCGGACGAGGCGTTCAAGGAGCGGGCCCGCAAGCGGGTCGTCGCCCTGCAGTCCGGCGACAAGGAGACGCTCGACCTCTGGCAGCGGTTCGTGGACGAGTCGAAGGTCTACTTCTACTCGGTCTTCGAGAAGCTGGACATGGAGGTCCGCGACGACGAGATCGTCGGCGAGTCCGCGTACAACGACATGATGGCCGAGACGGCGCGGCTCCTGGAGGAGTCGGGTGTCGCGGTGCGTTCCGAGGGCGCGCTCGTCGTGTTCTTCGACGACATCAAGGGCAAGGACGACAAGCCGGTCCCGCTGATCGTGCAGAAGGCGGACGGCGGCTTCGGGTACGCGGCCTCCGACCTGTCGGCGATCCGCGACCGCGTCCTCGGCCTGCACGCGACGACCCTGCTGTACGTGGTGGACGTGCGGCAGTCGCTGCACTTCAAGATGGTCTTCGGGGCGGCCCGCCGGATGGGCTGGCTGAACGACGAGGTCACCGCGCACAACATGGGCTACGGCACGGTGCTCGGCGCGGACGGCAAGCCGTTCAAGACCCGTGAGGGCGAGACGGTGCGCCTGGAGGACCTGCTCGACGAGGCGGTGCAGCGGGCCGCCGAGGTGGTGCGCGAGAAGGCGCGGGACCTCTCCGAGGAGGAGATCCAGGAGCGGGCGGCGCAGGTCGGCATCGGCGCCGTGAAGTACGCGGACCTGTCGACGTCGGCGAACCGCGACTACAAGTTCGACCTGGACCAGATGGTGTCGCTGAACGGCGACACGTCGGTGTACCTGCAGTACGCGTACGCCAGGATCCAGTCGATCCTGCGCAAGGCGGGCGCGGACACGCGTCCCGCGGCGCACCCCGAGCTCGAACTGGCCCCGGCGGAGCGGGCGCTGGGCCTGCACGCGGACGCGTTCGGCGACACGCTCGCGGAGGCCGCCGCGGAGTACGCGCCGCACAAGCTGGCGGCGTACCTCTACCAGCTGGCGTCGCTGTACACCTCGTTCTACGACAAGTGCCCGGTCCTCAAGGCGGACACCCCGGCGCAGGTCGAGAACCGCCTGTTCCTGTGCGACATCACGGCCCGCACCCTGCACCGGGGCATGGCGCTGCTGGGCATCAGGACGCCCGAGCGCCTCTGACCCGCGGACGACGACGGGCCCCGCACCGGATCGGTGCGGGGCCCGTCGTCGCTTCCGCTCAGCTCCGGCCGAGCCCCCTGCCCAGCCGCCGCAGCCCTTCCGCGATCTCGTCCGGGGACTGCGTCACGAAGCACATCCGCAGCGTCGCCCGGTCGGGCTCGCCCGCGAAGAACGGCGCGCCGGGGACGTACGCCACGTCGTGGGTGATGACCGTGCGCAGCAGCTCGGTCGTGTCGTGGCCGTCGGGCAGCCGCGCCCACACGAACATGCCGCCCTCGGGCCGCAGCCAGCCGGAGCCCTCCGGGAGGGCGTCGGGGAGCCCGGCGAGCAGCGCGTCGCGCCGTTCGCGGTAGATCCCGGCGACCCGGGCCACGTGCGCGTCCAGGTCGCGGTCGGCCAGGTACCGGGCCGCGGCGAGCTGGTTGACGGTGGGGGTGTGCAGGTCGGCGGCCTGCTTGGCCACCGCGCAGGCGCGCAGCAGCCCGGCGGGCGCCCGCAGCCAGCCGAGCCGCAGACCGGGCGCCATGATCTTGGAGAAGCTGCCGAGCAGCACGGTCCGCTCCACCGCCCCGGGGTGGGTGGCGATCCACGGCACCCGCTCGCCCTCGAAGCGCAACTCGCCGTACGGGTCGTCCTCGACGATCCACAGGCCGCGCCGCCGGGCGACCTCGGCGACGGCCGCGCGCCGGTCGGCGGGCAGGGTGCGCCCGGTCGGGTTCTGGAAGGTGGGGACGGTGTAGAGCAGCTTGGGGCGGTGCAGGGCGACGAGTTCGTCGAGGGCGGCGGGGTCGATGCCGGCCGCGTCGCAGGGCACGGGCAGCACGCGGGCGCCCGCGAAGGCGAAGGCCTGCAGGGCCGCCAGGTAGCAGGGGTTCTCGACCAGGACGGTGTCGCCGGGCTCGATCAGGGCGGTCGCGAGCAGCGAGAGCGCCTGCTGGGAGCCGGTGGTCACGAGCACGTCGTCGGCGCCGGTCGGCAGGCCGCGGGCGGTCGTGCGGGCGGCTATGGCGGTGCGCAGCGCGGGTTCGCCCTCGGTGGTCGAGTACTGCAGAGCCCGCTCGGGCGTCTCGGCGAGCACCGCGCGGAAGGCGGCCGCGATGCCCTCGCTGTCGAAGAGGCCGGGGGCGGGCAGGCCGCCCGCGAAGTTGATGACCTCGGGCCGTGCGGTGACGGCGAGGATGTCCCGTACCGGCGAGCCGCCGACCGTGGCGGCGCGCGGGGCGAGCGGCGGCATGGGCGGGGCGGTGGGGACTGGCTCGGCGACGGTCACGGCGACGGCTCCTTCGGCTCTGGCGGTGTAGCCCGCACCCTAGGCAGGTGGGTGCGGGCTACACACGTCATTCCGGGATGCGGACCGGCGGGGGCCGGGCCCGCCCTTCCCCGGCCCCGGCACCCGGCCCCGGCTCAGCGCTGCGCGCTCTTCCACCCGCCGTTCCACTCGTACCGCGGGCGCCCCCGGTCCCCGCTGGTGCGGAACGGCTTGCCCTGGTCGTCGACGCGCAGCACGTCGTGCCGCGTGCCGCTGGACCACTCGATCTCCAGGTACCAGCGCACGTCGTGCAGCCGGGTGGCGGCGGTGACGTGGAAGACCTCGCGGTCGTTCTCGCTGACCTTGTACGGGAAGTCGCGCCGCCCGTCCTGGTGCCGGACGCCCGGGGCCGCCTCGTCGAGGTCGACGCGGAACTCCTCGGCGGGCGCCCTGCCGTGGCAGCCGCTGCCCATCCCGAAGGCGCTCCACTCCAGGGGGGCACCGGTGCTCTGTACGCGGACGTTCATGTCCTGGAGGACGACGGTGTCCCTGCCCGTGCCCTGGACGGTGACCTCGACGCGCTGGCGGCCCGCCGAGACGGCGCCGAGGTCGCCGACCCAGCCGGGCCAGTCCTCCTTCAGGGGCCGCTCGGGCACCTCGCCGGCCTTCCGGTTCACCAGGAAGTCCTGGTCGCACGCGTGGTCGTAGGCGTACGGCCTGGTGCGTGCCGTCAGCGGCGCGCCGGAGTCCCCGCCCTCGCCGGGACTCCGGGACGGCGAGGCGCCCCGGTCCGACGGGGTGGCGGCGCCCCCGGCCCGCCGGTCGCCGCCCCGGTCCCCGCCCCGGTCGCTCAGGGCGAGGGCGACGGAGCCCGCCGCGACGACGGCGACGACGACGGCCGCGAGGACGAGGGTGCGGCGCCTGCGGGGCGGGGGCGGGGGCGACGCAGGGGGTACGGGGGCGGGGGCTTCCGGGGCGGGGTGGCGGGGCTGGTCGGGGGCCGGGGGCGGGGCGGAGTGCGGGGTCGGGTGCGGGGCGGTGTGGTGGGGCTCGGCGGGGGCGGTTTCGGGAGTGGCGGGCTCCGGGGCGGCGGGCTCGGGAGTGGTGCCGGGAGTGGCGGGCTCGGGAGGGGTGGGGGCGGCGGTTTCGAGGGTGGTGGGCGTGGCGGGCGTGGTGGACCGGGGCGGGGCGGGCGGCGCGGCCTTGCGGCCCCGGTCCGCGTCCGCCAGGATCCACCGCCGGTGGATCTCCATCAGCTCCTCCGGGGTCACCCCGCACAGCCGGGCGAACCGCTCGACGGGGGCGAAGTCCGTGGGCACCGCGTCCCCGTTGCAGTAGCGGTGCACCGTCGACGCACTCATGTGCAGCCGCTTGGCCAGCACCCCGTAGCTGAGCCCGGACCGCTCCTTGAGCTCCCGCAGCAGCTCCGCGAGCGACGCCATGTCCACCTGCCCCATTCCAGTCACGTGTTCCAGGGGGACGGCATTCCCCCAGGCCAGAGCCGGTGCGGGCGTTCCAGCGTCCCCAACTCCCCGTCACCCGTGGCGACCGGGACAGGACTCCGCGCAAGCTGTGGTCGACCCAGCCCGCCGAATCCGGCACACATTAAGGACCAGCCATGCCCCGCACCGGTTCCCGCATCCTCACCGCCCGCGCCGTCGCGGCCGCCGCCCTCGCCGTCGGCACCCTCTCCCTGGCGGCCTGCTCCGACGGCACCGGCACCCGGGACGAGGGAGCGGCCACGCTCGTGGCCGGGGCGACCACCCAGCACCGCGCGACGCCGGAGCCCAGCGCCGGACGCTCCGCCGACGCCGGCCGGACGGTCACCTGCACGGCGGCCACCACCAAGGTGACGGTGACCAAGGTGACCCGCCCGCTCAACCACCTCCTGATCACCGCCACCAACACCGGCAGCAAGCCCTGCTACGCCTACAACGCGCCCTACCTCCGCTTCGACGACGCCCAGGCGTCCGCCGCCGTCGACCGCGACTCCGTACCGCAGGCGGTCGTCACGCTGGAGCCCGGCCGGTCCGCGTACGCGGGCGTGCGCACCTCGGCGGCCGACGGCAGCGGGACGCACGGCCGCACCGCCCACCGGCTGCGCGTGCACTTCGCCAACCGCGCGATGGACGGCAGCGTCGGCGCCCCGGCCGACCTCAAGCTCCCCGCGGGCGGCGTGTACGTGGACAGCTCGGTCACGACCACCTACTGGCAGGCGACCCGCGAGGACGCCCTGAGCTGGTGACCTCGCGGGAGACGCAGGTCACATCGGCTCCTGTCACAATTTCGTCGGGTCGGTCCGTCATAGCTGTGAAGGACCCCGCACGAACAACGGCACAGGAGCACACCATGGAAGCCCGTTTGAACGTCTTCGCGAGCCCGACCGCGAGCAAGGCCCTGAAGCACCTGACCGCGGTGGGCAAGGTCGTCTCGGACACGGGGCTGCCGGCCGCGACGCAGGAGCTGGTGAAGATCCGCGCGAGCCAGATCAACGGCTGCGGCTTCTGCCTGGACATGCACACCAAGGAGGCGGCCGCGGCCGGCGAGACCTCGACGCGGCTGAACCTGGTCGCCGCGTGGCGCGAGGCGAAGGTCTTCACCGAGGCCGAGCGCGCGGCGCTGGAGCTGACCGAGGAGGGCACCCGCCTCGCCGACGCGGCGGGCGGCGTCCCCGACGACGTGTGGGCCAATGCGGCCAAGCACTTCGACGAGGAGCAGCTCACCGGCCTGGTGACGCTGATCGCCCTCATCAACAGCTTCAACCGGCTGAACGTCATCCTCCAGCAGCCCGCGGGCGACTACCGGCCCGGCCAGTTCGGCTGACCGCCCCCGGCACGGGGAGCTCCCACCGGCTCACACACCTTTTGGTGAGTACCGCACAAAAAAGTCGGTACTTGTCCGCCCCCGGGAGCCGCACGAGGATCGAACGCGTCCCCGACGCAGCGCCCTCGAAGGAGCTCCCCCGTGACCGGCACCACCCGTACGACCGACTCGCCCGGCCCCGTCACCGTCCTCGGTCTCGGCCTGATGGGTTCCGCCCTCGCGTCCGCCCTGGTCGCGGCGGGGCACCCGACGACCGTCTGGAACCGCACCCGGTCCAGAACCGGGCCGCTGGCCGACCGCGGCGCCGTCCCCGCCGGCACCGCACGGGCCGCGATCACCGCGAGCGACCTCGTCGTCGTCTGCCTCACGACCAACGACGCGGTGCGCGCCCTGCTGGCGCCGGAGGCCGACGCGCTCGCCGGGCGCACCCTGGTCAACCTGACCAACGGCACCCCGGACCAGGCGCGGGAGCTCGCGGACTGGGCGGCGGCCCACGGCATCACCTACCTCGACGGCGGCATCATGGCCGTCCCGCAGATGATCGCCACGCCCGGCGCGTACATCTTCTACAGCGGCCGCGACGAGGCCGCGTTCGCGGCGCACCGGCCGACGCTGGCCGCGCTCGCCGACCCCCGGTGGGTCGGCACCGACCCCGGTCACGCCGCGCTGTACGACCTGGCGCTGCTCACCGGGATGTACGGCATGGTCATGGGCGTCTCCCAGGCCTTCGCACTGATCCGCAGCGAGGGCCTGGCGGCCGGTGACCTGGCGCCGCTCCTGGACGACTTCGTCGTCGCGATGACCCGGGGCGTCGTGACGGGCGGCGCCGCGGCCCTCGACTCCGGGCAGCACCTCACGGACGTCTCGAACCTCGCCATGAACCGCGCGGCGTTCGCCAACTTCACCGAGGCGTTCACCCGGCAGGGCCTGCGCACCGAGCTGTTCGACCCGCTGCAGGACCTCCTGGACCGGGCGGTGGAGCAGGGCCACGGCGCCGACGGCCTCTCCCGGCTGGCCCTGCTGCTCACGAAGGACTGACGTCCGCAGGGGGGACCGGCGCGCCGGAAGGACCGGCGCTCAGGGGACCAGGACCACCTTGCCCGTGGTCTGCCGCCGCTCGAGGGCGGCGTGCGCCTCGGCCGCCCGCTCCAGCGGAAACGCCTGGAAGGCGGGCACCAACTGCCCCTTGGCGGCGGCCGCCAGCGCCTCCCGCTCGCGGTCGGGGCCCTTCTCGGGGGCGCCGATCAGCTGCAGCAGCGCGTTGGTGACGGTGATGTCCCGCTCGGCGAGCACCGCGGGGTCGGGCCGGAAGTCCTCCTGCGCGGCCCAGCCGATGACGACGTACCGGCCCCCGTCGGCGATCAGCTCGAAGGCGGCCGCGCCCTTTTCGCCGCTCACACCGTCGAGCACGGCGGTCACCCGCCGCCCGCCGAGCCGCTCGGCGACCTCGCGCTCCCAGCCCGGCCTGTTGTAGTCGACGGCGATGTCGGCGCCGAGCTCCCGCACCGCGTCGACCTTCGCCTGTCCACCGGCCGCGCCGATCACCGTGGCCCCCAGGGCGTGCGCGTACTGCACCACGAGCCGTCCCACGCCCCCGGCGGCGGACGTCACCAGGACCACGTCGTCGGGGCGCAGCCGGGCGGAGTCCAGCAGGCCCATGGTGGTGGCCCCGGTCATCACCATGGTCACCGCGGCCTCGAAGCCGAGCCCGTCCGGGACCTCGTGCGCGGTGTCCGCGTCGGCGACGGTCAGCTCGGCGTACCCGCCGGGGGCCGAGCGCGGGACCACCACGGACCGCCCGAGCCACCCGGGGTCGACGCCGTCGCCCACCGCGTCCACGACGCCGGCGACCTCGCCGCCCAGCACCGCGGGCAGCTCGGGCAGCGGCGGCGCCATGTCGGACGCCTCGCCCTTGCGCATCACGGTCTCGACGAAGTGGACCCCCGCCGCGCGTACCGCGATCCGCACCTGCCCCGGCCCCGCGACGGGGTCGGGCAGGGTCTGGGGGCGCAGGTTCTCGGCGGGACCGAACTGGTGCAGGACAACGGCGCGCATGGGGTGCTCCTCGTTTCGCGGTGACGAACGTCGATGCACCCCACCCTCCGACCTCAACCAAGGTTGAGGTCAAGAGCCGCCGGGCAGCGGATCTCCTTCGCGGGTCAGAGCTGCCGCGCGACCTCGGTCGCCCAGTAGGTGAGGATCATGTTCGCGCCCGCGCGCTTGATCCCCGTCAGCGACTCCATGATCGCCTTGTCCCGGTCGATCCAGCCGCGCTGCGCGGCGGCCTCGATCATCGAGTACTCGCCGCTGATCTGGTACGCCGCCACCGGCACGTCGGACGCGTCGGAGATCCGGGCCAGGACGTCGAGGTAGGGGCCCGCGGGCTTGACCATCACCATGTCGGCGCCCTCTTCGAGGTCGAGCGCCAGCTCCCGCAGGGACTCCCGGCTGTTGGCCGGGTCCTGCTGGTAGGTCTTGCGGTCGCCCTTGAGTGACGAGCCGACGGCCTCGCGGAAGGGGCCGTAGAAGGCCGAGGAGTACTTCGCGGTGTACGCGAGGATCGCGACGTCCTCGTGCCCGGCCTGGTCCAGCGCGTCCCGGATGACGCCGATCTGGCCGTCCATCATGCCGCTCGGGCCGACCACATGGGCGCCCGCGTCGGCCTGGACCTGCGCCATCTCGGCGTACCGCTCCAGGGTCGCGTCGTTGTCCACCCGGCCCCGGTCGTCCAGGACACCGCAGTGCCCGTGGTCGATGGTCTCGTCCAGGCACACGTCCGACATCACGAGGAGGTCGTCGCCGACCTCGGCCCGCACGTCGCGCAGCGCGACCTGCAGGATGCCGTCCGGGTCCGTGCCCGGCGTGCCCAGGGCGTCCTTCTTCGACTCCTCCGGCACACCGAAGAGCATGATCCCCGAGACCCCGGCCGTCACCGCGTCGACCGCGGCCTTCTTCAGGCTGTCGCGGGTGTGCTGGTACACGCCGGGCATCGCCTCGATCCCCACCGGCTCGGTGATCCCCTCGCGCACGAACGCGGGCAGGATCAGGTCGGCCGGGTGCAGGCGCGTCTCGGCCACCATGCGCCGCATGACGGGAGTGGTGCGCAGCCTGCGCGGCCGCGTGCCGGGGAAGGATCCGTACGTCGTCACTGTCTCTCTCACCTCACGCTGTGTCGGACCCGGCACCCGCCGCCGAACCACGAGCGCCGGACGGGCTGGGAAGATCCAGCCTGTCCGGCGCTTGAGGACGAACTCGGCGAAGCCGGTGATTTCACGGTACGCCGTGCGGGCGTCAGGGCGCCGCCCGCCTCCTGCGCGAGCCGGGACGGCGCTCGCTGGGCCGGGTGACCGGGTCCCCCGCCTCCAGGGCCGCGGCGCGCCGCCGGGAACCGAAGTCGGCGAGCGCCTCGGCCAGCTTGTGGACCGACGGCTCGGGCGCCATCACGTCCACCCGCAGCCCGTGCTCCTCCGCGGTCTTCGCGGTGGCGGGGCCGATGCAGGCGATGACGGTCACGTTGTGCGGCTTGCCGGCGATGCCGACGAGGTTGCGCACGGTGGAGGACGAGGTGAACAGGACCGCGTCGAAGCCGCCGCCCTTGATCGCCTCCCGGGTGTCCGCCGGGGGCGGCGAGGCGCGCACCGTCCGGTAGGCGGTGACGTCGTCGACCTCCCAGCCCAGGTCGATGAGACCGGCCACCAGCGTCTCGGTGGCGATGTCCGCGCGCGGCAGGAAGACGCGGTCGATCGGGTCGAAGACCGGGTCGTAGGGCGGCCAGTCCTCCAGGAGTCCGGCGGCCGACTGCTCACCGCTGGGCACCAGGTCCGGCTTGACGCCGAAGGCGACCAGCGCGGCGGCGGTCTGCTCGCCGACGGCCGCGACCTTGATCCCGGCGAAGGCCCGCGCGTCGAGCCCGTACTCCTCGAACTTCTCGCGCACCGCCTTGACGGCGTTGACGGAGGTGAAGGCGATCCACTCGTACCGGCCGGTGACCAGGCCCTTGACCGCGCGCTCCATCTGCTGGGGCGTGCGCGGCGGCTCGACCGCGATGGTCGGGACCTCGTGCGGCACGGCGCCGTAGGAGCGCAGCTGGTCGGAGAGCGAGGCCGCCTGCTCCTTGGTGCGCGGCACGAGGACGCGCCACCCGAAGAGCGGCTTGGACTCGAACCAGGACAGCTGCTCGCGCTGGGCGGCCGAGGAACGCTCGCCGACCACGGCTATGACCGGCTGGCCGCCGTCCGGCGAGGGCAGCACCTTCGCCTGCTTGAGGACCTGCGCGATGGTGCCGAGCGTCGCGGTCCAGGTGCGCTGGCGCGTCGTCGTACCGGCCACGGTCACCGTCATCGGGGTGTCCGGCTTGCGGCCCGCGGCCACCAGCTCGCCGGCCGCGGCGGCCACCGAGTCGAGCGCGGTGGAGACGACGACGGTCCCGTCGGACGCGCCCACCTCGCTCCAGCAGCGGTCGGAGGCGGTCCTGGCGTCGACGAAGCGGACGTCCGTGCCCTGCGCGTCGCGCAGCGGGACACCCGCGTACGCGGGCACACCGACGGCGGCCGCGATGCCGGGCACGACCTCGAAGGGGATGCCCTCGGCGGCGCAGGCGAGCATCTCCTCGGCCGCGTACGTGTCGAGGCCCGGGTCGCCGCTCACCGCACGCACGACCCGCCTGCCGCCCTTGGCGGCCGCCATGACAAGATTGGCGGCAGCTCGGAACGGCGTCGCGTCGGCGGTCATTGACGTGTCGTCAGGTGTCGGCTGGGGTGTGTCCACACCTCCCCTGGCATGCACGCGGACGACGTCGAGCACATCGGGCTCGGCGATCAGCACATCCGCTCGGGCCAGCGCCTCGACGGCGCGCAGGGTCAGCAGTCCCGGATCTCCGGGACCGGCACCGAGGAAGGTGACGTGCCCGTGTGCGGGAAGGCCGGGAAGGTTCGAGGTGGGGCTCAAAGTGCTCGCTCCCCCATCAGACCGGCCGCGCCCTTGGCGAGCATCTCGGCCGCGAGTTCGCGGCCCAGCGCCATGGCTTGGGTCTCCGTCTCGGGCACGGGACCGGTGGTGGACAGCTGCACCAGCGACGAGCCGTCGGTCGTACCGACGACGCCGCGCAGGCGCATTTCCTTGACAATCTGCCCGTCGGCCAGGAGGTCGGCCAGCGCGCCGACGGGCGCGCTGCAACCGGCTTCCAGGGCGGCGAGCAGGGCTCGCTCGGCGGTCACGGCGGCCCGCGTGTACGGGTCGTCGAGCTCGGCGAGCGTGGCGGCGAGTGACGCGTTGTGCGCGGCACACTCGATCGCCAGTGCCCCCTGGCCGGGGGCGGGCAGAACGGTGTCGACCGACAGGAAGTCGGTCACCTCGTCGGCCCTGCCGACGCGGTTGAGTCCGGCGGCGGCCAGCACGACGGCGTCGAGCTCGCCCTGGTGCACGTATCCGATGCGGGTGTCGACGTTCCCGCGGATCGGCACGGTCTCGATGGTCATGCCGTGGCTGCGCGCGTAGGCGTTCAGCTGCGCCATGCGGCGCGGCGAACCGGTGCCGACCCTGGCCCCCTCGGGGAGGTCGGCGAAGGTCAGGCCGTCGCGGGCGATCAGCGCGTCCCGCGGGTCCTCGCGCTCGGGCACGGCGGCGAGGGTGAGCTCGGCCGGCTGCGCGGTGGGCAGGTCCTTGAGGGAGTGGACGGCGAAGTCGACCTCACCTCGGGCCAGCGCCTCGCGCAGGGCGGCGACGAAGACGCCGGTGCCACCGATCTGCGCGAGGTGCTCGCGCGAGGTGTCGCCGTACGTGGTGATCTCCACCAGCTCGACGGGGCGCCCCGTCAACTCCCGGACGGCGTCGGCCACGTGGCCGGACTGGGTCATCGCCAGCTTGCTGCGCCTGGTCCCGAGCCGAAAAGCCCTCTCGGTCATGCCCGGCCTCGATTCGGGTCGTCGTTCTCGTTGTTCATGTGGTCAGCCCTGCTGACCGCCGCGACCGTCTGCGGGTCGAGGTCGAAGAGCGTGCGCAGCGCGTCCGCGTACCCGGCGCCGCCGGGCTCGCTCGCCAGCTGCTTGACCCGCACCGTCGGCGCGTGCAGCAGCTTGTCGACGACGCGGCGCACGGTCTGGGTGATCTCCGCGCGCTGCTTGTCCTCGAGTCCGGGCAGCCGCCCCTCCAGGCGCGCCATCTCACCGGCCACCACGTCGGCGGCCATGGTGCGCAGGGCGACCACGGTCGGCGTGATGTGCGCGGCGCGCTGCGCGGCGCCGAAGGCGGCGACCTCGTCGGAGACGAGGCCCCGCACCTTCTCCACGTCGTCGGCCATCGGGGCGTCCGCGGAGGCCTCGGCGAGCGACTCGATGTCGACGAGGCGCACCCCCTCGACCCGGTGCACGGCGCCGTCGATGTCGCGCGGCATGGCGAGGTCCAGGAGCGCGAGCGGGGCCGTACGCCCGGCCAGCGCGGCCTCCACGGCCGGTGCGGTCAGGACGAGTCCCGTCGCGCCGGTACAGGAGACGACGATGTCGGCACGTGTCAGTTCGGCGGCCACGTCGCCCATGGGCACCGCGCGCGCGAGGACGCCCGTGCCGCCCGGCTCGCCCAGGATCTGCGCGAGGCGCTCGGCCCGCTCCAGGGTGCGGTTGGCGACGACGACCTCCTCGACGCCGGCCCGCGCGAGGGTCGCCGCGGCCAGCGAGGACATCGAGCCCGCGCCGATCACCAGGGTGCGCTTGCCCTTGGCCCAGGCCTCCACCGGCCCGCGCACGGCGAGCTGTTCGAGGCCGAAGGTCACGAGCGACTGCCCGGCCCGGTCGATGCCGGTCTCGGAGTGCGCGCGCTTGCCGACCCTGAGGGCCTGCTGGAAGAGGTCGTTGAGGAGCTTGCCCGCGGTGTGCAGGTCCTGCGCGCGCGCCAGGGCGTCCTTGATCTGCCCGAGGATCTGCCCCTCGCCGACGACCATCGAGTCGAGCCCGCACGCCACCGAGAAGAGGTGGTGGACGGCGCGGTCCTCGTAGTGGACGTACAGATACGGGGTGAGCTCCTCCAGGCCGACGCCGCTGTGCTGGGCGAGCAGCGTGGACAGCTCGGCGACGCCCGCGTGGAACTTGTCCACGTCGGCGTACAGCTCGATGCGGTTGCAGGTGGCGAGCACGGCCGCCTCGGCGGCGGGCTCGGCGGCGAGGGCGTCCTGCAGGAGCTTGGCCTGCGCCTCGGGGGAGAGCGCGGCGCGCTCCAGGACGCTCACCGGGGCGCTGCGGTGACTCAGCCCCACGACCAGGAGACTCATGCCGGCATCACGGCGGGGACGTCCCCGTCGGGTCCCTTGCGCTGCTGCTTGGCCGCCACGGGCGGCACGGGCCCGTCGTGGGCCGCGTCCTCACCGGCCTTGCGCTGCTCGTGGAAGGCGAGGATCTGCAGCTCGATGGAGAGGTCGACCTTGCGCACGTCGACGCCGTCCGGCACGGACAGCACGGTCGGCGCGAAGTTCAGGATGGAGGTCACACCGGCGGCGACGAGCCGCTCGCAGACCTGCTGGGCGGCGCCCGCCGGAGTCGAGATCACGCCGATCGAGACGCCGTTCTCCTCGATGATCTTCTCGAGGTCGTCGGTGTGCTGCACCGGCATGCCCGCGACCGGCGTGCCCGCCATGGCCGGGTCGGCGTCGATGAGCGCGGCGACCCGGAAGCCGCGGGAGGCGAACCCGCCGTAGTTGGCCAGGGCGGCGCCGAGGTTACCGATGCCGACGATGACGACCGGCCAGTCCTGGGTCAGCCCGAGTTCACGGGAGATCTGGTAGACGAGATACTCGACGTCGTACCCGACCCCGCGCGTCCCGTAGGAGCCGAGGTAGGAGAAGTCCTTGCGCAGCTTCGCGGAGTTGACCCCCGCGGCGGCCGCGAGCTCCTCGGAGGAGACCGTGGGCACCGAGCGCTCCGACAGTGCGGTGAGGGCTCGGAGGTACAGCGGAAGCCTGGCGACGGTGGCCTCGGGAATCCCTCGGCTGCGGGTCGCCGGTCGGTGAGTTCGGCCAGTTGCCACGGTGCTCCTGCGGGTAGAGCGGGGCTGCAGGCGGTCACTCGTCCCCAGACCGCCCCGTCGAATGCAGGCTATGTCTTTGTGAACGCGTGCACAAAGATGGTGTCCGATTTGCCCGGCCAACGTGACCGGGGTCACGCACGCCCGGCGCGCGATCGTGGAACCGGCGCGCGGGCACTGTCGTTGCTGCTGCGATGGGGGCAAAACCGCACACTCTCCTCACGATCATCGCCCCCGAGACCAAAACCGCCCCAAAGCGTAGACGACTCCGCGGGCACTTTGGACTGACCGGTCAGTTCCCGTGGGCCTATCCGGCGAGCTCCCGGCGCAGCCGCTCCTCGTCCACGCGCCAGAAGGTGTGCTGCTCCCCGTCCACCAGCACCACGGGGATCTGCTCCCAGTAGGCCTTGTGGAGCTCCTCGTCCCGGGTGATGTCCTTCTTCTCCCAGGGCGCGCCCAGCTCCGCGCAGACCTTCTCGATCACCGACTGTGCGTCATCACACAGATGGCACCCCGGCTTCCCGATCAGGGTGACGAGCCGCTCCTGCGGCTTCTTCTTCTCCGTACGACCGCCGCTACGACGGAAAATGGGGCTCATCCCCCTATTCTCGCGCGGTCGGCGGACACTCCGCGGACGGCCCGTGTCACGGCGCGGACGCGGAGAGTTCACGGGCCCGAATCCTCCCGACTCCGGAACCACCGAACAAACTGGCTATGCTCACGACATGGCCGCTCTCGGATGGCTCACCCCCCGTAGGCGCTCCGCCACGGCGCGGAGCGTGTTGGCAGGCGAGGCCTCGGCTGAGGCAGCGCGCAAGTCCTCCCAGGAGCTGGAGGAGCTCGAAAGCCGCGCCACGCCGGACGCGGTCGACGCGGCGCCCGCGGAACCGGAGTTCCCCGTCGTCGGCGACGACAAGGCCGCCGCCTTCTTCGACCTCGACAACACCGTGATGCAGGGCGCCGCGATCTTCCACTTCGGCCGCGGGCTGTACAAGCGGAAGTTCTTCGAGCGCCAGGAACTGGCCCGATTCGCCTGGCAGCAGGCCTGGTTCAGGCTCGCCGGCGTCGAGGACCCCGAGCACATGCAGGACGCCCGCGACAGCGCCCTGTCCATCGTCAAGGGCCACCGGGTCGCCGAGCTGATGTCCATCGGCGAGGAGATCTACGACGAGTACATGGCCGAGCGCATCTGGCCGGGCACCCGCGCCCTGGCCCAGGCCCACCTGGACGCGGGCCAGAAGGTCTGGCTGGTCACCGCCGCCCCGGTGGAGATCGCCACGGTGATCGCCCGCCGCCTCGGCCTGACCGGCGCCCTCGGCACCGTCGCCGAGTCGGTCGGCGGCGTCTACACCGGCAAGCTCGTGGGCGAGCCCCTGCACGGCCCCGCCAAGGCCGAGGCCGTCCGCGCGCTGGCCGCGGGCGAGGGCCTGGACCTCAGCCGCTGCGCCGCCTACAGCGACTCGCACAACGACATCCCGATGCTCTCGCTCGTCGGACACCCGTACGCGATCAATCCCGACGCCAAACTGCGCAAGCACGCCCGGGAGCGGGACTGGCGGCTGCGCGACTACCGCACGGGCCGCAAGGCCGCGAAGGTCGGCATCCCGGCCGCCGCCGGGGTCGGCGCGCTCGCGGGCGGCGCCGCCGCGGCCGTCGCGCTGCACCGCCGCCGGCACTGAACACCCGTTCCGGCACCCCCCGCACGGCGTGGCGCCGTGCATTCCGTGGGTTCTACCCCGCCCCGTCTCCCGCCAGTCACCCCGGTAGCACTCGGCCACAACACGCACCCGGCCGAGACGGAAAGCGGGCTCATCCGATCAACAACTGGTCACTCTCCGGTGCCTGACCCGGCGTCAATCGGTTACAGAAGCGACGTAATCGATGATTTGAGCAACTGGGTGTAGCGCTGCCTGTACGAAGCGTTATTCTCCTCAGACGCATAAGGGACCCCACGCGTCGCTACGACGGGTGAACGGTCCCGCACTGCACGTGATGGAAGCTCTGCCTCTGGGAGTCCCGTGTACCCACACGTCGGGGTTGACGCCTCGGGCCTGGCTACGCTGCGCGCAACGGTCATCGACCGCTTGCGCGGCTTCGTCCCCACCGCGTACGCCGTCCCCGCCGTCCCCGCTTTCGCCGTCCCCGCACCCGCCGGGCCCTGCTATGCCCTGGCGAACGGCGGTGCGGCAGTCAACAGACGGGCCCGCACCGGCGCCGCGGCCGCCACCTCAGCACCCACCCCCCGCCGTCCCGCCGCGGACAGCGACAGCGCGCGCATGATGGACCTCGTCGAGCGCGCCCAGGCGGGCGAGTCCGACGCCTTCGGCCGCCTCTACGACCAGTACAGCGACACGGTCTACCGCTACATCTACTACCGCGTGGGCGGCAAGGCGACCGCCGAGGACCTCACCAGTGAGACCTTTCTGCGCGCCCTGCGCCGCATCGGCACCTTCACCTGGCAGGGTCGCGACTTCGGCGCCTGGCTGGTCACGATCGCCCGCAACCTGGTCGCCGACCACTTCAAATCGAGCCGTTTCCGCCTCGAAGTGACCACCGGCGAGATGCTCGACGCCAATGAGGTCGAGCGCAGCCCCGAGGACTCCGTCCTGGAGTCCCTCTCGAACGCGGCACTGCTGGAAGCCGTCCGCCGCCTCAATCCCCAGCAGCAGGAATGCGTGACCCTGCGCTTCCTCCAGGGGCTCTCCGTCGCGGAGACCGCGCGGGTCATGGGCAAGAACGAGGGTGCGATCAAGACCCTCCAGTACCGCGCGGTGCGGACGCTCGCCCGGCTGCTGCCCGACGACGCCCGCTAGCCCACCGTGACCCCCGAATCACCTTCCGTGATGCCCAACTCACGTTCCGTGGCGGCCAGATGGTCGCCACGGAATTGTCGCGGTCCGATCATCTTTCGTCCGTAACCCAAGTGCCGCGACGCTCGTTGTGCGGGATGCAGGCTCCCTGTGGTCGCTACCTGGCTGGCTCCGCTCACTCGATCGTGTGGACATGGTCAGGACATGCAACCCTCAGGACCCCCTGGGGAGTCGACCGTCTTGACGAGAGGAGGTGCCGCCAGTGATCGCGAACGTATCGGCCCACCGGCGGGCGAACGCCTTCGCCCAGGCCCTGGAGGAGCATTCCGACCAGGACCCGGCGGCCGAGCAGTCCGAGGACTCCGCGGCACCCGCACCCGCGGCCGTGGAGTCCCCCGAAACCGCGGCCCGTTCCGAACCGACCGAGCAGGGCCGCATGCTGGCCCTGGCGGACGGTCTCGACGCGCTGCCCAAGCCAGCCCTCGATCCCGAGGTCAAGGTCGTCCAGCGCGCCCAGCTCGTGGCCGCGATGGAAGCCATGTTCCTCGAGGGCACCACCCCTTCGGTGCCGGAGCAACGCTCCCGCAAGGGTGCTCACCGAGCGAGCGCCCTGCGGAAGCTGCGTCCGCGCTCCCGTCTCTCCAAGGGCATCGCGGCCGGCGGTCTCACCGTCGGTGTCGCCGCGGGCGCGTTCGGCGGCGTCGCAGCCGCCAGCAACGACGCGCTGCCCGGCGACTCGCTGTACGGCCTCAAGCGGGGCATGGAGGACTTCAAGCGAGGCATGGCCGACGACGACGCCGACCGGGGACGCATCTACCTCGACCAGGCATCGACGCGGCTGAGCGAGGCCCGCAGGCTCATGGAGCGGGGCCGTTCCGGCAGCCTCGACCACGAGTCCCTCGGCGAAGTCAGACGCGCGCTCTCCGGCATGCGGCACGACGCCACCGAGGGCCACCGCCTGCTCCTCGAGGCGTACGAACGCGACGGCTCCCTCGGCCCCATCCAGGCGCTGTCCGCGTTCTCCCGGTCCCACCGCGAGGCGTGGAGCGACCTCAAGGGCCGCCTCCCCGTCCAGCTGGGCGACGTGGGAGAGCAGGTGAACTCCGTCTTCGACGCCATGGACGACGAGGTCGACCCGCTGCGCTCCCTGCTGCCCCGCGCCCCCGAGAAGGGCGGCTCGACCGGCCGGACGTCGCAGAGCCCCAGCGGCTCCGACAGCTCCGACGGCCGGCCCTCCCACCCCTCGGGCAGCGGCAGTTCGCACGGCGGGAGCACGGGCAGCGACAGCAAGCCCAGGCCCTCCACCTCGGACCGGCACGACGACGGCCTCCTCGGCGGCGCCACCGGCGATCTCCTCGACCCACCGGACGAGAAGAAGACCAGTCCCGCGCCCTCGGAGGGCAAGAGCAAGCCCGGCCAGCACAGCACCCCGGCCAAGCCGGACGTCACGCTGCCGCCGCTCCTGCCCGGCCTGCAGCTCCCGGAGCTCGGCATCGACGGCGAGGACGTGAAGTAGGCCCTCGCCGGCCCGCGGCCGGGGGCGCCCTCCACCAGGAGGACGCCCCCGGTCGCACACGCATGCCCAGCCGCACACGCATGCCCAGCCGCTAGAAGAACACCGACCGCCGCTGCACCAGCAGCTTGTACAGCGAGTGCTGGATCTGCTCGCGCACCTGGTCGGTCAGGTTGAACATCAGCATCGGGTCCTCCGCCGCCTCCGGCGGATAGCCGTCCGTCGGGATCGGCTCACCGAACTGGATCGTCCACTTCGTCGGCAGCGGCACCGCACCCAGCGGTCCCAGCCACGGGAAGGTGGGCGTGATCGGGAAGTACGGGAAGCCGAGGACCCGGGCCAGCGTCTTCGCGTTGCCGATCATCGGGTAGATCTCCTCCGCCCCGACGATCGAGCAGGGCACGATCGGCGACCCGGTCCGCAGCGCCGTCGACACGAAGCCGCCGCGGCCGAACCGCTGCAGCTTGTAGCGCTCGCTGAAGGGCTTCCCGATGCCCTTGAAGCCCTCCGGCATCACCCCGACCAGCTCGCCGCGTTCCAGGAGCCGCTCCGCGTCCTCCGCGCAGGCCAGGGTGTGCCCGGCCTTGCGGGCCAGTTCGTTGACCACCGGCAGCATGAAGACCAGGTCGGCGGCGAGCAGCCGCAGGTGCCGGCCCTGGGGGTGGTTGTCGTGCACCGCGACCTGCATCATCAGGCCGTCCAGCGGGAGCGTCCCGGAGTGGTTGGCGACGATCAGCGCCCCGCCGTCGGCGGGGATGTTCTCGATGCCCTTCACCTCGACCCGGAAGTACTTCTCGTAGACGGGCCGCAGCAGCGACATCAGGACCTGGTCGGTGAGCTCCTCGTCGTAACCGAAGTCGTCGACCTCGTACTCACCGGTCAGCCGCCGCCGCAGGAAGGCCAGGCCGCCCGCGACGCGCCGGTCCCAGCCGCCGCCCGGCTGCGGGGCCGGACGCGGCTGCTGCCGCGGTCCGGCGCCCTGCGGCGCCTCCTGGGGCGGGCCCTCCTGCTGCCCCGGCAGCGCCTTGACCCCGGCCACCGGATCGCCCGGGCGCCGCGGCGCGGACCTGCGGCGCCCCGGGCGCTGCGCGCTCCCGCGCGAGCGGTCGTCGTCGAACGGAATGACCTTGGCGTCCGCCATCGTTGACGCTCTCCTCAGTTGGCGCTCTGGTTGCCGCCCGCGAGGGGCAGCGCGGCGATCCGGTCGACTGCGCCCGCGAGGGCGCCTGGTGGCAGCAGCCCGGGGCCCCGGCTGCGCACGAAGTCCGCGAAGGTCTGCTCGGTCGTGCACTTCGGCCTGAACCCCAGTGTCTCGCGCATCTGCCGGGTGGCCACGACCCGGCCGTGCGTGAGGAGCCTGATCTGCTCGGGCGAGAAGTCGGTCATGCCGAGCGTGCGCAGCGCCGAGCCGACCCAGGTGACGGCCGGCAGGAGCACGGGCACGGTGGGGCGGCCGAGCCGCCGCGCGCACTGCGAGAGCAGCAGCTGGCCGTCGCCCGCGATGTTGAACGTGCCGCTGTTGAGGGTGCCGCGCGCCGGTTCGTGCGAGGCGAGGCGCAGCACCTCCACCGCGTCGTCCTCGTGCACGAACTGCAGGCGCGGGTCGTAGCCGAAGACGGTCGGCAGCATCGGCAGCGAGAAGTACTCGGCGAGCGGCGAATCCGCGGCCGGGCCGAGGATGTTCGCGAAGCGCAGCACGCACACGGCGACGTCGGGGCGGCGCCGCGCGAAGCCGCGCACATAGCCCTCGACCTCGACGGTGTCCTTGGCGAAGCCACCGCTGGGCAGCGACTTGGGCGGCGTGGTCTCGGTGAAGACGGCCGGGTCCTTGGGCGCCGAGCCGTACACGCTGGTGCTCGACTTCACCACGAGCCGCTTGATCGTCGGCGACTTCTGGCAGGCACCGAGGAGCTGCATGGTGCCGATGACGTTGGTCTCCTTGACCGAGCCGCGGCTGCCACTGGCCAGCGCGGTGGCCGTCACGTCCATGTGCACGACGGTGTCCACGCCGTGTTCGGCGAGCACCCGCGCGATGGTGGGCTGGCGGATGTCGGCCTGGACGAAGTCGGCGCCGCCGAGATGGTGCTCGGGTGGGACCGCGTCGACGGCGACCACCCGGTCGACGTCCGGGTCGCGCTGGACGCGCCGGACGAACCGTCCGCCCAGCTGTCGGGCCACTCCGGTCACGAGCACGACCTTGCCCAAGATCAGCGCCTGCCTTTCCCCAACCCTCGCCGCGCCACCGTCGGCTGTGTCCCGGCCCACGCTAGCGGGTGGACGTTGCGCTGTGATGTCCGTGGGTCCAGAGACGGCCGAAAACACCGAAGCCCTCCCGCCGGATGACGGGAGGGCTTCGGAACGCGCTGTTGCAGCGGCCGCTTACTTCTTGTTGCGACGCTGAACGCGAGTGCGCTTCAGCAGCTTGCGGTGCTTCTTCTTGGCCATCCGCTTACGCCGCTTCTTGATTACAGAGCCCACGACTACCCTCGCTCACTTCTCTTCACTCGGTGCGGGGCAGCAGACTGGGCCCACACGACCTACGTCGGCCTAGCCTACCCGTCCCGGCGTGAGGGACGTAATCGAGGGGCCGTGGCCCCTGCGCGACGGGCCCTGGGGCCCCTCGCTCAGCCTGCTTCGACCCCCACATACGACTCGCGGAGGTACTCGTGAACCGCCTGCTCCGGGACCCGGAAGGACCTTCCGACCCGGATGGCGGGCAGATGACCGCTGTGCACCAGCCGGTACACGGTCATCTTGGACACTCGCATCACCGAGGCGACTTCCGCCACGGTCAGAAACTGAACCTCGTTCAGCGGCCTCTGGTCTGCAGCCATGACACCCCACCTGAACCTTCCGCACATGACGGGCACACCGGCTTCCCCTTCCGGTGACTCTTCGTCGCTGCGCGCTCACTCCCCAGACTAGGGGCGGATGGTGCGAGTGGGGAAGAGGAGCAGCCATCGGCCGCCTACTGTGACAGACACGCTCGATTGAGTACATAGCGAGTAAGCGGTCGGTAGTAATCAGACCGCACAGCGTCATCAAGCGGAACGACGACGGACACCCGCCCCTCGGCCTCTCCGACGAACAGCGCGGGATCGTCCGTATCCGCCAGACCGATCGCCTCAAACCCCAGCTGACCTGCTCCGCAGACCCACCCGTGGTCCCCCACGACAAGCTCGGGAAGCGGCCCGCCGGCCTCCGCCGCGGCATCCAGGGCGGCCCGAATCGGCAGGGGTGAATGGGTGTGTGCGCCGGTCTCACTCCCGGTGGGACGCACGCCGGGTTCGCGCACCAGCGCGACTCCTTGTACGTAGTCAAGGTTGTACGTGCGTAGGCCGAACCGGGTCGTTATGTCGACACTGCTGCCCTGCGCCGGGGTGAGGACGGGACATCCCGCCGCCGACAATGCGTCCGCCAACGCGGCGTAGAAGCCCAGTAACCGGTGCGGGTGTCCGGTCCCGAAGAGTACGGGAAGTCGTCGCCGGGCGGCATGCGACAGACGCTCCGCGAACGCGTCCAGCGCCGTCAACGTCCGCTCCGGATCGATGACATCGGCCCCCGAGGTGTGCCGCGGGTCGGCGGACACCCCGCACTTGTCGGACATCAGGCGCAGCAGATCGCCGGCCCCCCAGCTCCACTCCGGGTCGAGCCCGAGGAGTATCCGGGGGTCCCGGGCCGCGAAGAGGCGATAACTCCGCAGGCTCTCCTCACGCGAGGTGGCCACGGGCCCGGCCAGCCGGGCCGCCAACAGATGCGCACGCAGCGCTCCGGTGCTCAACACGCTGCCGATGCTGGCGCATGCACACCGACAGGTCCGCCAAAACCCCGGAAAACCCCCACAGTTGGGCTAACGCGGCCATAATCCGACGGGCCCCGGGGGCAGGGACCCGAAGGACACGCCCTTCCTACGCCAGCAGTCCCCGCAGCGGGAACGCCGCCCGGCGGGCGGCCAGCACGGCCTGGTCGAGCCGGTCCGCGGGGTCGTACCCCGACTCCCAGCCGGAGAAGTCCACCGGCCACCGCCCGTCCGTCATCCGCTGCGGGCCCAACTGCCGGGTGCGTGCGTACACTTCCTGCCGCCACGCCTCGGGGATCGTCGCCGTCGGCTCCACGGGCCGCCCCGCGGCGATGCCCACGAGGTGCGTCCAGGACCTCGGGACCACGTCCACCACCGCGTATCCCCCGCCGCCCAGCGCGACCCACCGCCCGTCGGCGTGCTCGTGCGCCAGGTCGTGACAGGCGACCTGCACGGCCCGCTGCGCGTCCAGCGAGACGGCGAGGTGCGCGAGCGGGTCCTCGAAGTGCGTGTCCGCCCCGTGCTGCGTCACCAGGACCTGCGGCCGGAACTCGGCGAGCAGCTCGGGCACCACGGCGTGGAAGGCCCGCACCCAGCCCGCGTCCCCGGTCCCCGCGGGCAGCGCGACATTCACCGCGGACCCCTCGGCCGTGCCGTCCGCCCCGGTCTCCTCGGGCCAGCCGGTCTGCGGGAAGAGCGTCCGCGGATGCTCGTGGAGGGAGATCGTCAGGACCCGCGGGTCCTCCCAGAACGCGGCCTGCACGCCGTCCCCGTGGTGCACGTCGACGTCGACGTACGCCACCCGCTCGGCGCCGAGCTCGAGCAGGCGCGCCACGGCCAGCGCCGCGTCGTTGTAGATGCAGAACCCGGAGGCGGCCCCGGGCATCGCGTGGTGCAGCCCGCCCGCGAAGTTCACCGCGTGCAGCGCGTCCCCGCGCCACACCGCCTCGGCCGCGCCCACGGACTGGCCGGCGATCAGCGCCGACACGTCGTGCATGCCGGCGAAGGCCGGATCGTCCTCCGTGCCGAGGCCGTACTCCCCGCGCGCGGCGGCGGGGTCGAGGGACGCGGCCTTCACCGCGTCCACGTAGTCCGCGCGGTGCACGAGCCGGAGCGTCGAGTCACCGGCGCGCTTGGCCGCGACCACGTCGAGCTCCCGGTCGAGCCCGAAGGCGCCGACCAGACTTCGGGTCAGCCCGAGCCTGACCGGGTCCATCGGGTGACCCGGACCGAAGTCATAGCCCGTTACTGCCTCGTCCCACATCAGCTGTGCGCGGCCGCTCATGACCGTCACCGTACCCGTCCGCTCCCGGGGCGAAGGAACGGGCGTACAACAAGGTCAGAAGCACCAACACCAGAGGAACGACCATGGCGCCCCGGTAGTTCCACGCGTCCCCCAGCGCCCCCACCAACGGCGAACCGATCAGGAAACCCACGTAGTTGAAGACGTTCAGGCGCGCGACGGCCGCGTCCGAGGCCCCCGGGAACAGCCGTCCCGCCGCGGCGAACGTCTGCGGAACCACCACGCACAACCCCAGACCCAGCACCGTGAACCCGCCGATCCCGACCCACGCCCCCGGCGCCAGCGCCACGACCGCGAACCCCAGCGCCGCCACCACCGACCCGGCCCGCACCACCGCCACGGCCCCGAACCGCCGCACCCCCAGATCCCCCAGCCCGCGCCCCACCAACGTCATGACCATGTAGACGTTGTACGGAACGGTCGAGACCTCCTCCGAACTGCCCAGCACGTCCTGGAGGTACTTGGCGCTCCAGTTCGAGACCGTCGAGTCGCCGATGTACGCGAAGGTCATCACCAGGCACAGCGGCAGCAGCATCGTGAAGACGAGACCACCACCGTCCCCCGCGGCCCCCGTACCTGTTCGCTCCACCGGGGCGTCGACGTACCACCGAGACCCCACCAGCGCGGCCGGCAACAGCACCGCCACCACCGGCAGATACGAGACGAACAGCGAGAGATCCCAGTGCGCCCCCGCCCACGCCAGCGAGGCCCCCACGATCCCGCCCAGGCTGTACGCGGCGTGAAAACCGAGCATGATGCTGCGCCCGTACGCCCGCTGCAGGCTCACCCCGAGCATGTTCATGGACGCGTCCAGCGCCCCCACCGCGAGCCCGAACGCCCCCAGCGACACCGCCACTTGCCACAGCGCGTCGCCCGCCCCCACCCCGAGCAGCGCCAGCAGCACCACCGGCTGCGACCACCGCAGCACCGCACTCGGCGGCACCCGCCTGACCAACTGCTCGGTGCCCACACTGCCCACCCCGGCCAGGACGGGCACCGCGGCCAGGAACACGGGAAGCAGTCCGTCGGATATCCCGTAGCGGTCCTGGATGGCCGGAATCCGCGTCACGAGCAGGGCGAAGGTCGCTCCCTGCACCAGGAAGGCGAACGCCAGCGAGGCCCTGCCGCGCCGCAGCTCTTCGGTCATGGCTGCAGAGCGTAGGGCCCCGGTCTACCCGTGGGTAGATGGATCACTCGACCAATTTCACCGACCGGCGACACCCTTGCCGCCCGTCGCGTCCCCGACCGCACCGCGGACCATCTCCTCCATCGGCCCGACGGCCAGGCCACCACTGACCAGCACGGCCCCCGTGATCGCCACCGCCGCGACGGCACCGCCGAGCCACACCATCGTGTCCACGGGCAGCGTGTACGCCCCCACGACCCGCACCAGCGCCTCTCCGAAGAGCGCGACTCCCCACACGACCGAGAACGTCCGCTCCCGCCGCACGAACCGCCGCTCGGCGCTCAGCCGCTCCCAGGCCGCGTCGCGCGCCGCGTTCCCCTTGGTGACCCAGGGCTTGAGCGCCGCGGTCATCAGCGGCCGTCCGGCCACCACGGACGCCAGCACGGCGAGCCCGACGGTCGCGGTGATCCCGCTGTCCTTGGCCAGCATCAGCCGCGGGTCCCCGGCCACGAGGCTCAGCAGCAGCCCCACGACGTTGGCGGTCAGGATCAGCGCCGCGAGCCCGTTGATCCGCCGCTCCCGCACCAGGCCCCACGCCGTGCGCCCGGCCGGCACCACACTGCTCCAGGCCAGCGCTGCCAGCGTGCCCATGTCGAAGCCCTTGCTGAGCAGGTAGTACAGGGCGGTGGGCAGCACCGCGTCCAGCAGCAGCGGCTGCAGCGAACCGCCCCGGGCACCGCCCGGGTCCGCGGGCGAGGTGGTGGACACGGAGGCGGCATCGGCGGCGTTCGGGGCGGGGGCCTCGGTGACGAGCTGGCTCATGAGCGGTTCCTCCGTGACGGTGTGCGTGGACTTCCTCGCGACACCCTCAGCTTCCCGCCGGGCCCCCCGCCGCCGACAGGAACGATCGTCCGGACCTGGCCGTGACAAATGTCAGTGGCCCGCCTCCGCACACGTCATACGAGCAGGTCAGCCAACTCCCGCAGATCCCCGACGAGTTCGGCCCCCACGAGCCGCTCGGCGGGAGTCATGGCGGTGAACCCGTACACGTCCATCCCGGCGGCCACCGCGGCCCGCACGCCCAGCGGACTGTCCTCGACGACGACGCACCGGCCGGGCGCCACCCCCATCCGCTCGGCGGCGTACAGGAACAGGTCGGGTGCCGGCTTGCCCCGCCCGACGTCCTGCGCGCTGAAGATCCGGTCGTCGTCGAACCACTTGTCGAGTCCGGTCCTGCGGTGCCCGACCCGGATCCGCTCGTGGCTCCCGGACGACGCCAGGCAGTAGGGGACCCCTTCCGCGGACAGCTTCTCCAGGAGCTCGATGGCCCCGTCCACCGGCTGCAGCTCCCGCTCGAAGGCGGCGAACACGCGCGCGTGCAGGACGTCGTCGAAGTCCGCGGGAAGCCGCTGCCCGCTCCGCTCGAAGACCAGGTCGTGTACGCGGTGGACCGCGGCGCCCATGTAGTCGCGCAGGGAGTCCTCGTAGGAGGTCGGGTGCCCGAGCTCGGTCAGATAGCCGGAGAGGATCGTGTTGGAGAGCGGCTCACTGTCCACGAGGACGCCGTCATTGTCGAAGATGACCAGGTCGTAGCGCATATGTCGACCCTAATCCGTCCCCTCGGCCCGCTCGGCGATCCCCTTCCGCGGAAATGCCCCGGAACGCAGAAAACCCCCGCACCATAAGGTGCGGGGGTTTCCCGACTAAAAGGAGTTCGGCGGCGTCCTACTCTCCCACAGGGTCCCCCCTGCAGTACCATCGGCGCTATGAGGCTTAGCTTCCGGGTTCGGAATGTAACCGGGCGTTTCCCTCATGCTATGACCACCGAAACACTATGAAACTGACAACCGCACCACACCGTGACCATGGCATGGGGTTGTTCGTGGTTTCAGAACCAACACAGTGGACGCGAGCAACTGAGGACAAGCCCTCGGCCTATTAGTACCAGTCACCTCCACCCGTTACCGGGCTTCCAGATCT